>NZ_JBIATQ010000001.1:59696-1191829 GCF_042891955.1 Streptomyces sp. NPDC001843 | reverse complement strand
GGGCCGGGGTGGGGCCCGCCTTTACGGGGGGGCCCCCCGCTACACGGGCGGCGTGCCACCACCACAAAAACGAAAAAAAAAACACCGAAATGGTAGGGGGGCCCCCGGGGGGGCGGGGGGGGGCGCCGCCATGCTCCTGTCCGGACGCGGGGACACGCCCGAGTCCAAGATCGGTCTCACCTGTGTGAGCGAACTAGTAGAACCAGTACGACCGGCCTACCAGATCGCGTCCACCCACTCCGGGTGGTCGATGAACGGGTTGCGGTTGTGCTGGTAGGAGTCGTAGATGACCTGGTTGCGCTTCTTCTCGAAGGCGCTCGGCGGGTCCTCGTCGTTCCACTGCTTGAGGACGGAGAGCCTGCCGATGTAGGGGGCGCTGCCGTTGTTCACCTTCTCGTTGGGTTCGAGGTCGGCGAAGCCGTCGTCGCCCTCGTAGCGCACCGCCATGTAGAGGATCATCCGGGCCACATCGCCCTTGTCCGCGTCGCGCGGCTCGAAGGAGTCGGAGTCGGTGAGGCTGCCGCCCCCGCCGCTGACCGCGCTGCCGCCGTTGTCGAAGTCCTTGTTGCCGCGGATGCTGTTGACCTGGACGTCCGCGGGACGCAGGTGGTGCAGATCCGAGCCGGGACCGGTCACCTCGCCGAAGTCGCCGTGGGACTTGGCCCATACGTGCTCGCGGTTCCAGTCGCCCGTGTCGCCCCCGCTGAGGGACTTGGCGCGGGAGACACCGCTGTACAGCAGGATCACGTTGTTGCTGTTGTTCGGATCCTGGTCGGTGACCTTCAGCGCGTTCCAGACCGCGGAGTACGAGATCTTGGTCTGGCTGCTGATGATCGTGTGCAGGGACGACTTCAGGCTGGTGCCGGTCTTACCGATCGCGTTCTTGTAGTACGTCGAGTCGTACGAGGTCGTCGTGGCGGCGGCCGGAGCCGCCGTCAGGGCCGGGGCGGTGAGGCCGACCAGGACGGCGGCGGTGGTGAGCGCCACCGGCTTCCAGCGCCGTATGCGTGTCGCCAGCATGTGTGGGGTCCCATCTACGCGGGTTGAACGGAGGCGGCAGACGGGAGCGTGGCATGGACATGTAGCCATGTAAATGAATCGAACATGTCAATCAGATGACCGGTGCCGACAATTCACCCCGCGTCCACGCGAGTTGACACACCGAAGCGGCCCCGGACCGGGTGGTCGGGGGCCGTCGGCCGTTCACCTGCGTCCGTGTCAGCCGACGTCGGACGGGTCGAGGCGGTAGATCGTCGACTGGCTGTTCCGCGACGAAGTGCTCGACGACGAGGAGCCTGACGAGGCGCTCTTGCTGTACGCGCTCTCCTTCACCGCCGTGCCGTTCTTCTCCACCCAGGCGGTGATCTGCTGGTTGAGGCTGCTGTTGCCGCCCATACCTCCGCCGCCGAGCTGGATGTAGTGCAGCTCGCCCTTCTTCACGAGCTCCTTGAGTTTGGCCAGGGTCATCGCCTGGTCGGAGCCGGTGAAGCCCCACATGGAGATGACCGGCTTGCCGGTGCTGATGATGAGTTGTCCGGCGCTCTGCGAATTGGACACCGCAAGGAGCCACTTGGCGCCGTCCTGGTGCTTCTCCAGGTACGACACGAGCCCGCTGTCGGCACCTCCCATGCCCCCCATGCCTCCCGTGCCACCGCCACCGAAGCCGCCGCGCCGGCCACCGGGCAACTCGCCGCCCTGCCCGCCCGGTCGACCCGCGCCCTGGCCGCCAGGCGCACCGCCCTGCGGGAGTTCGCCGTCGCCCCCGCCGGGCGTCATCTGCCCGGGCTGCCCGCCGCCGGGCAGCTCCCCGCTCGCCTGGCCGCCCTGCCGGCTGCCGCCGGGCATCCCGCCGCCGGGACCGCCCCCACCGGGGCCGCCGTTGCCGGTGGACGGGCCCGCCGTCGGGTTGGTACCGCCCATGCCCCCGCCCCTGGAGGACGCGAAGGCAGGCGAGGCCGCGTAGGCCGTCGGGCCGGCGAGGGCCGCCACGATCGCCGCGGCCACGGACGCGGCGAGCAGCCGCGCCCGGTTGCCGGAACGGAAGACGAACAGGCCCACGACGGCCAGGGCCATGAGCCCGCCGACGGCCGGCCACAGCCAGGTGTTCCAGCCGGAGGCCCGGCGCAGCAGCACGGTCGCCCAGACACCGGTGACGGCGAGTCCGGCGGGCAGCACCCATGACCAGCGCGCGTCACCGCCGCGGAAGGCACGCCACAGCATGACGCCACCGGCACCGGTCAGGGCCGCGATGCCGGGGGCGAGCGCGGTCGTGTAGTACGGGTGCATGGTGCCCTCGGCCATGGCGAAGGTCAGGTAGTGCAGGCCCAGCCAGCCACCCCACAGCACCAGCGCGGCGCGCGTGAGGTCGGTGCGCGGGGCCCTGCCGCACAGCACCAGGCCGCCGACGCAGGCGATCGCCGCGAAGGGGATCAGCCAGGAGATCTGCCCGCCGAGGATGTCGTTGAACATCCGGCCGATGCCCGCGGTCCCGGCGAAGGTGCCGCCCCCGCCACCGCCTCCACCGCCGTTGCCCTCGCCGCCGAACACGCGCCCGAGGCCGTTGTACCCCATGATCAGGTTCCAGGCGCTGCCGTCGGTCGAGCCGCCGATGTACGGCCGGTCGTCGGCGGGCACCAGCGACACGGCCGTGGCCCACCAGAAACTGGAGACGGCCAGGGCAACGGCGGCCAGCGCCAGGTTCACGGCCTTCTTCCGCCGGCCGAGCCTCGACGCGTACACGTACACGGCGAAGACGGCCGGCAGGGCGATGTAGCCCTGGAGCATCTTCGTGTTGAAGGCGAGACCGAAGCAGACCGCGGAGCCGAGCAGCGGCAGCAGCCTGTCGTCGCGGGTGGCGCGCAGGGCGAGTGCCGCGCCAGCGACCATCAGGAACACGAGGACGGTGTCGGGGTTGTTGTCCCGGTTGATGGCGACCGTGATCGGGGTCAGCGCCAGGACGAGAGCGGCGATGGCGGCCGCCGCGTGTCCGAAGACCCGCTTCACGGAAGCGTGCAGGATCCAGATGGTGCCCAGTGCGGCCGCGATCTCGGGGGCCATCATCTGCCAGGTGCCGTAGCCGAGGATCCGGCAGGACAGACCCATGATCATGAGCGCGAACGGCGGCTTGTCGACGGTGATGAAGTTGCCCGCGTCGAGCGAGCCGAAGAACCACGCCTCCCAGCTCTTCGTTCCGCTGTAGACGGCCGCGCTGTAGAAGCTGTTGAGGCTGGAACCGGAGAGGTTCCAGGAGTAGAGCACCGCCGCGAGGATCAGGATCGCGATCAGCGCGGGGAGCGACCAGCGGGGTGCCGCCTCCGGGGCCGCCGCGGACGGGGCGGGCGCCGACGGCTCAGGGGTCACGGTCGGTCGGGGATGTGGATCGGTGGCAGATGTCACGGGCGCAGCCTGCCGGGCGGGCGTGGGTGAGGGCTGTGGCGCACCTGGCCGCCGCCTGTGAATACGCACAGGGGCCGGTCATGCCCGTCGGCCAACTCGTCGTAGAGCCTTTGCCCAACGATCACTCGCCCTCGTACAACCATTCACTCGAACCTGTGAGTCATCAGATGCATGACTCACGGGAATTCCAGAAGGGCCCGAGTACTGGCGGCCGCTGTCGGCGCCGCGGTGCTCATACCGGGCGTCGTCGCCGCCACCCCGGCCGCCGCGACGACCCCCACGGTCAGCTGTACGTCCGCCAAGGCGGGCCTGGCCGACAAGTTGAAGAAGGACATCACGGCGGCCCTCGCGAACCGCAAGGGCACCGTCGCCGTCGGTCTCTACGACCGCTCCACCAAGACGACCTGCACCCTGCGCGCGACCACGTCCTACGACTCGGCCAGCACCGTCAAGGTCACCGTCCTCGCCACGCTGCTGTGGGACGCCAAGAAGCACAACCGGTATCTGACGACCACTGAGCAGTCGCTCGCCAAGGCGATGATCACGCAGTCGGACAACGCCGCGACCACCAGGCTGTGGAAGCAGCTGGGCATGACGAAGATCAAGGGCTTCCTGGCCGCCGCCGGCATGACGAAGACCACGCCGGGCACGGACGGTTACTGGGGACTGACCCAGGAGAACGTCACCGACGAGCAGAAGCTGCTCCAGCTCATCACCGCCAAGAACGCGGTGCTGAGCGACAACTCCCGCGCGTACATCCTGAAGCTGATGGGCCAGGTCATCTCCTCGCAGCGCTGGGGCACGCCCGCCGGTGCGCCGTCCACCGTCGCCGTGCACGTCAAGAACGGCTGGCTGCAACGCGCCACGCACGGCTGGCGGGTGCACAGCCTCGGCACCTTCAACGGTGCCGGACACGACTACATGATCTCCGTGCTGACGCAGGACAACAGCACCATGGACTACGGCGTCACCACCATCCAGAACGTCGCCAAGGCCATCCACAAGGACCTGGTGCCGACCACGTCCGGCGTCACCACCTACACCCCGACCAGCACGCCCCGCGAGGCGTTCGTGGCGGTGCCGGAACAGGGCTGACGCCCGGTCACCGAAAGGGGCCGACGCTTCACGAGGCGGTCTCCCGCCGGTCACCGGACCGTCCTACGGTGACCGGCATGCGCCTGAGAACCGTACTCGCCACCCTCACCGCCGGCCTGGCGGCGGCCACCTGCCTGTCCGCCGCCGGGCCTGCCGACGCCGCCGTCGGCCATGCCTGTTCGCCCGCCGTCTCGATCGACCGCTTCTCCGACGCGCTCGACAAGACGACGTACCAGGGCACCTTCGTCGGCAACTTCTCCGCGCTCGCCGTGGACCTCCCCCACTCTCGGCTTCGCTCGAGCGGGGGGACCCCCATCGGCACGCTCGCCGCCCTCTCCGACCGCTCGTCCCTGTTCTCCCTGGACGCGAAGACGCTCGCGCCGAAGGCCGTCGTCCCCCTCGCCGACGAGAACGGCGCCGCGCTCGACTCCGAGGGCCTGGTCGTCGACCGGGACGGCACCCGCCTGATCACCTCCGAGACCGAGCCGTCCGTACGCCGCTACTCCCGCGAGGGCGAGATCCTCGACCGCCTGCCCGTGCCGGGCTCACTCCAGGTCGCGCCGGCGGGCCGTGCCCAGTCCAACGGCACCTTCGAAGGGCTGACCCTGCTCCCCGGCGGCCGCATCCTGCTGGCGTCCATGGAGTACGCGCTCTCCGGCGACACCGCCGGCATCGTCCGTTTCCAGACCTGGCAGCGGACGAAGGGCGACCACTTCAGGCTCGGCGCCCAGTACGCCTACCGCACCGACCCCGGACTCGGCGTCCCCGAGGTCCAGGCGACCCCCGACGGCCGCCTGCTGGTCCTCGAGCGGGGCTTCACCTCCGGCGTCGGCAACACGGTCCGCCTCTATCTGGCCGACCCGCGCCGCGCCACCGACACCAGCGGCATCGAGAACCTGACCGGTCAGGCCGGCGTCCGCCTGATCAGGAAGACCCTGCTCACCGACATCGCCACCTGCCCGACGCTGGGCGCCACCGCCAGGCAGCCCCAGCCCAACCCCCTCCTCGACAACATCGAGGGGATGGTGGTCACGGGACGTACGAGCGGCCGCCTGCAGGTCCTGCTGGTCAGCGACGACAACCAGAACGCGGTGCAGACGACGCGCTTCTACCACCTGCGGGTGCGTATTCGGTGACGGTCATTCCAGCTCGGTGACGTGGTCGGCGGTGCCTCCGCGCCACTCGATGAGGAAGAGGGTGGCGTCGTCGCTGCTGCGTCCGCCGCGTTCGGCCTTCAGCGTGTGGGACAGCCGGCGCACCGCCGCCCGTACTCCCTCTCCGGCCTCGCTCATGCGGTTGACACAGTCGATGAGCTGCTGCTCGCCGAACGGTTCACCGCCGGACTCGTGCTCCTCGATCACTCCGTCCGTGTAGCACAGCAGCCGATCGCCGGGCTGGAGCTGCATTTCGCTCATGCGGGGCGTTTCGCCGCCGAAGCCCACCGGCAGGGTGGTCGGGCTGTGCAAGGCCTGCGCCACCCGGTGGTCGCGGATCAGCAGAGGGGCGGGGTGGCCGGCGTTGACCCATTCCAGGTGGCCGCTGACCACGTTCAGGTGCATCATCTGCGCGGTGACGAAGTGGTCGGGCCCGAACTGCCGGGTGACGGCCTGGTCCATGAAGGCGTACTTCTCGGCCAGGCTGATGTCGCCGCGCCGGGCGTGGCGGTAGGCGCCGATGGCGACCGTGGCCATGGTGGCGGCGTCCAGGTCGTGGCCCATCGCGTCGATGACGGCCACGTGCAGGATGCTGTCGTTGAGGGCGTAGTCGAAGCTGTCGCCGGCGACGTTGTAGGCGGGCTCCAGGATGCCGGCCACCTCGACCTGCGGCACGGACATCGCCAGCGGCGGCAGCAGGGTCCACTGCATCTCCGCGGCCACGCTCATCGGCTGTCTGCGCCGGGCCAGGAAGAACAGGTCGGTGTAGGCGTGCTTGGTGACCATCATGTCGGCGACCAGGCTGGCGAGCCTGCGCAGCAGGCGCCGGTCGTCGTCGTCCACCTCGTCCAGTGTCAGGGCCAGTACGCCGATCTGGTCGCTGCCGTCCAGCATCGGCAGGAACATCCGGACCGCGCCGTTCTGCGGAACCTCGACGATGTCCGCCTTCAGAAAGGCCTGTCCGGCGATCGAATCACTGATCGCCTCAGGCGCGCCGATGACCAGTTTCCGGCCCGGCAACGGCACCAGCAGTTCCTGTGCGTAGTCCTGCAGCAGCACCGAGACCTCGCGCCCGCCGATCCTGGCCACCCGCTCCGCGATCAGCGGAGCCATCAGATGCGGCGGCACCAGGTGGGACTGGTCCAGCAACAACCCCAGAAGCCGCTCACCGAAACCCTCCGACCGGTCCACCGCACTGTTCGTCACGGCGAAATTCTCCCTGGCCGCCGCCCTCTCCGCCGCGCCCAGCACACCAGACACCGGCCACTGAGCACCCCAACAGCGCAACCGCTCGCGCCGCGCACCGCCCCCGATTGTTGCGGAGGGATGAAATCCGCTTCCGTGGGCGTTGATGCCTTCCGGTAGACCAGGACGAAAACCGGAGGGCACCGCGTGACACCGCAACGGGGATGGGCACGGCGACTGGCCGGATACGCGTGGCGCTATCCGAAGGACGTCGTCCTGGCCCTCGGCGCCTCGCTCGCCGGCATGGCCGTCATGGCGCTCGTCCCGCTGATCACCAAGGTGATCATCGACGACGTGATCGGCGACCACAGCCGGGACATGGCCCCCTGGGCGGGCGCCCTCGTCGCGGCCGCACTCCTCGTCTACGCCTCGGCCTACGTCCGCCGCTACTACGGCGGCCGTCTCGCCCTCGACGTCCAGCACGACCTGCGCACCGAGATGTACGGGACGATCACCCGCCTCGACGGCCGCCGCCAGGACGAGTTGTCCACCGGGCAGGTGGTCGGCCGGGCCACCAGCGACCTCCAGCTCATCCAGGGCCTGCTCTTCATGCTGCCGATGACCATCGGCAACGTCCTGCTCTTCCTGATCTCCCTGGTCATCATGGCCTGGCTGTCGCTGCCGCTGACCCTGGTCGCCCTCGCGGTCGCCCCCGCGCTGTACTGGATCGCCAAGCGCAGCCGCTCCAGGCTGCACCCCGCCACCTGGTACGCCCAGGCCCAGGCCGCCGCCGTCGCGGGAGTGGTCGACGGGGCCGTCAGCGGCGTACGCGTGGTCAAGGGCTTCGGGCAGGAGGAGCAGGAGACAGGAAAACTCCGCGAGGTCGGCCGCCGCCTCTTCGCGGGACGCCTGCGCACCATCCGGCTGAACAGCAGGTACACCCCCGCCCTCCAGGCCGTGCCCGCGCTCGGCCAGGCCGCCATGCTGGCACTCGGCGGCTGGCTGGCCGTGGGCGGCCACATCACCCTCGGCACCTTCGTCGCCTTCTCCACCTACCTCGCCCAGCTCGTCGGCCCGGTCCGCATGCTCGCCGTGGTCCTCACCGTCGGCCAGCAGGCCCGTGCCGGCACCGAACGCGTGCTGGAGCTCATCGACACCGAGCCCTCCATGAAGGACGGCACCAAGGCCCTCCCCGCGGACGCCCCCGCGACCGTCGAGTTCGACGACGTGTCCTTCGGATACGCGGATGAGCACCCTGTGCTCCAGGGCCTGAGCTTCGAGATCCGCCCCGGCGAGACCCTCGCCGTCGTCGGCTCCTCCGGCTCCGGCAAGTCCACCGTCTCCCTCCTCCTGCCGCGCTTCTACGACGTCACCCACGGCGCCGTCCTGGTCGGCGGCCACGACGTCCGCGAGCTGACCCTCGACTCACTGCGCGCCGCGATCGGCCTGGTCCCCGAGGACTCCTTCCTGTTCTCCGACACCGTCCGGGCCAACATCGCCTACGGCCGCCCCGACGCCACCCAGGAGGAGATCGAGGCCGCCGCCCGCGCCGCCCAGGCGGACCGTTTCATCGCCGAGCTGCCCGAGGGCTACGACACCAAGGTCGGCGAGCACGGCCTCACCCTCTCCGGCGGCCAGCGCCAGCGCGTCGCGCTCGCCCGCGCCCTGCTCACCGACCCCCGGCTGCTGGTCCTGGACGACGCCACCTCCGCCGTGGACGCCCGCGTCGAGCATGAGATCCACGAGGCGCTGAAGCAGGTCATGCGGGGCCGCACCACCCTGCTCATCGCCCACCGCCGCTCCATCCTCAACCTCGCCGACCGTATCGCCGTCCTCGACGCCGGCCGCCTCGCCGACATCGGCACCCACGAGGAACTGCAGGAACGCTCCGCCCTCTACCGCCGCCTGCTCACCGACCCCGACGAGCTCGGCGGCGTCTCCCCGGGCCACGCCCAGCCCGCCGCGCCCGACGAGGACACCTCCGTCCGGGACGAACTCGACGCCGAGTTCGACGCCGAGCGGGGCGTGACCCCCCACCTGTGGACCGGCGACCGCGAGCCGAAGGACACCGCCCTCGCCGGAACCCCGGCCACCCCCGAGCTCCTCGCCCAGGTGGAGGCGCTGCCCCCGGCCACGGACACCCCGGACATCGACGAGGCGCGCGCGGTGCGCCCGGAGGACTCCTACGGCCTCAGGCGCCTGCTCCACGGCTTCGGCCGGCCCCTCCTCGTCAGCCTGCTGCTCGTCGCCGTCGACGCCGGCATGGGCCTGCTGCTGCCGATCCTGATCCGGCACGGCATCGACCAGGGCGTCACCCGGATGGCCCTCGGCGCCGTCTGGTCGGCCTCGCTGCTCGCCCTGCTCGCCGTGACCCTGCAGTGGGCCGCGCAGGTCGGCGAGACCCGGATGACCGGCCGCACCGGCGAACGCGTCCTGTACTCCCTGCGCCTGAAGATCTTCGCCCAGCTCCAGCGGCTCGGCCTCGACTACTACGAGCGCGAGCTGACCGGCCGGATCATGACCCGGATGACGACGGACGTCGACGCGCTGTCCACCTTCCTCCAGACGGGCCTGGTCACCGCCTTCGTCTCGGTCGTCACCTTCTTCGGGATCATGGTCGCCCTGCTGGTGATCGACGTCCAGCTCGCGCTGGTCGTCTTCGCGACCCTGCCCCCGCTGATCGTCGCCACGTACTTCTTCCGCCGGGCCAGCGTGAAGGCGTACGAACTCGCCCGCGAGCGCGTGTCGGCGGTCAACGCCGACCTCCAGGAGTCGGTGTCCGGGCTGCGGATCGTGCAGGCCTTCCGGCGCGAGCGGGACGGCGGGCGCCGTTTCGCCGAACGCAGCGACAGCTACCGGCGCGCACGCATACGCGGCC
This sequence comes from Streptomyces sp. NPDC001843, assembly GCF_042891955.1. Lineage (NCBI taxonomy): Bacteria > Bacillati > Actinomycetota > Actinomycetes > Kitasatosporales > Streptomycetaceae > Streptomyces > Streptomyces sp. NPDC001843. Next base: position 1,182,121 of record NZ_JBIATQ010000001.1, on the reverse strand, counting down.
AGTGGCTGATATCGATCTACTTCCCCTTCGTCCAGCTGCTGTCCTCGGTCGCCGCGGCCTCCGTACTGATCGCGGGCGCGGGCCGGATCGAGGCGGCCACGCTGACGACGGGCGCGCTGGTCGCCTATCTGCTCTACATCGACCTGTTCTTCGCCCCCGTCCAGCAGCTCTCCCAGGTCTTCGACGGCTACCAGCAGGCGACGGTGTCGCTGGGCCGCATCCAGGAACTGCTCCGGGAACCGACGTCCACCGAGTCCACCGGACAGCCGCAGCGGGTGCGTTCGCTCCGGGGCGACGTCGCCTTCGAGAACGTGCACTTCGCGTACGGCCAGGACCACGACTCGGCGGACGGCGCCGACGAACAGGCGCTGACCGGCATCGACCTGACGATCCCCGCCGGTCAGACGGTCGCCTTCGTCGGTGAGACCGGCGCGGGCAAGTCGACCCTGGTGAAGCTGGTGGCCCGGTTCTACGACCCCACCGCCGGCCGGGTCACGGTCGACGGCACCGACCTGCGCGCCCTGGACCTCACCTCGTACCGGCACCGCCTCGGGGTGGTTCCCCAGGAGGCGTACCTCTTCCAGGGCACCGTCCGCGACGCCATCGCCTACGGCCGCCCCGACGCCACCGACGCCGAGGTGGAGGCCGCGGCCCGGGCGGTCGGCGCCCACGACATGATCGCCACGCTCGACGGCGGCTACCTGCACGAGGTCGCCGAACGCGGCCGCAACCTCTCGGCGGGCCAGCGCCAGCTCATCGCCCTCGCCCGTGCCGAACTCGTCGACCCCGACGTCCTGCTTCTCGACGAGGCCACGGCGGCCCTCGACCTGGCCACGGAGGCCCAGGTCAACCAGGCGACGGACCGGCTGACGGGCCGTCGGACCACGCTCGTCGTCGCCCACCGCCTGACCACGGCCGCCCGCGCCGACCGGGTCGTGGTGATGGACCACGGCCGCGTCGCCGAGGACGGCACCCACGAGGAACTGCTCGCCCTGGACGGCCGGTACGCCGAACTGTGGCGGACGTTCATCGGCCAGGCGGAACCGGAGGAGCCGGTGGGGGCGCCCCGCTGAGAAGGCGGTCGTCGTGCAACCATTCGACATATGTCGTGCGTCCGTACATCAGTACGTTCATGGCTGGTACATGACCTATGTACGGAGGAACGACAGTGGACAGTGGTGCGATACGCCGGCGCCTGGCGCTCGGCGCGGCCGTGCTGGCCGCGTCCGGGGTGTTCGGCCTCGTGGCGCCGGGCGGCGCCCAGGCGGCGGCGATGACGTCCTGCGCCGGGCGCGAGGTGAAGACCCTGCCCTTCTCCACCGGAGCCGTGCACGTCTACAAGCGCAACGGCTACGTGTGCGCGCTCACCACCCCGAAGAAGAACGGCGGCAAGCGTGCGATGTCGGTCAGCGTCCAGGCGCGCGGAAACCGTCCCGTCGTCGACAAGGGCCGCTACGCCCACCACGCCGGCCCGGTGACGGTGCACGCAGGCCACCGCTGCGTGTGGATCAAAGGCTCGGTGGGCCGCGGCTCGGTGAGCTCGGGCTGGATCCTGTGCTGACTCTCCGGGGTACTCACAACCGGCGCGCGCAGCCCACCGGATCACGCCCGCCGAGCTGGACGTACAGGGCCGTCGACGGCGGGCACTGACGGCGGGCCGGCACCGCCTTCGTGATCCTGTACCGGGGTTTCCGGGTGCCCGAGCCGTCGCACGCCGTCTCGCGCACCCGGCCGCCGCCTGAGTCGTAGACGCAGTCGCCCTGGACGGTGCGAGGGCCGCCACCGTGGCCGGGATCGCCGGGGTGCGGGGGTTCCAGGTTGCGCATACAGGCGTAGCCCTGGGGGACGGTGCCGTCCCCGCCCTTCGGCGAGGACGGGCTCCGCGCGCCGATGTGCAGGACGAAGTCGGTGGTGGGCGGGCACAGCGGGCCGTGGCTCGCGGTGCCGTCGTGGCGGGCGACGACCCGGGCCGCCGCCCGTTCACCGGAGCACGGCACCTCGGTGAAGCCGGCGGTGCCGAAGGAGCTGCACTCGCCGACCGCGAGGAACCGGGCGCCGTAGCCGGTGGCCGGGGTGGCCGCCCCGGCCGGTGTGCCGTGCGCGGCGGGCGCGCGCTGGCAGCCCGTCAGCAGGGCGAGGGGCAGCGCGAGCAGCCCGCACACCAGCCCCACAGAACGTCTCACGCGCAACCCCATCCCCTCGGACACCCCCTGTCCAGCGTGACCCGTGGTGATGGGCCACGTCAGACGTTTCGGAGGCTTTCCGACCCGTGTGGGGGTTACGCCCCATGCGTGACGTACGTCTAGTACGTCAGCCCATGGCCGATGGGATACAGCACCTGCGCCGGATCGTCCGCCCGCTGCACCGGCACCGGCAGCCTTCCGCGCGGTCCGACCCGCCCGGCGACCACCCGCGCGGCGGCGCGAAGTTCGACGTCGGTCCAGGAGTAGGTAGCCAGGCAGGACTTCACGGAAGGCAGCACCGCGACGTCGTACGGATTGCGGACGGCGATCGCCACCACCGGTCTGCCCGTGCCGACCAGCCGTTCCACCAGCATCTGCTGGCCGCTGCCCGCCGTGACGTTGTACGTCGCCACGACCACCGCGTCCATGTCCCGCGCCGCCGTGACCGCCTTGGCGACGGTCGCATCGGAGGGGGCCGTTCCGGTCGGCAGGGCGGTGGCCGTGAAGCCGAGTTCGGTGAGGGCGGCGGCCAGGACACCGGTGGGCGGCCCCGTGGTCCCGGAGGGCGAGGCCGGGTCGGCGCCGACCACCAGCAGCCGGGGGTGCGTGCGGCGGGAGAGCGGGAGCAGCCGGCCCTCGTTGACCAGCAGGGTGGTCGTGCGCTCGGCGATGCGGTCGGCGGTGTCCAGGTGCTGGGGGATGCCGACCGTCCGGTGCACACCGGCCGCGTCGACGTACGGCCGCTCCAGCAGCCCCAGCCTCGACTTCAGCCGCAGAATCCGCAGGATCGACTCGTCGAGCCGAGCCTCCGTCAGCTCCCCCTCCTTCACCGCGCGCAGTACGGCGTTCCAGGCCACGTCCAGACTCGGCGGGTTGAGCAGTTGGTCGACACCCGCCTTCAGCGCGAGCACCGGCACCCGGTCGTCCCCGTACTTCGTACGGACGCCCTGCATGCCGAGGGAGTCGGTGACCACGACACCGTCGTAGCCGAGCTCCCCGCGCAGGATGCCGGTGAGGACGGGCCGGGAGAGGGTGGCCGGGTCGCCGGAGTCGTCGAGGGCCGGGAACTGGATGTGCGCGGTCATGACCGAGTCGATGCCCGCGCTGATCGCCGCCCGGAACGGCACCGCGTCCAGCTTCTCCCACAGCTCCCGGCTGTGCGTGATGACGGGGAAGCCGAAGTGGCTGTCGACGGCGGTGTCCCCGTGCCCCGGGAAGTGCTTGGCGGTCGCCGCGACCCCGGCCGCCTGATACCCCTTCACCTCGGCCGCCACCAGCCCGGCCACGGCCTGCGGGTCCGCCCCGAAGGAGCGTACGCCGATGACCGGGTTGGCCGGGTTGACGTTCACGTCCGCGTCGGGGGAGTAGTCCTGGCGGATGCCCATGGCGCGCAGCTCCGCACCGGAGATCCGGCCGAGGGTGCGGGCGTCGGTGCGGGAGCGGCCCGCCCCGATCGCCATCGCGCCGGGGAACAGGGTCGCGGGCTTGCCGACGCGGCACACGGCGCCGTGCTCCTGGTCGGTGGCGATGAGCACGGGCAGACCGCGGGGCTGCTGGAGCGACGCCCGCTGGATCCCGTTGGACAGTTCCGCGATCTGCCGCGGATCCCGGGTGTTGTGCGCCCAGGTGAAGTAGATGATGCCGCCGACCCGGTACCTGGCGACCAGCTCGGCGGCCGTGCGTACGCCGATCTCCTTCAGGTTGGCGTCGATGTCGGCCTGGTCGGGGGCGGTGGCCGAGTGCCCGTACACCCGCATCACGAACAGCTGACCGACCTTCTCCTCCAGCGTCATGCCGGAGATGAGGGCGCGGAGCTTCTTGTCGCCGGGTGCGGCGTGCGCGGTACCGCCGACCGTCACCGTCGCGGTGACCCCCGCCGTCGCGGCGAGGACGGTACGTCTGGAGGGCCGTGCGGTGTTTCCCGTGCTTCCCGTGCCGGTCTGGTGCACGTGCACTCCTTCCGGAAAGGATCCGCTGGAGGTCCGCTGAAGGAAACTTCCGAGAACTCACCCATATCCGGGAAGTTTCTGCCAGTCAAGGGAAAGCACAGTAACCAGAAAGGTGCCGCCACCGGCGCAGGCGGAGAGGGGCGCGCCGATGGCGGTGCGTCAGCCCAGCTCGTAGTCGAAGGAGTACGGGAAAGGCGACTCACCGGGGCGGTACGTGAAGGTGCCCGAGCCGCGCAGCCCGGCCAGCTCCCCGGTGCCCGACCCGGGCACCACCTCGAAGGAACAGAGAACGGAACCGTCCTCCTCGAACGACCCGCGCTCCTCCACCGCGAAGCTCCCCTCCCGGCCGTCCAGCCGCCCGGCGAGCAGCTCCATGCCGGTGAACGTCCCCGTCTTCTCGGTGACGTAGACGATGGTGTACTCACACGTCGTGCGGGCCGCCTCGATGCCGCCGGTGAAGGCGTTGACGACCGAGGCACGGGTGAGCTTCGGACTCGTCCCCTCCGGACTGACCGTGCGCTCCTCCCAGTTGGCGTAGGAGATGTGACCGGCGGTGTGCGTGGGCATGCGGTTCCCTTCGACGAAGCGGTGTGCGCCTGTACCGCCACCCTGCCGCCCGTACCTGACACCTTCTGTCAGGTACGGCACCCGATCGGCAGAATGACGGCATGCGCGCCGACCGCCTCCTCTCCCTGCTCCTCCTCCTGCAGAACCGCGGCCGGATGACCGCCCCCGAACTCGCGGCGGAGCTGGAGGTGTCGGTGCGTACCGTCTACCGGGACATCGAGGCACTGGGCGCCTCTGGCGTCCCCGTGTGCGCCGACCGCGGCCCCGCCGGCGGCTACCGCCTGATGGAGGGCTACCGCACCCGGCTGACCGGCCTCACCGACGCCGAGGCCGACGCCCTCTTCCTCGCCGGGGCACCAGGCCCCGCCCAGGACCTGGGCCTGGGCGCCGTCCTGGCCACCGCCCAGCTGAAACTGCGCGCAGCCCTCCCGGCCGAACTCGCCGACCGCACCCGCCGCATCCAGGAACGCTTCCACCTCGACACCCCCGCCTGGTTCCGGGACGCCGACCCGGTGCCGTGTCTCGAGCCGGTCGCGCGAGCGGTGTGGGACCAACGGGTGCTGCGCACGCACTACCGGCGCTGGCGCGGCGAGGTGCACCGCGAGCTACGCCCTCTGGGCCTGGTCCTCAAGGGCGGCAACTGGTACCTGCTGGCGCTCGCCGACGGCACCGTACGCACGTACCGCATGTCCCGCTTCGTGACCGTGGACCTCACGGAGGACACCTTCGAACGCCCCGCCGGCTTCGACCTCGCCGCCCACTGGGCGGAGTCCTCCCGGCACCTGGAACAGGCACTCCACCAGGACACCGCCCGCCTGCGCATCTCCCCCCGGGCCCAGCGCCTGCTGCCGATGCAGTTCGGCACGCCCGGCACACAAGCCCTGGCCGACGCCGGACCACCGGACGACAAGGGCTGGGTCGAGGTGGACATGCCGGTGGAATCCCAGCCCGTCGCGGTCACCGACCTGCTCCGACTGGGCCCGGAGGCGGAGGTACTCGGCCCGGCCGAGCTGCGGCAGGCGGTCACCGAGGCCGTAGCCGCACTGGCGAGCCGCTACGGACTGGGCGGAGGCGGCTGACGACGACGTGCCTGGCAACACCCTTCCGAGGATGGCCACTTGTTACTCTCTCCGATCATGCGAGCCCTCTTCCCAGGATCCTTCGACCCGGTCACTCAAGGGCACCAGGACGTACTCCGGCGCGCTGCCCGCCTGTTCGACGAGGTCGTCGTGTGCGTGATGTCCAATGCGAACAAGACCGGCCGCTTACCCGTCGCGGAACGGCTGGACAGGCTTCGCGCGGCAGCGACCGACCTGAGCAACGTCACGGTCGACTCCCACACCGGCGGCCTGCTGGTCGACTACTGCCGCCGAGCCGCGATCGACGTCGTCGTCCGCGGGGTCCGTGGCGTTCGCGACCTGGACCACGAAATGCCGATGGCCCGTATGAACCACGAACTGGCCGGAGTCGAGACGTTCTTCATCGCCGCCGATCCCGCCCTGGCCCACATCTCCTCCACCCTCGTGAGCGAGCTTCCCGCAGCGGGTGGGGGCGGCGGCCAGGGTTCCTGAGCCCCGTCCCGCGCGGTGAGGCCGACGTGCCGTTCAGGATGCCCGGGGGATCACGGTTCGCGCAGCTCCGGCGTGGTCGCGCCCACCGCCCCCACCGCCAGCAGGCACAGCAGGCCGCCGATGATCAGGGAGGCGGTACCGGAGGTCCAGCCGGCCAGCAGGCCGCCGCGTACGTTGCCCAGGCTGGGACCGGCCTGGCCGACTATCGTCTCCGCCGCCGTGACCCGGCCCAGGAGGGCGTCCGGGGTCCGGGTCTGGACGATGGTGGAGCGGGAGAAGACGGAAACCGCGTCGCCCGCCCCCGCAACGACCAGCAGCCCCAGCCCGACCCAAGGGTCGGTCGACATGCCGAAGAGAACCAGCGCGCCGCCCCAGGTTCCGGCGCCGCACAGCATCACCAGCCCCGGCCGCGCGAGCCGGGTGACCGGCCCGGACAGGGCCGTCGCGGCGATCCCGCCGACCGCGAGGGCCGACAGGAACAGTCCCAGCGTGCGCGGGTCGTCACCGAAGCGTTCAGCGTTGACCAGGGGGAAGAGACTGACCGGGAAGGAGAGCACGGTCGCCGCCAGATCGGTGATCAGCGCCCCGCGCACCACCCGGTGCCCGGCCAGGAAACGCAGACCGTCCAGCACGCCGTGCAGTCCAGCCCGTGACGGCTCCCCCTCGGGCGGGAGCGCCGGGAGGCCGAAGGCGCCGTAGAAGCCGACGCCGAAGCTGAGAGCGTCCAGCAGGTAGCAGACGCCGATGCCCAGCCAGCCCAGCAGCACGCCGGCCACGGCCGGGCCGAGCAGCATCATCGACTGGCCGGCGACCTGGTTCAGGGCCAGTCCCGCGGCCACCTGTTCCTTGGGCAGCAGCCGCGGTACGAACACCCCCTGCGCGGGTGCGCCGAGCGCGCCGAACGCCGACTGCACGGCGACCAGGGCGAGGACGGCCGCCACGGGGACGTGGCCGGTGAAGCCCTGTACGGCCAGAAGCACCGAGCAGGCCGCCTGTCCGACGGTGGCGGTCAGGAAGATCCGCCGCCGGTCGCCCCGGTCCACCCAGGACCCGGCGAACAGGCCGAAGACGACCAGCGGGAGCGCCTGCGCCAGTCCGACCGCGCCGGTCCAGGCCGTGCTCGCGGTCATGGCCCACACCTGGTACATGACCGTCACCATGGTCATGAAGCCGCCCAGCACGGACACGGTCCGGCCGATCAGCAGCCGCCGGAAGGCGGGGGAGGTGTGCAGGGGACGGGTGTCGAGGAGGGTCCGCGTCAGGCTCATGAGAGCGGCACGGGATGGCGCGGCGGCGGCTGCGGAATCACCGGCGGAGGCTAACCACCCGCCCGCCGCCCCTGCCACTCAATTAGCTCCCCTGCTCCTACGCCGAGTCGCTCAGCAGCCGCACCAGGTGCTCGCGGCCCGCGTCGAGCAGTCCGGGCAGCGGGGCGGCGGCCTCGTACCACCGTTTCTCGTACTCCCAGCACAGCCAGCCGTCCCAGCCGTGCCGGGAGAGCACCTCCAGGCACTCGGTGAGCGGCAGCACGCCGGCGCCGAGCGGCAGCGGGGTGGTGTCCTCGGCGGAGGCGATGTCCTTCACCTGGACGTATCCGAGGTGCGGGGAGAGCGCCGCGAACGTCTCGCTCGGCTGCTCGCCGCCCAGCCAGGTGTGCATCACGTCCCACAGCGCGCCGACGTGGCGGTGGCCCACGGGGCCGAGGATGCGGATCGCGTCGGCTCCGGTGCGGTGGGAGTCGTGGGTCTCCAGCAGGATCCGGACGCCGAGTGCGGCGGCGTCCTCGGCGGCCGTGCCCAGCCGCCGGGCGGCCGTGGCGTCGGCGTCGGCCCGGGACTGGCCGGGTTCGGCTCCCGGGAAGACACGTACGAAGGGGGCGCCGAGGTCGTGGGCGAGGTCGAGGAGCTGCCGGATTTCGCCGAGTACGGGTTCGTCCGGGCCGGGTGCGGCGACGCGTGCGTACCCGGCGAGCCCGAGCAGCCGGATCCCGGACGCCTTGAACGCGGCGGCGACGTCGGCCCGTTCGGCGGGGCCGAGGCCCGGGTGCACCGGTTCCTCCGGGTGGGCGCGCAGCTCGACGCCGTGGTAGCCGTGTTCGGCCGCGAGGGCCAGTACCTCCGGCACGGGCAGGCCTGGGACACCGAGGGTGGAGAACGCCAGCTTCATGGGGCGGACACTACCCGGGACCGCGCGTCACTCACCTGATTCGCGCGGATCAAGCTCCTCGGCCCGCCCCGCGCCCCCTATTCGGCGACGGGCCGGTACACGTTCACCAGCGCGCCCGTCTTCGCGGTGGTCGTCGACACCAGCTCCAGCGTCCGCTTGCCGCCGTCGGCCGGGAAGACCGACTTGCCGCCGCCGAGGATCACCGGCATGACGACGAGCTGCAGCTCGTCGACCAGTCCTTCCGCGAGCAGGGCCCGGACCAGGGTCGGGCTGCCCATCATGGCCAGGTCGCCACCGTCGGCCGCACGCAGCTCACGGACCCGGCCGAGGGCCTCGGCGACGGGGATCCGGACCGTGTTGTCCCAGGTCAGCTCGTCGTCTCCGAGGGTGTCCGAGACGACGTACTTCCGGATCGAGTTCATCCGGTCGGCGAAGGGGTCCCCGGCCCGCTCCGGCCAGGCCGCCGCCATCGACTGCCACGTGCGCCGCCCGAACAGCAGCGCCTCCGCCTTCTCCAGCCCCGCGGCGAAGGCCCCGCCGACCACCTCGGGATCGAAGAACGGATGCGACCAGCCCCCGTGCGCGAACCCCCCGTCGGTGTCCTCCTCGGCCCCACCGGGCGCCTGCACGACGCCGTCCAGGCTCATGAACTCGGTGACTGTGACACGCATGGGAACCACTCCTTCTGGCCTGTCGCCCTGACCGGGCGGTTACAGCAGGGGAGACCCCTGTGGAGTTCCGAACTCATCGCTCGCGGGTCCGACGGCCTCGGCCTCGACTCCTGCCGACCGCAGCCGACGCGCCAGCAACTCCGTCTCGGGCAGGGTCGCGCCGTACCGTCCGGCCAGGACGCGATCGAGGACGTCCCCGGCTTCGGCGAGTCCGACGCCGAGCGTCTTCCGCAGCACCCGCATGACCACCACCCGTCGCACCGGCGCGCCCAGCCGGAGCACCGTCCGTCCGTGCTCGCCGAGCATCCGCTCGCGCAGTGACGCAGGCAACTCGCCGCCGCACACGGCCAGGGCGTGCCCGCAGGTCCGGCAGCTCACCTCGGTGTCCCACCGCAACGAGTCGTCCACCAGCGCCTGCACGCCGTGCCACTCGGCCACGCCTCCGCAGCCCTCGCAGGGGACGGAGGCTTCCAGCGACTCGAAGATCATGCGGCAGGTCCCGGGTTCAGTCCCGCGGCACCCCGGAAGACCCCCGCACCATGAGCTCCCCCCGGACCGTCGCGATCCCCCCGGGCGGCGGGTCCTCGCGGCCCATGGCGATGCGGCCGGCCCGTGCCCCGGCCTCCGCGAGGGGCAGTCGTACCGTCGTGAGGGAGGGCACCGCGTCGATGCTGAACGGCAGGTCGTCGAAGCCGGCGACCGACACGTCCTGCGGGATGCGCAGTCCGGAGTCGCGCAGGGCGGCGCAGGCGCCGAGGGCGACGGAGTCGTTGGCGGCGACGACGGCGGTGAGGGAGGGGTCCCGGCGGAGCAGTTCCAGGGTGGCCTCGTAGCCGGAGCGCCGGTCGTAGCGGCCGTGCACCGTCCAGCGGTCCTCCTCCTCGATGCCGGCGGCGGCGAGCGCGTCGCGGTGGCCTTCGAGCCGGTGCCGGGTGGTGGTCCGCTCCTCGGGGCCGGCGATGTAGCCGAGCCGCCGGTGGCCGAGGCCGATGAGGTGTTCGGTGAGCTGCCGGGCGCCGCCGCGGTTGTCGAAGGCGAGCGCGATGGCCTGGGTGTCGGGGGCCGGCGGCCGCCCGCACAGCACCACCCGGGTTCCGGCTTCCGTGAGCTTGCGCAGTTTCGCGGCCACCGCCGCCGCGTGCGGCGCCTCCTCCACCGCGCCGCCGGTGAGCACCACGGCCGCGGCCCGCTGCCGCTGCAGCAGCGTCAGGTAGGTCAGTTCGCGTTCCGGTGAGCCGCCGGTGTTGCAGACGACGGCCAGTCTTTCCCCGCCGGCCCGTCCGCCGGGCCCGCCGATCTCGCCCTGGATGGCACCGGCCATGATGCCGAAGAAGGGGTCGGCGATGTCGTTGACGAGGATGCCCACGAGGTCGGAGGTTGCTGCCGCCAGTGCGCTCGCCGGGCCGTTGAGGACGTAGTCCAGCTCGTCCACGGCCCGCAGGACCCGTTCTTTGGTGGAGGCGGCGACGGGGTAGTTGCCGTTCAGCACGCGCGACACCGTCGCGGGCGAGACCTGGGCGCGGGCCGCCACGTCCGCCAGGGTCACCGTCATCTCGTAGTCCTCCGGTCGCGCATGTCGTCGTACGTCTCGTACGTCCTCGTAGACAGGCCAGTCACTGCCACGGTTCCGTGCGGTGTCGAGCAGACCCTAAGGCCAACCACCCCTACTGTTCGACCCCTCGAACAATTCCACTTGGACCAGGCCTTGTCCGGAGCGCCGGTCAGAGGCTAGCTTCTCATGATATAGAAAGCGCTTGCTGTATGACTTATGGTCGCAATGCTGATGAATGGGGACTGACGTGACACGCAAGACGGTGCGTATCGCCATGAACGGCGTCACCGGGCGCATGGGCTACCGACAGCACCTCGTCCGGTCGATCCTCGCCCTGCGCGAGCAGGGTGGCCTCGACCTCGGCGACGGCACCGTGCTGTGGCCGGAACCGGTCCTGGTCGGCCGCCGTGAACACGCCCTGAGGGAGATCGCGGACCGCCACGGTCTCGAGCACATCGCGACGGACGTGGACGCGGTGCTCGCCGACCCGGAGGTCGACATCTACTTCGACTCCCAGGTCACCTCCGCCCGCGAGGAGTCGATCAAGAAGGCGATCGCCGCGGGCAAGCACGTCTACACCGAGAAGCCCACCGCCACCGGCCTCGACGGCGCCCTCGAACTCGCCCGGCTCGCGCACGCCGCCGGCATCAAGCACGGCGTCGTCCAGGACAAGATCTTCCTCCCCGGCCTGCTGAAGCTGAAGCGCCTCATCGACGGCGGCTTCTTCGGCCGCATCCTGTCCGTCCGCGGCGAGTTCGGCTACTGGGTCTTCGAGGGCGACTGGCAGCCCGCCCAGCGCCCCTCCTGGAACTACCGCACCGAGGACGGCGGCGGCATCGTCGTCGACATGTTCCCGCACTGGGAGTACGTCCTCCACGAGCTGTTCGGCCGCGTCAAGTCCGTCCAGGCCCTGGCCGCCACCCACATCCCGCAGCGCTGGGACGAGAACGGCAAGCCCTACGACGCCACCGCCGACGACGCCGCGTACGGCATCTTCGAGCTGGAGGGCGGCGCCATCGCCCAGATCAACTCCTCCTGGGCGGTCCGCGTCAACCGCGACGAGCTGGTGGAGTTCCAGGTGGACGGCACGGAGGGCTCGGCGGTCGCCGGACTGCGCAAGTGCCGTGCACAGCACAGGAGCGCGACCCCCAAGCCGGTCTGGAACCCCGACATCCCCGCCACCGAGGTCTTCCGGGACCAGTGGCAGGAGGTCCCGGACAACACCGAGTTCGACAACGGCTTCAAAGCCCAGTGGGAGCTGTTCCTCAAGCACGTCTACGCCGACGCTCCCTACCACTGGGACCTCCTCGCCGGCGCCCGCGGCGTCCAGCTCGCCGAGCTGGGCCTGAAGTCGTCGGCCGAGGGCCGCCGCATCGACGTACCGGAGATCGCGCTGTGACCATCCAACTGCCCGACGCGCACGGCGCGCTGCGGACCTACGAACCCCGCACCGAGCCGCTCGCCGCCACCCCCGGCACCCCCCTCACCTCCCGTACGGTCTTCTCGGCGGCGCACGTCGTCGCCGACCCGTACGCCGACGTGTCCCCCGACTCGCCCGCCGCCGTCGACTGGGACGCCACCCTCGCCTTCCGCCGCCACCTGTGGTCCCACGGGCTCGGCGTCGCCGAGGCGATGGACACCGCCCAGCGCGGCATGGGCCTGGACTGGGCGGGCGCGGCCGAGCTGATCCGCCGGTCCGCCGCGGAGGCCCGCAGCGTGGGCGGCCGGATCGCCTGCGGGGTCGGCACCGACCAGATCACCGGCGGATCTCTCGTGGAGATCCGCGCGGCGTACGAGGAGCAGCTCGCGCTCGTCGAGGAGTCCGGCGCCCAGGCGATCCTGATGGCCTCCAGGGCCCTCGCGGCCGCCGCCCGGGGCCCCGAGGACTACCTGGAGATCTACGGCCACCTCCTGCGCCAGTCCGCCGAACCGGTGATCCTGCACTGGCTCGGCCCGATGTTCGACCCGGCCCTGGAGGGTTACTGGGGCTCCTCCGACCTGGACGCGGCCACCGACACCTTCCTCGAGGTCATCGCCGCCCACCCCGACAAGGTCGACGGCATCAAGGTCTCCCTCCTGGACGCCCAGCGTGAGATCGACCTGCGCCGCCGCCTTCCGCAGGGCGTGCGCTGCTACACCGGCGACGACTTCAACTACCCCGAGCTGATCGCGGGCGACGAGCGGGGCTTCAGTCACGCCCTGCTCGGCATCTTCGACCCGCTGGGCCCGCTGGCGGCCGAGGCGGTACGGGTCCTGGACACCGGGGACACCGCCGGCTTCCGCGCCCTCCTCGACCCCACCGTGGAGCTGTCCCGCCACCTCTTCCAGACCCCCACCCGCTACTACAAGACGGGCGTGGTCTTCCTGGCCTGGCTCGCGGGACACCAGGCACACTTCACGATGGTCGGCGGCCTGCAGTCCGCCCGCTCCCTCCCGCACTTCGCCCGCGCCTACGAACTCGCCGACGGACTGGGCCTGTTCCCCGACCCCAAGCTGGCCGAGGAACGCATGAAGAACCTGCTCGCCATGTACGGGGTGACCCAGTGACCGCTGCTCTGAGACGCTTCTCCATCAACCAGATGACGGTGAAGCAGCTCTCGATGCCCGAACTCGTCGACGCCTGCCGCGACCTGGGCGTCACGAACGTCGGCCTGTGGCGCGAGCCGGTGCAGACCTACGGCCTGGAGGCGACGGCGAAACTGGTCCGCGACGCGGGCCTCACCGTCACGACCCTCTGCCGGGGCGGCTTCCTCACGGCGATCGACCCGGAGGCGCGGTCGGCGGCCCTGGCCGACAACCGACGTGCCGTCGACGAGGCCGCCACCCTCGGCACCGAGGTGCTGGTCCTCGTCTCCGGCGGCCTGCCCGCCGGCTCCAAGGACCTGCACGGCGCCCGCGAGCGCATCACCGACGCCCTCGCCGAGCTGGGGCCGTACGCCGAGGACCACGGGGTGAAACTGGCCATCGAGCCCCTCCACCCCATGTACGCCGCGGACCGCTGCGTCGTCTCCACCCTCACCCAGGCCCTCGACCTCGCCGAGCGCTTCCCCGCCCACCAGGTCGGCGTCACCGTCGACACGTACCACATCTGGTGGGACGACCAGGCCCCCGCCCAGATCGCCCGCGCGGGAGCGAGCGGCCGCATCCACACCTTCCAGCTCGCCGACTGGACCACCCCCCTGCCCGAGGGCGTGCTCAACGGGCGCGGCCAGATCGGCGACGGCGCGATCGACATGCGGGAGTGGAAGGACTACGTGGAGGCGGCCGGCTACACCGGTCCCATCGAGGTGGAACTCTTCAACGACGCGCTGTGGGCGCGGGACGGGCGAGAGGTGCTCGCCGAGACCGCGGAGCGGTTCGCGGAACACGTGATCCAATGAGCGCGTGGATGACCTGATGGGGGCGGTGACAGGGCCATGGCCGACCGAGCCGCCCGCCATGGCATGACGGGCAGGGTCGGCGCCCTCTGGCGCCACCCCGTCAAGTCGATGCTCGGCGAGCGGATCGACGCCGCCGAGCTGACGGGCCGCGGCCTGGCGGGCGACCGCCGGTACGCGCTGGTGGACCGGGAGACCGGCAAGGTGGCCAGCGCCAAGCAGCCGAGGCTGTGGCGGGCCCTGCTCACCTGCCGGGCGGCGGTCACCGCGACCGGGGTGCGCATCACCACCCCCGACGGCCGGATCTGGTCGCCCGGCGACGCCGGTACCGACGAGGCACTCTCCGCACTCGTCGGCCGCCCCGTCACCCTCACCGACGCACCTCCACCCGAGGCCTCCCTGGACCGGGCCGTGCCCGAGGACGTCCTTGAGGCGGGACCGGACGCCGAAGTGCCGTACATCGACGTGCGGTTCGGTTCCGGGGCGCCGCCCGGCACCTTCTTCGACTTCGCACCGGTCCACCTGATCACCACCGCGACGCTGCGGCGGCTCGCCGCCCTGCACCCGGCCGGAGCCGGAGCCGTCGACGGGCGGCGCTACCGGCCCAACCTGGTCGTCGACACACCCGGCGAGGACTTCGTGGAGCACACCTGGCGCGACCGGGAGCTGCACATCGGCGACCGCCTCGTCCTCCGCGTCGTCGCATCGACCCCCCGCTGCGCGGTGCCCACCCTCGCCCACGGCGACCTGCCCCGCGACCCTGACGCCCTCCGCCTGCCCGCCGCCCACCACCGTGTCCCCGCCCTCCCGGGGCGGGCACCGGAGCCGTGCGTGGGCGTGTACGCGCAGGTGGTGCGGGGCGGGCTGGTCCGGGAGGGGGACGCGGTCACGGTCGCCTGAAAAAAATCCGGAATCCCGTGCAACCCTTCCCGCACCCGGTGGGTCGTACGTGGCATCAGGGCTTCTGGAGGGGGATCCGGGGGGATTACGGGGTTCTGATACGGAGGGGAAACGCCGAGGGGCCCGGTCGTCGGACCGGGCCCCTCGAAGCTTTTACCGGGTCCCTCGAAGACTTCGGGTCAGAAGAACACCCCGCACCGCAGCAGCACGTTCGCGTACGGCCGGGCCTCTCCCGTGCGTACGACCAGACGCGCCCCCGCCGACAGTTCCTTCAGCCGCTCGTGCGGCACCAGGGCGAGGTCGGGGAAGTGCCCGTCCAGCAGGGACGCCGCCGCCGGATTGGCCTCGCGCACCTCCGTCGCCGCCGTCGCGCCCTCCACCACCAGCTCGGCCAGCAGACCGTCCAGCACCTCGGCGAAGGACGGCACCCCGGCGCGGAAGGCGAGGTCCACGACCCGGGGGACGTCGGGGATCGGCATGCCCGCGTCGCACACGAGGACGCCGTGCCCGTGACCCAGTTCGGCCAGGGCGCCGGAGAGGTGACGGTTGAGGATGCCTGCTTTCCTCACAGGGCGTCCACCTCCGCCGCCGTAGGGAACGACTCCTGCGCGCCCCGCTTCGTCACGGCCGCCGCACCCACCCGGGCCGCGTAGGCCGCCGCCTCGGCGAGCGAGGAACCCGAGCCGAGCCGCCAGGCCAGCGCCGCCGTGAACGCGTCGCCGGCGCCCGTGGTGTCCACGGCGTCCACCTTCACCGACGGGACCCGCGTGACGCCTTCCACGGACGCCACCAGCGCACCCTCAGCGCCCAGCGTGACGACCACCGAACGCGGGCCCTTGGCGAGCAGGATTCCCGCCCAGTTCTCGGGACGGTCCCCGGCCGGGACGTCGCCCAGGATCACCCTCGCCTCGTGCTCGTTGACGATCAGCGGGTCGCACGCCGCCAGCACCTCCGCCGGGAGCGGACGCGGCGGGGAGGGGTTCAGGACGAACCGGCTGCCCTCCGGCAGGTTCCGTACGACCTCCACGACCGTCTCCAGCGGGATCTCCAGCTGCGCCGACACCACCCGGGAGGCGTGCAGGAGGCAGCTCGCGGCCCGGACGTCCGTCGGCGTCAGCCGGCCGTTGGCGCCCGGTGAGACGACGATGCTGTTGTCACCGGACGGATCGACGGTGATGAGCGCGACGCCCGTCGGCGCGCCGCCCACCAGCACGCCCACCGTGTCCACCCCGGCCGCCCGCTGCGAGTCGAGCAGCAGCCGGCCGTGCGCGTCGTCGCCGACCCGCGCCAGCAGGGCCGTACGGGCCCCGAGCCGGGCGGCCGCGACCGCCTGGTTGGCGCCCTTGCCGCCCGGGTGGACGGCCAGATCGCCGCCGAGCACCGTCTCACCGGCGCCCGGGCGCCGCTCGACGCCGATCACCAGGTCGGCGTTGGCCGATCCCACGACCAGGAGGTCGTAGTCGTACATGAATGGAACTCCCCTGAGAGATAAGGCCCGTTCGCCCTTGCCGGTCAGCCGGTGAACCCGGCCACGTTCTCCTCCGTGACCACCTTCACCGGCACCTTCACCGTCGTCGCCACCTTCTTGCCCTGGATCGCCCGCAGCGCGTTGTCCACCGCGATCCTCCCGAGCTGGGTGGGCTGCTGGGCCACGGACGCGTACAAAGTGCCGTTCTTCACAGCGGTCAGGCCGTCCGGGGTGCCGTCGAAGCCGACGACCTGGACCGACTTGCCGGCCTTGGAACCCAGCGCCTTGACGGCGCCGAGGGCCATCTCGTCGTTGGCGGCGATGACGCCCTGGACGTCGGGGTGGGCCTGGAGCAGGTTCGACATCACGTCGAGGCCCTTGGTGCGGTCGAAGTCGGCGGGCTGCTGGGCCAGCACCTGGATGCCCGGGTAGGCCTTCAGCCCCTTGGCGAAACCTTCCGCCCGCTCCCGGGCCGCCGAGGTGCCCGCCTGGCCCTGCAGGATCACGATCCTGCCCTTGCCGCCGAGCTTCTCGGCGATCGTCTTCGCCGCGAGCTCACCGCCGGCCACGTTGTCGGAGGCCACCAGGGCGTCCACCGAGGCCTTGTTGACGCCCCGGTCCACCGCGATGACGGGGGTGTTCGCCTTGTCGGCGGCGCGCACGGACGGGCCCGCGGCGTCCGAGTCCACCGGGTTGACGATGACCGCGTCGAACTTGGAACTGGTGAAGTTCTGCAGCTGGTTGGCCTGTTGCGAGGCGTCGTTCTGGGCGTCCGTGACGGTCAGGTCCACGCCCAGCTTCTTCGCCTCGGCCTGGGCGCCCGCCCGGATCTGCACGAAGAACGGGTTGTTCAGGGTGGACAGGGACAGGCCCATCCTCGGGTCGGCCGTGGCGGAGGAACCGCCGTGCAGGAACGAGGTCGCGCCCACGATCGCCACGGTGACCACCGCCGCGAGCGCGTACGTCCCCGCCTGCCTGCCCTTGCCGCCACCGCCCGTGCCCGCGGCCACCGGGGTGGCCCCGGCCTTGCGGCGCAGCGTGTCGAGCAGCACCGCCAGCGCGATCACGACACCGATCACGACCTGCTGCCAGAACGCGGAGACCGACAGCAGGTTCAGGCCGTTGCGCAGCACCGCCAGGATCAGCGCGCCGATCAGTGTCCCCGACGCCTTGCCGGTGCCGCCCGCCAGCGAGGCCCCGCCGATGACGACCGCGGCGATCGCGTCCAGCTCGTAGCCGTCGGCCGCCTGCGGCTGCGCGGAGGACAGCCGGGCGGCCAGCACGACGCCCGCGGCGGCGGCGAACACACCGGACAGGGCGTAGATGGCGAGCTTCTGCCGTTGCACCCGCAGCCCCGACAGCCGGGCCGCCTCCTCGTTGCCGCCGATCGCGTACATCGACCGGCCGATGTACGTCCGCCCCAGCACGAACGCCGCGACGAGCCCCATGACGACCATGACCAGCACCGGCACCGGCAGCCAGCCGCCCAGCGTGTCACCGAGGTGCGACACGGAGCCGGGGAAGGGGATCGGGGACCCCTCCGAGATGACCAGCGCCAGACCGCGGGCCACCGACAGCATCGCGAGCGTCGCGATGAACGGCGGCAGCTTCCCGTAGGCGATCAGGAAACCGTTGACCAGACCGGCCGCGACACCGGTGGCGACGGCCAGCAGAACGGCTATGAACACCGGCACACCGTGCGCTGTCGCGCTCCACGCCAGCACGGTGGCGGACAGCGCGGCCACCGAGCCGACCGACAGGTCGATGCCCGCCGAGACGATCACGAACGTGACGCCGAAGGCGAGGACGGCCGTCACGGCCGCCTGCACACCCACGTTCAGGAGGTTGTCGGTGGTCAGGAAGTCCCCGGACAGCGCCGAGAGGGCGACGAGGAGGACGATCAGCGCGGTGAGCGCGCCGTTGTCGAGCAGGAGACGGCGGACCGCCGCGGCGCCACCGGCGCCCGTAGTGCTCTTGAGCGTGTCAGTGGCCACGGGGGGCCTCCAGTTCGGTGGGAGACGTGCTGTCGGTTGTGGGAGTGCTCACGGCGAGCGCCATCACGGCGTCCTGGGTGGCCTCCTCGGCCGCGAGCTCGCCCGCGATCCGGCCCTGGGCCATCACCAGCACCCGGTCGCTCATGCCGAGCACCTCGGGCAGATCGCTGGAGATCATGAGAACGGCGGCACCGGCGGCCGTCAGCTCGTTGATGAGCTGGTAGATCTCGACCTTGGCGCCGACGTCGATGCCGCGCGTCGGCTCGTCGAGGATCAGCACCCTGGTGTCGGCGAGCAGCCATTTGCCGATGACGACCTTCTGCTGGTTGCCGCCGGACAGCGTGCGCACATGCTGGCCGAGGCCCGCCATCCGCACACCCAGCTGCCCGGCGATCCGCTCGGCCGCCGTGAGCTGCGCCTTGAGGTCGACGAGCCCGGCCCGGGTCGCCGCCCGCATGGTCACCAGGCCCAGGTTCTCCTCGACGGAGGCGTCCAGCACCAGCCCCTGGCCCTTGCGGTCCTCGGGGACGAGCCCGATCCCGGCCGCCATGGCCGCGGTGACGTCGTGCCGCCTGAGCTCCGTACCGGAAACCCTTACGGCCCCCTTGTCGTAGGGGTCGGCGCCGAACACCGCCCGTACGACCTCGGTACGGCCGGCCCCGACGAGCCCCGCGATGCCGACGACCTCACCGGCGCGTACCTCGAAGCTCACGTCGTGGAAGACGCCGTCCCGGGTGAGCCCCTCGACGGTGAGCAACGCGGCACCGGTGTCGGCGCGTTCGCGCGGGTACTGCTGCTCGATGGACCGCCCGACCATCAGCCGTACGAGCTCGTCCTCGGGGGTGGAGGCCGGGACCTGCCCGACGGACCTGCCGTCCCGGATCACAGTGACCCGATCTCCCAGGGCGGCGATCTCCTCCAGGTGGTGGGTGATGAAGACGACCCCGACGCCGTCCTCGCGCAGCCTGCGCACGATGGCGAACAGCCGCTCCACCTCCTCGGAGGTGAGCACGGCGGTCGGCTCGTCCATGATGAGCACGCGCGCGTCCAGGCTGAGGGCCTTGGCGATCTCGACCATCTGCAGCCGGGCGATGCCTAGTTCGCGGACACGCGCGCGTGGGGAGACGCTGACGCCGACGCGCTCCAGGAGGACGGCCGCGTCGGCCTCCATCCGCTTCCGGTCGATCATCCCGAGCCGGCGCGGCTGCCGCCCCAGGAAGATGTTCTCGGCGACCGTCAGATCGGGAACGAGATTGAACTCCTGGTAGATAGTGGCGATCCCGAGGCGTTCGGAGTCCTGCGCACCGTGGATGCGCACCTCCTCACCGCCGACCAGGATCCGCCCGGCGTCGGGCGTGTAGGCGCCGGAGAGCATCTTGATGAGGGTGCTCTTGCCCGCGCCGTTCTCACCGAGCAGCACATGCACCTCGCCCCGGCGCAGGTCGAAGTCGACGCCGTCCAGCGCGACCACGCCCGGGAAGGTCTTCCGTATGCCCTCGATGCGCAGCAACTCGTCCGGGTTGCTCACGACGTGCTCCTTTGCACTGGGGAGGGGGACTGGGTGGGGGGAGGGGATGGGGGTTGGACCGGGGGTCGGGGTTGGACCCGCGGTGGCGGCTCGCCGCACGAGCGGCGTACGACGAGACGGGCGGGGAGGGTGACGGACGTGGGGGGACGTCCCTCGATGCGGTCGACCAGGGCCCGAACGGCGGCCCGGCCCAGCTCGCCCGTCGGCTGGGCGATCGCCGTGACCGGCGGATCGGTGTGCACGAACCACGGGATGTCGTCGAACGCGGCCAGCGCGATGTCGTCCGGCACGCGCAGCCCACGCGCGCGTACCGCGTCCAGCGCACCGAGGGCCATCAGGTTGTCGGCGGCGAAGACGACCTCGGGCGGCTCGGGCAGGTCGAGGAAACCCTCGGTGACCCGCCGCCCGCTCTCCGCCTGGAAGTCGCCCTGGCCTATGTAGGCGTCCGGCAGGGGGAGCCCGTACTCGGCCATCGCCGCCCGGAAGGCGTCGACGCGCTCACTGCCGGTGGTGGTGGCTGCCGGGCCCGCGATGATCGCCAGCCTGCAGTGCCCCAGCCCGTGCAGATGCGCGACGAGATCCCGGATGGCCGCCTGCCCGTCGGCCCGTACGACGGGCACCTCCACGCCCGGGATCCACCGGTCCACGAAGACCATCGGCGTCCCCGCCCGCACGGCGTCCAGCATCAGCGGGGAGCCGCCGTCGGTGGGGGAGACGAGGAGACCGTCGATCCGCCGGTCGAGGAGTGTCCGTACGTGGTGGTCCTGCAGATCCGGACGCTCGTCGGCGTTGCCGATGATCACGCTGTAGCCGAGCGCCCGGGCCTCCTCCTCGACCGAGCGGGCCAGCTCGGTGAAGTAGGGGTTCATCACATCGCTGATGACCAGGCCGAGGGTGCGGGTCTGGTCGGTGCGCAGCGAACGGGCGACGGCGTTCGGGCGATAGCCCAGCGTCTCGACGGCGGCCCGCACGCGCGTGCGGGCGTCGGCGCTGACCGACGGGTGGTCGTTCAGCACCCGCGACACCGTCGCGACGGAGACGCCCGCCTCGGCGGCGACGTCCTTGATGCTCGCCATCGCCGGCTCCACCTCCTTGTGGGTCCTGCGGCTTCGTGGAATCGATTACATCCTTGAGGTAGGGGTAATGGAATCGATTACACGGAGGTGAGGCAAGGGGGAAGGGGTGGCCGAAATCCAATCGTGACCGGGGTGGGGGTGGGGGTGGGGGTGCGCGCAGCGCCTGCTGGTAAGTGACCGTGGGGCCGCCCGCTTCTTCTGCAGTGTCGTGCTTCCGCGAGCCGAGTAAAGGGCGCTGCGCGTCGCCTGCGGCGATCGACCTGCGGCCGACCCTTGACTCGGCTCACGGAAGCACGGGGAAGAAGCGAGCGGGCAGCCCGAGGAAAGCGGGGGCCCCGGTAGGGCGGTCCCTGCCGTCGGCTGGGCTGTGGGGCGGGGCCGGGGGCGCGATCGCGCCTCGCCTGCACGCCGGGTGGGCCAAGCGGCGATCGGTGAGTGGGTGATGGGGGCGTGCACGCTGGGTGGGTGGCGGGATGCCGCGTCGGCTCCTGGTCACTTCAGAGTCCCACACTGGCCTCATCAGCCACGGGCACTCGGTAATTGGAGGATATGTCTCAGCGTGGGGTGGAGAAACCGCAGGTCACTGAGCTTGGGTGTGGTACATACCCTCCAATTGTGCCCGGTGGGCCCCTTGTCGCCAGTCTCTGAAAAATGCCCCTCAGCCAGTTCCTGAAAACTGACCCCTCTGATCATCCTGCGCGGCTCTATCGCGGCTCACAGCCGCGCAGGATGGACGCGATCAGGTCGTTCAGGCCGTGCTCAGCCGCCTCCGGCGGTAGCACGCCGCTTACCGTCAGGCCGGCGTAGCCGTGCAGCGCCGCGAAGACCGGTAGCGCAACACGCTCCGGCTGCCCCTCGCGCACTTCGCCGCGGCGTTGCCCGTCGCCGATCAGCTCCAGGAGTTGATCGGACCACCGGTGGGCGGTCGCCCCGAGTGCCTCCGACGCCTCCGGGCTGTGCTTGACCGAGAACATCAGGTCGAGCAGTGCGGCGTTGGCCACGGCGAAGCCCACGTAGGCGCGGGCTGCGGCATCCAGCCGGTCGGCGAACGCCTCACCAGTGCCTTCCTGTGAGGCTGCGATGGCCTCGGCGAGCCGCTCGAATCCGGTCAGTGCCAGGGCGTCCAGCAGTGCCTGCTTGGACTTGAAGTGGCGACTCGGTGCGGCGGGGCTCACCCCGATTTCGCGGGCCAGCTCCCGCAGGGACAGTGCGCCCGATCCCTTCTCGCGCAACGTCTGCTCGGCCCGTGCGAGTAGCGCGGCGGGGAGGTCTCCGTGGTGGTAGGGGCGGTTCGTCATGCCCTCAGCCTAGCCGGGTGTGAGCGACGCCCACATTGTTAATGTTGCATACATTGTGATCAGTGCATACATTGGAGTCATGGCAAAGAACACGCACACCCAGCCCTGGAACACCACCGGCATCCCCGACCAGACCGGCCGCACCGCCGTCGTGACCGGCGCCAACAGCGGCCTCGGCCTCGCCACCGCACAGGCACTGGCCGACGCGGGCGCCCATGTCGTCCTCGCCGTACGGGACACCCAGCGCGGCGAGACCGCCGCCGCGACGGTGAACGGCAGCGTGGAGGTCCGCCGACTCGACCTGGCCGACCTCTCCTCCGTGCGCGAGTTCGCCGACGGCTGGCACGGCGACCTGGACCTGCTCATCAACAACGCCGGCGTCATGAACGTCCCCGAGGGCCGCACCAAGGACGGCTTCGAGACCCAGTTCGGCACCAACCACCTGGGACACTTCGCCCTGACCAACCTGCTGCTGCCACACATCACCGACCGCGTGGTGTCCCTGTCGTCCACCGCGCACAAGGCCCCGGGCAGCCCCCGCATCCACTTCGACAACCTCGACCTGACCGGCGAGTACAACCCGATGACCGCCTACAGCCAGTCCAAGCTCGCCAACCTGCTCTTCACCCTGGAACTCCAGCGACGGCTCGCCGCAGCCGGCTCGCCCGTCCGCGCGCTGGCCGCCCACCCCGGCTGGTCCGCCACCAACCTCCAGGGCAACGACGCCAGCACCCTGCGGCGCCTGTTCTTCCTCCTCGGCAACAAGTTCATCGCCCAGGACGGCCAGGCGGGCGCGCTCAATCCCCTCTACGCGGCCGTCCAGGACCTGCCCGGCGGCAGCTTCGTCGGCCCCGACGGCATGTTCGAGATGCGCGGCACCCCCGCCCTGGCCGGCCGCTCGGCGGCGGCCAGCGACCCGGCCACCGCACGCCGCCTGTGGACCGTCTCCGAAGAGCTGACCGGCGTCACCTTCCCGGAGCCGACCGCGGCAGTTCAGTCCTGAGCCTCCGGGAGCTCGGTTGTCGACCGCAGGGCGCCCAGCCCGCCCGGCGTGCCGCCACCCACCCAGCGCGCCCACCGTCACCCCCACTCACCGATCGCCGCCAAGCCCTCCCGGCGTGCATGCGAGGCGCGACCGCGCCCCCGACCCCGCCCGACAGCCCAGCCGACGGCAGGGACCGCCCTACCCGGGCCCCGCTTTCCCCGGGCTGCCCGCTCGCTTCTCTCCCGTGATTCCGTGAGCCGAGTCAAGGGTCGGCCGCAGGTCGATCGCCGCAGGCGACGCGCAGCGCCCTTTACTCGGCTCGCGGAAGCACGACACTGCAGAAGAAGCGGGCGGCCCCACGGTCACTCTCCAGCAGGGTCCGGCCGCACCCGCCGCGTGTACGTGCTCCGAGCCGACCGTCACGCCGCCGCCCCCAGCTCGCACCACACGTACTTCCCCTGGCTGCCGAACCGAGCCGACGGCTGCCAACCCCAGTACTCCGCGCACGCCATCACCAGGCCGAGCCCTCGCCCCTCCTCCGACTCCGCGATGTCGCCGAGTGGTTGCGGGGGCTCCGGTGGCGCCGGGTCCGTGTCCCATGCGCCGATCCAGACGACGCCCTCCGGGGAGCGGCGGACTCTGAGTGCGGCCGGCCCCTTCGTGTGGCGTACGGCGTTGGAGACGAGCTCCGTCGCGAGCAGCTCCGCGGTGTCAACGAGGCCGATCAAGCCGTGCATCGTCAGGATCAGGCGCAGGGTGCGGCGACAGATGGTGACGGCTCTGAGGTCGTTCGGGATGTGGAGGGTGTAGTCCCAGGTTTCGGGCATGGGGCAACTCCGTTCAGTAGAAGGGGATTTCACGCGCGGTGGCGTTGCCGCGGCCTTCATGGCAGGGCGGAGCGGTGCACTTCCGCTGCGTGTCTGTTGCGTCACTGACGGTAGGGCTAAAGCTTTAAATTCCGCAACCTGATCGCGTAACGTGGCACCCGAAAGAGTCGCGCCTGTGGGCGCGTTGGGAGGACTGGTCGATGGCATTGAGAAGCGAGCCGACAGCACGTCAGTTGCGGCTGGCTGTCGAACTGCGCAGGCTCCGCGAGGCTGCAGGACTCACAGCGCGGGAGGCGGCAGCGCTACTCGGGGTCACCGCTCCGGTCGTAAGTCAGATCGAGTCCGGTATCGCCGGCGTGAGTGAGTAGCGGCTCCGCCGTCTGGCCTCTCATTACGCCTGCACCGACCAGGAGTTCGTCGACGGCCTCGTTGCCATGGCCACCGATCGGACGCGCGGCTGGTGGGAGGAGTACCGGGAGCTGCTCCCCACGTCCTTTCTCGACCTCTCCGAGCTGGAACACCACGCAACGTACAGGCGTGATGTGGAGTTCCTCTTCATTCCAGGTCTGCTTCAGACCCCTGAATACGCCCACGCCGCCTTCGCCTCCAGGATCCCCGAACTGCCTCCGGACGAGCTTGAACTGCGAGTCCGTCACCGCATGCAGCGCAAGGTGATCCTTTTGGGGCCCGACCCCACTCCGTACGAGGCGGTCATTCACGAAGCGGCACTGCGTATCAGAGTGGGCGACCGTGCCGCCTGCCGAGACCAACTTTTCCGCGTCCTAGAGCTCTCGGGAGCGGACCACATCAGCGTGCGCGTCATCCCGTTCGACTTGGACGGCTTCGGCGGGGCTTGGAGCCCCATGATGCTGGCGGGCGGTGCTGTGCCCAAGCTGGACACGGCTGTTCGCGACGCGCCCCACGGCACCGGTTTCATCGATTCCGAGGCTCAACTCGGCGTCTTTCGAACGCTCTTTCATAAGGTAGAAGCTGTGTCACTCGATCCCAGTTGCTCGCGTGACTTCATCCACCGACTGGCCAAGGAACTGTGAGACCCACCGTGACCCCTCCCCATCACTGGCGGAAGTCGTCCTATTCCGGCGGCGGCGACGGCAACAACTGCGTAGAGATCGCAAACGCCCCCACCCACATATCCATCCGCGACTCCAAGACCCCCGCCCGAGCCACCCTCACCTTCCCCACCCCCACCTTCACCACCTTCCTCGAAGCCCTGAAAAACCACCGTCACCCCTGATCCCTCACCTCTGTCACACCCCACCGGTACCGTCGGATCATGGCTCAGGCGCAACAATCGGGGTCCCCCGCGAACCCCACCGGCGAACGGCGGCTCGCCGTGCTCGAAGGCGTCCTCGAAAGGATCACGTACGCCAACGAGGAGAACGGCTACACCGTCGCCCGGGTCGACACCGGGAGAGGCGCCGGTGACCTCCTCACGGTCGTCGGGGCGCTGCTCGGTGCCCAGGTCGGGGAATCCCTGCGCATGGAGGGCCGCTGGGGCTCGCACCCGCAGTACGGGAAGCAATTTCACGTCGAGAACTACACCACCGTCCTCCCCGCCACCGTCCAGGGCATCCGGCGTTACCTCGGGTCGGGCCTGGTCAAGGGCATCGGACCGGTCTTCGCCGACCGGATCACGCAGCACTTCGGGATGGACACGCTCCGGATCATCGAAGAAGAGCCCAAACGCCTCATCGAAGTCCCCGGCCTCGGGCCCAAGCGGACCAAGAAGATCGCCGACGCCTGGGAGGAGCAGAAGGCGATCAAGGAGGTCATGCTCTTCCTCCAGACCGTCGAGGTGTCCACCTCCATCGCGGTGCGGATCTACAAGAAGTACGGGGACGCGTCCATCTCCGTCGTCAAGAACCACCCCTACCGGCTCGCCGCCGACGTGTGGGGCATCGGCTTCCTGACCGCCGACAAGATCGCCCAGTCCGTGGGCATC
Organism: Streptomyces sp. NPDC001843; assembly: GCF_042891955.1. Lineage (NCBI taxonomy): Bacteria > Bacillati > Actinomycetota > Actinomycetes > Kitasatosporales > Streptomycetaceae > Streptomyces > Streptomyces sp. NPDC001843. The sequence goes on along the minus strand of NZ_JBIATQ010000001.1, from coordinate 1,156,046 downwards.
CCGCACGACAGCCCGGAGCGGGTGAAGGCGGGGCTGCAGTACGCGCTGTCGCAGTCGACCGACCAGGGGCACTGCTACCTGCCGGAGGAGCGGCTGATCGCCGACGCCGTCAAGCTCCTGCAGGTCGACACCGGGCTCGTCATCGAGTGCCTGGCCGAGTTGGCCGAGCCCGCGGAGGAGGGTGAGGAGCCCGGGGTCGTACGGGAGAAGGTGCCGGGTCCCGACGGCGACTCGGAACCGGTCACCGCCGTCTACCTCGTCCCCTTCCACCGCGCGGAACTGTCCCTCTCCGCCCAGCTGTTGCGTCTGCTGCGCACGGACGAGGACCGGATGCCCGGCTTCCGGGACGTCGCCTGGGACAAGGCGCTGGCGTGGTTGACGGCACGCACCGGCGCCGACCTCGCGCCCGAGCAGGAGGCCGCCGTGAAGCTCGCGCTGACCGAGAAGGTGGCCGTGCTGACCGGTGGCCCCGGGTGTGGCAAGTCCTTCACCGTACGCTCGATCGTGGAGCTGGCCCGTGCGAAGAAGGCGAAGGTCGTGCTCGCCGCGCCCACCGGACGGGCCGCCAAGCGGCTGGCCGAGCTGACCGGGGCCGAGGCCTCCACCGTGCACCGGCTGCTGGAGCTGAAGCCGGGCGGTGACGCGGCGTACGACAGGGACCGTCCACTCGACGCAGATCTGGTGGTCGTCGACGAGGCCTCCATGCTGGACCTGCTTCTCGCCAACAAGCTGGTCAAGGCGGTCCCACCCGGCGCCCACCTCCTCTTCGTCGGGGATGTCGACCAGCTGCCCAGCGTGGGCGCGGGCGAGGTGCTGCGCGATCTGCTCGCCGACGGCAGCCCGATCCCCGCCGTCCGCCTCACCAGGGTCTTCCGCCAGGCCCAGCAGTCGGGGGTGGTGACGAACGCGCACCGGATCAACTCCGGGCAGCATCCGGTCACGGACGGCATGAAGGACTTCTTCCTCTTCGTCGAGGACGACACGGAGGAGGCCGGGCGGTTGACGGTGGATGTCGCCGCCCGCCGCATTCCCGCCAAGTTCGGCCTCGACCCGCGCCGGGACGTCCAGGTCCTCGCCCCCATGCACCGGGGCCCGGCCGGCGCGGGCGCCCTGAACGGCCTGCTCCAGCAGGCCATCACCCCGGGCCGCCCCGACCTGCCCGAGAAGCGGTTCGGCGGCCGGGTCTTCCGTGTCGGCGACAAGGTCACCCAGATCCGCAACAATTATGAGAAGGGCAAGAACGGAGTCTTCAACGGCACCGTGGGCGTGGTCACCTCGCTCGACCCGGTCGACCAGCGTCTGACGGTGCTGACGGACGAGGACGAGGAGGTTCCGTACGATTTCGACGAACTGGACGAGCTGGCCCACGCGTACGCGGTGACCATCCACCGGTCACAGGGCAGTGAGTATCCGGCCGTGGTGGTCCCGGTCACCACCGGTGCGTGGATGATGCTCCAGCGCAATCTCCTCTACACGGCGGTCACCCGGGCCAAGGAGCTCGTCGTCCTTGTCGGTTCGCGCAAGGCGATCGGCCAGGCGGTGCGCACGATGTCGGCCGGACGGCGCTGTACGGCACTCGACTTCAGGCTCCAAGGGACCGGACGGACCTGACATCACCAAAAATGATCGATCAAACGAGTCGGGAAGGTCACACAGCACTTCCAGATGTCGGATCGAGGGTGGAGGATGGGCAGGTTGGCGGCACTGAGTGCCGTCAGTAGGCCCAATGGTCGACCCCGAGTGCACTCTCCTGAGCCAAATGGGGGATGGTAGAGACAGTCAGGGCACCTCGAAGAAGAGGCACTACGTCGGTGAGGGAAGACGTGAGCGACAACTCAGTAGTACTGCGGTACGGCGACGGCGAGTACACCTACCCGGTGATCGACAGCACCGTCGGCGACAAGGGCTTCGACATCGGGAAGCTCCGCGCCCAGACCGGTCTGGTGACTCTGGACAGCGGTTACGGCAACACGGCCGCATACAAATCCGCCGTCACCTACCTCGACGGCGAGGCGGGCATCCTGCGGTACCGGGGCTACCCGATCGAGCAGCTGGCCGAGCGCTCCACCTTCCTGGAGGTGGCCTACCTGCTGATCAACGGTGAGCTGCCGACCGTCGACGAGCTCACCACGTTCCAGAACGACATCACGCGGCACACCCTGCTGCACGAGGACGTCAAGAACTTCTACCGGGGCTTCCCGCGCGACGCCCACCCGATGGCCATGCTGTCCTCGGTCGTCTCGGCGCTGTCCACGTTCTACCAGGACAGCCACAACCCGTTCGACGAGAAGCAGCGCAACCTCTCGACCATCCGCCTGCTCGCCAAGCTTCCGACGATCGCGGCGTACGCGTACAAGAAGTCGATCGGTCACCCGTTCGTCTACCCGCGCAACGACCTCGGCTACGTCGAGAACTTCCTGCGCATGACGTTCTCGGTCCCGGCGCAGGAGTACGACCTGGACCCGGTCGTGGTCTCCGCGCTCGACAAGCTGCTGATCCTGCACGCCGACCACGAGCAGAACTGTTCGACCTCCACGGTCCGCCTGGTCGGCTCCTCGCAGGCCAACATGTTCGCGTCGATCTCGGCCGGCATCAACGCCCTGTGGGGCCCGCTGCACGGCGGCGCCAACCAGTCGGTGCTGGAGATGCTCGAGGGCATCCGCGACTCCGGCGGCGACGTCGACACCTTCATCCGCAAGGTGAAGAACAAGGAGGACGGCGTCCGCCTGATGGGCTTCGGCCACCGGGTCTACAAGAACTTCGACCCGCGCGCCCGGATCATCAAGGCCGCCGCACACGATGTGCTCTCCGCGCTGGGCAAGGAGGACGAGCTCCTCGACATCGCCCTGAAGCTGGAGGAGCACGCGCTGTCCGACGACTACTTCGTCGAGCGCAAGCTCTACCCGAACGTGGACTTCTACACCGGTCTGATCTACCGGGCCATGGGCTTCCCGACCGAGATGTTCACGGTCCTGTTCGCCCTGGGCCGTCTGCCGGGCTGGATCGCCCAGTGGCACGAGATGATCAAGGAGCCGGGCTCCCGCATCGGCCGTCCGCGCCAGATCTACACCGGCGTGGTGGAGCGGGACTTCGTCCCGGTCGAGGAGCGCTGAGTCTCTTTCCAGGGCGTCCGGGGTGCGTGAGCCCCTCGGACGCCTGATCGCGCTCAGGCGCATGGCGGCTTGGTCGCGCGCAGGCGCTCAGCGGCATGATCGCGCACAGACGCAAAGCAGAAGGCGCCCCGGAGCGCCGGTCCCCCCACGGGCCGGCGACCAGGGCGCCTTCCCATGTCCCGGTGCGGATTCCCCCCACGGGATCCGGCCGGGCGCTCGGAGAGGACAGCGCCTGAATCGCTGTCTGAGCACAACGAGCAAAACCCGTCGCACTCCAGTGATGCGGTGCGGTCTGCCGGGACAGCGCACGCAGGGAGGGCCGCTCAAAGCTTCCCGGTGTACGTGTCCCGGCAACGCATCTCTGAGGAAGTCCCCCAAGACATCCCCAGATGCCAGTCAGCGCCCCCCAAGACGCCGATCTGACATCGCCAACTTAGACCCTCGAATCCCTTCGATGGTTACGTTCGCATCACTGTGATCTGTGTCTCTTGCATATGTCCGTTAGATGCGCAAGGGCCCCGATATGGCGATCGGGACTCAAGCGTAAGGATGATGCGAGAGCCTCGTGAAGAGCTTATGTGAGGTATGCCCCGGACTCCAGGGGGACTCTGACATCGACTTCCGGAACCCCGGAGTAACTTGCGAGCCCCTCCAACCGGAACCTCACCGGCCCCTCACCGGAACCCCGGTGGAACCTCAGCGGAACGTCCGCAGCCGCAGACTGTTGGTCACCACGAACACCGACGAGAAGGCCATCGCGGCCCCCGCGATCATCGGGTTCAGCAGCCCCGCCGCCGCCAGCGGCAGCGCGGCCACGTTGTAACCGAAGGCCCACACCAGGTTGCCCTTGATCGTGCCCAGCGTACGCCGTGCCAGCCGGATGGCGTCGGCCGCCACCCGCAGGTCCCCGCGCACCAGCGTCAGATCGCCCGCCTCGATCGCCGCGTCCGTGCCGGTGCCCATCGCCAGGCCCAGGTCGGCGGCGGCGAGCGCGGCGGCGTCGTTGACCCCGTCGCCGACCATGGCGACGGTCCGTCCCTCGCCCTGGAGCTTGCGCACGACGTCGACCTTGTCCTCGGGCAGCACCTCGGCGACGACCTCCTCGATGCCCACGGCCCGTGCCACGGCCTCGGCCACCACCCGGTTGTCCCCGGTCAGCAGCACCGGCGTCAGCCCCAGCGCGCGCAGCTCGCGCACCGCCTCGGCGCTGGTCTCCTTGACCGCGTCGGCGACGGCGAGGACACCGCGGGCGGCTCCGTCCCAGCCGACCACGACGGCCGTACGGCCCTCCCGCTCGGCCCGGGCGCGGGCGGCGGCCAACTCCTCGGGCAGCTCGTGGAAGAGCCGTCCCACGGCCACGTCACGGCCCGCCACGCGTCCGCGTACGCCCCGCCCCGGGACGTTCTCGAAGTGCTCGGCCGCCGGCAGCGGTCCGACCCGCTCCTCGGCGCCGGCGGCGACCGCCCGGGCGACCGGGTGCTCGGAGGCGTGCTCCAGGGCGCCCGCCAGCCGCAATACCTCTTCCACGTCGGTGCCCTCGGCGACGTACACCTCTTGGAGGGTCATCCGGCCGGTGGTGACCGTGCCGGTCTTGTCCAGGACGACGGTGTCCACGCGGCGGGTGGACTCCAGTACCTCCGGGCCCTTGATGAGGATGCCGAGCTGGGCGCCGCGCCCGGTGCCGACCATCAGCGCGGTCGGCGTCGCGAGGCCGAGCGCACACGGGCAGGCGATGATCAGTACGGCGACGGCGGCCGTGAAGGCGGCGACGGTGTCGCCGGTGACGGCCAGCCAGACGGCGAAGGTGCCGAGTGCGATGAGGATGACGACGGGCACGAAGACCGCCGAGACCCGGTCCGCCAGGCGCTGCACCTCGGCCTTGCCGTTCTGCGCGTCCTCCACCAGCTTCGCCATCCGGGCGAGCTGGGTGTCGGCGCCGACCCGGGTGGCCGCCACGACCAGCCGGCCGCCGGCGTTCACGGTCGCGCCGGTCACGGTGGACCCGGGCGCTACGTCCACCGGTACCGACTCGCCGGTCAGCATCGAGGCGTCGACGGCGGAGACGCCCTCGACCACCGTGCCGTCGGTGGCGATCTTCTCTCCCGGGCGGACCACGAACCGGTCGCCGACGGCCAGGGAGCTCACCGGGACGCGTACCTCACGGCCGTCCCTCAGGACGGCGACGTCCTTGGCGCCGAGTTCCATCAGCGCCCGCAGGGCCGCTCCAGCGCGGCGCTTGGAGCGGGACTCCAGGAAGCGGCCGAGGAGGATCAGGGCGACGACTCCGGCGGCCACCTCCAGGTAGATCGTGGACGCGCCGTCCATCCGCGAGACGGTGAACCGGAACTCGTCGTGCATCCCCGTCATGCCCGCGTCGCCGAAGAACAGTGCCCACAGCGACCAGCCGTACGCGGCCAGCGTGCCGACCGAGACGAGTGTGTCCATGGTGGCGGCGCCGTGGCGGGCGTTGATCCAGGCGGCCCGGTGGAACGGCCACGCGCCCCAGACGACGACCGGCGAGGCGAGGGTGAGCGAGAGCCACTGCCAGTTGTCGAACTGCAGGGCGGGGATCATGGCGAGCAGGACCACGGGAAGGGCCAGTACCGCGGAGGCGGTGAGCCGCTGGCGCAGGGCGGCGAGCTCGGGGTCCTGCTCGGTCCCGGCGGGCTGCTCCTCGGGGGCGGGCTCCGGCGGCGCGGGTTCCTCGGCGGTGTACCCGGTCTTCACCACGGTGGCGATCAGGTCGGCGACCTGGACGCCTTCGGGGTAGCTGACCTTCGCCTTCTCGGTGGCGAAGTTCACCGTGGCTCTCACGCCCTCCATGCGGTTGAGCTTCTTCTCGACGCGAGCGGCGCAGGAGGCACAGGTCATCCCGCCGATGAGCAGCTCGACCTCGGCGCTCTCACCCGGCGCCGGGTCCGGCTGCGTACCGGAGGTCGTGCCTATGGCTGTCTCTGCGCTGGTGGTACTGGTCATGTCCGGACTCCAGACGACGGACCGGACCGCACGGAGCCAGTATCAGCTGGGCGGTACGGCCCGGTCGAGGGTGAACGTCGGATCAGGCGCGGCCCGAGAGCTCGAAGCCGGCCTCGTCGACGGCCGCGCGAACGGCCTCCTCGTCGAGCGGGGCGGTGGAGACGACGGTGACCTCGCCGGTCGACGCGACGGCCTTCACCGAGGTCACGCCGGGGATCTCGGAGATCTCGGCGGAGACGGAGCCCTCGCAGTGTCCACAGCTCATCCCGCTCACCTTGTAGACGGTGGTGACGGACGGGGTGTCGGTCGGGGCGCTCATGTCGTTACTCCTCGTCGTTGCGGGTGGGGCCGACGAGGCCCACGGTGGGGCCCGCACTCCCGAGGGTATACCCCTAGGGGGTATTTCTCCAAGAGGTGCCCCGGCGTGCCGGTGAACAGACCCAGGCGATGCCCAGCAGGGGGACGAGTACCGGTCCGCCGACGGAGAACACCGTGAAGAGGTGCTCCACCGCGGCCGCCGGCCGGGGGAGGTACCCGTGGGCGGAGTCCCACAGCGCGTGCAGCAGGCACACTCCGAGCCAGGCGCCGAGGACCGGTCCGCCGAGGCGGAAGCGGCCGTTCGGGCGGCGGTGCGCGAGCAGCACCCCGCCCGCGACGGCCGTCCACAGGCCCTGCCCCAGGGGTGCCAGCACCCCGCGCAGGAGTTCGGCCCCCAGCAGCGCCCGCAGCCCGGCGTCACCCGGGACGACGGCCGCTTCGAGGGTGTGGCCCCAGCTCTCCAGTGCCGCGAAACCGAAGCCGACGGCCGCGCCCAGCGCGAGCCCGGCCCGCATGCCGCGGATCCCGCTCAGCCGGCGCAGCGCGAACATCAGCGCGCCGAGCTTCAGCGTCTCCTCGACCGGGCCGACGGTGGCGAACGTCCACGGCGAGGGGTTGATCAGGTGGTACTCCGCCGCCGACGCTCCCAGGACGCCGAGCGCGCCGCCGGCCAGGGCGCAGCCGAGGACCGCGCTGACCCCCAGGTCGCGCGCGTGCCGCTCGTAGGCCCACAGCACGAAGGTGACGGGGAGGAGGAAGCCGCCGAGCGGGATCAGGGTCGGCAGCAACGTGGTGTCCGCTGTCGTGTAGGTCACCAGCGTGGTCAGCGCCCACAGGGCCAGACCGCCGCCCAGCCAGCGCCGCCACAGGCCCGCTCGGATGCGCGGATACGGGGGAGGGGGTTGCTGCGGGCCGGGGATGCGGGCGCGGGGCGCGCCGGGCGGCGGAGGATGGGTCACGGCAGATCCCCTCGGGCTCCTGCTGGGTGATTTACCCGAACCCTATGCAGGTGTCCCCTGTGTCGCAGTCCGAGGGAGGCCGGTGTGGTCCGTGCGGTGGAGTCGCTCGTAGTGTTCGCGTTGATCTCTGCGGCGGTGCGGAAGGTGAGGGCGAGGGCACATGCGGGCTGTGGTGTTCGAGCGGTACGGGGAGCCGGCCGAGGTGCGGGAGGTGCCGGATCCGCGGCCCGCCGAGCACGGTGTCGTGGTGCGCGTCGAGGCCACCGGCCTGTGCCGCAGCGACTGGCACGGCTGGATGGGCCACGATTCGGACATCACGCTGCCGCACGTGCCGGGCCACGAACTCGCCGGGACCGTCGAGGCGGTCGGCGACCGGGTCACCGCATGGCGCCCCGGCGACCGGGTCACCGTGCCCTTCGTCTGCGCCTGCGGCGCCTGTCCCGCCTGTGCGGCCGGTGACCATCAGGTGTGCGAGCGGCAGACCCAGCCCGGCTTCCACCACTGGGGCTCGTTCGCCCAGTACGTCGCGCTGGACCACGCCGACGTGAACCTCGTCGCCGTCCCCGAGGAACTGTCCTTCGCGACGGCGGCCTCGCTCGGCTGCCGGTTCGCGACGGCCTTCCGTGCGGTCGTGCAGCAGGGGCGGGTGGCCGCGGGGGAGTGGGTCGCGGTGCACGGCTGCGGGGGAGTGGGCCTGTCGGCCGTGATGATCGCGGCGGCCGCGGGGGCGCGCGTGGTCGCCGTGGACGTGTCACCGGCGGCGCTGGACCTGGCGCGCGGGTTCGGCGCGGCGCACTGTGTGGACGCCGCGCGGACGCGGGACACGGCCGCCGCGATCCGTGACGTGACCGGTGGCGGCGCCCATCTCTCCCTCGACGCGCTCGGTTCGCCCGCCACCTGTGCGGCCTCCGTGGAGTCGCTGCGCCGTCGCGGCCGGCACGTCCAGGTGGGCCTGCTGCCCTCGCCGGACGGCACGACCCCCGTGCCCATGGCCCGCGCCATCGCCCTGGAGCTCGAACTCCTCGGCAGTCACGGCATGGCCGCGCACGCCTATCCGGGCATGCTGGAACTGGTCCGCGCGGGCGTACTGCGGCCCGACCTGCTGGTGACGTCGACGATCCCGCTGGACGCGGCTCCGGACGGGCTCGCCGCGATGGGTACGGCACCCGGCGCGGGAGTCGTCGTCATCCAACCCTGGAACTGACACCCGGAACTCCGGGAACCGACACCCGCGTGCCCGACCGCTCAGGTCTCCTTCCGGCCGCGGTTGCCGGGTCTGGAGGCGACCCAGGTGCGGACGGTGTCGGCGTACCAGTAGGGCTTGCCGCCCTCCACGTGGTCGGGCGGCGGCAGCAGCCCGTGCTTGCGGTAGGACCGTACGGTGTCCGGCTGCACCCGGATGTGCGCCGCGATCTCCTTGTACGACCAGAGCCTTCGGTCGGTCATGAGCTGCACCTCCCTGCGTGCGCCGCGGCGGAGGCCGGGGGAGGCCGTCGGGGAGCCGGGCGCTGCGCTGGTGATCACCAAGCCTGTGCCTGGTCAACGACGCAGAGTGACCACGGGAAGTGTCTGTCGGCCGGGTGTGACGAGGGGGCCGCGCACTCGGGACATGTGTGACGGGGCGGGCGAGTTCGTGACAGAGGTGCAGCAGAAGTCGTGCCAGGGTGCGTGGGCGTGGCGCCTTGACGGACGCGCCGGGGGCGGACCGGGCCCGACGCTGTTCGGCCGCAGGTCTCCCCGCGCCCGTGTCCGCCGTTCCGTGCCCTTGGCGAGTCGGCCCCGCCGCCTGCTCGCGCGGCCGGGCCACGACCCCGTCGGCACGACTGGCCGCGGCCGACGGCTGCCCGGAAGCCCGCGCCCCGCGCGCGGTCGGACACCTGCGTCACGCACGACCGCCGCGTGCCCGACTCCGGCCCGACCGCCGGAGGCCTACGCCCCGCAGGACCTCAGGAACGCGCGGGTCCGCCGGGCGATGGGGAGGGGCTTGTCCGGATCGCACGGGTACATGTCCTGCTCGACGATCGCGAACAGGTCGACGTCGAGCTTCTGCGCCGCCTCCAGGACCGGGCCGAGCGCGGGCACCCCGGACGGCGGCTCGCACATCACGCCCTGGGCGACCGCGGGGCCGAACGGGGTCCCGTTCGCCCGGACGTCAGCGAGGATCTCCGGGTCCACCTGCTTGAGGTGCAGGTAGCCGATGCGTTCGCCGTAGGTCTCGATCAGCTTGACGCTGTCGCCGCCGCAGTAGGCGTAGTGCCCGGTGTCGAGGCACAGCGAGACCAGCGAGGAGTCGGTGCCGTCGAGGAAGCGGGTGACGTTGTCCTCGCTGTCGATGTGGGTGTCGGCGTGCGGGTGGACGACGATCGTCAGCCCGTACCGCTCCCGCACCTCGCGTCCCAGCCGCTCGGTCAGCGAGGTCAGGTTGCGCCACTGCTCGGCGGTGAGGGTGTCCGGCTCCAGCACCTCGCCGGTCTTGTCGTCCCGCCAGAAGGAGGGGATCACGACGAGGTGCCGGGCGCCCATCGCCTGGGCGAGCGCGGCGTTGTCCGCGACGTGCGCCCAGGTCTTCTCCCACACGGCCTCGCCGTGGTGCAGGCCGGTGAAGACCGTGCCGGCCGACACTTTCAGGCCACGCCGCGCCGTCTCCTCGGCGAGCAGGGCGGGGTCGGTCGGCAGGTAGCCGTACGGGCCCAGCTCGATCCACTCGTAGCCGGAGTCGGCGACCTCGTCGAGAAAGCGCTGCCAGGGCACCTGGGCGGGGTCGTCCGGGAACCAGACGCCCCAGGAGTCGGGCGCCGACCCGATCCGGATGCGGGACAGTGGGGCTTGTGGTGACAACGACGTCATGGCCGTCAGCGTGCGGGCACCGAAAGCGCGTGTCAAGGTCTGGTCCGAATGTCTGGACAAAACATTGACAGGCTCCCGGGTGCGGGGCTACAAACCGGGGGAGAGCCGTGACGAAGGGAAGCCGGATGGCGTACGACCTGATCACCATGGGGCGGATCGGTGTGGACCTCTACCCGTTGCAGACGGGAGTCCCGCTCGCCCAGGTGTCGTCCTTCGGCAAGTTCCTCGGCGGGTCGGCGACCAACGTCGCGGTCGCCGCGGCCCGCCTCGGCCGGAGCACCGCCGTGATCACCCGCACCGGTGACGACGCGTTCGGCGCCTATCTGCACGAGGCCCTGCGCGGCTTCGGCGTCGACGACCTGTGGGTCACCCCGGTCCCCGGGCTGCCCACGCCGGTCACCTTCTGCGAGGTCTTCCCGCCGGACGACTTCCCGCTGTACTTCTACCGGCAGCCCAAGGCGCCCGACCTGGAGATCGACGCCCACGAGCTCGACCTCGACGCGATCCGTGACGCGGGGATCTTCTGGGTCACCGGCACCGGCCTGAGCGAGGAGCCCAGCCGCACGGCGACCCTGGCGGCCCTCGCCCACCGCGCCAAGTCCGGTACGACGGTCTTCGACCTCGACTGGCGCCCCATGTTCTGGACGGACCCGGACGCGGCCCGCCCCTTCTACACCGAGGCCCTGCGCCACACCACCGTCGCCGTCGGCAACCTCGACGAGGTGGAGGTCGCCACCGGAGTCCGCGAACCGCACGCCGCGGCCCGTGCCCTCCTGGACGCCGGGGTGGAACTGGCGGTCGTCAAGCAGGGCCCGAAGGGTGTCCTCGCGGTGAACCGCGACGGCGACACCGCCGAGGTCCCCCCGCTCCCGGTGAACGTCCTCAACGGACTCGGCGCCGGCGACGCCTTCGGCGGCTCCCTCTGCCACGGCCTGCTGGCCGGCTGGGACCTGGAGAGGATCATGCGGCACGCCAACGCGGCCGGCGCCATCGTCGCCTCCCGCCTGGAGTGCTCCTCCGCGATGCCCACCCAGGACGAGGTGGCCGCCGCACTCGAGGCCGGAGCGGTCCGGTGAGCGCCCGCCACGCCGTGAGCGCCGAGAGCGGCCTGAGCTCACCGAAGGTCGACGTCTCCGCGCTGGTCCACACCCGCACCCACCACCCCGAGGCCATCGCCGAGGCCGCCGCCCGCCGGGTCCGCAGGCCGCTGCTGGGCACGAGCGACCGGCTGATGATCGTCGCCGCCGACCACCCGGCCCGCGGCGCCCTCGGTGTCGGCGACCGCAAGCTGGCCATGGCCAACCGTGCCGAACTCCTCGAACGCCTCTGCCTGGCCCTGTCCCGCCCCGGCGTCGACGGCGTCCTGGCCACCGCCGACATACTCGACGACCTGCTGCTGCTCGGCGCCCTCGACCGCAAGGTGGTCATGGGCTCGATGAACCGCGGCGGCCTGCAGGGCGCCTCCTTCGAACTCGACGACCGCTTCACCGGCCACCGTCCCGAGGACATCCAGCGCCTCGGTTTCGACGCGGGCAAACTGCTGCTGCGTATCGACTACGACGACCCGGGCTCCCTGACCACCCTGGAGTCCACGGCCCGCGCCATCGACGACATGGCCGCGCGCCGGCTCCCGGTCTTCGTCGAGCCGTTCATCAGCCGCCGTGGCGACGACGGGCGGCTGCGCAACGACCTGAGCGCGGACGCGGTCACCAAGTCCATCGCCATCGCCTCGGGCCTCGGTGGCAGTTCGGCCTACACCTGGCTCAAGGTCCCGGTCACCGAGAACCCCGACGACATGGCCCAGGTCATGGAGACCTCCACGCTGCCCGCCGTACTGCTCGGCGGCGACATCGGCGACTCGCCCGAGGACCAGGTCGCCGCCTACGAGAAGTGGCGGGGCGCGCTCCAACTCCCGACCGTACGCGGCCTGGTGGTCGGCCGCTCGCTGCTGTACCCGGCGGACGGCGATGTGGCCGCCGCCGTGGACACCGCCGTAGGACTGCTGTGAGGGCCGCATGACCAGCAACGACCTCTACCTCCGCCAGGGCGCGACCGCGGGCGCCCAGTATGTGCTCGACATCGACCCCAAGCGGGCCGGCTGGACCTACAGCAGCCTGCGCGTGGTCGAACTGGAGCCGGGCGGCACCCACACGTTCACCACCGGCGACAGCGAATGGATCGTGCTTCCGCTGAGCGGCGGTTGTACGGTGCACGTGGAGGACGAAGAGTTCCAAGTCCTGGGCAGGGACAGCGTGTTCGACGGGGTCTCCGACTTCGTGTACGCGCCCCGCGACGCCCGGGTCCAGATCGCCTCCGGCGCGGGAGGCCGCTTCGCCCTGGCAGGAGCGAAGTGCGAGCGACGACTCCCCGCCCGCTACGGCCCCGCGCCGGAGGTCCCCGTCGAAGACCGCGGCAGCGGCACCTGCGCCCGCCAGGTGCGCAACTTCGCCTCCGCGGACTCGTTCGACTGCGACCGGCTGATCGCCGTCGAGGTGATCACCCCTGGCGGGAACTGGTCCTCGTACCCGCCGCACAAGCACGACGAGCACCGGCCCGGCGAGGAAGCGGAGCTCGAGGAGATCTACTACTTCGAGATCGACGGCCCGAACGGTTTCGGATACCAGCGCGTATTCCCCTCTCGTGAGGGCGGATCGGACGTCCTCGCGGAGGTCCGCACCGGCGACGCCGTCCTCGTCCCCGACGGATGGCACGGCCCGGCCATCGCCCAGCCCGGCCACGCCATGTACTACCTGAACGTCATGGCCGGTCCGGGCGAGACTCGGGAGTGGCGGATCTGCTTCCACCCGGACCACGTCGAAAGCACTGGGGGTTACCGATGACGGCGCAGACCTCAACGACGAGGCTCACGGTCGCGCAGGCGCTCGTCCGCTTCCTGGCCGCCCAGTACACCGAGCGGGACGGGGTACGGCAGCGGCTGATCGGCGCCACCTGGGGCATCTTCGGCCACGGCAACGTGGCGGGCATCGGGCAGGCGCTCGTCGAGTACGCCGGCGACATGCCGTACCACCAGGGCCGCAACGAGCAGTCCATGGTGCACGCGGCGGTCGGCTACGCGCGTCAGTCGAACCGCCTGTCCACGCACGCGGTGACGACCTCCATCGGCCCCGGCGCGACCAACCTGGTCACCGGCGCCGCCCTCGCCACCGTCAACCACCTCCCGGTCCTGCTGCTGCCCGGCGACACTTTCGCGACACGCCCGGCGGACCCGGTGCTGCAGCAGCTCGAGGTGCCGTACGCGGGGGACGTGTCGGTCAACGACTGCCTGCGCCCGGTGTCGCGCTACTTCGACCGGATCACCCGGCCGGAGGCCCTGATCCCGGCCGCCCTGCAGGCGATGCGCGTCCTCGCCGACCCCGTGGAGACGGGCGCGGTCACCCTCGCGCTGCCGCAGGACGTGCAGGCCGAGGCGTACGACTGGCCCGAGGAGTTCTTCGCCGAGCGGGTGTGGACCGTACGGCGGCCGGGCGCGGACCCGGCGGAACTCGCCGAGGCCGTACGAGCGATCCGGGCCGCGAAGCGGCCGCTCGTCATCGCGGGCGGCGGAGTCCACCACAGCCGCGCCGAGGAGGCCCTCGCCGAGTTTGCGGCGGCGACCCGCATACCGGTCGCGTCCACCCAGGCCGGCAAGGGCTCGCTCGACCACGACCACCCGCAGGACGTCGGCGGCGTCGGCCACACCGGCACCGCCACCGCCGACGAACTCGCCCGCACCGCGGACCTGGTGATCGGCGTCGGCACCCGGTACACGGACTTCACCACCGCCTCCGGCACCCTCTTCGAGAACCCGGACGTCCGTTTCCTCAACCTCAACATCGCGCCCTACGACGGCCACAAGCTCGCCGGGCTCCCGCTGGTCGCGGACGCCCGCAGCGGACTGCAGGAGCTGACCGAGGCGCTGGCGATGCACGACCACCGGGTCGCCGACCAGTACGCCACCGAGTACGGCGAGGACAAGGAACGCTGGGAGCAGCGCGTCGACGCCTGCTACGAGGCCGACGAGCCCGACGTACGGCCGACGCAGCCGCAGGTGCTGGGCGCGCTGGACGCGATCGTCGACGAGACGGACGTGATCATCAACGCGGCCGGCTCACTCCCCGGTGACCTGCACAAGCTGTGGCGCGCCCGGTCGCGTGACCAGTACCACCTGGAGTACGGCTACTCCTGCATGGGCTACGAGATCCCGGCCGCGATCGGTGTGAAGATGGCCGCCCCGGACCGGCCGGTCTGGGCGCTGGTCGGTGACGGGACGTACCTGATGATGCCGACGGAGATCGTCACGGCGGTGCAGGAGGGGATCGCGATCAAGATCCTGCTCGTGCAGAACCACGGGTACGCCTCGATCGGCGGCCTGTCGGAGTCGGTCGGTGGCGAACGGTTCGGCACCGCCTACCGCTACACCGCCGACGACGGCACCTTCACCGGCGCCCCGCTGCCCGTCGATCTCGCCGCCAACGTGGCCAGCCTCGGCATGCGGGTGCTGCGCGCGAAGACCGTACGGGACCTGCGCGCGGCGCTCGCCGAGGCGCGGGCCGCCGACACTCCCACATGTGTCTACGTGGAGACCGAAACCGCAGACACAGTGTCGGGCGCGCCCCCGGCGCAGGCCTGGTGGGATGTTCCTGTGGCCGAGACCGCGACCCGATCGTCCGCGGTCAAGGCACGTGAGCTGTACGAACGGCACGTCTCGACCCGACGCCGCCATCTGTGAAGGAGTACTCGGTCATGACGAAGATCGTCAACCACTGGATCGGCGGCAAGCCCGTTGAAAGCGCCGCGGGCGCCTCGGGTACGTTCGGGCCGGTCACGGACCCGGCGACCGGTGCGGTCACCACGAAGGTCGCGTTCGCGACGGTCGACGACGTGGACGCGGCCGTCGCCGCCGCCAAGGACGCCTACGCGACCTGGGGCCAGTCCTCGCTGGCCCAGCGGACGTCCATCCTGTTCAAGTTCCGGGCGCTGCTGGACGCCAACCGCGACGCGATCGCCGAACTGATCACCGCCGAGCACGGCAAGGTGCACTCCGACGCGCTCGGTGAGGTGGCCCGCGGTCTGGAGATCGTGGACCTCGCGTGCGGCATCACCGTGCAGCTCAAGGGCGAGCTGTCGACGCAGGTCGCCAGCCGGGTGGACGTCTCCTCGATCCGGCAGCCGCTGGGTGTCGTCGCGGGCATCACGCCGTTCAACTTCCCGGCGATGGTCCCGATGTGGATGTTCCCGATCGCCATCGCGTGCGGCAACACGTTCGTGCTGAAGCCGAGCGAGAAGGACCCGTCCGCGTCGATCAAGATCGCCGAGCTGCTGGCGGAAGCCGGTCTGCCGGACGGTGTCTTCAACGTCGTCCACGGCGACAAGGTGGCCGTCGACCGTCTGCTGGAGCACCCGGACGTCAAGGCGGTCTCCTTCGTCGGCTCCACCCCGATCGCCCGCTACATCCACACCACCGCCTCCGCCAACGGCAAGCGCGTACAGGCGCTGGGCGGCGCCAAGAACCACATGCTGGTGCTGCCGGACGCCGACCTGGACGCGGCTGCCGACGCGGCGGTCTCGGCGGCCTACGGTTCCGCGGGCGAGCGCTGCATGGCGATCTCCGCGGTCGTGGCGGTCGGCGCGATCGGCGACGAACTGGTGGAGAAGATCCGCGAGCGCGCCGAGAAGATCAAGATCGGCCCCGGCAACGACCCGTCCTCCGAGATGGGCCCGCTGATCACCAAGGTCCACCGCGACAAGGTGGCCTCGTACGTCGAGGGCGCGGCGGCCGAGGGCGCCGAGGTCGTGCTGGACGGCACGGGCTTCACGGTGGACGGCTTCGAGGACGGCCACTGGATCGGCATCTCGCTGCTCGACAAGGTGCCCACGTCCGCCAAGGCCTACCAGGACGAGATCTTCGGACCGGTCCTGTGCGTGCTGCGCGCCGACACCTACGAGGAGGGCGTTGCGCTGATCAACGCGTCCCCCTTCGGCAACGGCACCGCGATCTTCACCCGGGACGGCGGCGCGGCCCGCCGCTTCCAGCTGGAGGTCGAGGCCGGCATGGTCGGTGTGAACGTGCCGATCCCGGTCCCCGTCGGCTACCACAGCTTCGGCGGCTGGAAGGACTCGCTCTTCGGCGACCACCACATCTACGGCAACGACGGCACGCACTTCTACACCCGCGGCAAGGTCGTCACCACCCGCTGGCCGGACCCGGCCGACGCCCCGGCGGGCGTGGACCTGGGCTTCCCGCGCAACCACTGACGCCGTACGGTGCCCTGCCTCTCCGAGGGGGCAGGGCACCGGTGTGTTCAGCTCTGCTTCCGCTTCATCACGTAGGTGAGGTCGGCGGTCTTCGAGGCGGGTGGGGCCTTCACGGTGGCCGTCTTGCCGAACTTCTCGAAGTCCATGGTCACCGTCATGGTGCCCATCTTCTCCTTCATGCGCACCGGAAGGTCACCGGAACCGACCCAGACGTCCATGGTGATCGAGGTGATGCCGAGCGCCGTGCCCATCGGGGTGTCCTTACCGTACGCGTCCTTGAACTTGCCCAAGTGCGCCTGGTCGATCACGGCCCGGTAATGGGTCGTACGCTGCCCGTCCACCGTCTCCGCGCCGAGGTTATCGACGTCGTTGGCGTACTTCAGCCCCTTCATGGACGCCGAAGGACTGCCGTTGCTCCCCCTGAGGGCCTGCGCGCCCTTCGCCCCGAAGATGGCCGAGCCGTCGACCTTGATCCAGTTCTTGCCCTTGTACCGGCCGGTGCGAGGCGAGTCGACGTTGTAGTAGTAGGCACCGTCGACGAACAGGAAGCGAATCTTGGCGGAGTGCTGGAGGGCCTGCATGTTCGCGGCCTTGGTGTCCGTCTCGACGTCGAAGGCGTACCCGTTGGCCCAGGAGTACGTGCCGTCCATGGTGGTCGGTGTGTCGGTGCCGATGGCCGTCGTTATCTTGACCTGGGCGGATCCCAGGCCCTCCGTCCGGTCCGTCGCCCGTGCCAACGCCGCCATCGCCTTGCCGGCGCTGTCGACCGTCTTGGCGGCAGACCTCGCCCCCTCCGTGCCGCACGCGGAGGCTGCCAGCAGCGCCGCCGTACACGCCACCCAGGCAGCGCTCTTCCCCAGCTTCATCGGTCCCCACCCCTGTGTATCGGTTGTGAGCGGTGACTCTAGCGGGGCCCCCTGACACCGGCGCGACTGGATTACGCGCGACTTTTTCGACGACGCCCCTGCGGTTCCCGCACAGGGCAAAAACAAGGCGGCTATTACGGAAACTGCTGTATACGCGATCAATGACGCTCCGGACCTACGGATTCCGTAGGTAATCACCCATTGACGTGTCGGTTTCTGACGCTCACGCGAAGTCCCACGTCACCACCGAGCACGTACCGTCGCCCTTGCCGCCCGCACTGCGATACGCGGCGAGGGCGACGTCGTTCCCGGTGTCGACCAGGACCCACATCCCGTAGCAGCCCAGCTCGCGCCCCAGTGCCGCGAGGCGCAGGACCAGCGCCCGCCCGACGCCCCGCCGCCGGTAGGGCTCCGCGACCGCGAGCTCGTACAGGAACATCTCGGCGCCCTTGTCGGGGTGGAGCGTCTCGACGCCGCTGACGAAGCCCACGGGGACGTCCACGCCGTCCTCGTGGGCCAGGAACAGATGGTGCCCGGCAGCAGTCAGGAAGCACTCGGCCCACTCGGTGCGCACTGCGTGGTCGAAGAGGTGCCCGGCGGCGGCGACCTCGGCGACGGAGCCTGCGCGGCGAATCTCCATGGGTTTCTCGTACCACGACTGGTGTACGCGGTGAGAGGCCCGTACGCCCGAGGGAGGGCCGGGAGGTCGGCCCCCGGGTTGCATCGGTTGTCGGTGGCGGCCCGTACCGTTGACGCATGGATCTTCGAGTGCCCGGTGTGCGAGGGCTGCTTCGGGGGCCGCGGCGGATGCTGGCCGCCGCGGCCGCCGTCGTCGTGCTCGCCGGTGCCGGTACGTGGACCGCCGTCGCCTCCGACGACACGGCCCCGGTGCGCCGGACCGACCGGGTGATGAGCATGGGTGACGGGGTGCGCATCGACACCTCGTACTTCACCTCCGGTCCCGCCGGCCGCCGCCCGGCCGTCCTGCTGGCGCACGGCTTCGGCGGCAGCAAGGACGACGTACGGCAGCAGGCGGAGGAGCTCGCCAGAGACGGGTACGCGGTGCTGACCTGGTCGGCGCGCGGCTTCGGGCACTCGACGGGGAAGATCGGCGTCAACGACCCCAAGGGCGAGGTCGTCGACGTCTCCCGGCTCATCGACTGGCTGGCGAAGCAGCCCCAGGTCCGGCTCGACAAAACGGGCGACCCGCGAGTCGGCATGGCCGGCGCCTCCTACGGCGGCGCCATCTCCCTGCTGGCCGCCGGGTACGACCACCGGGTGGACGCCATCGCCCCGTCGATCACCTACTGGAACCTCGCGGACGCCCTGTTCCCGAACGGGGTGTACAAGAAGCTCTGGGCCGGGATCTTCTTCAACGAGGGTGGCGGCTGCGCCAGGTTCGAACCCGCGTTGTGCCGGATGTACGACCGGGTCGCCGAGTCGGGCAGGCCGGACGCGGCGGCGCGGAAACTGCTCGAGGAGCGCTCGCCGTCAGCCGTGGCCGACCGCATCAAGGTGCCGACGCTGCTGGCCCAGGGGCAGACCGACTCCCTGTTCACGCTCGCCCAGTCCGACGCGGCCGAGAAGGCGATCCGCGCGAACGGCGCCCCCGTCGACGTCGACTGGATCGCGGGCGGGCACGACGGCGGCGACATGGAGACCGGCCGTGTGCAGGGGCGTGTGACGGCCTGGTTCGACCGCTACCTCAAGGGTGACAAGGGCGTCGACACCGGCCCCGCCTTCCGCAGCACTCGCACCGGAGGCGTCGACTCCACCGACGGCGCCGCCCAACTGCGGGGCGCGACCGCGGACACCTATCCGGGGCTGGAGAGCGGCCGGCGGGAGATGGCGCTGCGCGGCGGCGAGCAGCACGTCACCAACCCGCCGGGGGCCGACCCGCCCGGTGTCTCCGCCCTGCCCGGCCTGGGCGGCTCGGGCGGCCTCGCCCAGTTGTCCTCCCTCGGCGTCGGGGTGTCCCTCGACTTCCCCGGCCAGTACGCCGCCTTCGACTCCGCCCCGGTGGGCAGCGACCTGCAGATCACCGGCTCGCCCACCGCCACCGTCCACGTCACCTCCACGAGCGACGACGCCGTGCTCTTCGGAAAGGTGTACGACGTCTCGCCCGACGGCAGCCGGCAGGTGCTGCCCTCCCAACTGGTCGCCCCGGTCCGGGTCGCGGGCGCCAAGTCCGGCAAGGACGTCACCGTCACGCTCCCGGCGGTCGACCACGAGGTGCAGAAGGGCCACCGGCTGCGCCTCGTCCTCGCCTCCACCGACCTCGGCTACGCCTCCCCGGCGGCCCCGGCCACGTACACCGTCTCCCTGAAGGGCGACCTGAGCGTGCCGACGGCCCCCGCGGTGGACACGGCGGCGGCCCCGCTGCCCGCATGGGTGTGGTGGCTGCCCGCGGCGGGCGCGGCGGCCGCGCTGGCCCTGCTGGTGACCGGCCGTCGCCGCACGGCCGCCCCGGGACCGGACGCCGAGCTGGCCGAAGTCCCGCTGCAGATAACGGATCTGAGCAAGCGGTACGCGAAGTCCGCGGACCGGTACGCGGTGCGGGAGCTGTCGTTCCGGGTGGAGAAGGGCCAGGTCCTCGGCCTGCTCGGGCCGAACGGCGCGGGCAAGACGACGACCCTGCGCATGCTGATGGGCCTGATCCGGCCCGACGGCGGCGAGATCCGCGTCTTCGGGCACGCGATCCGGCCGGGCGCGCCGGTGCTGTCCCGGGTCGGCGCGTTCGTGGAGGGTGCGGGTTTCCTGCCGCACCTGTCCGGGCGGGAGAACCTCGAGCTGTACTGGCGGGCCACCGGCCGTCCCGCCGAGGACGCGCACCTGGAGGAGGCCCTGGAGATCGCGGGCCTCGGTGACGCGCTCGCCCGCGCGGTGCGCACCTACTCCCAGGGCATGCGCCAGCGCCTGGCCATCGCCCAGGCCATGCTCGGCCTGCCCGATCTGCTCATCCTCGACGAACCCACCAACGGCCTCGACCCGCCCCAGATCCGTGAGATGCGCGAGGTGATGATCCGGTACGCGGCCGCCGGGCGCACGGTGATCGTCTCCAGCCATCTGCTGGCGGAGGTCGAACAGTCCTGCACGCACCTGGTGGTGATGGACCGGGGCCGGCTCGTCCAGGCCGGGCCGGTGGCCGAGATCGTCGGCTCCGGCGACACCCTGCTGGTCGGCACCGCCGCGCCCGTGGAGGAGCCGGTCGTGGAGAAGGTGGCCGCGCTCCCGGGTGTCGCCTCGGCCGTCCGCGCCGAGGGCGGGCTCCTCGTCCGCCTCGGAACCGAGGCGAGCGTCCCTCGGCTGGTCGCCGAACTCGTCCGGCTCGACATCCCGGTGGAGTCCGTCGGCCCCCACCGCCGGCTGGAGGACGCCTTCCTCACCCTGATCGGAGGCACGGCATGAGCACGCTCGCCGAGCAGCAGGAGCCCGTCCCGCACCCGGAGCCCGTCGAGACCGCCTCCGGCTACCGGGCCGGCCGCACCCTGCCCCTGAGGGTGGAGCTGGTCCGGCAGCTCAAGCGGCGCCGGACGCTGATCATGGGCGGGATCCTCGCCGTCCTGCCCTTCGTCCTGGTCATCGCCTTCGCCGTCGGCGGCGACCCCGGGGGCCGCAACAACCAGGTCACGCTGATGGACACGGCGACCTCGTCCGGCGCCAACTTCGCCGCGGTGAACCTGTTCGTGTCGGCGGGCTTCCTGCTGGTCATCCCCGTCGCCCTGTTCTGCGGGGACACGGTGGCCTCGGAGGCGAGCTGGTCCTCGCTGCGCTATCTGCTCGCCGCGCCCGTGCCCCGGGGCCGGCTGCTGTGGTCCAAGCTCGTCGTGGGGCTCGGGCTCAGCCTGGCCGCGATGGTACTGCTGCCGGTGGTGGCGCTGGTCGTCGGCACGGCCGCCTACGGCTGGGGGCCGCTGCAGATCCCCACCGGCGGCGCGCTCGACTCGGGGACGGCGGCCCAGCGCCTGCTGGTGGTCGTCGCGTACCTCTTCGTGTCCCAACTGGTCACCGCCGGGCTCGCGTTCTGGCTGTCGACGAAGACGGACGCCCCGCTGGGCGCGGTCGGCGGCGCGGTCGGACTCACCATCGTCGGCAACGTCCTCGACGCCGTCACCGCCCTCGGGCACTGGCGCGACTTCCTGCCCGCGCACTGGCAGTTCGCCTGGGCCGACGCCGTCCAGTCACGCCCCGAGTGGTCCGGCATGATCCAGGGCACCGCGATATCCGTCACCTACGCCCTGGTGCTGTTCGCCCTGGCCTTTCGCGGGTTCGCCCGGAAAGACATCGTGTCGTAGCGGAGCCCGCCAACCGGGTGAATCCCCGCAACCAATTCTCCGCCGCCGGGTTGATGAAGCAGTGGGGCATGCGACGCCACGAGAAAGGAACGCGCAGTGCTCAAGAGCTTCTGCCCTCGGTATGCCGGTGACAGCCGCTCCCACGGCGCTCGCCATCGGCGGCGATAACGGGCCGGGTTCGCTGCTCCGCCACGGTCACAGGGGCTTTCTTGGCGGGCTTTCCGTATTCCGGTCGGCCTGACGGCGGATCGGTCCAACCTCCCCCACCGTGTCATGGCCGGCCTTGGACGTCGTTCTCCGTTCCGAGGCCGGCTTTCCCAGTTCTTCAAGCAGGAAGATAACCACATTGCGACAGACCCTGAGCAGGGGAGTGTTCGCGGCGACCGCCGCCACGGGCATTCTGTCCCTGTCCTGCAGCGCCGCCATCGCCGACGCGGACGCGGCGGGCGGCACCAAGGATTCCGGTGGCGTGCTGGCCGGGAACGTGGTGCAGGTTCCGATCCATGCGCCGGTGAACATCTGCGGCAACACCATCAGCGGGCTCGCGGCGCTCAACGCGGCGTTCGGCAACGACTGCGGCAACGGCTCGCGGTCGACGGCATCCTCCGACGAGGACGCCCACACGCCGCCGTCGTCGGGTACGGGCGAGACATCTTCGCCCGGCGACGACGATGACGACTGCCCGACGCCCACGCCGTCCACCACCCCCACCGCGACTCCGCCGCCCCCCACGCGCGTCGTCGAGAAGCCGCGTCCGACGACCCCGCCCACGCGGACCAGGACGGCGACGCCTCCGGCCGACGAGCAGCAGCAGGGTGAACCGCCCCAGCTGGCCGAGACCGGCAGCAAGACGATGCTGGCGACCTCGGCCGCCAGCGCCGCACTGCTCGCCGGCGGGGTGCTGATGTACCGCCGCGGCCGCGCCGCCGCCCGGCGCTAGCAGGGTCCGGGGTGCCGGACCCCGTCCCGCAGTCCACGGCGAGCACTCCGGGCATGCTCCGGAACGCCACGGCGGCGCCGTAGCCGGTGCGGCGCAGCCGGGGTCCGGGCCGCGACGGGGACCGCACCGCACCCCTGCGTCCGCTCGGCCGGCGGCGACGAGGCCGGCCCGCCCGGCAGCGAGCCGGCTCCGGGCAGGACCAGGACTCCGGCCTCCGGCGCACGGCACCCGCACCCCCCAGGGCCAGGGCCGCTGACGGCCGGCTCACCGTCAGCGGCCCAGCATTGCCCGCGCACGGTGCCTGGTCAGCGACGAACCGGCGTCGGCGCCCATTCCCGCTTGCCGGCTCCCGGCACGGGGATCGTCCCGCCCGCCGGGGTCTTCCGCAGCCGACGGCGTACCCCTCGTACGAGGGTCGAGGCCGTGAAGGTCGCGCCGTGGACGAAGCGCATGGCGGGCCCGAAGCCGGAGGCGGTGACCAGACCCGCCATGAACAGGCCGGGATGGGAGGACTCGAACTCACGCCCGACCGCGGGGGAGCCGTCGGGCAGCGCCGCCAGCGTTCCGCGCAACTCCTCGGAGAGCAGCCCGAGCCGGTCGCAGCGTGCCCGGAACCCCGTGGCGGCGATGACGTGTTCGGTCTCCAGCGTGCGCGGTCCGCCGTTGCGGCTCGTCATGTCCAGCCGTACCCCGCCGGGCACCGCACGGGCCGCGGTGACCTGGTGGCCCGGCAGCAGTTCCACCGCGCCCTCCACCCGGTCGCGCACCCACCACGCACCCGCCGGCCCCAGCGCCGTGGCCGCGATGCGCTGCCGGGTCTGCTCCGGCAGGTGCCGGAAGTAGCCCGGGCGCTCGGAGTAGAACCAGTTCCGCCAGCCGGGGCCGAGGCCGCTGTGCGGGGAGCGGATGTTCTGCCACAGGGGGCGCTCCCAGGGCGGCGGCACGTCGTTCCACACCAGCCGGTCCGCCCGTGCCAGCACCCGTACCCGGGTGCCCTGCTCGGCGAGCAGCGCCGCGGTCTCCAGGGCCGCCTGGCCACCGCCGATCACCGTGACGTCACCACCCCGGAAACGGTCCAGGTCGCTGTGGTGGCTGCTGTGCGTCACCAGCGCGGGGTGCAGTCCGCGCAGCGCCTGCGGTACCTCCACGAACGGCATCACACCGACCGCGAGCGCGACCGTCCGCGCGTGCAGCGCCTCCCCGTCCTCGGTCACCACGGTGAATCCGCCGGGAACGGACGCCACCCGGGTCACCATGCGCTCGTCCACCTCCGGTACGGCATGGCGCGCGAACCACAGGCCGTACGACGCGAACGCCTCGACCGGGATCGGCTCGGCGTGCCGTGCCGTCATGCCGTGCTCGGCGCAGTACACCTCCAGCCGCCAGCGCCCGGCCGGGTCGGAGAGGTTGGAGGCCCACGGCTCCGACTTCAGGAACATGCCGCGGGGCATGTTGTCCCGCCAGGAGGCCATGGGCCGGCCGAACACGCGGAGGTTCAGCCCGGCGGCCGCGGCATGGGACGCGATCGACAGGCCGTAGGGGCCTGCCCCCACCACCAGTAGGTCGTACATCATCAACTGCTCGCTTTCTCATCGTCGGTCAGGGCGGAGGAGGCCGCCCGGGGGGTCGGAAGCTGCGCCGGTGCCGGTGTCGTCGCGCCCAGCCGTTCCCGCAGTCGGCGGGACACATGGCGGCACCACAGGGCCCACATCGCCCATCCGGGAACGCGGTCGTCCCGGGCGTACCAGGCCAGTTCGCGTCCGCCCGGTGCCGGGCGCAGCGCGGCGAACGGCGCGTAGTTCTCCACCACGAACGCCCGCCCGGCCGTCGGGATCCCGTCCGGCAGCGGGCGGCCCGTCAGGTCCAGGTGGAGGGCGCGTACGACGTCGAGCCCCGCGCTGTCCGAGAACAGCCGGAACTGGGCGCCGGGGCGCGGGTTGAAGTCGAGGAGGTGGTAGCGGCCGGTCGTGCCGCAGCGGCGGAAGTCGAGATCGAAGACGCCGCGGTAGCCCAGCTCGCCGACGAGGCGCTCGGCCGACGTCTGCACCTGTGCGTTGGGGGTCCAGCAGCCCACCGCGGTAAGGCCCGCGCCACGTGGCCAGGCGAGCTGTTTGCGGCCCGGCCCGCCCGCGCGGACGGCGCCCGACCGGTCGGCGTAGCCGTGGAAGAACCAGTCCCGGTCCGGTCCGGGCGGCAGGTACGCCTGCAGCAGCAGAGCGCTGCCCGCCTCCTCGGTGCGCAGGTACAGCTCCCGGGCCTGCTGTGCGGTGTGCACCAGCGCGGTGCTGCGCAGTCCGCTGCCGGTGGGCAGCAGCCAGGGCCGGCTCCACTTCGCCACCAACGGCAGCCCGAGCCGCCGCACGGCGTCGTCGACCGCCGCCGGGCCGTCCGGGACCAGGGTCACCGGGTGCGGGACGTCCGCGGTGGCGCACACGGCGGCCAGTTCCGCCTTGTCGGCGACGCGTTCGGCCAGTGCGCCCGGCATCGCCGGCAGGAGGTAGGAGGGCGCGAGTGCGTCCCGCATCCGTGCCGTGGCGATCGCGCACGCGTCGTCCATCGGGACCAGCACGGCGGGACGGGCGATCCGGTCGGCCACCCGGCGCAGCACGGCGAGGATGTCGTCCGGGGAGGCGTCCGGGGGTGGTGGGGGATGCATCCGGCTCACGTAACGGGACCTGCGGACGGGACTTCCCACCGCGTCGGCGACGACATGGACCTCCACGCCCGCCCTGCCGAGCGAACGTACGGCCCCGAGTGTTCCGTGGTGAAAGGGATTGCGGTCGGTCCGCAGCAGTACTGCGGGGACCCGGGTGTCGAGCAGCGACATGAATTCTCTTTTCTTCAGGTTTCTTCAGATCGGCTCACCCGCATGGGCGAGCGCTGTACTCGAAAGCCGTAACGGCGGTGGCGCCGCCGGCTTTCCTGTGCCTCACTTCAAATGACAGGGCGTCAAAAACGCGCACTTGACGACAAGTCCGGACGACAGCGAAGAAAGGTGCGGGCATGGCCCCAGAGCACAGGCGGCACCGGCGCGGCCTGCTGGCCTTGGGCGCGGTGGCGGTGGCCGTGTCCGCCGTCCTGGCCTCCGGTCTCTCGGCGAGGGTGGAGGTGCCGGACGACGACCGTGCCCCGGCTCCGGTGCCGCCTCCGCCGAGACCCGCGGTGAGCGTCCCGGCCGTTCCCGCACCCACCGTCACACCGCCGGTCCCTCATCCGCCGGCCGTCCCCGGGTTGCCGAAGCCGCCGTCGCTTCCGCCGTTGGTGGAGCGCCCGGCCTTCGGGGCCTTCCTCAGCTCCGACGCCAGCGGCATCGCACGGATGCGCGAGCTCAGTCGCTGGCTGGGCGGCGCCGACCTGCGGGTCGGCCACACCTACCTGCCCGGCAACCGCTGGAGCGACATCGAGGGCGCCCTCGGCTTCCTCGACGCCTGGGCGCGCTGGCGGGACGAGAGGGCCGACCGGATGCTCGTCCTCAACGTTCCCCTGCAGGAACGCAACGAGGCGGGTGTCTCCGACGTCGAGGTCCGGCAACTCCTGCGGCGGGGCGCCGCAGGAGAGTTCGACCACCACTTCCGCGCCCTGGCCGAGCGGCTGGTGCGCCTGAAGGTGCCCGACACCGTCCTCGTGCTCGGCTGGGAGATGAACGGCGTCACCTACACCCACCGCTGCGGGCCGGACCCGGAGTCCTGGAAGAGGTACTGGAGAAGGATCGTCGCCACCATGCGTTCGGTGCCGGGCCAGAGGTTCCGGTTCGATTTCGCACCGAGCCGCGGCCGGGACGCCGTTCCGTGGACGCAGTGTTATCCGGGGGACGACGCCGTCGACATCATCGGCATGGATTCCTACGACCAGCCGGCCGGGCTGTCGTTCGACCAGCAGGTGACGGAGCCCTACGGACTCCAGGCACACGTGGATTTCGCGAAGGCCCACCGCAAACCCATCTCCTACCCCGAATGGGGGCTTTTCCGGAACGGCGACAACCCCCAGTACATGGGGCGCATGCTCGCGTGGATGGACGCGCACCATCCGCTCTACAACACGCTGACCGACTACTGCCCGCACGGTGTGTGGCAGTGCGACGCCAACCCGAGGTCCTCCCGCGTCTACCGGGCGTTCCTCTACGGCCGCACCGACCAGCCGCACCAGCACCCCACGCCCACATCGCACCCCACACCGCAGCCGACCCCGCCCGCCCCGCCGTCCCCGCCGGACTGCGCGTCGGTGGACCTCGGTGACTGGGTGGAGGACTGGCTCGGCGGACGGCTCTGCATCAGCTTCCACTGGTGAGAGCACACCGGCCGGCCCACCCACGAGCCCGGTCGGACGCACCGGCGTCACCGCTTGCCTTTCACATCGGCGGCGGCCGCCGGACCGGGCACCGACGCGGCGGGGGCGGGTTCGTCGCCCTGCAGGGGCCGCCTCGGCCGTGCCAGCAGGACCAGGCCGCCCAGCAGCCCGCCCGCGCTCGCGCCCACCAGGGCGGTCACCGTCGATGACGCGGACGTGGGTTCCGTCGGCTTGCCCGCCCTGGAGAACTGCACGAGCTCGACGTGGGTCCTGCGCTTGGCCGCGTTCGCCTGCCGGGTCAGCGAGCGGGAGACGGCGTTGGCCATGTCCTTGGCCCGCTGCGGGCGCGAGGAGGTGGCCGACACGGCGACCATCGGCGCGTCCGGCGAGGTGGCCGCCTGCACGCTGCGCTGCAACGTGCGCACCGAGACGCCCGCCCCGTACCGCGCGTCCGTCAGCACCGCGAGCTGCGTGGCGACCCGGCCGTACGCCTGCGCGAAACCGAGGGCCGAACCGGCCTCGGACTGCCCGGTCGGTACGACGATGACGTAGCTCGTGGCCGTGTACTTCGGAGGGGTCAGCTTGCCGTACGCGCCGCCGAGCAGGCCGCCGACGAGGGCGCCGGCCGCGAGCAGCGACCAGGACGGCAGCCTCCTGACCCGGGCCAGGGACAGACGGCGCTGACGCTTCGGTGTGTCGGTCATGACGGGCTTGCTCCCAGAGGTGAAAGGGACGACGACGGGCTGGAGACCGCTGCTGCATACACGTCCATGAGCCGGGCTGCGCTGCGGGTGATGCTGTAGCGGTGCGCGGCCTCCGGGGCCGTGCGAGGCCGGGGGCCCGCCGCCCGGACCTCGGCGATCGCGCGTGCGTACGCCTCGGGGCCGCCGCGTACGCACCAGGCGCCGGCGGCGGCCGACGGCGGCAGGTCCTCGATCGCCGGGCAGGAGGCGTAGAGCACGGGCAGACCGGAGGCCAGCGCCTCGATCACCGCCAGTCCGAACGCCTCCTCCGTGGACGGGGCCGCGAGCAGGTCCATCGCGGAGGTGAGCGCGGGCAGGTCCGGGCCCGGGGAGCCGTCGGAGACGTAGGGGCGTTCGCCGGTGAACAGGACACGGTCGGACACGCCGGCCTCGTGCGCCGTGCGGCGCAGCACGTGCTCCTCGGGGCCGCTGCCGACCAGCAGCAGCCAGTGGTCGTCCGGGAGCCGGCCGAGCGCGCGCACGAGGACGTCGAACCGCTTGCCCGCGGCGAGCCGGCCGACACCGCCGACGACGTACGCGCCCTCCGGCAGGCCGAGCCGCCGGCGGGTGAGTTCGCGCCGCTCCCGGTCGAAGCGGAAGCGGTCCAGGTCGATGCCGTTGGGGACGACCTCGATACGGGGCGCCGGCACGCCCCAGCGCTTGAGGCGGTCGGCCACCGTGGGGGAGACGGCGACCGTGGCCGAGCCGAGGCGTTCGCTGGCGAGGTACAGCGCGCGTACCCCCGCCGTCAGCGCGCGGCCCTCCATCTGCGAGTCGCCGAGGGAGTGTTCGGTGGCGACGACCGCGCGGACTCCGGCGATCCGTGCGGCGGGCCGGCCGTAGACGCAGGCCCGGTACAGGTGCGTGTGCACCAGGTCGTAGCGGCCGGCGCGGATCAGCCGGACCAGCCGCGGCAGCGCGGGCAGGTCACGGTTGCCGCCCATGCCGAGATGCGTGACGCGCACGCCGTCGGCGGCCAGGCCCTCGGCGACCGCACCCGGGTTGGTGAGCGTGACGACGTCGCATTCGACGGGCAGATGCCGCAGCATCAGGCGCAACTGCTGCTCGGCCCCGCCGGTGCCGAGCCCGGTGATGATGTGCAGAGCCCTCATCTCACAGCCCCTCCACCGGACGCCGACGCAGCCGGTGCAGACGGTGCTTGAGGTGCAGCCGCCAGGCCGTGTCGTTCTGGCCGACGTGTACGCGCGGCAGGGCGTGCCGGCCGGTCAGCGGGCCGGGATCGATCGCGCAGGCGTAGCCGTATCCCGCTTCCCGTACGGCCTCCACTGCGCGGGCGTCGACCGTTCCGTACGGGTAGCAGAAGCCGTGGATCCGGGTGCCGATCAGCTCCTCGAGCCGTGCGCGGCTTTCGGTGACCTCGGTCTTGAGGGTGAGGTCGTCGGCCTTGGTGAGGTCGACGTGCGTCAGCCCGTGCGAGCCGATCTCCACGCCCTCGGCGGCCGCGTGCCGGATGCCGTCCGCGGTCAGCAGCGGCTTGCGCGGGCCGAGCGGGTCCCAGGCGTTGTCGCCGCCCAGCCGTCCCGGCAGGACGAACAGGGTGGCGCCGCAGCCCCAGCGGCGCAGGCGCGGCAGGGCCTCGGTGACGAAGTCGGCGTACCCGTCGTCGAAGGTGAGCCCGGCCAGGCCCCGTCCCTCGCCCCGGGCGCGGGCGGCGAGGAGTTCGGCCACGGACACGCCCCGCAGCCCGTGCCGGCGCAGCCACGCGAGCTGCTTCTCCAGCCGCTCGGGCGTGACGGTGATGCGGTACGGGTCGTCGGAGCAGTCACCCACCGAGTGGTACATCGCCACCCACGGGATCGGGCCCGGGCGGGGGCCGGGGGGTCTGCCGGTGTCGACGGGATCAGCGGAATCAACGGGAGCGGCCATGTGTGAGCCTTCGTGTGACGGTGTGTACGGAGCGCAGTGCGGATGCGAGGCCCTGCGCGCCTGGGCCGGCGGGGCCCAGAGCCCAGGCGAGCGGGACGAAGACGGCGATCACGGTCAGGCAGCCGGCCGCGAGGCCCACCGCCGGGGAGTCGGGCCGGCTCGCGGCGAACGCCCCGGCGACGGTGGCGACGACCGCCGCGCGCACCGGCCTGCTCAGCTCGGTCAGTACCTGCCGGACGTGGAGCGAGACGCTGTGCGGGCTGTCCTGCCGGGTCCGCAGGCCGGCCAGCAGCAGGGCGGCCGTGACGGTGATGCCGAGGGCGTTGGCGGCGGCGATCCCCGCGACACCGCAGGTGCCCACGCTCGCGGCGCCCACCCAGGACGTCACGGCGATGCCCGCGGCCATCGCGCCGACGGGGTACCAGCTCGGCCGGCCCCCCGAGAAGTACGTGCGGACCAGGGCGCCGACCAGGGTCTGGCCCAGCAGCCCGAGGGCGTACACACGCATGACGTCGGCGGTGGCCGCGGTGTCGGCCGCGGTGAACGCCCCCCGCTGGAAGAGCAGTTCGATCATCTGGGGGGCGCAGGCGATCACCGCGCACATGCCCAGCAGCACCAGGCAGGACGCCACCGCCAGGTCCCGCTGCACGCGGCGGCGGGCCCGTTCGGTGTCACCGTCGGCGAGCGCCCGCGCCACCACCGGGAAGGTGACGGTGCACACCATCAGCGACAGCGTCATCGGGATCTGCGCGACCTTCTGCGCGTAGTTCAGGTGCGAGATGGCCCCGGCGGGCAGGGTGGAGGCGAGGAAGCGTTCGACGAGCACCTGCGACTGGCGGCACAGCGCGAACAGGAGTACGGCGGCGACCAGGGCGAGTTGCACAGGCCGCTCCTCGACGTCGGCCCCGGCCTCGCGGGGCGGCCGGCTGCGTGTCGTGAGCTGCTGCCACAGCGACGGCAACTGCACCGCCACCATCAGGCAGCCGCCCGCCGCGACGCCGACCGCCGCGGAGCGCACGCCCCAGCGCCCGCCGAGCAGGAACATCGCGGCGATGATGCCCGTGTTGTAGGCGACGTAGATCGCCGCGGGCGCGACGAACCGTCGGTGGGCCCGCAGGGCGGCGCTGCAGTAGCCCGCGAGCCCGAAGCCCAGCACGCAGGTGGCCGTGAACCGGGTGCAGTCGGCGGCGAGTTCCGGGTCGGGCAGTCCGGGAGCCAGGGCCTGCACCAGGTAGGGAGCCGCCCCGGCGATCACCGCGGCCACCGCCGCGAAGGCGAGGCAGAGCCGGGGCAGGGTGGCGACGACCAGGGCACGGACCGGGTCGCCCGCCGCGCCCCGGGCGCGGCGGGCCAGCGCCATGCTGAACGCGGGGATCAGCACCAGCGCCAGCCCGTCCTCGATGAGCAGCGTGGCGGCGAACTCCGGCACCGTCCACGCGACCAGGAAGGCGTCCGTGTCGCTCCCGGCACCGAACAGCCGCGCCAGCGCCTGGTCGCGTACCAGGCCGAGCACGGAGCCGGCGATGGACAACGACGCCGTGACCAGCGCGGCCCTGGCGAGGAACTTCCGAGAGGCCGAGGTCGGGTCCGCGCCGTCCACGGCCATGTCGGCGGCGCGCGCCGCGGGGACGGTCGCCGCGCCGTCGGTGCCGGATCCGGGCGTTCGGGAAGGCTTTACCGTCATCGCGCCATGACCTCCTCAACGCGCCGATCCGCCCGGGCGCGCGGCGCGGCCTGCGCCGGGGCGGTCGCCGTGCTGTTCGTCTGGGACCCGGGCGGCCGGGAAGGTCGCACCGTCATCGCGCCACGACCTCCTCGGCACGCCGGACCGCCCCGGCCCGCGGCGCGGTCCGCGCCCGTCCGTCACCGGCCAGCGCCCACCACGCCACGAGCCCCAGGCCCATGGCGGTCAGCACGGTGGAGGGGCCGCCGATGTC
Source organism: Streptomyces sp. NPDC001843 (assembly GCF_042891955.1). Lineage (NCBI taxonomy): Bacteria > Bacillati > Actinomycetota > Actinomycetes > Kitasatosporales > Streptomycetaceae > Streptomyces > Streptomyces sp. NPDC001843. The sequence goes on along the minus strand of NZ_JBIATQ010000001.1, from coordinate 1,124,623 downwards.
CCCGTACACGAAGTCGGTCAGCAGCCAGACCAGCAGCCCGCAGGCGACGAGCGCGCAGTCGAGCCCCGGTCCGCGGCGGCCGATCAGCCTCCGCAGCCCGCACACCAGCAGCGCCAGCCAGCCTCCGGCGAGCGTCAGCAGCCCGATCAGACCCTGCTCGCTGAGCACCAGCAGGTACATGTTGTGCGGCGACAGCAGTGCCTGCCTGCGGTAGCTGACGCCCGCGCCGGCGATCTCGGCGCCCGACGACAGCGCCAGGGTGGCGTGCCCGTCCCGGTACTCGGGGAAGCCCTTCAGCCCGACCCCGGTCAGCGGGTGCTGGCGCCACATGCCGGTGGCGGAGGCCCACAGGGTGTACCGGTCGACGACGGACTGGTCGGGGGCGTCGGTGACCTGGGCGATGCTGTCGATCCGCTGCTGCAGCAGCGCGCTGCCGACACCGAACCCGCCCACCAGGATCACGCCCAAGGCGGCCACGGCCGCCGCCACCTTCAGCGCGCGCCGCAGCCCCGCCAGCACGAGCTGCACCGCGCAGGTCACGGCGGTCGCGATCCAGGCACCCCGGCTGAAGGAGACCGCGAGCGGCGCCAGCAGGGCCAGCGCGCATCCGGCGGCGACGGCCCGCTGCCGTACGGAGGCCCGGCCCAGCGCGATACCCACCGCGCACACCAGGCCGAGGGCGACCGCCTCGGCCATGCCCATCACGTCCTGCGCCCCGAAGGTGCCGACCGCCCGGATGTCCGCGCCCTGGTAGGAGGCGCCGGTCCGGGTGACGTACTGGTGGACGCCGATGGCCCCCTGCCACAGGGCGAGCCCCACGAACGACCAGGCCAGCAGCCGGAAGTCGCCCCGGTCGCGGATCAGCAGCAGCACCGCGGCCGGGACGAGCACGAAGACCTGCAGATAGCGGCCGAGGCCGGAGAGTCCGGCCTCGGGCGAGGAAGCCCCCATGGCGGCGAGGGTGAGCCCCACGACCGGCAGGCCCAGCACCACGGCCGCCGTGGGCGGCAGCGGGCGCCGCCGCTCACGCAGGAGACGGATCACGCAGTACACCACCATCAGCCCGGAGACCGCGTCGGCGGGCTCCGCGCCGCCCGGCGTCACCGGCAGGGTCAGCAGAGCGACCACGGCCACCGCGGGCAGCACCGGAGCCGCCGCGGCGGCCCGGCGCGGGAGCGGTGTCAGGGCGTGGGTCACGTCGTTCAGCTCCCCGTCGGACGCACCAGCGAGGCCGCGGTGCGCAGCAGGATGCAGACGTCCTGCCACAGCGACCAGTTGTCGATGTAGGCGTTGTCGAACCGGCTGCGGTCCTCGATGGAGGTGTCACCGCGCAGCCCGTGGATCTGGGCGAGACCGGTGATGCCGACCCGCATCCGGTGGCGGGCCGCGTAACCGGGGTAGGTCTGGCTGAACTGGGCCACGAAGTAGGGGCGTTCGGGCCGCGGACCGACCAGGCTCATGTCGCCGCGGAGCACGTTCCACAGCTGCAGCAGCTCGTCGAGCGAGGTGCGCCGCAACATACGGCAGAACCAGCGCATCTCGCTCTCGTTCGCCACGCTCCACCGGGTCGCGGACTCGTGCTCGTCGACCGGCCGGTGCGTACGGAACTTCAGCAGCGTGAACGGTGCGCCCTTCTTGCCGATGCGCTCCTGCCGGAACACCACGCCCGGCCCGTCGCAGATCCGCAGCGTCACCGCGCACGCCAGGAGGAGGGGACTGACCAGCAGCAGCAGCGTCCCCGAGACGAGGATGTCGAGCAGCCGCTTGCCCACGCCCTCACGGCGCGCGGGGGACAGGTCCAGGAGCCGGCAGGAGAACCCGGCCAGCCGCTCCTTCGTCGTGTACGACGGTGAGTCGGGGTCGACCTCCCACACCGCGCAGCCCGACTCGGCCAGCGCCTGCAGCAGCGCCCCCTGTTCGGCGCGGGCGGAGGGGTGGACGGCCAGCACGGCGCGCACCCCGTTCTGGATGACCGCGCGCTTGACCTCCTCGCCGGTCGTCAGCACGGGCAGGCCCTCGCCGGCGCCGTCCGGCTGCTCGGCGACGATGCCCACGGGGTGTACACCGCACCGCGGGTGACGCAGCAGGGCGGCGGCCACGCGTTGCGCGGTCGCCACCGGGCCGACGATGAGCGCGGTGTGCGGATGGCGCAGCAGCGCGGCGTGCCGCCGTCCGTGCACGATGCCGCGCAGCGCACCGGCCACCGCCGCCTGCAGGATGAAACCCGTCAGTACGGTGCCGATGGACAGGGCGTGCTCCGGCCGGTACGCGGCCACCAGCGCGGCGAGCGCCAGCCAGGTCACCGCGATGCGGCCCCACACGGCGGGCAGTTCCTCCAGCAGCCCCGGCACCGGTGGCCGGACCTCGCGCGGGCGCAGCAGAGTTGAGGCGACGATCAGCACGGCCACGAAGACCGGATGGTGCCGGGCGTCGGTGAGGGCCAGGGCGCCGGCGAGGGCGGCGGTGCCGTCCGCGACGAGCAGCGGAACCGGTGAGTGCGGATGCGCCGGAGGCCGCGGGCCGGGGAACCGGAGACCGGTGGGCGTGCCGCGCGGCGGCATGAGCGAGACGGGTGAGGACTGGTGGTCCCTCGGCTGCACGCCGGGGGAGGGGACGGTACGTTCGGCGGTCACGAGTGGTTCGACTCCCTGTGCTCGGTGGGCGCGACGCGCTGTGTTGACTGGTTCGCCTCGGCGCCACCGCCGGTGTCGAGCGGCCGGCCGTGCTGGGCGCCGCGGGCCTGGGGGTGCTCGAGCCCTCGGGGCGGGCTCGTCCTCGCTGCGGTGGGCGGGGTGCCGAGCAGGTCGCGGTAGACGTCCGCGACCGCCCTGGCGGTGTGCCGCACGTCATGGGTGGACAGCACGTGCCGTCGGGCCCGGTCGCCGAGCGACGCGCGCAGCGGCGGGTCGAGCAGCAACTCCGTGACGGATTCGGCCAGCACCGCCGGGTCGTCCGGGGGGACCAGGCACCGGTCGGCGAAGGAGGCCGGCAGGCTCTCGCGGGCACCGTCGACGTCCGTGACCACGACGGGCCGGCCGCAGGCCATCGCCTCCAGCGGGGCCAGCGCCATGCCCTCCCAGCGGGACGGCAGGACGACGAGGTCGGCGGCCTGGTACCAGGGGCGGGCGTCGGCGACCGCGCCCGCGAACAACACCGACTCGGGGGCGTGTACGCGCAGCCCGTCGCCGTCCGGCCCGTCACCGACGAGGACGAGACGGGCGTCGGGCACTTCGCGCACGACGTCGTTCCACGCCTGCAGCAGGACGTCCTGCCCCTTCTGCCGGCACAGCCGTCCCACGCAGACCACGAGCGGTGCCGCCGGGTCGAGGCCGGCGAGCGGTGGGAGCCCGGCCCGCACCGGGCCGGCCGGGGCCGGGCGGAAGTGCTCGGGGTCGATGCCGTTGGGGATGACGGTCCACCGGCCGGTGATCCCGGCGCGTACGCCGGTGGCGCGCTCGGCCTCGCTGACGCACACGATCCGGGTGGCCCAACGCGCGCCCCGACGCTCCCAGTTGAGCGCCAGCTTCGCGGTGACCCCGCCGACCGCCTCGAACGACCAGGCGTGCGGCTGGAAGACCGTGGGGATCCGCCCGCGCACCGCGAGCCGTCCGGCGAGCCCCGCCTTCGCGCTGTGCGCGTGCACCAGGTCGGGGCGCACCTCGCTGGTCAGTCGTGCGAGGTGCCGTACCTCCCGCAGGAGCGACGGGCCCGGTGACCGAGTCGCCGGCCAGTGCCGTGCGGTCGCGCCGAGTTCCGCGAGCCGCGTGGTCAGTGCGCTGTCGGGGCAGGCCACGGTGACGTCCAGGCCGTCCGCCAGCTGTGCCCGGACCAGATCCGTCACAACACGTGCGACCCCGCCGTCCACCGGTTGGGTGAGGTGCAGGACCCGCGGCCGGGGGCCGGTGGATGACAGATGCATATGTGCGGTTTCCTCGCTCGCGGAAGTGCTCGGGACGGGCGGCGACTGCTCAGCTCTGGGCGTCGACGGCGGCGAAGAGAACACCGGCCCACGCCGTGTCCCGCTCGGCATGGAGCCGGAGGGACAGCTGGTCACCGCCGCGCTGCAGGCCCCTGCCGAGGTCGAACACGTCGGAGTCGTAGCCGAGGTTGTTGGCGTGCCACGGGACACGGCCCGGGGGGTTGTCCCCGAGGTCGCTGATGGTGGAGTTCAGGACGTCGTCGGACGGGTTGGCGGGCCCGCTGAGGTCGGTGGACCCGTCCCGCTCGGTCGTCACGGTGAGCGAGTCGCCGGTGGTGCCGCGGTCGCCGTTGTACGCCACCAGGCCGGCATAGCCCCAGGCGCCGGGGGCGAAGGCGATGTCACGCAGGCGGACGTTCGGTGTGTGGGCGCTCAGCCGTACGAAGCCGTCCCAGAGCGCGAGGTCGCGCAGCGGCTCCGCGGGGTTCTCGTACGCGACCACGAGCGTCCAGCCGCCCCACGCCCCGGCCGCCGACCGGCCGCTCGCCACGTTGACCTGCGCCACGGTGTACAGGCCCGGCGCGCTGTCCCGCACCAGCTGCGTGACGTCCGCCGAGGCCTGGAAGGCCTCCGCGCCGTCGGCCACGCGGTGTCCGACGACCGTGTCGGCGACGACCGGCTTGTAGGCCCCGCCGGGTTCGGCGACGAGCACCCGCCCGTTGTCCTCCGACGGCTTCTGCTCGCCCACGCGCAGGTTGCCGCCCCAGTACAGGCGCGCGTACGACACCCGGGAGCCGGCGGGCAGACGGACCTCCGCGCGGGAGGAGTTGTAGGTGTTCGGGTCGCCGTCGACGTCGACGTAGAACATGTCGAAGTCGCCGTTCACACCGCGCCCGCCCGCCTGCACTTCGGAGCACGCGGGTGCCGGGCGGCAGCTGATGGCGGTGTTGGCGGCGCGCACGATGCCGCCGTGCTGGTGTGCGCGGTACCGCTGGGCGAAGGAGAGGCTGCTCGTCTCGGGTGCGGGCGCGGCGGCCGTCGCGGCCGCCGGGAAGCCGCCGGGTGCCCACATCGCGGCAAGGGCGAGGACGCCCACCGTCGCACGGCGAAGCAGTGGACCCAGGGAAGGGGGCATGACCGTCGTGGCCCTTTCGGAACAGGTGGCGGTGGCAGCGGCAGAGCGCGATGTGTCCGCCGGGAGGGGAGCGTCGGGAGATCCGCACGCTAACCGCTAACCGGACAAGTATGGTGAAACCAGACATGTGTGTCGGAACGGTGAAGCCAGTCGGCTCCCTGGAATCACGCCATCAGCGCACAAATCGGGCGATGTGTCACATGTAGCCCAGGGCTCGGTCCGTGCCGCACCGTTACCCCGAACGGTGTCCGACCGGTTGCAGGCGACCATGGGTGCTTTCACGGTGGGCTCAGGATCGGCCCACCGAAAGGAACACCCATGCGTGCTCTGCCCACACGGCGTATCGCGTCCGGCGCACTGTGCGCCGCCCTCCTGGTCGGGATCACCGGGCCCGCCGCCATGGCGGCCGCCCCGGCCCGCGAGCGCAGCCACACGGCGTCGCCCGACGCGTCGCTCCCCGGTGCGGACGCGCTCGCCACCAAGGTCAGGAGACTGGGCGCCCTCGGGAGCGGCATCACCCCGGTCACCGACCTGCTGAACGCCGTACTCGAGGCGGACAACGGCCGGCTGCCCGCCGCCGAGGCCAGGAAGCTGGGCGACGCCGCCAAGCGCGCCCTGGCCGAGGAGATCGCCAGGAACCCGGCGCAGCGGCGCGCCGCCGACACCACGAGCGACGCGCTGGACGCCCTGCGGGAGGCCATCGACAACCTCGTACAGGCGGTCACCGCCGACACCGTCGACGAGGTGCTTCCGACGGTCACCGACCTGCTGGCCGATCTGATCGACCGCCTCACCGCCACGCTGGTCGACAGCTCGTTGCCGGCGCCGGACGAAGACGAGTCGGTGTCGGCTCCGGTGACCGAGGTGCCGGCCGTCACGCTTCCCGCGATCACGTTCCCCGCGATCACGCTTCCCGCGATCACGCTGCCGACGGTGGTGCCGCCGACTCCTTGAGCGTCGTATCGCTCGCCCTCACCGGTCCGTCGTGGTGCCGGTCCGCAGGAACCGCACCACTACGGACCGGAACTGATCTCATATGAGGACTTGCAATCTTGGGTGTTTCCGGTTTCCGCTCCGGTCACGGCTCGTTAGGCACGGCGACAGAGTCCCCTCCGGCAACCTGCGTTGCCGCGGAAAGGAACACGATGAAGTCCCTGAAGGCTGCCGCCGTCGTTGCCGGATCCCTGATCGCCGCCAGCGTCGGCGCGCCTGCGTTCGCCCAGGACGCCTCCGTCGCTCCCGTCGCGCCCGACGCCCACAGCGCGCCCGACCTCCAGAGCGCCGCTGCGACGCAGAGCGCGCCGGCGGACCAGAGTGCGTCGGCCGTCCAGAGCGCGCCGGTCACGCAGAGTGCTCCGACGGCCCCGAGTGCCCCGGCCGCTCAGGGTGCGCCTGCCGCTCCGAGTGCCCCGGTCGCGCAGAGCACCCCGGCCGCTCCGAGCGGGCCCGTGGCTCCGAGTGCTCCCGTCGCGCAGAGCGCCCCGGTGGCTCCGAGCGCGCCGGTCGCGCAGAGTGCTCCGGTGGCTCCGAGCGCGCCGGTCGCGCAGAGTGCTCCGGCCGCTCCGAGTGCCCCGGTCGCGCAGAGCGCCCCGGTCGCCCCGGTCGCCCCGGTCGCCCCGGCGGCTCCGAGCGCGCCGGTCGCGCAGACCGCTCCGGCCGCTCCGAGCGCCCCTGCGGCCGCGCCGGCGGCCCAGCCGGGCAACCCCGACCTGGCGAACACCGACCTCAGCGGTGGCCTGTCGACCAAGTTCCCCACGGTGAACGGGCACAGCTCGCTGATCCCCTCGGCGAAGGACGCCTCGAACACGCTGGACAAGGTCAAGCCGGTGCACGGCAACCTGTGGCTGTAAAGGCTGGAAGCACGCCCCGCGGAGGGACGGTCCTCGGTGCAGACCGAGGACCGTCCCTCCGTATGTGCGGGGTGATCACCGGCCTGGCCGCGCGGCGGTGACCGCGCGGGACGTTCGGCGGTTAGCGCTACGGACAACCGAACCGGACGAGGAGTGAAGCATGGTCGTCAGCATCGGCGCACCGGTGGATGCCGAGCAGGGAGCACCGGACCCGGCACCGCCAGGACCGGCCGACCGCACACGACGGAAGGCGACGCTCGGCCTGGTCGCGTGCGCGGTGACCGCCGCTCTCACCCCGGTGGCCGTCGCCCTGCGGTTCTCCCGCCGCGGACCCGTGACCGAAGACGCCCTGGACGACACCGCGTTCGACCAGACCTACCGCGGTCACCGCATCCTGGGCATGTGGATGCCCGCCGGGGGCGCGGCCGGTGACGGCCGGTGGCATGTGACGGTGGACGGCCGTCCGCTGCATCTGATGCGCCGTGCCGACGGTACCTGGCTGAGCATGGTCGACCACTACTGCTCGTACCGGACACCGCTCGACGCCGCCCGCGCCGCCGTCGACGAACTCGGCCCCGGCCGGCGGCTGCGGGATGTGGCCCCGGGACCGATGGGCGCCCGGCACTCGCACATGGGGGACCGGCATGGCGTACGTGCGTAAGGACGCCGCCACGCTCACGGCGGCCGAGAAGCGCCGGTTCGTCAGCGCGCTGCTGGAGGTCAAACGGCGGGGCGAGTACGACCAGTTCGTGCGGACGCACATCGAGTACTTCTCCCCGGACGGTGAACAGGGGCTGCGCGCGGCCCACATGGCGCCCTCCTTCCTGCCCTGGCACCGCCGGTTCCTGCTCGAGATGGAGAGCGCGCTGCGCCGGGTGGACCCCTCGGTGACCATCCCCTACTGGGACTGGACGCGCGACCGCACGACCACCTCCGTCCCCTGGACCGAGGACCTGCTCGGCGGCGACGGGCGCCGCTCCGACCACCAGGTGACGACCGGCCCGTTCGCCCACCAGCAGGGTCACTGGACCATCAAGGTGAACGAGAGCGACGAGGAGTTCCTCACCCGGGACCTCGGCCACTCGCGCGACCCCCTCGACCTGCCCACGAAGAGCGAGCTGGAGTGGGCGCTGGCGGACCCCGCCTACGACGTCGCGCCCTGGGACTCGACGGTCACCCGAGGCTTCCGCAACAAGCTGGAGGGCTGGAGCACCGGCCGGGGCAGCGCCGCCTGGTACAACCACAACCGGGTGCACCGCTGGGTCGGCGGGGTGATGCTCAGTGGCGCCTCCGTCAACGACCCCGTCTTCTGGCTGCACCACGCCTTCATCGACCTGCAGTGGTACCGCTGGCAGTCGCGGCACCGCGGGGCCCGCTACCTCCCCGAGACGCCGCCTGGTTCCGGCGACAAGCAACACGGACGGATCGTGGCGCGGCACCAGAAACTGCCGCCGTGGGACGTGACTCCGGACGAGCTCGAGGACGTCGGCCGGATCTACCGGTACGCGTGAGCTGACGCGCGTTCACGACCAGAGCCCCGGCGCTAGGACGCGCCGGGGCTCTGGTGGCAGGACGGCTGGGATCAGTGGCCGTAGTGGTGCTTCTTGTGGTGACCGTTCTTGCAGACGTTGCCGACGGTCGGGTTGAGAAGGCCGGCCACGTGGACGGTGTTGTGGCAGATGTTGATCGGCGCGTGGATCGGCACCTGGATCACATTGCCGGAGGCCAGGCCGCCCGAGTTGATCGCCGCGCCCTCGGCACCGGCGCCCGCCGCGGCGATACCGGCCCCGCTGAGGACCACAGCACCCGTGCCCAGAGCGGCGATGCCAGCCTTCGCGATGAGAGACATCACGTTCTCCTTAGTGACTTGGTAAGCGCGGCGGCATGTTGCTCGACCGCACTCCCCGATCAACGCGGCAGGCGGTAACCAGTTACGGCGTTTGTCCATAGATCACCCTTTGACGCCATCACGGCACGGAAGACACCGGATTCGTCCACTCGGTGTAAGTGTGGCGGTGTCGAAACGTCCTTTTTGCGAAAGATCCTCTAAATTGATCCTGTCAGTGACCAGGCCATCACGGACTGTGTCGACACAAGAAACGGAGTGGTAATGCGCAAGTACCAGAAGGTTGCAGTCGTCGCGGCCATGCTCGGTAGCGTCGGCTTCCTCGGCGCGGGCGTCAGCCAGGCTCACGGCGACGAGGACGGGAAGTACAAGTTCGACAACAAGCAGCACCAGGACTGCTCGGCGGACTACAACGGGTTCACGGGTACGAGCGCTGACCCCGTCGCCCCGGTTCTCGCGGGCACCGGTGCGCAGTACAGCGACAACAGCGACCACCGCAACGTGACCTGCACCCAGATCTGGTCGATCGGTCACTGATCACCGATCGGTTGACCGGGCAGGCCCCGGGGTTCGAACCAGTCCGTTCGAACCCCGGGGCCTGTCGCTTGTCCTCTGGAGCCTGGAAGTGACAGGTGTCTACATCCTCCAGAAACTCACGCACTCGAGCGTTTCTACCATGAAAAGTCGCAAACGCCACTTAGGGTTACATCTGTGAGTGACCGGTTCATCACGGACTGTGTCGACATGAGAAACGGAGAGGTAATGCGCAAGTTCCACAAGGTTGCGGTCGTCGCGGCCATGCTCGGTAGCGTCGGCTTCCTCGGCGCGGGCGTCAGTCAGGCCCACGGTGATGACGACGCGACCGTGAAGCTGGAGAACAAGCAGAACCAGCACTGCTCGGCGGACGGGACTGAAGTGGCGGGCACGAAGGCGGACCCCTTCGCCCCGATCCTCCTGGGCACCGGCTTCCAGTACAACGACAAGAGCGAGCACAAGTCGGTGACCTGCACCCAGATCTTCACCGTCGGCAAGTGATCGCTGGTCGGTTGATCTGACGCGACCCCGGGGTTGGAGCAAATTCCGAGCCCCGGGGTCTGTCGTTTGCTTGCAAAAGTAGCACATTATGCCAATTGCCCGATGCCCGACTTATCGCGTGTTTAATCCCCAAAGAGTCACAAACATCCCCTACAGTTGGCGACTGTCGGTGGCTAGCTCGTTACGGCCTGTGTCAATCCGAGAAGGAGAAGTAATGCGCAAGTACCACAAGGCGGCGGTCGCCGCGGCCATGCTCGGCAGCGTCAGCTTCCTGGGCTCCGGCATCGGTCACGCCGAGGGTGGGGGCCCGCAGGCCAAGGCCGAGCAGTTGTGCTCGGCGAACGAGTCGTTCTGGGGCGGAGGGCTTATCAACGTCCGCAATATCAATCTCGCGGTCAACGTCCTCGGCCTCCAGGCCAACGACCTGAGCAAGCACACGTCGGTGAACTGCACGCAGGTCGCCCCCGCCGGCAAGTGATGGCGGCGTCGCCGCCCGGTCACGGGGGCCGACTCTAAAGGAAAAGGCACGATGCTCAATTCGAAGAAAGTCGCAGCGGCGGCGGGCGTTCTGGGGAGCTTCGCTCTGATCGGCGCCGGTGCCGTCCAGGCCTTCGCCGGTGATGGCTACGGCGGCAAGTGCGCGGACGACGGCAAGGGTCACGTCCGCTGCGTGCAGGTGAGCCAGTATCAGGTCACCACCGACAAGCGCGGAAACATCACGATCGTCAATGAGACGACGCAGGACTGCCCTGTCTCGCACGGTCAGATCTCCTGCGTCAGTAGCTTTGCCGTCCCCGGCAAGAGCTCCTGACGGTCACCGCCCCGCGCGGAGAACGGCCGGACCCCGATTCCGGGGCCCGGCCGTTTCTGCCTGCTATGTGACTTCGCCGGCGAGGCCTTAACCCGTTCGGATGATTTCCGGTTGTATTTATTGTCCCTGGGCGTCACCGTCGGGGTCACTGGGTGTAGACGCCAGTGCGCTGCCCATCCACTGCGCCGAGAGAACCGCAGCAGAACTTTCCGGCAAGGGGCAGCCATGGGTAAACGATCGATGAAGAAGCGGCGGATGTTGATCACCGCGGCCGCCGCCCTGTTCCCCGGTGCCGCATTCGCCGCGGGCTCGGTCGTCAATTACGTGGCCGGCGTCGTGCAGATCACGTTCATCGCCGCAGGAGCCGCCTGCTCCAGCCTGGCCGCCTACGTCGCGTTGCGCTCGAAGGCCAGACTGGCCGACGCTGAGATCGCGGCGTTCAGCGAGAACCTCTGCGCCATCGTGGAGAACCTGGTACGGCTCGCCCATGAGCCGAACGGCACCAACGAGCTCAGGATCCAGACCGTCGACTGGATCACCACGCTGGTCGCCACGAAGGCCGGGCCCGGCACCAGATGCGCCTACTACGCCCTCGAGGAGGACGGCCGTCGTCTCAGACGGCGAGGGCAGTACGGTGACGTCAGTCAGGCGCCCGACGAGTACACCGCCGACGAGGCGGACGGCAGGGACCTGCTGTGGGCGCTCGGCCGCAAGACCGCCGTCAGGATCGACGACACGTTCTCGACCAGCGGCTACCCGACGATCAACCTGGGGGACGGCTACCGGTCGTCCATCGTCGCTCCCGTGTACGTGGGGGACCGGCCCGTGGGAGTCCTCATCCTGGACGCCCCCCGGGTCGATGCCTTCGCGGAGACCGGCGAGGGCTTCGTACGGCTCTTCTCGCTGCTCCTCGCGGCCGTGCACAGCGCGGAGAGGGGATCACGGCTTGCCCCCGGCTGATGACTCGACGGCCCGGCGCTCATGTTCCCGGTCATGTTCCCGGGGGCGGCGCAGCGCCCAGACGGCCACCGGCGCGCCCGCTCCGACCAGTGCCGCCGCCATGCACAGCCCCGCTTGGTACCCCGTTCGCAGGGCTTCGGGGGGCGCGGCGCCCCCGGACTGCGCCGAGCGCTGCACGAAGGTCACGACGGCGCCCACCAACACGATGCCGAACACCCCGGAGAGCTCACGGGTGGCGCTGAACAGGCCGGCGGCGAACCCGGACAGATGACGGGGCGAGGACTCCAGGGCCCGCGTCGTCACGGGCAGTGCCAGGGCGGAACCCGCGCCCACCGTCGCCAGCCCCGGCAGGAGGTCGACGAGGTCGCCGTAGGAACTGCCCAGCGCGACCAGCAGCAAGCCGCAGGCCACCAGCAGCAGCCCCGACGCGGCGACACGGCCGTCTCCCCACCGTCTGGCCATGACCGCGATGAACGGAGCCGTGACGCACAGCGCCAGGACCACCGGAGTGAAGGTCAGCCCCGCCTGTGTGGGACTGAGCCGCAGACCGCTCTGCAGGAACTGGGAGGTGTAGAAGTAGACGCCGGTCACCCCCAGCCCCCACAGCAGCTGGGCGACCAGTCCGCCCAGGAAGGGCCGCCGGTGCAGCAGTTGGCCGAGCGCGGCACTGCGGCGGGGTTCCTGGCGGCAGCACAGCGTCACCACCCCGGCGACGGCGGCGACACCCGAGACGACGACCGTCGGCTCACCGAATCCGTACGCGGGCCCCTGGATCAGGCAGTAGACCAGGGCAGCCAGGGAAAGACAGGTCAGCGCGATCACTCGGTGCGACACGGCCGCGAAGCCGCCCGGCGGGTGGGGTGCGCCGCGGTCGGCGCCGGGCAGGGCGAGGGCGCCGACGAGGAAGCCGGCGATGCCCAGCGGGACGTTCAGCGCGAACAGCCACTCCCAGCCCAGGTGCTGCGTCACGACACCGGAGATGACCGGCCCGAAGGCCAACGCGGAGGCCAACGCCGCCGTCGTGGCGCCGAATCCGGCCGTGCGCACACTGCGCGGCAGGTCGTGGGACATCACCGCCAACGAGGCCGGCAGGATGAACGCCGCGCCGGCGCCCTGCGCGGCACGGAAGCCGACGAGCATCCCCTCCGTGCCCGACAGCGCACAGCACACCGAGGAGCCGGTGAACACCGCGAGCCCGGTGAGCAGCGACCAGCGCCGTCCCCGGGCATCGGTCAGCTGGCCGGCGAACAGCAGAAAACCGGCGAGTGACAACGGATATGCGGTGGCCACCCACTTCAGGCCCGTGTCGCTCATACCGAGTTCCCTGCGCATCTCAGGCAGCGCGACATTCACCACGGTGTTGTCGAGAGCCGTCAGGAACGTGGCGAGAATGACCGCCGTGATGACGCTCAGGGTGCGAAGCCTCACGTGCGAAATATAGGCGCTGGTGACTCGTAGGTTGAGCGTACCGACGGATTGTATCGGCGTGTCACCGGATAAGGGGCACAGCTCCGTGTTTCGCTGTTGCTCTTCGCTGTTGTTTCGCTGCTTGCGTCCGGAACCCCTCGCGCGTGAAGGTGCGGTGAGCCAGTGTCATTCAGGGTGACAGAAACCATCAGCCACCATCTTGCCCAAGCCGCTGCCCTCACACCCGACGAAACGGCCTTCACGTTCGTCGACCACGGCGTCGACACCAGGGGCGTGGCCTCCTCGCTCACCTGGCACGAGCTGGACGAGCGGGTACGGCGGACCGCCCGCGCCCTGCGCTGTGCCGACACGGCCGGGGAAAGAGTGGCGGTGGTCGCACCGCAAAGCCTGGAATACGTCGTCGGATTCCTCGCCGCCGCCTGTGCCGGCGCCATTGCGGTTCCCCTCTTCCCGCCTTCCTTGCCGGGGCACGAGGAGAAGCTTGTCGCGGTACTCCGCGACGCCTCGCCCAGGTTGCTGCTGACCGTGGAGGAACAGCGGAAGCCGCTCATGGAATTCTGCGCGGCGCACGGCATGTCCGCCGACTTCCGCGTCGTCACCGAAGAGGAGCTGGCGCAGAACTCGGCGGGAGTGCGCGAGGACTTCGACGAGCCACTGCCGGACGACGTGGCATACCTGCAATACACCTCGGGCTCCACCCGGATTCCGTCCGGGGTGGCGATCACGCACGCCAATGTGTGCATCAACGCCCGCCAGGCTCTCGACGCCTACGACATCCGCCGGGGCCGCAACTGCACGGTGGGATGGCTGCCGCTGTACCACGACATGGGACTCGTTTCGACGGTCGCCATGCCGCTCATCGGTCACCTGCCGTCGGTCCTCATGGACCCCCTGGCGTTCATCCAGCAACCGGTGCGCTGGCTGCGCCTGCTGACCCGGCACCAAGGGGCTTTCACCGCCGCGCCCAACTTCGCCTACGACTACTGCGCGCAGAGGGTGGACGCCGAGGAACGCGCCGAACTGTCGCTGGATTCCGTCGCGGCCATGGTGAACGGCAGCGAACCCATCGTCCCTCGCACCCTGGAGCGCTTCCAGACGGCCTTCGCGCCCGTCGGGATGAGGCGCACGACCATGCGCCCCTCCTACGGGCTGGCCGAGGCGACCGTGTTCGTGTGCGCGTCACCGGGGGGAGAGGAGCCGGCCGTCACCCCCTTCGACCGGCAGGCCCTCGGGGAGGGGACCGCGCGCACGCTGGAGAGCGGCGACGACCGGGTGATGGTCGAGCTCGTCGGATGCGGCCGGCCGACGGGGCAGGAAATGGCGATCGTCGATCCCGCGACGGGACGACGCCGGGAAGACGGGATCATCGGTGAGATCTGGCTGCGCGGCCCCAACATCGGCCGCGGCTACTGGAACCACCACGAGCAGAGCGAGGCCGTCTTCCACGCGGTCCTCGACGGTGACGACCCCACCGAACCGTGGCTGCGCACCGGCGACCTGGGTGTGTGGCACGACAAGCAGCTCTACGTCACCGGCCGGCTGAAGGACCTGGTGATCATCGACGGGACCAACCACTACCCGCACGACATCGAGGAGACCGTCCAGTCGGCCCATCCGGCGATCCGTCCGCACCACACCGCCGCGTTCTCCGTGCCCGGCGACGACGGCGAGCGGCTGGCCGTCGTGGCCGAGCACGCCCGGAACGTGACCTGGTCCCAGGGAATCGCGCAGGAGGTGACCCAGGCGGTGCGGTCCGCGGTCGCCGCCAGACACGGCGTAGCCGTCCATGACTTCGTGCTGGCGCCGCCCGGCAGTGTGCCCCGCACCACCAGCGGCAAGGTCACCCGCAGCGCCTGCCGCGACCAGTACCTGGCGGGTGCGTGGGCCGACGGCACAGGCGCCTGGAAACGATGACCGGCAGTGTGCAGGCCGCAGGGAGAGGGACAGATGCGAGGAAAGCAGTCGCGACGGTCGGCCGCCCGGCCCGGCCCGGAACCGGCCTCCGCCGCGGAGCTACGGGCCTTCCTGCGCCGGCTCCTCTCCGAGACCTGCGGCATCCCCGAGGCCGGCCTGGACGACACCCGGCCGCTGGTGGACTACGGCCTGACCTCCCGCGCCGCCGTCGGGGTCACCGGCCGGCTGGAACGATTCCTCGACGCGCCGCTGCCGGCCACCCTGCTGTGGGAGAACCCCACCATCGGATCGCTCGTGGAGCGTCTGACCAGGAGTGAGGGAACGGAACCGGAGGGACGCACCGGGGGCGGCAGCGCCGAAGCGGTGGCAGAGCCGGGCCCCGTCGCGGTGATCGGTGTCGGCTGCCGTCTGCCCGGCAACGTGAGCGGCCCCGAGGCCTTCTGGAAGCACCTGATCGCGGGAAGCGACCTCGTCGGCACCGTCCCCGCCCGACGCTGGCGGGACTTCGCCCACCTGCCCGGTGCCGCGGCACTGATGGCACGCACCACCCGCCGGGGCGCCTTCCTCGACGACATCGAGGCGTTCGACGCCGACTGCTTCGGCATCACGCCGCGCGAGGCCGAGGTGATGGACCCCCAGCAGCGCCTGCTGCTGGAGGTCGCCTGCGAGGCCCTCGACCACGCCGGGCGTCCCGCGTACGGCCTTCAGGGCAGCGACACCGGGGTGTTCGTCGGTCTCAGCGCCCTGGAGTACGGGCATCTGACCACGTCGGACCCCACCCGGCTCACCCCGTGGACCAGCACGGGAGCCGCTGGGAGCATCGCCGCGGGCCGGCTGTCGTACCTCTTCGACCTGCACGGACCGAGCATCACCGTCGACACGGCCTGTTCCTCGTCCCTGGTGGCGGTCCACCAGGCGTGCCGCAGCCTGCGTGGCGGTGAGTGCGACACGGCGCTCGCGGCGGGCGTCAACGTCGTTCTCTCGCCCACGGTCACCGCCTCCTTCCAGCAGGCCGGGGCACTCGCGGCGGACGGCCGCTGCAAACCGTTCGACGCCGCCGCCGACGGCATCACCCGCGGCGAGGGCTGCGGCGTCGTCGTCCTCAGACGGCTGGCCGACGCCCTGCGCGACGGCGACCGGGTCCTGGCCGTCATCCGGGGTACGGCGGTCAACAGTGACGGCCGGTCGGCGGGTCTGATGGCCCCCAACCCCGCGGCACAGGAACGTCTGCTGCGCGGCGCGCTCGACGACGCCCGGATCGACGCCGCCGGAATCGACTACGTCGAGGCACACGGCACCGGCACCCTGCTGGGCGACCCCATCGAGGCCGGCGCACTGGGTGCCGTGCTCGGCCGCGGCAGACCGGCGCACCAGCCCCTGCTCATCGGCTCCGTGAAGAGCAACCTGGGCCATCTGGAAGGCGCCGCGGGGATCGTCGGCCTGATCAAGACGGTACTGGCGCTGCACCACCGCCGTATCCCGGGCAGTCTGCACTTCCACCGGCCCAACCCGCACATCGACTTCGACTCCCTCGGTCTCCGTGTCGTCACCGAGCCCGTCGCCTGGCCGGACCGGGGGACCCGCCCGGCCCGGGCAGGCGTGTCCGCCTTCGGTTTCGGAGGCACCAACGCGCACGTCGTCCTGGAACAGGCGGCGGGCGCCGAACCGCACACCGGGAGCCGGGACGGCCATGCCGCGCCCGCACAGGTTCTCGTCGTGTCGGCCCGCTCCCACGACCGGATCGGCGACGCCGCGACCGGCCTCGCCCGGCTGCTGTCGGCCGACGACGCACCCGCGCTCAGGGACGTCTCCCACACCCTGGCCCGCAACCGGAGAGGGCCCGTGTGCGCCGCCGTCGTAGCGCGCACCCACGAGGAGGCGGCCGGACTCCTCGGCGCCCTGGCCCGCGGCGAGGAGGCCCCGGGCTGTGTGCCTCCCGGCACCGACGACCGGGCGGCGCGGCCTTCGGGCGCCCGTCGTCCCGTCCTCGTGTTCTCCGGTCACGGCTCCCAGTGGCAGGGCATGGGGCTCGGCCTGCTGAGGGACGATCCCGTGTTCGAGGCGGCGGTCCGTGAGCTGGACCCGGTGTACCTCACCCGGATGGGCCGGTCACTGCGGGACATGCTCGGGCAGACCACGGCGGCACCGGGCGTCGAGCACGTCCAGCCGCTGCTGTTCGGGATGCAGATCGCCCTGGCGCGCACCTTCCTCGCCCACGGGGTCGAACCCGCCGCCGTCATCGGCCACTCCGTCGGAGAGGTCGGCGCCGCGGTCGTCGCCGGTGCCCTGGACGTCGCCGACGGTCTGCGGGTCGTCCTCGACCGGTCGGCCCGGCTCGCCGGCCTCGACAGCGAAGGCGCCGGCGCCATGGCCGCGGTCGAACTGGCCGACGAGGAACGCGAGGAGGTCCTGTCGCGCTTCCCAGGTGTCGAGATCGCCGTGCACTTCTCCCCGCGCAGAGCCACCGTCGCCGGACCGGCCCGGGCCGTCCGCGGCCTGGTCGACGAACTCACCGGCCGGGGCCGTATGGCACGGCTCCTCGACGTCGGCGGAGCGGGGCATTCCGCCGCGATCGATCCGATCGTGCCAGGCCTGCGCGAGGCCCTGAGCACACTCCGGCCCGGCACCGCGCACCTCGCCTGGTACAACACCGTCCTCGACGATCCGCGTGCCCCCGTCCAGGCCGACGCCGCCTACTGGTGCGCCAACGTGCGCCGCCCCGTCCGGCTGCGGCAGGCCGTCGCCGCGGCCGCCGCCGACGGACACGATCTCTTCCTGGAGATCTCGCCCCACCCCGTCGCCCTGGCCCCCCTGACCGAGACCCTGCAAGCCGCCGGCATCCCCGAAGCGGTGGTGGTCCCCGCCCTGCACAAGCGGGTCGACGAGGTGGTCGCCCTGCGCGGCGCGCTCTTCCGGCTGCACCTCGCGGGAGCCGAAGTGGACGAGGACCGGCTCTGGCCCGCAGGGACACGGATCCCGCTGCCCAGCCCGCCCTGGCGCCACGAACGCCACTGGTTCGCGAGCCGCAATTTGGCGGCCGGTGACCCCCGCGCGGGCCACTCCCCGCTGGGCCGTCGCACCGACGACCCGCGTACGGGTGCGGTGCTCTGGCAGACCGAGCTCAGCGCGGACGGCGACCGAACGGCGGTACGACAACTCCACGGCCGGACCGTCCTCACCCTGCCCGCGGCCGCCGCACTCATGATCGCGGCGGCCCAGGAGATCCACGAGCGGGACGGGCTTCCTGAACTGCGCCTGGAGGACGTGGCCGTCCACCGATGGCTGCCCCTGGCCGGCAGGACACCGGTGACCGTCGTCTGGGACCCCTCCGGCACCGGCGCCACCGTCACCGTCAACGCCCGCACCACGAGCGGCACCTGGACCTGCCACGCATCGGCACGGATCCCCACCGACCCGGCACCGGCTCCCGACGTCCCGCCCACCCCACCGGCCGTCGTCAGCCACTGGAGCCGCGCCGACTCCGGGGAACCCGCCGGGGAGTCGTACGAGGAACTCCTCGCCGCGATGCTGTACGCGCCGGCCGACGCCGATGACACCCCCGCGGGCCTGCGGTGCCTGCACCTCCAGAACCCCGGCGCGCTGAGCACGCAGTACACCCTCCACGCCTTCGAGGACGCTTCCGACGGAAGCTGGGACGTCGTGGCGGAAGCGGCCGACGCGCGCATCACCGCGAAGGGTCTGCGCCTTCGCCCCGCCGAGGAGGGCGAGGTCCCCCGGCACCTCGAAGCGCTCGTTCACGACATCCAGTGGCAGAAGTCGACCGTCCCGCTCCCGGCACCGCTCGACAGCGCCCTGATCCTCGCAGGCGACACCGACACCGACACCGACACCGGCACCGGCACCGGCACCGGCCAGAACGCCCTGGCCACCGGGCTCGCGAAGGCGCTGGCGGCGAAGAGCGTAAGGACCACGACCCGGCCGCTCACCGCACCCGCCGACCGGTTGCTCGACGACTGGCCGCAGGGAACGGCTCCGGCGGCTCCCCGCGCTGTCGTACTGCTCCTCGGTGTCACTCCCGGGTCCCCGGCCGACGCGCTGTGCAGCGCCGCGCGGGTCGCTCGGCAACTCGCCGCCGACCGGCACGCCCAGCACCGGCCCCGGCTCTGGCTGGTCACCGTACGGGCCCGGGCCACCGCACCGGGCGAGCCCGGCAAGCCCGAGCTGGCCTGCCTGCGCGGTCTGGTACGCACGCTCGCCCTCGAGGAACCGGCCCTGCGCGCGACCCTCGTCGACATCGACGACCAGTTCGACCACGTGGACGACCTCGTGCAGGAGCTCCTCGGCAACAGCCCCGAGGACGAGGTCGTCTGGCGGGCGGGCACCCGCAAGGTCGCCCGGCTCTCGCCCGCCGACTGCGCGGAGCAGCAGTACGAGGCACCGTTCGTGCGCCGCAGCGGTTCCTACATCGTCACCGGCGGCCTCACCGGCCTGGGGCTCGCGACGGCCCGCCGCCTGGCCGAGCAGGGGGCCGGCCAGCTGGTCCTGTGCGGAAGACGGCCGGCCGGCCCGGAGGCGGAAGAGGTCATCGCAGGGCTGCGCGAGCTCGGGACGTCCGTCGCCGTGGTGCGGGGGGACATCGCCGACCCGGACGTGGCTCCCCGCCTGGTGCGGACCGCGATCGAGGAGGGGCACCCGCTGCGCGGGGTCGCCCACTGTGCCGGCGTCCTGCACGACCGCATGATCACCGACCTGGAGCCCGACGACATCCACACCGTGCTGCGGCCCAAGGTCACCGGGGCACTGCGGCTGGAAGCGGCCGTCGACTCCCACGACCTCGACTGGTGGGTGTTCTACAGCTCCGCGGCCGCCCTCCTCGGCTCACCCGGCCAGTCCGCGTACGCGGCCGCCAACGCCTGGCTGGACGCGATCGCCCAACGCCGCAGAGCGGAGGGCAGACCTGCCACGTCCATCGCCTGGGGCCCCTGGCGGGAGGTTGGTGCCGCGCCCGAAAACCCGGCCCTGGCAATGGAATCACTCACCGTGGCCGAGGGACTGGACGCCCTGCAGACCCTGGTCGTCCACCACCACACGCACACGGGTGTCGTGCACCTCGACGGCCGGCGAGTCCTCGAGGCCTTCCCCTCCCTGGCCGACATCCCCTTCTTCAGCGACAGCCTCCGCGTCCAGGACACCTCCGTGGACGACTGGCCGGGGCCCGGCGCCCTGGAAACCCTCGGCGAGCGGGCCGCCGACGAGATCTGCAAGCGGCTGGCCGAGCGAACCGCCGCGATCATGGGCTTCCGCGCCCCGGACCTCGACGACACGGTTCCGCTGCCCGCGCTCGGGCTGGACTCCCTGATGGCCGTCCGCATCCGCAACGCCGTCCTGCAGGACTTCGCCGTCGAGCTGTCCCCGGACCTCATGCTGCGCGGGGCGACCCTGACCGAGGTCGGCGAGACCGTCCTGGCGGAGCTCGGGCTGCGACGTGAGGCACACGTCGCGCCACAACAGGACACCGCCGCGGCGGCGGCCGCCCCGGACCCCGGTACGGGTGTTCGCCCCGGGAGCCCGGTCCGTGAAGGGCACACCCCCCCGGGGGTCCTGCCCGCCGCGACGCTGCCGTCCTCCATCCAGCCACGCGACGCCGCCGAGCGTCTGGTGGCCGGCGCCTGGGCGGAAGTCCTGCCGGAGCCACCGACGGACGTCCGCTGCCACCTCCTCGCGGCCGGCGCGGACCAGCGCGTCGCGGAGGAACTGATCCAGGCGATCCGCCGTCGCCTGGGCGAGGACGCCGAGCTCACGCTGACCGCCGAGACGGTGCTCGAGCAAGGGACGGTGGCCGCCGTCGCGGAACTCGTCCGGCCGGCGGTCAACCCCACCGGCGAAAGCGTCGTGAACACCCTGCGGCCGTCACGGCCGGGCTCCTCCAGGCCGCCCTTGTTCACCTTCCACCCCGCCGGCGGCCCGACGTCCGTCTACCAGCCGCTGACCCGGCTCCTGCCCCGCGAGCAGCCGGTGTACGGGATGGAACGGCTGGACCGCGTGCACTCGATGGAGGAGAAGGCCGCGCGCTACCTGTCCCTCATCAGGAGGATCCAGCCGCGGGGGCCCTACCGGCTCCTCGGCTGGTCCTTCGGCGGCTGCCTCGCCTACGAGACGGCACAGCAGCTGACGGACGCGGGTGAGAGCGTCACCTTCCTCGGACTGATCGACACGATCCTGCCCGCCGCCCTGCCGGACCTGGACTCCGAGGAACTACTGCTCGAACGCTTCCGCCGGTTCGCCGCGTACATCGAGAAGACCTACGGGCAGCACCTGGACCTGCCCTACGACGAACTCGCGGCCACGCCCGACGACCAGCAGATCGACGTCGTCATGCGCGTGGCGGCGCGGGCAGGGCTCGACATGAGCCCCGGCGTCATGGAACACCAGCGCACCTCCTACATCGACGCCCGGGTCGGCGAGCGCTACGTCCCCCGCCCGTACAGCGGCCCCGTGGTGCTCTACCGCGCGCAGCAGGCGCAGCGCCTCACGACGGCCCTCGACCCGCGTTACCTCAGGTCGGAGGCCGACCTGGGCTGGGCGCCGCTGTGCCCCCGTCTCGAAGTGGTGCCCGTCGAGGGCGACCACCTCTCCCTGATCGACCCGCCGCACGTGACGGCCATCGCCCACCACCTCACGCGGTCCCTGGCGGTGACCGGGTGAGCCGCGCCGCGCGCCGACCGCGTATCCGGACGTACCTGCTCGGTGGCGTGCTGCTGATGTCGTCGCTGTCCGCGGCGGGGCACGCCACGGCGGCCACAGATGCCCGGCAAGCCACAGCGGTCCCAGTGGCCCGGCAGGCCACAGCCGCCGGGGCACGCCCCGGGCCGGCCCTTGCGGACGACGGCGCCTACATCAGCCGTGTGGAACCCCTCGACGAGCGCGTGCTCGACCTCACGGTCGAGTCACCGGCCATGAGAGGCGGCATGCCGGTGCGCGTCATCCTCCCCCGGCACTGGCGGGAGGAACCGAACAGCACCTTCCCGGTCGTCTACCTGCTGCAGGGGGCGAGCGACGACTACACGTCGTGGACCCGTGAAACCGACATCGAGGAACTCGCCGCCGACACGGACGTCCTCGTCGTCATGCCGGAAGGGGGCCGAGCCGGCTTCTACACCGACTGGTGGGACCACGGCAGGAGCACGGCCCCGCGCTGGGAGACGTTCCACACCGGGGAACTGAGGCAGTTGGTGGAGCGCGCGTTCCGCGGCGACGGCACACGGGCGGTCATCGGACTGTCCGAGGGCGGCCTGGGCGCGCTGAACTACGCCGCACGTCACCCGAACAGCTACCGTTTCGTCGGTTCCCTCAGCGGTGTCGTCGACACCTCCGACCCGGTCATGCGGTTCGGCATCGCCGTCACCTGCCTGCGTGAGCACGTCGATCCCGAGCGTCTGTGGGGGCAGCCGGACGCACAGCGACGGATCTGGGACGCCCACAACCCCACCCGCATGGTGAGCAGGTTCAGGAACACCTGGGTCTACCTCTATGCCGGGACGGGTGTTCCGGGCGGACTGGAGCAGGGGTTCGACCTGGCCGCCTCCCTCTTGGAGAAACCCCTGGGCCCCTCGACCTACGCGTTCGCCCGTGACCTGCGCCGTAGCGACGTCAAGGTCACCACCGACCTGTTCAAGCCCGGCACCCATGCGTGGCCTTACTGGCAGCGGGAGTTGCACCGCATGTGGCCTTCGGTGCTCTCCGCGCTGGGGGCCGGCGCCTCCGAGCACTGACCGCCGGTTCGCGCCCGGTCGGGGACCCGTCCGGAGAACCCGCCCGGAGGTCTTCGAGGTGCCGTCGCCTGCCCTCTGTGCTGGCATTGCACCTGGGGGTACTCGTGCCGACCCGCGGTCGAAAGGGGCCACCGTGACATGGCAGGCTCAGCCGTCCCGCCCGCCCGGGGAGGCGCTCGGCGCGCACATCGTCGTAGTCACCATTCCGCAGCCAGGCCATGTCCTGCCCACTCTCGCGGTCGTGAGCGAACTCGTGCGGCGCGGGCACCGCGTGACCTACGTGGCGAGCGAGGAGTTCGCCGGGCCGGTCCGTGAGGCCGGCGCGGACCTCTTCCTTCCCCTGGTGGGCCGCCCGCCGGTGGGCGCCATCCCGGACGGTGACCTGGAGGCCGGGGTGCTCCTGCTGGCCCGCCAGGCGAGCGAACTGGTACCGCGCTTGCTCGACGTCTTCGCCCGGGACAGACCGGACGTCGTCCTCCACGACCTGCTGGCCTGGGGCGGACAGGTGGCGGCGCACCGTATGGGCGTTCCGGCCGTGCAGCTCAACTGCAGTCACGCTCCGTACGCCGGCTGGGAAACCGAGATGTGCGGTGTCTCCTCGCTCCGGCAGGCCGCGTTCCACGACGCCTTCCACTCACTGCTGAGCAGCAACGGTGTCGGCGCCGGCGTCGAGTCCTTCCTCACCGAGCCGACGTCCGGCGTGGTGTTCACGGTCAAGTCCTTCCAGCGGCGTCCCGAGACGGTCAGCGAGGCGCACACGTTCGTCGGGCCGGCGCTCGGACCACGGAGCTTCCAGGGGGACTGGCACCGGTCCTGCGCGGACCGGCCCCTGCTGGCGATCGCCATGGGTTCCTCCCCCGACGTCTCCCCCTCGTTCGTCGAGGCCTGCGTGGAAGCGTTCGAGCCGGTCGGCTGGGAGGTGGTCATGGCCGTGGGGGACCGGATCGGTCCGGACCGGACCGGTCCGCGGGACGGGTCCGCGGTGGCGAAGAACTTCCGTCTCATGCGCCGCATCCCCCAACTGAGCGTCCTCTCCCAGGCCGGGGCCTTCATCGGTCACGGCGGGATGGGCAGCGTCATGGAGGCCATGTACCACGGGGTTCCGCTGGTGGTCGTCCCCCGGATGGCGGAGCAGATGGTCAACGCGCGCCAGGTCGAGCGACTCGGCCTCGGCCGCTGCCTCCCACCGCAGGGACTGACACCAGGGGCGCTTCGTGAGGCGTTCCTGGATGTCGTCTCCGACGACCGGATCGCGGCGCGGGTGCGGAGGATGCGGCAGGAGGTCCGGACCGCCGGTGGTGCGCGGGCGGCCGCGGACGTCGTGGAACGGGCCGTCAGGAACGGTCGGCCGTCCTTGCCGTCTGCCGGCGCGTCGTGCCGAGCGGCGCGGGGAGTGGTGCGGGGGGCGCCGCACGGCGCCGGACTGCCAGACCCGCCTCTGCCTCGTGCACATTGATGACCAGTGAGCCGATCAGGTCGAGCAGCGCCGCCTCGATCTCCCCCGTCTGGTCCCTCCGCCTCGGGCCGTGCCGTCCACCGGATGCGGCGTCCAGGTGGCGGTACAGAGCCCAGCGGGCCTCCAGCTGCTGCTCCAGTTCGTCCGCCGGCAGCCTCCGCAGAACCGCGAGGTCCAGCGGTGCGAGTGCTGACGCGGCGTCGGCGACGGTGACGGGGCGCGCCGTCCGGCTGGTGCGGCACCCTTCGTCGAAGTTCTCGTCTGCTGTCGCCTGAATTGCTGTCATGGGCGTGTCCCGGTTTCGATGGGGGCGCAGTCTTGCCACTACTGGTATGAGTGCAGGATCTGGAAATACCCGCAAGCAACGTGAGATATTGTCACCCTTTTGGAGGGGCGTACCGCGGGGCGCATGATGGGTTTGCGTGGGCCCGCGGTCTGTGGAACCCGTACGTCAGATCAGCGCACGCGCCAGGCGGGTGCCTGCAGCAGGTCGCCGCGATCAGAAGGATATTCGTCCATATCCACATCGCACCAGACCACTTTTCCGCCCGCGCACAGTCTGTCGGCTCCCCATCTTCGAGTGCAGTACTGAATGATGCCCATTCCTCTTCCGCTCTCGGCGTACTCGTGGGCGGTGAGGTGAACCGGCAGACTGCGGTTGGTGTCGAGCACTTCGACCCGGATGTGGTCCATGAGCAAACGCACGGCCAGTGCGAAGTAGGCCCCGACACCGCTCCGGGAAGCCGGTTCGGTGGAGCCGGAATGCTGCACGGCGTTCGTGACCAGCTCGGAGACCACGAGGAGCAGTCTGTCCGTCGCCGCGGGACCGACCTGCCAGGACAGCAGGGCCTCGTGTACCTGCCGCCGTGTGACGGACACCGACCTGGCTGTGCACGGCAGCCTGAGAAGTATCGCTTCAGCGCCCTGGTCGACTAAGGACGTATTCAGCTGCGCACAGGTTCCCGGAATGCGGTGCAGGAAATCCAGGTATCGGCATGTTGCGCCGGAGGAAAGACAGCTGGGCTGATTGACTTCTTCCACCTTTGACTCCCGGGTGCGGTAATCCGTGACGGGCAGTTAGACGCTACCCAGGGAGAACGTAAAGGAGGGGGGAATTCGGGATGTGATTGTGGGCGCAGGGAGCTCGGAGTGGTTAGTCGGATGGTCCGAATGCCCCTGTGCGCGCTCCACAGAGGGATGCGTTTGGGCGGTATCCGTTGACGGCGCTGTCCGCTGACGGCGCTGCCCGCGGGCATGCCGGTGGCCCGGCCGTCGGCCGGGCCACCGGTGGTGCTGTGGTGCTGTGGTGCTGTGGGTCAGGGGGTGTAGGTGAAACCGCCCGTCACGTTCGCGCTCCCGGCGGGGGTGGTCACGACGACCGCGGCGTTACCGGCCGCTCCGGCAGGCGTCAGACCGGCGACGAACGATCCGGTGGGGTCGACGACGACGTTGGTCGCGGGCGCGCCCCCGAAGGTGACCTGGGCTCCGGTCAGGTTCGAGCCGGTGATCACGAACGGCGTACCGCCCGCGACCGGTCCGGTCGTCGGAATGATGGACGTCACGGTCGGCGGGGTGGGGGCCACGTAGGTGAAGCCTCCGGGGACGGTCACGCTGCCCGCCGGGGTGGTCACCTGGACCGTCGCGTTGCCCGCGGCCCCGGGAGGCGTCAGGCCGGTCAGGACCACTCCGCCGATGACGTTGACGTTGGTGGCCGGCACCCCGTTGAAGGTGACCGACGCGCCCGTGAGGTTGGTGCCCACGATGGTGAACGGCGTACCGCCGGTTGTCGGTCCGGTCGGCGGGGTGATACCGACGACGGTCGGCGGCGGTGTGACCGGCGGGGCGATGTAGGTGTAGTTGGCGGGAGAGCTGGTGCCGGCGGGCGTCGTGACGACGACCGGGACGTTGCCCGCGGCGTGCGCGGGCGCGGTGACGACGAGCAGGAAGCCGAACGGGTCCTGGGACACGATGGTCGCCGGTGTACCGCCGAAGGTGACGGAGGTGGCTCCGGCGAGGTTGGCACCGATGAGCAGCACCTGGTTCCCGCCCGTGGTGGGCCCGAAGCCCGGCACGGCGGCGAACAGGGTCGGCTGGGTGAGGACGGCGGGCAGGCCGGGCAGCAGATTCGCTGACATGTTGGTCTCCTGGAGGAGTTGTCGGTGACTGATCCGCCCGATGGCGCCGGTGTACGTTCACACGGGAGCAGGCAGCGTCGACCCCTGATCGCGCGAGAGGGACGAGCCCTGTGATGTCGTCGGCTTTGTCAGAAGTGGGTCTGCTCACTGAGAGACACGCATCGGAACGGCTCGCTGAGTGAAAGTGGCCCTGGGAGCGGACCACCGTGTGGCCTGCTTGCCGCGTCAATGTGGGCACCACGACGCCGTAAGAGCTGGGCAGCTCCGCAGACCGGCGGACATTCGAGATGTCGCGCTGTCCGGCGCGGATGGGCTGCCCGCCGGTATTTCAGTGATACTTCGCGATTGGGCGTGCGAACAAGGCCCCTCCGCGGATGTCACCCGAACGGGGGAGCGTGCACTACGGCCGGGCCTGCTGTCCGGATGGCAAAACCCGGCGGACCGGCCCGCCGCGCGAGCCGGTCCGCCAGGGCACGGCCGTCACCTGCGGAACGCGTGGAGACGCTCCTCGCCGATACGTGACCTGGCCTCCGGATCGGTGACCCCCATCCCGGGCCGCGGCGCGAGGCACAGCACCCCGACCTTGCCGATGTGCTCATTGGTCTGGACGCTGCGCACCGCCGCACCCACCTCGTCCAGGGTGTAGGTCCTGGACAGCGCGGGAACCAGATGTCCGAGCGCGATCAGCCGGTTGACCTCCCACTGCTCGTGCAGGTTGGCACCGTGGCTTCCGATGATCTTCTTCAGTCGCATCCACAGGTACCTGTTGTCGTAGAGGTGCTCGTAACCCGTGCTGGACCCGCAGGTGATGACGGTGCCGCCCCGTCTGGCGAGGAAGACCGACGCCGCGAAGGTCTTCTTGCCGACGTGCTCGAACACGATGTGCGGGTCCTCGCCGACGACGTCCCGAATGGCCCGGCCCATTCTCTTCCAGCCCTCGGGCTGCTGGAGGAGGGTGGGATCTCCCTCCTCGATGTCCGAGCGGTTGATGACGGCTTCGCACCCGAGAGATCTGAGGAGCTCCGCCTTTTCGGCGGAATTGACGACACCGACGGGGATGCCGCCCCCGTTGAGGACGAGTTGGACGGCATAGGCGCCCAGGCCGCCGGTGGCACCCCAGACGAGAACGACGTCGCCCTGCTTCATCCGGGCCCCGCGCTCACTGACCAGCATGCGGTAGGCGGTGCTCGCGCACAGCGGATTGACCGCGGCCTCCTCCCAGCTCAGGGCGGCGGGCTTCGGCATCAACTGGCTGGCCCGCACGATCGCGTAGTGCGCGAGGCCGCCGAAGTTCGTCTCGAAACCCCAGGCCTTCTGCCCCTCACCGAGCATCCCGTCCCGATGGGTGTCCGGGTCCTGCTCGTCGACGTACGCGGGTGAGATCACCACGTGATCACCCACGTTCCATCTGCGCACGGAGGAGCCGGTACGGACGATGACGCCCGCCGCGTCGGACCCCACGATGTGGTACGGGAGATCGTGCCGGGCCTCCCAGCCCCCCGCCTTCCCCATCTGCTTGAGGAACTGGAACGTCGGGACCGGCTCGAACATCGCGGTCCACACGGTGTTGTAGTTCACCGAGCTCGCCATGACGGCGATGAGGGCCTCGTCGGGGGCCAGTTCCGGCATGGGAACCTGGGTGACCGCGAGGGATTTCCGGACGTCCTTGTCCTCCACGGACCGGAAGGTGTCGACGTCCTCCGCCCGGACCGTGGCGGCGGGAAAGTACTCCGGCACAGGGAGGGACTCCAGGTCCGCGGCGCCGGCCTCTGCGATGACTGCTTCAGACATGTCAGGCATGTCAGACATGGAGGACTGCATCAGGACTCCCTCGGGCGGATGTCGCGGCGCCCGCTCGACGGACGCCGGTCTTCACTCGGAACTGATCTCTAGCAAGCATCCGCCCCGTTGATGCCGCAACCGCAATGTCCTGCAAAAGGGCCCAGGCAACAGAGTGGTGCCACGTGTCACGGGTCCACCGGACCCGGCGGATCAGCCCGCCCATGGGGAGAACACGCCTGGCTGCATGCCCGTACAAGTGGGCCCGACGGGTGACGCGCCACGCCGTACCGCTCCGCGAGGCGGGATCAGGGCCAAGCGGTGTCGTTTCCCACCACTCACTGAACGAAAATTGCACCTTCTGCTGCTTTTCTCGCGTCTTATGACTGTGCACTTAATAAGCCACACCGGTCGCACCGGGCCGTGCCAGAATCCAGCCAGCACCAGTGGTGCCGTATTGCGGCACGGGCAATCACATCGACATCAACACATCGTCAACGGAATCAGCGGCTGCCGACAGCCCCGCTCGGTGATCGAAAGGAACGGTGGAGCGGATCCTGGACCGGCGGAGCGCGGTCACGGCGCGCGAAGACGCCGCCGACAGCGAGTCCTACGTCACCGTGGCCGGTCAGTCCTTCCAGTTCGCCGACGCCCAGGGCGGACCGGGCACCGCCCTGGGCGAGTACGGCCTCGTACGCCCCGACGACATCCCGAACTCTCCCAGGCCCGCCGACCTTGCGCCCCTGGGAGCGGGCCCGCAGGAGTCCCGCGGGATGCTCAGTCGAGACAGAACTCGTTGCCCTCGACGTCCTGCATCACGATGCACGACTCATTGTGCTCATCGGCAAGCAGCACCTGCACGCATGTCGCGCCGAGCGCCTCCAGCCGCGCGCGCTCGGCTTCGAGCGTGGCGAGGCGCTCTTCACCCACCAGTCCGGTGCCGACGCGCACATCGAGATGTACCCGGTTCTTGACGACCTTGCCCTCGGGGACGCGCTGGAAGTACAGCCGCGGGCCCACCCCCGAGGGATCGATGCAGGCGAACGCTGACCCCTGCCGCTCAGGCGGCAGAGCGCGATCGAACTCGTCCCACGTGGCGAACCCCTCCGGCGGCGGCGGTACGACGTACCCCAACACCTCGCACCAGAAGCGAGCGACGCGCTCAGGCTCTGCGCAGTCGAAGGTGACCTGGAACTTCTTGATCGATGACATCGGCGCACCATAGCAGGGGCAACCTGTTGCCCAACTCCCTTTTCGGGGCCGTACGTTGTCACGCATCGCAACCAGCCGCGAGAATGGCTCCGGCCCGGTTCCGTGAACGGCGGACGAGGTTGCCGGTCAGCCCAGCGAGGTGCTCGCCGCACGCAGTTCGTCCAGGGCCGCCAGGGTGTGCCGGGCGAGCTCGTCCTTGCCGTCGCGGTCGCCCTCGGACCATTGCGCGTATCCCCGTTTGAACGCGAGGACGCCCAGCTCGCCCGCCAGAGCCGCGGTCGGATCGGGTATGCCGCGGGCGACCAGAGCCGTCGTCATCGCGGCCGCGAGGCTGACGCTCTTGAGGGCGTCACGCTCTTGAAGTTCGGCGCTGGCGGCGACGGCCGCCTTCAGGCGAGGTGCGAGCTCGCGGCTCATGGGGCCCATCGCGCTCGACGCGCGTTCCAGACCGGCGGCGACCGCCTCCAGCGGGCTGGCGTCAGCGGGCGCGTCGGCGATCCCCTCGGCCAGCAGTCGGCTCAGCGTCTCCTGTCCGGCGACCAGCAGCTCGCGCTTGTCGGGGAAGTGCCGGAAGAAGGTGCTCTTGGTGACTCCTGCGCGCTCGGCGATCTGCGCGACCGTCGTGGCGTCGTACCCCTGCTCGGTGAACAGATCGACGGCAGCCACGACGAGGCGTTCGCGTGCGCCCGGTTCCCATCTGCCCATGGTCACCATCCTAAGTGATGGGACTCTTGTCCCGTCACTGCGGTAGAGTGACGGGACAAGAGTCCCATCACTCCTGGGGGAGCTTCCCATGCGCGTTTTCGTCACCGGCGGCACCGGTCTGATCGGTTCCGCTGTCGTCGCCGAACTGCTCGACAACGGCCACACCGTCCTCGCGCTCGCCCGCTCCGACGCATCCGCGCAGGCCGTAGAGGCGGCCGGCGCCGAGCCCCTGCGGGGAGCCCTCGCCGACCTGAACACCCTTCGCGCCGGCGCCGCCCGGACCGACGGGGTGATCCACCTCGCGTTCGACCACGACTTCAGCAGCCCCGACACCCTCGCGAAGTCGGTCGCGGAGGAGGGCGCCGCCCTCGCGGCCCTCGGCGAGGAACTCGTCGGCAGCGACCGTCCCTTCGTCACTGTCTCGGGTACGCCCGCCGTGCCGGGCCGCACATCCCTCGAAAGCGACCCGGTGCCCACCGACGGGCCGGTCGGCGGTCGCGGCCGTGCGGTCACGTCGGTCCTGGGGCTGTCCTCGCACGGGGTCCGCAGCAGCGCCGTACGCCTGCCGCGCACGGTTCACCACCAGGGTTCCGGCGGATTCGCCGGCCTATTGACCGACATCGCACGCCGGACCGGAGTGTCCGGTTACCCGGGCGACGGCGCACAGCGCTGGCCGGCCGTGCACGCGCTCGACGCGGCAGTCCTCTTCCGGCTCGCCCTGGAACAGGCGGAAGCGGGTACCTCCTGGCACGCCGTGGCCGACGAGGGGGACAAGGTGCGCGACATCGCCACGGTCATCGGCCGACGGCTGGGCCTGCCGGTCGAGTCGGTGCCGGCGCAGACCTTCGGTCCCCTCGGCCAGATCTTCGCGAGCGACCAGCCCTCGTCCAGCGCGTACACCCGGCAGACGCTCGGCTGGGAGCCCAAGCACCCCAGCCTTCTGGAGGACCTGGAGAACATCCAGCCCTGACCGCCGACCGGGACGTTCGGGCAGTCCCCCTGCCGGGTGCCCCGCCGTGGTTCAGGTCACTGTCGACGGCGCTCCCACCCCGAGGACGTCGAGCATCGCCCGGGTGGCCGGGCTCGGGTTGAAGCGGTTCCACACCAGGTACTCGGTCCGACGCGGTCCGTCCACCACCGGGACCAGGGCCAGTTCGGGGTCGTCAGCAGCCCGCGGCCGGATGAACGCCGACGGCAGCAGGGCGATGCCGAGCCCGCGCGCTATCAGCCGGGTGATGAGCTCCACGACGCCGGCTTCGTAGGCGACGTCGCGCGTCAGGCCAGCGGCGGCGAACGCCTGATCGGACTGGGCCCGGGCCGGCGTTCCGCCCACGAAGTCGACGAACGTCTCTTCGGCGATCTCCTGCAGGGTGACCTGGGGCACGTCCGCCAGCCGGTGGCCGTCCGGCACCACCAGCACGTGCTCGTCGTGACCGAGGACAACGGCCTCCACGCCGACAGGCGGTTCACTCTCCGGCACGCCGAGGAACGCGATGTCCAGGTCGCCGTTCCGGACGGCCGCCGCCAGTTCATCGCTGCGTCCGGAACGGAGGGCGACGCGGACGTCCGGATGCCGGGCGCGGTACCGCTGCAGCAGCTCGGGTACGTCGACGGCAGCCGTCGTCACGATCACGCCGACGGCGAGCCGACCGCGTACCACGCCGGTCGCGGCGGCGGCGTCGGCGGCCGCCCGGTCGGCGGCGGCCAGGCATTCGCGTGCGCCTGCGACGAACGCCGTTCCGGCAGGCGTCAGTTCGACGCGCCGGCTGGACCGGGCGAACAGCTTGACCCCGAGCTCCCGTTCCAGGTCGGCGATCCGGTGACTCAGTGACGACTGCACCACGAAACAACGCTCCGCGGCGCGGGTGAAGTTACGGGTTTCGGCGACGGCGACGACGTAGCGCATCTGCTGGAGATCCACGCGGCCATCGTTCTGGTTCATGGCTGCGATGACAAGCATGTGTTGGACTCATGACCGGCTTGGTTCTGAGACTTCATCACATGCATACCTCGACCGAGCGGGCGTCCGGCCCGCCGCGGATCCCGTACGCGCGGCAGTGGGCCACGGTGGCACTGACCGCACTCGCTCCCGCGTCCTGGGGCACCACGTACGTCGTCACCACGGAACTGCTCCCGCCCGGGCACCCGTTGTTCGCCGGGATGCTCCGTGCCCTGCCCGGCGGGCTGCTCGCGCTGGCGATCACCCGAGTGCTCCCGCGCGGGGACTGGTGGTGGAAGGCGATCGTGCTCGGCGCACTCAACATCGGCGCCTTGTACCCGCTCCTGTTCGTCGCGGCCGAACGACTCCCCGGCGGTGTCGCCGCCACCCTCAGCGCCACCCAGCCGCTGATGGTCGCCGGGTTGGCCGTCGCGCTGCTCCACGTCCGGCCGACGGCCTGGCGACTGACCTGGGGTGTGCTCGGCGTGGTCGGCGTCGGACTCGTCGTACTGGGGCCGCAGGCCCGGCTGGACGCCGTCGGCGTCCTCGCCGGTCTCGGCGGTACGGCCACCATGGCCGCCGGGATCGTCCTCACCAAACGCTGGGGCCTTCCCGCGGGGGTCGGTCCACTGACCCTGACCGGCTGGCAACTGACCGCAGGTGGCCTGCTGTTGCTCCCTCTCGCCTTCGCGATCGAGGGGGCGCCGCCGCGCATCGACGCCGGGGCCGCCGGCGGATACCTGTGGCTCGGCAGCGTGGGTGGACTGGTCGCGTCCACGCTGTGGTTCCGCGGTATCGGAAAGCTGCCGGTTGGTGCGTCCGCACCGCTGGTGCTGCTGTCCCCGCTGGTCGCGGCCGTCATCGGCGTCGCGCTGGGCGAGTCACTGAGCCCGTTGCAGACCCTCGGCTTCGTCCTCGCCCTGGGGGCGTTGCTCGCGGCGCAGCTCAACTCACCGAACCTGTCGGGCCGCATGGCGCGCGGCAGGGCGACAGAAGCCCGATCCGAGCAGACCGAACAACACGACGACCGTGTACGAGAAGGACGAACCCGATGAAGACAAGCATGACGATCGCCGTCCTGGGCGCCACCGGGATGGTCGGCAGCCGGGTGATCGACGAGGCCGGCGCACGCGGACACCGGGTGATCGCCCTGTCCCGGAAACCCGCGGGTGAGAACCCGGCGAACCCGAACGTGACGCCGGTCGCGGTCGACGCGAACGACCCTGATGCCGTACGCGAGGCACTCGCAGGGCGGCGGCGTACGGCGCCATGCGCCGCAGACACCGCCTCCCTCGCCGCCGCGGACGCCGTGGTACTGACCGTGCGGACCATGCCGGTCGACCACAAGTTCCTGGTCGCCACCACCCGTACGGTGCTGGACATCGCCGCACGGCTCGGGATCCGCGTCCTCGTCATCGGCGGCGCCGGCGCATTACGCAGCCCCGACGACCGTGATCTGCTGGTCGCCGACAACCCGGCGTACGTGCCCGCCGACATCAGGGCCGTCGCCGCCGCCGGAGTCGCCCAACTACGTGCCTGCCAGTCCCACGCCGATGCCGATTGCGTCTACCTGAGTCCACCGGCCCTGCTCGAACCCGGCGTACGAACCGGCCGCTATCGGCGCGGCACCGACACCTTGCTCGTCAGCGCCGACGGCCGATCCTGGATCAGCACCGAGGACCTGGCCGTTGCCGTGATCGACGAACTCGAGACCCCTGGTCCCGACCACCACATCACGGTCGTCCACCAGCGCGCGTAGGGCCGTACCGCCCCTGCACGTCTTCGAGCCGCACAGAGGGCGGCGCGTGTACGGCAACCAGAACGCGCGCCTGACGAAGTGACTCGACGACGGTACCCGCCCGCCCGGGTGGCAAGGGGGCGGGAATGGGCGTCGCCGTCCTCCTGGCCGCCTACACTCGCTGCGCCGACGGGCAGTCGGCGGGTGTGCAACGGCGGCTGGAGGCCGCGGGCGATCTCCGGAGCCGGACGTGCCGGACGCCGGCTGATCTTCGACCGGTCGGGAAACTCCGACACGTATTCGACATGGCCACCCGCGAAAGCCCGGTGACAGCCGGACAGCCCCGGAGTCTGCCCTTGATCGACTACAAGGCGTCCCGGGGCTACGGCGTGGCCAGTGCTGCACACACTGGCCAGCACGCCCTCCCGAAGGAGGTGGGGCGTGGGCGCCCCCGGCAGGACTTGAACTGCGGCCAACGCATAGAAGATGCGGGCAGTCCGCCATGAGGCGGCCCGGTGGGCCCCTGCCGCTGTGCCGGGCCGCTCGGTGCTGCTGCCGTCCGTCGTCGTCGGCGTCATGACTGCCGTCACTGCCGACGCGGCGATGAATCGAGGTTTAGCTCCGCTGCCCAGTTCGGCGCTCGTAGTCGGCGAAGCCGTCCTCGATGGCCGGAAGTACCATCTCCACCCTGAAGTAGGGCACGCTCCACAGTGGGCTGTCGCGAAGACCTTCGAACAAGTCGGACCATGCGGTCAGGTCGTTGGTCTCGGCGACTAGGACGTCGGACGGAGCGGCGGCCCATGCCTCAGCATCGAACCAACGAACCTGGACGGCATCGTGCTTCTCCAACAAGGGCTGCACATGTTCGGTGATGACCCGCCGACGCTCAGGGCGCCCGAGCGCCAGCCACGCGGGTAAAGCTGTGAGGTGGACAAATATCGTGAACCGCGGTCGCGGTTTGACATCGCTCATGCGCACCATTCTGGATCAACAGTCGCGGCGCATGCCGCCCGATCGGCGTAGCGGCTTTGGGCTGGAGCCGGCGGACTCGGCAGCCGTGGGCGCGGGCGGCGGGCCGGCTGGTGTGAAAGCGGGCCGCCAGGCAGGCACCGCGAGCGCCGGCACCGTGAGCGCCAGGCCGAGGGGCGCGGGTCCGCGGGGCCGCGGGCGATCCGTGGGTGGAAACCGGCCTCGTTTTCACCACCTGGCGGGGACACCGATCGAGCCACGGAACCTGAACCGGGACTCTTCCCCCCGATCCGTGAGCGGCTGGGCCTGAAGGTCCGCTTTCACGATCTCCGCCACACCTGCGTGACCCTGCTGCTCGGCATCCGTATCCCGCCGCATATCGTCCGGGACTTCGTCGGGCACGGCGCGCTGGATGTGACCATGAACATCCACGCGCACGCCGCCCTGGCCGAGAAGCGGTCCGCCCTTGATCGGCTGGGGAGCCTGCTGGCAGACGGGTGACGGGGCCGTTGCCGTCATAGACGCGAAACGCCCTGGAGGGAAGATCCCCTCCGGGGCGTTTGTGCTGGTGGCAGGTGGCGCCCCCGGCAGGACTCGAACCTGCGGCCAAGCGCTTAGAAGGCGCCTGCTCTATCCACTGAGCTACGGGGGCCGGGGACAAGGATAGGGCTCCTGGAACCTTGTCCCGGTTGCTTCGCCTCCGTGGCTCGATGTGGAGGTTCGGTGAAGCGGTCCTGATAATCGCAGGCAGGTACGAATCGTGCATCGCTTTTGGGGTCCGACGGCGCCTGGTGTTGTGCACTCGTTATGCCTGGCCTGTGCCTCCGTCCCAGTCATCCCTTAGGTCCGTTCTGTCCACTCGGCGCGCAGACATGTCTATATGCTTCAGAATTACCCCGAAATTGGGCATTCTTCGCATGTGGTGACCTTGGACGTACGGCCTCAGCTACTCGACGCACTCTCCGCCCTGCGCGACTGTGTCGCCGCCGCACGCTTCCCGCTGCCCCTGGCGGGCGCTCCACGCGCGCGTGCCAACCGCGACGAACTACTCGCGCAGCTCGACGACTACTTGGTGCCCCGCTTGCGGGAGCCCGACGCGCCGTTGCTGGCAGTGGTGGGTGGTTCGACCGGGGCGGGCAAGTCGACGCTGGTCAACTCCCTCGTGGGGAGTCGGGTCAGCGAGGCGGGCGTGCTGCGGCCGACGACCCGGACGCCGGTACTGGTCTGCAACCCGGAGGACCATCACTGGTTCAGCGGTATGCGGGTGCTGCCAGATCTCACGCGCGCATGGGCCCCGAAACAGGACCCGGGGGACGACCTTCCCATCCCCCGCGACGATCCCGCGCGCGTGCTGCGGATCGAGACCACCGACAGCCTCCCGCGCGGAATCGCCCTGCTCGACGCGCCCGACATCGACTCCCTCGTCGCCGACAACCGGACCCTGGCCGCCGAACTCATCTGCGCGGCCGACATCTGGGTGATGGTGACGACGGCCGCCCGGTACGCCGACGCGGTGCCCTGGCACCTGCTGCGGACCGCCAAGGAGTACGACGTCACCCTGGTGACCGTTCTCGACCGGGTGCCCCACCAGGTGGTCTCCGAGGTCTCGCGGCAGTACGGGGCGCTGCTCGCCAAGGCCGGGCTCGGTGACGTACCCCGGTTCACCGTGCCCGAGCTGCCCGAGTCGGCCTGGGGCGGGGGTCTGCTTCCTGCCACCGCCGTGGCCGCGCTGCGGGCCTGGCTCGTCCAGCAGGCGCAGGACGGCGGCCACCGGCAGCACGTCATGGCGCGCACCGTGTACGGCCTCCTCGACTCGCTCAAATCACGCCTGCCCGAGCTGGCCAGCGCCGTCGCCGCCCAGTACGCGGCCGCGCTGCGGCTCACGGCCGCCGTCGACGCGGCGTACGACAGCGAGCACGCGCGCGTCCGGGGACGACTGCAGGCCGGGGCCGTACTCGCCGGGGACGCGCTCAAGCGCTGGCGTGCCTTCCCGCTGGACTGCACCGCCGGGGAACTCCTCGACACCCTGGCGGAGAGCCTGGCCGCGCTGCTGCTGTGCGCCGTCACGGCCGCCGACGAACGCGCCGACGACGCCTGGCGGCGCGAGCCCGCGGCGGGCGCCCCAGAACTCGCGGACCGGGATCCGTCCCTGGAGAGCACCGAGCACCGCATCGGACTCGCCGTACGGCGGTGGCGGCGCGAGCTCGAGGAGTACGCCGAGGACGAACTGCGCGAGCTCGACCGCAGCGTCGCCCCGGACCCGGAGATCGTCGCCGCCCTGGTCGCCACCGCGCTGCTCGGCGGCCGCCGGGCGCGCTCCGCGGGCGAAGGACTCGCCGAGCGGATCGGCGCCCACGGCGCGCTGCGGCTGCGCGACCGCGCCGGCCGGCTGCTCGCCGACTACGTCGACCGGATCATGCACGGCGAACGCGAACGCCGCCTCGCCCCGCTCGACGCGCTCGAGGTCCATCCCGATCCGCAGGCAGAACTCATCGCCGCGCTGTCCGTACTGCAGAAGGAGAGATGACCGGTGACTGCCGTCACTGACCAGGACCACACCGGCCACATGGAGACCACGGGTCGCATGGACCACATGGACCACATGGACCACATGGACCATATCGATCACCCTTCGGAGCGGGATACACGGGATACACGGGATGCGCGGGATTCCCGGGATACGCGGGATTCCCGGGATTCAAGTGACAGCGCCGACCACCGCCCCGAGCGCGAGCACCGCGACGAACACGCGGAGATCGACCGCGTCGACCGTCTCGACCGCCTCGGTCAGCTCGGTCAGCTCGGCCATATCGACCAACAGCGGCAGGCCGAGCCCACCGGTGAAGTGGTCGCCCGGGAACCGGCGCCTCCGGCCCCTTCGGCACCATCGGCACCATCGGCACCTCCAGCACCTGCACCGCCTCAGGCGAAGGAGTCCGGCAAGGCCGCCGAGGAGGTCACGGACCCCGTCGCCGACGAGGCCACCGCAGAAATCTCCCGCGACGGCGACGGCGACGGCGACGGCGACGGCGACGGCGAGGGCGAACAGACGAAGCACGGGAGGCGCGGGGAGCACGCGCGCGTGCGGGACGACGGACCCTCCGAACCGGAACCGGCCCCCGACGCCACGGACGTCTGGGACGACGGCCTCATCGCCCGGCGGGTGACCGAGGCCGGCGGCACCGCTCCCCCCGGCCAGCCCTCCGGCTTCGAGACCAGGAAGCCCGCCGCGCAGCCGGTCACGCCCCTCGCCTACGACGGCCCGCTGCGCTCACGCCTGGACGCCCTGCGCGAACTCGTCGGCCTCTCCCGTACCCGCCTCGACAGCCGGACGCTCGCGGAGGCGGGCCGGGTCCTGGACGAGGCGGTGGCCCGCCGCAAGCTCTCCGGCCAGCACACCGTCGTAGCCATCGCCGGCGCCACCGGCAGCGGCAAGTCCACACTGTTCAACGCGCTGGCCGGGGTGGCCATCTCGGAGACCGGCGTACGACGGCCGACCACCGCCTCGCCCATCGCGTGCAGCTGGAGCGACGGCGCGGCGACCCTCATCGACCGGCTGGGCATCCCCGGGCGGTTGCGCCGCCGCCCGGTGAACAGCCCGGAGAACGAGGGCCAGCTGCGCGGACTGGTTCTGGTCGACCTGCCAGACCACGACTCCGCGGCCGTGGAGCACCGCGAGCAGGTGGACCGCATCCTGCGGCTCGTCGACGCCGTCATCTGGGTCGTCGACCCCGAGAAGTACGCCGACGCGGTGCTCCACGAGCGCTATCTGCGGCCCCTGGCCGGCCACGCGGAGGTCATGTTCGTCGTCCTCAACCAGGTCGACCGGCTGCCCGGCGAGGCCGCCGACCAGGTCCTGGACGACCTGCGGCGGCTGCTCGACGAGGACGGTGTGGCCCTGGGGGAGTACGGCGAACCGGGCGCGGTCGTGCTCGCCCTGTCCGCGCTCACCGGGGACGGCGTCGGTGATCTGCGCGAGGCGCTCGGGGAGTTCGTGGCCGAGCGCGGGGCGGCGGCCCGCCGTGTCGCGGCCGACGTGGACGCCGCCGCGGCCCGGCTGCAGCCCCTGTACGCCACCGGGCGGCGCGTCGGGCTGAGCGAGGAGGCACGTGAGGAGTTCGCCGCCCGGCTCGCGGACGCCGTGGGTGCCACCGCCGCCGGGGAGGCCGCCGAACGCGCCTGGCTGCGCAATGCCAACCGCGCCTGCGGAACGCCCTGGCTGCGGCTGTGGCGGTGGTGCCAGGGCCGGCGCGAACCCACGACGGGACGGCTTCAGGCGGCCCCGCAGGCGGAGGAGGAGGCCACGGCACGCCAGCGGGTCGAGCAGGCGGTGCGCACGGTCTCCGACCGGGCCTCGGAGGGGCTGCCCACGCCCTGGGCGCAGGCGGTGCGCGAGGCGGCCGTACGCGGCTCCCAGGGGCTGCCGGAGGCACTGGACGAGCTGGCGGCGCGGGCCGGACTGCCGCCCGGGCGGCCGCCGCGGCCGGGCTGGTGGCCGGTGGCCGTGATGGTCCAGGCGGCCATGACCATCCTGCAGATCGTGGGCGGACTGTGGCTGCTGGGACAGATCGTCGGCGTCATGACGCCCAACCTGGGCGTGCCGGTGCTGCTGATGGTGTGCGGCATCATCGGCGGGCCGATCGTCGAGTGGGGCTGCCGGATGGCGGCCCGCGGCCCGGCGCGGCGGTACGGGCTGGAGGCGGAACGCCGGCTGCGGGAGGCGGCCGCGGGCTGCGGCCGGGCCCGGGTGCTCGATCCGGTGGCCGCGGAGCTGCTGCGATACCAGGAGGTGCGGGAGCAGTACGGCCGGGTCGCAAGGACGGGGGCCACGATGCTCTGACCCCGGCGGGAGGAATGTGAACCACTCGTCCGGGCGACGGAGTCATCCACAGTCGGCCGGTGGTCCACAGCGCTCGGCGGGCCCGGCCCGACGGCGGCAGTCTGACATCGGACGCAGCCGTACGGGACGGGCCCGTACGCGTATCCGTCCGGCGGGAGCCGCCGGGCGAGGGAGGGATCCGCGATGAACGAGACGATGGTGTGCGTGGTGGGCAACGTGGCGACGAAGCCGGCGTACCGCGATCTGGCCTCGGGGCCGTCGGCACGGTTCCGGCTGGCGGCGACGCCACGCTACTGGGACCGCGAGAAGAGCGCGTGGACGGACGGCAGCACGAACTACTTCACCGTGTGGGCCAACCGGCAGCTCGCCGGCAACGCGGCGGCCTCACTGAACCTGGGCGATCCCGTCGTCGTCCACGGCAGGCTGAAGGTGCGTGAGGAGACGCGCGACGGGCAGAAATGGGTCTCCGCGGACATCGACGCGGTGTCGATCGGTCACGACTTGGCGCGCGGCACCTCGGCGTTCCTGCGCACGCCGAAGCAGGAGGCGGAACTCCCGCGACGACCGGAACCCAACTGGGAGACCCCGCCCGCGGGCGCCGACTCCGACGCGGCCGCCCAACGGGAGCCGGAACCAGCGGCGGTGACGTGACGTCAGCCACAGCGGCGATAACGATTCCGAGTCGGATCGGTCATCCGACGAAATGACCGCTGAGCGCGGTGCGCTTGATCCATAAGATGCCGGGCGTAGCTCTCGGGGCTGCTGATTCTGCTGGTGGGACCGTGCCCCCCACGTCGACGGGTCCTGCTCGAAGGGGAATTTAGTGCTTTCTGCGTTCTCTGGGCCCTTGGGGTTCGTCACGGCGTTCGCGCGGCCCACGCGCGGACGCGGGCCGGTCCGCGCCGCTGCGGCGACCCTGGTCACCGGGCTGGTGGCCGCCGGGCTGCTCGCCGGGGCCGGTACGGCCGCCGCGGACGGAACACCGCAGCAGCAGGCCGGGGCGACCGCCACCATAGGCGGCCTGAAGACCTACGGCGAGGCCGTGATCCATGGGGACGGCGGAGACCAGCGGGTGTCCGCCGGCCTGTTCGAGATGTCCGTCGAGGGTGGCGGCACCCTGCAGACGTACTGCGTCGACCTGCACAACCCCACGCAGAAGGACGCCAAGTACCAGGAGACTCCCTGGAGCGGGACCTCGCTCGGCACCAACAAGGACGCCGGGCGGATCCGTTGGATCCTGCAGAACTCCTACCCCCAGGTCAACGACCTCGCGGCGCTCGCGCACCGGGCCGGCGTCCGTGGCCTCACCGAGCAGGACGCCGCGGCCGGCACGCAGGTCGCCATCTGGCGCTACTCCGACGGCGCCGACGTCGACGCAGTCGACCCGCAGGCCGAGAAGCTCGCCGACTACCTGCAGAAGAGCGCCCGTTCCCAGGCGGAGCCCGAGGCCTCCCTGACGCTCGACCCGCCCGCGGTCTCCGGTCGGCCCGGCGGACTGCTCGGACCGGTGACCGTGCACACCAACGCGCGCAGCGTGACGGTGACACCACCGGCGGACGCGGCGATCACCGGCGTCCGCATCGTGGACGGCACCGGCAAACCGGTCACCTCGACATCGAACGGCGGCCGCCTGTTCTTCGACGTCCCCGAAAAGGCCGCTGGGGGCACCGCCCACGCGTTCAGCAGCGGGGGAGGTTCGGCCGAACTGACCGTCCAGGCGTCGACCACCGTCCCGGTCGGCCGCGCCTTCACCTCCGACAGCCGCAGCCAGACCCAGATATTGGCCGGCTCCAGCGAGTCGACGGTCTCCGCCACCGCGAGCGCCGACTGGGCGGCCAAGGGCGCGATACCGGCACTGTCGGCCGCCGAGAACTGCGCCAAGGGCAGCCTGGACATCAACGGCGCCAACACGGGCGACGAGCCGTTCACCTTCGACCTGATGGACACCGGGTACACGATCCCCGCGGCCGCCTCACGCACGGTGACGGTCCCCCTCCAGGAGGACCAGGCCTACGACTTCACGATCACCGGTCCGAACGGCTTCCAGCAGCGCTTCACCGGCGTCCTGGACTGCCGCACCCAGTCGGCCGAGACGGGCAACGCCATTCGGACCCTCAGCGAACCCAGCCCCGCGTCGGTGGGCGGCACGGCCGGCGGCACTAACCTCGCCGCGACCGGCGGGTCCACCGTGACGCCCCTGATCGCGGGAACGGCCATCGGCCTGGTGGTGATCGGCGGCGGGGTGCTGGTGCTGCTGCGGAGGCGGGAGTCGACGGGACGCTGAGCGTGTCGTCCTGACCCGGGCCGGTCAGGTTCTGAACGAGTGGAGATCGGTCGCGGCGAGGGTTTGCTCCGCGTCGTACGCTTCGAAGGTGCCCGTGCGCCGGAAGCCGAGGCGGGCGGCGAGCTTGAGCGAACGCTCGTTGGCCGTCTGGGTCACCACCAGGACCGGCTGGTCGGGCAGCTCGTCGGCGGCGCCGCGCAACGCGGCCGTGGCGGCCTCGAACGCCAGCCCAGCGCCCCAGGCGTCGCGTCGTAGTACGTAGCTCAGTTCCAGTTCCCAGCCCTCCTCGGTGACGTGTCCGGGAAGCTCCGCGGGACGTCGGGCGAGCAGAAGGGTCCCGATGAGCCGGTCGGTCGTCCTGTCGGCGATGACGAACGCGCCGGGCTTGTCGGTGACGCCGGGGGTACCGGTCGCGTCGAGGTACTGCTCGACGGCGTCCCGGGGCCTCGGGCCACCCAGGTATAACCGGACCTGCGGATCGGTCATGAGCTCGATGAGTCCGTCGCGGTCGGCGTCGTGTGCTTTGCGCAGCCGCAGCCGATCCGAGGTGATCTCCGTGGCGGACAGCGTGGGCGATGTGTTCATGGGACTCATCCTGCACGGGCCGGGCCGCGGTCTCCGGGTTATGCGAAGATCCCGGTCGCTTCCAGCGCGGCGGCTCCCCGGGCCGTCCCTGGGCCCTCCCTGCTCCGTCCGAGGCCCACGAGGCCGGCCGACGGCGACCGACGGCGACCGACGGCGACCGACGGCGACAGTCGGTTCGGCCCGCTGCGTGGGAGCTGGCCGGCGCGCGGCAGCTGTCGGCCGCACCACGGTGACAGCCGACGGCGGCCACCGAGCACCGGCCTGGTCATCCCGCACCGACGTGAACCAGGTCAGGGCGACCTCCCGGCCTGGAAAGAGGCCACAGCAGGGGGGCTTCTGCCGGCAGAAGCCCCCCTGCTTCAGGGGCCCCTGATCAGGCGTCGGCGCAGATCGCGTACACGCTGATGCCGACGCTGGGGTAGCCGTCCTGTCGGCCGAGCGCGATCCACCCGTGCCCGTCGTCGGTGGGGAAGCTGCCGACCAGGACCGCGCCGTTGCCCTGCGCTTCGCCGCCGCCGCCGATGACCTTCTTGCCCGCCGGGCAGTACACGGTGCGCCGTTGGAAGTTGGGCACGTTGGCGTTGGGGAGCTTGACGATCTGGTAGCCGTCCACGGCCGCGGCCCGCGCCGGTGCCGCGACTGCGGCCGCCCGGCCGGTGACGGTCTGCCCTGCGGTGGCCTGCGCGGCCCACCCGGCTCCGGACACCAGGGCCAGCGCCAGAACGCCCGCACCGATCGCCTGTTTGCCTCGCATACGCATGTCCTCTCGTCCCGTGGACTCCGGAAAGGCGGAGCCCTCGGTGGCCATCGTCGCCATGCCGAACGGGCAGCAAGCGAGAAAACCACCTAAACGCCACGATGGGGCGAACATGGGGCATAGGGGGCTCCTCGGCGGACACCCGGCAGCGCACCTGCTTCCCGATCGCCGAGCGTCGTACGTGCCACCCCGGCGCGAGCAGGTCGACCAGCCCGAGCCCCGTCCGCCCTCCGCATCAGTGCTGTCGAGGGCGACGACCCGGCGCACCACCAGCTCTCTTCGGCTGCCGGCATGCATACGGTCGCCAATCGGATCCGTCCGGAGCCTCCGCCCGTTCCCTTGCCAGGACCGCACCGGGGGTGTAAGCAGCGATCTGCCCGGGCTGCCGCGCCTGGGTGAGACGCGAGGGGGCATCCATGGGAATCCAGGAGCGGTGGGAGAGCAGGCAAGGGGAACTTGCGGCACGGGGAGAGGCAAAAGAAGCAGAAGCCGTCCGGCGGTGGAACGAACATGTCGAGCGTATGCGGAGCGTCATCGTCGACCAGGCGCGTAAGGCCTTCGACCGAGGTGATGGGTGGTTCGAGACCGAAGTCGACCAGCGCAGCGCGGGCGGCTTGAATCCCTATGGGGGCACCGGACACGACTCCGGTATGCCGCCCCTGGCCAGGAACAAGCTCGATCACCCCGGCGCTCCGCATTCCCCCCGGAGCGACCTGCTCTCGCGGATCGAAGACGTGGGGTGGAAGCTGCACACCGCTCAGTACGTCTACGTTCAGCTCGGTGAGGAGTCGCGTGACAAGTGGCTGTCGTCGGGGCAGCGAGTGGCGATCAAGGGGAAAATCGTCGGTATGTACCTCTTCCGGAGGGCCTGAAGCGTCGTCCCGCCGGGCTGTCCCTGGGCCGTCCCGGGTCGCCCGAGGCCGACCGGCCGCGACCGGCAGTGACAGACGCGCTACCGGCACCTGCAGAGAAAGCCCAGGTCAGAGCCCCCCGACCATACGCGTTTCCGCCCCGGGGTGGCGGTACGGCAAGATGGGCTGTATCTGCCCACTGCCTGATTTCAAGCTGCCGGACGGTTTCTCTTGGCTGAGTTCATTTACACCATGCGCAAGGCGCGCAAGGCGCACGGCGACAAGGTGATCCTCGATGATGTCACCCTGAACTTCCTGCCGGGGGCGAAGATCGGCGTCGTCGGCCCGAACGGTGCCGGTAAGTCGACCGTGCTGAAGATCATGGCGGGGCTGGAGCAGCCGTCGAACGGCGACGCCTTCCTCTCGCCCGGGTACAGCGTCGGCATCCTGCTCCAGGAGCCCCCGCTCAACGAGGAGAAGACCGTCCTGGAGAACGTCCAGGAGGGTGTCGCCGAGATCAAGGGCAAGCTCGACCGGTTCAACGAGATCGCCGAGCTCATGGCCACCGACTACTCCGACGCGCTGCTCGAGGAGATGGGCAAGCTCCAGGAGGAGCTCGACCACGCGGAGGCCTGGGACCTCGACGCCCAGCTCGAGCAGGCCATGGACGCGCTCGGCTGCCCGCCCGGGGACTGGCCCGTCACGACCCTCTCCGGTGGTGAGAGGCGCCGCGTCGCGCTGTGCAAGCTGCTCCTGGAGGCGCCCGACCTGCTGCTCCTCGACGAGCCCACCAACCACCTCGACGCCGAGTCCGTGAACTGGCTGGAGCAGCACCTCGCCAAGTACGCGGGCACCGTCGTGGCCGTCACCCACGACCGGTACTTCCTCGACAACGTGGCCGGC
The DNA here is from genome assembly GCF_042891955.1 of Streptomyces sp. NPDC001843. Classification (NCBI taxonomy): domain Bacteria; kingdom Bacillati; phylum Actinomycetota; class Actinomycetes; order Kitasatosporales; family Streptomycetaceae; genus Streptomyces; species Streptomyces sp. NPDC001843. The sequence continues at coordinate 1,079,839 of NZ_JBIATQ010000001.1, read as the reverse complement.
TGGATCTGCGAGGTCGACCGCGGCCGCCTGCACGGCTACGAGGGCAACTACTCCAAGTACCTGGAGACCAAGGCCACCCGCCTCAAGGTCGAGGGCCAGAAGGACGCCAAGCGGCAGAAGCGGCTCAAGGACGAGCTGGAGTGGGTGCGGTCCAACGCCAAGGGGCGGCAGGCCAAGTCCAAGGCGCGCCTCGCGCGGTACGAGGAGATGGCCGCCGAGGCCGACAAGATGCGGAAGCTGGACTTCGAGGAGATCCAGATCCCGCCGGGGCCGCGGCTCGGCAACGTGGTCGTCGAGGTCGACAAGCTCAACAAGGCCTTCGGGGACAAGGTCCTCATCGAAAACCTCTCCTTCACGCTCCCGCGCAACGGGATCGTCGGGGTCATCGGCCCGAACGGCGCCGGCAAGACCACCCTGTTCAAGATGATCCAGGGCCTGGAGAAGCCGGACTCCGGCAGCATCAAGGTCGGCGAGACCGTCAAGATCTCGTACGTCGACCAGAGTCGCGAGAACATCGACCCGAAGAAGACGCTGTGGGCCGTCGTCTCCGACGAGCTCGACTACATCAACGTCGGTCAGGTCGAGATGCCGTCGCGCGCGTACGTCTCCGCCTTCGGCTTCAAGGGACCGGACCAGCAGAAGCCGGCCGGTGTGCTGTCCGGCGGTGAGCGCAACCGCCTCAACCTCGCGCTCACCCTCAAGCAGGGCGGCAACCTGCTGCTCCTCGACGAGCCGACCAACGACCTCGACGTCGAGACCCTCAGCAGCCTGGAGAACGCCCTGCTCGAGTTCCCGGGCTGCGCCGTGGTCGTCTCCCACGACCGGTGGTTCCTCGACCGCGTCGCCACGCACATCCTCGCCTACGAGGGCGAGTCCAAGTGGTTCTGGTTCGAGGGCAACTTCGAGTCGTACGAGAAGAACAAGGTCGAGCGGCTCGGCCCGGACGCCGCCCGTCCGCACCGCGCCACCTACAAGAAGCTGACCCGGGGCTGATCGATCTTGCGCCACACCTACCGCTGCCCGCTGCGCTGGTCGGACATGGACGCGTACGGCCACGTCAACAACGCGGTCTTCATCCGTTACCTGGAGGAAGCCCGTATCAACTTCTTGCACCGTCCGGAGAAGGAGTTCAAGCAGGGGTCGGTGGTGGCGCGCCACGAGATCGACTACAAGCGACAGCTCGTCCACCGGCACCACCCGGTCGACATCGAGCTGTGGGTCTCCGAGATCAGGGCCGCGTCCTTCACCATCAGCTACGAGGTGAAGGACGACGACCTGGTCTACGTACGGGCCTCGACGGTGGTCGTGCCGTTCGACTTCGAGGCACAGCGACCGCGCAGGATCACCGAGGAGGAGCGGGAGTTCCTCCAGGGCTACGCGGACGACGAGGAGGAGGCCGTCGCCGCATGACGGTGCTCAATCTCGCCGACGAGGGGGAGGCGGCCGATCTCGTCGCCTTCCTCGCCCGGCTGCTCCACTACGACCGCGGGGCCGCCGTGCGCCTTCAGGCCGCGGGCACCGCGCTCGCCGTGTTCGGACGGCCGCCGTCCTTCGAGGTGCTGGCGATCCGCGCGGTGCGGCTCGAGAAGCCGTACGAGAGCGGGCTGGACGTCACCTTGGACGTGACCGTGTCCGCGGGTGAGTTCCTGGAGTCCGTCGACGAGACGGCGGCCACGGCCCTCGTGCCGGGCGCGGTGACCGGGCCGCCGTGGGCGGGGCTCCTTCCGCCGCGCGGCGGGTGGCGGGCGGAGCCGGGACTGCCGGCCCCCGACACCCTGCGGACCATGGTCGCCGCCGCTGTCGCCGAATTCCGGTCCCGTACGCGGGAATTGGCGCCCGAGGCGCGTACGCGTGCCGAACTCGACCGGATCGGGCGGGAGATCTGGTCCCGGACGGTCGCGGACACCGGCCTTCCGGTGCGGGCCGTGCACGCGGCCCAGTCGCTGGGGTTCCTGCGGCCCGGCGGCGAGGGCGGCCTGGGACTGTACGCGTCGGGCGCGTGGCTCAGGCTGCGCACGCCGTACGGGTCCGTCGCCGTGCGCACGGCGGGACTCGGAACCCTGGGCGTCAGCGTGCGCTGACCCGGCTCACTCGGCGGTGTTGATCATCGAGGCGGCGGCGTACGTCAGGTAGTTCCACAGCTGCTCCTCGTGCTCCTCGGACAGCCCCAGCTCGTCGACGGCCGCCCGCATGTGCCTCAGCCAGGCGTCGTGCGCCGCCCGGTCGACGGTGAACGGAGCGTGGCGCATGCGCAGCCGGGGGTGGCCCCGGTTGTCGCTGTACGTCGTCGGGCCGCCCCAGTACTGGATGAGGAACAGCGTCAGCCGCTCCTCGGCCGGGCCGAGGTCCTCCTCCGGGTACATCGGCCTCAGCAGCGGGTCCTGCGCGACCCCCTCGTAGAAACGGTGGACCAGTCGGCGGAACGTCTCCTCCCCGCCGACCTGCTCGTAGAAGGTCTTCTCCTGAAGCGTGCCGCGCCGAATCTCTTTCACGTCCCCCATGGTCTCAGACGCGCCGACCGAGGACCGAGGTCCTAGGACCACTCGCCCCGGCACGCCCTGCGCCGCACAGTGGACGCATGGATTCCGACACCGGCCCCACGGGCTCCCACGCTTGCGGTGGCAAGGGCGGCCTCGCCGGACTCGCCGTGTCCGCGCGGGAGGCGCTGGTACGGGAGATCGACGCGAGCGGCGTCTGGGACCCCGACCCGGTGTGGCGGGAGGCGTTCGCGGCGGTGCCGCGGCACCTGTTCGTGCCCCACTACTACGTCGGCGTCATCGGCGGCTACGAACGCAGGTGGGGCGAGAACCCGGACCCCGAGGCGCGGGAGCGCTGGCTGGACGGGGCCTACGCCGACGCCCCGCTGGCCACCAGGCTGCGCGACGGGGAACTGCTCTCCTCCAGCAGCCAGCCCTCGCTGATGGCCAGGATGCTCGTCGAACTGCGGGTGGCCGACGGCCACCGGGTGCTGGAGATCGGCGCGGGCACCGGCTACAACGCGGCCCTGCTCGCCCATCGGCTCGGCGACGACGACCTGGTCACCACCGTCGACCTGGAACCGGAGATCACCGAGTCGGCCCGGCGGCACCTGGCCGCCGCCGGGTACCACCCGGCCGTGATCACCGGCGACGGGGCGCGCGGGGTCGCCGAACGCGCCCCCTTCGACCGGATCATCGCCACCTGCGCCCTGCCGTCCGTGCCGCGCGCCTGGCTCGCCCAGTGCCGCCCCGGCGGACGCGTCCTGACCCCGCTCGCCACCGGCCTGGTCGCGCTGACCGTGGCGGACGCCGGGCACGCCGAGGGGCGCTTCCTGGCGACGCCCGCCTACTTCGTGCCGCTGCGCGGCGGGGACCGGCCCGAGGCGGGGCCGGCGTCCTTCGAGGGGCTGCCCGACGGCGCCCGACGGCAGGACCTGTTCCGCTTCCTGCTCGCGCTGACCCGGGACGTCCTCGGCCCCCGGGAGGCCTACGCGCTGTGGGAGCGCGAGGGCAGGCCGCCGCGCGAGCGGTACGGCGTCACGGTGGACGGCGACCGCGAGTGGGCGTGGCTGGACGACCCGGAGGGGCCGTACACCTGGCCCCTCCCGTGACGTCGTGTTACGCGGCTACCCGCGCCGGACGGTGATCGTCGTCCACGCGCCCACGTGCACCCGGTCGCCGTCCTGCAGCGGCACCGGCACGAAGGGCTGGATCGGGTCCTCTGAGCCGTTGACCGTCGTGCCGTTGGTCGAGTTCTGGTCGACGACCGCCCAACTGCCGTCCGGCTGCTGGACCAGCACCGCGTGCTGGTGCGAGACACCCGGGTCCTCCGGCGGCACCGACAGGTCGATGTCGGGGGTGTCGCCGGTGGAGTGGCGGCGGCGGCCGATGGTGACCTGGTTGCCGGTGAGCGTGCGCTGCTGCTCGGGCGAGTACGCGGGCAGGTTCAGGCCCGTGGCCTCGGGACCGGAGCGCTGCATCATCGCCATGAAGTACTCGCGGTCCGGGCCGATGGTCGCCGTCCAGGTGGCCGGTCCCTGCGGGGCCTGCGGCGCCTGCGGGTAGCCGTAGCCGCCGCCCGGGCCGGGCGGGGCCTGGGTGGCGCCGGGCTGCGGGTAGCCGTAGCCGCCGCCGGGGCCGGACGGGTTCGTGGACGACGGCGGGGAGATCACCCAATCGTCCTCACCGCCGCCGAAGGACGGGCCGCCCGTCGGCGGGCGGCGGGTCTCCTGCGGGAAGGCCGGCGGGGCCGGCGGACCGGCCTGCTGGTAGGCGGACGGCGGACCACCGGCCGTGGCACCGGGGCCGGGAGGCGGCGGAACCGGCCGCGACGGGTCGCCGCCGAAGCCACCGGATCCGGGCGGACCGGGAGGGTTGGGCGGGCCGGAGCGACCGGCCGGCCCGGACTGCTCACGGCCGAATGGCGAGGGGTCGCCCTGGCCGGGACCCCCACCGAAGCCGGAGGGGCCGGGACCGCCGGGGCCACCGGGGCCACCCTGGCCGGGGCCGCCACCGAAGCCCGAGGGGCCGGGACCGCCGGGGCCACCCGGGCCGCCCTGGCCGGGACGGCCGGGCCCACCGGGCCCGCGTTCGCCGCCGAAGCCCTGAGGGCCGAAGCCTTGCGGACCGGGCCCCTGAGGACCGGAGCCCTGGGAACCGGGACCCTGAGGACCGCCGCCCTGGCCGGGGCCGCGCTGGCCGCGTTCTCCGCCGAAGTGCGTCGGGCCGGACGGCTCGCTGCCGAAGGGGCTCGGCGGAATCGGCTCGGCGGGGCGGTTCAGCTGGGACGGGCGCGAGCCCTCGTACTCGTACGAGTCACCGCCGCCGTACGACGGACCGGGCGGCTGGAAGCGGGGGGCCGCCTGACCGGGCGCGGGCGTGCGCGGGGCGGCCGGGGTGTAGGAGGTGGCCGTGTTGGTGAGGAAGTTCCAGCGGCACTCCTCGCAGAACGGCGCACCGCCCTCCCGGGGCGTGCGGCACTGCGGGCAGAGCTCCGGCTCCAGGTTCGGCGCGGAGGACTGATGGTGCCCGCCGGGCCGGCCGCCGCCCTGACCGGGAGGCGGCGGGAACCCGTACCCGCCGCCCGGGGGCGGCGGAGGGGGCGGAGGTACGGCACCGGCCATGCGGTGACCGCAGACCTCGCACCAGTCGTCGGAACCCGACTGGTGTCCGTTCGGGCAGGTCGGCATGTCGGCCCTTCCCCCTCTCTCGCAGGGTCCTGCTGAGTCGTTCCGGGGTGTCCCCCGGAGAGTCCTATGTCACTTCTTTACACGAACAGTCTTTGTGGACCGGGTCTCGAGAGTCATCTCGTCGGCCTCCGCGACCTTCGTCTTCAGTCGCACAGTACCTGTCGCGGCGTCGACCACGTCCACCACCTTCGCAAGCAGTTTCGCAGTATCCGCGTTTCCGGAGGCACTGGCGAGCTGAACGGCCCGCCCCAGTTTGGCCGTTGCGCCGTCGAAATCGCCCGCTTTGCGAAGGTCTAGGCCCTTCTGGATGGCTTGCGCCAGTTCGGCCTGGCCGGTGTAGTGCGCGACCTGCGGATTGATCGAGGTCGAGGCGGTCATGTCGTCGGTCCAGACCGCGCGGACGAGGCCCTGGGCGCCCAGGTTCCGCACAGAACCGTCGGGCTGCGGGACGACCAGCGACACCCGGGCGGCCAGCATCTCCTGGCCGATGCCGGCCGCGGGGACCTCGACGCACACGTGGTAGTCACGCGACTCGTCCCCCCAGGAGCCGGTGGGGTAGTCCCCGGCCCGCGGCCCCGCCTCGGTACGGCGGTCGGTCAACTCCTCGACCCGCGGCGCGACTTGCTTGACGAACCTGATGGTGGTGCCGACCGGCGTCCACAGTCTGAGGGCGACGTCCGCGACCTCCTTGCCCATCGCCGTCTCCATCATCCGCGTGAAGTCGGCGGCGAGCCCGGTCGGGTCGGCGACGATGTCGGCGGTGCCGAGCAGCGCCGAGGCGATCCCTGTGACTTCTTTCACTTCCCAGTCGGTGCCCACGCCCCGCGCGTCACAGGTGAAGCGTCCGGCGCACTCGTCGAGGGCGGCCCGCAGGTCCTCCGGCGACTCGTGCTCGTTGCGGCCGTCGGTGAGCAGGATGCCGTGCCGGATGGCGACGTCCGCCGAGGACAGCAGGCGGTCGGCGAGCCGCAGCCAGGTGCCGATCGCGGTGCCGCCGCCCGCGCTGAGCCGGCGCAGCGCCTGCTTGGCCTGCTCCCGGGTGGTGGCGTCGGCCACGGCGACCCGGCCGCCGCCCGGGTAGACCTCCTTGGCCACGTGGGTGCCGCCGATCACCGCGAAGTGCACACCGTCGCGCAGGGTGTCGATCGCGGCGGCCGTGGCGTCACGGGCGTTGCGCATCTTGATCGGCGGGTAGTCCATCGAGCCCGAACAGTCGACCATGATCGCCACGGCGGCGGACGGGCCCTGGCCGGGGGCGTACAGGTGGGGTGCCGCTACCGCGCTCCCGATGGTCCCCCCGCCGGTCGCGCTCACCGTGACGATCGCGTTGACCTCGCGGCCGCCCTCCGGCAGGTACTCGTTCTGGTACACGTCCACCGAGAACTGCGGCACGTTCGACTTCGAGAAATTGGCCATGACTGCTCTGATCCCCCTCCGAACCCACGGCTCCCGTGGGCGATGACAGTACGCGGACCGGTCCCCTCCGGTCCGCCGGAGCCTCCCCGTGCGCGGCCCCTCAGGCCGATCCTGCCCCCTGCGGCGGGGCCGGGAACGGCAGGACGGCCACTGTTACGTTGTCGTGGCCCCCGCCGTCCAGGGCGTGGCCGACCAGGACCCGGGCGGCGTGCAGCGGGCGCGCGGCGGCGTCGACGGGGATCGCCTCGGCCATCTCCCCGGCGGTCTCCGCGTAGTTCCACAGGCCGTCCGTGCACACGACCACCACGCCCGGCCGGTCCGGCTTGAAGGAGGCGGTGTGCGGCTCCAGCTCGTAGGCGTCCGCGCCGAGCCAGCCGGTGATGGCGTGGGCGCGCTCGTCGGCGTAGGCCTCGGCCTCGTTCATCAGGCCCGCGGCCACCATCTGCGCGGCCCAGGAGTCGTCCTCGGTGAGCCGGGCCGGGGGCGCCGCGCGGTCCAGCGGCACCCAGTAGACGCGGCTGTCGCCGACCCAGCCGACGACCAGCAGGCCGGAGGTGACCACCGCGCCGACGATCGTGCAGGCGGGGGCGTTCTGGTGCACGGCGTGCTCGCGCGCCTCGGCGGGCTCGTCCGCGAGGGCGTTGACCGCGTGGGAGGCGGCCACGATCGCGTCGTGCATGGCCTGCTGCGGATGGGTGCCGTGCGGCAGGGCGGCCAGCAGCGACTCGCCCGCCGCCCGGGACGCGGCCAGCGAGGCGTCGTCGGGGCGGGTCGCCGAGGAGACTCCGTCGCAGACGATCGCCAGGGCCACGGGCGAGCCGTCGGGCAGCGCGGTGTGGCCGACCGCGAAGGCGTCCTCGTTGCGGTGGTGGCGCAGACCGCGGTCGCTGACGGCGGCGACCGGGCCGGACTCCTGCTCCATGTGGTCGCGTTCGCGGGGCTGGGCGTGCCCGCAGTTCTCGCAGTAGCCGTCGTCGTCCACCCGGCCCGCCCGGCACGCCACACACACCTTGGCCTCCTCGGCCGCGCTCGCGGCATCGGCGGCCGCCCGGGGGTCGGGGGCCTGCAGCGGGTAGTCGTCGGGCTGCGCAGGCCGGTCGAAGCGGACACCGGCGGCCGGGGGGGTGGGAGCGGCCGGGGGCGGCGCGGGGGCCGCCGGGGGCGGGCCCGGTTGCAGCGGGGAGCCGCCGGAGTCGGTGCCCGGGAGGTCCTGCGGCAGGTGCAGCTCCGCCGGGGTGCCGGAGGCGTCCGGGGCCGGCACACCGGGCCAGGTGGCGCCCTTGCCGGTTTCCCGGCCCGGGGCGCCCGAGCCGTTCATGGTGAGCGTCGGGTGGTCCTGCGGCGGCGCGGGCACCACCGACAGGTCGTACCCGCACACACCGCAGAAACGGTCGTCCGACTCGAGCGGCTCCGCGCAGTTCGGGCACTGCGACAGTGCGGCCTGCTGGGGCATCTGCGACATCAACTACACCCACGTCCGGGGGCGGTAACGGTTGGCCCGTTCCACCAGGTCGATCCTCTCCTCGCCGCCGGGCGCCAGCCGGGCCAGCGTGCGGTAGGCGCGTTCCAGGCCGAAGCGGAGGCCCCGCTCGTCCAGACCGCTGCCGAGCAGCACCCGGCCACCCGTGGCGGGCTGGGCGCCCTGACCCCCGGAGAGTATCCAGTCGAGCGCGCTGCCGAGGACTTCCGCCGACAACCGCTCACGCCGCGCGGGGTCCAGACCGTACGCCTGCAGGGCCTCCACCTGGGCCGCGGCGGCGGTCAGGTCGTCCAGGAAGGGTACGTCCGCGGCGGTCGCCGTGCGCTGCCTGAGCCGCGCCCGTACGGCGGCCACGCGCGCGGCCGTGTAGTGGATGGAGGACTCCGGCACCGACTCCAGCGTCCGTACCGCACCCCGCCGGTCCCCGGCCGCGAGCGTCACGCGGGCCAGACCGAACGCGGCGCTGACATGGCTCGGGTCGGTGGACCACACCAGGCGGTAGTACTCGGCGGCGTTGTCGAGCTGGCCGAGCACCTCCGCGCACAGGCCCAGCGCCAGCTTGGGCGCGCTCTCCCCGGGGAAGGCGTCGTAGATCGCGTCGAAGGAGAGCGCGGCGCCCTCGAAGTCGCCGGTCACCAGCGCGGACACGCCCCGGTACCACACCACCCGCCAGTCGTCGGGCCGTTCCCCCTCCAGCTTCGCCAGGGACATCAGGGCGGTCTCCGCGTCGCCGTGCTCCAGCCGGGCGCGGACCTGCATCAGCCGGGTCTCCACCGTCTGCTGCGGCGCCGCGGCGAGCGCGCCGATCAGCTCACCCGGCGCCGAGGCCATCAGACCGGCCAGGAAGCCGGCGTTGGGGTCGGCCGGGTCGACGTGCGGCACGGGCAGGGCGAGGGCGGCGGCCCGGGTGTCGACGGGCTCGACCAGGCCGGCCGCGCCGCCCGGGGAGGCGGGCAGGGCGGGAGGCAGGGACGCGGGGCCGTTCTTCGCGCGGGCCGCTCTCGCCCCCAGCCGTGACACGTCCCCGTCCAGGCCGGGGAACAGCTCCGTGTCCGTGACCTTCACCTCGGGTCCGAACAGCGTGGACAGCGCGGGCCGGGGCCGCCCCGTCTGCAGGGACACGACCTCCCGCAGGACGCCCGTGAGCTGCTCGGCCATCTCCTGCGCGGAGGCGAACCGGCGGGCCGGGTCGGGGTCGGTGGCGCGGACCAGCAGCCGGTAGAACGACTCGTAGCGGCGGAAGACCTCGATGTTGTCTGGGTCGGGCAGGGAGTCCACGAAGACGTTCGTGTAGCCCTGGAAGTCGAAGGTGAGGACGGCGAGCGTGCGGCCCACCGTGTACAGGTCGGACGCCACCGACGGGCCGACCTCGGCGACCTCCGGCGCCTGGTAGCCCACGGTGCCGTAGATCGCCGACTCGTCGTCGTCCATGCGGCGCACCGCGCCCATGTCGATCAGCTTGAGCTGGTCCTCGGTCTGGATGGCGTTGTCGACCTTGAAGTCGCAGTACAGCAGGTTGCGGCTGTGCAGATGGCCGAGCGCCTCCAGGGCCTCGATGCCGTACGCGCACGCCTGCTCCACCGGCAGCGGGTCGCGCCTGCCCTCCGGGGTGCGGCGGGCGTTGGCGATCTCCTTCAGGGACTTGCCGCCGACGTACTCCATGACGATGTAGCCGTCGAGGGAGCCGGTGCGCTGGTCGAGGTGCTCCACGAAGTTGTAGATCCGCACGATGTTGGCGTGCTCGATCTCCGCGAGGAAACGCCGCTCGGAGATCGCGGCGGCCATCGCGTCCTGGTCACCGGTGTCCAGCAGGCCCTTGAGCACCACCCACCGGTCGGAGACCGCGCGGTCCACCGCCAGGTAGATCCAGCCCAGCCCGCCGTGCGCCAGGCAGCCCACGACCTCGTACTGGCCGTGCACGATGTCCCCGGCCTTCAGCTTCGGCACGAAGGAGTACGGGTGACCGCACTTGGTGCAGAAGCCCTCGGTGCGCCCGGGGTGTTCGCCGCGCGCCCTGCCGACCGGCGCCCCGCAGTCCGAACGCGAGCAGAACCGCTTGCGCTCGGGCACCTCCGGGTTCTCCAGCACCATCGCGCGTGGGTCGGGCCGCGGCACCCCCGGGACGGTGACCAGCCCGGCGCCCAGCCTGGCGCGCGCCGACGACCCGGCGGAGGAACCGGAGCTGCGCACCGACACCGAGCGACCCGTCGACGTGCCCGACACCGAGCGGGACAGCCGCCCGGACACCGAACGGCGGGACTTCGACGAGTGCGAGGAGTGCGACGACGTGCGGCTGCTGGAGCGCGCGCTGGAGCTGCCGGGGGAGTCCTTGCCGCCGCCGGTGATCCCGGTGGGCGGCGAGCCCACCATTCCGCTCGCGCTGACGACCGGGGCGAGACCGCAGGTGTCGCAGTACAGCTCGCCGTCGCCCACGTCCTCGTAACTGCCTTCGCAGCCCGGCCGCTGGCACGTCTGCTCCGCCTGACTCATACCTGTTCCCCCCTACGGTCCTCGGGCCCGCCCTGCTCCGGCACCCGCGGCGCGCCGATCAGTTCCGCCGCCGCCCGCTGGTAGCGCAGCACGGCCTGTTCGGCGACCCGCAGGTCGCAGGGCGCGCTCCACAGCATGCGGCGCGCCGCGTCGTAGCGCTCGACGAGGAACGGGTCCTCGGCGAGCCCGTGCCGGGCGACCTTCGCCTTGTACGCGTCGAGGCGGCCGCGCAGTTCGGCGCGGACCGCCAGCGGTGCGGTGACCGCGGTCAGCGACTCGCGGGCGCGCAGCAGTTCGTCCTCCGCCTTCTCCTCCAGGGACTCCAGGAGCGGGGACAGCCGGTGCCACTGGGCCTGTCTGCGGTACTCGGCGGCCGCCGCCAGTTGCTCCTGCAGCGCCGTCGGCGGGCCGCTGACCACCGGCACCTCCGTCGCGGCGATCTTCGCCAGCACCTCGATGCGCGCGGTACGGGCCTCGGCGAGCGTGCGGTCCGCGCGGGAGAGCACGTCCCGCAGCTTCACCAGGCGCTGCTCGGCGTCCTGGCGGACCGTCAGCACGGCGTCGATCTCGCGTCGCACGTCCTCCAGGGCGCGTGCCTCACGGTCGTACACCGTGGTGTCCGGCCGGCCGCCGCCCGGCGCCGAACTGCCCTCGGCCGGCACCCAGAAGGCGAGCGGGTCCGAGACCACCTGCTCCCGCAGCCCGGTCAGGGTGCGCGTGATGCCCTCCAGGTCGTCGCCCGCCGGATGCTCGCCGGGGCGCACGCCCACCGAGTGCGCCAGCTTGCGGGTGCGCTGGAGCTCCGCGGCCAGTAAATCGATCCGGGCGGGCAGCGCCGACCACACCGCGTCGGCGGCGACGACCATGTCCAGCGAGCGCGCGTACAGCTCGTTCATCCGGTCCACCAGCGCGGCCAGCGAGAACCGCTCGCTGAGCCGGTTCGTGCCGGACAGCAGCGTCGGCGCGTTCGCGGTCGCCGCCGCGCCGCCCGAGACCGTGACGGACTCGCCGCGCAGCAACTCGGTCAGCTCGACCAGGTCCTCGCGGCTGGACCAGCGGCGCCGGGCGCGGATCTCCCGGGCGGTGCGCAGCGTGGCCGTGTAGGCGTCGAAGTAGGACCACAGCAGCGTGATCGACGCCTCCGTGGCCGCCCAGCGTTCCTTCGTCACGCCGGTGAGCTCGGCGCCTTCGAGGAGTCTGCGGCCCGCGTGGTCCTGCAGGGCGAACAGCGAGGTCTCGATCGCCTCGTGTTCCGCGCCGAGCCGCGCCAGCGCACGGTCCACCTCGTCCCGGTCCATCACCGGCCCGGTGGGGTCCGTGACGCCCATCGATCACCTCTCGCTCTTGTCGCCCGAAGTCTGCTGAAGTTCATGCCCGAAGATCGCCTGCGCGACGCCCCGGTCAGCTCTTCCGCTGGTACTCCGGGGCGGGTGGCTTCGAGGGGCCGGAGTCCGTCCCCAGTGTGGCCGACAGCCACTTGTCGTACGACGCCTGCCAGCCGCTCGCGCGGTACTGCACCAGGATCTGGTTGACCCGGCGTATCAGATCGGTCGCGTCCTTCTTCATGGCCACGCCGTAGTAGTCGGTGGTGAAGGGGGCGCCCTTCAGTTCGACCGTCGGGTCCTGGGCGGCCTGGCTGGCGGCGAGCGCGGCGTCGGTGACGACGGCGTCGACCTCGCCGAGCTGGAGGCGTACCAGGCAGTCGAGCTGGTTGGGGACGGCGACCAGCTTGCCGGCCTTCTTGTCGTCGTCCAGCCGGGTGTAGGCGGTCGAACCGGCGGCCGCGCACACCCGTTGGTGCGCCAGGGTGTCGTCGTACCCGGTGATGGACGACGACTTGGGCGCGAGGACCTGCTGACCGGTCTTGAAGTACGGCGCGGAGAAGGCGACGTCCCCCAGCCGGTCACAGGTGATGGTCATGGTGCGGACGACCATGTCGACCCGGCCGGTCCGGACGGCTTCGGTGCGCTGGCTGGTGGGGATGGCCTTGAACTGGACCGCGTCAGGGTCACCGAGGATGTCCTGGGCGATCCGGTGGACGAGGTCGATGTCGAAGCCCTCCAGCTCCGCGCCCTTGGTGTTGGGGTTGCGGTAGCCCCAGCGGTAGCTGTTCTGGTCGACGCCCACGATGATCTTGCGGTCGTCGCCCTTGCGGGCCTTGATCGCGTCGATGGTCCGGCCGTCCGCGCCCGACGGGGACAGCGTCTGCTTCTCCGGATCCGTGCAGGCCTTCGCCCGCGCCTGCCGGGCGGTGGTGACGCTCTGTCCGCCGACGTCCTGACCGCCGCCGTTCGGCCGGCTCAGCGGCAACAGCAGCACGAAGGCCAGCGCCAGCGCGCACAGGACCGCCATCGCTCCCACGCCGCCCCATCCGCGCAGGGCGGCCCGCACTCGTCGTGCGTTCATGTTCCCGTCCCCTGTCACCGGTACTCCGAAAGCCTGCGGCCGATGCCGAGCAGGGCGCCCGCGGCGCCGAGGACGGCGAGGACCGCGGCGCCGGCCGGGAGGCCGGTCATCGCGTCGCGGCCGTCGCCCGCCGACCGCTGGAACTCGGCCTGCTCGTGGGCGAGGGCGTCCTTCAGGTTCTTGTCGACGGCGTCGAAGCACTCACCGGTGGCGCCCTTGGCGCCGATCACCAGGTCGAGGGCCTTCTCGTAGTTGCCGTGCTCGTCCTCGGAACGGGCCGAGGTGTGGCGCTGCTTCCACGCCGCCATGTTGCCCTCGGCCGCCTGGACCGGCTTGCTGCCCGCCTGGTCGTCGGCGAGCTTCGCGGCCTGGGCCAAGCCCTTGCCGAGGGCGGTGATGTCCTTGTCGAAGTCGTAGTAGTAGGCGTCGTAGGTGTCGTCGCCGACCTTGATGGTCTCGGCGCCGCGCGCGACCAGGCTGAGGTTCTCGTTGCCGCGCGCCTTCAGGGAGGCGATGCGGGCGTCGTGCAGCACGTTCAGCGAGCGGACGCCGTGATCGTAGGAGCCGTCGAGGCCCGCACGGGCGACCGCGTGGCCGACGACCAGCCATAGCAGGACCACCGTGGCGGTGGCGGTCGCGGCGACCAGGCCTTGGTTCAGGACGCGGTTGGTGCGCCGGTACTCGCGGTGCTGGGCCCAGGCCAGCGCTGCCAGGGCGAGGACGCCGAGGGCGATCGCCGCCCACGGGTAGGGTGTGGCGTCCCCGTAGTCCGAGCTCAGCCGCTGGTTCTCCTTCTTGTAGAGATCCTCGGCCGCCGGGAGCATCTCCTTCTGCATCTTCTCGTTGGCGTAGCGCAGATACGCGCCGCCCACCGGATAGCCCTGCCGGTTGTAGGTGCGGGCGCGCTCGATCAGGCCCTTGTACTCCGGGAGCAGCTTGTTCAGCTTGGTGACCGTCGCTTCCGACGGAGAGCCCGGGTCGGAGGCGGCGGCGGCCGTGACGAGCCCCGCGGCGGCGGTGCGGATGTCCTTCTCGTACCGGTCGCGGGAGTCGGCGGTCTCCTGGCCCCCCGCCAGGAACCCGCTGGACGCGGCCGTGTTGGCGTCGGCCAGGGAGCGGTAGATGTCGGCGGCGCCTGAGCTGAGCGGCTGGCTGCTGTGCAGCACGTCGTCGGCGGCGGCCGCCCGTTCGCTCTCCTGCCAGGCGGCGACCGCGCCGAACGCGACGACCAGCAGGGCCAGGACGGCGCCGATGACGCGCAGCCGGCCCGGTTCGGTGGTCGCGGCGGCGCGCAGCCGGTCGACGCCCTCGGCGAACGCGGTGCGGCGGGGCGGCGCCGGGACGGGCGCCGGGGCCTGGGCGGTCACCGGGACGGGTGCCGGGGCCGGTACCGGTGGCCGCGCCGGTACCGGTGGCGCCGCGCTGCTCGTCGGCGGGTGTGTCACCTTGACCTCCCCCATGGTCATTTGCTTGCCGACCAGTATCACCGCCTGCGCTGACATTGGGCAGCGGGGGGCAGCATTGTCACCTCCCCGTGCTCATGAATACGCGCCGTGAATCCGTTCGGTTCCCTGGGGGCGGTGCTCCGAGGTGATGCTCCGAGGCGGTGCCGGGCCCGCGGTTCAGATCTCCCAGTGTTCCCGCGCCCGTTCCCCCGCCTCGGGCCCGGCCCCCAGCCGGTCCAGCCCCAGCAGCGCCGCCCCCAGGACCGGACTCGCCGTCACCACCCGGGCCACCGCCTTCGGCGCCCGTGCGGCCAGCAGCTCCCGGATCCGGTCGTTGAGCCGGGCGTGCCCCGCCGCGAGGACGCCACCCCCGAGCAGGACGGGGGTCTCCTCGTCCAGCAGGTCCAGGCGGGACAGCGCCACCGTCGCCATGGTCACCACCTCCTCGGCCAGCCGGTCCACGACCGCGCCGGCCACGGCGTCGCCGCCGGCCGCCGTCGCGAACAGCACCGGCGTCAGCTCGTGCCGCCGGACCTGCTCGATTCGTCCCAGGTGCAGCGCCTCGATGAGGGCGTACATGGAGTCGAGCCCGAAGTGCGCCGGGAGCGTGCGCGTCAGCTCGGTGGGCTCGCCCCGGCCGTCCTCCGCGCGGGCCGCGAACCACATGGCCTCCTCCGCCAGGCCCCACCCGCCGCCCCAGTCACCGGAGATGCGGCCGAGGGCGGGGAAGCGGGCGGTGCGGCCGTCGGGGCGCATGCCGACGCAGTTGATGCCCGCCCCGCAGACCACCGCGACGCCCCGGGGATCGGCCACGCCCGCGCGCAGGATCGCGAAGGTGTCGTTGCGGACCTCCACCGTCGCGCCCCACGCGCGTGCGTGCAGTGCGGCCGCCAACTGCTCCTCCTCCACCGGCAGATCGGCGTTGGCCAGGCACGCCGAGACATGGGAGACGGACTCCACCCCTGCGGCGGTGTAGGCCCGGGCCACCGCCCGTGCCAGTTCGTCCACCGCCGCCGGCACGCCCACCGTGGGCGGGCGGAACCCGCCGCCGCGGGCCGTGGCGAGGACGCGGCCGTCCGCCGCCAGGACCGCGACGTCGGTCTTGCTGTTGCCCGCGTCGATGGCGAGGACACTTGCGGTCAGGCCCACGCGAGGTGCTCCCGGTTGTGCGCGACCAACTGGTCGGTGAGGGCTTCGGCGTACTCGTACTGGCCGATCAGGGGATGGGCCAGCAGGGCCCGGAACACCCGGTCCCGGCCTCCGCGCAGCGCCGCCTGAAGCGCCAGCTCCTCGTACGCCGTCACGTTCGCCACCAGCCCCGCGAACAGCGGGTCCACCTCCGGCACAGGCAGCGGCACGGGACCCGTCGGCCCCACCGCCGCCTGCACCTCGATCACCGCGTCGTCGGGCAGGAAGGGCAGCGTGCCCCGGTTGAGGGTGTTCACCACCTGGTACGGGCTGCCCGAGCCGCCCAGGAGGGCCGCCGCCAGGTCCACCGCCGCCTCCGAGTAGTAGGCCCCGCCGCGCTTGGCGAGCAGCTCCGGCTTCTCGTCCAGGGCCGGATCGCCGTACATGGCCAGCAACTCCTTCTCCATCGCGGCCACTTCCGCCGCCCGGGAGGGCTTGGTGCGCAGTTCCCGCACCACCGCGTCGTGGGCGTAGTAGTAGCGCAGGTAGTACGACGGGACCACGCCGAGGCGGTCCAGGAGCGGGCGGGGCAGCCGCAGGTCGTCGGCGACGGTGTCGCCGTGGTCGGCCAGCAGTTTGGGCAGGAGGTTCTCGCCCTCGGGGCCGCCGAGGCGGACACCGGTCTCCCAGGTGAGATGGTTGAGCCCGACGTGGTCGAGGTGGACGTCGGCGGGTGTCACGCCGAGCAGGCCGGCGAACTTCCGCTGGAAGCCGATGGCCACGTTGCACAGCCCGACCGCCTTGTGCCCGGCCTCGAGCAGGGCGCGGGTGACGATGCCTACCGGGTTGGTGAAGTCGATGATCCACGCGCGCGGGTTGGCGCGGCGGACGCGTTCGGCGATGTCGAGCACCACCGGGACCGTGCGCAGTGCCTTGGCCAGACCTCCCGCGCCGGTGGTCTCCTGACCGACGCAGCCGCACTCCAGCGGCCAGGTCTCGTCCTTCTCGCGGGCCGCCTGTCCACCGACCCGGAGCTGCAGCAGCACCGCGTCCGCGCCCTCGACGGCCGCGTCCAGGTCGGCGGTGGTGGTGATCCGGCCGCCGTGACCCTGCTTGGCGAAGATCCGGCGGGCCAGGCCGCCCACGAGTTCCAGGCGGTCGGCGGCCGGGTCGACGAGCACGAGCTCCTCGATGGGCAGGGTCTCCCTGAGGCGCGCGAATCCGTCGATGAGTTCGGGGGTGTAGGTCGACCCTCCGCCGACCACGGTGAGTTTCATGAACGGATCAACCCTTCACTCCGGTGAGCGTGACGCCCTCGACGAACGCCTTCTGGGCGAAGAAGAACACGAGGATCACGGGGGCCATGACCAGCACGGTGGCCGCCATGGTGAGGTTCCAGTCGGTGTGGTGCGCGCCCTTGAAGGACTCCAGGCCGTAACTCAGGGTCCAGGCGCCCGGATTTTCGGAGGCGTAGATCTGGGGCCCGAAGTAGTCGTTCCAGGCGTAGAAGAACTGGAACAGGGCGACGGCCGCGATCCCCGGCCTTGCCATCGGCAGCACGACCTTCAGCAAGGTCCGCAGGTCGCCGCAGCCGTCCACCTTGGCCGCGTCCAGGTACTCGTTGGGGATCGTCATCAGGAACTGCCGCAGCAGGAAGATGGAGAACGCGTCGCCGAACGCCATGGGGATGATCAGCGGCCACAGCGTGCCCGACAGGTCCAGTTGCTTCGCCCAGAACAGGTACATCGGGATGATGATCACCTGCGGCGGCAGCATCATCATCGAGATCACCAGCATGAGCGACAGGTTCCGGCCCCGGAAGCGGAACTTGGCGAGCGCGTACGCCACCGGGATCGAGGACACCACGGTGAGGACGGTGCCGAGGCCGGCGTAGATCAGGGTGTTCTTCCACCAGGTCAGGAAGCCCGGTGTGTCGAACACCTTGCGGTAGTTGCCCCACTCCCAGGTGTGCGGGATCAGGTCCCGGCTGAGTGACTGGGTGTCACTCATCAGTGAGGTCAGGAAGATGAAGACGAAGGGGAGCGTGAAGAAGAGGGCGGCCGCCACGCCGAGGGAGTGGATCGCGACCCACTCCAGGAGCGCCCGGCGGCGGGCGGTGCGCTCGGCGGGGGAGGCGGGGGCCTTCAGTTCGACCGGTTTGTCCAGCACTTGGGTCATCGTCAGTCACCTGCCTGCATGAGACCGCCCCGGCGCCGCATCAGGAACGCGGTGAACACCATCGACAGGGCGAAGAGGACCAGGGCGACGACGCACGCGGAGCCGTAGTCGAAGCGCTGGAAGCCGAGGTTGTAGACCAGTTGGGGGAGGGTCAGCGTGGACTTCTCCGGATAGCCTGGCTCGAACATCGTGCCGGCGCCCTGGATCACACCGGAGGCGACCTTCCCCGCGATCAAGGGCTGCGTGTAGTACTGCATGGTCTGGATGACCCCGGTGACGACGGCGAACATCACGATCGGGGAGATGTTCGGCAGGGTGACGTACCGGAACCGCTGCCAGGCCGAGGCGCCGTCCAGCTCCGCCGCCTCGTACTGCTCCGTCGGGACGTCGAGCAGCGCGGCCATGAAGATGACCATCAGGTCGCCGACGCCCCACAGGGCCAGCAGGGTCAGGGCGGGCTTGGACCAGGCGGGGTCGTTGAACCAGCCCGGGGCCGGGATGCCCACCTTCTCCAGGATCGAGTTCACCGGTCCGGTGCCGGGGTTGAGGAGGAAGGCGAAGGCCATGGTCGCCGCGACCGGCGGAGCCAGGTAGGGCAGGTAGAAGAGGGTGCGGAAGACGCCCGTGCCCGTCTTGATCTTCGTGATGAGGAGTCCTATGCCGAGTCCGAACACGACCCGGAGGGTGACCATCACCAGGACCAGCCAGAGCGTGTTGCGCAACGCGGGCCAGAAGTACGGGTAGTTCTCGAAGACGTACTTCCAGTTCTTCGCCCCGCTCCACGTCGGCGGCTTGAAGCCGTCGTAGTGCATGAACGAGAAGTAGACCGTGGAGATCAGGGGGTACGCGAAGAAGACCGCGAAGCCGATCAACCAGGGCGACATGAAAGCGGCGGTACGAAGCGCCGCCCTGCGGCGCTTCGAGGCGAGCGTGACCGTGCTCATCGCTACTTCGCCTGCGCGATGTCCGTGTCGATCTGCTTGGCCGTCTTCTCCAGACCGGCCTTCAGGTTCGCGACCTTCCCGCTCTCGTAGTCGTATCCGAAGTTCTGGATCGTCGTGAGGTACACGCCGCCGTTGATGGACGCGGGGCTCGTGTTCGAGTACGGGTTGGAGGCGATGTCCAGGAAGGTCTTGAACCGCGGGTCGTACTTCAGCTTCGGGGACTTCAGAGCGGCCAGCGTGGACGGCACGTTGTGCAGGTTGTTGGAGAAGCCCACCACCGCGTCGGTGTTCGTGGTGATGTACTTGACGAACTCCCAGGCCGCGTTCTGCTTCTTGCTGGTGGCGGCGATGCCGGCGATGGTGCCGGTGATGTAGCCCTTGCCGTACTGGCTCACCTGGTCGTCGGGCACGGGCAGCGGGGCGACGCCGATCTGGAACTTGGGCTTGGTGGCGAGCGCCATGCCGAGCCGCCACTCACCATCGAGCTGCATGGCGACCTGGCCGGTCTGGAAGGGGTGCTTGGGGCCCCACTCGTCGCCGAGCGTGGAGCGGAACTTCTCCAGCTTCTGGAATCCGCCGAGTTCGTCGACGAGCTTCTTCTGGAGGGTGAATCCGGCCTGGAAGGCGGGGTCCTCGGCGAGGTTCGACTTGCCGCTCTTGTCGAAGTACGTCGGGGAGAACTGCGCGAAGTAGTGCTCGGTGGTGGTCTCCCAGCCGTGGTAGTCCGGCATGAACCCGAGCTGCTTGTAGCTGTCGCCCTGGGTGATGGTCAGCTTCTTGGCGTCGGTCTCGAACTCGGACCACGTCTTGGGCGGGTTCTTGATGCCGGCCTTCTGGAACGCCGTCTTGTTGTAGTAGAGCCCGTAGGCGTCACCGAGCAGGGGGGCCGTGCAGCGGTCCCCGTCGAACTGGGTGTATTCGTTCATCGGCTTCGGGAACGTCTTCGCCGGGTCGATGTCCGACTTCTTGAAGAAGGGGTTGAGGTCGACCAGGGCACCCGAGGAGCAGAACTTGCCCACATTGTTGGTGGTGAAGGAGGAGATCACGTCGGGCGCCTTGTCGCCGCCGGTGCGCAGCGCCTGGTTGATCTTGTCGTCGGTCATGTTGCCGACGACGTTCACATGGATGTTGGGGTGCGCCTTCTCGAACCCGGCGACCAGCGACTTGACGGCCTTCACCTCGTTCGGCGCGCTCCAGGCGTGCCAGAAGTTGATGGTGGTGTCCTTCGAGGCGTCGTCGGAGGCGGTGGAGGCCGCCTGGCCGGTGCACGCGGTGGTGAGCAGTGCCAGCGACGCGGTAAGGGCAAAAGCCGTCTTTCGGACAACTGAGGGTATGGCTTCGGGCATGACGGAGTCTCCCTGGAAGGGCGGTGAGTTGAGGGAAGGGCCGTGCGGGAAAAGAGCGGGGTCGTGCGGGAGGGCTCAGCGCGAGGTGTCGAAGACCTCGTCGCGGGTGGTCGCGAGCGCGCTCTCCAGCGCGCCGCGCAGGACGGGGTGTTCACGGACGTCGCCCACGACCAGGTGCGGGCGGGGTGCCGCCAGCTCCTCCAGCTCCGCCTGGACCAGTGCGCGCAGCACCTCGCCGCCCGCGGTGAGGGAGGCGCCGCTGAGGACGACGAGTTCGGGATCCAGGACGGACACGAGGGAGGCGAGACCGGTGGCCAGCCGCGTCGCGTACGTCTGCAGCAGCTGCCGGTGAGGTCCGCCCGCGTGGTCGGCGGCGCGGGCCACCAGCTCGGCGGCGGCCTCGGCGTACGGGCCCGTCGGCACGTCGCCGATGCCGAGTTCGCGGGCCAGCTTGGGGATGGCCTGCGAGCCGGCCAGCTCCTGGTAACCGCCGCTGTTGGCCTTGGTCACCTGCCGGACCAGGGGGGTGCCCGGTACCGGCAGGAAGCCGACCTCGCCGGCGCCGCCGGTCCAGCCGCGGTGCAGTCGCCCGCCGAGGACCAGGGCGGCACCGAGGCCCTCCTGGTTCCACAGCAGGACGAAGTCCGAGTGGCCACGGGCCGCGCCGAGCCGCTGCTCCGCTATCGCGACGAGGTTGACGTCGTTCTCGTACTCGACCGGCATCGGCAGCGCGGCGGCGAGTTCGTCGAGCAGCGTCGGGGAGTGCCAGCCGGGCAGGTGGGAGGCGTAGCGCAGCCGGCCGGTGCCCGGGTCGAAGGCGCCCGGGGTGCCGATGACCAGCCGGTGGACGTCGTCCCGGGCGAGTCCGGCGGCCTTGACGGCGCCGTCGAGGGCGTCGGTGACCTGGCGGACGACGGGCTGTTCCGGACGCCTGCCGGGGGTGGGCAGTTCGTACTCACCCACCGTGCGGCCGGTGATGTCGGCGACGGCGGCGCGGATGCGGCCCGGGGTGACGTCGAGCCCTGCGGCGTGTGCGGCGGCGGGGTTGACCGCGTACAGCTGTGCGTTGGGCCCCGGGCGGCCCTCGCTGGTGCCGGTGGCCAGGACCAGGCCCGCCGCCTCCAGGCGGGCCAGGAGCTGGGAGGCGGTCGGCTTGGAAAGGCCGGTGAGCTTGCCGATCCGCGTGCGGGACAGCGGCCCGTGCTCCAGGAGGAGGTCGAGTGCGGCGCGGTCGTTCATGGCGCGCAGCACGCTCGGGGTACCCGGCGTACCGGCGGATCCTGCCATGGGTCGACACCTGCCTTTCCAACTGCCCAGCTTCCCAGTGACCTGGGGATCACGTCCACCCGGTGATCAATTGTGATCACTGTTAGGAAAGTTTCCTATCCGGGTGGGAGGAAGGTATGCCCAGGACGAAGCGGGCGTCAATAGACATCGTCCCCGAGGCGACGGACTCTTGCCTCGGGGCGGGTGGCCCACGGCCGGTTCAGTCGGCGAGGAACGGGGCCGTGTCGAGGGTGGGGTACGGGGCCGGGAGGGGGAGCGGGTCGCCGAGGTCCACCTTGGTGTCGGTGTCGTAGTAGGCCTCGGTGGGGTCCTCGCCGGGGAGGACGGGGCCGGTGTAGCAGTGAGCCGTCTTGGCGTGGCGGTCGATGAGGACGTACACGGGGATGCCGGCGGCGGCGTAGGTGCGGTACTTGGGGCCGGTGTCGGTCTCGTGGTTGGTGGAGGTGACCTCGCCGACCAAGGCGAGCATGTCGACGGGGTACCAGCCCTTGTGCGCCTTGCGGTACGACTCGTCGAGTTCGGTCGGCCTGCGACGGCGCACGTAGAAGTCGGGGACGAACGCGGCCATCGTCCTGCCGTCCTTGTGGGCGGTGCGGTAGCCGTTGCCGATGCCCACGAGCCGGAAACCGGCCGTGCGGAACTGGAAGCTCAGCTCGTATGCACCGTCGTTGTGGTTGTCGTCCGGCGTCGGGGGCACGATGGCCATCCCCTCGATGTACTCGGGTCGAATCGGCGTCGCGGACGCCTCCTCGAACGCGATCAGCAAATCGATGGGGTCCTGCTGCTGCGTCATCACCGGCTCCATGATCGGTTCGGCGCTCATCGCTGCTCCCTTACGCACTGATGCCAGGCTAAGCCCGCGCTGGATACCCCGGCAGAACGATGGGGCACCCAGCGCCCAGTCGACGCCGAATGCCCCTGCCGTTCACTCGAACGAGCGTGCTGAACCGTTCCCCTACTTCCCCGGCGCCCCCGACCGCTGCGGAGTGATCGGCGTTGTCGCCGCCACCTGCGGGGATTCCGAGTCGGCGTACACCGCGGGCGCGGCCACCGCGGCCGTCGGGTCCGGGGTTTCCTCCTGGTCCTCCACGGCCGTCGCCCCGCCCACGATGCGGATGCTCGCCGCGTCGAAGGCGCGCTTGATGCGCCAGCGCAGCTCGCGCTCCACGGAGAGGTCCTTGCCGGGCATCGTCTTCGCGGAGACGCGTACCACCATCGAGTCCAGCAGCACGCTGTCCAGACCGAGCACCTCGATCGGGCTCCACAGGAGCTCGTTCCAGGGCTCCTCCTTGCTCATCTTCTCGGCGACCTCGTCGAGGGTGGCCTTCAGGCGGTCCAGGTCCTCGTTCGCCTTGACGGTGACGTCCACGCCCGCCGTCGCCCAGCCCTGGGAGAGGTTGCCGATGCGCTTGACCTCGCCGTTGCGGACGTACCAGATCTCCCCGTTGTCGCCGCGCATCTTGGTCACGCGCAGCCCGACCTCGATCACCTCGCCCGAGGCGACGCCCGCGTCGATGACGTCGCCGACGCCGTACTGGTCCTCCAGGATCATGAAGACGCCGGAGAGGAAGTCGGTGACCAGGTTGCGGGCGCCGAAACCGATCGCCACACCGGCCACACCGGCGGACGCCAGCAGCGGGGCCAGGTTGATCTTGAAGGTGGACAGGATCATCAGCGCGGCCGTGCCGAGGATCAGGAAACTCGCCACCGAGCGCAGCACCGAGCCGATCGCCGCGGCCCGCTGCCGGCGCCGCTCGGCGTTCACCAGGAGCCCGCCCAGTGAGGAGCCGTCACCCGTCTGCGCGGTCCGGGTCATCCGGTCTATGAGCTGGGTGATCGCCCGCCGCACCACCGCTCTGAGCGTCACCGCCACGACCAGGACCAGCAGGATCTGCAGACCCATGGCGAGCCAGGTCGACCAGTTCTGCTCGACCCAGCTGGCGGCGTTCGTCGCGCTCTCCTGGGCGTCCTGGAGCGACGGCACGGTCGCCGTCGACCCCGAGGGGGACGGCGACGGCGACGCACCGGCGGCCAGTAGGACGGCGGGCAAGGACACGGCAGGTACCTCCAGGTGCAGCACCCGTCCGGTGCGACGGCGGATGTCGCTGAGGTCACGGGAAGGTCACCGGACGGGCAGAACCACCACACTAACGGGGCATTGTGTGTGCCATCGCCGGATCCGTGAAGGAGAGACCGTGCTCACCTGCGCTTGAACAGGCCACGATCCGGGGGATGAATGCGGTGTGGTCGAAAACACTCCCAGCCCGTTACCGGGAGATGGTGGCGCATCCACCAGCCCTGAGGAGAGACTGACTGCAGATCGTCCCGGCGCGAGCCACGCGCCGCCGACGCCCAAGGAGGCACCCGTGCCGCATGTCCTGGTCCTCAACGCGTCGTACGAGCCGCTCGGCGTCGTACCGCTCCGCCGCGCGCTCATCCTCGTCCTGGAGAACAAGGCCGTCTCCCTCGAGGAATCCGGCGCCTATATGCACAGCGCGACCGTCACAGTCCCCGCACCCAGCGTGGTCCGGCTCAAGCGATTCGTACGGGTTCCCTACCGGGGGCCCGTTCCTCTGACGAGGCGCGCGCTGTTCGCGCGCGACGGCGGCCGGTGCATGTACTGCGGTGGCGTCGCAACCAGCGTCGACCACGTCATCCCGCGCAGCCGCGGGGGCAAGCACGCCTGGGACAACGTGGTGGCCTCCTGCCGCCGCTGCAACCACGTGAAAGCCGACCGGCACCTCGTCGAGATCGGCTGGCGACTGCGCCACAAACCGGCTCCGCCCACCGGTCTGGCCTGGCGCATCATCGGGACCGGCCATAGGGACCCGCGCTGGCTGCCCTACTTGCAGCCGTACGGCGCGGACGACGCCTTGGCCCGGATCGACGGCATCTCCGCCTGACGATCCGGGCCTTCGCACACCCGGGGCCCGCCCGCGGTGCGGCCCCGGGAGTCCCCTGTGCCCCCGGGACCGGACACCCGCCCGGCGGTCAGGCGTGGCGCAGTTCCGCCGGATGGGCCGAGCGGCGCAGAAGGGGCAGCGAGGTGGCCGCGGCCAGCAGACAGCAGGCGTACACGGCGACCGGGACCAGCAGCGCCGCCCACGGCACGGCCGGTGCGGCGTGGTTGCCGACGAGCGAGGCGTACCAGATGCCGATCGCCATGCCGCCCGTGCCCGCCAGCGCGACGGCGGGGGCCAGTGGCAGGGCCGTCTCCAGCAGCAGCGCCCGGCCGAGCACGGTCCGCGGCACCCCGGCGGCGACCTGCGCGGCCAGACCGCGGCGGCGGTTCCCCAGGGACTCGGCGGTGCCGACGGCGAGCCCGGAGAGGGTGATGCCGAGGGCGACGAGGATCGCGGCGGCCGTCAGGTCGATGCCCGTCGTGTAGAAGGACATGCTCATGCCCAGGTGGCCCTCGCGGTCCATGGCGTGCAGGTCGGCGAGGAGCCCCTGGCGGACGCCGACGAAGCCCGTACCGACGATCGTGACCAGCAGCACCGCCGCGTGCGTGCGGGACGCCGCCCACGGGTCGTCGCGCAGCCGCTCCGCCGCGATCAGCGTCGCCGCCGAACGGGCCCGTGCCGCCAGCAGCCGTCCCACCAGCACGGCCGTGCCGCCGGCCAGCCACACCGTGCCCGCGCCGACGACGAGGACCAGGCCGAACAGCATCAGCGGCATCCGCCCGCGATCGGTGCTGGAGGTGTTCACGACGGCCCAGAGTGCCAGTACCAGGACGACCAGCACCCCGCCCGTGAACACCAGCCCCGGCCCCCGCCCACTGCTCGGCCGCACCCGGCGCACCCACCCGAGCGGCGAGGCCACCACCCGGCGCAGCACCAGCGCGCCCGTCACCGCGCCCAGCACCGGCACCCCTAGCGCGACCAGCACCATGCCGGTCGCGGCCCGCACATTGGGCTCCTCCCACCGGCTCAGCAGGACCGGAACCGCCACGGCGGTGGTGACGGCCGAGCCCAGCAGACAGGCCAGCCCGGTCTCCACGGCGGCGATCCGGCGCACCTGGGCCGGGGTGGCACCCGCCAGCCGCAGCCCGGCCAGCCGCCGGTCGCGGTGCACGGCGCCGATCCGGGCGCACTGCCCGAGGAAGCCGAGCACCGGCACCAGCAGGAGCAGCAGGCTCACGATCACTCCGGAACGTTCGCCGGGAGTGTTCAGCAGCCCGTGGCCGACGGACACGGAGTAGTACCCCTGGAGCGAGGCCAGGGCGACGGCCGCGAGGGCGAAGCCCGTCGCCAGCGCGGCCCCCACCGCGGTGAGCGTGACCCGCCACCACTCGCCCCGGTCCGAACCCCGGGTCAACAGCCAGACGAGACGCACGTCCGCGGCGATCACGCGACCACCCCCACCGGCACCACGGTCCCGTCGCTCAGCCGCACCTCGCGGTCGGCGTACGCGGCGACCTGGGCGTCGTGCGTGATCAACAGCACCGCCGTGCCGGACTCCCGGGCCGTGTGCACCAGGGCCGTCATCACCTGCTCGCCCGCCAGCGAGTCCAGGGCCCCCGTGGGCTCGTCCGCGAAGACCACCCTGGGCCCGGTCACCAGCGCCCGCGCCAGGGCGACCCGCTGCGCCTGGCCGCCGCTCATCTCACCCGGTCGCAGTTCCTGCTGCCCGCGCACCCCGAACCGCTCCAGCCATTCGTCCGCCCGCGCACGCGCCTCGGCGCGTGCGGATCCGGCCAGCATCAGCGGCAGCGCGACGTTGTCGGCGGCGGTCAGCTCCGGGATCAGCTGCCCGAACTGGAAGACCACGCCGAAGCCGGAGCGGCGCAGTTCGCTCAGCCGCTTCTCCGGCAGTTCCTGCAGCGCCAGCCCGTCGTACGTCACCGAACCCTGGTCCGGGCGCACGATGCCCGCGAGGCAGTGCAGCAGTGTGGACTTGCCGCTGCCGCTGGCCCCGGTCACGGCGAGGATCTCACCGGCGCGCAGTTCGACCGAGGCGCCGCGCAGCGCCGGTGTCCCGCCGTGCGCCTTGACGAGGCCCCGGCCCGCCAGCAGCGGCACCGAGGCGTCCTCCTTGTGGTTCATGCTGCGTCGACCTCCGCGGTCAAAGTGGTCAGCCGGGCCGCCGTGGTGTTCATCCAGCGGAGGTCGGCGTCGAGGTGGTTGAGGGCGTAGTCCGCCGAGAGCACGGTCGCCAGATCGGTGTTCGGGGTGGTTTTCAGGACCGTCAGCTCCCGCATCCGCTCCATGTGCGCGGCGCGCTGGGCGCCGAGGTAGACGGCCGGGTCGCCGCCCGCGAGGATCGACACGACGACCTTGGCGAAGATCTCGTTCGTCACGAAGGGCGCCGGCGGGGCGATCGCGGCCGCCCACCGGGTCAGTTCCTGCGCACCGGCCTCCGTCGAGTGGTAGAGGGTGCGTTCCGGTCCGCCGTCCGCGTCCGTTCCGTCGACCTCCGCGAGGCCGTCCCGGACCAGGCGCTGCAAGGTGGTGTACACCTGCCCGTAGGCCAGTGGCCGGGCCTGCGGGAAGCGTTCGTCGTGGCGTCGCTTGAGGTCGTAGCCATGGCTCGGCCCCGCAGCGAGCAGTCCCAGAAGGATGTGGCGGGTGCTCATGGAGATCAGTATGCACTGAGTACATGTACTGAGTGAATAGTGGGGGCCGGTGTGACGGCGGCGTGATGAATGCATCACCTGGTCCCGCTCACGTCTGCGATCGCGTCCACTGGGTAGGCCTGCGATATCCCGCAACAACGCACCGCCGTACCGACGAGGCCACAAGGAGGCCCCCGTGACCGCAACGGCACACGCCCCGCTCCCTACTCTGTCCAAACCCGTGGCGGAGCCGTCCGCCGACACCCAGGAGCTGTACGCCAGTTTCTTCAGTGCCGAAGGCACCTCCGCCGAAGCCCCGCTGACGAGTGAGCCGCCGCTGCCCGAGGCCGAGCCGCTCACCAGTGAACCGCCACTCGCCGACGCCGCCCCGCTGACCAGCGAGTCCGACCCGACCCCGGACTCCTACGGCCCGGGGCTGTAGATGGCCGAACCCCTCGACGCCGCACCCCTCGACGAGGAGCTGTCGCGGCTCGCGGACCTGCACGGCGTCGCCACCTCCTACAGTCCGTCCCCGGACCGCACCGTCGCGGCCTCCGCCGAGGCGGTCGTCGCCGTCCTGGCCGCCCTCGGTGTCGACGCCGCCACCCCCGAGGCCACCGCCGCCGCCCTCGCCCAGCGGGAACGGGAGCTGCGCGAACGCCTGCTGCCGCCGACCCTGGTCCACTGGACCGACGCCGGAGCCCGTCCCGCCGCCCTCACCGCCCTGCCCGCCGGCACCCGGCTGCGCGTGGAGACCGAGCAGGGTGATATCCGGGACGCCGCCGACGACCTCCCGCCGGGCGTCCACCGCGTGCGGGCCACCGCCCCCGACGGGCGTACGGCCGAGGCCCATCTGATCGTCGCCCCGCCCCGGCTGCCCACCCCCGCCGGACGCTCCTTCGGGCTCCTCGTCCAGCTCTACTCCCTGCTCTCCACCCGCTCCTGGGGCATGGGCGACCTCGGTGACCTCGCCGAGCTGGCCGCCTGGGCCGGGCGCACCGCGGGCGCCGGATTCGTGCAGGTCAACCCGCTGCACGCGGCCGTGCCCGGCGCTCCCACCGACCCCTCGCCCTACCGGCCCTCCTCCCGCCGCTTCCCCGATCCGGTCCATCTGAGGGTCGAGGACATCCCGGAGTACGCGTACGCCGAGGACCACGAACACCTGCGGGCCGTCCTGGAACGGGCCGCACGGCTGCGCGCCTCGGTGCTCGACAAGGGCGCGCTGATCGACCGGGACGCGGTGTGGGAGCTGAAGCGTCAGGCGCTCCGGACGGTGCGCGAGGTCCCGCTCGGGCCGGGACGGCAGGCCGCCTACGCCGCCTTCCGCGCCGAACAGGGCCGGGCCCTGGAGGACCACGCCACCTGGTACGCCCTCGCCGAGGTGCACGGCTCCGACTGGCAGGCCTGGCCCGCCGGGCTGCGCGACCCCCGCTCGCCCGAGACCGCCCGCGCCCGCGCCGACCTCGCCGACCGCGTCGACTTCCACTCCTGGCTCGCCTGGCTCACCGACGAGCAGCTCACCGCCGCCCAGCGCGCCGCCCGCGAGGCCGGCATGCCGGTCGGCATCGTCCACGACCTCGCCGTCGGCGTGCACCCCGGCGGTGCCGACGCCTGGGCGCAGCAGGACCACTTCGCCGCCGGCATGTCGGTCGGCGCCCCGCCCGACGCGTTCAACGCCCGAGGCCAGGACTGGGGCCTGCCGCCCTGGCGCCCCGACCGGCTGGCCGCCTCCGGTCACGCCCCCTACCGCCGTCTGCTGCGTGCCCTGTTCCGCTACGCGGGCGCCCTGCGCATCGACCACGTCATGGGCCTGTTCCGGTTGTGGTGGGTGCCGCAGGGCCGGCCGCCGACGGAGGGCACGTACGTCAGATACGACGCCGAGGCCATGCTCGCCCTGCTGACCCTGGAGGCCTCCCGGGCGGGGGCCGTCGTCATCGGCGAGGACCTGGGCACGGTGGAGCCCGGGGTGCGCGAGACGCTGCAGCGGCGCGGGGTGCTCGGCACCTCGGTGCTGTGGTTCGAACGGGACTGGGAGGGCGACGGCCGTCCGCTGCCGCCGGAGAGCTGGCGCGCCGACTGCCTGGCCACCGCCACCACCCACGACCTGCCGCCCACCGCCGCCCGGCTCACCGGCGAACACGTCGAGCTCCGCGACTCCCTCGGCCTGCTGACCCGCCCGCTGGCCCAGGAGCGCGCGGAGGCGGCCGCCGACAGCCAGGAGTGGCTGGCCGTGCTGGGCCGGCTCGGTCTGCTCGGGACGGCGGTCCTGGCGGAGGAGGCGGAGGAGGCCGAGATCCAGGCCGTCCACCGCTTCCTGCTGCGCACCCCCGCCCGCATGATCGGCGTCTGGCTCCCGGACGGCATCGGCGACCGCCGCCCGCAGAACCTCCCCGGCACCTGGGACCAGTACCCGAACTGGCGCCTGCCGATCGCCGACGCCGAGGGGCGGCCGGTGACGCTGGAGGAACTGACGGGGTCCGCGCGGCTGCGGGCGCTGCTCGCGGTGCTCGGGGAGGGCTGAGCGGTGCAGCGTACAGGGCACCCCGGCCGCGCGTGCCCAGACGGCGTTCGCTACTTTTGCACCGTGGACAAGAAGAACGCCCTGCGCGCCGGCGCCCTGGCCGCCGGTACGACGCTGATGATGCTGCTCATGTCGTCGCCCGCGCTCGCGGTGACCCGCGACGACGGCGACGACCCCGGTCCGACCCTGAACGTCGCACAGACGCTGGGCCTCTACGTCGTCGCCCCGCTCGCCATCTTCGCGGTCATCACCGGCCTGGTGATGGTGCTGGACAAGTCCGACAAGGCGAAGCTCGTCAACTCCAAGGCCAAGGCCAAGGCCTGACCTTCGAGACTCCCGTCGAGGGCGCCGGTGACGCCGGCGCCCTCGACGTGCTTCCGGGCGCCCCGGTTCACGCGGGGTCGGGCGCCGTCAGATACCGCTGCACGGTCGGCGTGAGCCAGGCCAGGATCTCCTCGCGGGTCAGCGCCAGGGCCGACCCGAAGCGCAGCACATACCGGGTGAGCGCCAGGCCCAGCAGCTGCGAGGCGCACAGCGCGGCCCGTGCCGGCGCCTGCCCGGGGTCGGGGCAGGCCTGCTGGGCCATGGGCAGCAGCTGGTCCCGGAAGATGTCCTGTACGCGCTCGGCCCCGGCCTGGTTGGTGACGCCGACCCGGAGCACGGCGGTGAGCTCCTCGTTCTCCTCCCACAGGTCGAGGAAGTGGGTCACGAGCGCCCGCCCGATCTCCTCGCGCGGGATCGTGTCCAGGTCCGGCAGCCGCAGGTCGAGCGCGACGGCCGCCGCGAACAGGCCCTCCTTGTTGCCGTAGTACCGCATCACCATCGACGGATCGATCCGCGCGTCCTTGGCGATCGCGCGGATGGTGGCCCGCTCGTACCCGTCGGTGGCGAAGCGCTCGCGCGCGGCGGCGAGGATCGCGTTGCGGGTGGCGTCGGAGCGGCGCGGTGCGGGGCTGGCGTTCATGGGAGAAAGCGTAGGTCAACACGCGTGGGCCAACAAGTGTTGACGCAACTCCCGCTGTCGGAGTACCGTTGCCAACGAGCGTTGACCAACAGGCGTTGGCACACCAGGAGGTCCTCATGACCGGCACCACTGGCACCATCGGAACCGCCGCCCGTGACGTCGTCGTCGTGGGTTCCGGCCCCACCGGCCTGCTCCTCGCCGGTGACCTCGCCACCGCCGGCGTCCGCGTCACCCTCGTCGAGAAGCGACCGCACCGGATCAGCAACCTCTCCCGCGCCTTCGTGCTGCACGCCCGCACCCTGGAGCAGCTCGACGCCCGCGGCCTCGCCGACGGCCTGGAGGCGGTCGGGCGCCCCCTCGACCGGCTCCGCCTCTTCGGTCGCCTCACCCTCGACCTCGACACCCTGCCCTCCCGCTTCAACCACCTGCTCGTCCTGCCGCAGTACGAGGTCGAGAAGGCGCTGGAGCGGCGCGCGGCCGAGGCGGGCGTCGAATTCCGCCACGAGACCGAGGTGACCGGCCTGACCCAGGACGCGGACGGCGTCACGGTCACGGTCCGCGGTCCGGACGGCGAAGCCGGGACACTGCGGGCCGCGTACGTCGTCGGCGCCGACGGTATGCGCAGTGCCGTGCGGGACGCGATCGGGCTGCCCTTCCCGGGCAGGTCGGTGATCCGTTCCGTCGTCCTCGCCGACGTGCTGCTCGCGGAGCAGCCGGACACCCTGCTCACCGTCAACGCCGTCGGTGACGCGTTCGCCTTCATCGCCCCCTTCGGCGACGGCTACCACCGCGTGATCGGCTGGCACCGCGGCCACGACGTCCCCGAGAGCGAGCCCCTGGACCTGGCGGAGGTCAAGGAGATCACCCGGCTCGCCCTGGGCCGCGACTTCGGGATGCACGACGCCCGCTGGATGTCCCGCTTCCACAGCGACGAGCGTCAGGCGCCCGCCTACCGGGTCGGCCGGGTCTTCCTGGCCGGCGACGCCGCCCATGTGCACACCCCGGCCGGCGGCCAGGGCATGAACACCGGCCTGCAGGACGCGGCCAACCTGAGCTGGAAACTCGCCCAGGTCATCGGCGGCCACGCCCCGG
Organism: Streptomyces sp. NPDC001843; assembly: GCF_042891955.1. Classification (NCBI taxonomy): domain Bacteria; kingdom Bacillati; phylum Actinomycetota; class Actinomycetes; order Kitasatosporales; family Streptomycetaceae; genus Streptomyces; species Streptomyces sp. NPDC001843. Next base: position 1,048,421 of record NZ_JBIATQ010000001.1, on the reverse strand, counting down.
AGAGCCTCCTCGACACCTACCAGGCCGAGCGCCACCCGGTCGGCAGGGCGGTGCTGCGCAGCAGCGGCGGCATCGTCCGCCTCGCCATGGCCAAGCGCCCCTGGAAGCTGGCGCTGCGGGCCGCCCTCACCGCCTTCCTCGGCGTGGTCGGCCCAGCCCGCCGCAAGGCCGTCGCCCAGGTCACCGGCATCGGCTACCACTACGGCGCCCCCAGGGGCGCCCACCGCCTCACCGGCACCCGCGTCCCCGACGTCCGCCTGGCCGACGGGGGCCGCCTCTACGAGGCCCTGCGCGGCGGCCGCTTCGTACTGATCACCCCGGAGGAGTACGAGGAGGGGCCCGGGCGCGCGGACCGGCTGGCCGTGGCGCGCTGGGCGAGCGAGCGCCGGACGAGCGTGCTGGTGCGCCCCGACGGATACGTGGCCTGGGCCGACGACGCGGCCGGCCCGGCGGCGATCGGGGCGGCGCTCGCGGGCCACGTGGGGTGACCCCTGACGAGAGGGGGCGCCCGGCAGCCTGCCGGGTGCCCCCTCGGGCGTAAGTGCCGCGAAGGCCTAGCCGGCCGCGGCCGCGTCCGCCGCCTGCGCCTTCAGCGCGCGTTCCACACCCGCGCGGGACTCCGAGACCAGCCGGCGCAGGGCCGGGGCGGGCTCGGCGGAGGCCAGCCAGGCGTCCGTCTTGGCGAGGGTGTCCTCGGACACCTGGACCGACGGGTAGAGGCCGACCACGATCTGCTGGGCGATCTCGTGCGAACGGGCCTCCCAGATGTCCTTCACGACCTCGAAGTACCGGTCCGTGTAGGACGCCAGCAGCTCCCGCTGGTCGGTCTGCACGAAGCCGCCGATGACGGCCTCCTGCACGGCGTTCGGCAGCTTGTCCGACTCGATGACCGACGTCCAGGCCTCCGCCTTGGCCTCCGGCGTCGGGCGGGCCGCGCGGGCGGTGGCCGCGTGGCGCTCACCGGCCGCCGTCCTGTCCCGCTCGTACTCGGCGGCGATCTCCGCCTCGTCGAACCGGCCGACCGCGGCGAGCCGCTGCACGAAGGCCCACCGCAGTTCGGTGTCGACGGCCAGGCCCTCGACCGTCTGGGTGCCCTCCAGCAGCGCGTCCAGCAGGTCGAGCTGCTCCGGCGTACGGGCCGTCGCCGCGAACGCCCGCGCCCACGCCAGCTGGTGGTCGCCGCCCGGCTCGGCCGCGCGCAGATGGGCCAGCGTGGCGTCCGTCCAGCGGGTGAGCAGGGCCTCACGGGCGGCCGGGTCGGCGTACAGCTCGATCGCCAGCTTCACCTGCCGCTGCAGCGACTGCACGACACCGATGTCCGACTCCTTGGCGATGCCCGACAGGACCAGGGAGAGGTACTCCCGGGTGGCGAGCTCCGCGTCCCGGGTCATGTCCCACGCCGACGCCCAGCACAGGGCGCGCGGCAGGGACTCCTGGAAGTCGCCGAGGTGCTCGGTGACGATCTTCAGGGACTCCTCGTCCAGCCGGACCTTGGCGTAGGACAGGTCGTCGTCGTTGAGCAGGACCACCGCCGGGCGACGCTTGCCGGCCAGCTGCGGTACGGCGGTCAGCTCGCCGTCGACGTCCAGCTCCAGGCGCTCACCGCGCACGAGCTTGCCGCTCGCCTCGTCGAGGTCGTACAGGCCGACCGCGATCCGGTGCGGGCGCAGGACCGGCTCACCCTTGGCGCCGACGGGCAGCGCCGGGGCCTCCTGCCGGACGGCGAAGGACGTGATGACACCCTCGGCGTCCGTCTCGATCCGAGGCCGCAGGATGTTGATCCCCGCGGTCTCCAGCCACTTCTTCGACCAGGTCTTCAGGTCCCGGCCGGAGGTCTCCTCCAGGGCGCCGAGCAGGTCGGACAGCCGGGTGTTGCCGAACGCGTGCCGCTTGAAGTAGGCCTGCACGCCCCGGAAGAACTCGTCCTCGCCGACGTACGCCACCAGCTGCTTCAGCACGGAGGCGCCCTTGGCGTAGGTGATGCCGTCGAAGTTGACCAGCACGTCGTCCAGGTCGCGGATGTCCGCCATGATCGGGTGCGTGGACGGCAGCTGGTCCTGCCGGTACGCCCAGGTCTTCATGGAGTTGGCGAACGTCGTCCACGAGTGCGGCCACCGCGAGCCGGGCGCGGCGGCCTGGCAGGCGATGGACGTGTAGGTGGCGAACGACTCGTTCAGCCACAGGTCGTTCCACCACTCCATGGTGACCAGGTCGCCGAACCACATGTGGGCCAGCTCGTGCAGGATGGTCTCCGCGCGCACCTCGTACGCCGCGTCCGTCACCTTCGACCGGAACACGTACTGGTCCCGGATGGTGACCGCACCGGCGTTCTCCATCGCGCCCGCGTTGAACTCCGGCACGAACAGCTGGTCGTACTTCTCGAACGGGTACGCGTAGTCGAACTTCTCCTGGAACCAGTCGAAGCCCTGCCGGGTCACCTCGAAGATCGCGTCCGAGTCGAGGAACTCCGCGAGGGAGGGCCGGCAGTAGATGCCCAGCGGCACGGACTGCCCGTCCTTCTCGTACACGCTGTGGACGGAGGTGTACGGGCCGACGATGAGGGCCGTGATGTACGTCGAGATGCGCGGCGTCGGCTCGAACTCCCAGACGTTGTCCTTCGGTTCGGGCGTCGGCGAGTTGGAGACGACGGTCCAGCCGTCCGGCGCCTTCACGGTGAACTGGAAGGTGGCCTTCAGGTCCGGCTGTTCGAAGGAGGCGAAGACCCGGCGGGCGTCCGGCACCTCGAACTGGGTGTAGAGATAGGCCTGGTCGTCGACCGGGTCCACGAAGCGGTGCAGGCCCTCACCGGTGTTGGTGTACGCGCAGTCGGCGACGACGCGGAGGATGTTGCGGCCCTCCAGCAGGCCCGGGAGGGCGATACGGGAGTCCTTGAAGACCTCGGCGGGGTCGAGTGGATCGCCGTTCAGCGTCACCTCGTGCACGGTCGGGGCCACCAGGTCGATGAACGACTCGGCCCCGTTCTCCGCCACGTCGAAGCGCACCGTGGTCACGGACCGGTAGGTACCGCCCTCCTGCGCGCCGGAGAGGTCGAGATCGATCTCGTACGAGTCAACGGTGAGCAGCTTCGCCCGCTGCTGCGCCTCTTCGCGAGTCAGGTTTGTGCCAGGCACGCGGTCATCTCCTCGTTATGTGTCGGTTACGTCATCCTTCCACGTGACCCGTGGGGAAAGCGATGTCCGGATCCCGCCGGTGGGCGGGGCGCGAACGCGCCAGCCTGGACGCATGACGACGTACACGGCCCGGCCCATCGGCCCCCGGACCCTGAAGGATCTCCGCCTCACCGACGACGCGGGACGGCGAGCGGTTCCCGTGACCGACGAGGAGGGCGGCAGCCCACTGCGCTGCTGCCTGCGCCACAGCACCCCCGGCGAGCGGATCGCACTCGTCTCCTACGCGCCCCTGCGTCGCTGGGCCGCCGAGCACGGGGCCGACCCGGGCGCCTACGACGAACAGGGCCCGGTCTTCATCCACGCGGACGAATGCCCGGGCCCGGAGGGCGACGGTCACCCCTTCACCAACGACCACCGCACCGTCCGCCGCTACTCCGCCGCCGGGCGCATCCTCGGCGGCCGGCTCGTCGAGGCCCCCGAGGACTTCGCCCCGGCCTTCGCGGAGGCCTTCGCCGACCCCGACGTGGCCCTCGTCCATGTGCGGGCGGTGGAGTACGGGTGCTTCCTGTACGCGGTGCGGCGCCCCTGAGCCACCGGCGCGGTCGGCGCGCCATGGACACGCCGAAGGGGCGGTCACCTTCGCGGCATCGAGGCCGGAGGCGACCGCCCCTCGGGCGGGATGTTCCTAGGCGGACGTCACGTCCTGCTTGGCGGACAGTTCCGCCGCCACCAGCTCCGCGATCTGGACGGCGTTCAGGGCCGCGCCCTTGCGGAGGTTGTCGTTGGAGATGAAGAGGGCCAGGCCGTTCTCGGCCGTCTCGTCGGTGCGGATGCGGCCGACGTACGACGGGTCCTTGCCGGCCGCCTGGAGCGGCGTCGGGATGTCGGTGAGGGCGACGCCCGGGGCGCCGGCGAGCAGTTCGGTCGCGCGTTCGACGCTGAGCGGGCGGGCGAAGCGGGCGTTGACCTGGAGGGAGTGGCCGGAGAAGACGGGGACGCGCACACAGGTGCCGGAGACCTTCAGTCCGGGGATCTCCAGGATCTTGCGCGACTCGTTGCGGAGCTTCTGCTCCTCGTCGGTCTCGTTCAGGCCGTCGTCGACCAGGTTGCCCGCGAAGGGCAGCACGTTGAAGGCGATGGGGCGCTTGTAGACCTGCGGCTCGGGGAAGTCGAGCGCCTCACCGTCGTGGGTGAGCTTGTCCGCGTCGGCGACGACCTTCTGGGTCTGCCCGTGCAGCTCCGCGACGCCCGCGAGCCCGGAGCCGGACACCGCCTGGTAGGTGGCGACGACCAGCGCCTCGAGGCCCGCCTCCTCGTGCAGCGGCTTCAGCACCGGCATGGCGGCCATCGTGGTGCAGTTCGGGTTGGCGATGATCCCCTTGGGCCGGTTGACGGCCGCGTGCGGGTTCACCTCCGACACCACCAGCGGCACCTCGGGGTCCTTGCGCCACGCCGAGGAGTTGTCGATCACCACGGCGCCTTGGGAGGCGACCTTCTCGGCCAGTGCCTTGGAGGTCGCGCCGCCCGCGGAGAACAGGACGATGTCGAGGCCCGTGTAGTCGGCGGTCGCCGCGTCCTCCACCGTCACGCCGTCCAGGACGGTTCCGGCGGAGCGGGCCGAGGCGAACAGCCGCAGCTCGGTGAAGGGGAAGTCGCGCTCGTCGAGGATCCTGCGCATGACCGTGCCGACCTGACCGGTGGCTCCGACGATTCCGATCCTCACTGCGACTCCTTCTCCGTGGCTTGCGGGCGCCCCGTGCGTGGCCGGGACCTTTCCATCATGCGGTCGCCCCCGGCCCGCGTGTCCAATCTTTTGCGCCGGGTGCCCGAGGGGTGGGACGCGATCATCCTGCGGCCGGTTGCGGTCCTGCCGTCCGCACCGCGCTGAGCTGGAGGAATTCCCCCGACGGGCGCTTCGTGCCGGAAGCTGTGCTGCCCGGCACCTGCCCATGGCCGCAGGACTCATACGGCGGTGTGACGTATACCTCTGCCCGCACCGCCGCACAGGCGCCGAAAAAGGGCCGCGGCATGCCGAACGTTTCCCCCCGCCCCGGCGTCATAGGGGAAACGCGGCGAGGGGAGGAGCGGCTGTGCTGCGCAGAAGGGCCCGCCGCGGCCAGGGGGCGGACCACGCAGGGGCCGATCCGCTGGACGCGGCACAGGTACGCCGGGTGCGGGCGGTGCTCGCGCTGGGCGGCGTACCGCAGGCGGACCTGCCGGACGGGGTGCAGCAGGTCCGCCTGCGGTTGCTGGAACGGGCCGCGAAGGGCGAGGAGGCGCCGCGAGACGTGTCCGCGTGGGCGGCGGTCGTCGCCTCCAACTACGCCATGGACTGGCATCGCGCCAAACGCCGCCAGGAACGGCTCGGCGAACGCCTGGCCGCGCTCCGGCAGGCGGACCATCCCTCCGGCGAGGACACCAGCCTGCTCTCCCTCGCCGTCGCCCGGGGCCTTGACGAACTGCCCGACCCCCAGCGCCAGATCCTCGTCCTGCGGTTCTACGCCGACCTGCCGGTGCGCGGCATCGCCGAGGAACTCGGCATCCCCGAGGGCACGGTCAAGAGCAGGCTGCACACGGCGGTACGGGCCCTGCGCGCCCGCCTGCACGAGGACGAGGTGGTGTGACGTGACCGCCGCACACGACGGCAGCAACGGCAGCAACGGCAGTAACAGCGAAGGCTACGACGGCAACGACGAGCTGGACGCGCTGATGGCGGTGCTCGCCGACGAGCCCCTGCCCGGCGAGGCCCGCGCCGACGCCGCCTTCATGGCCGAACACAGGTCGGCCACGGCCGACGTGGCCCTGCTGCGGGAGCAGCTGGGGATCATCGGTGACGAGCTGGCCGGCCCCGAGCCGCGCCCCAGCCCGGCGACGCGGGCCGTACCCGCCGGGGAACGCTGGTACCGGCACCCCGGGGTGCGGACCCTCTCCTTCGGCGCCCTCGTCACGGCCGCCGTCGCCTCCGTGGTCCTGGGACTGGGCTGGCTCGTCGCGTCGAACAACGGCCTCGACGAGCAGTCGGGCGGCTCCGCGAGCGACAAGTCGGTGTCCGGGGGCAGCGCTCACGGGCCCGCCCGCTTCGGCTGCCCGGACCTCGTGGTCGAGGGCGACATCACGAAGGTCCAGCGGGTCCCCGGCGCCGAAGAGGACCGCGTCACCCTGCGCGTGACCCGCCACTACGTCCCCGGCAAGGGGAGGGGCGAGGTGACCTTGCTGGTGGACCGGGTGGCGGTGCCCCACCCCAGGCCCGGCCAGCATGTCCTCGCCGGCATGCACAAGGGCTTCCCGAAACCGGCCTACTGGCTCACCGACCCGTCCGAGATCACCCGCGAACGCGCCGCCCTCACGAAGAAACCGCCGAAGTCCAGCCCCACCGCCTGCGCGTGAGGGGTGGCGCGGCGTCCGCCGTCACACCCGGTCAGCTGTCCTTCGAGCGGGCGTAATGGCGGGACGCCTTCGCCCGGTTGCCGCACGCGGCCATCGAGCACCAGCGGCGGGTGCCGTTCCGTGAGGTGTCGAAGAAGTGCAGTATGCACGCCTCGTGCGCACAGGAACGGATCCGGTCCGGCGCGGTGGCCAGCAGTTCCAGGTAGTTGCGGGCGGCGAGCCAGGCGGGTCCCCATGAGGCGTCCGTGAACTCGGCACGCTCCGTCGGCCCGTTCGCGGTGAGCCCGGCCCGGATGCGGCCGTGCTCGAGCACGGCGTCCACGAGCGGCGCCCCTTCCGCAGGACGGCCGCCGACGGCCGCCCCGAGGGCGTCGCGGGCCTGGTGCAGATGGCGCAGGGTGCGGACGTCCGGCTCGTACTCCAGCCCGTTGCCCGCCAGCCACACCGCCAGCCCCTCGGTGTCGGCGAGCAGGTCCTGCGTCACTCCCTCGCGGTTCCAGCGCGTGTTGAGCAGGTCGAGCGCGAGGGGCTCGCCGGTGAGGGGGCGGGGGTCGCGGGCGGCGGACATGGCTGGCTCCTTCTCGACTAACCGTTCAAGGGTACGTCACCGGTTGACGCGCTCGATGTCTAACCGTTAAATGTATGAACAGCGGTTAGTTCATCGGGTCCGTCGAAAGGACAGCCATGCCCCTGAGTACCGGCCACACCGGCCTCAACGTCACCGACATCGACCGTTCCCTCGCCTTCTACCGGGCCGTCCTCGGCTTCACGCTGCTCACCGAGGGGAAGGAGGACGGCCGGCGGTACGCGTTCCTCGGCGGCGGCGGCGACAGCCCGGTCCTCACCCTCTGGCAGCAGGCCGAGGGCCCGTACGACCGGACCCGGGCCGGTCTGCACCACCTGGCCTTCACGGCGGACTCCCTCGCCCGCGTCGAGGAGTACCAGCGGGCGCTCACCGCGCACGGCGTGGAGTTCGCCTACGAGGGCGTCGTCGCCCACGGGGAAGGCACGGCCTCGGGCGGCATCTTCTTCCACGACCCCGACGGCACTCGCCTGGAGATCTCCGTGCCGCATGGCCTCGAAGGCGTCCCCGCCCCGCACGAGTCGGCCCCGACCTGCGGCTTCTTCTAGCCATGGCCTTCTACCACCAGGGCTCCCGGGCAGTACAGGACCGCGTCGGCGTCCGGGAGTCGGCCGACCACGTGGGGCGCGCCGTCGGCAGCGGCATCAAGCCGGTCGCCGCCGCCTTCCTGGAACTGCAGCCGCTGCTGATCGTCGGCGCGGCGGATCCGGCCGACGGCCGGGTCTGGGCGACGCCCCTGTCGGGCACACCCGGCTTCGTGCGGGCGACCGGCCCGCACCGGATGTCCGTCGCCGGGGGTACCACCCACGCACCCTCGGCGAGGGCCCTCAAAACCGAGGGCACCCTCGTCGGCACCATCGCCCTGGACCCCCGCACCCGCCGCCGTATGCGCCTCAACGGCCGGCTCCAGCCCACCGAGCGGGGCTTCGCGGTGGAGGCCGAGCAGGTGTTCTCCAACTGCCCCAAGTACCTGCAGCGCAGGAAGACCTACGAGACCGTGCCGGACCGCGTCCCGGAAGCGCCGCTCCAGACCAGCGAACTGACGGAAGCCCAGGCGCGTTTCATCGGCGAGGCGGACACCTTCTTCGTCACGACCGTGCACTCCCACGGAGCCGACACCAGTCACCGCGGCGGCAACCCCGGCTTCGTCCATGTCACGTCACCGCGCGAGCTGACCTGGCCGGACTACCCGGGCAACGCCATGTTCCTGACCCTCGGCAACCTGCTCACCGACCCCCGCGCCGGCCTGCTCTTCCTGGACTGGACGACGGGCACCACCCTCCAGCTCACCGGTGAGGCCCGCACGGAGTACGGCACGGACGGCGAGCGCCGGGTCCGCTTCGCCCTCACGGAAGCCGTCGAGACCAGGTCCGCGCTGCCCCTGCGCTGGGCGCCGCCGGAATACTCGCCAGCCAATCCGGAGGTGGCACGCTAGCGTCCGTCCATGCGCCGAAAACTGAGGGTGGCGGCCTACGCCGTGTGTGTCCGCGACGGACAGATCCTGCTCGCCCGTTCCCCTGCCCCCGACGGCACGCCCGAATGGGTCCTGCCCGGTGGTGGCATGGAGCACGGCGAGGACCCGTACGACACCGTCCACCGTGAACTGATGGAGGAGACCGGCTACCGGATCGAGGTGACCGGTCTCCTCGGCGTGGACTCCTCCCGCCATGTCCTGCGCCGCCGGCCCCTGCGCCCGCTCACCGACCACCACGGTGTGCGGATCATCTACGAGGGCCGCGTCACCGGCGGCGAACTCCGCTATGAGGTGAACGGCTCCACCGACCTGGCCGCATGGCAGGACCTGGAAGCCGTACCCGGCCTGGCCCGGGTCCGACTGGTCGACATCGCCCTGCGCCTGTGGCGCGAACGCCCGGCGGAGGGACGGGTGGTGCCCGGGGCGGACGGGGCCGGATGAGCGGCCCGGAGCCCGTCCCCTACCCCGGCAGATGAACGCTGAGTGACCGCCTCCCGGACGGCCGCGGACCGCTCCATGACCGCGCCCCGTACCCGGTGATCCACGTACGGTGATCGGCGCTGCCCGTTGCCGCCTCGTTCACGCGCAGGTCACCCCCAGTGCCAACGATCCAAAGTGAGCGGGATGTTCGCGACAGCGACCGCCCGCGACCACTGCCGACGCAGTTCGCACTCGGGGAGATCGCGCCATGTCGCGCATACGCTCTGTCGCCAGCTCCACGCTGGGGGTCAACCGCCGTACCGTCCTGGCCGCCGCCGGAGGGGTGTCACTGTCCGCGGGCGTGGGATACGCCCTGCGCCCGACGGACAGCCACGCCGCCACCACGACCGAACAGGCGCCGGTCGCCAACTCCCGAAAGGCGCCTGCCCCGCCCCTCGCTCCGTACACCAAGGGAACGACGGTCGCGGCCGTCTCCGCGCCCCGTAACAGCTCCGGCTACCGCCGCCTCGGTGACGGCCCCGGCTGGAAGCGCGTCGTGCGCGGCGACCTGGCCACGCCCAAGTCCGGGCGCGCGGACCGCCGTACGGCCCTCGCCGCGTTCGTGCAGTTCACCGACCTGCACCTGATGGACGTGCAGCACCCGCTGCGCCTGGAGTTCCTGCGCGCCACCGACCCGCACGCCTGGCGCCCGCACGAGGCGCTGACCGTGCAGGGCGCCATCTCGCTCGTCGAGCGGGTCAACGCGCTGCGAGGCGCCCCCGTCACCGGCGCGCCGCTGCACTTCGTGATGACCACCGGCGACAACACCGACAACAACTCCCACTCCGAGCTGGAGTGGTTCATGAAGGTGATGTCCGGCGGCCGGATCACCCCCAACTCGGGCGACCCCAGACACTACGAGGGCGCCCAGAACAGCGGTATGAAGCTGTACTGGCAGCCCGACTCCACCGTCCGCGACAGCGACAAGTCGCTCGGCTTCCCGCACCTGAAGGGCTATCTGGCCGCCGCGATCCGCGAGGCCCGCAGCCCCGGCCTCAACCTGCCCTGGTACTCCACCGTCGGCAACCACGACTCGCTGCCGCTCGGCTGCTACGGCTCGCACGGCGACTCCTACCTCGCCGAGGCGGCCATCGGCGGCAAGAAGCTGCTGAGCGTGACCGCCGCGGAGGCCAAGAAGCTGCAGGACGCCATCAAGAACGCCAAGGACCCGGGGGGCGTGCAGTACCGGGACTTCCTCAAGGCGCACGCCCGGTCGATGCGCTCGGTCACCCCGGACGAGAAGCGCGCCCCCTACACCCCGGCCGACTACCTCAAGGCCCACCTGGACCCGGCCAACCAGGGCCTCGGCCCGGTCGGGCACGGCTACTCCTCGGCCAACGTGGCCGCGGGCACCCAGTACTACGCCTTCCGCATCTCCGACGACGTGATCGGCATCAGCCTGGACACCACCGATCCGGGCGGCCACTACGAGGGCTCCATCGGCACCAAGCAGCTCAACTGGCTGGACAAGACCCTCGCCGACAACAAGGACTCGTACGCCGTCGTCTTCAGCCACCACACCAGCAAGACGATGACGAACACCCGGCCCGACCCGGCCCGTCCGACCGAGCGCCGGCACAACGGGGCCGAGGTGGTGTCGGTCCTCGCCCGCCACGCGAACGTCCTGGCCTGGGTGAACGGCCACATCCACAAGAACGTCGTCACCCCGCACCAGGCCTCCGGCAACCGCTCCTTCTGGGAGATCTCCACCGCCTCCCACGTCGACTATCCGCAGCTCGCCCGCGTCATCGAGCTGGTCGACAACAAGGACGGCACCCTCTCCCTGTTCACCACGCTCATCGAGTCCGCCGCCCGTCACCGCACGGACTTCACCGACCTCTCCCAGACCGGCCTGGCCGCCCTCTACCGCGAGCTCTCGTACAACGCCCCCGGGGCCAGCAAGAGCCTGGCGGGGGACGCGGTCGACCGGAACACGGAGCTGGTGCTCAAGAAGGGCTGAAAACCACTCAACCGTCCTCCACCGAGGCAACCCGCTCCCACCGCGTAGTGTCCCTCCCGGCGACCGAGCTCGACAGCACCGTTCAGCTGGGGGAAGACATGCAAGCGCGCAAAGCACTTCTGGGAGCGACGGCCGCCCTGGCCCTCTCGGTGACCCTGGCGGGACCGGCCCTGGCCGCCGCTCCCGCCACGGAGGCCGCCGACCACTCGGCCACCCGTCAGGCCGTCGAGGCGGAGGTCAGGGCCGGCGTTCCCGGAGTGACCGCCACGGCGAAGGACGCACACGGCACCTGGTCCTTCACCGCCGGCGTCGGCAACCTGCGCACGAGAGCCCCGCGTTCCGCGGACGACCGCTACCGCGTCGGCAGCATCACCAAGACCTTCGTCGCCACCGTCCTGCTCCAACTGGAGGCGGAGGGCCGCCTGTCCCTCGACGACAAGGTGGACAAGTGGCTGCCGGGCGTGGTGCGCGGCCACGGCCACGACGGCCGCCGCATCACGATCCGCCGGCTCCTGAACCACACCAGCGGCATCTTCAGCTACACGGCGGACGAGGACTTCCAGCGCACCTACTTCCTCAAGGACGGCTTCCTCCAGCACCGCTACGACGCCCTCACCCCGCGGCAACTGGTGGCCATCGCCATGCGCCACAAACCGGACTTCGCGCCGGGCACCTCCTGGAACTACTCCAACACCAACTACGTCCTGGCCGGCATGGTGATCAAGAGCGTCACGGGCCACTCCTACGCCGAGGAGATCACCCACCGCATCATCGAGCCGCTCAAGCTGACCGGCACCTCGGCCCCCGGTACGCGGGTCACCCTCCCCGGCCCGAGCAGCCGCGCCTACGGGAAGCTGGCGCGGACGGCGACGGGACCCACGTACGACGTGACCCGGCTCAACCCCTCCATCGCCTCCTCCTCGGGCGACATGATCTCCGACTCCACCGACCTGACCCGCTTCTACCGAGCCCTCCTGCGCGGCAGGCTCCTCCCGCCGGAGCAGTTGAAGGAGATGAAGACCACGGTGAAGATCGAAGGCCGACCGGGCGACCGCTACGGCCTGGGCCTCGTGGACACCACCCTCTCCTGTGGCGTCCACGTCTGGGGCCACGACGGCGGCATCCACGGTTCCTCGTCGATGGCGACCACGACCGCGGACGGCCGCCACGCCCTGGCGTTCAACTTCAACGCGGACTGGACGGGCGACAGCGACGCGGTGGTCGACGCGGAGTACTGCGGCAAGTGAGGCACCACTAGCCGTCCTGTCCACCGGGGAGGGAGTCCAGCCAGTCGGTCAGCCGGGCTCCCTCCTTCGTCATGATCTCCGGGTCGCGCAGGGCGTTGGTCAGCAGTGACATGCCCTGGTACGCGCCCACCAGGGTCAGCGCGAGTCCGTCCGGGTCGGGCAGGCCCAGTTCCCGGAACTGCCCCGCCACCCAGTCGAGGAGCCGCCGTACGACCTTCCCGGCCTCGGCGTCCAGCCCGCCCTCCGTCCGCTTGTCCAGTTCCGCGGCCAGCGTCCCGGTCGGGCAGCCGAAGCGGGCCGCGAGATCGCGCTGCTCCACCCAGCCGGCCACCAGCGCCTTAAGGCGCTCCCGGGGGCCGGTGAGCCGGTCCAGTTCGCCGGTGACGGCGTCCAGTTGCCGCGAGTGCTCGGCGAGGGCGGCGGCGACGAGGTCGTCCTTGGTCTTGAAGTAGTAGTAGACGTTCCCCGTCGGAACGTCCGCGGCACGCGCGATGTCGGCGATCGTGGTCCGCTCGACGCCCTGCCGGTGCACCACCTCGGCCGCCGCGGCCATCAGCCGCCGCCGCTTGGCTCCTGCGGCCTTCACTCTCGGATTCTGTCCCGGATCATGTCCCGGATTCTGTGAGTCAGTCACCCGACTAACTTTAGGCCGCAATCCGTGCTACGGTCTCCGTGCGAAGTGAGTCAGTCAACTAACTAAGTCGCTGGGAGATCACATGATCGTCGTGACGGGCGCCACCGGCAACGTCGGCCGGACATTGGTGCGGCTGCTGACGGAGGCGGGGGAGCCGGTGACCGGTGTGGCCCGCCGGATCACGGAGACGGACGTCCCGCCCGGGGGCCGCGCGGTGGCCGCCGACCTCGGTGACCCCGAGAGCCTGCGCCCCGCCCTCGAAGGCGCGCAGGCCGTGTTCCTGCTGGTGGCGGGGGAGGACCCGCAGGGACTTGTGGGCGCGGTCAAGGCGGCGGGCGTACGCAGGCTGGTGCTGCTCTCCAGCCAGGGGGCCGGCACCCGTCCGCAGGTGTACGCGCATGCCGCCCGCTTCGAGGCGGCTGTGCGGGAGTCCGGTCTGGAGTGGACGGTGCTGCGCTCCGGCGGGCTGGCGTCGAACGCCTTGGCCTGGGTCGAGCCGGTCCGTCTGCACCGCAAGGCAGCGGCGCCCTTCGGTGACGTGGGTCTGCCCTTCGTCGACCCCGACGACGTGGCGGCGGTGGCCGCGGCGGTCCTGCGGGCGGACGGTTCCGAACACGCCGGAGCGACCTACACCCTCACCGGCCCCGCGCCCACGACCCCGCGCGAGCGGGCGGCCGCCCTGGCGACGGCGCTCGGTGAGCCCGTCGGCTTCGTCGAGCAGACGCGGGAGGAGGCCGAGGCGCAGATGTCCGCCTTCATGCCGCCGCCGGTGGTGGCCGGCACGCTGGCCCTGCTGGGCACCCCCATGCCGGAAGAACAGCAGGTCAGCACCGATGTGGAACGGGTTCTGGGGCGGGCCCCGCGCACCTTCGCGCAGTGGGCGGCGCGGAACGCCGTGGCGTTCCGGTGAGCGGCGAGCGGGTGTAACTGAGCCGACTTCGATACGAGATGCCCCGTTCATCCGTATGAAACGTCCGTACCGCCTCATATCGGCTAACCCGCTCTTCACGGGGATGGCTCGATCTTGTGCAAGGCGGGTGGTCATGTGCGCGCGAGGCACGGACTGCGTGTGCTCTCGGTCTACGAGGGATTCTTCTCCGGCGGCGCCCGGATCGTCCACAGTGATGTGGTGCTGGGGCTCGGCGAGGGCGGCCAGCAGTATCACCGGGTGCTGAGTATCCATGGTGAGGTGCACCGCGAGGCCACCCGGCAGCGCATGGAGGACGACACCTGTTACCGCTCGCTCACGGCGAGTGGTGTCGAGGTCACGTCACTCGGGCGCAGTGCCGGGCTGGTCGACGGCTCTGTCGCGGCGTCTGTTTTCAGCGGACCCGAGCTGGCCGAAACGGCTCGCGCCATGGCCGGGGCCGACGTGATCCTCTCCCTCAAGGAGCAGCCGCTCGCGCTGCTGAACCAGGGCGGGCTGCCGCGCCGGCCGGTCGTCGTGTGCCTGCACCGCTCCGACCCCGAGAACCAGGGCGAGGCCCTCGACGAACTCAAGGCCGCCATCGCCGACGGCACGGTCGTCGCGTGCGTGTGCTGCGCCGAGTCCACCCGGGACGCGTACCGCGCCGCCGGGATTCCGGCCGAGCTGCTGCACGTGATTCCGAACGGGGTCGATCTGCTGCGGTTCCGGCCCGATCCCGCCGCGCGGGTCGCGTTCCGTGCCTCGCTCGGGATCCCTGCCGCCGCGCCCGTGGTCGTCTTCGCCGCCCGGTACGCCACCATGAAGAACGTCCCCCTCTTCCTGCGTGCCGCCCGCGAGTGGCTGGCGCGCGAGGGTGGCGGGCACGTGCTGATGTGCGGCGCCGGGATGACCGAGGGCAACCCGGCCCTCCGTGCGGACATCGCCTGCGCCTTCGGGGCCGACGAGCAGGCGCTCCGCGAGCGCGTGCACCTGCTCGGGGTGCGGCGGGACATGGAGGCCGTGTACGCGGCTGCCGACGTCGTCGCCCTCACCTCGGTCTCCGGGGAGGCGGCCCCGCTCTGTCTCATCGAGGGCATGATGTGCGGCGCCGTGCCGGTCACGACGGACGTCGGCGACAGCGCGTCCATCGTCGCCGGGCACGGCTTCGTCACGCCTGCGGATCCGGGTGCCGTCGCTCTGGGCTGGACCAGTGCGATCGCCGGGCGTGCCGTCTTCGCACCGGTCCTGGCCCGCAGCCGTGAGCGGTTCAGCCGTACGCGGATGATCGCGGCGTACGCGGCGCTGCTCGAGCGGGTCCACGCTTCCCACGCCGGGGCGCGGGTGGCGTAGCCGCGGACAACGAGGAGGGGCCATCGGACGCCGAACCCGTCCGATGGCCCCTCCTCTCCCCTCCTGGTGCCGTCCCGTCCCCACTACCGGGGCAGCACCACGACGTGCGCGGCCGGTTCGCGGTCCGCCGCCGCCATCAGGGCGGTGCGGACGACCGCCGCCTGCTGTCCGAGGGACTCGCGGAGCTTCTTCGGGGTGATGTGGACGACCGTGATGCCCAGCCGCTCCAGGTGCTCCCGCTTGCGGCCGTACTCGGACCACATCGCGTCCTCCTCCTGCCGGGGGGCCCGCGTGTCCAGTTCCACCGCGACCGCCTGCTCGGGCCAGTAGGCGTCCACGCCGCCAAGGTGGGGGCCGCCGGCGAGGCGGAGGTCGACGTTCCAGACCGGGTCGGGCAGGCCGTGCTCGCGCACCATCCGGTACAGGCGGCCCTCGGCGACGGCCCGGCCCTCCGCGAGCAGCGAGTCCACCGCGCCCACCACGTGCGGGCGGGTGAGCAGCTCCGCCCGGGTCAGTTCCCGCACCACGGCCGCCGGTTCGCAGTGGCCCGCCCGTACCGCCTCCGTCAGCAGCCGGCGCACCACAGCCGCGTCCGTGAGCCCGGCCACCGCGTCCGCCAGGGCGCGCGGCACCGGCGCCACCGGCAGGCCCGTCACCTGGCGCGGAGCGGGCATGTCGGACGTGCGGACGACGTGGACGTAGCCCGCGGAACGCAGCCGGCGCAGCCGGGGGACCAGGACGTCGATGTGCTCCAGGGAGAGCAGTGCGGGCGTCGACGTGAAGCCGTGCAGGGTCAGCGCCGCCAGGCCCGTGACCATCGCGTCCGCGTACACCGGGCGGTGGGGCGAGTCCGCGCTGGGCTGGGTGGGCACTCCCGGCGTCGCTGCCGGCGCCGGCTCCTTCGCCGCGTACATCAGCGCCGCGTGCAGGCGCTCCTCGCTGGTCGGCGGGCCGGGGTGGAGCAGGGTGACACCGGGCAGCAGCAACTGCCAGGGGCCGCCGGGGCGGCACTGTTCGTTCAGTTCGGCGGCGGTGACGCCGTGGGAGCGGAGCAGGGCCGTGGTCGTCACCCGGCGGTGCACCTCGGAGAGGTGGCTCAGGGGGCGGGGGGAGAGCGGGGTGTTGTGCGTCATGATCTCCCGATTCCCTTGTCCCGTCCGCCTCTTAACCGCTGTTACACGCTCGTCGACGAATGCGGACAAGCCGGTACTAAAGGACGGGTGTTCGGGTGCCGAGTAGACAGCGAAAACCCCTGGTCCGTTCGGGTGCGGACCAGGGGTTACGGCTCTTATTGCCTGAATTCCGTAACGGTCACCGACCGGCCGACCTCAGGCCAAGGCTGCCGTCGCATCGCACTCCTGTCCGCGCAGCCCCCGGGCCAGGTCGTCCCGGGCCTCCAGCACCAGCCGGCGCAGGGCGGGCGCCGCGTCCGGGTGCGCGGCCAGCCACGCGTCCGTCGCCGCCAGGGTCGCCGGCGAGTCCTGGAAGGACGGGAACAGACCCCGGACCACGTCCATGCCGATCTGGATGGACCGCTCGGTCCACACCCGTTCGATCGCCGCGAAGTACTTCTGCGCGTACGGCGCCGTCAGCTCCCGCTGCGAGGGCTGGTCGAAGCCCGCGATGGTGGCCTCCACCAGGGCGTTGGACAGCACGTCGGACTCCACGACCTGAGCCCAGGCCTGCGCCTTCACCGCCGCCGACGGGCGGGCGGCCAGGCAGCGGACCTGGTGGCGCTTGCCGGACGCCGTGTCGTCGCGGGCCAGTTCGGCCGCCAGTACGCCCTCGTCGGCCACCCCGTGCGCGGCGAGCGGCTCCAGGAACGCCCAGCGCAGCTCCTGGTCCAACTCCAGCCCCTCGATCCCGTCGGTGCCGTCCAGCAGGTCCTTCAGCAGCGCCAGGTCCTCCTCGCCGGTGGCCGCCGACGCGAAGAACCGTGCCCACGCCAGCTGGTGCTCGCTGCCCGGTTCGGCCTGCCGCAGCTCCCGCAGGGCGCCCTCGGACAGCAGCCGCTCGCCGGTCGGCCGCCAGTCCGGGGCCGCGTAGTGGACCAGCGCCGACTCCGCCCAGGCATGCAGCATCTGCACCACGCCGATCTCGGACTCCCGGCCCGCGAACCGCAGCACCAGGCCGACGAAGTCCCGGGCGGGCAGCAGCGCGTCCCGGGTCATGTTCCACAGCGCCGACCAGCACAGGGCGCGGGCCAGTGGGTCGGTGAGCGCGCCCAGGTGCTCCCGGAGGGCCGCCAGCGAGGCCTCGTCGAAGCGGATCTTGCAGTACGTGAGGTCGTCGTCGTTGACGAGCACGAGCTCCGGTGCTTCGGCACCCGTCAGCTCGGCGACCACCGTCCGCGGTCCCTCGACGTCCGTCTCCACGCGCGCGTACCGCTCCAGCGCGCCCGCAGGCGTACGCCGGTACAGGCCCACCGCCACCCGGTGCGGGCGCAGCTCGGGGTGGGACTCCGGCGCCTCCTGGAGCACGGCCAGCTCGTCGATCCGGCCCTCCGCGTCGAGCAGCACCTGCGGGGTGAGCGAGTTGACCCCGGCCGTCTGCAGCCAGGAGCGTGCCCAGGCGGTCAGGTCCCGGCCGCTGGTCTCCTCCAGGACCGACAGCAGGTCGCCGAGGCGCGTGTTGCCGTAGGCGTTGCGCTTGAAGTAGCGGCGGGCGCCCTCCAGGAAGGCGTCCCGGCCGACGTACGCCACGAGCTGCTTCAGCACGGAGGCGCCCTTGGCGTAGGTGATGCCGTCGAAGTTGAGCTTGGCGTCCTGCAGGTCGCGGATGTCGGCGGTGATGGGGTGGGTGGAGGGCAGCTGGTCGGCCCGGTAGGCCCAGGCCTTGCGGCGGTTGGCGAACGTGATCCAGGCGTCGTCGAAACGGGTCGCGCCGACGCTGGCGAACGTGCCCATGAAGTCCGCGAAGGACTCCTTGAGCCACAGGTCGTCCCACCACTCCATGGTGACCAGGTCACCGAACCACATGTGCGCCATCTCGTGCAGGATGACGTTGGCCCGGCTCTCGTACGACGCCCGCGTCACCCTCCCGCGGAAGATGTACTCCTCGCGGAAGGTCACCAGCCCCGGGTTCTCCATCGCGCCGAGGTTGTACTCGGGCACGAACGCCTGGTCGTACTTCCCGAAGGGGTACGGGTAGTCGAAGTGGTCGTGGAAGAAGTCCAGGCCCTGCTTGGTGATCAGGAAGACGTCGTCGGCCTCGAAGTAGGGGGCGAGACCCTTGCGGCACATGGCGCCGAGCGGGATCTCCAGCCGGGTGCCGTCCTCGAAGGTGCGCGTGTAGAGGTCCGTCACGTAGTGGTACGGGCCCGCGACCACGCACGTGATGTACGTGGAGATCGGCTTCGTCTCCGCGAAACGCCAGACGCCGTCGGTGAGCTCGCCGGCGCCGTTGCTCCACACCGTCCAGCCCTCCGGCGCGCGCACCTCGAAGCGGAAGGGGGCCTTGAGGTCCGGCTGCTCGAAGTTCGCGAACACCCGGCGGGAGTCGGCCGGCTCGTACTGGGTGTAGAGGTAGACCTCGCCGTCCTCCGGGTCGACGAAGCGGTGCAGGCCCTCGCCGGTACGGGAGTAGGCACAGTGGGCGTCCACCGTCAGCTCGTTCTCGGCGGCCAGGTCCTCCAGGGCGATCCGGGAGCCGTCGAAGACCTCACCCGGATCCAGGTCCTTCCCGTTGAGCGTGACGGCGGTCACGCTCGGGGCGATCAGGTCGGCGAAGGTGGAGGCGCCCGGCTCGTTGCAGCGGAACCGGATGGTGGTGACCGAGCGGAAGGTACGCGGCACCCCGCCCTCGGGGTCCCCGTCACCGACCGCGGACCGCAGGTCCAGGGACACCTCGTACCCGTCGACGGACAGCAGGGCGGCCCGCTCCCGGGCCTCGTCACGGGACAGATTCTCACCGGGCACGGGCGGCAGCTCCCTCATCGTCGGACACACGGCTGAACAGCATCGATCCTGCCATGCGCCCCTGACGCCGGACACCGGGAATACGTCGGCGGACATGTTGTTGAGGCTTTAAACGACCCGTTTTCCGAGGAGAGCCATGTCCGAGACCACGACCGCCTCCGGCAAGACCCCCGTCGACTTCTGGTTCGACCCGCTGTGCCCCTGGGCCTGGATGACCTCCCGGTGGGTGCTGGAAGTGGAGAAGGTCCGCGACATCGAGATCCGCTGGCACATCATGAGCCTGGGCGTGCTGAACGAGAACCGGCTGGACGAGCTGCCCGAGGAGTACCGCGAGCTGCTCGAGACCAAGGCGTGGAAGCCGATCCGGGTGGTGACCGCCGCCTGGCAGAAGCACGGCGACGACGTCCTCGGCCCGCTCTACACCGCGCTCGGCACCCGCTTCCACAACAACGGCGAGGGCCCGACCCTGGAGGCCATCGCGGGCGCCCTGGAGGACGCCGGCCTGCCCGCCGACCTGATCGACTACGCCGAGCAGGAGGACTTCGAGTTCGACGCCGAACTGCGCGCCTCCCACAAGGAGGGCATCGAGAAGGTCGGCCAGGACGTCGGCACCCCGGTCATCGCGGTGCCGGGCCCCGACGGAGAGCAGATCGCCTTCTTCGGCCCCGTCGTCACCCCCGCCCCCAAGGGCGAGGAGGCCGCCCGCCTGTGGGACGGCACCCTCGCGGTCGCCTCCGTCCCCGGCTTCTACGAGCTCAAGCGCAGCCGGACCAAGGGACCGGACTTCAGCAACCTCTGACCGTCAGGTCTCCTCGGGAGGGGGAAACCAGCCGCCGTCGGTCCAGTTCCAGTTGCGCTGGTACCGGCGGCAGCCCTCCCGGGTGCAGCGGACGTAGGCCTCGGGCGGGTGGTTCCGCTTCTCCTTGCGGACGTGTTCCTTCTCCTCGTCGGTGAGCGGGCGGAACGCCTGCAGTGGGCCGCCGCAGCTCGGGCATCGCTTGAACTCCATGGACCGCCTTCCGTAGGACACGGACACGGACTCCAACGGCGCGGGCGGGCCCGCGGTCACCGCCGCGCCCGGTCCCTCGCCCCGGCCAGCCGCTCCAGGTGCTCCTCGTAGCCCTTCGCGTACTGCACCGCCCGGTCGGCGTCCGGCTCCACCACGAGCGCCGGCCGGGTCCAGGCGTCCGCGTCCAGCGCCACCCCGTACCGCTCGGCCGCCGCCAGCACCGCGCCGCGGGCGCCCACCTCGCCCTCGACCACGCGTAACGGGCGGCCCAGGACGTCCGCCAGCAGCCGCATCCAGGCGGGGCTGCGGGTGCCGCCGCCGCACACCGCGAGCGTTCCCGTCAGACCGGCCGCCGCCAGGCAGTGCCGGGCCGCGTAGCCGATGCCCTCGCAGGTCGCGCGGACCAGATCGGCCGGGGTGGACTCCAGGCTGATGCCGGTGAGTTCGGCACGCAGCCGGGGCTCGACGAAGGGGGCGCGCTCGCCGGAGGGTGCGAAGTAGGGGAGCACCCGGACGCCGTGCGCGCCCGGCGGGGTGTCCGCCAGCAGGGCGTCCACCTCGTCGTGGTGGACGCCCGTCGTGGACAGCACCCAGTCCAGGGCCGCCGTGCCGACCATCGCGGGCATCGCCCGCAGCCGGTGGCCGGGGCGGTCGGTGGAGATGTACAGGCCGGCCGGTTCGCCGGCCAGGTCCAGGTCGGTGGTGGCGACCAGGCTCGCCAGACAGGTGCCGACGATCAGCAGGCCGTCGCCCGGACGGGTTACTCCGGCGCCGAGCGCACAGGCGGGCAGGTCGTACGGGCCGTTCGCGATCGGGGTGCCGGCCGGCAGGCCCTCCCCGCGGGCCTGCCCCAGGGCCACCAGGTCGCTGACGGGAGTGAGCAGGCGCCTGCGGTGGGTCAGGCCCAGCAGCTCGACCACCCGGTTGTCGTAGGAGCGGGTGCGCGGGTCGAGGAACGGCATCGACGCGTCCGACACGTCCGTCACCGCCCGGGTCGCGCCCGTCAGGCGCTGGAAGACCATGTCCTTGCAGTAGACGGCCGCCGCCGCGGCGTCCAGCGACCCGGGCTCGTACCGGTCGAACCAGGCCAGCAGCGGGCCCGGACACCCCGGGAACATCGCGCTGCCGGTCCGCCGGAAAACCGCCTCGAAGGTGCCGTCCGCCAGCCACTGGTCGAGGAGTTCGTGTGCCCGCCCGTCCATCCAGGAGGCCGCCGGCCGCACCGGCCGGCCCTCGGCGTCGACCAGCCACACCCCGTCGCCCTGCCCGGTCAGCCCGGCCAGCTCCACCGGCCCGGGCACCCGGGCGGTCAGCGCGCCGAGCACGGCGACGACCGCCCCGTACACCTCCGCCATGTCCTGCTCCACGTGCCCGCCGCGCAGCTCCAATCCCACCGGGCGGGCCTCGACGGCCAGTTGGCGTCCGGAGCCGTCGAACGCGGCGGCCTTCACCATGGACGTGCCCACATCGATCCCGATGTACATGACCCCTCCCCGGTACGAGCTGTACGGCCGTCACGTCAGACAGTGCGCCAGCGGCTCCCCGCGCACCCAGCGCCCCACCTCCGCCGCCGCGATCCGCGCCGCCTTCTCGGCCACCGCCCGGCTCGCCCCGCCCAGGTGCGGCGTCAGTACGACCCGCTCGGCCAGGGCGGACAGCCGGGATCGCTCCGGCAGCGGCTCGACCGCGTAGGTGTCCAGGGCCGCCGCCGACAGCCGGCCGCTCTCCAGCGCGTCGCACAGCGCGTCCTCGTCCAGCAGCGGACCGCGCGCCGCGTTCACCACCACCGCGCCGGGCGGCAGCAGCGCCAGCTCGCGGGCGCCGACCATCCCGCGGGTCTCCTCGGTGAGCCGGGCGTGCAGGGTGATCACCCGGGAGCGGCGCAGCAGCTCGTCCAGGGACGCCAGCCGTAACCCGTGCACCTCCCCGCGCACATACGGGTCGTACACCATCACCCGTGCCCCGAAGGCGCACAGCACCCGGGCGACCCGGCTGCCCACCGCCCCGTACCCGACCAGGCCGACCGGCAGGTCCTCCAGCTCCAGGCCGCTGTGCTCGTAGGTGTAGTAGGCCGCGCCGGCCCAACTTCCCTGCCTGGTCAGCAGTTCGTGCGCCTGCGGGATGCGGCGCAGGGCGGCGAGGAGCAGACCGACGGTGAACTCGGCGGTGGCGGCGGCGTTGCGGCCGGGCGCGAAGCACACCCGGACGTCATGGGCCCTGGCCGCGTCCAGGTTGACGTTGACCGGGCCGCCCCGGCAGACCACGACCAGCCGCAGCCGGGGGCAGGCGGCGAGGACGCGCGCGGTCACCGGGCCCATCTGGGTCACCAGCACCTCCGCGTCCCCGAGCGCGTCGATCAGCTCGTCCTCGGCGTCGCTCGCCTCGCCGACCTCGGCGACCGGGCCGAACGGCTCCAGGGGCCAGCCGAGAATCAACTCCCGTACCTCGCAGGCGGCTTCCCGGCGGACCGCGTCACTGATCAGTGACGGCAGGACGAAGTGGTCACCGGCGGCCACGACCCGGACGCTGCCGACCGGGGTCATCGCTCCCCGCCCTCCTCCGGACGCGTGACGCACACCTCGTACGGCACCTTGTGTTCGTCCAGGTCGCGCAGCGCCTCGGGCGAGGCTCCGTCGTCCACGAGCAGCAGGTCGAATCGGGCCAGCGGGGCGACCCGGTGCAGGGCGACCCGGCCCAGCTTGGTGTGGTCGACCAGCAGGACGTTACGGGCGGCCGAGTCGAGCATCGCCCGCTTCACGGAGACGATGTGCTGCTCCTGGTGGTAGGCGTGGCCCCCGTGGACGGCCGACGTCGACGCGAAGCACACGTCCACCCGCAGCTGCTGCACCGCCTCCACGCAGGACACCCCGAGGAAGGAGGAGTGCAGCGGGTCGTAATCGCCGCCGAGCGCCATCAGACGGATGCCGCGCCGGTCGGCGAGGAGGTTGATCGCCTCCAGGAAGTTGGTGACGACGGTGAGCGGGGTGATGTCGGCCCGGCGGAGCCGGCGCGCCAGCTCCAGCGCGGTCGTGGAGTCGTCAAGGAGGACCGCCATACCCGGCTCGACCAGTCCCAGCGCGTGCTCGGCGATCGCCGCCTTCTGCGCCCGCATGGTCTTCAGCCGGTACTGCACGTTCGACTCGAACACCCCCGACGGCTGCGCGGTCACACCGCCCCTGAACTTCCGCACCACACCCTGCCGTTCGAGTTCGTCGAGATCCCGGTGGATGGTCATCAGACTCACCCCGAACCGCTCGGCCAGGTCCGCCGCGGTGGCCGAGCCGTCGGCCAGTACGAGTTCGGCCATGGCGGCCTGGCGGGCCGCGGGGCCCTGCTGTGCGTTGCTGCTGCTCATCGGTTTCCACACCTCGAGTCGACCCGATAACAGAGCGTGTAACAGCGAAAGAAGGCGGTCAACCCCTCGTGCTGGGTGAAATCTCAGTGCAGGGTGGGAAGTTCACAGGGAGCATCGCGATGTGCGGGAGGTCCGGATGGGGTCCGGGGCCGGGGCGTGGCTGGGCATCGACCTGGGGACGCAGGGTGTGCGCGCCCTCCTCGTGACGGGCGACGGCACGGTCGTCGGCCGCGGGTCCGCGCCGCTGCGGCGAGACCGGCGGGACGGGCCGCGGCACGAGCAGGACCCGGGGGAGTGGTGGGAGGCGGTGTGCGCCGCCACCCAGCAGGCACTGCCCGGGGTGAACCATGTCGACGGGCTGGCGGTGTGCGGCACCTCCGGGACCGTGCTGCTGACGGACACGGACGGGCCCGCGCTGATGTACGACGACGGACGGGCCTGGGCGGAGGCGGCGCGGCTGCGGAACGCCGGGCTCGCGGTGCAGGACACCTGGGCGCTGCCCAAGGTGCTGTGGCTGCTCCGCAACGTCGGCGGCGGAAAGAGCGGCGGAGGCGGCGCGAAAGGCGACGGCGGAAAGGCGGGCGGCGCGAAGGCCGCCCACCAGCCCGACGTGATCAACGCCCGGCTCGTCGGCCACCCGGTCCCCACCGACTCCAGCCACGCCCTCAAGACCGGGTACGACCTCCGGCGCGACACCTGGCCGGACGTCCCCGGCCTCCCGGCGGACGCGCTCCCCGGCGTCGTACGCCCCGGCACCCGCCTCGGCGAGGTCTGCCCGGCCGCCGCCGAGGCCACCGGCATCCCCGCCGGCACGCCCGTCATCGCGGGCATGACCGACGGGTGCGCGGCACAGATCGCCTCCGGGGCGCTGCGCACGGGCGCCTGGAACTCGGTGCTGGGTACGACCCTGGTGCTCAAGGGCGCCACCGCCGAGCCGGTCCACGACCCCGCGGGCGTGGTCTACAACCACCGTGCGCCGGACGGGAACTGGCTGCCCGGCGGCGCCTCCAGCGTCGGCGCGGGAGTGCTGACCGCGCGTTTCCCACGCGCCGACCCGGCCGCACTGGACGCCCGCGCCGCCGCCTTCGAACCGTCGAACGCGGTCACCTACCCGCTCGTCTCACCGGGCGAACGCTTCCCGTTCCGCGCCCCGAACGCCACCGCCCTCCTCCTCGGGGACCCGGTGTCGGACGCCGACCTGTGGGCGGCCCTCCTGCAGGGCGTCGCCTTCACCGAACGCCTCTGCCTGGACTACCTCCACCACCTCGGCGCCCCCCTCGACGGCCCCCTCACCTTCACCGGCGGAGCCGCCCGCAGTGCCTACTGGAACCAGCTCCGCGCCGACGTCCTGGGCCGCCCCGCCCGAGTACCCGAACTGACCGAACCCGCCCTGGGTATGGCCGCACTGGCCGCCTACGGCACGGGGGCCGCGCCCACGCTCACCGGGGTCACCGACCGCATGGTCCGCATCCGCTCGGTCGTCGAACCCCGCCCGGGACACACCGCCCGCTTCACCGAACCGTACGCCCGCCTCGTCGACGAGCTCCGGACACGGGGCTGGCTGCCCGGCCCGGTCGCCGCGCACGCCCGCGCCCGCCTCGAGAGGGATACTGCCGAGTCATGACGACCACCCTCCTCCTGGCCCGGCACGGGCAGACCGTCTGGCACGCCGAGAACCGCTACGCCGGGGTCAGCGACATCGCCCTCACCGACACCGGCCGCGCCCAGGGCGAGGCGCTCGGCCGGTGGGCCGCCGCGCACCCGGTCGACGCGATCGTCACCTCCCCCCTCTCCCGGGCCGTCACCACCGCCGAGCCCGCCTGCCGCGCCCTCGGACTCACCCCCCGGCGCGAACCGGACCTGCGGGAGTGCGACTTCGGGGTACTGGAGGGCCGTACGCTGGCCGAGTTCGCGGCCGAGGACCCCGCCGCAGCGGACGCCTACCGCGCCGACCCGGTCGCCCACCCCTTCCCGGGCGCCGAGGACCCCCTGGCCGCCGCCGGGCGCGGAACCGCCGCCCTGCGCCGCATCGCCGCCGCCCACCCCGGGGAGCGCGTCCTCGTCGTCGCCCACAACACCCTGTTCCGGCTGGTGCTGTGCTCGCTGCTGTCCATCCCGCTCGGCACATACCGCCGGGTGTTCCCGCGCCTGGTGAACGCGGCGATCAGCGAGCTCCGCATCGACGGGCGCACCACGTCGCTGCTGTCGCTCAACGTGCCCTGCGAACCGTAGGCCTGGCTCTCAGGGCCGTCGCAGCAGCCCCCGTTCCATCGCCACCACCACCGCCCGCGTCCGGTCGTTCACGTCCAGCTTGGCGAACAGCCGCAGCAGATGGGTCTTGACGGTTGCCTCCGAGATGACCAGGCGGCGGCCGATCTCGGCGTTGGTCAGTCCGTCGGCGACCGCGCCCAGGACATCTGTCTCGCGGGCGGTCAGCGGCTCCTGCACCGGGCGCCGCATCCGCGCGACCAGCTTCTCCGCGACCCGGGGCGCCAGCACCGTCTCCCCGCGTGCCGCCGCCCGGATCGCCTCGGCGAGCTGCTCCCGGGTGGTGTCCTTCAGCAGATAGCCGATGGCACCGGCCTCGACACCCCGCTCGATGTCGGCGTCGGTGTCGTACGTCGTGAGGATCAGCACCCTGGTGCGCGGGTGGCGGGCGACGATCTCGGTGGTCGTGGCGACCCCGTCCAGCTTCGGCATCCGCAGGTCGACCAGGGCCACGTCCGGGTCGTGACGGGCCACCAGGTCGAGGGCCGCGCGGCCGTCGCCCGCCTCGCCGACGATCTCGATGCCCTCCTCGCCGCCGAGCAGAGCGACCACCCCCGCCCGCATCACCGTATGGTCGTCCACCACGACGACCCGCAGCCTGTCCCCGCTCATGCCGCCCCCTCCCCGCCCGACGGCAGTACCGCCAGGATCCGTGTCCCGTCCCCGACCGAACTGGTCACCGTCAACCGGCCGCCCAGCTCGGCCAGCCGCTTGCGCATACCGTCGAGGCCGAACCCCGCCGACGCCTCCACGACGAACCCGGTGCCGTCGTCGGTGACCTCCAGTTCCACCCCGTACGGCCGCTGGGCCAGCACCACGCCCACGGTGGACGCGCGGGCGTGCTTGCGCACGTTGGCCAGGGACTCCTGGGTGCAGCGCAGCACCGCGATCCGGGTCGGCTGGTCGCAGACGAGGTCGGCCAGTTCGGCCTCCACGGTGAGCCCGGTGTCCTCCGCGAACCGGGCCA
The DNA here is from genome assembly GCF_042891955.1 of Streptomyces sp. NPDC001843. Lineage (NCBI taxonomy): Bacteria > Bacillati > Actinomycetota > Actinomycetes > Kitasatosporales > Streptomycetaceae > Streptomyces > Streptomyces sp. NPDC001843. The sequence continues at coordinate 1,021,752 of NZ_JBIATQ010000001.1, read as the reverse complement.
GGATCCGGCGCAGGGTGTCCGCCACGGATCCCGCCGCCGCGCCTCTCGGCTCCCCGCCCGAGCCGACCAGTTCCCGGGCCTCGGCGAGGTTCTCCCGCGCGGTGGACTCGATGGACCGCAACTGCCTGGCGGTCCGGGCGGGATCGGTGACGAGCCCGGCCCGGGCGGCCTCGGCGAGGACCACGATGGACGCGAAGCCCTGCGCGAGGGTGTCGTGGATCTCCCGGGCCATCCGCTCCCGCTCGTCCGCCGCGCCCTGCCGCTGGTGCGCCTCGGACAGCTCGGCCTGGGTGCGCTCCAACTCGACGATCAGCCGGGCGCGTTCGGTGCTCTGCTCGACCACCGCTCGCACCCACAGCCCGATCAGCATGCCCACCGCCACCACGATCAACGTGCCCACGACGGTCTCGCCGAAGAACTCGCCCGACCAGCCCTGCCGCACCCAGCCGCAGGTCAGCGTGGCTGCGGTGGCCAGTCCGAGGAATCCCAGGGAGATCCTCGGCGTCCGCCCGAACATCCAGTAGTGCGGCAACGTCACCATGAACAGCGCCGCATAGCTGGTGTTCAGGTACGCCAGCCCGCCGAGTGCCAGCACCAGCACCGCGAGGTAGCCGTGCGGACGTACGACGGGGTTGTCCGGGAAGCGGTGCAGTACCGCGAAGCTCAGCGCCACGCTGCCGAGCAGCGCGAGCGCCGCGTACCTGCTCCCACCGGCGCCCGTGGTGATCCCGACGGCCATCGCGGCGAACAGTACCCAGCACACGGCGTTCCATCTGCGCAGGGACACGGCCCATAAGGCGTCGGTGGAGGACCCGGCGAGAGCGGTCATACCCGTCAACGTACGTCGACGAGCGTGTTCTCGGCGGGGAGTTCCACGGTTCGCGCACCCCTCGCCGGCCACCAGCTCCGCTCGCCGAGCAGCAGCAGTACCGCGGGCAGGATCAGGATCCGTACGACGAACGCGTCCAGCAGGACGGCCGCCGCCAGGACGAAGCCGATCTGCTTCATCTCGATGATGTGCAGGAAGACGAAGCTCACGAAGACCGTCGTCATGATCACGGCCGCGCTGGTCACCACGCTCGCCGACCGGCGGATCCCGTCGAGCACCGCCTGCCGGGTCGGGGTGCCGGCGAGGACCGCCTCACGGATCCGGCTCACCACGAACACCTGGTAGTCCATGGACAGTCCGAAGAGGATGACGAACAGGAACAGCGGCACGCGCGAGCCGATCGACCCGGTGGAGTGGAAGCCGAGCAGCCCCTCGGCCCAGCTGTGCTGGAAGACGAGCACGAGCAGACCGAGCGCCGCCGCCGCGGACAGCACGTTGAGGGTGACGCCGATCAGACCGAGGACGACGGAGCGGAACGCGTACAGGGTCATCAGGAACGTCACCAGGAGCAACGCGCCCAGAACGAGCGGGAGTTTGCCGTTCTGGTGGGCCGGATAGTCGGTGTAGCGGGCGACGTCGCCGGTCACGCCGTACTCGGCGCCCGCGACCTCGCCGACGGTGGCGGGCAGGTAGTCGTGCCGGAGGTGGTCCAGGGAGGCGTCCGCCTGCCGGGAGTTGCCCAGGTGGGGCACCTTGAGCTCCAGGGTGGTGATCCGGTGGTCGGCGGAGACCCGGATCCGGGACGCGTCGGTGAACAGTGGGTCGGCGGCGGCCCGCCGGGCCAGGGCGCGCAGTGCTGCGCCGACCTCCGCGGCCCGCGAGGCGTCGGCCCGTACGACGACCTGGTGGGTGACCCGCTGCTCGGGGAACGCCTCGTTGAGCCGGTCGTAGACCCGCATCGCGGGGATCGCGCGGGAATGCGTGTCCCGGCTCATCTCGGTGATCTTCAGACCGGTCAGTGGGAGGACCAGGGCGAGCAGGGCGAGGAGCGAGCAGCACAGCGTGGCCAGCGGGTGCCGGGCGGCGGGCCGCAGCAGCGCCGACCAGAACCGGCCGCCGTCCTCGCTCCGGATCCGCCGGGAGGGCTTGCCCCGCACGGCCCGCCGCAGTGCCCGGCGCTCGGACCGCCGGCCCAGCAGGGTCAGCAGGGCGGGCAGCGCGGTCAGCGAGCTGGCCACCGCGACCAGGACGACCACGATGGTGCCCGTGGCGAGCGAGGAGAAGATCACGTCGGAGGCCAGGTACAGGGTGGCGGTGGAGGCGACTACCGCGAGCCCGGAGACCACGACCGCCCGCCCGGAGGTGGCCGCCGCCAGCTCCACCAGGGCCTCGCTGCTCAACCGCCCGCCCGAGCGGGCCCGTTCCTCCCGTTCCCGCTTGAGGTAGAAGAGCGTGTAGTCGACGCCGACCGCCAGCCCGATCATCAGGATCACATTGGTGCCCACCCCGGTGTCGGGGGTCAGATGCGAGGCGACCATCGACAGTCCCACGGCCGCCGCGATCGACGACAGCGCGAGCAGCAGCGGTACGGCGGCCATGGTGACCGAACCGAAGACGACCAGCAGGGTGAGCAGGGTGACCGGCAGCGTGATCTTCTCGGAGAGGGCCAGGTCGTCGTCGCGCTGCTGGTCGACCCCCTTGCTGGTCGAGGCGGAGCCGGTCTCCTGGAGCAGCAGCTCCGGGTGGGCCTTCTGGGTGGCGGTGGTCTGCGCGACCAGCGCGTCGACCTTGTCGTCCGCGTCCCGTTCCTCGCCCCTGATGGACACCTCGACCATGAGGACGCGGCCGTCCGAGGACCGCACCGGGGCGGCCACGCCCGCGACCTCGGGCAGTCGCTTCATCCGGGCGGTGAGCTCCCGCGCTGCGGATGCGGCCCGGTCGCCCAGAGGGCCGGACCGCGCCGAGATCAGCACCTGCTCGGCGGACAGCCGCTCCAGGTGCCCCTCGGCCGCCATGGCCTCGGCCCGGCCGGCCTCGCCGACCCGGTAGTCCGCGGTCGTCGCCTCATGAGTGCCGACGCCGCCGCCGACACCCAGGCACAACGCCACGAACAGCACCCAGCCGACGACCGCCTTCCAAGGGTGCCGCGCACTCCAGCACGCTATGCGCACAGTCAGTGATTTCATGCCCCTCAGCCTTGCTGTGCAAGGTAGTTGGGGGACACGGGTACTCGGCTGAACTCGGCGTCCACCGATCGGTGGACGCCGAAGGAGGGGAAAACCCCCGTGAGTCACGTCCTCACGGGGGTCTCCCTTGTGCCGCCCGCCGTCGTGAAGGGTGAGAAGACGATCACGAGGCGGGACGATCGGTGCGCGCGCCGTCCGTCAGGGCGCGAGCAGCAGTACGTCCGCGCGGGACTTCGCGGCCTGGTAGCGGCGGGCGACGTCCTGCCAGTTGACGACCTGCCACATCGCCTCGATGAAGTCGACCTTCTGGTTGCGGTACTGGAGGTAGAAGGCGTGCTCCCAGGCGTCGAAGACCAGGACCGGGACCGAGCCCTGGCCGACGTTGCCCTGGTGGTCGTAGACCTGCTCGACGATCAGACGGCCGCTGAGCGGTTCGTACGCCAGCACGCCCCAGCCGGAGCCCTGGGTGGTGGCCGCGGCCTTGGAGAGCTGTGTCTTGAAGCCCGCGAAGGAGCCGAAGGACTCGGTGATCGCGTCCGCCAGCTCGCCCACGCCGTCCTGCGCCAGCGGCTCGCCGCCGCCGTCCTTCGGGCCCGTCATGTTCTGCCAGTAGATCGAGTGCAGGATGTGCCCGGAGAGATGGAAGGCCAGGTTCTTCTCCAGGCCGTTGACCGAGCCCCACGACTCCTTGTCCCGCGCCTCCGCCAACTGCTCGAGCGTGTCGTTGGCGCCCTTCACATAGGCCGCGTGGTGCTTGTCGTGGTGCAGCTCGATGATCTCGGGGCTGATCACGGGGGCGAGCGCGGAGTAGTCGTAGGGCAGGTCGGGCAGCGTGTAGACGGGCATGGCGGGTCCCCTCGAAAGCTTATTGCACATAGCTTGCAACTGCACGCTAGCAACGAAAAGCCCCCGCGGGTGTACCGCGGGGGCTTTTCGGGGCGGGAACGGGTCAGGATTTGGCGCGCGCCCGCTGCCGGATGTAGCCGACCGCCGCCAGGAACAGGGTCATGCCGCCGGAGGAGTAGAGCTGCACCCGCGTGTCGGGCTCGCGGGCCATCAGGACGAAGACCGCCGCCATGGCCGCCAGCGCCACCCAGGTCAGCACCGGGAACGCCCACATCCGGACGGCCGGCTTCTCCGGTGCCTCCCGCTCCACTCGGCGGCGCAGCAGCAGTTGGGAGACGGCGATGAAGACCCAGACGATCAGGATGACCGCGCCGATCATGTTCAGCAGCCAGGGGAAGACGTCGTCCGGCCGCCAGTAGCTCAGCAGCACGCAGACGAAACCGAAGACGCAGGAGGTCAGCACGGCGACGCGCGGCACCCCGCCGGATACCTTCGCCAGCAGCCCCGGGCCCTGGCCGCGCATGACGAGGGAGTGGGCGATGCGGGAGGAGCCGTAGACGTTGGCGTTCATCGCGGACAGCAGGGCCACCAGCACGACGACGTTCATCAACTGGCCGGCGCCCGGGATGCCCAGCCGGTCGAGGGCGGCGACGTACGGGCCCTTCTCGACAACTGCCGCGGAGTCCCAGGGGACGAGGGTGACGACCACGGCCATCGAGCCGATGTAGAACAGCGCGATCCGCCACATCGCCGTGCGGACGGCGCCGGCGACGCCCCGCACCGGGTCCTCCGACTCGGCCGCCGCGATGGTGACGGTCTCCAGGCCGCCGTACGCGAACACGGAGGCGAGCAGGCCGACGACCAGGCCCTCGCCGCCGTTCGGGAGGAAGTCGGTGAGGTTGGCGGCCCCGGGGGAGTCGGTGCCGGGCAGCACGCCCGCGACGGCCAGCACGCCGAGGATCAGGAAGAGGCTGATCGCGCCGACCTTCAGCGCGGCGAACCAGAACTCGAACTCGCCGAAGTTCTTCACGGCGGCCAGGTTCGTGCCGCAGAACACCACCATGAACAGGGCCACCCAGGCCCACTCGGGGGTGCCCGGCAGCCAGCCGGTGACGATGTGCGCGGCGCCGATGCCCTCCAGGCCGACCGCCGTGCACAGCAGCACCCAGAACGACCAGCCCGCGGCGAAGCCCGCCCACGGGCCGATCGCCCGCTCGGCGTGCGCGGAGAACGAGCCCGACGACGGGTACGCGGCCGACATCTCGCCCAGCATCCGCATCACCAGCATCACCAGGAGGCCGGAGAGGGTGTAGGCGACGACGATCGACGGCCCGGCGGCGGCGATGCCCGCGCCGGAGCCGACGAACAGGCCCGCGCCGATCACGCCGCCGAGGGCGATCATCGACAGGTGGCGCTGTTTGAGACCGTGGGAGAGGGAAGTGTCCGACTCCGGTGGAGCGTTGACGGTGGTGCGGGGCATGGGCGCGGCTCGTCCAGTGCAATAGATGGGCAAAAACGCCCACAGTGTGGGCGGCCCCTCCACTCACGCGAAGGAGCCGCCCAGCATCCGGACATCCGGCGTACGGACGGTGTGCGTACGGTTACGCGGCCACGGGTGTCTGTACGGGCGTGTAGTGCGAGGCGTCGCCCTCGATCGAGTAGCTCTCCTTGCCGTCGACGCCGACCGGAACGTCACCGGCGACGGTCACCCGGTTCAGGCGGCGCGGCTGTCCGTCGTAGTTGTCGATGGCGTAGTGCTGCGTGATGCGGTTGTCGAACAGGACCAGCTGGTTGGGCGACCAGCGCCAGCGCAGGACGTTCTCCGGGCGGGTGACGTACGTCTGGAGCAGGTCGAGGATCTTCCGGGACTCGCCGGTCGACAGGCCGACGATCCGCTGCGCGAATCCGCCGATGAACAGGCCGCGTTCCCCGGTCAGGGGGTGCACGCGGACCACCGGGTGGGCGGTGCGGTACTTGATGGACGTGAACTGGGCGCGCTGCGCGGCCTTCTCCTCGTCGATCGCCTCGTCGGGCACCGCGTAGTCGTAGTCGTTGGTGTGCTCCGCCCACAGGCCGTCGGCCAGCCGGCGCAGCGGCTCGGGCAGGTCGCGGTAGGCGGCGGCCGAGCTGGCGATCAGGGTCTCGCCGCCGTACGGCGGGATCGTGATGGAGCGCAGGGTGCTGGCCTGCGGGGGATTGAGGACGAAGGTGACGTCGGTGTGCCAGTGGTTGGCGCGGCCGCGCTCGCTGTCCACGGGCAGCACGTTCGGGGCGCCCTCGACGGCGCCGACCGTCGGGTGGGCGGTGGTCAGGTCGCCGAAGTGGCGGGCGAAGGCCTGCTGGCCCTCGTCGTCGAGGTGCACGTCGTCGAAGACCAGCGCCTTGTGGATGTTGAGGGCCTCGCGGATCGCGGCGACGCTCTCCAGGTCGAGGGGCTTGGAGATGTCGATGCCGGAGACCTGGGCGCCGATGTTGGCGGTGACCTTGGTGATCTGGATGTCGCTCATGGATGGGGGCCTTTCAGACGAGGGCGGGTGCGGGAGCGGGGACGGGTGAGTCGGAGAGGTACTGGTTGGCGGGGCGGGGGAGGCCGTAGCGCTCCCGCAGGGTGCGGCGGGGGCCGTACTCGCCGCGGAGCAGCCCGCGGGCGCGCAGGATCGGGACGACGTGCTCCACGAACGCCTCCAGACCGGAGGGCAGCACGGCCGGCATGATGTTGAAGCCGTCGGCGGCGCCCTGGGTGAACCATCGCTCGATCTGGTCGGCGACCTGTTCCGGCGTCCCGGCGAAGGTGAGGTGCCCGCGCCCGCCGCCGAGCCGCCCGATCAGCTGCCGGACGGTGAGCCGTTCGCGCCGGGCCAGCTCCACCACGAGCGTGTAGCGGCTCTTGGCGCCCTCGATGGCGGACTCGGGAGGCAGGTCGGCGGGCAGTCGGCCGTCCAGCTCCAGGGTGCCGGGCTCCAGTTGCAGCAGACTCTCCAGGCGGCCCACCCCGTGCGCGTACACGATGTGGTCCTCCAGCACCTGCTCGTTCGCCCGCGCCTCGGCCTCCGTGGAGCCGAATACGGGGACGATCCCGGGCAGCACCTTGATGTGCTCGGGATTCCGCCCGGCCTCCGTCGTACGGGACTTGAGGTCGGCGTAGAAGCCTTGCGCGTCCTCGATGGTCTGCTGGGCGGTGAACACCGCCTCCGCGTACCGGGCGGCGAAGGCCTTGCCGTCCTCGGAGGAGCCCGCCTGGACGAGGACCGGGTAACCCTGCGGTGAGCGCGGCACGTTGAGGGCGCCCTCGACGCTGAAGTACGTGCCCTTGTGCCGGGGCGGATGGACCTTGGCGTCGTCGCCCCAGACCCCGGCCGCCTTGTCGGCGACGATCGCGTCGTCCTCCCAGCTGTCCCACAGTTTCAGGGCCACGTCGAGGAACTCGGCGGCGCGGGCGTAGCGCTCGGCGTGCGCGGGCTCGGCGTCGAGGCCGAAGTTGCGGGCCGCCTCGGCGCCGGCGGTGGTGACGATGTTCCAGCCGGCCCGGCCGCCGCTGATGATGTCCAGGGAGGCGAACTTGCGGGCCAGGTTGTAGGGGGAGTTGTAGGAGGTGGAGGCGGTGGCGATCAGACCGATGTGCTCGGTCGCCGTCGCCAGCGCGGTCAGCAGGGTGAGCGGTTCCAGGGCGCCCGCGGGGCGCTGGGCCAGGTTGCCCCAGAGCTGGGGGCCGTCGGCGAGGAACAGCGAGTCGAACGTGCCGCGTTCGGCGATCCGGGCCAGGTTGACGTAGTGGCCGAGGTCCACGTGGGCGTACGGATCGCTCTCCGGGAGCCGCCAGGACGCCTCGTGGTGGCCGGTGCTCATCAGGAACGCGTTGAGGTGGAGCTGTCTGGTCATGCGGTGCCCTTTGCGTACGAGCGCCGGTACGAGCAGTCAGCCCGTCCGGCGTTTGAGGACGAGGCCCGTTCAGGGCCGAAGGGGGGTGTGGGGGCGGCAGCCCCCAGGGACGGTCACGGCAGCCGGCGGGTTCACCCCGCGTCTTCGGTCACGCCCAGCGCGGCGAGCAGTCGCTCCCGGTACTCGCCCAGCACCGGCTCGCGGTAGGAACGCGGATGCGGGCGGTCGATGGTCAGGTCGAGGCCGATGCGGCCGGAGTCGAGGACGAGAACCCGGTCGGCGAGCACGATCGCCTCGTCCACGTCATGGGTGACGAGCAGTACCGATGGCCTGTGCCGCTCCCAGAGCTGCCGGAGAAGATGGTGCATCCTGATGCGCGTCAACGCGTCCAGCGCCCCGAACGGCTCGTCCGCCAACAGCAGTTCGGGCTCGCGGACCAGGGAGCGGGCGAGCGCCGCCCGCTGGGCCTCGCCGCCGGACAGCTCACCGGGCCAGGCCCGCTCGCGGCCCCCCAGGCCCACCTCCTCGAGGGCGGCCCGGCCGCGTGCCTCGGCGTCCTTGCCCTCGGTGCCGAGGAGCACGTTGGCCAGGACCCGGCGCCAGGGCAGCAGCCGCGAGTCCTGGAAGACCACGGACACCCGCTCGGGCGCGGTGAGCTGCCCGCTGCCCTCGACCCCGTGGTCCAGGCCCGCCACCGCCCGCAGCAGTGTCGACTTGCCGGAGCCGCTGTGCCCGAGCAGGGCGGTGAACTGCCCGGCGGGCAGGTCGAGGTCGATGCCGTCGAGGACCGTACGGCCCGCGAACGACCGGGTCAGGCCCCGGAGCTGGACGGCGGGACGGGTCAGCTGCTCAGTGTGCGGCGCCACGACAGCACCCTCCGTTCGACGATGCGGACCACGCTGTCGGAGATCAGGCCGAAGATGCCGTAGATCAGCAGTCCGACGAGGATGACGTCGGTCTGGCCGTAGTTCTGCGCCTGGAACATCATGTAGCCGAGGCCACTGGTGGCGTTGATCTGCTCCAGCACCACCAGGCCCAGCCAGGACCCGGTGACACCGAGCCGGAGCCCCACGAAGAATCCGGGCAGTGCCCCGGGGATGACGACCTGGCGGATGAACGCGAGCCTCGACAGTCCCTGGACCTCGGCGAGTTCGACGAACCGGCTGTCGATGCCGGACAGCGCGGCGTGCGTGTTGAGATAGATCGGGATGTAGACGACGATCGCGATGATGGCGATCTTGAAGGTCTCGCCGATGCCCAGCCAGAGGATGAACAGCGGGATCAGACCGAGGGTCGGGATCGCCCGGTTGAGCTGCACGGTCCCGTCGATCAGCGCCTCCCCGACCCGGCTGAGCCCCGACACGAGCGCGAGGACGACACCCGCGGTCAGGCCGATCGCGAAGCCGTATCCGGCCCGCCTGAGGGAGGTCAGTACATCGGTGGGGAGGGTGCCGTCGGTCCACAGGTGGCCGGTGGTCCGCACCACCGTCCAGGGCGCCGGGATCGCGGCGGGGTCGAGGGCTCCGACGGCGGAGGCGATCGCCCAGACGGCGACGAGGACGGCGGGGCCGATCAGCCGGGCGGCGGGGAGCTGCCGGCCGGGGGAGAGCCGGCGGCGCCGGCGGACCCGGTGGGTCTCTGCCTCGGCGCCGGCGACGGCGGTCGCGCTCACTGTGGTGGTCACGGCGCTCACCTCCGGTACTCCGCCGGTACGGCCTTGGCTGCGATGGACTCGAAGCGGTGGTCGAAGAGCGAGGAGACGTCGAACTTCTTCACGAAGCCGCCCTCGGCGAGCAGATCCGCGGTCTCCTGCTCCCATTTGATCGCCTCGTCCCAGCTGGGCGGGAACAGCGGCTTGTTGGCGAGATCGCTGATCCCCTTGGCCTGGGCGAGGGTCAGGTTCTGCGTCTTGACGTAGAACTCCTCGTTCCAGACGTCCGGGTGCTCGTACTGCCACACCAGGCCCTTGGCCCACTGCGGGATGTAGGCGGCGATCGCGGCGGCCTTCGCGGGGTCGTTCAGCACGGACTGCGGCGCCCACAGCAGGTTGAGCAGGTCGACGACGTCCGTCTTGATGATGCGGGCGCCCTTGGCCTGGTACTGCTTCAGGTAGGTGGGGGCCTGGTTGATGGCGAGCGGGGCGACGTCCACCTGCCCGGACTGCAGGGCGGTGAAGAACTGGTTGCTGGTCAGCGGGACCAGCTTCACGTCGTCGTACTTCAGACCCGCCTGCTTCAGTGCCCGCAGCAGCACGACGCCCTGGGCCTGGCCCTGGGAGAACGCGAGCTTCCTGCCCTTGAAGTCGTCGACGGTGTGGATGTCGCTGCCGGGCTTCGTGGCGAAGAGGTAGTTGGGCTTGCGGGTGATGTCGATCGCCACGATCTTCGCGGCCAGGCCCTGGTAGTGCGCCTGGATCGGGGGGATGCCCGCGTTGTTGGAGAGGTCCAGGGACTTCGCGCGGAAGGCGTTGATGACGTCCGGACCCGCCCCGATGTTCACCCAGCTCGACACCTTGAACGGCAGCTTGGGCAGCTTCGCCAGCTTGAACTGCAACTGCTGCTGGTTCAGGTAGGAGGCGATCTTCAGGCTGGTGCCCGCCGGAACCCTGTCGGCGAGCGGCTTGGTGGACGCGCCCTCGTTGTCGGCCGCGGCGCTGCCGCCCGCGCATCCGCTGAGCCCCGCGGCAGCCGCGGTGGCGCCCAGCAGGGAGGTGAGAAACAGACGGCGGTCAAACCCGGAAACGGGCGGAGAAGACATGGGAGTGCTCCCTGAGTTGTTTTGTGCAAAGCAGGTGGGAAAGCAGGCGGAATTCCGGGCAGCAGAAGGCCGAGGAAGGGGAATTCACGCAGGGGAGATACGCGCTTCACGGCGCGTCAACACGTCAGCAACAAAGGGTGCGACAGGTCATGACCAGGATGTTCCCGGTCATGAGCGCCCTCTGTCAACATTCGGAGTTTCTGAATTAACTAGCCTCAGGTGAGGCTGTCGCTCAGGGCCCAGCGGGTCTCGATAGAGCACGTCGAGAACCACGGATCCGCCCGCCACGGCCAGCACGGTGTCCGGGAAACTCGTCGCGAAAACATTCCCGGCGCGATCCGCCCCGACCGCCTCGCGCAAAGCGTCCAGGCAGTCCTCACGGTGCATGGCACCCACCTCGGTCACCACGAGCGTCTCGGGGTTGAGCAGGTCCAGCAGGAGCCGTGCCGCCCGCCCGGTCGCCGCGGCCCGCTCCACGAGCAGTCGCGTGGCCATCGTGTCCCCGGCCGCCGCGGCGCCGACCAGACGCATCGGGTTCGTCCCGTCGATGACCCCCGACTCCCGGGCCCGCCGGCACAACGTCCGCTCGCTGAGTTCGGCCTGGAGGCAGCCGACGCGCCCACAGGCGCACGGCTCGCTGCCACCCGGCACCGGCAGGTGGGCGATCGCCCCGGCCTGGGAGCGCGGCCCGTAGTGCACCGCGTCATGCGTGGCGAAGGCCGCGTCGACCACGTTGCCGACGAACAGGTGCAGCACGCTCGTGCTGCCCCTCGCCCGCCCGAACAGCCGCTCCCCGTTGACCAGCGCCCGTGCGTGCCCGTCGACATGGACGGGCAGCCCGGTGTGCGCGCCGAGCACCTCCCGCACCGCCACGTCCCGCCAGCCCAGCAGCGTGTGCTCGACGATCGTCCCCGAGTCCCGGTCCACCCAGCCCCCGGTCGCCACCCCGACCCCCAGGGGCCGTGTGCCCGGTGACCCGGCGAGCAGCGCCGCCAGCCCGTCGGCCGCCCGCGCCAGCACCCGGCCGGGGTCGGTGTGTTCGTGTTTCAGCTCCCGCCGGGCCAGCACCCGGCCGCGCAGGTCCAGCAGGGCGACCGTGGTGTACGGCACGGCGATGTGCACACCGCCGACCACGAACCGCGAGTCGTCGAGGTCCAGGGGCACATGAGGCCTGCCGACCCCGTTCGAACGGCGGGGCGCGGTGGCCTCGCGGATCAGCCCGAGTTCGGTGAAGCGGGCGCAGTAGTCGGTGACGGACGCCGGGGACAGCCCGGTCAGCCGTGCGATGGTGCTGCGGGCCACAGGCCCGTGCTCCAGCACGGACCGCAGGACGACGCTGGCACTGGTGCGCCGCCGGTCACTGTCGGCGGCGCGGGCTGTGGGAGAGGCAAGGGTGGATGCCGCGGTACGGGGCATGGGAAACCGTCCTTGGGGAACGGGGCCGACACGACTCGTGGATCGAGGCGTGCCGAAACCGCTCCGCACGCCTCAGTCGGGGCGGCGACAGGTCGCGGTGCCCTGGCGTCGCAGGTCGACGTAGCGACGCGACGTGAAGTACCGGGCTTGGGCAACCATGGCTGGAAGGGTAGGGCAGGAAAGGTGAATCCCACCAGACCACTAGGATTCATTCGGATGTATTTGGTGGGATCCCACAGCCGTCCGACGGCCCGTCAGGTGAGCGAAACCGCCCTGCCTCAGTGACCGGTATCACGCCGTACCCGGTGTAACCGCCATCCTTTGTCCGGAGCCCACCAAGCCCTCGTTCCAGCCTTTGTCGAGCGCTGACGGTGATCGACTCGAGGTGACCGGGATAGCGTCACGGTGTTCCCACCTGCCCACGATCTTCCGCGGAGTCCCCATGAGCACCGCCACCGCCACCGCTCGCCCCGGTGAAGTCCTCGCCGACCTGCTGCCCGCGTCGCGCGTCCGCGACGTCGCGCTCGTGCTGGGCGGCGCGGTGCTCACCGGCCTCGCCGCCCAGCTCTCCGTTCCGGTGCCCGGCTCGCCCGTGCCGGTGACCGGCCAGACCTTCGCCGCCCTGCTGGTCGGCACCGCGCTCGGCGCACGCCGCGGCTTCCTCTCCCTCGCGCTGTACGCGCTCGCGGGCGTCGCCGGCGTGCCGTGGTTCGCGGACGGCACCTCCGGCTCCGGCGCGGTGTCCTTCGGCTACGTGCTCGGCATGCTGCTCGCCTCCGCCGTGGTCGGCGCGCTGGCCAGGCGCGGCGCCGACCGCAATGTGTGGCGCACGGCGGGCACGATGATCCTTGGCGAGGCGATCATCTACGCCGTCGGCGTGCCCTACCTGGCCTACGCCGCCGGCATCCCGGCGTCCGCCGCGATCGCGGCCGGTCTCACCCCGTTCCTGATCGGCGACGCCCTCAAGGCCGCCCTGGCGATGGGACTGCTGCCCACCGCCTGGAAGTTCATCGAGCGCTGATCGCGTAGTTCCTGCGGAAGAGGTTCGCCGGGTCGTACTGAGCCTTCAGACCGGCGAGCCTCTTTCGCGTCCCGTCGTCGTACAGCCCCTCGGTCCGGTCACCGGCGCCCGCGGCGAAGTTGAGCGAACGGCCCAGGGTGGCGTCCGCCAGCAGCGCGAAAGCCGGGTCCAGCAGCGTCCGCGCCGTCTCCCGGTCGCCGGCGGCCAGCAGTTGCAGAACGAACCGCCCTTCGCGGTACGGCACCGAGTTGGGCGCGGGCTCGGCGAGCGCCCCGCCCAGGTGCTTCACCTGCACCACGCACCTGGTCGGCGCGCCCGGCCCGGTGAGCTTCAGCAGTTCACCCGCGGCGGTCGGGTCCAGCTCGCGCAGCACCACGCCGTCGCCGTGGTAGGCGTTCGGGACGTCCGGGTCGTTGTAGATGGTGTGGGCCTCGGCGTACGGCATCTCCCGCAGCGAGTCGCCGAGCACCGGGCCGACCCGCCGCAGCGGGGCGACGAGTTCGTCCCCGTTCGCTCCGGTGTGGGCCACCCGCACCGAGACGACGTACCGCCCCCGCAGATGCGGCGGCAGCGCCGGCACGTCCGGGTACGGGATGACGGCGAGGGCCGAGGTCAGCTCGTCCGGCACGGTCCGCGTCCACTCCTCGTACGCCCGCAGCACCGTCGCCGGGTCCACCTCCTGCCCGTCGAAGGTGAGCGAGCCGCCGTAGACGGTGCGCACCGGTACGAGGTCGATCTCCAACTCGGTGACGACGCCGAAGTTGTGCCCGGCGCCGAGGAGGGCCCAGTACAGGTCGGGGTCGGACTCGAGGGTCACGTGGCGCAGCCGGCCGTCCGCCGTCACCACGTCCAGCGAACGGACGCGGTCGGCCGCGTAGCCGAACTCCCGGGCCAGGATGCCCAGTCCGCCGCCCAGCGTGTAGGACACCGCGCCCACGCCCGGCGCGGAACCGTTGAGCGGCGCCAGTCCGAACGGCTCGGTCGCCGCGACCACCTGCCCCCACCGCACCCCCGCCTGGACACGTGCGGTGCGGGCCTCGGGGTCGACGGTCACCCGGTCCATGCGACGGGTGGTGATCAGCACCCCGCCCTCCGACGCGTCGGGCAGTCCGTGCCCGGTGGCCTGCACCCCGACCGGCAGGCCCTCGGCGGCGGCGTAGCGTACGGCAGTGATCACGTCGTCGGCCGAGGAGACCGGGAATACCACGGCGGGCCGCTGGGGTAACCCGGTCTGGAAACCGGCGAGTTCCTCGTCGTAGCCCGGGTCGCCGGGGCGGAGGGCGAGCAGGTCTGCGGTGTCGTCCACGAAGGTCATGGCGGACAGTATGGCCGCATCACCTCAAGCCGACGTCGAGTGATGCGGCCATTGGTCCGACTCAGTCCCGGCGCGGTCGCCGGGCCCACCGCATCCCGGCCGCGCCGGCCGCGACCAGGGCGCCGCCGACCGCGCCCAGCGGCAGCACGCCGTCGCCCGCCCCCGTCCTCGGCAGTTGGTCGCCGGCCGGCCCCACCGGTTTGTTGTCGGTGCCGAGCAGCAGTGGGGTGGCCGGGGCGTTCGGTGACGGGTTGGTCGTCCCGAACGGCACCGGCCCCTGCTGCCAGAACGTCTTCTTCCCGTCGGAACGCTGCACCGGAAGGCAGATCTTCCCGGTCCTGCCCAGGTCGTACGTGGCGTCGACCGCGTACGACTTCGACTTGCCGGCGGCGAGCGAGCCGACCGAACAGGCGAAGCCGCTGTTCGAACCTTTCGGCAGGTCCTTTCGTGCGATCGCCGAGCAGCCCTTGACGCCGTCGACCTCCAGCCCGTCGAAACCGACCACCAGAAGTTTGATGTCACCGCTGTTCTTGCTTCCGTCGTTCTTCACCGTGGCGGTGATCGCCGTCTTTCGCGAGCTGTTGTCGACGGAGATCCTCGACGGCAGCGTGGTGCTCAGCTCGACACCCGCCGGCGCCTCGTCAACAGCCTTTCCCCCCTTACCGCTTGCCGGTCCCTGGTCGTCCGCGACGGCCGTGCACGAAAGGATCAGCACGGCCGAAAAAGTTGCCGTGAGCAGCGATCCCGTGATGGCCGCCCTGCGACGAGAACTCATGTTCGTCCCCCTTGCAACCCCCTGGACTGCGCCTGAATTCGCAGTACTTGAAGAGGTACCACAAGATTTCTCCGCACTATGCTGGTACCGCGCGAAGTGTGACCATTGTGTTTCGGCTGGGGCGGTCGTTGAGGGGGGTGCAGCGGATTGCCGGGGAACACGGGAAATACGGGAAATAGCGGAGACCCGGAAATTACGGGGAGGGGTGGTGTTCCGGGGTTACTGGTGGCGGGCCGCTATCGGCTGGCCGAGAGCATCGGCCAGGGGGGAATGGGGCGGGTGTGGCGGGCCGCCGACGAAATCCTCGACCGGGAGGTCGCGGTCAAGGAGATGCGGATCGACGGGCTCGACGCGGAGGACACGCGCACCCGGCGGGAACGCACGCTGCGCGAGGCGCGGGCCACGGCCCGGATCGACCACCCCAACGTGGTCCGCGTCTACGACGTCGTCGACGCGGGCGACCGTCTGTGGATCGTCATGGAGTTGGTCGCCGGACGCTCCCTGGAGCACATCATGGCGACCGCGGGACCGCTCGGCCCGCGCGAGGCGGCACGGATCGGGCTGGGACTGGTGGCGGCGCTGCGGCAGGTGCACGCCGGGGGCGTGCTGCACCGGGACATCAAACCGGGGAACGTCCTGGTCGAGGCCGCCGGCGACCGGGTCGTCCTGACGGACTTCGGCATCGCGGCCATCCAGGACGCCAAGGCGCTCACCGTGGTCGGCATGCTGGTCGGCTCTCCCGACTACATGGCGCCCGAGCGCATCTCCGGCCGCCGCCAGGGACCGCCGTCCGACGTGTGGTCCCTCGGCGCCACCCTCTGCGCGGCCCTGGCCGGCCACTCGCCCTTCTCCCGCGACACGACCCTCGGCACACTGCACGCCGTCCTCTACGAGGAACCCGAACTCCCGCCCGGCGCCGGTCCGTTGCGCGACATCCTGGCCGCCCTCCTGGAGAAGGAACCGTCGACAAGGCCGGACCTGACCGAGGTCGAGGAGGCCCTGCGCCCGGTGGCGTTCCCGGACCCGACGCCGACCCTCCAGGTGACGGAGAGCGGCCCGGCGGACGGTGAGGCACCGGCCGGGGGAGGGCGGACGCGTGCGGTGGGGGTGCCGGAGGAGCGGCCCACGCCGGTGTTCGTCGACGCGGCGGGGCTGCGGCCGGCTCGGGATCCCCGGGTGCCGGAGCCGGGGCAGGAGCGGGGGCCGGGGCAGGTCCCCGTCCCCGAGCCCGTGCCCGATCCGGAGCCCGAGTCAGCTCCCGATCCGGTTCCCGCCCCCGAGCCCACCCACGAGCCCGTTCCCGACCCGGCCCCTGCCGGCCCGCCCGTCCAAGGCTCCCGCCCCGGTGTCTCCCTCAACCGTGCCCAGGCCGCGACCCAGGCCCGCCCGAAGCACACTTCGTCGAGCGCGCGGAGCACCCGTACCGCCGACGACCACCGGGGCGAGCGATCCGACCCACGCCACGGCCGCCGCCGTACCGCGCTGCTCGCCGCGCTCGGGGCGGTCGCCGTCGCCGCGGTGGTGGCGATCCTGCCGGCCACGTCGGCCGACGGACCGGGGCACGACGCGCACGCGGGGTCGTCGCCCGGCCCCTCCGCCGCGACCTCCGCACCCATCAGCCCGTCACCCACGAGCCCGTCACCCACCGTCGAGGGCACCTCCCGCCCGCAGAGCCTCCCGCCTGGCGCACACCGGGAGGCGGGCGGGTACGCCTGGCGGACACCGGAGGGCTGGCGACGGGACGTCAAGACCGGTGCCGAGGTGCACTACACCTCTCCCGACGGCCGCCAGGAACTGGTCGCCAAGTCCTCCCTGGCCCGCGGCGACCTCCTGGACACCTGGCGCGCCTCCGAGCGGAGCGCCCGGCAGGGCAGGGACTACGCCAAGATCCGTCTGGCGGAGACGACCTTCCAGGGCCACCCGGCGGTGGTCTGGGAGTACACCTTCACGCTGGGGGACGTCGCCTGGCACGCCCGGCTGCTCGGCTTCGACGCGAACGGGAAGTCGTACCAGGTCAACACCTGGTACCAGCCGGAGATCGAGAGCGGGGCGCTCAAGACGTACGACACGGTCAAGGACAGCTTCACGGTGCTGTGAACGAGCGAGGGGAGGGAGGCCCGAGGGCCTCCCTCCCCTTCACCCGCTCACATGTGCCGGCGGATCAGACGGACACCTTGTCGCTCTCCGCCTCGACGCCATCCACCGGCCGGCGGTCCGCGACCAGCTTCTCCTTCACCACGGCGACCACGATCACGACCGCCGCGACCAGCAGTGACAGCAGGACGGTGGTCCGCCCGCTGTTCGGGCCCTCCGTGTCGGTCAGCATGTAGCCGAGGACGAACACGATCAGCGCGGCCGTGGCCCAGGTCAGGTACGGATACAGCCACATCTTCACGACCAGCTTCTCCGGCGCCTCGGCCTGGATGATCTTCCGCATGCGCAGCTGCGAGAAACAGATGACCAGCCAGACGAACAGGGCCACCGCACCACTGGAGTTGACCAGAAAGTTGAAGATCGTGTCCGGGTACTTGTAGTTGAAGAAGACGGCGACGAAGCCGAACACGACGGAGGCGACGATCGCGGTCATCGGCACACCGCGCGAGGTGGTCCTGGAGAACGCCTTCGGCGCGTCACCGCGCTCGCCGAGCGAGAAGGCCATCCGGGAGGCGGTGTAGAGACCGGAGTTGAGGCAGGACAGCACCGAGGTCAGCACGATGAAGTTCATGATCTGACCGGCGTGCGCGATACCGAGGGAGTCGAGGGCGGCGACGTACGAGCCCTGCTTCTCGATGGAGGGGTCGTTCCACGGCAGCAGGGAGACGACCACCAGGATCGAGCCGAGGTAGAAGACGCCGATCCGCCAGATGATGCTGTTGGTGGACTTGGTGACCGCCTTCTGCGGGTCCTCCGACTCGCCGGCCGCCAGCGTCGCGATCTCGCTGCCCATGAAGGAGAAGACGACGAGCAGCACACCCGTGAGGATGGCGCCGGGACCGTGCGGCAGGAAGCCGCCGTGGTCGGTGAGATTGCCGAGGCCGGCCTTGTCGCTGTGCGCGCCGGGCAGCACACCGAAGACGGCGAGGCCGCCGATCACGATGAACGCGGCGATCGCGACGACCTTGATCCCGGCGAACCAGAACTCGAACTCGCCGTAGGAGCCGACGGAGACCAGGTTGGTGGCGGTGAGCACGATCATCACGATCAGCGCCCAGCCCCACTGCGGCACCGCGGGGATCCAGCCCGCGAGGATCTTGGCTCCGGCGGTGGCCTCCACGGCCAGCACCACCACCCAGAAGAACCAGTACAGCCAGCCGATGGAGAACCCGGCCCAGCGGCCGAGCGCACGGTCGGCGTGCGCGGAGAAGGAGCCGGAGGTGGGATTGGCGGCGGACATCTCGCCCAGCATTCGCATCACCAGCACCACGAGCGTGCCGACGAGGGCGTAGGAGAGGAGGATGCCGGGCCCTGCGGTGGCGATACCGCTGCTGGAGCCGACGAACAGTCCGGCACCGATCACACCGCCGATGGCGATCATCGACAGATGGCGGTTCTTGAGTCCTGCTTGAAGTCCGGAACCAGGGGTCATGGACGGATTTCCTTTGCGCCGGTGGAGCGGTTTCCCGTACGCGGGGGGATGCCGTTGTGTGGCCTGTACGAGTCGGTCCAGTGAATCCGAGGCGAAGGAATTCGGGAACCTTTGATTCCGGATTGTTATTTGAGGTTCTCCTGAGGTTCTATGGCCTGACTCACACTTTTCCCTCCCGACACCCGAGTGCTGCTGCCCAGAAACACCCGTGTCACACTCGACCCATGCGCGTGTATCTCGGCTCGGACCATGCGGGCTTCGAACTCAAGAACCACCTCGTCGAATGGCTCAAGGCGGCGGGCCACGACCCCGTCGACTGCGGTCCCCACATCTACGACGCCCAGGACGACTACCCGCCCTTCTGCCTGCGCGCCGCGGAGCGCACGGCCGCGGACCCCGACTCCCTCGGCGTCGTGATCGGCGGCTCGGGCAACGGCGAGCAGATCGCCGCGAACAAGGTGAAGGGCGTCCGGGCGGCCCTGGCCTGGAGCGAGGAGACGGCCTCCCTCGGCCGCCAGCACAACAACGCCAACGTCGTGGCGGTGGGCGCGCGCATGCACACGCAGGAGGAGGCGACCAAGTTCGTCGAGACGTTCCTCGGCACGCCGTTCTCGGGCGACGAGCGCCACGCCCGCCGGATCGACATGCTGTCGGCCTACGAGACGACGGGCGACCTGCCCCCCATCCCGGCCCACCACCCCCAGCAGGGCTGAGCCTCTGGGGGCTGCCGCCCCCAGACCCCCGCCTCGCCCTGAACGGCCTCGTCCTCGAACTCCCCCAGAAGGGGCACCCCCAGACGGGCTGAGTCATGCCGACCGGAGCACAGACAGAAGGCACGGCCGAAGCCCGCCGGAGCACAGGGACGGAGCCCGCCGGGGTGCAGGGGCGGAGCCCCGCGAGGGGTGCAGGGGACGCGGTCCCCGCCGGGGTCTGGGGCGGAGCCCCAGGTGGGGGACTTCCCAGTTGGCTGCCACGGGCGGGCGGGTGGGAGACGTGGGTCCAGGGGCGCAGCCCCTGGCGGGATCCGGGGCAGAGCCCCGGGGAAAGGAACGGGCACCGTGCCAGAGGGGCACACGATCCACCGGCTGGCGCACGACTACGCCGCCCACTTCTCCGGCACGGCCCCCCACGTGACCAGCCCCCAGGGCAAGTTCTCCGACGCCGCCGAACTGCTCACCGGCACGGAACTCACCCACACCGAAGCCCACGGCAAGCACCTCTTCCTCGGCTTCCGGGACCCCGAGGACACGGACTGGGTCCACATCCACCTCGGCCTCTTCGGCAAGGTCACCTTCGGTGACGCCCCCGCACCCCCGCCCACCGACACCGTCCGCCTCCGCCTCGCGAACACCACCTCGTACGTCGACCTCCGCGGCCCCACCACCTGCGCCCTGATCACGCCCACCGAGAAGCAGGCGATACACGACCGCCTCGGCCCCGACCCCCTCCGCCCGGACGCCGACCCGCAAGCCGCGTACCGCCGCATCTCCCGCAGCCGTACGACGATCGCCGCCCTCCTCATGGACCAGAAGGTCGTCGCGGGCGTCGGCAACGTCTACCGCGCCGAGGTCCTCTTCCGGCACCGGATCGACCCGTACCGCGCGGGCCGCGACATCACCCCCGCCCAGTGGGAGGCGATCTGGGCCGACCTCGTCGAGCTCATGCACGAGGGCGTCCGCAACAACCGCATCGACACCGTCCGCCCCGAGCACACCCCAGAGGCCATGGGCCGCCCGCCCCGCGTCGACGACCACGGCGGCGAGGTGTACGTCTACCGCAGGGCCACCCTGCCCTGCCACATCTGCGGCACCGGCATCCGTACCGCGGACCT
The DNA here is from genome assembly GCF_042891955.1 of Streptomyces sp. NPDC001843. Taxonomy (NCBI): domain Bacteria; kingdom Bacillati; phylum Actinomycetota; class Actinomycetes; order Kitasatosporales; family Streptomycetaceae; genus Streptomyces; species Streptomyces sp. NPDC001843. Next base: position 1,001,311 of record NZ_JBIATQ010000001.1, on the reverse strand, counting down.
CGCCGCCCGCAACCTCTTCTGGTGCCCGACCTGCCAGCGACCTTGAGATCACCGGCGCCGGCAGACCGGCCCCGTCACTGCGAGAAGTCGTACGTCCGCACGTCGAAGGTCCTGCCCAGGGAGTCCGTCGGCGTCACCGTCACCGTGCTGCCGTCGACCGTCACCTGCAGGAAGTGGTACACCTGCGCGTCGCTGGTCGGGACCGGGGCCGCACCGCACGCCGAGCCCTTGGCCTTGCTGTACGACCAGCCGACGGCGTACGCGTCGGTCGCGGAACAGCCGGTGCCGCCCCTGACCGGAGTGGCCTTGGCGCCCCCGCCTCCGGTGACATAGCTGATCACGCCGCCCGGGGGTGCGGTGTTGCGCTGGTAGTCGTGCGCGTGTCCGTTGAACACCAGGTCCACGCCGTTGTCGTGCAGCAGCGACTCCAGGCTGGACGGCCCGGCGGAGACGCTGAGGTAGTTGTCGTCGGGTTCCGTGGCGTCGTCCGAGCGCAGCGGGAAGTGGAAGACGGCCATCTTCACACCGCCCCGGTGCGCGGCCAGATCGGAGGCCAGCCACTGGTACTCGGCGGACGAGACCGTCCAGTGGGCGTCATGGTCGACCTGGTATATCGCGCAGTGCGAACCGCACGTGCCACCCGTCGCCGTGCCCGTGTTGCTGTTGCCCCAGGCCGCGTCCAGCATGTAGATCCGTACCCCGCCCGTGGCGACGGCGTAGTACGCCGTCGGGTAGGAGCCCGGGCTGGTGCCGTCGATCGACGGGTAGCCGACCATGGCGTAGGTCCCGCCGGAGGCTGTGGCGACGGCGGCCGTCGGCCAGTTGAGCAGGTAGGTGGAGTTCTGGCCGTGGTTGCCGCTCACCGCGAACATCGGGACGCTCATGCCGGGCTGCGCCCAGTACTGGGGGCCGAAGACGGCGCTGACGTCGATGCCCGTCTGGTTCAGGTCGCCGTAGTTGGTCTGCGATCCGCCCTGGTAGGCGACGTCCCCCGCCGACACCGCGAACCGGACCCCGCTGCGGCCGAGCTGGGACAGCACATCGGCCTGGTTGACGTTGACCGAGCCGTCGTCGACGCCGCTGTTGGTGGTGTCGCCCCAGTCGCCCAGCACGGCGAAGCTGAACGGCCTGGTCGAACCGACCGGTTCCAGGGTGGTGAACCCGGGAGTGGCCAGGGTGCCGAGCAGGTCCACCGGGGCCGAGCCGCCGGTGTACACCCGGTAGCAGTACGCGGTGCCCGCCGACAGCCCGCCGACGGTCACCGAATTGCGGTACTCCGTCACGCCGTTGACCGTCATCGGATAGCCCGAGTTGCCGGAGGTGACCGTGAACGCCGAGCAGTTGCCGAGCGGGCCGTAGCGGACGCTGCCCTTGCTCTGCGTGGTGGTGCCCCAGTTGACCTGCACCGACGTGGTGGTGAGGTCGGTGAGGTACGGAGCCCGGGTGAGGTGGGAGTCGGCCCCCGGCAGCGCGGCGTGCGCCGGGGAGGTGACCGCGAGGACCAGGCCGAGCCCGGTGGCGACGGCGGCGGCGGTCTGTGTCAGACGTCTTCGGGACGGTCGCGCCCCTCCCCGTGCTCCGAACGGTTGGTTCATGACGTTCTTCTTTCCGTGGATCTTCCTAGGCGACCCGGGCCGCCTGCCGCGCGACGCCGGGCCAACAGCGTCACGCCCGCCACCAGGACCGCGGCGAACCCTGCCAGCCGAAGCAGGTTCGGCCAGTACGCGATCCGCGCGACGGCGTGCCGGTGCGTCGTGGGCGCCGCGTTCGCGAGGGTGGCCGTCCGTCCGGCGGCCGCCCCGCCGCGCAGTTCGCGCAGCACGTCCAGATAGCGCCGTCCATCGGCGACGGACGGTTCGACGTAGGAGTTCTCGCTGAACTCGTTCCAGCTGATCAGGCCCAGTACGTCCGGGTGCGAGCCGACGGCGGCGGTGTACTCGGCGCGCAGTGTCGCGCCGTTCTTGCGCGGCACCTCCTTGGTGCCGCCGACCATCCGGGCGTCGAAGCCCGGTGCGAAGGGGGCGACCCAGAACCCGTGGTGGGCGTGTACGGCCCTGCCCATGGCGTCGAGCTTGGTGGCGTGCCGGGGGTTGGTGTCGGGGTTCACCGACGACCAGTAGTAGGCGTCGCCGTCGGTGACGTCGGCCAGACGCTCGTAACCCCGTTCGTTCTTCTCGGTGTTGAGCACCAGCAGTCTGCCGCGCACCGGCCGGGTGACACTCGCCACCTCGGCGTGCGTGTACGCCCATGTCCCGCTGAACACGGTGAGCGGTTTTCCGTCCAGCCGGAAGAGCACCGGACTGTCGGCGAACGACTTGGCGAAGTAGGCGAAATCCGCCGCGACCTTGGCCGCCGGCAGCGGGTGACGCTGGAAGTCCAGGCCCTGGTAGATGATGGTTATCTTGAAGTCCTCGGTCGCCGCGACGGACATCAGCAGCCGCAGTCGCCGGTTGTTCACCGGGGTGCTCTTCCAGCTGACGATGAATCCGTTGATGCCCGCCGACTTCGCCCAGGCGATGTGCGTGCGCATGACCCCGGTGTCATCGCTGGAGTACCGGCCGAGCTGAGGGTAGTCGGTCTTCGCCCGCTGCCAGGACGACGGCTGGAACCACTGGTAGTAGTAAGCGAGCAGCGGGACGCCTCCGCCCCCCGCGCCGGAACGGACGGCCGCAGCGGCCTGACCGGGCACCGCGCCCAGCAGCCCCAGCAGCAGGGTGAGGACGGCCACCGCCGTCCTGGTGCGTCTCATGTCAGCAGCACCTTCCCGCCGGAAGGCTCGCCGGGCGGTTCCCCGGCCGCGTCGCCCGCCTCCTGGACGCGTGGTTTCCCGCGGAGTCCGGTCCTCCTCGCGGCCCTGCGCGCCGCGGACCGTCCGGCGAACACGAGCCCGACCGCTGTGGCCAGCAGCAGTACGGCGGCGCCCGCCAGGTCCTCGTCGCCGATCACCTGGACGTCCACCTCACGGTCCTTGGACAGCCGCACCTCCTGGCCGGCCGTCACTCCGCCGGCCTTGACGTCGACCGCGTAATGGCCGCGGGGCAGCCCGCGCAGCGTCGCCCTTCCGTCCTTGCCGAACGGGACCGTACGTACCGTCCCGTCCGGCATGGTCACCTCGGCCGCCGAACCGGTGGCGGCCGAGAGCATCGCGTCGTGGGCGGTGATCGTCAGGTCGTGGAACTGCGTGACGAAGACCGGCTTGCCCGAGGCCGCCGGGGTGAAACGCTGCTTGCCCGCGTCGACGGTGTTCGTGCCGTCCACCATCACGCTCTGCAGCGAGTACGAGATGGTGCGCGTGGTGAGAACGCTGTCGCGGAAGACGGGGAGCAGGCCGTCCAGCCAGACGGTACGGCCCGGCGGGACCTCGATCCTGCTTCCCGTGTCGCTCTTCATGGTGGTCGAGCTGATCCGCCCTGCCGCGACCGGTGTGCCGTGCTGGTCGGTGAAGGAGGTGGTGACGGGGTAGCGGGCGGAGAAGGCCGCGGTGACCGTGTAGTCGGCGCGCAGCGGCAGCCCCGTGACGGACGGGCGGAACGCCTGGTCCGGGTCCCGCTGGCCGAACCAGCGGGCGAATCGGTAGTGACGGTTCCTGGTGTTGATCGCGGCGTCCGTCAGCGTCAGGGCGTGCTCGTCGAAGTCGTGCGATCCGGTGTACTCGGCCTGACCGTGGGAGTCGGTGACGAGTTGCGTGCCGTCGAAGGTGAACCGCACATGGGACAGCACCGGAACGGTCCGCACGGTCACGGTCACCATCCACGGTTTACGGTGCGGATGCGGTCGCTTGGGCGCGGTGTACGCCGCAGCGGCTCCGGCCGCCGCGCACACCATCACGAGCGCGCCGAGCAGAGCCGCCGCGCGCTGTGCGCGTCGGCGCCACGGACGGGCCGGTGTCACCGTGCGCGGCGCCGCCATGAGCGCACCCCCTTCGTGAGCCGCTGCCCCACGGCGGCGGTGAGCACCAGCAGGGCGGCGATACCGACTGCCCCGCCGTACACGCCGTAGACCATCGCCGACCGCACCGGCCGGAGGGCGACCGGTGCCGTTGTCGTGGCAGGGATGATGTCGGCCGGTCGTGGCCCGTTCCGGAAGTCGAAGGCCCGGCCCAGGCTGGTCGCCTTGGTGTCCCGGCCGCCGAGCGCCTTCAGCCCCCAGTTCTCCTCGACGAACCGCAGCGCGCTCGTCGCGTCGAAGACGGTGTGCTCCACCCGGCCCCGGGGCACATACGGGCTGACCAGCAGTGCCGGCACGCGGAAGCCGTAGCCCGGGGGCGGCGCGACGTGGTCGTACCAGCCGCCGGATCCGTCGTAAGACCACAGCAGCGCCGAGGAGTTCCAGTAGCCGCTGAGCATCAGCTGCGTGGTCAGATTGCGCACCAGTCGCTGTCCCGCCGGGACGGAACGGGCCGAGCGCTCGCCCGCTCCCGAACTCGCGATGTAGGCGACGGCGGGCAGTCGGCCGTGTTCCAGGTCCACGTAGTACTGGTTCAGGTCCACGATGTGGCCCCGGAGCTCGGGGTCGTCCACGAACCGTGGTGAGTCGAGCAGCGGGACGCGGACCGTCTGGGTGGCCGGATCACCCTCGGAGCGTTGCCGGAACGTCTGCTTCGGGTCGTAGTCCTCGACGTAGAACTTCCAGCTCACCCCGGCCGCCTGCAGGCGGTCGAAGATCGTCGTCCGGCCGGAGAGCGCAGCGCCGCCCGCGACCCAGTACGCGCGGTCGGCCCGGGTGCCCTGCCGTGCGGAGGCGAAGAAGTGGTCGAAGAGCTGGTAGCGGTCGGCGGCGTTCCAGTAGAAGGGCAGATCGCGCCGGTCGTAGTGGCCCATGGCGGCTGCCCCGTCCCGCCCTTGACGTTCGTACGCCGCCACGAAGCCGTCCATCTTCCCCCCGTCGTACTGCCGCTCGATCACGGTTTTGCCCGCGGCGAGGGCCGCGGCCGGGGCCGCCTTGCCGTGCAGGGCGTACGGCTTGACGCATCCCTTGTGCGGATGGGCCAGGTCACGTGCCTGGCACGTGTCGGCGGGAAGACCGTCGGCACCGGGATACGTTCCGAAGTACTGGTCGAAGGTGCGGTCGCCCTGCATCAGGTAGACGAAGTGCCGTATGGGGGTCCTCGGCTGGTGCGCGCCCGCCGCGTCCGCCGGAGCGCCGGCCGCGAGGACCAGCATCACCGCTGTCTGTGCGGCGAGCAGCAGCCTCCCCGCCCGGCGCCTCATGTGGCACGCACCTGGTAGATGACGACCAGGGCCTTCCCGCCCCGTCCTCGGGCGGTGAACACGGCCCTCCCGTGATAGTGGTCGATCAGCGTCAGGGCCTTTCCGGTGAAGAAGGGGGTGCGTTTCGCGCTGTAGGAGTCCCACACGACGTACTGGAACTCACCGTCGCGAAGCGCCCGGTCGGGGTTGGAGACCGGCTCGTAGGAAGGGTTGCGGCTCCGGCGGTCCGGGCTCACCGACAGCGCCTGCGCCCTGCGGTGGCCGTAGAACTGGAGCACGTTGCCCATCGACGGCCCGATCACCAGCAGCTGGGCGCCGTTCGGCACATGTCCGTGCAGCCACGTCCCGGCCTCCCGCCCGCCGGGCAGCCCGCCGGAACCGGCGAGGAAGGTCCCGTCAGGGGACGGGGACACCCGCTGCCACGCGGGCACGACGAGGCTCGCCGCCACGGCGAGGGTCAGCGCCACCGCGGCGGCACGCGGCAGCCGGACGCGCCGCACCTCCGGCCAGGGCAGCGACGGCAGACGGCGCAGAGTGCGGCCGGCCAGTACCGCCAGCGGCGGCGCGATGGGAAGCAGGTACTGGAAGCCCTTCACCGGCCAGATGGTGAAGAACAGCACAGGGACGCCGATCCAGCACAGCAGCAGCCGCTCACGCCAGGTGTTCTCCCGGCGCAGCCAGACCATTCCGGCGCCGGCCGAGACCAGCACCAGCGGGCCGACGGCGGGCGGAACGGCGGTGAAGTAGAAGGCCCATGGGTGGTTCGGCCGGCGGAAGAGCTGCCACAGGAGATAGGCACCGCCGGTGCGGGACCGGTCGGACAGCGCCAGCGCCAGCGGCGACGCCGCCGCCACCACCGTCATCGCGAGCAGCGCCGGCAGCAGTTGCCGCCACCGCATCCGTACGGCCGGGGTCAGGGCGAAGAACGCGTACAGCCCGCCCAGCAGAACGACGCTGGTCTCCTTCGCCAGCACGGTGGCGCCCATCATCCCGGCGGCTGCGAGCAGCCACCGCGGACCCGGCCGCTCGGCGAAACGCACTACGCAGTAGAGGGCCGCCGTCGCGCACAACGTCATGGTCCCGTCCAGTAGCACCTGTCGGCTCACCACCACGTGGTACGGCATCACCGCGAGCAGCAGCGCCGCGGCGAGTCCGGCCTTACGGTCGTACAGCCTGGCACCGAGCCCGTACGTCATGGCGACCGCGGCCACGCCGATGGCCGCGGGCACCGCGCGGGCCGTCCAGTCGCTGAGGTGGACGCGCAGCACCAGTGACAACAGCGCCTGGAACAACACCGGGTGGGCACGGAACACCGGGAAGATGGAACCGAGGGAGCTGTTGCCGGCGAGGGAGGCGGCTGTGCCGGTGTAGACGGCTTCGTCGCTGTTGAAACCCACCGCTGTGAGGCGCCAGAAGCGCAAGCCGGCGGCGAGGGCGAGTACGGCGGTCAGCGGCATCGCCGAGGCGAGCCGCAGCAGGACCGCCGACCCGTGAGCGGGCCGGGGCGCCCCCCCCCCCGGGGGGGGGGGGGGGGGCGGGGGCGCGGGGGGGGGGGGGCGGGCGCGGGGCCCCCCCCAGCCGCCCCGCCCCCCGGTGCGGGGGCCGCCCCCCACCGCCGCGGGGGCGGGCGGTGCGGGCCGGTTCCCGGGTGGTGGAGTCCGGCGCATGGGACTCCACCACCGCGCCGGACCGGCCAGGGGGGTCGGCCGGCCCGGCAGTCCCGGTGGTTCCCATCGCCTCGGTCCCCTCGACGCCGGCCTCGGCCGTCTCCAGGGAACCGAGCGACTTGGTGGGCTCTTTCACGACGCGATCGGCCCGGGGGTCAGGCGGACTCCCCAGCGCGGCCAGGCCTCGGCCCGCGCCCCCTCCTCCTCGGCCGCCCGCTGTGGCACGGCCGCCGTCGGCGTGCTGCCGTTCGGGTCCGTCGTCCCTCCGCGCTCTTCGGCGAGCAGCCGGGGGATCTCGTCGGCCCATCCGAAGCGGTCCGAGGCCAGCACCCGGGTGCGCACCCCGGACAGGAAGCCGCCCAGGATCTCCCGCTCCAGCGCTTTGAGCTGCGGATACGTCAGCCCGCCGATGGTGATCGCCGGGGCGAAGTAGCGGTAGGGCGGGAAACCGTACGCGTCCTCCGTGTTGACGAGCATCCGCTCCAGTGCCTCGCCCTGGTCCAGGTCGCGCAGGCCCGGGGTGCCGCGCTCGATGACGAACAGCTCCTCGACCCTGGTGGTGCTGCCCATACGGCACGGAACCAGCCGGTCGACGCTGTACTTCGGCGGCGGCACCAAAATCTGGGTGACCGCGTTGATGCCCATGATCGGCACGTTGAAGCGGGCCAGGGCGAGTGCCAGCGAACGGCCGCCCTTGGAGTGCAGACGACTCTGCAGGTTCAGTCTGCGCCACTCGGCGCGGGTCAGGTCACTGGCGTTCACCGCGCGCAGGGTGTGCGAGCTGATCGTCAGCGGCTTGGGGAAGCACACCGCGTTGCCGTCGGCGTCCACCACCGTCATGTCGTCCGACAGGAACCGCCCGCCGTGCTCGCGCAGCAGCCGCAGGACGGTCGCCGTCTTGCCGGTGTCGGTCAGGGCGGACAGCATCACCCCGACGCCGTCCAGCTCGACGCACGCGGAGTGCAGCAGCATACGGCCGCGGGAGATCAGGACGAACCGGAGCAGCGCCTCCAGCACGTTGGTGTAGACGACGTGCGGCGAGCGGGCCAGCAGTGGTCCGATCTCCACCCTGATCTGCTTCCCCAGACGCACGCTGAAGTTCGCGCCGAAGCGTCCGAGGTGTTCCTCGTAACGGATCGCGGCCGCCTCGGCGGGCTGCGCCTGCTGGGTCAGCGAGGCCCGGCGGTGCGGGGACCGACGGCCGACGTCCCCGACCCGTACGGCGATGTCCACCTCGTCGTCCGCGATCCACTGGGCGCGGAAGAACTCGAGTTCGGGCAGGCGGATCTGGGAGCCGATCGTGACGGTGCCGGCCACGTCGTAGCGGTACGGCAGGTACGTCGACCGCTTGCGGCCGGCGGCGCGGTGCAGTCCCGCCGCGGTGGCCACCGGACCTGGGTCGACGAGCAGCCGTACCGGGTCGCGGCCGCCTGCCCTGGCCGCGCCTGTTCCGTAGATCACGCGGTCACTGACCAGGAAGCGCAGCAGGAAGAGCAGTACGAGCGTGGCCGCGTTGGCCGTGAGCACGCCCAGCCCCGACACCACCAGCGCCTGCAGCAGAGGGAGTCTTCCGATCAACAGCAGGTTGTTGAGGGAGAAGAAGCGCAGCGCGCGCCCCTTGAAGCTGCCGGAGCCGCGGCCCCGGTAGACCAGACCCTCCACCAGGAGGAAGTTCCACGTGGTGGATGCCTGGGTGGCCAGTGCGGCGGCGACCAGATGGTGCACCCCGAACCGGTCGAACAGCAGCCACAGCGCGGCGGTGTTGACCGCGACCCCGGAGAGCCCGACCAGTCCGAACCCCAGGAACCGCATCAGTTGCCGAAGGCGTGCGCTCCGGTCGGCGGGTTTCTCGCGGAGCTGGCCGACGAGCCGGTCGCGGCGCAGCCGTGTCACGTGCCGGAGGAATGCCAGCCCCTCACGGAAGGAGGCCTTGGAGTCGCCGGCCTCGCGGGACGCGAAGGCGTAGGCGACCTCCGCGACGCGCAGCGACGGGTGACGGACGAGCATCTCCAGCAGGATCTTGAAGCCGAGCGGGTTGAGTCCGTCCAGGTCCACCGCGTCGGTGCGGAACGCGAACAGGCCGCTCAGCGGATCGCTGACGGTCGCCAGCCGTCGTGGGAAGACCGTCTTGACCATCCGGGTCGAGGCGGTCGAGGTCAGCAGTCTGGAGGTGCCGGACAGTCCGGCACTCGACCCGGTGCCCGCGTAGCGGGTGCCGACGACGATGTCCATGCCGCCGCGCATCGCCGTGCGCGCCAACAGGGCCGCTGCCTCCGGCGGATGCTGCAGGTCCGCGTCCATCACCAGGACCCAGCCGCCTCTGGCGTGCCGGGCGCCGGTGACGACGGCGCCGGAGAGGCCGCCGCCGCGCGAACCGGGCGGCCGGTGCAGCAGCCGCACGGGAATGGGGCTGTCCGGGGCGAGGCCAGCGAGGACGTCCGGGGTCGCGTCGTCGCTGTCGTCGACGAAGAGCAGTTCCGCGTCGAGCCCGGTCAGTGCCGGGGTCAGCCGCGCCAGCAGCAGCGGGACGCTGTCCTTCTCGTTTCGGGTGGGTATCACCAGAGTCAGCCGGGGCGGGGCGGCATCGAGTCCGCCACCGAGTTCGACTGCCTCGGTTCCGACGGGTGCAGAGGTCAGTTGCGCCATCTGAGAGGTCCCCCCTGGGGAACGCGGAACCCGGGACAGCCGCGCAGCACAGCAGCGGCCGACGTCTCCGGGGTCCCGTGAGCGGGCGTGAAGGAGTACGGCGACCCCTGTCGGCGTACGGTCTCGACGCGGCAAGGGGGACGTGCTGAGAACCTTCGCGGTTCTCGCCTGGTCCATGGTCAGGAGCAGTGGACGGCAAGCACGTGGGGGGCGGGTGCGACGCCGGGACGAGGCTAGCGGTGCCGGTCAGTGTTTGTGGAGTGTTTGGTGGCAACTCGTGAATATTTTCCGCAACGTTCACATACTGCGACCCTTTTGGCATCATTTGCGGTGAATCGTGACGCGGAAAGCCAAGCCGGAACACATGGTTCCGGGGGTGTTGGCCCGTAATCGGGCTTTCGTCGGTTACACCTAAATAAACCCTTTGGGAAGACTGGTTCGCCGATGTGATTTATGGTCAGCATGGGCGCATGAAGTCAGACCCGTACGAAGCCGGTCAGGCATCGGACAGAGGCGAGCGCATGGCAGCCGTCGTCGCGACCGTCGGTGTCCTGGTGTCGACGCTGGCCAGTCTCGGCGAGCAGCTGCGGCGAGACTTCCCCGAGGTCCTTCCGCCCTCGGCACCCGCCGGGCTGGAAGCCCTGCGCGCCGAGAACCAGCAGCTCAAGGAGGCCCTGGAAGGGCGCTCCGTCATAGAACGAGCCAAGGGCGCCCTCATGGTGCTGCACGGTTGCGACGAGATCGACGCCTTCAAGATTCTCGTCACCACATCCCGGCGGGAACGACGGAAGGTCCGCGCGGTGGCGGCCGACGTCCTCCAGCAGATCGCCGGTCTGCCACCGGTGGCCCCCCGGCCGGCAGCACCCGCGCCACGCGCTCACGTCCGTACCGGCCCCAGCGGCTGACCCGTGGGCCCGCCCTTCTAGAACCCGTGCGGCAGCCACGGCGCCACCGCCGACCCGAACCCCGCCGACGCCTCCGCCAGCGCACCGTCCCGCAGCTCCCGTACCAGCCCGGCCGCCGCCAGCGAGGTGAGCGAGACGCCGCCCAGGTACGCCGACCCCAACTCACGCACGCTGAGCGCGAGATCGGCCGGGTCCTCGGTCCGCGCGCACCACGCGCCCTTCGCATCTCCCGTGAGCCGCCAACGCCCGGCGTTCCACGGGCAGAAGGCGTCCTCGACCTCGAACACGACATCGAGCGGCACCTGGTAGGCGCGCGCCTCGAGTGCCGCGCCGACGTCCACCAGCCGCACGTGCAGCGAGTCCCGTACCAGCAGTTCGCACCGCCGGATGTCGGACACCAGGAACTGCCAGGGCTCGTCCACCGGCCGCCGTCGCGCGTCGATCACCGAAGTCAGGTCGATGTCGAACAGGAACCGCCACACCGCGGCGTGCGCCGCCGGGTCCAGCGCCTCCATGTCCTCCAGCAACACCGTCCCCCTGGCCCCGGCCGGCTCCCAGACCGGCTTGACCCGGAACCGCGCGTACCCCACCAACTCCCCGTCCCGCTCGGCGGCCACGCACTGCAACGGCGACGCCCCGTCCCGCTCGCTCGCCGGGTCCAGCAGCATCAGCCGCTCCCAGCCGGGCGCCCGCGCCACCATTCCCGGCCGCAGTGGCACCCGCCGGGCGTACAGGGCCTCGCACGCGTCGAGGACGTCGGCAGGGGCGGCGTACCGCAGCCTTACGCCGTCGGTGCCGGGCGGTACCGACAGCCGTACCCGGGTCGTGTCGATCCGCGCGTTGACGTGGTACGTCCCCACGCCGTACCCGAACCGCCCGTAGATGGCCGGTTCGGACGCCGTCAGCACCGCCAGCGGCCAGCCCCAGGACCGTACGTCGTCCAACTGCCGCCGCATCATCGAGGTGAGCACACCGCGCCGCCGGTGCGTGGCGGCCACACTGACCATGGTGACCCCGGCTGCCGGCACCGAGGCGCCACCGGGCACCGTCAGCCGAAAACTGAAGGCTCCAGCCGTGCCGATGACCACGTCACCGTCCCAGACGCCGATCGAACGCCCGGTCTCGGTGAGCGAAGCCCACAACTCCCGCTCCTCGGCCGCCTCCGGAACCCCGCCGAAGGCCCGGAGCAGGCTGTCGTACCACTGGTCCCATTCGCCCGGCCGCAGCGCCCGGAGATCGGTCACAGGACTACTCGCACGGTCTGTCGCCATGCACCATGCGTACCAGCGCGTTGTCGGAGCGGGCGACCGAATTTCCGCGGGATTGCGACGGAACGGCGTCCGGTGAAGTTCACTGTGACGTTGAGCCTCGGACGGGGGATAAGTCGGACCTCCCGTGCCAAGTGGCTGGTCCGATGGATAGGGTCCCGAACTAATGGCAGCAGGACGAGAACGGCGCGCGAAGGCCGAGACGTTCACGGCCCGGTGGAAGATCCAGTGGCACCGGGCCCGCGTCGGCGTGCGCAGAAGCGCGGTGGACTACTTCCGCGGCGACGGCTCGGACTGGATCGCGCTGGCCGGACTGCTGCTGATCATCCCGGTGCTCGCGGCGATGACCCTCGCCAACTCGGTGTGGTGCTCACCGGCCACGCTGGTGCTGCCGATCGTGGCGGGCGGTCTGCTGCTGCGCCCCGCGAGTCTGCTCGGGCTGTACGCGGCGGCGGCCACGGCGCTGATCGTGGAGTCGGTGCGACTGGGGCCCTACACCGAGGGACCGTCCAGGGTCACGCCGGGTGTGGTGCTCGTCGTCGCCGCCTGCGGGTTCTTCGGGCTGCTCACCGCGCAGTTCCGCAGCCGGGTGGGCGTGCCCTGGCGGCGCGGCGGCACGATGCTGTTCGACCTGCGCGAGCGGATCCGGGTGCAGAGCAAGCTGCCGAAGCTGCCGCAGGGCTGGCACCGGGAGATGGCGTTGCGCCCCGCCGGCGGCCAGTCGTTCTCGGGCGACTTCGTGGTGGCGGCCCGTACGAACGGCGGGCGGACGCTGGAGGTCGTGCTCACGGACGTTTCCGGCAAGGGCATGGACGCGGGTTCGCGGGCGCTGCTGCTGTCGGGGGCGTTCGGCGGGCTGCTGGGCTCCCTGCCCCCGCACGCCTTCCTGCCGGCGGCCAACGGCTATCTGCTGCGGCAGGACTGGGAGGAGGGCTTCGCGACCTCGATCCACCTGGTCCTGGATCTCGACTCCGGGGACTACGAGTTGTACTCGGCGGGCCATCCGCCGGGGCTGCAGCTCAGCGCGGGCAGCGGGCGCTGGGAGGAGAAGGCCGCCGAGGGCCCGCTCCTCGGTGTGTACGACGGCGCCCAGTTCGACCCGGTGAAGGGCTCGCTGCGCCCGGGGGACGTGTTGATGCTGTTCACGGACGGTCTGGTGGAGACCTCCGACCGCGACATCGTCGAGGGCATCGACCGTCTCACCGGCGAGGCCGACCGCTATGTCGCCGGCGGCTTCCACGGGGCGGCCTGGCACCTCATCGAGGCGGTCGCGAAGGACGTCAACGACGACCGGGCGCTGCTGCTGATCTGCCGTGAGGCCTCCCCGGCGGCACACTGAGCCGGCTCGGGCCCTACAAGTCCGCCGCTCCGACCCGTGTGGCCGCGGTCAGCGGCGCCACCACCCGCCAGCCCACGGTCTCGTACAACGCGCGCCCCTCGACCGTCGCGCCCAGCACCGCCGCCGTCGCCCCCGTCTGGGCCGCGGTGCGGGCGAGCGTCCGCATCACCAGACGTCCGAGCCCCCGCCGCTGGTGCGAGGGATCGGTCTCCACCTGGTCGACGACGGCGGTATCGCCGGTGACCGCGACCTGCCCGCGCGCCGCGAACGCGCCATCGGGGGCACGGACCAGCACCCGGGTCACCCCGGCCCGGCTCCAACTGCTCAGCCGGTAGCCGTCCGGAACGTCGCCCGCCGTCCCGCCGGTGTGCAGCGAGGCGGCCATCAGGAAGCACCGGCCGCCCGCGAGCGCCCAGCCGGACGGCAGCCAGGCCTCCAGGCTTTGCGGCGCCACGAAGGTCTTCAGCCAGATTCCGGGTGCAGTGGTGTTCTCGGCGATCTTGCGCACGGTCGCCTCGTCGGCGGCGGGCAGCACATGCCGCGCCACCTCGTGGGGCAGACCGACGTCGATGGTGAACCCCCAGGGCCGAGGTGCCGGTTCGGCCGTGCCCCGCGACACGGCCCATCCGTCGACCCACGCCCGGACGGTGTCCGTGGTGTTGGCGAACGTCACGAACCCTCCTGATGAATGTAATAGACCGAATCAGGTTGTGCCTATTACACCATGAAGAGTGTCAGCGGGTGCGAGGCAATCGAGGAGTGGGGTGGAACTGCGGCCGGCACCGTCGCCGAGATGCCGACGCTCCTGCGGGACGCCACCGGCGCGCAGGGCGCCGTGGCCGCGCGGCGCCGGGAGACACTGGGGGAGTGACCGAGACACAGCCCCTGCTGACCCTGGCCCAGGTCGAGGCCCTCGCGTGTGCCGCCCACGCCGGGCAGACCGACAAGGCGGGGCGGCCGTACGCCGAGCATCTGCGGGCCGTCGCGGAGGGGGTGCGGAGCCGGGGCGGCGACGAGGCGCAGATCGCGGCGGGCTGGCTGCACGACGCGGTCGAGGACGACGTCCTGTCCGCCGACTGGCTGGCGGGGGCCGCGCTGAGCCGCCGTACGAAGGACATCGTGCTGGCGGTCACCAAACGGGCCGGGGAGGGACCGGAGGCGTACGCGCGGCGCATCCTCGCCACGCCCGGCGCGCTGCTGGTGAAGGAGGCCGACCTCGCCCACAACGCGGACCCGGACCGGCTGGCCGTACTGGACGAGGCGACCCGGAGACGACTGACCGAGAAGTACACGCGGATGCGCGCACTTCTCGGTCTCGGGGGACTGCCGGGGATTGACGAGGTCTAGGCGCTGACCTTCTCGCGTTCGCGTTCGCGTTCCTTCTGCTGGCGTTCGCGGGCGAGTTCCGCGGCGTCCTGCTTGAACGCCCAGTTCATCTGCGGCTCCATGACGAAGCGGAACACGCGCCGCACGGGGGCGGTGCACAGCAACGTGACGGCGGTGGCGGCGACGGCGGTCACCAGGATCTCGCCGAGCGGGTGGTGGAAGACCGGGTTGTCGAGCCAGCCCCGGTAGTCGGCGTACTTCACCAGGAAGCCGTGCAGCAGGTAGCCGTACAGCGTGCCCGCGCCCAGCGCGGTGAACCACATCTTCCGCCGCGGCACCCAGGCGAAGAAGCAGGCGGTCAGCAGCAGGGAGCAGCCGAACATGGCGACCGCCATGACCGGGCCCGACCACCACGGACCGCCCAGCTCCTGCGCGGAGTCCCGGTGGTAGAACCACGCGGTGTTCATACGCGGCACCGCCCACCAGCCGAACACCAGCGCGGCCGCGAACACCGGCACGGCGGCGGCCCGGACCCAGCGGCGGCGCACCAGCTGGAAGTGCTCGGGCTTCATGCACAGGCCCAGCACGAAGTACGGCAGGAACTGCAGCACGCGCTGCAGGTCCAGGTCGTCACCGATGCTCGGGCTGACGGAGGCCAGCATGGCGATGCCGAGTGCGACCGGGAGCGGCCAGCGGACCAGTTTCCAGATGGGCGTGGTCAGCCGCCACACGAACAGGGCGCACAGGAACCAGGTCAGGTACCAGGGGTCGAGGAGGCTGATCTCCTGGCCGGGGGAGTGCTCGACGTACCGCTTGAAGAGCGAGTAGGCGGTCTCGAACACGACGTACGGCACGGCGACGCCCGTGATCAGCCGCTTCAGCCGGTCGGGGCGCATGTCGAAACTGCGCGAGAAGAAGCCGGAGATGATGATGAACGCCGGCATGTGGAAGGTGTACACGACCGTGTACAGGGCCTCGAGGATTCGGCTGTCGCCCTTCAGGGGCTCCCACGAGTGGCCCATGGCGACCAGCACGATCGCCAGGTACTTGGCGTTGTCGAAGAACGCGTCGCGCGTCTTGCCGGATCTGTCCGCCTGCGGGGACTGTCGCGCACCCGTTGGGGTACGCGGACTGGGCACTCCCTCGGCCGGCGACTGTGCCGGGGGGAGTGGCCTGCGGTGCTGGCCGTGGGACGAGGCGGCGTCAAACATCTCAGGGACCCTAGCGTCGGTTGAGTGATTTCGTAAAACCCCGTGCGTCATTCCTGGTTAACGGACTGCGGGTACCCCCGTATTGGCCGGAGTCGACGTGCCGGGCCGCGTGACGGCGGGCACATCAATGCCCCGGGGAGGGGTATCGCTCGGCCTTGATGTCCCGATTCATCCCGACGAATTGGTGCATAAGGGTGTCTCTGTAGCAACAATTCGAATTACCTGCGCACGGGATGTGTGGCCAGGGAAACGAAGTTGTGTAATTCCCTGCGGGATCCCAGTGGCTACACGCCCGGGTGCGGCCTCGAATTACTGTGCGTCGCACCGCACTTGGCCACGGCTGGGCGAACGTTGTGTCACGTGCCGCATAGGGCGGGCCGGTTGGTGGCACGATGGTTGCGGGAGTGCGGACCGACCGAGGGCGTGATCAGTTGTGGCCATTTCACTGTCTGTGGTGCTGCTGTTGGCGATCATCCTTGTGGTGCTGATCAGAGGGGGGAACATCAAGGCCGGCCCCGCGATCGTCGCGGTGCTGTTCGGCTTCTTCCTGGCCTCGACCGGGATGGCGCCGTCCATCCAGCGGTTCCTGAACTCGATAGCGGACTCGATCAACTCCATCAGATTCTGACCCCCGGCCCCCGGCCCCCGGCCGCCCAGGTCCCCTGGCTTCCGGCCCCTGTCGTCGGCCCGCGGGCAGGCGGTCATCGGCTCGGCCGAGGCTCATGTGGGCCCGTCGGAGCCCCGGAGAACGATCAGGGCCGGGCCGGAGGAATCGTCCTCCGGCCCGGCCCTGAGCTGTACAGAGTGGGCGACGGGAATCGAACCCGCGTAGCTGGTTTGGCAGATCGCGTGTGCGGGCGGGGCTGAGCTGCCGGTTCGCTGACCTGCGGATTCTCCGACCATTTGCCGAGACTCCCCGCTGTTCCCCGTGGCCGCGCCCTCAGGCGGGATCTCCTGGCCGTGGTTCGCGTACCACCCCGGGCGTCGGCCACCCATGCCTCCAGAGCCTCCAGGAAGCTGTCCAGCGCCCGATTCTCCCATTGGTCGCCGCTCGCCTCACAGTCCTGCCGAAGGCGCCTCAGGAAGCCTCACAGAGCTTCGCGGTCGGTCAGGCGCTCGTCAGGCGCCAGTGGGAGGGGCGCGCGCTCATCTCCCCAGTCATCGAGTCTGAGCCTGACTTGGAAGTTGTGCTCCGCGTGATCGACCACGCTCCCACTGATCGCGAACCCCAGTGGGGGAGGGACGGTTCCACGCGGTGAACCATGGATCTCTGCCAGCCCCACCGCCTCCGGCACTCCGTCGATCGCCACGAATACGCCGAAGGGCTGTCGGCCGATGACCTTGCCGGTCACGGCGGCGCCCACCGGCAGCGCGGTCACGGTTGCCGGCCAGGCACGTCGTACGTCCTCGGGCGCCGGGTCGTCCACACCGTTCGGCCACGTGTACTCCGTCATGGAGTGCATCCTGTCAGTCGTCCTGTCCACACGTGGGCGCGCGTCGGAGCAGCGCGGGCGGAGCGGGCCGAAGGCAGGAGCGGCGCCGGGGCTTGATGAGGCAGAGAAACCGCAGCCCCACCCAGGCGCCCGAGGGAGTGCACGACGGCACCCAGGGGCACGCAGGGGGCACGAGGACCTGATCACGGTCCCACAAACACTCAGGGCCAGGCGGAGGGATCGTCCTCCGCCTGGCCCTGAGCCGTACAGAGCGGGCGACGGGAATCGAACCCGCGTAGCTAGTTTGGAAGACTAGGGCTCTACCATTGAGCTACGCCCGCACAGGTGCGCCGTGGTCCCCGGACCGCGGCACAGAGGCATCGTAGCGGGTCGCATGCCGTACGGGCGAACGGGTTGGGCCGCGGGTCCGCCCCCGGGGGTGATCGTCCGGGAAAGAGGCCGACGCTGCCGGTTCTGGGATGTACCCTACGTGTCGCACCAGACGGGGTGTGGCGCAGCTTGGTAGCGCGTCCGCTTTGGGAGCGGAAGGCCGTGGGTTCAAATCCCGCCACCCCGACCACCGACTCATGTCACCGGGATGATCGCCTTTTGGGGCGCCGACCGGTCGCGGTTACTATGCAAGCTGCGCGCCCGTGTGTCCCGGCCCACTCGGCCTACGAACTCCTCCGGGCGGCGAAATCCGCCGGACCTGTCTGGCTCCGGCAGAACCCAAGAAGTCAGCCACAAGGAGACCGAACCGTGAAGAGCGCCGTGGAGACCCTGAACCCGACCCGGGTTCGGCTCACTGTCGAGGTGCCCTTCGAGGAGCTCAAGGACAGCCTCGACGCGGCGTACAAGAAGATCAACCAGCAGGTCACGGTGAAGGGCTTCCGCAAGGGCAAGATCCCGGCCCGTGTCATCGACCAGCGGTTCGGCCGCGGTGCGGTGCTGGAGGAGGCCGTCAACGACGCGCTGCCGAAGTTCTACACCGAGGCGGTCAACGAGGCCGAGCTCAGCCCGCTGGGCCAGCCCGAGGTCGACATCACCGAGCTGAAGGACGGCGAGACGCTGAACTTCACCGCCGAGGTCGACATCCGCCCCGTCCTCGAGATCCCGGACTACTCCGGCATCGAGGTCGAGGTCGACGCCGTCGAGGTCAGCGACGAGGACGTGGAGAAGGCGGTCGAGCAGCTGCGCGAGCGCTTCGCCTCCACCTCCCCGGTCGAGCGTGCCGCCGAGGACGGCGACGTCGTGACCATCGACCTGCAGGCCAAGGTCGACGGCGAGGTCCTCGAGGACGGCGTCGCCGAGGGCGTCTCCTACACGATCGGCTCCGGCGAGCTGCTGGACGGCATCGACGACGCCGTGAAGGGCCTGTCCGCCGGTGAGGAGGCCACCTTCACCTCCGAGCTGAAGGGCGGCTCCGCCGCGGGCAAGGAGGCCGAGGTCACCGTCAAGGTCACCCAGGTCGCCGCCCGCGAACTGCCCGAGCTGGACGACGACTTCGCGCAGCTCGCCTCCGAGTTCGACACGCTCGAGGAGCTGAAGGCCGACAGCCGCAAGCGGCTGGCCGACACGAAGCAGTACGACCAGGCCACCCAGGCCCAGGAGCGTGTCCTCGACAAGCTGCTGGAGCTCGTCGAGGTGCCCGTCCCCGAGAAGCTGCTCGAGGACGAGATCAACACCCGTAAGCACAACCTGGAGCACCACCAGCTCGGCCAGATGGGCCTCACCCTCGACAAGTACCTGGAGCTCCAGGGCAAGACCGCCGAGGAGTTCGAGACCGAGACCCGCGAGGCCGCGGTCAAGGGCATCAAGACCCAGTTCGTCCTCGACGAGCTGGTCAAGCAGGAGAAGCTCAACGTCAACCAGGAGGAGCTCACCGAGCACCTCATGCGGCGTGCGGCCTCCTCCGGCATGTCCCCCGACCAGTTCGCCCAGGCCGTCGTCGAGGGCGGCCAGGTGCCCCTCCTCGTCGGCGAGGTCGCCCGCGGCAAGGCCCTGGCCGTCGTGGTCGAGGCCGCCACGGTGAAGGACACCAACGGCGAGATCGTCGACCTGAACGACGAGGAGGAGACCGAGACGGCCGAGGCCGCCGAGGCTCCGGCCGCGGAGGCCACCGAGGGCGCGGAGGCCCCGGAGGCCGCTGAGGAGAAGACCGAGGGCTGAGCCCCACGGCGCCTCTGAAGCACTCGGGACGGGCCCCGGGGACATCGTTCCCCGGGGCCCGTCCGCCTACCTGGAGGCCGTACACCGCACCGCCACCGCACCGCTCCCGACGGCCGCCGCACCCCCCGATCCGCCGGAGGCCGCCGCTACGCCCCCGGCGAACACCCACATCTCCGGGATTCCCCGAAGGGACCAGCGCGTTAGGGTCCATGAGTACGAGGGCAAGGGGACTGGAGTCCCCGGGCAAGCCCCCGGACGGGAACACGTGAGACGGCCCGGCGCCGTCGTAAAGACGAGCAGGTGGATACGTGACGAATCTGATGCCCTCCGCCGCTGGCGAGCCTTCCATCGGTGGTGGCCTCGGCGACCAGGTCTACAACCGGCTGCTCGGCGAGCGGATCATCTTCCTCGGCCAGCAGGTTGACGACGACATCGCCAACAAGATCACCGCACAGATGCTGCTCCTTGCCGCGGACCCGCACAAGGACATCTACCTCTACATCAACAGCCCCGGCGGCTCGGTGACGGCCGGCATGGCGATCTACGACACCATGCAGTACATCCCGAACGACGTGGTCACGATCGGTATGGGCATGGCGGCCTCGATGGGTCAGTTCCTGCTCACCGGCGGCACCGCCGGCAAGCGCTTCGCCCTGCCGCACACGGACATCATGATGCACCAGGGCTCCGCGGGCCTGGGCGGTACGGTCTCGGACATCAAGATCCAGGCCCAGTACCTGCTGCGCACCAAGAAGACCATGACCGAGCTGACCGCGCTGCACTCCGGTCAGTCGGTCGAGACGATCCTCCGCGACGCCGACCGCGACCGCTGGTTCACCCCCGAAGAGGCCAAGGAGTACGGTCTCATCGACGAGATCATCACGAACGCCTCGGGTATTCCGGGAGGCGGCGGCACCGGTGCCTGACCTGTCCGGTTTCGCCACGCACCGCCGATACTCCAGCCCCCAGAACGCCACCAGGACGGTGAACACCCCCATGAGCAACTTCCCCGGCGCCGCGAGCGGCCAGTACGAGGGGCCGCGCCCCGAGAGCCGCTACGTGATCCCGCGTTTCGTCGAGCGCACCTCCCAGGGCGTCCGCGAGTACGACCCGTACGCGAAGCTCTTCGAGGAGCGCGTGATCTTCCTCGGCGTCCAGATCGACGACGCCTCCGCCAACGACGTCATGGCGCAGCTGCTGTGCCTGGAGTCGATGGACCCCGACCGGGACATCTCGATCTACATCAACAGCCCCGGCGGCGACATGACCGCCCTCACGGCGATCTACGACACGATGCAGTTCGTGAAGCCCGACATCCAGACGGTCTGCATGGGCCAGGCGGCCTCCGCCGCGGCCATCCTGCTCGCCGCCGGTACGCCGGGCAAGCGCATGGCGCTGCCGAACTCCCGCGTGCTGATCCACCAGCCGGCCGGCTCCACCGGCCGCGGGCAGCTCTCCGACCTGGAGATCATCGCCAACGAGTTCACCCGGATGCGTGAGCAGCTTGAGAACATGCTGGCGAAGCACTCCAACCGGGGGCTCGAGCAGGTCCGCGAGGACATCGAGCGCGACAAGATCCTCACGGCCGAGGAAGCGCTGGAGTACGGCATCGTGGACCAGATCATCTCGACCCGGAAGATGAACAACGAATCCGTCCGCTGACGCGGGCGTGATGTTGTCGTCTGCCGTCCTTGGCACGGTTTGACCGTGTGCGCGGCAAGGTGCACGTCAAAGTGAACCGTGCCAAGGGGGGCCCGAACGGGGGGCCCGGCAAGGTACCGTCGGATATAAGGCAGCACCAGGAGCCGCTGGACTCGTAACGTCCAGGCGTCTCCCAGGCGAAGGGGAAGCACACCGTGGCACGCATCGGTGACGGCGGCGATCTGCTCAAGTGCTCGTTCTGCGGCAAGAGCCAGAAGCAGGTCAAGAAGCTCATCGCAGGGCCCGGTGTGTACATCTGCGACGAGTGCATCGACCTCTGCAACGAGATCATCGAGGAGGAGCTCGCGGAGACCAGCGAGGTGCGCTGGGAGGAGCTCCCGAAGCCCCGCGAGATCTACGAGTTCCTCGAGGGGTACGTGGTCGGGCAGGAGGCCGCCAAGAAGGCGCTCTCGGTCGCGGTGTACAACCACTACAAGCGGGTCCAGGCCGGCGAGAACGGCGGCGCGCAGGGCCGGGACGACGCCATCGAGCTGGCGAAGTCCAACATCCTCCTGCTGGGCCCCACCGGCTCGGGCAAGACACTCCTCGCCCAGACCCTGGCCCGCATGCTGAACGTCCCCTTCGCGATCGCCGACGCGACGGCGCTCACGGAGGCGGGGTACGTCGGCGAGGACGTCGAGAACATCCTGCTCAAGCTGATCCAGGCGGCGGACTACGACGTCAAGAAGGCCGAGACCGGGATCATCTACATCGACGAGATCGACAAGGTGGCCCGCAAGAGCGAGAACCCGTCGATCACCCGTGATGTCTCGGGCGAGGGCGTACAGCAGGCGCTGCTGAAGATCCTCGAGGGCACCACCGCCTCGGTTCCGCCGCAGGGCGGCCGCAAGCACCCCCACCAGGAGTTCATCCAGATCGACACGACGAACGTGCTGTTCATCGTGGGCGGTGCCTTCGCGGGCCTGGACAAGATCATCGAGGCCCGCGCCGGAGCGAAGGGCATCGGCTTCGGTGCGACGATCCGCTCCAAGCGTGAGCTGGAGGCCAAGGACGTCTTCGAGGACGTCATGCCGGAGGACCTGGTCAAGTTCGGCATGATCCCCGAGTTCATCGGCCGCCTCCCCGTGATCACCTCGGTCCACAACCTCGACCGCGAGGCCCTGCTCCAGATCCTGGTCGAGCCCCGCAACGCCCTGGTGAAGCAGTACCAGCGCCTCTTCGAACTCGACGGCGTGGAACTCGACTTCGAGCGTGAGGCCCTCGAGGCCATCGCCGACCAGGCCATCCTCCGCCAGACCGGCGCCCGCGGCCTGCGCGCCATCATGGAGGAGGTCCTCATGTCGGTGATGTACGAGGTCCCGTCCCGCAAGGACGTCGCCCGGGTCGTCATCACCCCGGACGTCGTCCACTCCAACGTCAACCCGACCCTGATCCCCCGGGACGCCCGGGGGAGGGGCTCTGGCGAGCAGAAGACGGCGTAGCCGCCCACGCCGGTCCGCGTACACCGAAGGGGCCCCGGTCAACCGACCGGGGCCCCTTCGGTGTTGTACCTGTGAAGGTCAGTCCTTTACGCGCACGTCGTTGCGGAGCTTGGCGGCGAGGTCGGCCGTGTCGTCGACCGACCCGCTCTCACCCGAGGCGAGCGACGCGACGCTGAACGCCGAGACGTCGGCGACGGTGCTGCGGTCGCCCCAGATACAGAAGGGCAGCTTCATGATCTTCGGGGCACCCGTGCTCGACGTCGCCGCTTCGGAATTGTCGATCTGCGCCACCTGGCACTTCATGATGCCGTCGAAGTTTGCCGGGTGGACCGTCTGCGGGCTGCCCAGCAGCTTGCCCTTGGTCTTTTCGCCGCTCTGGTCCTTCAGCGACTCCTCCTTGACCTTGGCGAACGCGGCGTCCACGACGGCCTCGGGGTCGTCGATGGTGCCGTAGACACCGCTGAAGGAAAGGCCCTTGGCGGTCAGACCCGTCCCGTTCCGGTAAGTGGCGCCGGCGTGCTTGGCGTTCTTCACGCCCCACTTCTCGAAGTCGGCGAGGTCGTCGTCGCTCATCGAGCCCGTGGAACTGCTGTCACCCGTCTTCTTGTATGTTCCGTTGATCACCGTGGCCGGCGTCGTCAGCTTGTGCGGGCCGTCGTCGGCGACGTCCGAGCCGGCGCTCCCGCTGAGCAGGAAGTACGCCCCCACCGCGACGGCCGCCACGACCGCCACCGCTCCGATGATCAGTCCGGTCTTCTTCTTGCCGCCGCCGGGCACCGGCGGCTGCGGGACGGTGGGGTAGGGCTGCTGGCCGTACGGCTGCTGCTGGTAGGGGTTCGGCTGCTGCGGCGCGCCCTGCTGGGGGTAGCCGTAGCCGGGCTGGGCCGGAGGGGCCTGCTGGGGGTAGCCGTAGCCGGGCTGGGGGGTCTGCGGCGGCTGGCCGTAGGGCCCCGGCTGGCCGTAGGGTCCAGGCTGCCCCGGCTGGCCGTACGGTCCAGACTGCTGGGGCTGCCCGCCGTACGGGCCCGGCTGGTTGTGACTCATTTCTGGGTTCCCCTCCAGACTGCTTATGTGTCCCTGACATCCTTGCCCAGGCACAGGAGGGGCGCGGCACCGGGGGCCCCACCGTTACAGAACAAACGCGTTTCGGGACCGCCCCGTGACACCTCTAAACTGACCCCGTGACCGAGAACGCTCAGCAGCAGCCACCAGCGCCCGACACCGAACTGCCGACCCAGTACGCGCCGGCCGATGTAGAGGGGCCGCTGTACGAGCGCTGGGTAGAGCGGGGTTACTTCGAGGCCGACGCGAAGAGCGACAAGCCTCCGTACACCATCGTCATCCCGCCCCCGAACGTCACCGGCAGCCTGCACCTCGGGCACGCCTTCGAGCACACCCTCATCGACGCACTGACCCGCCGCAAGCGGATGCAGGGCTACGAGACGCTGTGGCAGCCCGGCATGGACCACGCCGGCATCGCCACGCAGAACGTCGTCGAGCGTGAGCTCGGCAAGGAGGGCAAGTCCCGGCACGACCTGGGCCGGGAGGCCTTCGTCGAGCGTGTCTGGCAGTGGAAGGCCGAGTCCGGTGGCCAGATCAGCGGGCAGATGCGACGCCTGGGAGACGGCGTCGCCTGGTCGCGCGAGCGGTTCACCATGGACGAGGGGCTGTCCCAGGCCGTCCAGACCATCTTCAAGCGGCTCTACGACGACGAGCTGATCTACCGCGCCGAGCGCATCATCAACTGGTGCCCCCGGTGCCTGACGGCCATCTCGGACATCGAGGTCGAGTACCAGGACGACGACGGCGAGCTCGTCTCCATGAAGTACGGCGAGGGGGACGACACGATCGTCGTCGCCACCACCCGCGCCGAGACGATGCTCGGTGACACCGCCGTCGCCGTCCACCCCGAGGACGAGCGGTACAGGCACCTGGTCGGCAAGCTCATCAGGCTGCCGCTGACCGACCGTTCCATCCCGGTCGTCGCGGACGAGCACGTCGACCCCGAGTTCGGCACCGGCGCCGTCAAGGTCACCCCGGCCCACGACCCGAACGACTTCGAGATCGGCCAGCGCCACGACCTGCCGTCCCTGACCATCATGGACGAGCACGCGGTCATCACGGCCCACGGCCCCTTCCAGGGCCTGGACCGGCTCGAGGCCCGGTCGGCGATCGTCGCGGCCCTGCGCGCCGAAGGGCGCATCGTCGCCGAGAAGCGGCCGTACGTCCACTCCGTCGGCCACTGCTCGCGCTGCAAGACCACCATCGAGCCGCGGCTGTCCATGCAGTGGTGGGTCAAGGTCGGCCCGCTGGCCAAGGCGGCCGGCGACGCCGTCCGCGACGGGCGCGTCAAGATCCACCCGCAGGAGATGGAGAAGCGGTACTTCGACTGGGTCGACAACCTCCACGACTGGTGCATCTCGCGGCAGTTGTGGTGGGGCCACCGGATCCCCGTCTGGTACGGCCCGAACGGCGAGGTCGTCTGCGTCGGCCCCGACGAGGAGCCGCCCGGCACCGAGGCGGAGGGCTGGAAGCAGGACACCGACGTCCTCGACACCTGGTTCTCCTCCGGCCTGTGGCCCTTCTCCACGCTCGGCTGGCCCGAACAGACCGAGTCGCTCGCGAAGTTCTACCCGAACTCCGTCCTGGTCACCGGCTACGACATCCTCTTCTTCTGGGTCGCCCGGATGATGATGTTCGGCCTGTACGCGATGGACGGCACCCCGCCGTTCCACACCATCGCCCTGCACGGCATGGTCCGTGACCAGTTCGGCAAGAAGATGTCGAAGTCCTTCGGCAACGCGGTCAACCCGCTGGACTGGATGGACAAGTACGGCAGCGACGCGCTCAGGTTCACCCTGGCCCGTGGCGCGAACCCGGGTGTCGACGTCCCCATCGGCGAGGACTGGGTCCAGGGCTCCCGCAACTTCGCCAACAAGATCTGGAACGCGACGCGCTTCGCGCTGATGAACGGCGCGACGGTGGAGGGCCCCCTGCCGGAGGCCTCCAGGCTGTCGGCGACGGACCGGTGGATCCTCTCCCGCCTCAACTCCGTCGTCGCCGAAGTCGACGCGTACTACGAGGACTTCCAGTTCGCGAAGCTCTCCGACGCCCTCTTCCACTTCGCGTGGGACGAGGTCTTCGACTGGTACGTCGAGCTGTCCAAGACGACGTTCCAGGCGGGCGGCGAGGCGGCCGAGGTCAGCAAGCGGGTCCTCGGCGAGGTCCTCGACGTCACGCTGAAGCTGCTGCACCCGGTGGTCCCGTTCGTCACGGAGACCCTGTGGACCACGCTTACGGGCGGCGAGTCCCTCGTGATCGCGGACTGGCCGACGGACAGTGGCTTCCGTGACCCGGCCGCGGAGCGGGAGATCGAGTCGCTGCAGCAGCTCGTCACCGAGATCCGTCGCTTCCGCAACGACCAGGGCCTCCAGCCGGGCCAGCGGGTCCCGGCCCGGCTGACCCTCGACGGCACCGGGCTCGCCCCGCACGAGGCCGCCATCCGCCAGCTGCTCCGCCTCCAGCCGGAGGGCGAGGGCTTCTCGGCCACGGCCACCCTGCCGGTCGCCGGCGCCGAGGTCGCCCTCGACCTCTCCGGCACGATCGACGTGGCGGCGGAGCGCAAGCGGCTGGCCAAGGACCTCGCCGCCGCGGAGAAGGAGAAGGCCCAGGCCACGGCCAAGCTCGGCAACGAGGCGTTCCTGGCGAAGGCGCCGGAGCCGGTGGTGGAGAAGATCCGCACGCGGCTCGCCAAGGCGGACGAGGACATCGCCCGGATCGCGGCGCAGCTGGAGAGGCTGCCGCAGGCTTAGGGCAGGTACATCGGTGAAGGCCCCCGGAACTTCCAGCTCCGGGGGCCTTCGCCCACCTCTGTCACCGGGGCTCCGTAGACTGGCCCCGTGAGCGACCTCCCACCGCACGACGCCAGCGACCAGCCCGACCCCCTCGACTCCTTCGAGGAGATCATCGCGGCCGAGACCGACCGCGACCCCGACCTCGCGGTGATCGAGGCCGGCAGCCGTACCCTGCGCACGCAGGGCGGGCCCCCCGAGGCGGACATCCCGGCGCGGCCCGAGGACCCCGAGGTCGACAAGGCGCTGCGCGAGGTCGAGGCGGAGCTGGCGACGCGCTGGGGCGAGACCAAGCTGGAGCCCTCCGTCAGCCGGATCTCCGCGCTGATGGACTTCCTGGGCGAGCCGCAGCGCTCGTACCCTTCCATCCACATCACCGGGACCAACGGCAAGACGTCCACCGCCCGCATGATCGAGGCCCTGCTGGGCGCCTTCGAACTGCGCACGGGCCGCTACACCTCGCCGCACGTGCAGTCGATCACCGAGCGGATCAGCCTGGACGGCGCCCCGATCACCGCCGAGCGGTTCATCGAGACGTACCAGGACATCAAGCCGTACGTGGAGATGGTCGACGACCGCCAGGAGTTCCGGCTCTCCTTCTTCGAGGTGCTCACCGGCATGGCGTACGCGGCCTTCGCGGACGCGCCGGTGGACGTGGCCGTCGTCGAGGTGGGGATGGGCGGCAGCTGGGACGCGACGAACGTGATCGACGGTGATGTCGCCGTCGTCACCCCCATCGACCTGGACCACACCGACCGGCTCGGGGAGACGCACGCCGAGATCGCCGGCGAGAAGGCCGGGATCATCAAGCAGGACGCGACCGTGATCCTGGCCCAGCAGCCGGTGGACGCGGCGCAGGTGCTGCTGAAGAAGGCCGTGGAGGTCGACGCGACCGTGGCCCGGGAAGGGCTCGAGTTCGGGGTCGTGGCACGGCAGGTCGCGGTCGGCGGACAGTTGATGACGCTGCGCGGGCTCGGCGGTGAGTACCCGGAGGTCTACCTCCCCCTGCACGGTGCCCACCAGGCGCACAACGCGGCCGTCGCGCTCGCCGCCGTCGAGGCGTTCTTCGGGGTCGGTGCGCAGCGGGCCGAACCGCTGGACATCGACACCGTCCGCAAGGCCTTCGCGGCGGTCTCCTCGCCGGGACGGATGGAGGTCGTACGGCGGTCGCCGACCGTCGTCCTGGACGCCGCGCACAACCCGGCGGGCGCGCGGGTGACCGCGGAGGCCGTGGGGGAGGCGTTCGACTTCAGCCGGCTGATCGGGGTGGTCGGAGCCAGCGGCGACAAGAACGTGCGCGGTCTCCTGGAGGCCTTCGAGCCGCTGTTCGCGGAGATCGTCGTCACCCAGAACTCCAGCCACCGGGCGATGGACGCCGACGAACTGGCCGCGATCGCCGTCGAGGTGTTCGGCGAGGAGCGGGTGCAGGTCGAACCGCGGCTGCCGGACGCACTGGAGGCGGCGATCACGCTGGCCGAGGAGGAGGGCGAGTTCGCCGGCGGCGGCGTGCTCGTCACCGGTTCCGTCATCACGGTCGGCGAAGCCCGGCTGCTGCTGGGAAGGGGCTGAGGAATTCCCATGCGTACGCTCTGTTCGTCGACCCTGATCGGCGAGTTCTTCGTCATCGGCTTCGCGGGGCTGGTGGCGATGAAGG
The DNA here is from genome assembly GCF_042891955.1 of Streptomyces sp. NPDC001843. Lineage (NCBI taxonomy): Bacteria > Bacillati > Actinomycetota > Actinomycetes > Kitasatosporales > Streptomycetaceae > Streptomyces > Streptomyces sp. NPDC001843. The sequence goes on along the minus strand of NZ_JBIATQ010000001.1, from coordinate 973,489 downwards.
ACCAGGACCTGTCGACGGCGACGGTGTGGACGGTCTGCGGCATCGCCATGTTCCTCAGCGTGGCACTGTGCGGCATGGTGACCCGGCCCGGCGGCGTGGCCCTCGGCTGGGCCCTGCAGATCGCGCTGGTCGCCTCCGGGTTCTACGTCCCGATGATGTTCATCCTCGGCGTGGTGTTCGCGGCGCTGTGGTGGGCGTCGGTGCATTTCGGGCGGAAAGTGGACGAGGCGAAGGCGAGATTCGCGGCGCAGGCGGAGAACTCCACCCCAGCTGACGCTGCGTAACACATGCAGAGCACGACCTTGTAACCTCGTGCCACCGCATATGTCAGTAAGAAGGAGCCCTCAGTGACCCAGCGCACCCTCGTCCTGCTCAAGCCCGACGCCGTCCGTCGCGGCCTGACCGGCGAGATCATCGGCCGTATCGAGCGCAAGGCCGGCTGGCAGATCACCGCGCTGGAGCTGCGCACGCTGGACCAGGACACGCTGGAGCAGCACTACGGCGAGCACAAGGGCAAGCCCTTCTACGAGCCGCTCGTGGAGTTCATGTCCTCGGGCCCGGTCATCGCCATGATCGTCGAGGGTGAGCGGGTCATCGAGGGCGTGCGCGCCCTGGCCGGGCCCACCGACCCGATCGCGGCGGCCCCCGGCTCCATCCGCGGTGACTACGGCGTCATCGTCCGCGAGAACCTCATCCACGCCTCGGACTCCGAGGAGTCCGCCGCCCGCGAGGTGAAGATCTTCTTCCCGGGCCAGGCGTAATCCCTGCCGGGCCCCTGCCAGGGGGCTGTGCCGGGTGGGCAAGCTCGTCCGCCCGCCGCGAGGCGACGGCCGGCACGCCCGCGGCAGGGTGCCGGCTGCACGCCCCACTCGGACGCCCGAGGCCCTCGGCAGCCACGCCCGGGCGTGTCCGGCCCCTCCCGGCCTTGCGCGCGTCACCGGTCCGCGTCCGGCTGGTTCGTGGCACCCGGGGTGGCGGGTGCGGGCGCTCGCACGGTGAGGCAGCGGCCGGCCGGGCCGGTGTTCCTGTCCGCCGCCTCCGGTCGCCGAACGCAGGCGCCGCGCCGCCCGGCGCCGGTGCCGAGCCGTAGGGCCGTGCCACGTGTCGCGGGACCGGTGCCCGGGACGCGGCCCGAGGGCGTTCCGGCGGTGCCGCCCTCGGGCGGGCTCCGGCGGTCGTGTTGCGCCGGGTGGGGTTGTGTGCTGCCGTCCCGCCCGTGCCCGCATTCGGGTGGTCCGGTCGCGCCTGACCGCTCCCCTCGGGAAGTAAGTTTTTCGAGTTTTTTCTGAGGGTTCGTCACCTGGAATCGCCCGCTGAGCTGTGGCGGCCGTACCTTTTCGGCCGCTGATTGGCATATGCGCGCCGATCGGGGGAACGAGTGCCCCCGTTGGGCCGTCTCCACAAGCGAGGCGCTCGCCCATCTGCTGACAATGGCGAAGACCCTCGCGCAGTGTTCGTGCAGGCGCGTTTACGATGGAAGCCTTCACGTCACAGCACCCACCTCGCCGACCTGAAAAGCCCTCAAAAGCTCGTGGGAAGGCCAGACGAATCCTGATGGGGAACTCAATGTCGTTCATCGGCCGTGACATGGCTGTCGACCTCGGGACCGCCAACACGCTGGTGTACGTCAGGGGTCGCGGGATCGTACTCAACGAGCCGTCCGTCGTCGCGATCAACACGAACACCGGTGGCATCCTCGCGGTCGGCGCCGAAGCCAAGAAGATGATCGGCCGGACCCCGGGCAACATCGTCGCCGTGCGGCCGCTGAAGGACGGCGTCATCGCCGACTTCGAGATCACCGAGCGGATGCTCCGCTACTTCATCCTGAAGATCCACAAGCGGAGGTATCTCGCGAGGCCGCGCGTCGTCGTCTGCGTGCCCTCCGGCATCACCGGCGTCGAGCGCCGCGCCGTGATCGAGGCGTCGTCCCAGGCGGGTGCCCGCCAGGTGCACATCATCGAGGAGCCCATGGCCGCCGCCATCGGCTCCGGCCTGCCGGTCCACGAGGCCACCGGCAACATGGTGGTGGACATCGGTGGCGGCACCACGGAGGTCGCGGTCATCTCGCTCGGCGGCATCGTCACCGCCCAGTCAATCCGGGTCGCCGGCGACGAACTGGACAACGCGATCATCCAGCACATCAAGAAGGAGTACAGCCTTCTGCTGGGTGAGCGGACGGCCGAACAGATCAAGATCACGATCGGCTCGGCGTACGAACTCGACACCGACGAGCACACCGAGATCCGCGGCCGGGACCTGGTGTCCGGGCTGCCGAAGACCGTCGTCATCTCCGCGTCCGAAGTGCGCAAGGCGATCGAGGAGCCCGTCAACGCGATCGTCGACGCCGTCAAGACGACCCTGGACAAGTGCCCGCCGGAACTGTCCGGCGACATCATGGACCGCGGGATCGTGCTCACCGGCGGCGGCGCCCTGCTGCGCGGACTCGACGAGCGGCTGCGCCGGGAGACCGGCATGCCCATCCACATCGCCGAGGACCCGCTGGACAGCGTGGCGCTCGGCTCCGGCAAGTGCGTCGAGGAGTTCGAGGCGCTCCAGCAGGTGCTCGACGCCCAGCCGCGCCGATGACGCGACTCCTCGATTCCGCCGTGCGAGACGATCTCCTCTCGTACGGCGGATCGTTGATATAGAGACACAAGCTCACGCAAGTCACGTGAGTTGCACCTCGCAAGTTGTATCCCACAAGTTCATCCCGCAAGTTGCATCCCCAGTCGCATTCCAATGAGGAAGGGCACGGCCGCCGCACGTGAGGGACACGAAAGAGAGCCGGCTGCTCCTGGTGCTGCTGATCGCCATCGCGTTCGCGCTGATCACGGTGGACATCCGCGGCGGCGAGAACTCCCCGGTCGACGGCGCCCGGCAGGCCGCGGCCGCGGCCTTCGGCCCGATCGAGAACGGCGTGTCGTCGGTGGTCGATCCGGTCGGCAACGCGGTCACCGCGGTCCGTGACTCCGGTGAGCGGCACGACCGGCTCGCCCGGCTGGAGCAGGAGAACGCGACCCTCAAGGCGAAGCTCGGCAGCAACGACCGTACGCGCAGCCGCCTCAAGCAGCTCGACAAGATGCTGAAGATCGCCGGCGAGGGCCAGTACGGCATCAAGGGCGCCCAGGTCATCGCCATAGGCTCGGCCCAGGGCTTCTCCTGGACCATCACCATCGACGTCGGCGCCGACGACGGCATCAAGCGGGACATGACCGTGCTCAACGGGGACGGCCTGGTCGGGCGCGTCACCACCGTCGGCCCGAACACCTCCACCGTGCTGCTCGCCAACGACCCGGACTTCACCGTCGGGACCCGGATGGAGGGCAGCGACGAACTCGGCTTCGCCTCCGGGCAGGGCGACCGCCCGCTGCGCGTCGAACTCCTCAACGGCAAGGCGGAGGTGAAGAAGGGCGACCGGCTCGTCACCTTCGGCTCCCAGTCCGACAAGCCGTTCGTGCCCGGCGTGCCCGTGGGTGTCGTGTCCCGCGTCGACCCTTCCGGCGGGGGCCTGACCCGCACCCTCTCCGTCACCCCGTTCGTCGGCTTCACCAAGCTCGACATCGTCGGCGTGGTCGTCGAGGCCCCGAAGAAGGACCCGCGCGACGAGGTGCTCCCGGCCAAGCCCAAGCCGACCCCGACGCCGACGGTGACCGTGACGGTCACCCCGTCCGCCGACGCGACCGCCAACGCCCAGCAGCAGTAGGAGCTAGAAGTCCCATGCGCCTCAACCGGATCCTGCTCTCCACCGCGTTGGTCGTCGTCGCCCTGGTCGTCCAGGTCAGTGTCCTCGCCCGCCTGCATCTCCCGGGCGCGGTCCCCGACCTGCTGCTGCTCACCGTGCTGGGCCTGGCGATCGTCTACGGCCATGTCGGCGGCGCCCTCATCGGCTTCGGCGCGGGACTCCTCGCCGACCTCGCCCCGCCCGCCGACCACGCCGCCGGCCGCTACGCGCTGGTGCTGTGCGTCATCGGTTACTTCGCCGGACTCATCAAACCGGAGAACGGCCGCCTGAAGTCGGCCACCGGCCCGATGGTCGTCGTGGTCGCCGCCGCGATCGGCTCGACGCTGCTGTACGCCGGCGTCGGTGCCCTAGTCGGCGACACCGCCGCCCGCCATGTCGGCCTGGTCAGCCTGCTGGTCACGGCCGCCGTGTACGACCTGCTGCTCGCACCGTTCGTCGTACCCGGGATCATCGCCCTGGCCCGCCGCCTCGACAACGACCCCCTCGCGGAGACCACCTCCGCGGCCAAGACGGCCGACATCTCGTCCGGCTGGCTCTCCTCCGGCACGGGGCTGCGCATCGGCAGTCAGCGCGGCGGTTTCGGCGCCCTGAAGGCCAGGACCCGTACCCGCTCCGCGCGCGTGAGCCGCATCAAGGGGGTCAAGCGGCTGTGAGCACCGGAGAACCGACGGCCGCACGGACGCGAGGGCAGCGCCCGCCCGCGCACAGCTTCGTCGTATATGACACATACACACACTGAGAGGGGGAGGCAGCCGCAGTGACCAACGCCCACCCGTCTCCCACCACCACCCTTCCAAGGAATGGGCTACGCCCATGACCAACATTCCGGAGACCGGGCGGACCCCAAGGGTCCAGATCCGGCTCGTCGTGATCCAGATCCTCGTCCTCTCCCTGCTCGGCACCCTCGGTGGCCGCCTGTGGTACCTGCAGATCCGGGAGGGCGCCGAGTACCAGAGGGAAGCCTCCGGCAACCACGTCCAGCAGGTCGTCCAGCCCGCCGTACGCGGCTCGATCCTTGACGCGCGCGGCGTGCCGCTCGCCGACAACGAGACCCGGCTGGTGGTCTCCGCCTCCCGCACCGACCTGCTGAAGCAGGCGGACGACGGCAAGGCGGTCCTCACCAAGCTGGCCGGGGTCCTCGGCATGGACCCCAAGGAGGTCATGCTGAAGGTCCGGCTGTGCGACGCCAAGACCCCGCAGCCGTGCTGGAACGGCTCCCCGTACCAGCCGATCCCGATCACCGACAAGGCCACCCCCAAGCAGGCCCTGCAGATCCGTGAGCGTGCCGAGGACTTCCCCGGCATCACTGCCGAACCCGAGGCCGTGCGCCGCTACCCGGCCCCCGGCAAGGCCAACACCGCGCAGGTGCTCGGCTACCTCTCGCCGGTCACCGACGACGAGATCCAGAAGGCCAAGAACACCGACTCGCCCTACCTGCGCTCCGACATGGTCGGCCGTAGCGGTCTCGAACGACAGTACGACAAGGCGCTGCGCGGCAAGGCCGGCGTCACCCGCTACGAGGTCGACAACCTCGGCCGTGTCATCGGCAAGGCCGAGGCGGACGCCGCGAAGCCCGGCGCCAACCTCGTCACCAGCATCGACTCCCGGGTCCAGCGGGTCGCCGAGTACGAGCTGGACCACGCCATGAAGGTCGCGCGCCAGCAGTACGACAAGATCACCGGCAGGAACTACAAGGCCGACTCCGGCGCCGTCGTCGTGATGGAGGCCAAGACCGGCCGGATCGTCGCCATGGCGTCCGCCCCGACCTACGACCCCAACGTCTGGGTCGGTGGCATCTCCGGCAAGAACTACAAGGCCCTGACCGGTAAGAACTCCGACTACCCGCTGCTCAACAGGGCCATACAGGGTCAGGCCGCGCCCGGCTCGACCTTCAAGGTGGTCTCCACGGCCGCCGCGGTCCAGGCCGGCTACCCCTGGGACGGCGGCTACCCGTGCACCAGCTCGTACTCGGTGGGCGGCCAGGTCTTCAAGAACTTCGAGGGCGAGAACTTCGGCGACATCTCGCTCGGCCGCGCCCTCGAGGTCTCCTGCGACACCGTCTTCTACGGCCTCGCCGACCGCGAATGGAAGAAGGACGGCGGCATCAACCCGAAGAAGGGCGAGCCCAAGGACTACTTCTTCAAGACCGCCCACCAGTTCGGCCTCGGCAAGGAGACCGGCATCGACCTGCCCAACGAGGTCACCGGCCGCGTCCCCGACCGCCAGTGGAAGCAGAACTACTGGAAGGCCAACAAGGACGCCTGGTGCAAGAGCGGCAAGAAGAACGGCTCGTACGTGGAGCGGATCGCGTACGAGAACTGCCTCGAGGGCAACAAGATGCGCGAGGGTGACGAGATCAACTACTCCATCGGTCAGGGCGACACCCTCGTCACCCCGATCCAGGAGGCCGCGATCTACGGCGCCGTCGCCAACGGCGGCACCATGTACCAGCCGACCATCGGCAAGGCGGTCATCAGCGCCGACGGCAAGAGCGTCCAGGAGATCAAGCCGAAGAGGACCGGGAAGCTGCCGGTCAGCCAGGCCACCCTCAAGGGCATGAACGAGGCCTTCGCGGGCGTCATCACCCGCGGTACCGCCGCCTGGAAGTTCGGCGGCTGGCCGCAGGACAAGATCGCCCTGCACGCCAAGACCGGCACCGCCGAGGTCTACGGCAAGCAGACCACGTCCTGGCTGGCCACCTACTCCAAGGACTACACGGTCATCATGACCATCGCCCAGGCCGGTACGGGTTCCGGCGCCTCCGGTGAGGCCGTGCGCAACATCTACAGCGCGCTCTACGGCGTCCAGGCGGACGGCTCGATCGACAAGAAGAAGGCGCTGCTGCCCGAGCCGCAGAAGGGCCTGCCGAAGGTCCGCACCGACGGCACCATCGCCACCCCCAAGGTCTCCGGCGACCCCGCGAAGGACATCCAGGCCACCCCGTCCGGCTCCCCGTCCCCGAACGACTCGCAGCCCGCCGCGACCACGGCCTCACCCGAGAGCCGCAACCGCAACACCCGCAGAAGGCCTCGGAAGAGGGGAAGCCGGAGGATGCCCGCATGACCGGCGCCAACACCTTCTCCGTCTCCGGCTACGGCCCCGAGCGGGCCGGCTGGACCCGCGTCTTCGCCCGCGACTCGATGGCCCGCCGGCTGGACTGGCCGATGCTGCTCGCGGCCCTCGCGCTGTCGATGCTCGGCTCCCTGCTGGTCTACTCCGCGACCCGCAACCGCACCGAGATCAACCAGGGCGACCCGTACTACTTCCTGCTCCGGCACCTCATGAACACCGGCATCGGGCTCGCCCTGATGATCGGCACCATCTGGCTCGGCCACCGCGCCCTGCGCAACTTCGTGCCGATCCTCTACGGGCTGTCGGTCTTCGGCATCCTTCTCGTGCTCACCCCGCTCGGCTCCACCGTCAACGGCGCGCACTCCTGGATCGTGCTCGGCGGCGGCTTCTCGCTCCAGCCCTCGGAGTTCGTGAAGATCACGATCATCCTCGGCATGGCCATGCTGCTCGCCGCCAGGGTCGACGCGGGCGACAAGAAGTACCCCGACCACCGCACGGTCCTGCAGGCCCTGGGCCTGGCCGCCGTACCGATCATGATCGTGCTGCTCATGCCCGACCTCGGGTCGGTCATGGTCATGGTGATCATCATCCTGGGCGTGCTGCTCGCCTCCGGCGCCTCCAACCGCTGGGTGTTCGGCCTCATCGGCGCCGGCGCGCTCGGCGCGATCGCGGTCTGGCAGCTGCACATCCTGGACGAGTACCAGATCAACCGCTTCGCGGCCTTCGCCAACCCCGACCTCGACCCCGCGGGCGTCGGCTACAACACCAATCAGGCCCGCATCGCGATCGGCTCCGGCGGACTGACCGGTGCCGGGCTGTTCCACGGCTCGCAGACCACCGGGCAGTTCGTGCCCGAGCAGCAGACCGACTTCGTCTTCACCGTCGCCGGAGAGGAACTGGGCTTCGTCGGAGCGGGCCTGATAATCCTCCTGCTGGGCGTCGTCCTCTGGCGGGCCTGCCGCATCGCCCGCGAGACGACCGAGCTGTACGGCACGATCGTGGCCGCCGGGATCGTGGCCTGGTTCGCCTTCCAGGCCTTCGAGAACATCGGCATGACCCTCGGCATCATGCCGGTCACCGGCCTGCCGCTGCCGTTCGTGTCGTACGGCGGCTCGTCGATGTTCGCGGTGTGGGTGGCGGTGGGACTCCTGCAGTCGATCAGGGTGCAGCGTCCGATGTCCGCATAGGAGGTCCATCGGGGCGAATCGCGACTAGATTCGCTCCATGGCGGATGTGAAGCGGGAGACAGAGCGCAAGTACGAGTCCCACCAGAGCGGCCTGCCCGACCTGACCGGCGTCGGCGGGGTGACGGCCGTCCTGGACAAGGGCGTCGTGGAGCTGGACGCCACCTACTACGACACGCCCGACGAGCGCCTGGCCGCCGGCGGCGTCACCCTGCGCCGCCGCACCGGCGGCTCCGACGCCGGCTGGCACCTCAAACTCCCGGTCGCCCCGGGAGTACGCGACGAGATCCGGGCGCCCCTGTCCGACACCGTCCCGGACGACCTCACCGCCCTGGCCCGCTCCCGTGCCCGCGACGCCGAACTGGTCCCCGTCGTACGGCTCCGCTCCGTCCGCGACGTACGCCACCTCGTCGACACCGACGGCCGGCTGCTCGCCGAGGCCAGTGTGGACGCCGTGACGGCGGAGCGGCTCACCGGCACCGGCGGCCTCACCCAGTGGACCGAGATCGAGGTCGAACTCGCCGACGGTGGGGACCCGGCCTTCCTCGACCTGGTCGACAAGCGGCTGCGCAAGGCCGACGTACGACCCTCCAAGTCACCGTCCAAACTGGCCCGGGCGCTCGCCGAGACCGCGCCGAAGAGGAAGAAGGGGAAGGCGGGGGAGAAGGGACAGCACCGGCGGGAGGCCGCCCCGCCCGTCACCGCCGGCGACCACGTCCTCGCCTACCTCCGCGCCCAGCGGAACGCGATAGTCGCGCTCGACCCGGCCGTACGCAGGGACGTCGAGGACTCCGTCCACCAGATGCGGGTCGCCACCCGCCGCGCCCGCAGCGCGCTGCGGGCCTACCGGGCGTTGTTCGACCGGGCCGTCACCGACCCGATCGGCGCGGAGCTGAAGTGGCTGGCGGGCGAACTGGGCGTGGACCGCGACCGCGAGGTGCTGGCCGAGCGTCTGACGGGCGACCTCGCCGCGCTGCCGGACACCCTGGTCTCCGGCCCGGTCGGCGACCGGCTGCACAACTGGGCGGAGGGCCGGCGCGGCGGATCACGGCCCCACCTCATCGGCGTCCTCGACTCCGGACGCCACTTGGCGCTGCTCGACGCCCTGGACGCCCTGCTCGCCGACCCGCCGCTGCGGGGGCCGGCGGGCAAGAAGCCCGGCAAGGTCATCGCCAAGGCCGTACGCGACGAGCTCCGCCGGGTCTCCGGGCTCGTCGAGCTCGCGATCGACACACCCCCCGGCCAGGACCGCGACGTCGCCGTGCACGAGGCCCGCAAGAAGGCCAAGCGCACCCGCTACGCGGCCGAGGCGGCCGTCCCGGCCCTCGGTGACCCGGCCGCCGTCCTGGTCAGGTCCATGAAGTCCCTGACGCAGCTCCTCGGCGACCACCAGGACAGCGTCATGGCCCGCCAGACCCTGCGCGAACTGTCCGCCGTGGCGCACGCGGCGGGGGAGTCCGCCTTCACGTACGGGCTGCTGTACGGGCGGGAGGAGCAGCGGGCGGCGACGGTGGAGGCCGAGCTGCCGGGTGCCTGGAAGAAGGCGAGGTCCCGCGCATCGGTCTGAGCGTACGGGAGAGGTCTCCGACCGGGTTACGCTAGACAGTCACTCTCCCCCAGCCTGCGGCCGGGGGTGCCCCCAGTCAGCTCACGAAGGTAACCCCCGCGATGTCTGTCGAGTCGGTGTTCCCACAGCTCGAGGCCCTGCTCCCGCACGTGCAGAAGCCGATCCAGTACGTCGGCGGAGAACTCAACTCCACCGTCAAGGACTGGGACGAGTGCGACGTCCGCTGGGCGCTCATGTACCCGGACGCGTACGAGGTCGGCCTGCCCAACCAGGGCGTCATGATCCTCTACGAGGTCCTCAACGAGCAGCGGGGCGTCCTCGCCGAGCGCACCTACAGCGTGTGGCCGGACCTGGAGGCGCTGATGCGGGAGCACGGCGTCCCGCAGTTCACCGTGGACAGCCACCGCCCGGTGAAGGCCTTCGACGTGTTCGGCCTGTCCTTCTCCACGGAGCTGGGCTACACGAACATGCTGACGGCGCTCGACCTGGCCGGCATCCCGCTGGAGTCCAAGGACCGCACCGTCGACGACCCGATCGTCCTGGCCGGCGGCCACGCGGCGTTCAACCCCGAGCCGATCGCCGACTTCATCGACGCCGCGGTCATCGGCGACGGCGAGCAGGCCGTGCTCGACATGACGCGGATCATCAAGGAGTGGAAGGCGGAAGGCCGCCCCGGCGGACGCGACGAGGTCCTCCTCCGCCTGGCGAAGACCGGCGGGGTCTACATCCCGGCCTTCTACGACGTCGAGTACCTCCCCGACGGCCGTATCGCCCGCGTCGTCCCCAACCGGTCCGGCGTCCCGTGGCGCGTCTCGAAGCACACCGTCATGGACCTGGACGAGTGGCCCTACCCCAAGCAGCCCCTGGTCCCGCTCGCGGAGACCGTCCACGAGCGCATGTCGGTGGAGATCTTCCGCGGCTGCACCCGCGGCTGCCGCTTCTGCCAGGCGGGCATGATCACCCGCCCGGTGCGCGAGCGCTCCATCACCGGCATCGGCGAGATGGTGGAGAAGGGTCTGAAGGCGACCGGCTTCGAGGAGGTCGGACTCCTCTCCCTCTCCTCCGCGGACCACTCGGAGATCGGCGACGTCGCCAAGGGCCTGGCGGACCGCTACGAGGACGACAAGATCGGCCTCTCGCTGCCCTCCACCCGCGTGGACGCCTTCAACATCGACCTGGCGAACGAACTGACCCGCAACGGCCGCCGCTCCGGCCTGACCTTCGCCCCCGAAGGCGGCTCGGAGCGCATCCGCAAGGTCATCAACAAGATGGTCTCGGAAGAGGACCTGATCAGGACCGTGGCCACCGCCTACGGCAACGGCTGGCGTCAGGTGAAGCTGTACTTCATGTGCGGCCTTCCCACCGAGACCGACGACGACGTCCTGCAGATCGCCGACATGGCCACGCGCGTCATCCAGAAGGGCCGCGAGGTGTCGAGGTCCAACGACATCCGCTGCACGGTCTCCATCGGCGGCTTCGTCCCCAAGCCCCACACCCCCTTCCAGTGGGCCCCGCAGCTCTCGGCGGAGGAGACGGACGCCCGCCTGGAGAAGCTCCGTGACAAGATCCGCGGCGACAAGAAGTACGGCCGCTCCATCGGCTTCCGCTACCACGACGGCAAGCCGGGCATCGTCGAGGGCCTGCTCTCCCGCGGCGACCGCCGCATCGGCGCCGTCATCCGCGCCGTCTACGACGACGGCGGCCGCTTCGACGGCTGGCGCGAGCACTTCAGTTACGACCGCTGGATGGCCTGCGCCGACAAGGCCCTCGCCCCCTTCGGCGTGGACGTCGACTGGTACACCACCCGCGAGCGCACCTACGAGGAGGTCCTCCCCTGGGACCACCTCGACTCCGGCCTCGACAAGGACTGGCTCTGGGAGGACTGGCAGGACGCCCTCGACGAGACCGAGGTCGAGGACTGCCGCTGGACGCCGTGCTTCGACTGCGGGGTGTGCCCGGCCATGGACACGTCCATCCAGATCGGCCCGACCGGCAAGAAGCTGCTGCCGCTGACGGTCAAGAACGGGGGTCCGGCGCCCGCTTCGGCAGGCCACGCGCACTGACTGGGTGAGCTGGCGGTGAGGTCCGTGACCAGCGCATTGAAGTCGTTGCCGCTGACCGTCGTGAACAAGTAGCCGGTGCGGCGGAAGACCGAACGGTGCGGGCTCACCCGCACCGACGACCCGGGCCACGCGCACCGGCGCCGAGTGGACGGCCGGGGCCCGCTCAGCCCCGCTGACCGCCCCCCGTGTCCAGAGCCAGCCGCAGCACGCGCGGCCAGTCGGCGGGCGGTCTGTTCGCCGGGGTGCCGGGGCGGTGCCGGGGGACTCGGATCCGCAGGGCGCCGGGGGCGATGCGGCACAGCACCGGGGCCGGAAGCGTGACGTGCTCCCCGTCGATGCCCGCCGGGACGGTACCGCTGTCCGCCTCCACGACCACTTCCCGGGCGGTCAGCCGCCGCAGGTCCGCAGAGCGTGCCCCGCGCACCGTTCGCGCCGCCTGGGCTGCACTGTGGACGCCCACGCACAGCACGCCGAGCCATCCGGAGTCCAGCCGCTCCCGGCGCCCGGGACGGGCCGTGTCGGCGGCGCGCCGGTAGGGATTGTTGCTGACGAGGACCGCCTGGAGTCCGCCGATGCGCGTGTCACCGGCCCGCATCCGAAGACCGGGCGCCTCGTCGCCGCCCAGCAGGTCGGGCAGCGTCTGCAGGGCCGTGCGCAGTTTCCGGTTCCGGTAGGCGGGGTCGGCGACGACGGAGGCGTAGGTGCCGAACGAGGCGTTGTTGACGAAGACCCGGTCGGCGGCGAACCCGAGGTCGACCCGGAGTTCCACGCCGTCGGTCAGGGCGTCCAGGGCCGCCGCCGGATCGTCGCGGTCCAGGCCGAGATCCAGGGCGAAGTGGTTGCGCGTGCCGGCCGGGATCACCAGGAAGGGGATGTCGTGCACGGCGGCCACCTCGGCCACGAGGGCCTGCGTGCCGTCCCCGCCGGCCGCGGCCAGCAGATCGGCCCCGTCGTCCACCGCCCGCCTGGCCAGCTCCGCCACGTCCTGGTGCCTCGCCGGATCCAGCAGGACCACCTGCGCGCCCGCCGCCCGCGCCTTCTCCGCCAGGTGGAAACGGGTCACCTTGCCGCCACCCGAGAGCGGGTTCATCACGATCCAGGGGCGGCGCGGCGCCTCGGCACGCTGCTCACGGCCGGCCTCGGCGGCGACACCCGCAGGAGTCAGGGCGGTCCGGGCGGCCACGGCGGCCAGCGCCCACAGTCCGAGGGAGACGGCGGCGGCCCACACCACGCCGTTCGCGGCGAACAGGGCGAGGACCGCCAGCGGAACGGCCACCGAGAGCAGCGTTCCCAACGCCCGGACGATCCCCGTGTGCGCGAGGACCAGCCACAGCCCGGCAGCCGTGAGGGCCAGCCCCGCGACACCGATCACCGGCCAGAGCAGGCTGGCCAGCCCGGCGGCGACGAGCGGCACCAGGACACTGCCCATCAGGGCGAGCAGCGCCAGGCGGGCCCACAGGGCGGGCGACCCGCGGGAGGCCGCGCTCACTGTTCCCGCGGCGTTCCCCGGTAGGTCCCGCCAGCACCGGAGGCCCCGGCGGCCCCGGAGGAGTCCGCGGGCCGCGCCACGCACAGCGCCCACATGACGAGCCCCGACAACGCGATCATCAAGGTGGACCACACCGGGGAGTACGGCAGGGAGAGGAAGTGGGCGATGATGATGAATCCGGCGATGGCCACGCCGGCGAAGCGAGCCCACCGCGCCGACTGGAACAGCCCGAGGCTGACGATCACGGCGAGCGCTCCCAGGACGAGGTGCGCCCAGCCCCAGCCGGTCAGGTCGAACCGGAAGACGTAGCCCTGGGTGACCAGGAACACCTGGTCCTGGACGATCCCCATGATGCCGCGCAGGACGTCCAGCACTCCTGTGATCATCAGTATGACGGCGGCGAAGAGCATGAGGCCCTGGGCCCACGGGTGCCTCGCCGCGTGTGCGGGGGCGGTCTGCGGAGCAGTCATGTCGACTCCCTTCCGAGTTCATCCTGTGCATGGCAGGGACGGGAGTGCGTCACCCGGCGCGGGTGAAGGGCCGGGCGGCGCGGTGTCCAAGCGCCCTGCCGTCCTCGCCGCGAAGCGCTTGCCCACCGCCTGTCATGCGTCGCCCAGCCCGATGCGCCTTCACATAACAGGCAGTCAACAGCGCTGGTCAGGCAATGTCGCGCGGGGCGTCGTCCGGACGCGGACAGGCCCGGCTCAGGCGGGCTCGGGCTGCGGTTCCGGTTGCCGCGCCGGGGTTGTTCTCGGGTCCCACAGTCTGGTGGTCCGTACATAGCCCTGGATCACCGAGGCCATCGCCAGAATGAGAAGCGGGCCGAACACCCACGGGTGTTCGGCCATTTTCACGGGCAGGTAGCGGTACGCCAGCAGGAGCGCGGCGAAGACCGTCGTGCCGTAGGCGACCAACTGGATTCCCGACCGGTCCCAGCCCCGGTCGAACGAGCGCAGCGCCGCCTCGACCGTGAGCGCGAACACCACGCCGGCGACGAGATCCACGCCGTAGTGGTAACCGAATCCCAGCGTCGCGCTGAGCGTGGCGAGCAGCCAGAACGTGCCCGCGAACCGCAGAATTCGGGGTCCCCTTCGGGAATGGACGAAAATCGCGGTGGCCCACGCCGTGTGCAGGCTGGGCATGCAGTTGCGCGGGGTGAGCTCGTCGAACGGCATCCGGTGAGGGGCGTGGACCGGCGGCGGCGTGTGCGGCCACAGGTCGGCCAGCGCCCAATGTGCGCCGCCGGTGCCGAAGGCGCCGGGACCGTAGGCGAACACCGGCCCGACCACCGGGAAGATCATGTAGACGGCGGGCCCGAGGAGGCCGATGGCCAGGAAGGTCCGCACCAGGTGGTGGCGCGGGAACCGGCGCTCGGCCGCCACGTCCCGCAGCTGGTACAGCGCGACGACGACCGCGGCCACCGCGAGCTGGATGTAGACGGCGTCGAGCACATGGGGGCCGACCGGGCCGGTGGCCCTGACGATCCGGCCTGCCACCCACGACGGGTTGCCCAGCGCGTGATCGGCGGTCGCCAGGTACTGGTCGAGCACCGTCGGGCGGGTCTTCGCCGTGATGAGCAGCCAGGTGTCACCGGTCTTGCGGCCGGCCACCAGCAGCAGGCCCAGCCCGACGCCCTTCAGCAGCAGCACACGGTCCCGGCCGGTGCGGCGCGTGACGGCGACGACGCCGCAGCCCAGCATCACCCACAGGGCACCGTTGCCGAAGGGGTGGCCGTCGGTCACCTCGACGCCGAGCGCCCATCGCACCAGCGCGAAGGCGATGTCTATGCCGATCGCGGCGGCGACCGCGATGAACCGCTGCCGCCAGGTCAGCACCACCATCATCAGCGCCAGGCCGGCGTACAGCAGGAATCCCGATTTCGGCGGGAATATCACCTCCTGTACCTGGTTGGTGAGCGGCCCTGGCAGGCCGTAGCGGCGCGCGGCGAATTCCAGCGTGATGAGGAATCCAAGGGTTGCCACGCCCGCCGCAATTCTGCAGTTTCTTCGCGAAAACACCCGCGGCGCTATGGATATCAATTGTCTTTGTCGGCTTGTTCAGATGTGAGGACAGGCGATGAGGGCGCCCGTCATGAGTTCGATCATGTTAGCCGAGCGGTGCGGGCGGATTCGGGGAATCGGCGAAGACGGCCGCTGCCCCGCGCTGTTGCGGGAGGAGTGGCCCGGCGGTGCAATCAAGTGTGAGGCACTTCGGCGGCAGCGGGCCCGCCGGCCGCCCCGCTCCCGGGACAGGGGTCGGCCGGAAAGGGCTCAAGAACGACGCCCTGGGCATGATCTCCTCGGTGGTCATCGGGGTGGCCTCCACCGCTCCCGCCTACAGCCTCGCCGCGACGCTGGGGCTCATCGTGGCGGCGGTCGGTCTGCAGGCCCCGATCGTCACGATGCTGTCGTTCGTGCCGATGCTGCTGATCGCGTACGCCTTCCGGGAGCTCAACGCGAGCAACGCCGACTGCGGGACCACCTTCACCTGGGCGACCCGCGCCTTCGGCCCGCGCACCGGCTGGATGGGTGGCTGGGGCATCGTCGTCGCCAACGTGATCGTCATGGCGAGCCTCGCCGAGATCGCCGGCACCTACAGCTTCCGGCTGGTGGGCCTGGACTCACTGGCGGAGGACCGGCTGTGGACCACCGTGGCGGGCATCGTCTGGATCGCCGTGATGACCACGGTCTGCTACGTCGGCATCGAGTTCTCGGCCGCCGTCCAGCGCTGGCTGCTGTGCGTGGAGGTGGCGATGCTCGCCCTGTTCGCCGTCGCCGCGCTGGTCAGGGTCTACACCGACCCGCCCCCGACGGCGATCCATGTCTCCGCTTCCTGGTTCAACCCCTTCGAGGTGTCCTCGGCGAAGGCGCTCACCTCGGGCCTGCTGGCGGGAGTCTTCATCTACTGGGGCTGGGACACCGCCGTCTCGATCAACGAGGAGACCGTCGACAGCACCCGCATCCCGGGGCGCGCCGCCGTCCTGTCCACCGTGCTGCTCCTGGTCATGTACGCGCTGGTGGCCACCTCGGCGCAGGCCTTCGCCGGAGCCGGCCGCTCGGGCATCGGCCTGGGCAACCCAGACCACTCCGACGACGTGTTCTCCGGACTGGGCGACGCCGTCTTCGGCAGCCACGGCACGGGCTTCGTGCTGTCGAGCCTGCTGATCCTGATGGTGCTGACCTCGGCGCTGGCCTCCACCCAGACCACCATCCTGCCGCTGGCCAGAACCGTCTTCTCCATGGCGGTGCACAAGGCCGTACCCGCCCGGTTCGCCCGGGTGCACCGCAGGTTCCTCACCCCGACCTGGTCGACCGTCGGCATGGGGGCGGTCTCCATCGCCTTCCTCGTCCTGCTGACCACCTTCAGCGGGAACGTGCTGGCCGACTCCATCGACTCGGTGGGCCTCGCGATCACGTTCCAGTACGGGCTGACCGGGTTCGCCTGCGTCTGGTACCACCGCAGGGTCCTCACCCGCAGCACCGAGGACCTCGTCTTCAAGGGCGTGCTGCCCGGGCTGGGCGGGCTGATCATGCTGGGCCTGTTCCTGTACGCCGCCCTCGTCTACGCGGACCCCGGCTACGGCGCGACCAGTGTCGACCTGCCGCTCGTCGGACCGACCGGCGGCGTCACCGTCGTGGGCCTGGGGGCCCTGCTGCTGGGTCTGCTGCTGATGCCGGTGGTCACCCGTGGCCACACCGTGGCGCTCAAGCTGCAGCGGAGCATGCTTCCACGCGGCCTGCCGCCGCACACCGCCCTCGACTCGGCGAGCCGCTACCTGCCCGCCGACAGCGGGTCCGGGATCGGCGGCGACTGGTACGACGTCATCCCGCTGTCGGGGGCCAGGGCCGGTCTGGTCGTCGGGGACGTGCTCGGCCACGGCATGCGCGCGGCGGCCACCATGGGACGCCTGCGCACGGGCGTGCGCGTCCTCGCCCGGCTGGACCTGACCCCGGACGAGCTCCTGTCCCGGCTGGACGACCTGTTCGAGCAGACCGCGCAGGAGCGGAAGGCCGGCCACGGCCCGGGCCACCGGAGGCCGAGGCCCGACAGAACACTGGGCGTGGCCTGTCTGTACGCGGTGTACGACCCGGTCTCGGGGAACTGCACCCTGGCCCGGGCCGGGGAGCCGGTGCTGGCCGTCGTCGAACCGCACACGGGCGTCGTCGACTGTCCGCGGCTGCCGCCCGGGCCGCCGCTGGGCGTCGTCGGCGTGCCCTACCAGAGCACGGAACTCCAGCTCCCGCCGGGCAGCCTCGTCGCCCTGTGCACGGGCGGCCTCCTCCAGTCCGCGGGCGACCGCGACGCCGGGCTCGCGCAACTGTCCCAGGTGCTCGCCGACGACCGAAGGCCCCTGGAGGAGCTGTGCGACCGGGCGGTGGCCACTCTGCTGCCCGGACCCGTGGACGAGGACGCGACACTGCTCGTGGCCCGCACCCGCCTGCTCGACCGCAACCAGTTCACCCAGTGGGAACTTCCCCCCGACCCGGCGGCGGTGGCCGGCATCCGCACCGCCGTCAGCAAGCAGCTCGGCGACTGGGGGCTGGACGACCTGGCGTTCACCAGCGAGCTCATCGTCAGCGAACTGGTCACCAACGCCATCCGCTACGTCGGCGGTCCGGTCCAGGTACGCCTCATCCGCGACCGGAACCTGATCTGCGAGGTCTCCGACACCGGCCACACCACGCCCAATCTGCGGCACGCCGCCAGCGACGACGAGGGAGGCCGGGGCCTGTTCATCATCGCCCAGATGACCCACCACTGGGGCACGCGCTACACCACCACCGGCAAGACGATCTGGACCGAACAGGACCTCGCGCCGACGGACGGCCAGGCACTGTAAACGCGGCCGTCAGCCACCGATCCGCTGCACGTCCCGGGGCATGGAGGCCGCCACGGCGGACACGACGGCGGTCGCGGCGAGGCCGCCCATCATGATCAGGACCACGCCGACCCCGGATTGGCCGGTGGAGTCGTCCGACCAGTCGTAGCCGGCGGCGACCGTCAGGCCCAGCGTGGTGCCGAGCACAGCACCCGCGAAGTGGCGCCGGTACGCCGCCCAGCACACCGGCGCCAGCAGGGTCAGCACCAGCCCGATCACCTGCCACGCCTGGTACGGGCCGCTCACCGTGCCATCGGGATGCTCGTCGTATTCCTGGTCCCAGCCCAGCCGGGCGGCCCACGCCGCCGCCGATGTCCCGGCCAGCACGAGGACCCACAGCAGGGGAAGAAGGGGTTTCAGCAGTCTTCGTCGCATGGCCCCAGCGTTCCGCGCCGCCCCGCCGCCGGCCAGAGCACAAGTACTCAGCCGTACTCGAGTACATCAGCCATGGGCGGACCCGGGGCACCGCACGGATAATCTACCGACACGAAGGGCCGACGTCGGGGAGGTCCGTACGAGGCGTTTGGGGAGACTGGTCCAGTGTCGAGGCGTAAGGTGCCCGCGGGCGCCTGGATAACCGGGCTGTTGGTCGGGGCACTGGCCGCGGTGCTCGTACTGTCCTTGCAGGCGCGGAAGAACATCCCGGCCGGGGGACTGGCCGCCGGGGCCTCCGCGGCGCCCAGCGTGAAGGCCTCCCACCCCGCCGCGCCCAAGGCGCCGGAGCACAAGGTGCCCGCCGGCTCCGGCACCGGGCGCAGGGTGGTGTACTCCGTGGGGCAGAAGCGGGTGTGGCTGGTCGGGGCCGACGGGAAGTCCCAGCGCACGTTCGCCGTCTGGCCGGGGACGGTGACACCCTCCAAGGGGGCCTACAGCGTCACGTTCCGGCGGGAGACCGGGACCGGCAGCGACGGCGTGCGGATAGAGAACGCCGTGTACTTCGGGGCCGCCAACGCCTTCTCCAACGCCGTCGACGGCTCGTCCCCGTCACCCGACCCAAGCCTGCGCACCGGCGCCATAAGGGAACGTGCGGCGGACGGCAAGGCGATGTGGGACTTCGCCGCCAAGGGCACGCCCGTCCAGGTCGTCGGTTAGTGGGCGCCGGTACGGATCCCCACCGGCCGTCGCCCCCGTCCGAGCGCGCCGAGGGCTGCCTCGTCGTCGCGCTCCGGATCCCGCTGCGGATCGTCGTGCTCGTGCTGGTCGTGCCGGTGCGGATGGCGTGGGACGCGCTGGCGGCGACCGGGCGGTTCCTGTGGCGGTACGGGCTCGCGCCCGTCGGCAGGGCGATCGGCCGGCTGCTGTACGGGCTGTTCGTGGTGCCTCTGGGCTGGCTGTACCGGTATCTCCTCGCGCCCCTGGGGCACGCCCTGGTGTGGGTGTACGCGCGCGTGCTCACGCCGGTCGGGCACGCCGTGATGTGGGTGCTCAGACCGGTCGGGCAGGCCGTGGCATGGCTGCTGCGGACGGTCGGCACCGGCATCGGCACCGCCCTCTACTGGATCGCCCGCGTACTGCTGGTGCTGCCCGCGCTCGCCCTGTGGCGCTGGGTGCTCGCGCCGGTCGGCCGGGCCCTCGCCGTCGTCGGACGGGAGATCGGGACCGCGCTCGGGCACGCCTGGCGGATCGCGGGGCATGTCTCACGTGCCGTGGGCCGGGTCCTCGGGACTCTCTTCCGGTGGATTCTCGTGGAGCCTGTGCGATGGGTGTACCGGACCCTCCTCACCCCGGTCGGTCACGTCCTGCGGGACGTGCTGCTGCGGCCCGTCGCCGAGGCGGCACGTGCCGTGGGCCGGGCCACCGGGCAGGCGCTGGCCGCCGCCCGGGAGACCGTCCGGCAGGCGCGCGCCGACGTGCGGCGCGCGCTCTTCGGCGAGCCCCGGCGGCCGGAGCCGGTGGACCGGCGGGAACCCACGGCTGCCGGGACACGTACTCTTGGTAGGAGTACCACCGCTCTCACGAAGGACTAGGACACTGGGCAAGCGACAGCCCGAAGGCCCGCCGCCCGCACCCGCGGTGCAGCGCATCCGACTGCGCTACACCAAGCGCGGCCGCCTCCGGTTCACCAGCCACCGTGACTTCCAGCGCGCCTTCGAGCGTGCGCTGCGCCGCGCCGAGGTGCCCATGGCGTACTCGGCGGGGTTCACGCCGCACCCGAAGGTGTCGTACGCCAATGCCGCACCCACCGGCACGGGCAGTGAGGCGGAGTACTTGGAGATCGCGCTCGCCGCGCCCCGTGACCCGCAGACGCTGCGCGTCCTGCTCGACGAGTCGCTGCCCCCCGGGCTCGACATCGTCGACGCGGTCGAGGCGCGGACGTCGGGACTCGCCGACCGGCTGACGGCTTCCGTGTGGGAGCTCAGGCTGGACGGCGTCGACCCGGCCGAAGCCGAGCGGGCGGTGGCGGCCTTCAACGAGGCCGGCACCGTCGAGGTCCAGCGCACGACCAAGAACGGCGTCCGCACCTTCGACGCCCGGTCCGCGGTCGTGAACCTGGAGAGAGTGACAACACAGAGTCAGCAGGCTGATAGGCCCAGCGACCAGCCTTGTGCGATACTGCGGCTGGTTGTTCGGCACGTGACGCCTGCCGTACGACCCGACGACGTCCTGTCCGGACTCCGCGCCGTGGCCGACCTGGCGCCGCCGGTCCCCGTAGCGGTGACCAGGCTGGCGCAGGGGCTGTTCGATGAAGAGACCGGCACGGTGACCGACCCGCTCGCGCCCGACCGCGAGGCAGCACAGGCCCTGACAATGGCCGCTGCCGCCGCGACGGTGCCGGCGACGGAAGGCTCCGCGTAGGACGGACGTCGTAGCGCCGCCCTCGTACTCGGGAGCCACCTGGGTCGGGCAGCGCACCGCCCACAAGACTTTCGCCAGGCCGTAAGCGACAAGGCATACGGAACCGGCGAGACAGGACAATAGAGCTCCCGTGTGGCGCCCGCGCCCCGGACGGCGGCACCGCGCACCGCGCGAGCCGCGGACGTCAACGGCGGTCGACGAGATCGACGCCGGACCAGGCGCGGCGCCCGGGAGCCTGACGGGAGAAACGCCCGCATGCTCGAACCGACCGAACCCGCAGAGTCCTCGACGGACTCCGAACTGAACACCCCGAGCGACACCCTGCCGCCGCGTCGTCGGCGCCGGGCCGCTTCCCGCCCCGCGGGTCCGCCCGCCGGGGCCGAGACCCCGGCCGAGGTCACCGCGCCGGCCATACCGGCCGCCGAGGCCGACGAGGTCGAGGAGAAGGTGGCCGCCGAGGCGCCCGCCCCTGCCGTCGTGGAGGAGGCCGCGCCCGCCGGTCGTCCGCGCCGCCGTGCGACCCGCCGGTCGTCCGCGCCGGCCGGCTCCCCGGCGTCCGCGGAGACCGTCGAGACGGTCGTACCGGCCGCTGCCGCCGCGGCCCCTGCCGAGGCCGCGGAGGAGCCCGCGGAAAAGGCCGTGGAGGAGACCGCTCCGCCTCGTACCCGCCGCCGTGCCACTCGCCGCGCGTCCGCCCCGGCCGGTGCGCCGGCCTCGGCGGAGGCCACCGAGGCCGAGGCCGCTCCGGCCGCCGAGACGCCCGTCGCCGAGGCTCCGGCCGCCGTGGAGGAGGCCGTGCCCGCCGCACGTCCGCGTCGCCGTGCGACCCGCCGGGCGTCCGCGCCCACAGGCGCTCCGGAAGTCACCGCCGAGGCGCCTGCCGAGGCCGAGGAGACCCCTGAGACCGCTGAGACCGCTGTGACCAGTGAGGTCACTGAGGTCACCGAGGCAGCTCCCGCTGTCGAGGCTCCGGCCGCCGAGGAGGCCGCGCCGCGCCGTACCCGCCGCCGTGCCACACGCCGTGTGGCCGCCCCGGAAGGTACTGCCGAGAAGGAAACCGCAGTGGCCGAGGCGACCGCCGCTGCCGCCGAGGAGACCGCCGCCGAGCCCGCGCAGACCGCCGAGGCCGCCGAAGCACCGCAGGCCCCCGTCGCCGAAGCCGCGCAGGCCCCCGCCGAGGCCGTCGCCCCGCGTCGCCGCCGCCGCGTCGTGCGGCAGGCCGCGACCGGGTTCGCCGAGCCCGCGCAGCAGGCCTCCCCGAAGGCCGAGGATGCCGACGCACCGCGCCGCCCCGCACGCCCGGCCGTGGCCGTTTTCCAGGCGCCCGTGTTCACCGAGCCGAGGTTCCAGACCCCGGAGCGCGCCGCCGCCCAGGCGGCCGCCGAAGCCGCCGAGGTCGAGGAGGCCGACGAGGTCCAGGTGGCCGAGGAGCTCCCCGAGGAGCAGACCGGCTCGCGCCGCCGCCGTCGCCGCCGGGGTGTCGGCGGGTACGCCGACGAGGCCGAGGCCCGGAGCGACGAGACCAAGACCGCCGACCGGACCTACGAGGCCGAGGAAACGGCGGAGCCGGTCGAGGACGTCGCGGAGGGCGACGAGACCGACGAGGCCGACGACGCCGACGACACGGAGGAGACCGGTTCGCGTCGCCGTCGCCGTCGTGGTGGCCGGCGCCGCCGTCGCGGTGACGCCGTGGACGGCGAGGCCGGGGCAGGCGCGGACGCCGAGTCCGACGAGCTCGCCGCCGAGCAGGCCGACCAGGACGCCGAGGACACCGCCGAGCAGGACGAAGAGGACGCCGAGGACGCCCGCGCCGAGGAGTCCGGCGGTTCCAGCTCCAGCAGCCGTCGCCGTCGCCGCCGCCGTCGTCGCGCCGGGGACACCTCCGCCGACCCCGAGCCCGGTGAGGGCGACCCGGAGCGCACCGTCGTCAAGGTCCGCGAACCGCGCAAGCCCGCCGAGCCGTCCGACGAGGTGCAGTCCATCAAGGGCTCGACCCGCCTGGAGGCGAAGAAGCAGCGCCGCCGGGAGGGCCGCGAGCAGGGCCGCCGCCGGGTCCCGATCATCACCGAGGCCGAGTTCCTGGCCCGCCGCGAGGCCGTGGAGCGCGTGATGGTCGTCCGCCAGAACGGCGACCGTACGCAGATCGGCGTCCTGGAGGACGGCGTGCTCGTCGAGCACTACGTCAACAAGGAGCAGTCGACCTCGTACGTCGGCAACGTCTACCTGGGCAAGGTCCAGAACGTGCTGCCGTCCATGGAGGCCGCCTTCATCGACATCGGCAAGGGCCGCAACGCCGTCCTGTACGCCGGTGAGGTCAACTTCGAGGCGCTGGGCATGGCGAACGGCCCGCGCCGTATCGAGTCCGCCCTGAAGTCCGGCCAGTCGGTCCTCGTCCAGGTGACGAAGGACCCGATCGGCCACAAGGGCGCCCGCCTGACCAGTCAGGTCTCCCTCCCGGGCCGCTACCTCGTGTACGTGCCCGAGGGCTCGATGACCGGCATCAGCCGCAAGCTCCCCGACACCGAGCGGGCCCGGCTGAAGAGCATCCTCAAGAAGATCGTCCCGGACGACGCGGGCGTCATCGTGCGCACCGCCGCCGAGGGCGCCAGCGAGGACGAGCTGCGCCGGGACGTCGAGCGGCTGCAGGCGCAGTGGGAGGACATCCAGAAGAAGGCCAAGAACGGCAACGCCCCGACGCTGCTGTACGGCGAGCCGGACATGACCGTCCGGGTCGTCCGCGACATCTTCAACGAGGACTTCACCAAGGTCGTCGTCAGCGGCGAGGACGCCTGGGAGACCATCCACGGCTACGTCTCGCACGTCGCCCCCGACCTGGCCGAACGGCTGTCGAAGTGGACCAGTGAGGTCGACGTCTTCGCCACGTACCGGATCGACGAGCAGCTCGCCAAGGCCCTGGACCGCAAGGTCTGGCTGCCCAGCGGCGGTTCGCTGGTGATCGACCGGACCGAGGCGATGGTCGTCGTCGACGTCAACACCGGCAAGTTCACCGGTCAGGGCGGCAACCTCGAGGAGACGGTCACCAGGAACAACCTGGAGGCGGCCGAGGAGATCGTGCGCCAGCTCCGGCTGCGCGACCTCGGCGGCATCATCGTGATCGACTTCATCGACATGGTGCTGGAGTCAAACCGGGACCTGGTGCTGCGGCGCCTGCTGGAGTGCCTGGGCCGGGACCGTACGAAGCACCAGGTCGCCGAGGTCACCTCGCTGGGCCTGGTCCAGATGACCCGCAAGCGGGTCGGCCAGGGCCTGCTGGAGTCCTTCTCGGAGACCTGCGTCCACTGCAACGGCCGCGGTGTCATCGTGCACATGGAGCAGCCGACCTCCACCGGGGGCGGCGGCAAGCGCAAGAAGCGCGGGCGCGGCGGCGACGGCCAGGTGACCGAGCAGGAGACGGTGTCCGTGGCCACGGGGGTCGCCGAGACCGCCGAGGAGGAGGCCGAGAACGAGGCCGTGGCGGAGGTCGTCGCCGAGGTCGCCGAGCCGGTGGCCCTGCCCAGCCCCGACTTCTCGCCGGACGAGGAGCTGTTCAGCAGCGTCGCCGAGGCCGAGGCCGCCGCCACCCGGGGCCGCTCGCGCCGCCGGGCCGGCCGGCGGGCGTCCGCTCCCGCGGGCACGCCCAAGGCGGAGACCCGGAGGCCGGAAAGCCGTGACGCGGCACCCGTGACCGAGGCTGCCGAAGCTGTCGAGGCCCCGACCGCACAGGACGTCTCCGCGGCGGCGGAGGCCGAGCGTCCGGTGCTGCCGGAGCCGGCCGCCGAGGCGCAGGCCGAGCCCATGGCCGTCGAGGACCCGGTCGTGCCGCCCGCGCAGCCGGAGACGCAGGCCCTGGCTGCCGAGGAGGCCGCGCCCAAGGGCCGTACGCGCCGCCGGGCGACCCGCAAGGTGTCGGCACCGGCCGGCTCCCCCGCGGGGGCCGAGGCGGTCGTGGTGACGGTCACCGAGTCGGCGGCGCCCGCCGACGAGGCACCGGTGGCCCAGCCCGAGACCGCGGCCCCGGCCGAGGAGGCGCCCGCGGAGAGCGCCGCTCCGGCCCGCCCGCGCCGCCGCGCCGTGCGCAAGGCCACCGCGCCCACCGCGCCCGAGGAGACGGCCGTCGTGGTCGTCCCGTCGGCGGAGGCACCCGCCGGGCCCGCCGAGGCGGAGGACGCCGCACCGGCCAAGAAGACGGCCCGCAAGGCCGCCAAGAAGGCACCCGCGAAGAAGGCCGCCACCAAGACGACCGCGGCGAAGAAGACCGCGGCCAAGAAGACGACGGCCAAGAAGACGACGGCCAAGAAGACGACGGCCAAGAAGGCGGCGAAGACGACCACCGCCAAGACCGCCGCGAAGAGGACGTCGAAGAAGACCGCGGCGGCGGAGCAGACGCCGCCGTCCGTCTCGGTCACGACGGAGGACTGACCCGGCCCTCCCCACAGGGGCCGTCACGTCGCGGAGCAGCGCGGGACACCGGATCCACCGGTGTCCCGCGCTGCCGTTTCCCCGACCGCCGGCCAGTCAAGGACGTCGGCAGTCAGTCAGGGACGATGAGATCGATTCCGTACGCCGCCACCGCCAGGCACGTGGCGAAACAGAGCACCGCGGCGCCCGTGGCCACCCGCGCCTGTACGCCGCCCGACGAGCCTTCGTGAAGGCCGCCTTCCGACGAGCCGCCGCGCAGGTCGCCGGCACGGCTCCAGGCCGCGATGCCGAGGGAGAACAGCACGACCACCGCAAGCGTGGCACCGAAGCTGGCCAGGGAGACGGCCCCGAGGCTGTCCCATTTGATGTGCATCTCGCGCTTCCTTCCGCGACTGCGGGAACCACACGGACCGCGGTGATCACACGGCGGACGGGCCGGCGTACTCGCGTTCCCGGGCCGGCAACTCGTTGACGTTGTCCGGGCTGACCGGACGGCGCCGGGACAGGACGTAGAAGCCGGCCGCCGCGGCCACGGCCACGGCCGCCACCAGGATCACCCCGAGGTCGCCCCGGCCGGCCACCCAGGCCGAGACACCGCCGACCGCCGCCGCGGCCGGCAGTGTCAGAACCCAGGACACCGCGATCCGCCCCGCGACGCCCCACCGCACCTTGGCCAGCCTGCGGCCGAGCCCCGAGCCCATGATGGCGCCGGTGCAGACCTGCGTGGTGGACAGCGCGAAACCCAGGTGCGAGGACGACAGGATGACCGCTGTCGCCGTCGTCTCGGCGGAGAAGCCCTGCGGGGCATGGATGTCGGTCAGGCCCCTGCCCATGGTCCGGATGATCCGCCAGCCTCCGACGTAGGTGCCCAGCGAGATCGCCAGCCCGGCGGTGAGCACCACCCACCACGGCGGTTGGGATCCGTGGGGGAGGAAGCCGGTGGATATGAGCGCGAGGGTGATGACGCCCATGGTCTTCTGCGCGTCGTTGGTGCCGTGGGCCAGGGCCACCAGGGACGCCGATCCGACCTGTCCCGCACGGAAACCCTTGTCGACCCCGCGCTCGGCGGTGCGCTGGGTGATCTTGTAGGCCAGGTACGTCGCGGCCAGGGCCACCGCGCAGGCCAGGATCGGTGAGGCGATCGCCGGGATCACGACCTTCTCCACCACCTGGCTGAAGTGGATCGCCGATCCGCCCGCCCCCACCCACACCGC
Organism: Streptomyces sp. NPDC001843; assembly: GCF_042891955.1. NCBI lineage: Bacteria > Bacillati > Actinomycetota > Actinomycetes > Kitasatosporales > Streptomycetaceae > Streptomyces > Streptomyces sp. NPDC001843. The sequence goes on along the minus strand of NZ_JBIATQ010000001.1, from coordinate 947,064 downwards.
ACCGATCAGCCCGCCGAACAGCGCGTGCGACGAACTGGACGGCAGGCCGAAGAGCCAGGTCGTCAGGTTCCACAGGATCGCGCCGACCAGGCCGGCGAAAATCATCACCAGGGACACCTTGGAGTCGTTGACGAGCCCGTTCGAGATCGTCGTGGCCACTTCCGTGGAGAGGAAGGCGCCGGCGAGGTTCAGTACGCCGGCGACCGCGACGGCCGTCCGTGGGCTGAGGGCTCCGGTCGCGATGGACGTCGCCATGGAGTTGGCGGTGTCGTGGAAGCCATTGGTGAAGTCGAATGCCAAGGCGGTCAGTACGACCGCCAGCAGGAGAAAAGAGATGCTCTGCACCGCCGACGACCTCCCGCCCGGCGCGGCAACATGCGAGGAAAACCTCCTCCGTTATCCATCCTGACGGGACCGCCGCCGCCCGCAACCGCAGAGTCCGTCCCCCGCCTGCTCGACCCCGGTTTGACCGGCATGGGCCCGCCCCGTAACCTTGACCGTCGGCGTGTCCACTGACGTGCCACATCCCCGTAAACCTCTTCCTCCCGGACGGCCGGCCGGGAGAGGCCGCTCGTGGTCGAGCGGCTGGACTGCGGGGGTGCCGTTTCCCGAGCGAGAGAGTGAGATCCGCGTGTACGCCATCGTGCGCAGCGGTGGTCGCCAGCACAAGGTTGCTGTCGGCGACATCGTTGAGGTTGACAAGATTTCCACTGCCAAGGTTGGCGACACGGTCGAGCTCTCGACCCTGCTCGTTGTCGACGGCGACGCTGTGACCAGCGACCCGTGGGTGCTGGCCGGCATCAAGGTCCAGGCCGAGGTCGTGGACCACCACAAGGGCCAGAAGATCGACATTCTGCGCTACAAGAACAAGACCGGCTACCGCCGTCGTCAGGGCCACCGCCAGCAGTACACGGCGATCAAGGTCACTGAGATCCCCACGGCTGCGAAGTAAGGGACTGAGGAGAAATGGCACACAAGAAGGGCGCATCGTCCACCCGGAACGGTCGCGACTCCAACGCTCAGCGGCTCGGCGTGAAGCGCTTCGGCGGTCAGGTCGTGAGCGCGGGCGAGATCCTGGTCCGCCAGCGCGGCACCCACTTCCACCCGGGCGCGGGCGTCGGCCGTGGCGGCGACGACACGCTGTTCGCGCTGCAGGCCGGTGCGGTGGAGTTCGGTAGCCACCGTGGCCGCAAGGTCGTGAACATCGTTCCGGTCGCCTGATCCCAGGCACAGACCGAAACGCTTTCGCGAGGCGGACCTCACTTCCCGGTCGGGAAGGCAGGTCCGCCTTTCGCGTGTTGAAGCAAAGACGTACTCGTACTTTTTCTGGAGGCACCGAACCATGACCACCTTCGTGGACCGCGTCGAGCTGCACGTCGCCGCGGGTAACGGAGGTCACGGCTGTGCCTCCGTCCACCGTGAGAAGTTCAAGCCGCTGGGCGGCCCGGACGGCGGCAACGGCGGCCGGGGCGGCGATGTGATCCTCACCGTCGACCAGTCGGTGACCACGCTGCTCGACTACCACCACTCCCCGCACCGCAAGGCCACCAACGGCAAGCCCGGCGAGGGCGGCAACCGCTCCGGCAAGGACGGCCAGGACCTGGTCCTGCCGGTGCCGGACGGCACGGTCGTCCTGGACAAGGCGGGCAACGTGCTGGCCGACCTGGTCGGGCAGGGCACGTCGTACGTCGCCGCGCAGGGCGGCCGGGGCGGCCTCGGCAACGCGGCGCTGGCCTCGGCCAGGCGCAAGGCGCCCGGGTTCGCGCTGCTCGGTGAGCCGGGCGACCTGGGCGACATCGTCCTGGAGCTGAAGACCGTCGCCGACGTGGCGCTGGTCGGCTACCCGAGTGCCGGCAAGTCCTCGCTGATCTCGGTGCTGAGCGCGGCCAAGCCGAAGATCGCCGACTACCCGTTCACCACCCTCGTGCCCAACCTGGGTGTCGTCACGGCCGGTTCGACCGTGTACACCATCGCCGACGTGCCGGGGCTGATCCCGGGCGCCAGCCAGGGCAAGGGGCTGGGCCTGGAGTTCCTGCGGCACGTGGAGCGGTGCAGCGTGCTGGTGCACGTGCTGGACACGGCGACGCTGGAGTCCGACCGCGACCCGGTGTCCGACCTCGACATCATCGAGGCGGAGTTGCGCGAGTACGGCGGGCTCGACAACCGGCCCCGGATCGTCGTCCTGAACAAGGTCGACGTGCCCGACGGCAAGGACCTCGCCGAGATGGTGCGGCCGGACCTGGAGGCGCGCGGTTACCGCGTCTTCGAGGTGTCGGCGGTGGCGCACATCGGGCTGAAGGAGCTGTCGTACGCGCTCGGCGACCTGGTCGCGAGGGCGCGCGCCGCGAAGCCGAAGGAGGAGGCGACCCGGATCGTCATCCGGCCGAAGGCCGTGGACGACGCGGGCTTCACGGTCACCCGAGAGGAGGCCGATGGGGAGCCCCTGTTCCGGGTGCGCGGCGAGAAGCCCGAACGCTGGATCCGGCAGACCGACTTCAACAACGACGAGGCCGTCGGCTACCTCGCCGACCGGCTGAACCGCCTCGGTGTGGAGGAGGAGCTGATGAAGGCCGGTGCCCGCTCCGGGGACGCCGTGGCCATCGGCCCCGAGGAGAACGCGGTCGTCTTCGACTGGGAGCCGACGGTCATGGCCGGCGCGGAGATGCTGGGCCGGCGCGGTGAGGACCACCGCTTCGAGGAGCAGCGTCCAGCGGTCCACCGGCGCCGGGACCGCCAGGCCGAACGCGACGAGTCCCTCCGGGAGTTCGGCGACTTCGACCCGTTCGAGTGAAGTCGCTGACGCCCTGACGTCTGACGCCCTGACGCCTGGCGCCCTGGCTGGGATCGGCCTTCCCAGGCTGAACCCTCGTCCCCAGAATGTCATCTGACGTTCCGTAAGACCCGTTGTGGCAAGATCACGCCTTTCGCGGCGTGCCCGTGCCGCAACGGGTCTTCTGTTGTTGCGCTTTTGTCATGCTCGCGAAGGGTTCCGTTCAACGGGCGGACCGTCCGGCCGTGGGAGCTTCCGAATGTCCGAAGAGATCACCGTGGCAAGGGAGTCAGCGAATGACCGCAGCATCGCCCGACCGACGCCGCCTTCTGACCGCCGGTGCCGCCGTCCTCGGCGCCGCGGCCTCCGCCCAGCTCTGGCTGCCGACCACCGCACGAGCAGCCGAAACCAAGCTGCCGGACGGGGTCTTCAGCCTCGGCGTCGCGTCCGGCGACCCGCTGCCGGACGGCATCGTGCTGTGGACCCGGCTCGCCCCCGACCCGCTGAACGGCGGCGGCATGCCCGACAGCGCGGTCCCGGTGGAGTGGGAGCTCGCGGACGACGAGCGGTTCAGGAAGACCGTGCGCCGGGGCGTCGCCCAGGCCCAGCCCGAGTACGGGCACAGCGTTCACGTGGATGTACGTGGACTGCACCCGGGGCGCACGTACTGGTACCGCTTCCGCAGCGGCGGCCAGATCTCGCCCACCGGCCGCACCCGCACCGCGCCCCACCCGCACCGCAAGGGCGGCTCGCTGCGCGTCGCGCTGGCCTCCTGCCAGAACTGGCAGCACGGCTACTTCACCCCGTACGCCGACATGCTCGCCCAGGATCCCGACTTCGTGCTCTTCGTCGGTGACTACATCTACGAGTCATCGCCCTCCGCGACCGCCGTGCGCAGACACGAGGGCAAGGGGGAGCCGTACACCCTGGTCCAGTACCGCAACCGGTACGCCCAGTACCGCTCCGACCCCGACCTGGCGGCGATGCACGCGAACGCCCCCTGGGTGGTCACCTTCGACGACCACGAGGTCGACAACGACTGGGCCGGGGAGATCCCGCAGGACCCCGACAAGCAGACGCACGACGCGTTCGTCGCCCGGCTGACGGCGGCCTTCCAGGCGTACTACGAGCACATGCCGGTCCGCGCCACCGCGATCCCGAACGGCCCGCACATCCGGATGCACCGCCGCCTGGAGTTCGGCCGCCTGGCCCAGCTCAACGTGCTGGACACCCGGCAGTTCCGCAGCGACCAGGCCACCAGCCAGGCCGGCGCCCAGGACCCGTCGATGACCATGCTCGGCGCGGACCAGAAGCAGTGGCTCCTCGACGGGCTGCGGGACTCCCCGGCGCGCTGGAACATCATCGCCTCGCAGATCATGCTGGCCGAGACCGATCTGCAGCTCGGTGAGGGCAAGCTCTGGTACTACGACGCCTGGGACGGCTACCAGGTCGAACGCAACGCCCTCCTGAAGGAGTTCGCCGACATCCGCAACCCGGTCGTGCTCAGCGGCGACCGGCACCTGACGATGATCAGCGACCTCAAGGAGGACTTCGCCGACCCGGACTCCGACGTCGTCGGCGCCGAGTTCGTCGGCACCTCCATCTCCAGCAGCGGCGACCAGGACCAGGCCGCCTTCCACGCCCAGTGGGACCCGCTGATGGCGGACAACCCGCACTGGAAGGTAATCGACGCCCACCGCGGCTACCACCTCTTCGACATCCGCCACGGCGGCATCGACGCGAAGGTCCGCGTCGTGGACACCGTGCTCAAACCCCAGGCGAACGCGAGCACGCTCGCCGCGCTGCGGGTGGAATCGGACGAACCCGGGGTCCGGGTCGTGTGAGCCGCGCGCGGCATATGAAGTCCGTGTGAGGGGCCTGGGACACATCCGTGTCCCGGGCCCCTCTCCGTATCTTCCGCAGCACAAATCCCGAGGTGGAATTCCGGGGCAATGAACTGCCCGGCGGGCACTATTTCGCGCTCGTTCGCAACGACGCGGTCAGGCATATGAAGAACGCGTGCGGTCCGCAGCCGCCGGACACGGGGGTCCCCCGGTCGGTCGCCGCCTCAGGAGCCTGGCGGCCTGCCGGGCGTCGTGCGGCGCCCGGGCCGTGGACGCCGCCGGATCGGGGCACAAGGAACCTGTGGAGTTACTCACAGCAATTCCGCGGAACTGACAAAGAGGGCATCGCTCTTCACCAGCGGTGCAAGGTGAATGAGAGGTTGCGCGCACATATGCGGCGCCGGTCGCTCACCTTGCACTGCGGTAACCCGAAGTGGGACCATTTCCGGGTTCCCTGTCGCCCCGAGGTAGGTCACCTGTGTCACAGCACATAGCCAAGCCCCGTACCACCGCAGTGATCCTGGCCGGTGGTACCGGTCAGCGCGTGGGTCTGTCGATCCCCAAGCAGCTGCTGAAGATCGCCGGCAAGGCAGTCATCGAGCACACTCTGACCACCTTCGAGAACGCCGACTCGATCGACGACATCATCGTGCTGATGGCGCCGGGCTACGTGCCCGACGTCGAGAAGATCGTCGCCAAGGCCGGGTTCACCAAGGTCAAGAAGGTCATCGAGGGCGGCTCGACACGGAACGAGACCACCGAGCGCGCCATCGACGCCCTCGGCGAGGGCCTGGCCGAGGGCGAGGACCTCAACGTCCTCTTCCACGACGCCGTCCGCCCGCTGCTGTCTCAGCGCGTCATCGACGACTGCGTGACCGCGCTCGAGCGCTACGAGGCCGTGGACGTGGCCATCCCGTCCGCGGACACCATCATCGTCACGCGCACCCACGGCCAGGACGGCGAGTTCATCACCGAGATCCCGGACCGCTCCCGGCTGCGCCGCGGCCAGACCCCGCAGGCCTTCAAGCTGTCCACGATCAAGCGGGCCTACGAGGTCGCGGCCGGCGACCCCAACTTCCAGGCCACCGACGACTGCTCGGTCGTGCTCAAGTACCTGCCGGACGTGCCGATCCACGTCGTGGCGGGCGACGAGTACAACATGAAGGTGACGCAGCCGGTCGACGTCTTCATCGCCGACAAGCTGTTCCAGCTCGCCTCCACCGCGGCGCCCGAGCAGAACGGCGACGAGGCCTACCGCGAGCTGCTCACCGGCAAGACCATCGTCGTCTTCGGCGGCTCGTACGGCATCGGCAAGGACATCTCCGAACTCGCCGAGTCCTACGGCGCCAAGGTCTACGCGCTGGGCCGCTCCACCACCGGCACCCACGTGGAGAACCCGGAGGAGGTCGACGACGCGCTGTCCAAGGCGTACGCGGAGACCGGCCGGATCGACTACGTGGTCAACACCGCGGGCGTGCTGCGCATAGGGAAGCTCGCCGAGACCGACAACGCCACCATCGAGGAGGCGCTGAAGGTCAACTACCTCGCGCCGGTGCAGATCGCGCGCTCCTCCTACAAGTACCTGGCGGAGACCAACGGCCAGCTGCTGCTGTACACCTCCAGCAGCTACACCCGCGGCCGCGCCGAGTACAGCCTGTACTCCTCCACCAAGGCGGCCATGGTGAACCTCACCCAGGCGCTGTCCGACGAGTGGGCGGGCGACGGCATCCGGGTCAACTGCATCAACCCCGAGCGCACCGCGACCCCGATGCGCACCAAGGCCTTCGGCCAGGAGCCCGCGGGCAGCCTGCTCTCCTCCGAGGCCGTGGCCCGTACCTCGCTGGACGTGCTGCTGTCGGAGCTGACCGGGCACGTCATCGACGTCCGCCAGCAGGACCCGACGGCGGGCGCCGCGCAGGCCTCCGGCTTCGAGCAGGCGCTGGCCTCCGTCCTGGACCGCCAGGACGGCGTGTAATAATCGACGGTAATCAGATTTAAGGAATTCAGGCCTCTGCGGGCGCCCGTTCACCGGGCGTTCGCAGAGGCCTGAATCCGTACACCTTGCAAATCGTCCGCAAACCCGCACCATTCCTGAACAAGACCGGCACTTCCCCTCCCAGAGCAGGTTTCTCCGTGATATCCACCGCTATACGCGTGGCCCGGGTGGGCAGCGCGGCAGAGCTCGCCGCGGCGGCCCTCATGATCCTGGGCTTCCCGGCGATCATGTTGGCCGCGCTCGTCCCGAGTGTGTACGCCTTCGCGGCCGCGGCCGCCGTGACGTACCTGGCGGACCACTATCTGCACCGCAAGGGCAGCTACCTGATCAACCGCCTCAGCAAGGTGCGGGCCGGCCTGTCGATCCGCTTCCTGATCCGGCAGCTGCTGCTGATCCTGCTGCTGGCCCGGCTGTCCCTCTCGGACAACCTGATCTTCTACGGGGCCATCGCCTGCTTCATCGCCTTCTACGGTCTGCAGGCCCCGCACGGCGCGCTGGTCACCCTGATCCGCAACCGCCGCCGGATGCCGGTCGCCACCCGCAACGTCGACCTGAAGTCCCGCATCCGCATCCCGGACGCGCCGCCGCGTCGCCTGCTGCACCGCTCCGCCGAGAAGATGCTGCACCTCGACCTCGCGGCCGTCGCCGGTCTGCTGGTCTCCAGCGTCATGGACACGGCCGTCGCCGGATTCATCGGCATCGGCCTCACCATCGGCCTGGGCGGGCTGTACGTGCTCGCGCTCATGCCGTACGTACGCGGCCGGAAGACCCCGCCGAAGGCGGAGCAGGTGCTGGCCGCCGTCGACGACTGGCTGGCCGAGTACAAGCCCGAGACGGTGCTGTACTTCTCCGGCTCCAAGGACTCCGCGTACCAGGTCAACATGTGGCTGGAGACGATGGAGCAGCTGGACACCCGGCCGCTGATCATCCTGCGCGAGCGGGTCATCCTCAACAACCTGGCGCCCACCACGGTCCCGGTCGTCTGCGTGCCCGGAGGGGTGCACCTGATGAACATGGACCTGACCACGGTGCGGGTCGCGCTGTACGCGGCGAACGTCGGCAAGAACATCCACCTGCTGCGCGTCCCCACCATGAAGCACGTGTTCATCGGCCACGGCGACAGCGACAAGCTCGCCAGCGTCAACCCGTACAGCAAGGTGTACGACGAGGTGTGGACCGCCGGCCGGGCGGGCCGCGACCGCTACGCCATCGCCGACGTCGGCGTCCGTGACGAGGACATAGTCGAGGTCGGCCGCCCGCAGCTCGCACCGATCCGGACCTGGCAGGGCGTGCCCGAGGGCCGTATCCCGACCGTGCTGTACGCCCCCACCTGGGAGGGCTGGGACGGCAACCCCGGCAACACCTCGATCGTGCTCGCCGGTGAGAACATCGTGAACAGGCTGGTGACGGCCGACCCGCCGGTCCGTGTCCTGTACAAGCCGCACCCCTTCACCGGCACGGTCAGCAAGGAGGCCGGCGCCGCCCACCGGCGGATCACCGCCCTGGTGGAGAAGGCCGCCGCCGAGCGCGCCGCCGACCCGCGCTTCACCGTCGACACCGCCGCCCAGGACCGCGCCAAGGCCGAGCTGGCCCGGATCGAGGCCCGCCTCGCCGAACTGTCCGGCAGGAGCGGCGACAAGGGCGACGAGGCCGAGGCCAGCCGGGACGGCGTGGTCGACGTCGCCCGGCACGAGGAGGTCGCCCGGCTGCGCGCCGAGTGGAACACCGCCTACTGGGTTGCCTTCCCCACCTGGGAGCACCGGGTCATCAAGGGCGCCGAGCCGCGTCTGTACGACTGCTTCAACGTCTCCGACGCGATGGTCTCCGACATCTCCAGCGTGGTCTCCGACTTCATCGCCAGCGGCAAGCCGTACGCGGTGACGGACTCGGCCGAGGTGGGCGTGGAGGAGTTCAAGCGGCAGAACACGGCGGTGCGCGCCGCCGTGATCCTCTCCAACAGCGCGGCCGAGCTGGGCGGGCTGCTGGACGCCGTGCGCGACCCGGCCGCCGACCCGCTGGCCGCCGACCGCAAGGAGCTCAAGCAGTACCTGCTGGGCCCGGACGAGCCGACGTCCATCGACCAGTTCAACGCGGCGGTGGCGGCCCTCGCCCTCAAGTCCGAGGCGCGCAACGCGGGTCAGGAGACCCGTCTGGCCGGCGCCAACGTCGACCCCGCCGAGGCGGCCGAGCTGACGAACGCGGTGCCCGGCCAACGGCTGCCGTCGGCCGGTGAGTCGGACGGTGTGACCGCCTGACCCGCCTGACCCGCCCGGCCCCCGAGGATTCCCGTCCTCGGGGGCCGTTCTCTTGTCCGGCTCTTACCGCACCCCCTGAGCAGCTCTTACCGCCGCTCCGTACTGTCCGGTGCCGCCCGCCGCGAAACGAACCTGTTCCGTCGCTGTGTGACGTATGCCACTGATTCCGGGTGTTGGGGCAACCGCTTCACGTGGCCACTCGTCTAACTGACTGCAAATCAGGGGTTTCGGGGAACTTGCTCCATCGACCATGGAGAAACGTGACAAGGGGGAAATGTGACCGTCGTGACGCAGCCTGATGTGACCGTGATCATCGGGGCGTACGAGGCGATGCCGTACCTGGTCGAGTGCCTGGCGTCGGTCGAGGCACAGACCATCGACCCGGAGCGCATCGAGGTCATCGCGGTGGACGACGGCTCGACCGACGGGACGGGGGAGTACCTGGAGGAGTTCGCGGCCCGCACCGCCATGCCGGTCACCGTGATCCGGCAGAAGAACTCCGGCGGTCCCAGCGGTCCGCGCAACGTCGGCCTGAGCAAGGCGTCGGGGCGGTACGTGTTCTTCCTGGACGCCGACGACCGGCTCGGCCCTCAGGCCCTCGAGCGCATGGTCGCCATGGCCGACAAGAACGGCACCGACGTGGTCCTGGGCCGCGTGGAGGGCGTCAATCGCACGGCGCCGAAGTCGATGTGGGGCAAGACCCTCGACCGTACCGACGTCTTCTCGTCCAACATCAAGTTCACGCTCAGCGCGCAGAAGCTGTTCCGCCGCGAACTGCTGGAGCGGCACGGCATGCGCTTCGACGAGTCGCTGTGGACCGGCGAGGACGCGCTGTTCACGATGGAGGCCTATCTGCGGGCCGACGGCGTCTCCGTCGTCGCCGACCACACCTGCTACTACCTGGTCGGCCGCGACGACGGCAAGCACGTCACCAAGTCCGGCAGCTACACCCTGCGCTTCGACTCCGCGCGCGCCCTGATGGACCTGATCACGCGGATGGTCCCGGCCGGCCCCAAGCGGAACATGCTCATGGTCCGGCCCTTCCTCATCACCCTGCTGCCGCAGTTCGGGCCCAAGTACCTCAAGGACAGCGAGGAGGTGCGGCGGCACAAGCTGGAGCTGGCCAAGCCTCTGATGGACGCCCACTGGAACCCCGAGGTCGCCCGGCTCCTGAAGGTCCACGAGCGGCTGCGGCTGCACCTGGTGGCCATGCAGCGGCCCGAACTCCTCGCGGACGTCATCGAGTTCGTCAGGGCGAAGAAGCAGGCCGCCGCGGTCCTGGAGAAGCGGGGCACCCAGGTCTACCTCGTCTACCCGCACTTCCGCTCGAGGAAGGCCGGCATCCCCGACTGGGTGTACCTCGCCGAGGCGCGTGAGGCCCGGGCCTTCGAGGGGTACCGGGAGGCCGCCGCCAACTCGTTCCTGCGACGCGCCCTGCGCAAGGTACGGCGCTCGCTGCCCAAGGCGGGCTTCACGGCGGCGGCCTGATCCGGCCGGAGCAGGAGCCCCGGCCCCTCGGGGCTCCTACTGCCGCCCGCCCTGCAGGGCCCGCTTGATGGGGCGGCCCACCACACGGCGGGCGCGGCGGTAGACGCTGGCGGCGGGGGCGGCCTGTGCGGCCTTGGCGCCGGCGTTCGCGGTGGGCTTCGTCTTGGCCTTGGCCGACTTCGCTCCCGCCCGCGCCAGCTCCCTGCGCAACTGCGCGTTGTCCTGCGACAGTTCGCTGACACGGCCGTACAGCCAGCCGAACCGGGTGGTCAGGGAGGCGACGTCCATGTCGTTCCAGGGGCGGATGCCCGGCGGGAACGACAGCGACCGCATCCGCTCCTCGAAGGCCGCGCCGCCGTCGCCGTGGGTGAAGGTGTTCTCCAGCCCGTTCCTGTCCAGGAACGCGGTGAACCGCTCGAAGCGCTCCCCGTGTCCGCCGACCAGCGCCCCGAAGTCGGCCTTCGCGTACAGCCGTGCGGGGTCGGTGGCCTCGGGGTCCTTGACGACCTCGGCGAGCAGTCGGTGCGGGATGTCGAAGTACCGGCACAGCTCCAGCGTCCGCGAGTCCCCGCACAGCACGGTCGCGGGCGTGCCGGCCAGCAGCGCCGCGATGTTGCCGTGGATCCGGGAACCGAAGGAGAAGTCGAACGCCCCCAGGTCGTCGATCCAGGTGCGGGGATCGATGTACACGCGGACCTTGCCCTCCCGGTACATCGGGTGGTCCGGGTGCGTCGGCATCGCGGTCACCTCGGCGTTCGGGTCCGACAGGTCCCGCCAGTGCAGTTGCCGTGCGTCGCTGAGGTTCTGGCCGACGAAGCGCAGGTTCGGATAGCGCTCGTGGGCGCGGGCGACGACCCGGTCCAGGCCCTGCTTCTGCACCGCGTTGTGCGAGCCGTTGACGGCGATCCGCGACTCGGCCGTCAGCTCCGGCACCTCCTTGCGCACATCGAGCTCGCGCCCGTACATGAACAGCGAGGGGCAGCCGATGACCTCGACGTCCCGGAAGCCCATGTCCTTCAGGTACTGCTCGGTGAACTCGCCCCGCACGCCGATCGACGCGCTGCGCTCGAGCACCGCCGCGCAGAACTCGCGCACGGCCGGCTCGATCCGCTTCAGCCGCTCCGGGCTGTAGTCCACCCCGGTCTGCGCACCGACCCCGAGGACCACCACCGGGATCCGCAGCCGGCTGATGAGCCGGGTCAGGCGCTTCAGTCCGGCCTCGAAGGACGGCCTGAAGGCGTTGGCGAGCGGTACGACGAAGGCGTCGTACTCCTCGTTGATCCGGCCCGCCGCGGACGGGTCGCTCCCGATACCGTTCGAGACCACCTCGGCACCGGGTGTCTCGAGGATCTTGTGGGCGGCGTCGCTGAAGATCAGGTTGCCGGAGTTGGTGGCTATGACATCTCTGTGGAGGGCCTCCTCCAGGGGGACGACGTCGTAGGGGCTCTTCCCCGAGCGGAGGAGTATGCGCTTCACACGGCGAACATTAGGTGACACACCTTCAAATTAAGTTTGCGTGGACTTTGATTTCTATATGCAACCAGCACAACCTTTTTGCCGTACGCGAAGAGTGATCATTTGGTCACCGACGCCTGTCCGGGGCCTGTCCGGGGCCTGTCCGGGGGGTGAAACCGACGCGCGCCGATCGATCTCTTTCGCGTAGATTGCCGGGCAGGGGCGGCACTGACGCGAGGAACAGGGGAGCAAGGTGGCTGGGGCAAGGCAGGCCGTGAGCGGGGCCCGCAGGATTGTCGTGAAGGTGGGTTCCTCGTCGCTGACCACCGCCGCGGGCGGGCTGGACGCCGACCGGGTGGACGCGCTCGTGGACGTCCTCGCCAAGAGTCGCAGCGGGGGAGAGCGGGAGATCGTGCTGGTCTCCTCGGGTGCCATCGCCGCCGGGCTGGCCCCGCTGGGTCTGCGCCGCCGCCCCAAGGACCTCGCCCGTCAGCAGGCCGCCGCCAGTGTCGGCCAGGGTCTGCTGGTGGCCCGGTACACCGCATCCTTCGCCCGGCACGGCGTCCGGGTCGGGCAGGTGCTGCTCACCTCCGACGACATGAGCCGCCGGGCCCACCACCGCAACGCCTCCCGCACGCTCGACGAGCTGCTGGCCATGGGGGCGTTCCCGGTGGTGAACGAGAACGACACCGTCGCCACCGACGAGATCCGCTTCGGGGACAACGACCGTCTCGCCGCCCTCGTCGCCCACCTCGTCCACGCCGACCTCCTGGTCCTGCTGTCCGACGTGGACGGCGTCTACGACGGGGACCCCACCAGACCCGGCACCTCACGGATAGCCGAGGTGCGGGGACCCGCCGATCTCGAGGGCATCGAGATCGGCAGCGCCGGCAAGGCGGGGGTCGGCACCGGCGGCATGGTCACCAAGGTGGAGGCCGCCCGCATCGCCGCCGCCGCGGGCATCCCCGTCGTCCTCACCAGCGCGATCCACGCGGCCGAGGCGCTGGGCGGCGGTGACACGGGCACCTACTTCCACCCCACGGGCAAGCGCTCCGCCCACCGGCTGCTGTGGCTGCAGCACGCCTCCGCCCCGCAGGGCTCCCTGACCCTGGACGACGGCGCGGTACGCGCGGTGGTGGAGCGCCGCACGTCACTCCTGCCCGCCGGGATCGCCGCCGTCGAGGGCGAGTTCAACGCCGGCGACCCGGTCGAGCTGAGGGACGGCAGCGGACGCGCCGTGGCCCGCGGTCTGGTCAACTTCGACGCCAAGGAGATCCCCCGGCTGATCGGACGGTCGACCCGGGAGCTGGCGCGGGAACTCGGCCCGGAGTACGAACGCGAGGTCGTACACAGGGACGACCTGGTGATCCTGCACTCGTAGAACGGGATGCGACGGCAGACTCCGGTGGGGGACGTTCCGTAAAACGGCCACACGAAGCCGTGCGGCCTGCTCAACTTTGCTGAGGGGCGTGTTTCAGGCGCACGCCCGCGGACGGGCACAGCGAGAAGGAGGCCGTCGTGAGACGAGTGCGCCCAGGTGCGGCGGCGTCCCGCGGTGCTCTGACGAGCGTCGCGGCCGGTGACACCTACGAGGAGCCCGCCGACCTGCCCCGCCTGTGGCACGTCACCCTCAGCGTCTCCGGGCAGGAGGTCCCCCTGGGGGATCTCAGGCGTGCCCTGGAGCAGCTCGCCCACGACCACCCCTTCCTGCTGACCAGCAGATACGCGAACGACCACGCCGAGATCCGCTACTGGGAAGAGGCCCGCGACCTGCACGACGCCGCCGCCGTCGCCCTGCGTCTGTGGGGCGAGCACCGGCAGACGGCGGGTCTGCCGGCCTGGGAGATCGTCGGCCTGGAGGTCATCGACCGCGAGACCTACCACCAGCGCGTCGCCGAGGGCTATGGACCGCCGCCCGCGGCCCCCGTGGGAATTCATCCCTTTTGATCCGTTCCTGAATCCGCCCGGGGTCGTCTCGGAGGTCGTCTCGGGGCCCGTCTCGGGGTGTGGGATGAACCGTGAACCCGCCGGTCCGCCGCACTACGCTTCCCCCATGACCACGCTCTCGCCGTACGACTCGATGTCCCCGGTCACCCAGGCCGCCTACCGCGCCAAGGCCGCCGCCGCCGACCTCGCGCCGCTGCCGCGCGCCGTGAAGGACGACACGCTGCTCGCCATCGCGGACGCCCTGGAGGTCCGCACGAGCGAGATCGTCGAGGCCAACGCCAAGGACGTGGCCAAGGCCCGGGAGAACGGCACCAGCGAGGCCATCGTCGACCGGCTCACCCTCACCCCCGAGCGGGTCCGCGCCATCGCCTCCGATGTGCGCGACGTGGCGAAGCTGCCCGACCCGGTCGGTGAGGTGGTCCGCGGCTCGACCCTGCCCAACGGCATCGACCTGCGTCAGGTCCGCGTCCCGCTCGGCGTGGTCGGCATCATCTACGAGGCACGGCCGAACGTCACCGTCGACGCCGCCGCCCTCTGCCTCAAGTCCGGCAACGCGGCGCTGCTGCGCGGCTCCGCCTCCGCCTACGAGTCGAACACCGCCCTCGTCCGGGTGATCCGGGACGCCGTCGGAGGCGCCGGACTGCCCGCCGACGCCGTACAGCTGGTGCCGGGGGAGAACCGGGAGAGCGTGCGCGAGCTGATGCGCGCCCGCGGGCTCGTCGACGTGCTGATCCCGCGCGGCGGCGCCTCCCTGATCCAGACCGTGGTCAACGAGTCCACCGTCCCGGTGATCGAGACCGGCACCGGCAACTGCCACGTCTACGTCGACGCGGACGCCGACATCGACATGGCGATCGAGATCCTGATCAACTCCAAGGCCCAGCGGGTCAGCGTCTGCAACGCCGCCGAGACCCTCCTCGTCCACCAGGACATCGCCCCCGAGTTCCTGCCGCGCGCCCTGGACGCCCTCGCCGAGGCCGGAGTGACCGTGCACGCCGACGAAAGGGTCATGGCGTACGCCAAGGACTCCCGGGCCACCGTGGTCGAGGCCACGCCGGACGACTGGGACACCGAGTACCTCTCGTACGACATCGCCGCCGCCGTCGTCGACTCCCTCGACCGGGCGGTCGCCCACATCCGGCTGTGGAGCTCCGGTCACACCGAGGCCATCGTCACCACCTCCCAGCAGGCCGCCCGCCGCTTCACCCAGCTCGTCGACTCGACCACGGTCGCGGTGAACGCCTCCACCCGTTTCACCGACGGCGGCCAGTTCGGCTTCGGCGCGGAGATCGGCATCTCCACGCAGAAGCTGCACGCGCGCGGCCCGATGGGCCTGCCGGAGCTGACCAGCACCAAGTACATCGTCACCGGCGACGGGCACGTACGGCGCTGACGCCGGCCGGGTCTCGGCAGGGCCCTGGCAGGGGCCTGCGGTCCTCCGCGGTGTCCTGCGGTGTCCTGCAAGATCCGTGAAAGGCGTCTCACCAGGCGGTTGAATTTCTCTACCGTCTGCCCAAATTGACCCCTCAGGACTACGCTGGACCCGTGCCGGAGGACGTGGGGGGCACGCCGTTCTCTGACGGCCGGGAGCCCGACGACGACCACGACCACGGAGAGTCGGACGACGAGTTCGCCTCCGTGGTCTTCGACGAGGCCTTCATACAGGCGGCCGTGGTGCACGAGCCGACCGCCGTGGAACGTCTCCTGGCCGCCGCCCAGGCGAGAGCCGAGGCCTCGGAGGCCGAAGCCCGCCGCGCCCACGCCAGAGGCGAGCGGTACGACGAGCGGTACCGCCCCGACGGCACCGATCTCGGCCATGACCCGGACCTCGACGACCTCGACGACCCCGAGTTCCTGAGCGACCGCTGGAGCGCCCCCGGGCCCTATGGCAAACAGGTCCGCTGGCACCGGCCCGTCGCGTGGCTGCTCGCCGTCGTGATGGGCGTCGGCATGGTCGCACTGGCCTTCGCCGCGGTCTACCGGGGGACCTCCTCGGGCAGCCGGGACCAGCTTCCGTCGCCCCCTCCGGCCGGCCTCGAACAAGGCACCGCAGCGGCCCCCTCCACGTCCGTCGAGTCTTCCCCGCCCGCGGTCTCGGCCATCCCGCGCTCGCCCTGAGCAGCCCTGGGCTCCTTTGGTGAGAACCTGTCAGAACTTGTCGTGTACCAGGGCGTTTACCTGAGGCTCGCGGGACCTACTCTGAAAGTATGGGCGGGCCTGGAGACCCACCAGAGGGGACACCCGAGGGCGGCCCCGTCGGTGGAGAGGACGAGTACCGATCCGTCGTGTTCGACGAATCGTTCGTCCGTGCTGCCCGCCTGCAGGAGTACTCCGCCCAGGAGCGCATGGCGGACCACGCGCCCGCCGTCCGCCGCCGCCCGCCCCTGCACCGGGGACTGTCCCGACAGGTGCTGATCCTGGCCCTGCTGATCGTCGTCGCCTTCGGCACCGCGATCTACATGGGCGTACGCCACCCCTACGGTTCCTCCGAGGCCCGGCGGACCGTCGACCCCCTGCGGATGACCGTGATCCCGCTGGCCCCGCAGGGCAAGGTGCCCGGGACGGCCGACGCCGAGTACCTGTACGCGCACAGCCCCGCCGCCCAGTTCGCGGTCGGCGCCGAGGGCATACCGCTGCCCGCCTCCCGGAGCACCGTGCACTTCTCGGACAGTCAGGTGGTGGCCGCGCTCAGCACCGCCAAGGACTACATCGTCCGCTCCGCGCTCTACCCCGAGGTCCTCGACAGCAGTGAGGTCCAGCCCGCCCGCGCCCTCATCGACTCCGGACAACTCGACCAGTTCGACCAGAGCTTCGAGCATCCCGCCGCTGACGGCCGCCACGCCCCCACCGGATGGCTGGTCCGCTTCGACCCCGCCCGCGCCGAGCTGGCCGACCAGAAGGTACGCGTCCAGGGCAGCCTGCAGGCCGCCGAGACCGACTCCTCGACGCTCGAGGTGACCGCGGACCACACGTTCGTCTACGCGCTCCGGCCGACCGGCGCCGATGCCAAGGCCCCGGTGTCCCTGTTCACCGTCCGCCGGGAGATGACCTTCCGCTTCGACCGCGAGGACCTGCGCACGCACCAGGTCCAGCTGGTCGTCTCCTACGTCCAGGCGGGCCCCCTGTCCTGCGCCGAGGACTCCACCAACCACCTGCACCCCCTCCTGGCGGGCCAGACCGCGAAGGCGGGCGGTCCGGCGGGCACGGACCCCTACGCCACGGGCAGCGCGACCGCCCTGTGCGGAACGCTGGCGGCAGGAGCGCAGCCGAAGGTGTGAGGAGGCCGAGAGGGCCTGCTGCTCTGTGTCTGCTCCGCCGCTGCCCCGTGTCTACTCGGCGTCCGGCGCGTCCTGCGGGGGAGTCTTCGGCGGCGGCGGGCTGGTGAAGCCGTCGAAGCCGCGCCGCACCCGGCCACCCAGGTCCCCGGCCCCGCCGGCGAGATCGCTGACCAGCTTCATCAGCGGATCCTTGGAGCTCTTCACATGATCGGCGTAGTGCGCCGCCGACTCCCGGAACGAATCGCTGACCGAGGTGTCCTTGTCCTCGCTGCGCCGCGGGTAGTGCCCGTCCATGATCCGCTGGTGGTCCCGCGACTCGGCCCACTTCTTCAGCTCGGCCGCCCGGACGGTGGTGAACGGATGGGAGCGGGGCAGCACGTTGAGGATCTTCAGCACGGAGTCGCGCAGGTCGCCCCCGGACTCGTACTCCTCGGCCTGCTGCAGGAACGCGTCCACGTTCATCTCGTGCAGATGGTTGCCGCCCGCGATCTTCATCAGGCCGCGCATCGAGGCCCGCAGGTCCTGCCCCACCAGGAGGCCGGCCCGGTCCGCGGACAGTTCCGACTTGCGGAACCACTCCCGCAGCGCCGTCACGATCGCCATGATCGCCAGGTTGCCGAGCGGTATCCAGGCCACCCGCAGCGCGAGGCTCGTCAGGAACAGCAGGATCGTGCGGTACACCGAGTGGCCGGACAGCGCGTGCCCCACCTCGTGGCCCACGACCGCCCGCATCTCCTCCTCGTCGAGCAGCTCGACGAGGCCTGTGCTGACGACGATGATCGGCTCGTCCAGGCCGATGCACATCGCGTTCGGCTGCGGGTCCTGGGTGACGTACATCGGCGGGACCTTCTCCAGGTCCAGGATGTAGCAGGCGTCCCGCAGCATGTCATTGAGGTGGGCGAACTGCTGGTCCGAGACGCGCACCGAGTCGGACAGGAACAGCAGCCGCAGGCTCCGCTCCGGAAGCAGCCCGCTGAGCGCCTTGAACACCGTGTCGAAACCGCTCAGTTTCCGCAGGGCCACCAGGGCGGAGCGGTCGGCCGGGTGCTCGTAGGCACGGGAGGAGATCCCCGGGAAACGCCTGCGCTGCCTGCTCGGTACGCCGCCGTCCCCGTGCCCGTTGTGTGCGTGGCCGTCGTCGGACATTCTTCCCCCATGCGCGTCTGATGTGCCCCATGTGCCCCCGAGGCAGGCCCCAGCCTAGGCGGAGATACCGTGGACGGGCAGTACAGCCGAAGGAGTCCCGTCATGGAGCACATCCCCGCAGCCGCCTGGCTGACCGAGGCCGCCGACGCCGCCCCCCAGCACGGTACGGGGAGCCTGCTCAAGATCGTACTGGTCGTGATGGTCCTGGGCTGTGCGCTGACCGCCTGGTTCCTGCTGCGCGGCTACAAACGGAAGGACGACTGAGCGGCCCGTGAAGTTCCCAGGCGCCGGCCCCCGCTTCCCGCAACAGCGGAGTCGGCGTGATCGGCAAGGGACGGCCCGCATACGATGGGCCGACATCTTTATCCCGCCCACACCCGATAGGTCCTGCCGAAGATGAGCCTCCACAGCACCGCTGCCCAGTTGGTCACCCTCGCCGCCGAGGGCGGGGAGCACGGCGGAAACCACGAAAGCCTCAGCCCCTACGTCACCGGTGGCAGCGCCCTGCTCATCCTGCTGCTCCTGCTGTGGATCACCACCCGTTTCAACCGCGACCGCTGAGCCGGCGATCCGTCGCCCGGGATCCGGGCGCCCGGGATCCGGCGGCCGGGGCTCTCAGGCCGGGCCGGTAGGGTCTGCACGCATGGGAGAGCAGGACATGCCTACCGGTCCGGCGAACGAGACGTCCGACGACACGGTCAAGGCCCCCGAGTACCGGCCGGGCAACGGCCCCGCGCACACGGGCAAACGCCGCCTGGGAGTGATGGGCGGAACGTTCGACCCGATCCACCACGGGCACCTCGTGGCGGCCAGCGAGGTCGCCGCGCAGTTCCAGCTGGACGAAGTGGTGTTCGTCCCCACCGGACAGCCGTGGCAGAAGAGTCACCGCAAGGTCTCCCCGGCCGAGGACCGCTACCTGATGACGGTCATCGCGACCGCCGAGAACCCGCAGTTCTCGGTGAGCCGCATCGACATCGACCGCGGCGGTCCCACCTACACCGTGGACACCCTGCGCGACCTGCGCGCGCTCAACCCGGACACCGACCTGTTCTTCATCACCGGCGCCGACGCCCTCGCCCAGCTCCTGACCTGGCGCGACAGCGAGGAGCTGTTCTCCCTGGCGCACTTCATCGGGGTGACCCGCCCGGGCCACCACCTGACCGACCACGGACTTCCGGAGGGCGGCGTCACGCTCGTCGAGGTTCCCGCGCTCGCCATCTCCTCCACGGACTGCCGCGCGAGAGTCGCCAAGGGCGACCCCATCTGGTACATGGTGCCGGACGGAGTCGTGCGTTACATCGACAAGCGCGAGCTGTACCGCGGCGAGTGAGCCGAGAGGGGCACCGGTGAACGAGCGATACGACCCGGGGTACGGGGGAGACCAGTACGAGCTGGTCGGCTACGACGAGTACGGGCAGCCTGTCTACCGGCAGGTGCCCGCACAGCAGACCCCCCAGCAGGCATACGACCAGTACGGCCGGCCCGGCTACGGCTACGACCCGTACGCGACCGGAGAACAGCACTCCGAGCCGTCGTACGGCAGTTACGACCACGGCCCGCAGACGCCGGGCACCTCTCACGACTCGTACGACTCGTACGGCTCCTACGACCAGTACGGCACCGGGCCGCAGAACCCGGGCGGTCCCGCACCGGGGTACGACCCCTACGGACAGGCGGCGGCCGGCGGACAGGCGGCGGCCGGCGGCCGGCAGCCCCAGGTCGCCGAGCAGACCGCCTACATCCCGCAGCAGACCGGACCGGCCGAGGCCGAGGCCGAGGAGGCGAAGACCCCGGCCGCCGAGGAACGGGACTACCGCACCGAGCAGTTCGCCTTCGTCGAGGACCCCGACACCGACTCCGAGGACGTCATCGACTGGCTGAAGTTCACGGAGAACCGAACGGAGCGCCGCGAGGAGGCCCGCCGCCGCGCCCGCAGCCGGGTCATCGCCCTCGCCGTGGTGCTCGCACTGCTCGCGGTCGGCGGCGTCGGCTACCTCTGGTACGTCGGAAAACTCCCCGGCCTGTCCTCCTCCGGCGCGAAGTCGGGCACCACCACGGCCGCGGGCGCCCAGAAGCGCGACGTGATAGTCGTCCACCTGCACGACACCGCCAAGGGCGGCACCTCGACGGCGCTGCTCGTGGACAACACCACCACCAAGCACGGCACCACCGTGCTGCTGCCCAACTCGCTCGCCATGACCGGTGACGACGGCACCACGACGACGCTGGCCAAGTCGGTCAAGGACGACGGCTCCTCAGGCACCGTCGACCAGCTGGACACCGTTCTCGGTACCAACATCGAGGGCACCTGGCGCCTCGACACCCCCTACCTGGAGAACCTCGTCGAGCTGGTCAGCAACATCGACATCGACACCAACACCGACGTGCCCGACCCGGGCGCGAAGAAGAAGGGCACCGCGCCCCTCGTCCACAAGGGCGAGGACCAGACCCTCAGCGGCAAGATGGCCGTCGCCTACGCCACCTACCGGGCCCCCGGCGAGTCCGAGGACGCCCAGCTGGAGCGGTTCGGCCAGGTCATGCAGGGCGTGCTGCGCAAGGTCTCCTCCGACCCCACCGTGGCGACCACCACCGTGCAGACGCTGGCGCAGATCCTGGACCCGTCGCTCAGCGACAAGGACCTCGGCACCTTCCTCGCCAAGCTCGCCGACCTGGCCAAGGGCGGCGACTACAAGACCGAGCTCCTGCCGGTCCAGTCCGACGGCACGCTGAGCGCGCGGACCAGCGACAGTGTGGTGAAGAACATCCTCGGCGGCACCGCCAAGAGCCCCGAGGCGGGCTCGGCGGTCCGGGTGTCCGTCCAGAACGCCACCGGCGTCAAGGACAACACCGAGAAGGCCCGCGTGGTGATCGTCAACGGCGGCTTCAACTTCCTGGAGGCCGGTACGGCGTCCGCCACCCGCCCGGCATCCCGGGTGGTCTACGCCGACGCCGCCGACAAGGAGAACGCCACCGAGGTCGCCAAGACCCTGGGCCTGCCCTCCGGCTCGGTGAAGAAGGGGACGGTCAGCTCGGGCGCCGACGTCTCGGTGATCCTCGGGCAGGACTACAAACCGTCGTCGTCCTAGTACGTCACCGGCACTTCGCCGACCGGGCCCCCCACGTGACACGTCAATCACGTGGGGGCACCCCGGCGGCTCATGAGACCCTTGGTGTCAAGTGACCGCCGACGGAAAGCCAAGTAGTGACCGCCACCGACCGTTCTCTCGAGCTCATCAACACCGCCGCCCAGGCGGCCGCAGACAAGCTCGCCCACGACGTCATCGCCTACGACGTCAGCGACGTGCTCTCGATCACGGACGCCTTCCTGCTGGCCTCCGCACCCAACGACCGCCAGGTCAAGTCGATCGTCGACGAGATCGAGGAGCGGCTCCTGAAGGACCTCGGCGCCAAGCCGGTGCGCCGTGAGGGCGACCGCGAAGCCCGTTGGATCCTGCTCGACTACGTCGACATCGTCGTCCACGTCCAGCACAGCGAGGAGCGCGTCTTCTACGCGCTGGAACGCCTGTGGAAGGACTGCCCCGAGATCGAGCTGCCCGCCGACGCCAAGGCCACCCGCGGCAAGGCCGAGGAGCACGCCAAGCTGCAGGCCGCCGCCGAGGACGCCGACGAACCGGGCGGAGAGTGGCGATGAGCGCCACCGATGAGGTGACCGACCGCAAGGGCCGCGGTCGCCGCATCATCCTGTGGCGGCACGGCCAGACCGCGTGGAACCTGGAGCGCCGCTTCCAGGGCACCACGGACGTGGAGCTGACCGAGACCGGCACCGGACAGGCCCGGCGCGCGGCGCGGCTGCTCGCCTCCCTGGGGCCCGACGCGATCATCTCGTCGGACCTCAAGCGGGCCGTGCTCACCGCCGCCGAGCTCGCCGCCCTCACCGGTCTGGAGGTCACCCGCGACGAGGGGCTGCGCGAGACCTACGCGGGCGTCTGGCAGGGGCTGACGCACGAGGAGATCATCGCCCGGTACGGCGAGGAGTACGCGGCGTGGAAGCGCGGCGAGCCGGTCCGCCGCGGTGGCGGCGAACTGGAGACCGAGGTCGCCGACCGCGCCGCCCCCGTCGTGCTGCGGCACGCCGACAAGCTGCCCGAGGACGGCACCCTCGTGGTGGTCAGCCACGGCGGCACCATCCGGACCACCATCGGTCGTCTCCTCGGCCTGGAGGCACACCACTGGGAAGGGCTGGGCGGCCTCTCCAACTGCTGCTGGTCCGTCCTCGGCGAGGGCGTGCGCGGCTGGCGGCTGCTGGAGCACAACGCGGGCACCCTTCCGGAGCCCGTCCTCGGCGACGACGACTGAGAGCGCGGTCCGGGCGCGCCGGCGCAGCGCAGGCGCGGATTTCACTTTCTGGCAGGTCGCAGGCTAAAGTTCTTCTTGTTCGCCCCGCTGAGCGGGACCGGACAACAAGGGGCTATAGCTCAGTTGGTAGAGCGCCTGCATGGCATGCAGGAGGTCAGGAGTTCAATTCTCCTTAGCTCCACGGATCGGCACTCTGTCGAGTTGTCAAAGATCGGTGATGAGGATCCCGTCCCCTCAAGGGGGCGGGATTTTCTGCGCTTCACATGCGGACGACCTCCGCGGCCGCCCCGCCCGCCGACGGCCACAGCCGCTCCCGGCTGTCGCGCAGCCGAGCGACCTTCTCCCGTGCAGGGCGGCCTCGGCCACAGTGCGCTGCGCCGCGAGCTGATCTTCGAGCCGAGCGCCGCGGCCTGGCTGTACCTCGCGGGCGCCGGGGTCGGGGCCGGGATCGGGCCGGCCCTCAGCCCGACGCTCACGGGTGCCCTGGCCGCCGTGCGGCCCGAGGACGCGGCGGACGCCGGCGGTCTGCTCGCGACGGGCGCGCAGCTCGGCCGGCTGATCGGCGTGGCGGCGTTCGGCACACTGTTCCTGAACCGGCTTGAGTCACTTGGCGGCCTGGAGGCGTATACCTCCGCGAAGGCGCTTTCAGTGTGCGCGTGGGCGCTGGCCGGCACGGCGGCGGTGGGTGCCGTGTCCGGACTGGTACTGAGGCGTCGCTGACCGTATTGGTCCGGCCGTGGCAGAATCAAACGGCCGGAAGGGGGCGCGGCCCGACGGGAGGGAGTAGCGATGCCTGCGAGCATCCTCGAGGAGGTCGACCACCTCCTCGGTGCGGCGGTGATACGGGAAACGGCCACCCGGCTCAGCTGCCCTTCCTGCGGTTCCGGCCACGTGGCGCAGGTCCTCGGCGACAACGGCGGGGTCTCCTACGTGTGCACGGCCTGCGGCCACAGCTGGAGCTGATCGATGGGTGCACACAGGCGGAAGTGCGACTGGTGCGGCAGCGGTACGCCCATCGTCCGTGACATGGAGCCGATCAATCCCGACTACCAGTACTGGTGCGAGGAATGCGCGCGGGCGCTGATCATAAAAGGCGACCCGATCGAGACGTACCGCGAACTCGAGGGCGAGCCGATCTACGGCCGGCTCCTCGAGGAGCACTGCACGCTCAAGCGGTTCTATTCGTTCGTCACGGCCTGATCCCCGCCGGGCCTCGGCAACGATGTCCGGCGAGCACCAGGAAGAGCAGACCGGCCCCGCCGTAGAGGGCCGACAGCGCGAACTGGGCAAGCCCCTGGTGCAGTTCGGGCCGCCCCGGCCCGTGCGGCACCCACCACAGGGCGTACGAGCCGAAGACCAGTGCCGTACCCACGGCGCCCGCGCGGTGTCCGCGCGTCCACAGCAGCAGCACGAGGGGCACGCACCACACCCAGTGGTGCGACCACGACACCGGGCTGACCAGCAGCGCGGTCACCGCGCAGCCGACCACCGCCCACGCCCGCTCGCCGCGCAGTTCCGCCGCGACCGCCACGGCCAGCCCCAGCAGGGCCACCAGCGCCGCTGTGGCGGCCCAGACGGCTCCCGGGTCCGGCGTGTGCAGAAGCCGCGCCAGAACGCCGCGCAGGGCCTGGTTCGCCGTCTCCTCGGCGCGGCCCACCCGGCTGGTGCGGAACACCATGCCGGTCCAGAACCGCCACGAGTCGCCCGGCAGGAGGGCCGCCGCCAGCAGCGTCGCCCCGGCGAACGCGACGGCCGCCCCGCGCGCGTGCCGCAGCCAGGGCCCTGCGCCGTCGCCCCTGAACCGTGCCACCGCACCGGTTGCCAGCAGGAACACCGCGAACAGCGCGGGCGTCAGCTTCACCGCCGCGGCCAGTCCCACACCCGCTCCCGCCCAGCGGCCCCCGGGGCGGCGTGAGAGGTCCCACAGCACCAGGACGGCGATCAGCAGGTTGATCTGTCCGTAGCGCATGGTCGTCCACACCGGCTCGCACCACACGGCCACGGCCGCGATCCACCAGGCGGCCTCCTCGCGCGCGTGGCCCACCAGTCGCAGTGACAGCCGCGCGAACACCACGAGCAGCGCGAGGTTCCCGGCCCTCGCCAGGGTGCGCAGGAGGCCGGTGTCCAGCAGCGTCAGCGGTGTGAACAGCAGGGCCGCGAAGGGCGGGTAGGTGGTGGGCAGACGCGCGGCGGTGGTCCGCAGCGCGTACAGGTCACCGCCCGCGCGGACCGTCGCGGCTTCCGCCCGGTACACCTTCAGGTCGATCATCGACACGTGCGCGGCCCGCTGCGCGATCCAGAACGCGACGAAGGAGACCAGGCATGCTCCGAGGGCGGTGGTCGTACGGCGGTGGGCTGCGGGGGGCGCGATCACGGGCACGAAAGCCGACATTAGCGCCCATACAGGTCCGGAACGGAAACGATTTGGTGCTGCACCCCTACGACCGTGTAATGTTGGCGTCGCCGCCAGGGAAACCGGGCGACACGGTCAACATGCGGTCCCGCCGCGTGAAGACAAGGGGCTATAGCTCAGTTGGTAGAGCGCCTGCATGGCATGCAGGAGGTCAGGAGTTCAATTCTCCTTAGCTCCACAGAAGTAGAAGGCGGATCACTCGATCGAGTGGTCCGCCTTTCGCGTGTTCCAGGTTTCGGCGGATTTCGGCAGACGTATGGCATACGGCGGGCCACCCGTGAATTCGGGTGGCCCGCCGTATGCGCCGGCCTGCCGTATGTGCGCTCAGCGGCCCAGGGCGCGGCGTCCTCGGCCCTGGGAGAGAACCGGGAGGTTACGGCCCGGGGCCCGGTCCCGAGAGGCTTCCTCCTCGATGCGCAGGGCGAGTGCCGGGCAGCGGCGCACCGCGCGCAGGGCCTTCGCCTCGGCGTAGCGCGGCACCTTCGCCTGCGCCACCGTCGGGAAACCGTCCGCGCCGAGTTCGAAGACCTCCGGAAGGATGTCCGCGCACAGCCCGTGGCCCCGGCACAGCGTCCAGTCGACGTAGATCTTCTGACGGCTGTTGCCGTTGTCGATCTCCGCCGGTTCGCCGCCGCCCGGAATGCCCGTGGGCATCTTGCCGTCCTCGAAGAGCGGCAGAACGCCCTCCACGGGCCGTCCACAGCCGTTTCCGAGGACATGCGCCGCCAGGTCGTCGGTGAACGCCTTGACCGTCGACTCCAGGAACATCGCGGAGCCGTCCGGGTGCGAGCACGCGCCGCGCCGCTTGACGTTCTTGGCGACCTGCTTGAGCGCCTCGAGGGCGGCCGGGCCGCCGCCGTTGAGGATGTCCTCCATGCCGCGCGCGGCGGCCGGCAGACCGAGGTAGCAGGGACCGCACTGCCCCGCGCTCTCCTCCGCCAGCCACTGCGCCACCCGCAGCGACTCGCCCAGCGGGCAGGTGTCCTGACTGATCGGCAGGATCGCGCCGGCGCCCAGCGCACCGCCCACCGCGTCCAGGGAGTTGCGGGAGACGATGGCCTCGTTGACGGTCGCCGCGTCGATCCACTTGCCGTGGTAACCGCCGGTCAGCACGCCCTGCGGCACCGGCGGGGCGCCGGCCAGCTGCAGGACGTAGCGCAGCGGCACACCGGTGGGGACCTCGATCACCATGGGGCGGGCGACCGCCCCGGAGACGGTGAGCATGACGGTGCCCGGCTCGTCGTACAGGCCGGTGTTGCCGTAGCGCTCCGGGCCGATGCGGGCGGCGATGGCCAGCTGGGCGAACGTCTCGGCGTTCGACAGCAGCGTCGGAGCGCCGCCGACGCCGTTCTGCGAGGCGCTGGTCTTGCGGCCGGGCGGGATCGCCGGACCGCCGTCGATCGAGCGGATCAGCGACGCGGCGGCGCCGGTGACCATGCGGATCGGGTTGCGCTGGACGAACGCCTTGAGCGCCGAGCGGCGGCCGGTGCCCAGGCCGCGCTCGTTGAGCGCGGCCTCCATGGAGCGCTGCGTGGACTCACGGGTGACACCGATCACGAGGGTGCGGGCACCCAGCGCCTCCGCGCACAGCAGGGCGCCGTCCAGGATCAGGTGCGGGGCACGGTTGATCAGGACGGTGTCCTTGCGGCAGGCCGGTTCGTCCTCGCTGCCGTTGACGACGACGACCGGGCGGACACCGCGCTTGATCGCCGACTCGGCGACCGAGCGCAGCTTCTTGTGGAACGGGAAGCCCGCGCCGCCGCGCCCCTTGAGGCTGATGGCCTCGGCGAGCTGCGCGAGCTGCTCGCCTCCCAACGGTTCGAGCGGCCCATGCACCTTCAGGTGCATGGGCAGGTCGAGTCTTTCGACAAGGTCAAAGCCAGACGTGAGCTGCGGAAGTCCGACCACGCGGACTTCTGGGACGTCGGGCAGGGCCTCGTTCACCTATAGCCTCCGGAAGGCGTGTTCCAAGGTTCGCCCGATCCCGGTGAGTCGAAGGACGCACCGGGCGACGGCTGGTTGGCGGGACCATTGTTGTACGCGTCGCCTGAGTTGTACGTGGCGTAGGCGGTGTTCGTCTCACCGGTGTTGTACGCATCACGTCCGCCGTACCCGCCGCCGCCCGGATTGTTGTAGACCGGGGTGGTGTATCCGGTGTCGGCCAGCGGGTCGTACGCCGACGGCGGGGCCTCGCCGACCGGCGGCGGGGACGGGATCGGCCAGCTGCCCGAGGTGCTGGACGGGCCGTCCACCCGCGGGAACGCCTCCGTGGCCTGCATGTCCATCGGCATGTCCATGCGTGCGGTCTGGCCGGCCGCGAAGCCCTGCTGGCCCTGTCCGGGGGGCGTGACGGCCCGGTAGGCGGCCGCGAAGCCGGATCCGGCGGGTTCCGGAGCCTCGTACCTGGGGGCCGAGGGCGCCGTCGCGCGCGGGAAGGAGCCGGTGTCGGAGAACCCTCCCGGCTTCTCGAATCCCGGCAGCGAGGAACCGCCGGACCCGAGGGAGGTCCCCTCCGCCACCCTGGCGCGGCTGGCGTCCAGGTCGTCGAGTTCCTGCCGCTCACCACCGCCCAGGATGGCCATGAGCTGGGCGGAGACCTTGCGCTTGAAGGAGCGGGGCGCGGAGCGCAGGGCGAGGGCGGCGATGATGGCGACCAGGCACAGCTCGTAGGACCACATGAAGAACGGCTTCGCGAAGCGGCCCGAGAACAGGCCGTGGATCAGTGCCGCGCACAGGGCCGGGTAGGCCAGCATGTGCATCGCACGCCAGCGGGCCGCGACCGGCGCCGGGCTGGCGAACTGGTTGCGCAGCGCGCCGGTGATACCCACGAAGATCATGAGAAGGCCGGCCAGGGAGCCGAGACCGATCAGTCCCGAGCTGCCCTTGACGCCGAGGCTGAAGGGGATCAGCGCGGCGATCAGGACGGTGTGGGACAGCGCCAGCTTGATGGTCACGTGCACCAGGAGGAACGCGATCGAGGCGATGGCGAGCACCCGGTGGACGGCCTGGGAGACGATCCGCTGGCGTGTGTTCAGGAAGATCCGGTCCTGGGTCACCAGGCCCCAGATCACCGAGCTGGTGAGGCTGACGAGCGAAAGGACGCCCGCGCCGAAGTTCAGGAAGTCCTGGAGCCACTGGCCTCCGTACAGCACCACCACGGGTATGAGCAGCAGGACGACAGCGGTCGCCACCCCGTACGCCGACCGGCCGGGTTTGGGGAGCGAGCTGTTGATAGGACGAGGGTTCATGGGGGCAACTCCGAGCGGTTCGGGAAAGCGGTCCCGCTGCCGAACTTTAAATGGCGCCATACCGATCGGTACGAGGTTTGAGTTATTGCGTTGTTATCAAAGGACGATCCCAGCCGTTGCGATGTCCCTTAGGGGGTGTTACGCGAAGTAACGGTGATCCTTGGTCGAGTGGCTGACGTGGTCAGTAGATACATACGTAAGCGCGTCGCGGCTTGCTCAAGGCCTGCGGTACCCTAACGCCATGCGTGCCGTACGCCTTCTGCTTAGCGGGCCGCGCTGATCAGTCCCGACCGCCGGTGGGAGCCGGGGTCGGCATCGGCGCGGCGTCCCCTCCTGTGCGAGGGGATTTTTCATTTTCTTGAATGTTGCAGCCTTGAATGTCGCAGCCGCAGGCAGAGACGACCGATGGAGCTTTGAGGATCATGAGCGAGACGAACCCCGCTGCCGCCACTGCCGTGTCGGCGGAGGCAGCGCCGCACCGCTACACGGCCGCTCTGGCGGCCGACATCGAGGCACGCTGGCAGGACTTCTGGGACGCCGAGGGCACCTACGCGGCCCCGAACCCCAAGGGCGACCTGGCCGGCGACCCGGAGCTGGCCGCCCGCCCCAAGAAGTTCATCATGGACATGTTCCCGTACCCCTCCGGTGCGGGCCTGCACGTCGGCCACCCCCTGGGGTACATCGCCACCGACGTGTACGCCCGGTTCCAGCGGATGACCGGCCACAACGTCCTGCACACCCTGGGCTTCGACGCCTTCGGCCTGCCCGCCGAGCAATACGCCGTGCAGACGGGCACGCACCCGCGGGTGTCCACCGAGGCCAACATCGAGAACATGAAGTCCCAGCTGCGCCGGCTGGGCCTGGGCCACGACAAGCGCCGGTCGTTCGCCACGATCGACCCGGACTACTACAAGTGGACCCAGTGGATCTTCCTGCAGATCTTCAACTCCTGGTACGACGACGAGGCCCGCAGGGCCCGCCCGATCTCCGAGCTGGTCGCCCAGTTCGAGTCCGGTGAGCGCGCGGTGCCCGGCGGGCGGTCCTGGAACGGGCTGAGCGCCGCCGAGCGCGCCGACGTCCTGGGCGAGTACCGACTGGCCTACGCCTCCGACGCGCCCGTCAACTGGTGCCCCGGCCTGGGCACCGTGCTGGCCAACGAGGAGGTCACCGCCGACGGTCGCTCCGAGCGCGGCAACTACCCGGTCTTCAAGGCCAAGCTGCGCCAGTGGAACATGCGGATCACCGCATACGCCGACCGGCTGCTGGAGGACCTGGAGGCGCTGGACTGGCCCGAGGCCATCAAGCTGCAGCAGCGCAACTGGATCGGCCGCTCCGAGGGCGCCCGCGTCGACTTCCCCGTGGACGGCGAGCACATCACGGTCTTCACCACCCGCCCGGACACCCTGTTCGGCGCGACCTACATGGTGCTGGCGCCCGAGCACCCGCTGGTCGAGAAGTTCACCCCGCAGGCCTGGCCGGAGGGCACCCACGAGGTGTGGACCGGCGGTCACGCGACCCCGACCGAGGCCGTCGCCGCCTACCGTGCGCAGGCCGCCTCGAAGTCCGACGTCGAGCGGCAGGCCGAGGCCAAGGACAAGACCGGTGTCTTCATCGGCGCGTACGCGACCAACCCGGTCAACGGTGAACGGGTCCCCGTCTTCATCGCCGACTACGTCCTGATGGGCTACGGCACCGGCGCGATCATGGCCGTGCCGGCCGGTGACCAGCGCGACTTCGAGTTCGCGCGCGCCTTCGAGCTGCCGATCCACTGCATCGTCGAGCCGACCGACGGCCGCGGCACCGACACCGCGACGTGGGAGAACGCCTTCGCCTCGTACGACGCGAAGATCATCAACTCCGCCAACGACGAGATCTCGCTGGACGGCCTGGGCGTCGCCGAGGCCAAGGCGCGCGTCACCGCATGGCTGGAGAGCAAGGGCATCGGCGAGGGCACCGTCAACTTCCGTCTGCGCGACTGGCTGTTCAGCCGCCAGCGTTACTGGGGCGAGCCCTTCCCGATCGTCTACGACGAGGACGGGATCGCCCACGCCCTGCCCGAGTCGATGCTGCCGCTGGAACTGCCGGAGGTCGAGGACTACTCGCCGCGCACCTTCGACCCGGACGACGCCGACACCCAGCCCGAGACGCCGCTGTCCCGCAACGAGGAGTGGGTCAACGTCACCCTGGACCTGGGTGACGGGCCGAAGAAGTACCGCCGCGAGACCAACACCATGCCCAACTGGGCCGGTTCCTGCTGGTACGAGTTCCGCTACCTGGACCCGCACAACAGCGAGAAACTGGTCGACCCGGAGATCGAGCGGTACTGGATGGGCCCGCGCGAGGGCCTGCCGCACGGCGGTGTCGACCTGTACGTCGGCGGTGCCGAGCACGCGGTGCTGCACCTGCTGTACGCGCGTTTCTGGTCCAAGGTCCTGTACGACCTGGGGCACGTCTCCTCGGCCGAGCCGTTCCACAAGCTGTTCAACCAGGGCATGATCCAGGCCTTCGTCTACCGCGACAGCCGGGGCATCGCCGTGCCGGCCGCCGAGGTGGAGGAGCGCGACGGCGCGTACTACTACCAGGGCGAGAAGGTCACCCGCCTGCTGGGCAAGATGGGCAAGTCCCTGAAGAACGCGGTGACCCCGGACGAGATCGCCGCCGAGTACGGCGCCGACACCCTGCGTCTGTACGAGATGGCGATGGGGCCCCTGGACGTCTCCCGGCCGTGGGACACGCGCGCGGTGGTGGGCCAGTTCCGGCTGCTGCAGCGGCTGTGGCGCAACATCGTCGACGAGGCGACCGGCGAGGCCACCGTCACCGACGTCGAGGACGCCGACATCGACGCGGAGACGCTGCGCGCCCTGCACAAGGCGATCGACGGCGTCCGCCAGGACCTGGAGGGCCTGCGGTTCAACACCGCCATCGCCAAGGTCACCGAGCTGAACAACCACCTGACCAAGGCGGGTGCGGCCGTGCCCCGCGCGGTCGCGGAACCGCTGGTGCTGATGGTCGCGCCGCTGGCCCCGCACATCGCCGAGGAACTGTGGCGCAGGCTGGGCCACACCGACTCGGTCGTCCACCAGGACTTCCCGGTCGCCGACCCCGACTACGTCGTGGACGAGACCGTGACCTGCGTCGTGCAGATCAAGGGCAAGGTCAAGGCACGTCTGGAGGTGTCGCCCTCCATCTCCGATGAGGAACTGGAGAAGGCGGCACTGGCCGACGAGAAGGTCGTCGCCGCGCTGGACGGCGCCGGGATCCGCAAGGTGATCGTGCGGGCGCCGAAGCTGGTGAACATCGTTCCGGCGTAACGCTCGGGGTAGTCCCCTACGGGCAGGTTCGGGGTTTTTCTGGAACTCGGGGCCTGCCCGTACCGTTTACCGTGGAGAGCAGCGCGGTGTGCGCCGCGCGAGGCCCGAGGAGGAGCGCCGTGGAAGCAGTCGTCGCAGTCTTCGCCCTGCTCTTCCTGCTGTTCGTCGTCCTCGGCGCGTACGCCGCGGTCAGAGTGATCGGCGCCGCCAAGCGCGGTGTCGACCGAACGATCACCCAGGCCCGCCGTGCGGTCGAGGACCACACCCTGCGCGCCAAGTCCTTCGCGCAGCCCGGCCCGGCCGGTGAGATCGCGCAGCTCCGGCTCAGCCTGCGCACCTCGATGCGCGCCACCCAGGACGCGTTGCAGGCCGGCGCCGTGGAGGACGAGTCGCTCAAGGAGTCCCTCGGCCTCTTCGAGCGGCTCAGCGTGCACGGGCACGAACTGGACGACGAACTCAGGCGCCTGGAGTCGGAGCCGGACCGTGCCACACTCGCCGAGCGCCTGCCCGAACTGCGCAGCCGCACCGAGCGGATCACCCGGTCCGCCGACTCCCTGCGCTGGGCCGCCCGGGACCGGGCGCACCGCTTCGCCGAGGACGACCTCGACACGCTGAGCGCCCAGATCGACGTCGAGACCGGAGCGCTGCGGCACTGGACGCGTGCGCAGTCCCCGACCATGCCGCCGCCGTGGCCCGACGCCCCGGCCGACGAGGACCGGACCGCACAGCAGACCTGGCCCGATCCCTCTCGGCCCGGCACCGCCGAGGAACCGGCCCGGCCGTCGCTCACCGCGCCCGGCCGACGCCAGACGTACGCCTGGCAGAAGAAGACCCGCCCGGAGAGCACCACTTGATCCGGCCGACGGCGACCCGGGTCGCCGGGGCCGGTCTGCCGCACGAACGCTACGACAGGTAACCTCCAGGTCATGTCCTGCCATGTCGCTATCGTCACCGATTCAACGGCCTACCTGCCGCAGCGGACGATGGAGCGTCACGGCATCACCGCGGTACCCCTGACCGTGGTCCTCGGCGACCAGGCGCTCGAAGAGGGCACCGACATCTCCACCCGCTCCCTGGCCCAGGCCCTCCAGAAGCGGCGCGCCGTCACCACCTCGCGTCCCAGCCCACAGGTGTTCGCGGAGACCTACCGCAAGGTCGCCGAGTCCGGCGCCACCGGTATCGTCTCCCTCCATCTCTCCGCCGAGCTGTCGGGTACGTACGACGCCGCCGTCGTCGCGGCGCGCGAGGCGCAGGTGCCGGTGCGGGTGGTGGACACGGGCATGGTCGCGATGGCCCTCGGCTTCTGCGCTCTCGCCGCGGCCGAGGCTGCGGAGGCGGGTGGCACCGTGGACGAGGCCGTCACCGCGGCGGAGAAACGGGCCGAGGGTACCGCCGCCTATTTCTACGTCGACACGCTCGACTATCTGCGCAGGGGCGGCCGTATCGGCGCGGCACAGGCACTGCTGGGCTCGGCACTCGCGGTCAAGCCGCTGCTGCAGCTGGACGGCGGACGCATCGAACTCCTGGAGAAGGTCCGGACGGCGTCGAAGGCGATCGCCCGCCTGGAGGAGATCGCGGCCGAACGGGCGGGCAGTGCCGAGGTGGACATCGCCGTCCACCACCTCGCCGCCCCCGATCGTGCCTCGGCTCTCGCGGACCGGCTGCGGACACGTGTGCCGGGGCTGGCCGACCTGCATGTGAGCGAGGTCGGCGCGGTGATCGGGGCGCACACGGGACCCGGGCTGCTGGGGGCCGTGGTCTCGCCGCGATGACGTCCCGTCAGCTTTTTCATCCGTGAGGGTGGCGCGGTTTTCCACAACCGGCCGGTTGTCCACGGAAATCGAGCAAGATCATCGCCAGATGACGGGATGCCGGATCCTCGTCGCATGGCACTTCGAACCCCTTCACGCTCAGCGACCGCGACCAGTGGCCCCGGCCGCGCCCCCGCTTCCGACAGCCGCATCCGGCACCGCCGTTCCTCCGCCCGGCGTTCCGCCCGGCACCGCCACGCACCGGCGGAAGAGCTGCGCCGCCGTGCGGGACTGCTGTTCGCCGAAACCGCCCGGCAACCAGGCGAGTCGGGGCACGGCCCCCCACCGGCGCAGCCCCGGGCGGGCACGGCGAGCGGGGTGGGCACGGCGTGGGGGCCGAGTCCGGGGCCCGGGACGATCCCCGCGGAGGAGACGCGCACGGCGCCGGCTGCCAAGGCCCTGCACGTCTCGCAGGGCGGTGCCGAAGGCGAGCCGGTGGTCCCCGACTGGCTGGAGCGTGCCGAAGACGACTCGCCGGTCCCCGACTGGCGGGAGCGTGCCGCGCTCGCGGTCCGGGAGCGGATGCCGATGTGGCTGCAGACGCGGTGCGGTCTGGAGCGGCGGGGTGTGGTGGCGCTGTCGGTACTGCTGGCCGTCGCCGCGGTGTTCGCGGCGCAGCACTTCTGGGCGGCCCGCACCCAGTCCGTCAGCGCACCCCAGGTGGTGGGGGCCGAGGCTCCGTACGCGAGGGACACGGAACCCGGGCGAGGTGGCGGCCACCGGCAGAACCGGCCGGCCACACCCGGGACCGGCGCCGCGGCTGCCCCGGCAACCGGGACTCAGATCGTGGTCGACGTCAGCGGCAAGGTCCGCGACCCCGGAATCCATCGCCTGCCGACCGGTTCACGGGTCGCCGACGCGCTCCGCGCGGCAGGCGGGGTGCGCCCGGGCACCAGCACCGAGGGCCTCAACCAGGCCCGCTTCCTCGTGGACGGCGAACAGGTCGTCGTCGGGGGCCCCGCACCGGCGCCGGGCGCTGCGGGCGCCACCCCGGGTCCCGGCGCGGCGGGTACGCAGGCAGGGGCCGGCCCTGCGGTGCCGGTCTCCCTCAACACGGCCACCGCGGACCAGTTCGACGCCCTCCCCGGTGTCGGCCCCGTGCTGGCCCAGCACATCATCGACTACCGCACCCGGCACGGTGGCTTCCGTTCGGTCGAAGAGCTGCGCCAGGTCAACGGAATCGGCGCTCGGCGCTTCGCCGACCTGCGGAACCTGGTACGGCCATGAGCCGGGCGCCCGACCCGCCGAGCGCCGTCCCGCTGTCCGACGGCGACCGCCTCGCGCCCCGCTCCGCCCGCCGGGCCGTCCACGAGGCCTCCGGGAAACGGCTGGGTGCCGCACACCCGCGGCAGGAGGGGCCGACGGACCTGCGCCTCGTACCACCCGCGCTCGCCGCCTGGGCCACGGCCGCGTTCACACTGGACGCGCCGCCGGGCTGGGCGGTGGGCATCGGCGCCGCCTGCCTGGTCACGGGGGTGCTGCTGCTGTCCGGGAGAGCGCCGGCCAGGGGCTCGCCGTCCGGCTGGTCACGCGTCACGGTCGCCGCCGTGCTCCTGTGCGTGGCCGCGGCGGCCGCATCCGCCGGGCTGCACGGGGCGGACCTGCGGCGCGGGCCGATCCCCGCACTGGCCCGGCAGTACGCCACGGTGACCGCCGAGATCGAGGTCGGCTCCGATCCCCGGCTGAGCAGACCCCGGGTCACCGGCGATCACGCGGCCCCGGTCGCCGTGCTGGTCCACGCGGAGGTGCGGCGCGTCGAGACGGCCGAAGGGACGGTGGCGGTGACACGGACACCGGTGCTGGTGATCGTCGACGCGGATGTGCCGGAGCCGCGCGGGATTCCCGGGGAACGGGCGACAGGCGCGCGGGCGGCCTGGCTCCGACTGCTGCCCTCGACCCGGCTCAGGGTGAGCGGCCGGCTGGCACCGGGGGCGGCGGGCGGGGACCGGACGGCAGCCGTGCTCCGGGTGCGGGACGGGCAGACGCCGGAGGTCGTGGAGAGGCCGAACGGCCCGCAACGGCTGGCGGGACGGCTGCGGGCCGGGCTGCGCGACGCCACCGACGGGCTGCCGGGCGACGCCCGGGCGCTGCTGCCCGGGCTGGTCGTCGGGGACACCTCGCGGATCACGCCCGAACTGGACGACGCCTTCCAGCAGACGGACCTGACACACACCCTGGCCGTCTCCGGCAGCAACCTCACCATCCTGCTCGCGCTGCTCATCGGACCGCCCGGACTGGCCCAGCGGGCCGAGCGGCGTGGGCTGGCCCCGTGTCTCGGACTCTCCCTGCGGGCGACCGCGCTGCTCGCGGCGGTGCTCACGCTCGGCTTCGTCGTCGTGTGCCGACCTGACCCGAGCGTGCTGCGGGCCGCCGCATGCGGCACGGTCGCCCTGCTCGCCCTGGCCACGGGACGCCGCAGATCGCTGGTTCCGGCGCTGGCGACGGCCGTGCTGCTGCTGGTCCTGTACGACCCGTGGCTGGCCCGCAGTTACGGCTTCCTGCTCTCCGTGCTCGCCACCGGCGCCCTGCTCACGCTGGCACCCCGTTTCGCGGCGTCACTACGGCGGCGCGGGGTGCCGGCACGGCTCGCCGAGGCGCTGGCCGCCGCTGCCGCCGCACAGGCCGTGTGCGCTCCGGTCGTCGCCGTACTGTCGGCCCGGGTGAGCCTGGTGGCGGTGCCGTGCAATCTGCTCGCGGAGGTCGCGGTCGCCCCTGCCACGGTGCTGGGCTTCGCGGCACTGGCGACCGCGCCGGTGGCCATGCCCGTGGCGAAGGCCCTGGCCTGGCTCGCCGGCTGGCCGGCCGGATGGATCGCGGGTGTGGCCCGGGGCGGGGCCGAGCTCCCCGGCGCGGGGGTCGACTGGCCGGGCAGCTGGGCCGGGGCACTGCTGCTCGCCGCCGTCACGGTGGCCGTCGTACTCCTCGGGCGGCGGCTGCTGCGGCGCCCGTGGTGGTGCGGTGTCTGCGGGCTGCTGCTCCTGCTGGCCGTGGTGCGCCCGGCGCCGCTGACCCGGGTGATCACGGGCTGGCCGCCGCCCGGCTGGCGGCTGGCGATGTGCGACGTGGGGCAGGGCGACGCGACGGTGCTCGCGGCGGGCGGCGGCACCGGGGTGGTGGTGGACGCCGGGCCCGATCCGGCACTGGTCGACCACTGTCTGCGGCAGTTGGGGATCACCCGGATCCCGCTGGTCGTGCTGACCCACTTCCACGCCGACCATGTCTCGGGCCTGCCCGGTGTGCTGCGCGGGCGGTCGGTGGGCGAGATCGAGACGACCGGCTTCGAAGAGCCCGCCGACCAGGCAGGTTTTGTACGGAGGGAGGCGGCCGAACGGAACATCCCCGTCACCCGTGCGGTCGCCGGGGAGCAGCGGCGGACCGGGCCGCTGTCCTGGCGGGTGCTGTGGCCCCCGCCCCGCCCGGTACCGGAACCGGACGGGCCCAACGACGCCAGCGTGGCCCTGCTCGTCCGGTCGGCCGGGCTGCGGATGCTGCTGCTCGGGGACCTGGAGCCTCCGTCCCAGCAGGCGCTGTTGCGATCCGTGGCGGCGGCAGGGATGGGCCGTGTCGATGTCCTCAAGGTCGCCCATCACGGCTCCGCCAACCAGGACCCCGACCTGATACGCCTGGTCGCCCCCAGGATCGCGCTCATCAGCTGCGGTGCCGGCAACCCGTACGGCCACCCGGCACCCCGCACCGTGCGGGCGCTGCGGGACGAGGGCGCGTTGGTGCTGCGCACGGACCGGGACGGGGCGCTGGCCGTCGCCGGTACGGGCGGGGCGGACGGGGAGGTGCGGGTGGCGGGAGACTGAGGGCATGAACTCCGCACAGGTCGACGCCTATCTCCGCCGCCTCGGGGTCGCGCGCCCGGCGCGGCCCACCGCCGCAGCACTGCGCGAACTGCATCTCGCGCATCTACGCACCGTGCCCTTCGAGAACCTGTCGGTGCACCTCGGAGAGGAGATCGTGCTGGAGGAGGGGCGGCTCGTGGACAAACTGGTGGCTGAGCGGCGGGGCGGGTTCTGTTACGAACTGAACGGGGCCTTCGGGGCGTTGCTCACCGTGCTGGGCTTCGACGTCGACCTGCTCGCGGGGCGGGTGTTCGGGGACGAGGGCCGCCTGGGGATCCCGTACGACCATCTGGCGCTGCGGGTGCGGACGGCGGACGGCGGTGCATGGATCGCCGACGTCGGGTTCGGGGCGCACAGCCACCATCCGCTGGCGCTCGGGGAACGGGGCGAGCAGCCGGACCCCGGCGGCGTCTTCCGGATCCGGGCGGCCGGGCCGGAGGAGGCCGCCGACCTGGACGTCGTGCGGGACGGCAAGCCCCAGTACCGTCTGGAGACGCGGCCCCGGGCGCTCGGTGACTTCGCCGCCGGAGCCTGGTGGCACAGCACCTCGCCGCGGTCGCACTTCACACGGTCCCTGGTGTGCTCACGGATCACGCGGGACGGAGGGCGGATCACGCTGAGCGGCCGCAGCCTCACGGTGACGTCCGCGGACGGGGCACGTGAGGTGCGCCGGCTGACCACGGACGAGGAAGTGCTCGGGGTGTACCGGGAGAGGTTCGGAATCGAGTTGACGCGCGTGCCGGCCCCGCGGAAGTTCGGGCGGTCCGGATAAAAGGGCTACCCGTGCGTAGTTCCAGCGGAACCGCTTGTTTCCTGTGAGCTGGACACATGTTGCATCGAATGCCTCACTGATGGTCGAATGCGTCTTCGTCAACGGATCAACGAAGCATGCCAAGTCGCACAGGGGTGTCGTGATGATGGGCCGCTTGCTGGGAAGCCGGACCAACCGGACGCCGTGGACGGGTCCCCTCGCGTCGCTCCGGACGCCGCCCAGCGCCGGGGTGCTGAGCTGCCGGGTGCTCGATCCGGTCAATTCCCCTGTGCCGCAGGCCGAGTTCACGGTCAGCGACGCCATGGGGCGGGTGGTCGTCTCCGGCGGGACGGATCCGTACGGATCCTTCGTGACGACGGTCCCGGCGGGCGAATACCGGCTCGCGGTCTCGGCCGAGGGATACGCGCCCTACCGGGCGACCGTCACGGTCGGAGAGAGCTCGCTGACCTCGCTCGGCGATGTGATCATGCCGATCGCTCAGCCGCCGGAGCTGCCGACGCCGGGTGACTGGGAGATCGACCCGACCCATTCCTCGATCGCGTTCATCGCCCGGCACATCGGACTGGCCCGGGTCCACGGGCGGTTCAACACGTTCGCCGGGGTGGTGCGGATCGCCGATCCGATGGAGCGGTCCGCCATGCACGTGGTGATCGACGCGTCCTCCATCGACACCAACGTCCGGATGCGCGACGACCACCTGCGCTCGGCGGACTTCCTCGACGT
The DNA here is from genome assembly GCF_042891955.1 of Streptomyces sp. NPDC001843. Taxonomy (NCBI): domain Bacteria; kingdom Bacillati; phylum Actinomycetota; class Actinomycetes; order Kitasatosporales; family Streptomycetaceae; genus Streptomyces; species Streptomyces sp. NPDC001843. The sequence goes on along the minus strand of NZ_JBIATQ010000001.1, from coordinate 908,442 downwards.
CGGCAACTTCCCGGTCCTCGAGTTCTACAGCGACCGCTTCGTGCACAAGGGCGGCACCAAGTGGGCCGTCACCGGAGCCCTGTCGCTGCACGGGGTGACGCGCACGGTGACGCTCGACGTGGACTACCTGGGACTCGGCAACGGCATGGAGGGCGAGGCGCGGGCGGCCTGCCGGGCCGTCACCGAGCTGCACCGCGACGACTTCACCGTCAGCTGGCAGTCGATGCTCGCCCGGGGCATCGCGGTGGTCGGCCCCACCATCGCGATCGAGCTCGACGTGCAGGTGGTGCCCAAGTCCTGAGCAGACCCGCGGACAATGGCCCGGTGAGCGACGTGAGACATGTGCTGGTGCTGCCCGACCGCGATGCCGCCGAGGAGGCGGCGGAGGCACTCGTGGAGCGGTTCGGGGTGACGGAGGAGCCGCGGCCGGTGCGGGACGCCCTGGCCGGTGAGGACGACGCCGAGGACGCGCAGTGGCTCCTCGTCCTGCGGGATGAGGAGGAGCGGCTGGACGCGGAGGAACTCGACGCGCTGGCCGGCGAGTGGGACGGCTGGCGCGAGGAACCCTAGGGGGCCCGCGGGGCCGGCCCCGGGCCGTTGTCGGTGGTGCGTGGGATGCTTGTCGCGATGGCCAGGAAGACTGCGAACGACGAACCTCTCGCCCCGGTGACGCTTGCCGTGGGCCAGGAGGACCTCCTGCTCGACCGTGCCGTGCAGGAGGTGGTGGCCGCCGCGAGGGCCGCCGACGCCGACACGGACGTACGGGACCTGACCCCCGACCAGTTGCAGCCCGGCACGCTCGCCGAGCTGACCAGCCCGTCGCTCTTCGCGGAGCGCAAGGTGGTGGTCGTGCGCAACGCCCAGGACCTGTCGGCCGACACGGTCAAGGACGTGAAGGCGTATCTCGGGTCGCCCGCGGAGGAGATCACCCTCGTGCTGCTGCACGCGGGCGGCGCGAAGGGCAAGGGGCTGCTCGACGCCGCGCGCAAGGCGGGGGCGCGGGAGGTGGCGTGCCCGAAGATGACCAAGCCGGCGGACCGGCTGGCGTTCGTACGGGGCGAGTTCCGGGCGACCGGGCGGTCGGCCACGCCCGAGGCGTGCCAGGCGCTGGTGGACGCGATCGGCAGTGACCTGCGGGAACTGGCGTCGGCGGTGTCCCAGCTGGTCGCCGACGTCGAGGGGACCATCGACGAGGCCGTCGTCGGGCGGTACTACACCGGGCGGGCCGAGGCCTCCAGCTTCACGGTCGCGGACCGGGCGGTCGAGGGGCGGACGGCAGAGGCCCTGGAGGCGCTCAGATGGTCGCTGGCCACCGGAGTCGCCCCGGTGCTCATCACCAGCGCGCTGGCGCAGGGCGTGCGGGCGATCGGGAAGCTGTCGTCGGCACGGGGCGGCCGCCCTGCCGATCTCGCGCGGGAGCTGGGCATGCCGCCCTGGAAGATCGACCGGGTGCGCCAGCAGATGCGGGGCTGGACACCGGACAGGGTGGCGGTCGCCCTGCGGGCGGTGGCTGAGGCGGACGCGGGGGTGAAGGGCGGGGGAGACGACCCGGAGTACGCCCTGGAGAAGGCGGTCGTCACCATCGCCCGTGCGGCCCGTTCCCGGGGACGCGCATAACCGCCCAGCCGCCAGCCGCCAGCCGCCAGCCGCCAGCCGCCAGCCGCCCAGCCGGACAAGCCGAAGGCCCCACCGCGCACCCTGGGGAAGGGTGAAGCGGTGGGGCCTTCGCTTCGAGCTGTCGGATCCGCGCCCGCGTGGCGAACGCAGGCCGCGCGCGGACCCCGGGGTGCCGGTCGGGAGCGGATGAGAGAGGGCCCGCTCTGGGTCCTTCCGGCGGTCAGATCAAAGAACTGGTTCAGCCCTTGAGGGACGTGACCTTGGCGGCCAGCGCCGACTTCTTGTTGGCGGCCTGGTTCTTGTGGATGACGCCCTTCGAGACGGCCTTGTCGAGCTGACGCGCGGCAGCGCGCTGGTACTCGGTGGCCTTCTCGACGTCACCCGCGGCAGCGGCCTCGCGGGCCTTGCGGATCGCGGTCTTCAGGGAGGACTTGACGGCCTTGTTGCGCAGCCGGGCCTTCTCGTTGGTCTTGATCCGCTTGATCTGGGACTTGATGTTCGCCACGAATGAGCCTTTTCAGGTTCTGGCACAGGGCCGCGAAGGTCCCGTGCCGGTGATTTCTTGGGTCGTGCCTCGCGCAGAGAGGGCATGAGACACAGCCACCCAGCCTACCAGTGGCCCATCGAGTGGCCCAAACCGGTCGCAGGTCCCCGCCCGTGGGACCATGGAGACTACGTATCGATCCGACCCGAGGCATAAGGCGCCTCAAGAGACAGGACCCTGCGTGCCCGCGACCCCTAACCATGTGCCCGAGCCGAGCCGTACCGACCCGGCTCTGATCCGCAACTTCTGCATCATCGCGCACATCGACCACGGCAAGTCCACGCTCGCCGACCGGATGCTCCAGCTGACCGGTGTGGTCGAGCAGCGGCAGATGCGTGCTCAGTACCTCGACCGGATGGACATCGAGCGTGAGCGCGGTATCACGATCAAGTCCCAGGCGGTGCGTCTGCCGTGGGCTCCCACCCACGACCCAGGCAACACGCACATCCTCAACATGATCGACACCCCGGGGCACGTCGACTTCACCTACGAGGTCTCGCGGTCGCTCGCCGCCTGCGAGGGGACCATCCTCCTCGTGGACGCCGCCCAGGGCATCGAGGCGCAGACCCTCGCCAACCTGTACCTGGCGATGGAGAACGACCTCACCATCATCCCGGTGCTCAACAAGATCGACCTGCCGGCCGCACAGCCGGAGAAGTTCGCCGAGGAGCTCGCCAACCTGGTCGGCTGCGACCCCGACGACGTGCTCAAGGTCTCCGCCAAGACCGGACTCGGCGTGGAGGCGCTGCTCGACAAGGTCGTGGCCGAGATCCCCCCGCCGGTCGGCGTCAAGGACGCGCCCGCGCGCGCCATGATCTTCGACTCGGTCTACGACTCCTACCGGGGCGTCGTGACCTACGTCCGTGTCATCGACGGCCAGCTCAACAAGCGCGAGCGCATCAGGATGATGTCCACCGGCGCCACGCACGAGCTGCTGGAGATCGGCACCAACTCGCCCGAGATGCTCCCCGCCGACGGCCTCGGCGTCGGTGAGGTGGGCTATCTGATCACCGGTGTGAAGGACGTCCGCCAGTCCAAGGTCGGTGACACCGTCACCAGCCAGAGCAAGGGCGCCACCGAGCCCCTCGGCGGGTACAAGGACCCCAAGCCGATGGTCTTCTCCGGCCTGTATCCGCTGGACGGCTCCGACTACCCCGAGCTGCGCGAGGCCCTCGACAAGCTCCAGCTCAACGACGCCGCGCTGGTCTACGAGCCGGAGACCTCCGCCGCGCTCGGCTTCGGTTTCCGCGTCGGCTTCCTGGGCCTGCTGCACCTGGACGTGATCCGCGAGCGCCTCGAGCGCGAGTTCGGGCTCGACCTCATCGCCACCGCGCCCAACGTGGTCTACCGCGTCCTCATGGAGGACGGCAGCGAGTACACCGTCACCAACCCGAGCGAGTTCCCCGAGGGGAAGATCAGCGAGGTCTACGAGCCCGTCGTACGGGCCACGATCCTGGCGCCCACCGAGTTCATCGGGTCGATCATGGAGCTGTGCCAGACCCGGCGCGGCACCCTGCTCGGCATGGACTACCTCTCCGAGGACCGGGTCGAGATCCGCTACACGCTCCCGCTCGCCGAGATCGTCTTCGACTTCTTCGACCAGCTGAAGTCCAAGACCCGCGGCTACGCCTCCCTGGACTACGAGCCCACCGGCGAGCAGACCTCCCAGCTCGTGAAGGTCGACATCCTGCTGCACGGCGACAAGGTGGACGCCTTCTCCGCGATCACCCACCGGGACCAGGCGTACGCGTACGGCGTGCGACTCGTGGCCAAGCTGAAGGAACTGATCCCGCGGCAGGCCTTCGAGGTCCCCGTCCAGGCCGCCATCGGCTCCCGGGTCATCGCCCGCGAGACCATCCGCGCCATCCGCAAGGACGTCCTCGCCAAGTGCTATGGCGGTGACATCTCCCGCAAGCGGAAGCTGCTGGAGAAGCAGAAGGAAGGCAAGAAGCGGATGAAGATGGTGGGTTCCGTGGAGGTTCCGCAGGAGGCCTTCATCGCGGTCCTCTCCAGCGATGACAGCGCGGGATCGGGCAAGGGCAAGAAGTAACCGCCGGTAGCGCCGAGTGGCGTCGGCAAAACAGGTGCAACAGGGGCTCGTCGTACGAAAGCGCGGCGGGCCCCTACGCGCGCGTAGTGTCGCTGTGTGTACGAAGTGACAGGCCGCAGCCCCTTACGCGTCGGCCCGTAGCGCTTTACTCTGATCCCTGCTCGATAGTTACTCACGAGTTAAACAAGTGGCCGAACCGCCGTTCGTGAGTCAACCCAGCCGCAACTGACAGCCGCGCCGTCGCGGGCCCCGGAGGATGTCGTGAGCGACACACAGACACTGATCGAGAACCGTCCGCCGTCCGTCGCGGCCCTCTTCCTGGAACGCGTCGACGCCACACCGGACGCCGAGGCGTACCGCCACCCCGTACCGGCCGCCTCCGGTCAGGGCCCCGACGACTGGAAGTCGCTGAGCTGGGCGCAGGCGGCCGAGCGCGTCCACGCGATCGCGGCCGGTCTCATCGAACTGGGTGTGCAGCCCGAGCAGCGGGTGGCGCTCGCCTCCTCCACCCGTATCGAGTGGATCCTCGCCGACCTCGGCATCATGTGCGCGGGTGCCGCCACCACCACCGTGTACCCGCAGACCAACGCCGACGAGTCGGCCTTCATCCTCTCCGACTCCGAGAGCCGGGTGCTCATCGCGGAGAACGCCGACCAGCTCGCCAAGGCGGTGGAGAAGCGCGCCGAGCTGCCCGAGCTGCACCACGTGGTCGTCATCGACCCGGCGGGCGTCGAGACCGGCGACTGGGTGCTCACCCTCGCCGAGCTCGAGGAGCGCGGCGCCGCGTACCTGGAGAAGCACCCGGAGCTGATCAAGGAGCGGGTCGGTGCGATCACCAAGGACCAGCTCGCGACGCTGATCTACACCTCCGGCACCACCGGCCGCCCCAAGGGCGTCCGCCTCCCGCACGACAACTGGTCGTACATGGCGAAGGCGATCGCCGCGACCGGGCTGCTCGGCCCCGAGGACGTGCAGTACCTGTGGCTGCCGCTCGCTCACGTCTTCGGCAAGGTGCTGACCTCCGGGCAGATCGAGGTCGGGCACGTCACCGCCGTCGACGGCCGTGTCGACAAGATCATCGAGCAGCTGCCGGTGGTGCAGCCGACCTACATGGCGGCCGTCCCGCGGATCTTCGAGAAGGTGTACAACGGGGTCGCCGCCAAGGCCCGCGCCGGCGGACCGGCCAAGTACAAGATCTTCCAGTGGGCCGCCGAGGTCGCCCGCGAGTACGCCAAGGTCTCGCAGGACAACTTCCGCCGCACCGGCACCCACTCCGTGCCCTTCGGTCTCGGCGCCAAGCACAAGGTCGCCGACGCGCTCGTCTTCGCCAAGATCCGCGAGGCCTTCGGCGGCCGGCTGCGGGCCTGTGTCTCGGGCAGCGCGGCCCTCGCCCCCGAGATCGGCTACTTCTTCGCCGGCGCCGGCATCCACATCCTGGAGGGCTACGGCCTCACGGAGTCCTCCGCGGCCTCCTTCGTCAACCCCGGCGAGGCCTACCGCACCGGCACGGTCGGCAAGCCGTTGCCCGGCACGGAGGTGCGCATCGCGGACGACGGGGAGATCCTGCTGCGCGGCCCGGGCATCATGGAGGGCTACCACGGGCTGCCCGAGAAGACCGCCGAGGTCCTGGAGTCGGACGGCTGGTTCCACACCGGTGACATCGGCGAGCTGTCGCCCGACGGCTATCTGCGCATCACCGACCGCAAGAAGGACCTGATCAAAACCTCGGGTGGCAAGTACATCGCGCCGGCCGAGGTCGAGGGCCAGTTCAAGGCCGTGTGCCCGTACGTCTCCAACATCCTGGTGCACGGCGCCGACCGGAACTTCTGCACCGCCCTCATCGCCCTCGACGAGCCCTCGATCCTCGACTGGGCGAAGGAGAACGGGCTGGAGGGCAGGTCGTACGCCGAGATCGTCGCCGCCCCGGCCACCGTCGAGATGGTCGACGGCTACGTCCAGCAGCTCAACTCCGGCCTCCAGCGCTGGCAGACCATCAAGAAGTTCCGGCTCCTGCCGCGCGACCTCGACGTCGAGCACGGTGAGATCACCCCCAGCCTGAAGCTGAAGCGGCCGGTGGTGGAGCGGGAGTACAAGCACCTCATCGACGAGATGTACGCGGGCTCGCGAGAGGCGTGAGCCCATGGGGGCGGCCGGAACCCGGGGGCGGGCTCCGGCCCGCCCCGCCCGCGCTCATGGTGACGGTGCCTCATCCGGTCCGCTCTCAACGGCGGGAGCCGCACCTTCGGGGTCAAGCAGCGCGCAGACGACCGTGAGCAGCCGGTCGACGTCCACCGGTTTCGGTACGTAGTCGTTGGCGCCGCGCGCGATGGACTTCTCCCGGTCGCCCGGCATGGCCTTCGCGGTGAGGGCGACGATGGGCAGGCCGGCCCAGCGCGGGGCGCGGCGGATGGCGGAGATCGTCTCGTAGCCGTCCATCTCCGGCATCATGATGTCCATCAGGACCAGTTCGACGTCCGGGTGGCGTTCCAGGGTCTCGATGCCCTCGCGCCCGTTCTCCGCGTACAGCACGGGCATGCCGACACGGCCCAGGACGTGGGTGAGGGCGAAGACGTTGCGGATGTCGTCGTCGACGATCAGCACCCGCCGGCCGGGCAGCACCTGGCCCGCGCGGCCCGTCTGCCACGCCTCCAGCTTGGTGGGCGCGGGCCAGGAGTCGTCGGCGGCGAGCGGCTCCGCCGAAAGCTGCTCCGGAAGCGGGACGTCCGCCCCCGGGCCGGTCGCCGGGTGCCCCGGGCTGACGACGGGGACGTACAGCGTGAAGGTGGAGCCCCTGCCGGGTTCGCTCTCCGCGACGATCCGGCCGCCGAGCAGGCCCGCGATCTCCCGGCTGATGGACAGTCCCAGTCCGGTGCCGCCGTACTTGCGGTTCGTCGTGCCGTCGGCCTGCTGGAACGCCTCGAAGATCACCGGGAGTTTCTCGGGCGCGATCCCGATGCCGGTGTCGTTGACGGCGAACGCGATCACCTCGCCGCCGTCGCGGACTCCCCCACTCTCGACTTCGCTCGAGCGGGGGGACCCCCATCGCTGTTCCGGGTCCTGGACCCGGTTCACCCGCAGCTCGACCCGGCCCGTCGCGGTGAACTTGATCGCGTTGGACAGGAGGTTGCGCAGGATCTGCTGCAGGCGCTGCTCGTCGGAGTACATCTCCCGCGGGACGTTCTCGCCGACCGTGACCTCGAACGCGAGCCCCCGGTCGATGGTGAGCGGGCGGAAGGTGGCGTGGACGTAGTCCAGCAGCTTGATCAGCGGCAGCCGCTTCGGGCGGACGTCCATGCGGCCCGCCTCGATCTTCGAAAGGTCCAGGATGTCGTTGATCAGCTGCAGCAGGTCGGAGCCGGAGCGGTGGATCGTCGTCGCGAACTGGACCTCCTGGTCGGAGAGATGGCCGTCCGGGTTGTCGGACAGCAGCCGGGCCAGGATCAGCAGCGAGTTCAGCGGGGTGCGCAGCTCGTGCGACATGTTCGCCAGGAACTCCGACTTGTACTGGGACGAGGTCGCGAGCAGGGCGGCCTTCTCCTCCAGTTCCGCGTTGGAACGCCGCAACTCCGCCTGCTGCTTCTGCAGTTCGTCCGAGCGTTCCTGCAACTGCATCGCGAGGCGCTGGGACTCGCCGAGCAGGGACTCGGTGCGGGAGTTGGCGATGATCGTGTTGATGGCCACGCCGATGGTGTTCACGAACTGGTCGAAGAACGCCAGGTGCACGTCGGAGAAGCGGGAGAAGGAGGCGAGTTCGACCACTCCGAGGAGCTTGTCCTCGAACAGGATCGGAATGATCACGATGGTGGTGGGGGCCGCCTCGCCAAGACCGCTGTTGATCTTGATGTAGTCCGGCGGGGCCCCCTCCACCAGGATCCGCTGCTTCTCCCGGGCCGCCTGGCGGACCAGCCCGTGCACCGGGAGGCCGCCGGTCTCGACGGTCGCGCCCTCCGCCGCCCCGTACCCGGCGATGAACGCCAGCCCCTTGGCGGGGACGGCGCTGCGCACCGCCGGGTCCTCCTCCGGGTTGGCCAGGTAGAACGCCCCGTACTGGGCGTTCACCAGCGGTGTCAGCTCCCGCAGGATCAGGTCGGCGACCTCCATCAGGTCCCGGTGGCCCTGCATCAGGGCGGCCAGCCGGGCCAGGTTGGACTCCAGCCAGTCCTTGGCCCGGGTGGTCTCGCGCAGGTTGGCCACCATCAGGTTGATGTTGTCCTTCAGCTCGGCGACCTCGCCGCGCGCCTCCACCGTGATCGAGCGGGACATGTCGCCCTGGGCCACCGCGGAGGCGACCTCGGCGATGGCACGGACCTGGGTGGTCAGGTTCAGGGCGAGCTCGTTGACATTGGTCGTCAGGCGCTTCCAGGTGCCGTACACGCCCTCCACCCGGGCCTGGCCGCCGAGCCGGCCGTCACTGCCGACCTCCCGGGCCACCCGCGTCACCTCGGAGGAGAACGAGGACAGCGTGTCGACCATGGTGTTGATGGCGGTCTTCAGCTCCAGGATCTCACCGCGGGCGTCCACGTCGATCTTCTTCGACAGGTCGCCGTTGGCGACGGCCGTGGTGACCTGCGCGATGTTGCGGACCTGCGAAGTGAGGTTGTCCGCCATGTAGTTGACGTTGTCCGTCAGGTCACGCCAGACCCCGAGGACGCCCAGCACCTGGGCCCGGCCGCCCAGCCGGCCGTCGGTGCCGACCTCACGGGCCACCCGGGTCACCTCGTCGGCGAAGGCGCGCAGCTGCTCCACCATCGTGTTGACGGTGTCCTTGAGCTCGAGGATCTCGCCGCGCGCGTCGACGGTGATCTTCTTCGACAGGTCGCCGTTGGCGACGGCCGTGGTCACCTGGGCGATGTTGCGGACCTGCGAAGTGAGGTTGAGCGCCATGAAGTTGACGTTGTCGGTGAGGTCCTTCCAGACGCCGGAGACGCCCCGCACCTGCGCCTGACCACCGAGGTTGCCCTCGGTGCCGACCTCGCGGGCCACGCGCGTGACCTCGTCGGCGAACGCGGAGAGCTGGTCGACCATGGTGTTGATCGTGGACTTCAGCTCCAGGATCTCGCCCTTCGCCTCCACCGTGATCTTCTTCCCGAGGTCGCCCTGTGCCACGGCGGTCGAGACCAGCGCGATGTTGCGGACCTGCGAGGTGAGGTTGTCCGCCATGAAGTTGACGTTCTCCGTCAGGTCCTTCCACACCCCGGACACCCCGCGCACCTGCGCCCGCCCGCCCAGGTTGCCCTCCGTGCCGACCTCGCGGGCCACCCGGGTGACCTCGTCGGCGAACGCGGAGAGCTGGTCGACCATGGTGTTGATCGTGGACTTCAGCTCCAGGATCTCGCCCTGCGCGTCCACCGTGATCTTCTGGCTCAGGTCGCCGTTGGCGACGGCCGTGGTCACCTGGGCGATGTTGCGGACCTGCGAGGTCAGGTTCGAGGCCATGAAGTTGACGTTGTCGGTGAGGTCCTTCCACACCCCGGACACCCCGCGCACCTGCGCCCGCCCGCCGAGCCGGCCCTCGGTGCCGACCTCGCGGGCCACCCGGGTGACCTCGTCGGCGAACGCGGAGAGCTGGTCCACCATCGTGTTCACGGTGAGCTTCAGCTCCAGCAGCTCACCGGTCGCCTCCACCGTCACCGTACGGGTCAGATCGCCGCGCGCCACCGCCGTGGTCACCAGGGCGATGTCCCGGACCTGCGCGGTCAGCCGGGCCGCCATCGTGTTGACCGCCTGCGTCACGTCCCGCCAACTGCCCGAGAGACCCCGCACGTTGGCCCGTCCGCCGAGCCGCCCCTCGGTGCCCACCTCGCGCGCCACCCGGGTCACCTCGCCGGTGAACAGGGAGAGCTGGTCGACCATCGTGTTCACCGCCCGGCCGAGCCGCCGCAGATCGCCGCGCAACTGGCGGCTGCCGTCGTGCAGGTCGACCCGCTGGGTCAGGTCACCGCCGGCCACCGCGTCCAGCACGCGCGCGGCATTGGCCGCCGGGGCCACCAGGGCGTCCAGGATCTGGTTCACGTCGCCGACCCGGGACGTCCAGGCGCCCTGCCCGGGGCTCGCCGAGACCCGCTCGTCGAGCCGCCCGTGCCGCACCAGCTCCCGCTTCACCCGCTGCACCTCCGAGTTGAAGTGCACACTGCGGTCCATGATCTGGTTGAAGACCGCGGTGAGTTCGGCGACCACACCGTGCCCGGCCTCCGGGACCTTCGTGAAGTCGCCGTCCCGGGCGGCGGTCATCGCGGCCAGCAGCGGGCGAAGATCGGATGGGCGGACTTGTTCCGACTTCTGTCCGTCTTCGAGCACACGCGTGGCGTTGTTCTCACTCATGGCGGCCCACTTCGGTAACTCGGCGCTTATGGGCGCAGTCAGTCTGTCACCCTGTCGGCAGTGACCGAGACGCATTCGTCTGAAGTTCGTCCGATCTGCTCGGGGAGTCGGCCATGGGCGCCATACCGACGCAACGGGAGACCGTGTCCCGTGCCTCTGATGTGCCTGCGCACAGGAACGCGGCGGAGCGCGCGGCCGTGCGCGCGACCCTTCCCTCAAGCCCCCTCGCGGCCGGATCCGCCCGCGCACTGCTGCGCGCGGCGCTCGCCGAGTGGACCGGCCTCGGGCTCGCGCCCTCGCCACAGCTCGCCGACGACGCCGTGGTGGTCGTCAGCGAACTCGTCACCAACGCCGTCGTCCACGCGGGCACCGACGTCGAACTGATCTGCCGCCTGGAGGAGAGCGGCGCGCTCGTCATCGAGGCCTGCGACCACCACCCCTCCCGCGCCCTCCGCCAGGACGGCACCGAAACGCCGTACGGGACACCCGAGTACGGGCGCGGCCTGCGCCTGGTCGCCACGCTCGCCGAGGCCTGGGGCGTCACCTACCGCACCGGCGCCAAGACGGTCTGGGCACGCCTGCCCGCCGAGGGCAGCCCGGGCGCGGAGGAGCCCGAGGCCTACGCCGGGGAACGCGGACTGGAGGTCGCCGAGATCCTCGCCCCCGAGCCCCGGCGGCCCGAACGCGACCGGGAATGGCTCGGCCGCGGCGCCCTGTCCTTCCTCGCCGAGGCCTCCGACCTGCTCGCCGGACAGCTCGACGAGAACCTCGTCGCCGCGCTCGCCGGACAGCTGATCGTGCCCCGGCTCGCCGACTGGTGCGCGGTGTGGCTGGAGGACGAGTCGACGGTACGCGGCGGCTGGGCCGACGGGACCGGGGCGGCCGGGCCGCGCCTCGCCCGGGTCTGGCACGGCAGCGAGAACCGCATCGAGGAGCTGCGCCGGGCCCTGGAGAAGGACCCGCCGTGCCCCCGGGACGGCGCGCTGTCCGGCCCCGAGCCCTACCCCTGGCCCGGCGAGGCCCTCGGCCCGCACGGCACGGACGGCTCCGCGCTGGCGTACCGGCTGGTCGCGGGCGGCCGCCCGCTGGGCACGCTGGTGATCGGGCGGTGCGGGGAGCCGTACTTCCCCGACGAGATCACCGGCCTGGTCGAGGACCTCAGCCGCCGGGTGGCGCTGGCCATCGGCGCGGCCCGCCAGTACGCCCGCCAGGCCACCATCAGCGCCGTCCTCCAGCGTGGTCTGCTGCCCGGCGCGGTCGCCGAGATCCCCGGTGTGAGCAGCGCACTCGTCTACGAACCCTGCGACAAGGGCGGCCCCAGCGGGGACTTCTACGACCTGTTCCCGGCGGGCGACGGCCGCTTCTGCTTCGCGGTCGGCGACGTGCAGGGCAAGGGACCGGAGGCCGCGGTGGTGATCGGCCTGGCCCGCCCCTGGCTGCGTCTCCTCGCCCGCGAGGGCTACCGCGTCGCCGACGTCCTCGACCGTCTCAACCAGCTCCTCCTCGACGACGCCACCGAGGCCGCCGACGCAGCCGCCCGCGCCCTGGTCGCCGCCGGCGGCCGCCCGGTCGCCCCCGGGGAAGGCCCGCAGACCCGTTTCCTCTCCCTGCTCTACGGTGAGCTCGCCCCCTTCGACGGCGGCGTCCGCTGCACCCTCGCCTCCGCCGGGCACCCCCTTCCGCTGCTCCTCGGGCCCGACGGCGGGGTCCGAACCGTCGCGAGGCCGCAGACGCTCCTCGGGGTCATCGAGGACGAGACGTACACCAGCGAGACCTTCGAGCTGACTTCCGGCGACACGCTGCTGTGCGTCACGGACGGGGTCACCGAGCGGCGCTCCGGCTCCCGCCAGTTCGACGACGGCGACGGGCTCGCCGTGGCCCTCGCCGGATGCGCGGGGCTGAGCGCCGAACGGACAGCGGAACGCATCCGCCGGCTGGTGCACGAGTTCGGCGGCGGGCAGCCGGAGGACGACCTGGCGCTGCTGGTGCTGCGGGCGGAGTGACCGGAGTGACCGCAGTGACCCGTGGCGGTGCGGGACAATGGGGGACATGCCTTCCGCACTCCCCGACGGCGAGCCCGTACCCGCCGACGGCGCACTGCCCGCGTCCGCGCTCGCCGGGGCCACCGACCGCCCCCTCGGGTTCTATCTGCACGTCCCGTACTGCGCGACCCGCTGCGGCTACTGCGACTTCAACACCTACACCGCCACCGAGCTGCGCGGCACCGGCGGTGTGCTCGCTTCCCGCGACAACTACGCGGACACCCTGACCGACGAGATCCGCCTGGCCCGCAAGGTGCTCGGCGACGACCCGCGCGAGGTCCGCACCGTGTTCGTCGGCGGCGGTACGCCGACGCTGCTGGCCGCCGACGACCTCGTACGGATGCTGGCCGCGATCCGCGACGAGTTCGGCCTCGCGCCCGACGCGGAGATCACGACCGAGGCGAACCCGGAGTCGGTGGACCCGGCGTACCTGGCGCGGCTGCGGGAGGGCGGCTTCAACCGGGTCTCCTTCGGCATGCAGAGCGCGCGGCAGCACGTGCTGAAGGTGCTGGACCGCACCCACACCCCGGGCCGCCCGGAGGCCTGCGTCGCGGAGGCCCGCGCGGCGGGCTTCGAGCACGTCAACCTCGACCTGATCTACGGCACGCCGGGGGAGTCGGACGACGACTGGCGGGCGTCGCTGGACGCGGCGCTGGGGGCCGGTCCGGACCACGTCTCCGCGTACGCCCTGATCGTCGAGGAGGGCACGCAGCTCGCCCGCCGCATCCGGCGGGGCGAGGTGCCGATGACCGACGACGACGTGCACGCGGACCGGTACCTGATCGCGGAGGAGCGGCTGACGGCGGCGGGCTATGACTGGTACGAGGTGTCGAACTGGGCCACCTCCGAGTCGGCCCGCTGCCTGCACAACGAGCTGTACTGGCGGGGCGCCGACTGGTGGGGCGCGGGACCGGGGGCGCACTCGCACGTGGGGGGCGTCCGCTGGTGGAACGTGAAGCACCCGGGGGCGTACGCGGCGGCGCTGGCGTCGGGGCGGTCGCCGGGTGCGGGGCGCGAGCTGCTGTCGGACGAGGACCGGCGGGTGGAGCGCATCCTGCTGGAGCTGAGGCTGCGGGAGGGGGTGCCGCTGGCGCTGCTGAAGGAGGAGGGGCTGGCGGCTTCTCGGCGGGCGCTGGGGGAGGGGCTGCTGGAGGCGGGACCGTACGAGGAGGGGCGGGCGGTGCTCACCCTGCGGGGGCGGCTGCTGGCGGACGCGGTGGTGCGGGACCTGGTGGACTGATCACTCCGGCGAGTGAATCCCCTCGGAACGCCGGTTCGGTCCCTAACCTGGTTCGTAGGCTGCCGCCGTAATTGCACGGTGGCGGAAACCGGAGGACTGCGGAGATGACCGCTGTGGAAGACCGACCGATGACCACCGGAATCGTGACGTTCTTCGAGAACTTTGAGTTTCCCGAGGAATTCAAGGTCGAGCTCCTCCGGGGGGAAATCGTGATGATGGCGGGGCCGGACGTAGCCCACAACGACATCGTGGAAGCGGTTGTCGACCAGATCCCCCGTCGGGACTGGCGACGGCTCCAGACTCAGGACATCGCCATCCTTGAAGAGACGAGCCAGCCGCAGCCCGACCTCGTGGTGCTTGAACGAGGTGTCGGGCCGGGGCAAGGAAGGCTGATGCCGTCCGAAGTCATCACGATGCTCGTGGAGGTCGTCTCCAAGACGAGCGTGGGTCGTGATTACGGAGTCAAGCGCTCGATCTACGCGGCGGCAAAGGTGCCAGCCTACTTGATCATCGATCCTGTCATGGCCCAGTGCGTACTGCTCACCGAGCCGACAGGGTACGGGGAGAGCGCGGATTACCGTAGGCAACGCATCACGAAGTTCGGCGATCTCACACCGCTGGAGCCCATCGGCGTCGATCTGGACACCAGTGAATTCGTCCCGTATGAGAACGTCAGGCCCCACCGCTACCCGTGACGAAGTCGATCAGCTCCTCCACCCTCCCCAGCAACTCCGGCTGCAGGTCCTTGTAGGACGTCACCCGCTTCAGGATCGCCTGCCACACCGCCCCGGTGTTCTCCGACGGCCAGCCCAGCGCCCGGCACACGCCGGTCTTCCAGTCCTGACCGTGCGGAACCCGGGGCCACGCCTCGATGCCGAGGGAGGACGGCTTCACGGCCTCCCAGATGTCGATGTACGGGTGGCCCACGACCAACGCGTGCTCGCTCGTCACCGACTCGGCGATCCGCCACTCCTTCGTGCCCGGCACCAGATGGTCCACCAGCACCCCCAGACGGGCGTCCGGCCCCGGCCCGAACTCCTCCACGATCGCCGGCAGGTCGTCCACACCCTCCAGGTACTCCACGACCACGCCCTCGATGCGCAGGTCGTCGCCCCACACCTTCTCGACCAGTTCCGCGTCGTGCCGGCCCTCGACGTAGATGCGCCCGGCGCGGGCCACACGCGCGCGTGCGCCGGGAACGGCGACCGAACCGGAGGCCGTACGGGTGGGACGTACCGGCGCCGAGGACGACGGCCGCACCAGCGTGACCACCCTGCCCTCCAGCAGGAACCCGCCCGGCTCCAGCGGGAACACCCGGTGCTTGCCGAAGCGGTCCTCCAGGGTCACCGTGCCCGCCTCGCAGCGGATCACCGCGCCGCAGAACCCGGTGCCGGGCTCCTCCACCACTAGGCCGGGCTCCGCCGGGACCTCGGGTACGGGCTTGGGCTTCTTCCAGGGAGGGGTCAGATCGGCGGAGTACACACGAGGGCGCGGGCCCGAAGGGCCCTCGTTGGAAGGGCGGTGGCGGGAGACGGGTGGGCGCATTCCGATGACGATAGGAGAACCCGTACCGCCATCAGGGCGACACGCCGAAACGCGCTGCCAGCTCGTCGCGCTGCCGCCGTACGAACGCGGCGTCCACCACCGCTCCGTGACCGGGCACGTACAGCGCGTCCGCGCCGCCGAGGTCGAGGAGCCGGTCGAGGGCGGCGGGCCAGTGGGACGGCACGGCGTCGGGGCCGGCCTGCGGTTCGCCGGACTCCTCGACCAGGTCGCCGCAGAAGACCACCTCCGGATCCCCGGGGACCAGCACGGCCAGGTCGTGGGCGGTGTGCCCCGGGCCCACGTTGGCCAGCAGCGCCTGCCGGCCGCCGCCCAGGTCGAGGGTCCACTCGCCGGACACCAGGTGGCGGGGGACGGGAAGCGCGTCCACCGCCTGTTCCGCCTCCGCCTCCGGAAGGCCGCCCCGCACGGCGTCCAGGCGCAGTTCCTCCCGCTCGTACGCGAACACCGCGTCCAACCCCACCGCCGCGTACATCTCCGCGCCCGCGAAGGCCGCCGCGCCGAACACGTGGTCGAAGTGGGGGTGGGTGAGCGCGAGATGAGTCACACGGCGGCCGGCCAGCTCCTGCGCCTGCGCGCGCAGCCGTGCGCCCTCGGCGAGACTCGACCCGGAGTCCACCACGAGCGCCGTACCCTCGCCGAGGACCAGTCCCACCGTGCAGTCCCAGCGGGGCAGCCGGCACCGCCCGACCCCGGCGGCCACCCGCTCCCAACCCAGCTCTTCCCAAGTCACCGTCATACCGCGACGCTAACGGGGACGGCCGTACCCGGGCACGGCGGCGCGGACCGGCCTTGCCCGGGGTGTACCCCACGGCCGTACACTGGGCCGGGGTGCTGGCACTCGCGAGCGCAGAGTGCCAGACAAAGGGCCCGAAGGCCGCAGGGGACGATTTTCTGGAGGTGTGCGCGGTGCTGAGTGAACGCAGGCTTCAGGTGCTGCGTGCCATCGTCCAGGACTACGTCGGCACCGAGGAGCCCGTCGGCTCCAAGGCGCTCACCGAGCGGCACAACCTCGGGGTCTCGCCGGCCACCGTCCGCAACGACATGTCGGCCCTGGAGGACGAGGGGTACATCGCGCAACCGCACACCAGCGCGGGGCGCATCCCCACCGACAAGGGCTACCGGCTCTTCGTCGACAAGCTCGCGGGCGTCAAGCCGATGACCGCCCCCGAGCGGCGGGCGATCCAGAACTTCCTCGACGGCGCCGTCGACCTCGACGACGTCGTGGCCCGCACGGTGCGGCTGCTCGCGCAGCTCACCCGGCAGGTCGCGGTCGTGCAGTACCCCTCGCTGACCCGCTCGACCGTGCGGCACGTGGAGCTGCTCTCGCTCGCCCCGGCGCGCCTGATGCTCGTGCTCATCACGGACACCGGCCGGGTCGAGCAGCGGATGGTCGACTGCCCGGCGCCCTTCGGGGAGACGTCGCTGGCGGACCTGCGCGCACGGCTCAACAGCCGGGTCGCGGGCCGCCGGTTCACCGACGTGCCGCGGCTGGTGGAAGACCTCCCCGAGGGCTTCGACACGGAAGACCGGGGTACGGTCTCGACAGTGCTCTCCACTCTGCTGGAGACGCTGGTCGAGGAGAACGAAGAGCGGCTGATGATCGGCGGTACCGCCAATCTCACCCGCTTCGGACATGACTTTCCCCTCACCATCCGGCCGGTGCTCGAGGCGCTGGAGGAGCAGGTCGTGCTGCTCAAGCTCCTCGGCGAGGCGAAGGATTCGGGCGTGACCGTGCGCATCGGCCACGAGAACGCCCACGAGGGACTCAACTCCACGTCCGTGGTGTCGGTCGGTTACGGTTCGGGCGGCGAGGCAGTCGCCAAGCTCGGCGTGGTCGGACCGACCCGCATGGACTATCCGGGAACGATGGGAGCGGTACGAGCGGTGGCACGGTACGTCGGACAGATCCTGGCGGAGTCGTAGGTGGCCACGGACTACTACGCCGTTCTCGGCGTGCGCCGCGACGCGTCGCAGGAAGAGATCAAGAAGGCCTTCCGGCGGCTCGCGCGCGAGCTGCACCCGGACGTGAACCCGGATCCGAAGACCCAGGAGCGGTTCAAGGAGATCAACGCCGCCTACGAGGTGTTGTCGGACCCGCAGAAGAAGCAGGTCTACGACCTCGGCGGCGACCCGCTCTCGCAGTCCGGCGGCGCCGGCGCGGGCGGCTTCGGGGCCGGTGGCTTCGGCAACTTCTCCGACATCATGGACGCCTTCTTCGGTACGGCGTCCCAGCGCGGCCCGCGCTCGCGCACCCGGCGCGGTCAGGACGCGATGATCCGGATCGAGGTGGAGCTGGACGAGGCGGCCTTCGGCACGACCAAGGACATCCAGGTCGACACGGCGGTCGTCTGCAACACCTGCAACGGTGAGGGCGCCGCGCCCGGCACGACCGCCCAGACCTGCGACATGTGCCGCGGCCGCGGTGAGGTCTCCCAGGTCACCCGGTCCTTCCTGGGCCAGGTCATGACCTCCCGGCCCTGCCCGCAGTGCCAGGGCTTCGGCACCGTCGTGCCGACCCCGTGCCCCGAGTGCGCCGGCGACGGCCGGGTCCGCTCGCGCCGCACCCTGACGGTGAAGATCCCGGCCGGTGTCGACAACGGCACCCGCATCCAGCTCGCGGGCGAGGGCGAGGTCGGCCCCGGTGGCGGTCCCGCCGGTGACCTGTACGTCGAGATCCACGAGCTGCCGCACTCCACCTTCCAGCGGCGCGGTGACGACCTGCACTGCACGGTCACCATCCCGATGACCGCGGCGGCCCTCGGCACCAAGGTGCCGCTGGAGACGCTGGACGGCATGGAGGAGGTCGACATCCGCCCGGGCACCCAGTCCGGCCAGTCGATCCCGCTGCACAACCGGGGTGTCACCCACCTGCGCGGCGGCGGCCGCGGCGACCTCATCGTCCACGTCGAGGTCCAGACCCCGACCAAGCTCGACCCCGAGCAGGAACGGCTGCTGCGCGAGCTGGCCAAACTCCGCGGCGAGGAACGCCCCCAGGGGCAGTTCCAGCCGGGGCAGCAGGGGCTGTTCTCGCGGTTGAAGGATGCGTTCAACGGGCGGTGACGCCTGGTGTCAGGGTCCCTGACCGCTGACCATTCCCCTGGCATATGCCAGGGGAAGCCCGGTTTCGGACTTGTTCGGAGGACGTGACAACATGCGGGTCATGTCCTCCGCACTGACCGATCTCTTCCCTCACCCGATCGTGCAGGCCCCCATGGCGGGCGGTGTCTCCGTACCCCAGCTCGCCGCTGCCGTGTGCGAGGCCGGTGGGCTCGGGTTCCTCGCCGCCGGGTACAAGACCGCCGACGGCATGTACCAGGAGATCAAGCAGCTGCGGAGCCTGACGGGCGGCCCCTTCGGTGTGAACCTCTTCATGCCGCAGCCGGAGCATGCCGAGTCCGGCGCCCTCGAGATGTACGCCCACCAGCTGGCCGGCGAGGCCGCCTGGTACGAGACCGAGCTCGGCGATCCGGACAGCGGCCGGGACGACGGCTACGAGACCAAGCTCACGGTGCTGCTCGACAACCCGGTGCCCGTGGTCTCCTTCCACTTCGGCGTGCCGAGCCGGGACGTGCTCGACTCGCTGCGCCGTGCCGGAACCCTCACCCTCGTCACCGCGACCACCGCGGAGGAGGCCCTCGCGGTGGAGCGGGCCGGGGCCGACGCGGTCATCGCGCAGGGCGTGGAGGCCGGCGGCCACCAGGGCACCCACCGGGACATCCCGGAGGCGGACGGCAGCGGCACCGGCCTCCTCTCGCTGATCGCCCAGGTCCGCGAGACCGTGGGCATCCCGATCGTCGCCGCCGGAGGCATCATGCGCGGCAGCCAGATCGCGGCGGTCATGGCGGCGGGCGCGAGCGCGGCCCAGCTCGGCACCGCGTTCCTCGCCACCCCCGAGTCCGGCGCGCACGCCCTGCACAAGCAGGCGCTGACCGATCCGCTGTACGCCCGTACCGAGCTGACCCGCGCCTTCTCCGGCCGCCCGGCCCGTGGCCTGGTCAACCGCTTCGTGCGTGAGCACGGCCCCTACGCGCCCGCCGCCTACCCGGAGATCCACCACCTGACCGCGCCGCTGCGCAAGGCCGCCGCCAAGGCCGGTGACCCGCAGGGCATGGCGCTGTGGGCGGGGCAGGGGCACCGGATGGCACGGGACCTGCCGGCCGGGCAGCTGGTGGAGGTATTGGCGGCGGAGCTGGAGGAGGCCCGCACGGCCTTGTCCTCCGGGGGTGGGCTGCGATGACGGCTCCGGTGTTCGTGGTCGAGCAACTCGACGGAGTCGGGCCCGAGTACGTGCTCGACGGGCCCGAGGGCCGGCACGCGGTCTCCGTGAAGCGGCTGCGCCCCGGCGAGGACGTGGTGCTCACGGACGGTCGCGGGCACTGGATCGAGGGCGTGGTGAAGGCCGCCGAGGGCAAGGACCGCCTGGTCGTCATGGACCTGGAGTCGGTCATGGAGGAACCCCTGGCACAGCCGCGCATCACCGTCGTCCAGGCTCTGCCCAAGGGTGACCGGGGCGAGCTGGCCGTCGAGACCATGACCGAGGCCGGTGTCGACGCGATCGTGCCCTGGCAGGCCGCCCGCTGCATCACCCAGTGGAAGGGCGACCGCGGACTGAAGGCGCTCGGCAAGTGGCGGAGCACCGCCCGCGAGGCCGGCAAGCAGTCCCGCCGGGTCCGCTTCCCGGACGTCGCGGACGCGGCGACGGGAAAGCAGGTTGCCCAGCTTCTCGCCAAAGCCGACTTCGCCGCCGTCCTGCACGAGGACCGCGACTACCCCAGCGAGCCCCTGGCCACCGCCGAACTCCCCGCCGAGGGTGAGATCGTGCTGGTCGTGGGTCCCGAAGGAGGCGTCGCCCCCGAGGAGTTGGAGCTGTTCGCCGCGGCCGGTGCGAAGGCGTACCGGCTCGGGCGCACCGTACTGCGCTCCTCGACCGCCGGCACCGCGGCCGTGTCCCTGCTCATGGGCCGGACCGGCCGCTGGTCCTGACCGCGGAGGAAGCCCGCGCGCGTCTGACGACGACCGCCGGGAAGAGCTCCCAGCCGTCCACCTCCCCGGAGCCGTCGAGCAGCCCGCGCTCCCGTGCCTCGTCGACGAACGCACGGACGACATCCGGCCGGTGCAGGTTCAGCAGCTCTCCGCCGCCGTCGCCGACGCACCCGGAGTGCAGCAGCCCGTCGGGCAGCAACCGGCCCGCGCCGGACCGGAAGACGATCCGCGTCCGGACACCCTCCCGGTACAGCGTGAGCACCTCCCGGCAGCCCGCACCGGCCGCGTGCCGGTGCCGCACGGTCCACCGGTGGGCCGTCCCCTCGCCGTCCACGAGCCGTCTGACCCTGCGTTCGCTGCGCATCCGGCCAGCCTAGGACCCAAGCGGCACCCGATGGTGAGACGCTCGAACACCCGAGTGGCCGTATGTGCCCTACCGCCCCGTCCGCGGCGGTGGCACGCTCCCCTCCATGGGGGTATCGAGGCACTTGCGGCAACGGCCCCGCCGGACGCGGGCGGTGGCCGTGGCGGGGCTGGCGGTGGTGGCCGTGGGCGCGGTCGTGGCGTGTGAACCGGGTGACTTGAGTTCGGCGTCGGTCGCGTACACCACGGACAAGACGGCGACCGCGGAGTTGGAGCGGCAGCACGTGCACGTGCGCTGGCTCACCTGCACGGGCGACTACGGAAGCAAGGGCCGCGCCGCGGGGAAGTCGCCGTCGCCGAGCGAGACCACCGTGGTCGAAGTCGACTGCCGGGGGCAGACGGACGACGGACGGAAGATCACCGTCACCGGCCGGGTCACCAAGGCCGTCGACGGCGCGTGCGTGCGGGGCGACCTCACCGCGAAGGTCGGCGGCAAGCGGTGGTTCCACGTCGACGGGCTGGGCAACTGCGACGCCAAGCCGGGACCGGCGTACACGCCGCCCGCCACCCACCGGCCCCCGGGCGGGCAGCAGCCCGGTCCCACCGTCACCGTCACGGTCACCAGGACCATCTGGTGCAAGGGTGACCCCACCTGCTGGCCGGTCGAGGGCAAGTGATCGCCGAAACCGGGTCCCGCGGACGCCGCGCGCTGCGTAGGGTGATCGGGTGACCCAGGGCGCATCCACCACGACACCGGCAACCCCGTCATACCTCCGATTCCCGCATCTGCGGGGTGAGTCGGTCGCCTTCACCGCCGAGGACGACGTGTGGCTCGCCCCGCTGGACGGCGGGCGGGCCTGGCGGGTCAGCGCGGACAACGTACCGGTGAACCACCCCCGTATCTCCCCGGACGGCACGACCGTCGCCTGGACCTCCACCCGCGACGGCGCCCCCGAGGTGCACATCGCCCCCGTCGCCGGCGGCCCGGCCAAGCGGCTGACCCACTGGGGGAGTTGGCGCACCCAGGTGCGCGGCTGGACCCCCGACGGGCAGGTCCTGGCGCTCAGCACCCAGGGCCAGGCCAGCCTGCGCCGCAGCTGGGCCCACGCGGTCCCGCTCGACGGCGGCCCCGCCACCACCCTGCCGTACGGGCCGGTCGGGGCCGTGGCGTACGGGCCGGCCACCGTGCTGCTGTCCGCGCCGATGGGACGCGAGGCCGCCTGGTGGAAGCGCTACCGGGGCGGTACGGCGGGCAAGTTGTGGATCGACCGCGCGGCCGAAGGCGAAGAAGGGGCCGGCGAGTTCGTACGGCTGCACGAGGAGCTCGACGGGAACATCGAGTACCCGGTGTGGGCGGGGGAGCGCATCGCCTTCCTGTCCGACCACGAGGGCACCGGGGCGCTGTACTCCTCCCTCGCCGACGGCTCCGACCTGCGCCGGCACACCCCCCTCGACGGCTTCTACGCCCGGCACGCATCGGGCGACGGCACCCGCGTCGTCTACACCGCCGCCGGTGAACTGTGGATCCTGGACGACCTGGACGGCGCCGAACCGCGCAGGCTCGACATCCGGCTCGGCGGGCCGCGCGTGGACCTCCAGCCGTATCCGGTGAACGCGGGCCGCTGGTTCGACTCCGCCGCCCCCGACCACACCGCGCGCGGCAGCGCCGTCGAGGTGCGCGGCGGCGTCCACTGGGTCACCCACCGCTCCGGCCCCGCCCGCGCGCTCGCCGCACAGCCGGGCGTCCGGGCACGGCTGCCCCGCGCGTTCCGCGCCGAGGGCGAGGACTGGGTGGTGTGGGTGACCGACGCCGAGGGCGACGACGCCCTGGAGTTCGCCCCCGCCACCGGACTCACCCCCGGCGCCACCCCCAGGCGCATCGCCGCCGGACAGCTCGGCCGGGTCCTGGAACTGGCCATGGCCCCCGACGGCAGCCGGGCCGCCGTCGCCTCGCACGACGGACGGCTGCTGCTCGTCGAGCGGGAGACCGGCGAGGTCCGCGAGGTCGACCGCAGCGAGGACGGCGACGTCTCCGGGCTCGCCTTCTCACCCGACTCGGCCTGGCTCGCCTGGTCCCACCCCGGCCCGCGCCCCCTGTGCCAGCTGCGGCTCGCCCACACCACCGACCTGTCGGTCACCGAGGCGACCCCGCTGCGCTTCCAGGACTACGCGCCCGCCTTCACCCTCGACGGCAAGCACCTCGCCTTCCTCTCCACCCGCTCCTTCGACCCGGTCTACGACGAGCACGTCTTCGACCTGGCCTTCGTGGTCGGCGCCCGCCCGCACCTGATCACCCTCGCCGCCACCACCCCCTCGCCCTTCGGCCCGCAACGGCACGGCCGGCCCTTCGACGCGCCCGACAAGGACGAGACCCCCGACAGCGAGGGCACCCCGACCACCCGGATCGACCTGGACGGGCTCGCCGACCGCATAGTGCCCTTCCCGGTGGAGGCCGCCCGCTACTCCAACCTGCGCGCCGCCAAGGACGGGGTGCTCTGGCTGCGGCACCCGGTGCGCGGCGTCCTCGGCGCCTCCCGGGCCACCCCCGACGACCCCGACCCGAAGACCGAGCTGGAGCGGTACGACCTCGCCCAGCAGCGCATCGAGCACCTCGCCGGCGACGCCGACCACTTCGAGGTCAGCGGCGACGGCAAACGCGTCCTGCTGTGGACCGACGGCCGGCTCCGGGTCGTGCCCAGCGACCGGCGCGCCTCCACCGACGACGACGGCGACACCTCCGTCACCGTCGACCTCACACGGGTGCGGCAGACCGTCGACCCGGCGGCCGAGTGGCGGCAGATGTACGACGAGACCGGCCGCATCATGCGCGACCACTTCTGGCGGCCGGACCTGGGCGGCATCGACTGGGACGGCGTCCTCGACCGCTACCGCCCGGTGCTGGAACGCGTCGCCACCCACGACGACCTCGTCGACCTGCTCTGGGAGGTGCACGGCGAACTCGGCACCTCGCACGCGTACGTCACCCCGTACGGCGCGTACGGCGGCGGCGCCCGCCAGGGGCTGCTCGGCGCCGACATCTCCCGGCACGAGGACGGCAGCTGGCGCATCGACCGCATCCTGCCCTCGGAGACCTCCGACCCGAACGCCCGGGCCCCGCTCGCCGCGCCCGGCGTCGCGGTGCGTGCCGGGGACGCGATCGTCGCGGTCGGCGGCCACCCCGTCGACCCGGTCACCGGCCCCGCTCCCCTGCTCGTCGGCACGGCCGGCAAGGCCGTCGAGCTGACCATCTCACCGGCGGGCGGCGGCGAGCCGCGGCACGCCGTGGTGATCCCGCTCGCCGACGAGGAACCGCTGCGCTACCACGCCTGGGTCGCCGACCGGCGCGCCCACGTCCACGAGCTCTCCGGCGGCCGGCTCGGCTACCTCCACGTGCCCGACATGCAGGCCCCCGGCTGGGCCCAGATCCACCGCGACCTGCGGGTGGAGGTGGCCCGCGAGGGACTCGTCGTCGACGTCCGGGAGAACCGCGGCGGCCACACCTCCCAGCTGGTCGTCGAGAAGCTGGCCCGGCGGATCGTCGGCTGGGACCTGCCGCGCGGCCTGCGCCCCTACAGCTACCCGCAGGACGCGCCCCGCGGCCCGGTCGTCGTGGTCGCCAACGAGTTCTCCGGCTCCGACGGCGACATCGTCAACGCGGCGATCAAGGCGCTCGGGATCGGCCCCGTGGTCGGCACCCGCACCTGGGGCGGCGTCATCGGCATCGACAGCCGCTACCACCTGGTCGACGGCACACTGGTCACCCAGCCCAAGTACGCCTTCTGGCTGGAGGGTTACGGCTGGGACGTGGAGAACCACGGGGTCGACCCCGACGTGGAGGTGGTCCAGAGCCCGCAGGACTGGGCGGCGGGCAGGGACCCCCAGCTGGACGAGGCGGTACGGATGGCGCTGGCCGCACTGGAGGACAACCCGGCGAAGACCCCGCCGTCGCTGCCGGACCTGGACTGACACCCGGTGTCGATACGATGCTCCCGTACCGGATCACCGGCTGAGGAGGCACACGCATGGCAGGGCAAGAGGGCGGCGCGCCGCAGGACGACTGCCTGTTCTGCAAGATCGTCGCGGGGCAGGTCCCGGCGACCATCGTCCGTGAGACCGAGACGACCGTCGCCTTCCGCGACATCAACCCGCAGGCGCCCACCCACGTCCTGGTGATCCCCAAGGCGCACTACCGGGACGCCGCCGCGCTCGCCGCCGGCGCCCCCCAACTCGCGGCGGACGTCCTGGCCGAGACCCAGGCGGTCGCCGACGACGAGAAGCTGGAGAGCTACCGCATCGTCTTCAACACCGGCAGCGGCGCCGGCCAGACCGTCTGGCACGCCCACGCCCACATCCTCGGCGGCCGCGGCCTCGAGTGGCCCCCCGGATAAGCAGCCATGTCCGTACGCGAGTTGGTCGTCCTCGGCACCGCCAGCCAGGTCCCGACCCGGCACCGCAACCACAACGGCTACCTGCTGCGCTGGGACAGCGAGGGCATCCTGTTCGACCCCGGCGAGGGCACACAGCGGCAGATGCTGCGCGCCGGGGTCGCCGCGCACGACCTGAACCGGATCTGCGTCACGCACTTCCACGGCGACCACTCGCTGGGGCTCGCCGGGGTCATCCAGCGCATCAACCTGGACAAGGTCCCGCACCCGGTCACCGCCCACTACCCGCGCTCCGGGCAGCGCTTCTTCGACCGGCTGCGCTACGCGACGGCGTACCGTGAGACGGTCGACCTCACCGAGGCGCCGGTCGACACCGACGGGGACCTCGCGGTGACCGCCTCGTACACCCTGCAGGCCCGCAGGCTCTCCCACCCCGTGGAGTCCTTCGGCTACCGGCTGATCGAACCCGACGGGCGCCGCATGCTGCCCGAGCGGCTCGCCGCGCACGGCATCAAGGGACCGGACGTGGGCCGCCTCCAGCGGGAGGGGGCGATCGACGGCGTCGCCCTGGAGGACGTCAGCGAGGTTCGGCGCGGGCAGCGGTTCGCGTTCATCATGGACACCCGGCTGTGCGACGGCGTGCACGCGCTCGCCGAGGGGTGCGACATGCTGGTCATCGAGTCCACCTTCCTCGACGAGGACGAGGATCTCGCCGCGGAGCACGGACACCTGACGGCGGGTCAGGCTGCCCGCGTGGCCCGGGACGCCGGTGTGCGCCATCTCGTCCTGACCCACTTCAGCCAGCGCTACTCCGAGCCGGACGAGTTCGAGCGGCAGGCGCGGGCGGCCGGGTTCGAGGGGGAGCTGACCGTGGCACACGACCTGCAGCGGGTGCCGGTTCCGAAACGGCGATAAAACGGCCGTACGATGCTTTGATGTCCCTCCCCAAAGCAGAACTGCACCTCCACATCGAAGGCACCCTCGAACCGGAGCTGGCGTTCCGGCTCGCCGAGCGCAACGGCGTCACGCTTCCGTACGCGGACACCGACGCGCTGCGCGAGGCGTACCAGTTCGAGGATCTGCAGTCCTTCCTGAACCTGTACTACGAACTCATGGCCGTGCTGCGTACCGAGCAGGACTTCGCGGACCTGGCCGACGCCTACCTCGCCCGCGCCGCCGCCCAGGGAGTGCGGCACGCGGAGATCTTCTTCGACCCGCAGGCGCACCTCTCCCGGGGCGTCGGCATGGGGACGGTCGTGGAGGGGCTGTGGCGAGCGCTCGGCCGGAGCCAGGAGAACCACGGCGTCTCCACCAAGCTGATCATGTGCTTCCTGCGGGACGAGTCCGCCGAGTCGGCCCTGGCGACCCTGGACGCCGCGAGGCCCTACCTCGACCGGATCACCGGCGTCGGTCTCGACTCCGCCGAGGTCGGGCACCCGCCGGTGAAGTTCCGCGAGGTGTACGCGGCCGCCGCCGCGCTCGGGCTGCGCCGGGTGGCGCACGCCGGTGAGGAGGGGCCGCCGGAGTACATCACCGAGGCGCTGGACGTGCTCGGCGTCGAGCGTGTCGACCACGGTCTGCGCTGCGTGGAGGACCCGGCGCTGGTCGCCCGCCTGGTCCGGGACCGGATCCCGCTGACCCTGTGCCCGCTGTCCAACGTCCGCCTCCGCGCCGTCGACGCCCTCGCCGACCACCCGCTGCCCGCGATGCTCGACGCGGGCCTGCTGTGCACGGTCAACTCCGACGACCCGGCCTACTTCGGCGGCTACGTCGGCGACAACTTCCACGCCGTCCGTCAGACGCTGGGCCTGACCGACGACCGCCTGCGCGAACTGGCCCGCAACTCCTTCCTCGCCTCCTTCCTGGAGGACGACGAGGAACTCAGGGCCCGTTACCTCGCCGAGGTCGAGGCGTACGAGTTCGGCTGAGTGCCGCGCGTGAAGGTGCCCGCACCGACCGGCCGGAACCGACCGTTTCTCAGCCGGCGGACGGACGGAACTCCGGCTGGTCGATGATGCGCTGCCAACTGCCGTCGGGCTGCCGCCTGACCACCTGCGCGCGGGCACCGGCGCCGTCCTTCGGTGGCGTGGCGGTCAGTGCGATGTCACCGCAGACCAAGGTCGGAAGGGACTCCTCCGGCTCGAAGCGCGGGGCGTTGGCCAGCACCTTCTCCCACAGCCGGCGGATGGCTTCCCGGCCCACCGTGACGCTGCCCGGCGGGTAGGCCATCACCGCCTCCTCCTCGTACAGCGCGGCGAGGCCGGTGGCGTCACCCGCGTTGGCGCGCTCCACGAAGAGACGGGTGATGTCCTCGGGCTTCATGGCCTTCTCGTTCTCGGACACGATCGTCCTTTCCTGTGGTCCGGTTACCGGCGTCGTAATTTTCCGTCGGCGGCCGACAATAAGTCCAATCAATCGTTCCGATCGTCGTTATAATTGTGGGTTATGGAGATCAGGCAGCTGAGGTACTTCGTCGCCGTGGCCCAGGAAGCGAGTTTCACGCGGGCCGCGGAGCTGGTCCACATCAGTCAACCTGGCATCAGCGCGCAGATCCGCCAGCTCGAAAACGATCTCGGTGCCACGCTGATCGACCGCTCCGGGCGCAATGTCGCCCTCACCGCGGTGGGCGAGGTGGTGCTGGCCCACGCGAAGGCCGTGCTGTCCTCGGTGGACTCGCTCAAGCAGGCGGTGGACGAGATGAACGGCCTCGTGCGCGGCAAGCTCGTCGTCGGCATGGTCACGGCCTGCACGGTCCAGCCGCTGTTCGACGCCCTGTCGAGCTTCCATCTCGCCCATCCGGGTGTCGAGGTCAGCCTGCTCGAGGAGGACTCCGGCAAGCTGGTCGACTACGTCCGCGAGGGCAGCGTCGACCTCGCGCTGATCGGGGCGGCACAACGGGCACCGGAGGACCTGGACGGCTGGCAGGTGCTCAGCGAGCCGATCGTCGCCGCGGTGCCGGTCGGTCATCCTCTGGCCGACAAGGACGGTGTCACCCTCGCCGAACTCAGCACCTACCCGATCATCTGCCTGCCCGAGGGCACCGGCATCCGGGCGACGCTCGACCAGGTGACCGCTTCGCTCGGTCTGACCCCGGCCATCGCCCTCCAGGCGAGCGCCCCCGGGGCGGTGATGAACCTGGCGGAGCGCGGCCTCGGCGTGGCGGTGCTCTCCAAGTCCATGACCGTGGGGCAGCCGGGGCTGCGGACCATCGGCATCACCGACGCCGACGTGCCCGCGGTGCTCGCCCTGGTCTCCGCGCCGACCAGGAGCCCGGCGCTGCGCGAGCTGCTGCTGCACTGCCGCCGCTCCTTCGGCGACACCACCGCGGACCAGCCCGTCGCCTCGATGAGTGGGGCGTAGCGCAGACTGGACCGCCTAGTACGCGGACGTGGCGGTGTACGAGTCCGGCGACGCGGTGTCGTAGGCCTGGCGGGCGGCGGCGGCCGGGGCGTCCACCGGGATCTCCACCACCTCGACCGTCTCGGTGACCGGCACCGGGTGGCTGGTCGTGCGGAGGGCCACCGCCGTCATCGGGACCGAGATCACCAGCAGGCCGACGGCGAGCACCACGCCCATGGCCGGGAAGCCGGCGTGCGCGGACAGCAGGCTGCCGGCCAGTGGGCCCGCCGCCGTGCCCAGTGAGCCGGCGGAGCCGACCAGGACCGCCCAGCGGCCCCGCGGGTCGAGGGAGGCGGCGAGGCCGATCAGGTACGACAGCACGACCGGGTAGAGCAGGTTCCAGGCGATCTCGCCCGCCGCGAAGGTCGACAGGTCCCGCGCGGACGCGCTGAGCGCGATACAGGCCGCGATGAGCGCCGTACCCGCGCCGATCGGCAGCGCCCGGCCGAGCCGCGGCCCGAGCGCGCTGGCCCCGACGACGCCCAGCAGCCCGGCGCCGAGCGCGATCGCGAACACCGCGCCGACGGTCACCTCGGTCAGGTGCGCCTGGGACAGGCCGATCCGGCCGCTGACGCCCCACAGGGAGTTCTGGGCCAGCGACCAGCACGGCATCGCGGCCGCCAGGAGCAGTCCGGAGCGCGGGTGCGGCAGACGGCCCCGCTCGACACGGTCACGTGCGGCGGCGGTACCGGCGGACAGGCGGCCGGTGAGCGGCGACACCGCCAGCGCGGCGAGCGCGATCGCGGCCAGCGGCTGTCCGTGCCCCGGGCCGAGGTGCGGAACCGTCAGATAGACGACGCCCGCGAGGGCGGAGACACCGAGCAGGCCGAGCGTGGTGACCCGGTGCGGATCCCTCTGTGCGGCGATGCCCACGGCGGCGACCGCGGTGACCGTACCCGAGCCGAACCCGCCGAGCACCGCGCCCGCGACGACGGCCGGCACCGCGCCGGTGAGCGCGGCCCCGCCGTAGCCCAGGACTGCCAGCACGAGCCCGATGCGGGCGAGGGTACGTGCCCCGATCCGCTCCACCCGGGACGCCAGCAGGAAACCCGCCGTCGCCGAACTCAGCAGCAGCGCGCTGCCGATGGCCCCGGCCTGGGTGGAGGAGAGGGGAAGCCCCGAGTCGAGCCTGCCGACGGTGGTGGGCAGGAGGTACGGGGCGAGGTACCCGGCCGTGAAAAGGGCGACGAGGGGCCAGGGCGTGGTGCGGGGGGAGGACACGGGCGTTCCCAGGGCATGCGAAAGGAGCGGCTCAGAAGGGGGATTGGCGCAGGCCGTCGACGGACAGGAACGCGCGAGCTAGTTGTATCAAGCAAGCGGTTACGGAAGAAGCGCGGGAGGCATGATGTGGATCACATTGTGTTTGTCGTGATCCTGCTCGGGTAGAAGAAGTCGCTCTTTGTGGCCCCGGCGTGCATGATTCGGGCCGTCCGGCGTTTGAGGCGAGGCCGTTCAGGCCGCAGCGGGGGCCTGGGGGCGGCAGCCCCCAGCGAGGCCCGCACCAGCGCCGGGTGCCTGCCCAACACCCCTCAACGCCACTGCACCGCCCCGCCCGCCGCAGGCGACCCCGCAGGCGACACCGCCTCGATCTTCGCCCTGATCTCCCGCATGACCGCCACGATCCGCTCCTCGCGCCCGGGCGTCAGCCGGGCCACCGGCACCGAACAGCTGATCGCGTCCTGGGCGGGGGAGTCGTAACGCAGGGCGAAGCCGAAGCCGACGATGCCGAGCACGCCCTCCTCGCGGTCGACCGCGTAGCCGCGGCTCCGGGTCCGGGCGAGGTCGGCGCCCAATGACTCCCTGCTGGTGCGGGTGTTGGGGGTCAGCGCCTCGTAGGGGCCCTCGGGCAGTTCGGTGTCCGGGCGTTCGGCG
Organism: Streptomyces sp. NPDC001843; assembly: GCF_042891955.1. NCBI lineage: Bacteria > Bacillati > Actinomycetota > Actinomycetes > Kitasatosporales > Streptomycetaceae > Streptomyces > Streptomyces sp. NPDC001843. Next base: position 878,060 of record NZ_JBIATQ010000001.1, on the reverse strand, counting down.
AGCAGCGCCTTGCCGAGCGCGCCGACGTGGGCGGGCAGCCGCCGTCCGACCCGGCTGATGGTCCGCAGGTACTCGTGGGACTCCCGGGTCGCCAGGTACGCCACGTCCCGGCCGTCCAGCCGCCCCAGGTGGATGGTCTCGCCGAGCTCCTCCGACGCCTCGTCGAGGTAGGGGCGTGCGGCGCGGACGCGCGGGTCGGAGTCCAGGTAGCCGGTGCCGGTGAGCAGCGCGTGGATACCGATGCCGTACAGGGACCCGGTGACGTCCGTACGTACCCAGCCCCTGCTGATGAGGGTCTGGAGCAGCGCGTACATCGAGCTGCGCGGCACGCCGAGTTCGTCCGCCAGCTCCTGCAGCCGCGCCGGACGGTCGCCGCGCGCGGCGAGCAGTTCCAGCAGCTCGACCGTCCGCGCCGCGGACTTCACCTCGCGGACGCCCCCTGTCTCGGACATGTGCCGATGGTAATCGGGGGCGCCCGGACCATTGACGGTCACGGTTCGCCTATCTAATCTCCATCTTCATACGTGGATGACGTCTACATGGGGAGATGACTGAGGGTGGCTGACGGTACGGACACGGAGAGCCCGGCGAGCAGGCTGCGGGCCGGGATGGCGAACGGCGTGCTGTCGTTCCCGCTCACGAGCTTCCACCCGGACGGCTCGCTCGACCCCGACGGCTTCCGCGCCCATGTCGCGGCCCAGATCGCCACCGCCCCGGGGGCCGTCTTCCCGGCCTGCGGCACGGGCGAGTTCTTCTCGCTCGACGAGGACGAGTACCGCCGGGTCGTCGGAATCGCGGTCGAGGAGGCCGCGGGCCGCGTACCCGTCGTGGCCGGTGTCGGCTACGGTTGGGCGCAGGCCGTGCGGTTCGCGCGCATCGCCGAGGAGGCCGGCGCCGACGCGCTCCTCGTCCTGCCGCACTACCTCGTCGCCGCCCCGCAGGACGGACTCGTCGCCCAGCTCGCACACATCGCGGCCCGCACCCGGCTGCCGCTCATCGCCTACCAGCGCGGCCAGGTCACCTTCGGCGCGGACGCCTTCCGGCGGATCACGGCGATCCCCGGCGTCATCGGCCTCAAGGACGGCCACAGCGACCTCGACCGCCTGCAGCGGCTCACCCTGGCCGCCTCCGAGTGCTTCCTGTTCTTCAACGGGGCCGCCACCGCCGAGGTCCAGGCCCGCGCCTACGCCACCGTCGGCGTCCCCGCCTACTCCTCCGCCGTGCACGCCTTCGCCCCCGAGATCGCGAACGCCTTCTTCACCGCCCTGCACGACGGCGACGACGGCACGACCGACAAGCTGCTGCGCGAGTTCTACGTCCCGCTCGTCGAACTCCGCGACCGGGTGCCCGGGTACGCCGTGTCGCTGGTGAAGGCGGCGGCCCGGCTGCGCGGCCGCCCGGTGGGACCCGTGCGCGCCCCGCTCACCGACCCGTCGGCCGCCGACCTGGCCGACCTCAGGACCCTGCTGACCACCGGACTCGACCTCGTAGGAGCCGCCCTGTGACCCGTGACCTGACCATCGCCGAGGTACGGCTGACGCCCATCCTGGTCGCCGACCCGCCCCTGCTCAACACGCAGGGCGTGCACCAGCCGTACACCCCCCGGCTCATCGTGGAGGTGGTGACGGCCGAGGGCGTCACGGGCGTCGGTGAGACCTACGGCGACACCAAGTACCTGGAACTCGCCCGACCCTTCGCCGACAAGCTGGTCGGCCGCCAGGTGACTGACCTGAACGGGCTGTTCACGGTGGCCGAGGAGGTCGCCGTCGACGGGTCACGGGTCTCCGGCCAGGTCGACGTCGGCGGGCTGCGTGGTGTGCAGACCGCCGACAAGCTGCGGCTGTCCGTCGTCTCCGGCTTCGAGGTCGCCTGCCTCGACGCCCTCGGCAAGGCCCTCGGCCTGCCCGTGCACGCGCTGCTCGGCGGCAAGGTGCGGGACGCCGTCGAGTACAGCGCCTACCTGTTCTACAGGTGGGCCGACCATCCGCAGGTCGTGGCCTGCGAGAAGGACGACTGGGGCGCCGCCATCGACCCGGCCGGAGTCGTCGAACAGGCCCGCAGGTTCAAGGAGCGCTACGGGTTCACCTCCTTCAAGCTCAAGGGCGGTGTCTTCCCGCCGGACGAGGAGATCGCGGCCGTACGGGCGCTGGCCGAGGCGTTCCCCGGGCATCCGTTGCGCCTGGACCCCAACGGCGCCTGGTCCGTGGAGACCTCGCTGAAGGTGGCGAAGGAGCTCGGGGACGTCCTGGAGTACCTGGAGGACCCGGCCCTCGGCACACCCGCCATGGCCGAGGTGTCCGCCGGGACCGACGTGCCGCTGGCCACCAACATGTGCGTGACGACCTTCGCCGAGATCAAGGAGGCGTTCACCAAGGACGCCGTCCAGGTCGTCCTGTCCGACCACCACTACTGGGGCGGTCTGCGCAACACCCAGCAGCTCGCCGCGATCTGCCGCACCTTCGGCGTCGGGGTGTCCATGCACTCCAACACCCACCTGGGGATCAGCCTGGCCGCGATGACCCATGTCGCGGCCACCGTCCCGAACCTCCACCACGCCTGCGACTCGCACTACCCGTGGCAGTCGGAGGACGTGCTCACCGAGCGGCTGACGTTCGACGGCGGCAAGGTCACCGTCTCCGACGCCCCCGGCCTCGGCGTGGAACTCGACCGCGACAGGCTGGCGTTCCTGCACCGGCGCTGGCTCGACGACGACGGTGCGCTGCGCGAGCGCGACGACGCGGCGGCGATGCGCGTCGCCGAGCCGGGCTGGGTCACCCCGGCCGTTCCCCGCTGGTGAGACTTCCCCATCCCCTTCCCCTTCCCGTGACGGGACCGGCGGTCCGGACCCGGCCGGTGCCGGGCCCGCCGCCCGCACGCCGGAGGCGGCTTCCGGCGGCGCGTGCGAGGCACGGCCCGGTGCGCGGGACCAGGTGAGGTGACGGGGCCAGGGGTGCGTCAGGGCCCGCCGTCGGTGATGTGGTGCACACTGGCCAGACCCGCACCACGTCAGGGAGCGCCATCGTGACCGCGTCCAACACGTTCGCCGGAGAGGAACGGGAGCACCTCGGGGAGCCCCCGCACGCCCACGCCCACGTCGACCCCCTCGCCGACACGCGCACGCCGACCGATCCGCCCTGGGACGTCTACCTCACCGGCACGGTCTTCCTGGACATCGTCTTCACCGGGCTCGACACCGCCCCGGTGCGCGGCACCGAGTCATGGGCGCGCGGCATGGGCTCGAGCCCCGGCGGCGTCGCCAACATGGCCACCGCACTGGCCCGCCTGGGCCTCAGGACCTCCCTCGCGGCGGCCTTCGGCGACGACCACTACGGCGAGTACTGCTGGGACGCGCTCGAACAGGGCGAGGGCATCGACCTCTCGCCCTCCCGCACCGTCCCCGGCTGGCACTCCCCGGTCACCGTCTCCATGGCCTACGAGGGCGAGCGCACGATGGTCTCCCACGGCCACGAACCGCCCCCCGAGGAGCCCGCCCCGGACTGCCCGCCCCGCGCGCGGGCGGCCGTGGCCTCGCTGACCCCGGGCAAGCGGGCGCCCTGGATCGCGCAGGCCGCGAGCGAGGGCACCCGGATCTTCGCCGACGTGGGCTGGGACGACACCGGGGCCTGGGAGCTGTCCGGACTGGCCGACCTGGAGCACTGCGAGGCGTTCCTGCCCAACGCCGAGGAGGCCATGCGCTACACGGGCGCCGACTGCCCGCGCGCCGCGGCCCACGCCCTCACCGAGTACGTACCGCTGGCGGTGGTCACCCTCGGCTCGGAGGGCGCCTACGCGGTCGACCGGCGCACCGGCGAGAGCGCCGAGGTCCCCGCGATCGCCGTCGAGGCCCTCGACCCCACCGGCGCCGGTGACGTCTTCGTCGCCGGTTTCGTCACCGGCACCCTGGCCGGCTGGCCCCTCGCCGACCGCCTCGCCTTCGCGGGTCTGACCGCCGCCCTGTCCGTACAGGAGTTCGGCGGCTCCCTGTCGGCCCCCGGCTGGGCGGAGATCGGCGCGTGGTGGCGCCGGGTGCAGTCGGTGGACGGCCAGGACCCGGCGGCCCTGCGCCGGTACGCGTTCCTGGCCGGGCTGGTCCCCGAGGAACCGCTCACCGCGTGGCCGCGACGCAGGGCGGTGCCGACGATCGGGTTCGGCCGGTCGACGTGACGGCGGGCGCCACCCCCCTGACACCCGCTTGTACGAAAAGCCCTACGGCCTTGTCATCCCCCCGTCGTACTCTTGATAGCGCGAGGCCGCCCTCAGCTACGCGGCCGTGACGAGGAGGAATCGCAGGCCTTAAGCGCCGGCCCATGACTCAGACACCCACAGCTCACACCCGCGCGCAGGACCAGGCGAAGGCACAGATCACCGTCCCCGCCCAGCACCCCATGGTCACCGTACTGGGGTCCGGCGACACCCTGCTGCGCGTGATCGAGACGGCCTTCCCGGCGGCCGACATCCACGTCCGGGGCAATGAGATCAGCGCGGTCGGCGACCCGGCGGACGTCGCCCTCATCCAGCGCGTGTTCGACGAGATGATGCTCGTGCTCCGCACCGGGCAGCCGATGACGGAGGACGCGGTGGAACGCTCGATCGCCATGCTCAAGGCGAGCGATGCCGGGACGAACGACGGGCAGGAGACCCCGGCGCAGGTACTGACGCAGAACATCCTGTCCTCGCGCGGCCGCACGATTCGTCCCAAGACGCTGAACCAGAAGCGGTACGTCGACGCCATCGACAAGCACACCATCGTCTTCGGCATCGGCCCCGCCGGCACCGGCAAGACCTACCTGGCCATGGCCAAGGCGGTGCAGGCCCTGCAGTCCAAGCAGGTCAACCGCATCATCCTGACCCGCCCCGCGGTCGAGGCCGGTGAGCGGCTCGGCTTCCTGCCCGGCACGCTCTACGAGAAGATCGACCCCTATCTGCGCCCGCTCTACGACGCGCTGCACGACATGATCGACCCGGACTCCATCCCCAGGTTGATGGCCGCCGGGACCATCGAGGTCGCGCCGCTCGCCTACATGCGCGGCCGTACGCTCAACGACGCCTTCATCATCCTGGACGAGGCCCAGAACACGAGCCCCGAGCAGATGAAGATGTTCCTCACCCGCCTCGGCTTCGACTCGAAGATCGTGATCACGGGTGACGTGACGCAGGTCGACCTGCCGGGCGGCACCAAGTCCGGTCTGCGGCAGGTGCAGGAGATCCTGGAGGGCGTCGAGGACGTCCACTTCTCCCGGCTGTCGTCCCACGATGTCGTACGGCACAAGTTGGTGGGCCGTATCGTCGACGCGTACGAACAGTACGACAGCCAGAACGGTACGGAGAACGGCACGCCCAAGGGCGGCCGCACCAAACGGAAGTAGACACGCCAGCACCATGTCGATCGACGTCAACAACGAGTCCGGAACCGAGGTCGACGAGCAGGCGATCCTCGACATCGCCCGCTACGCGCTCGCACGGATGCGCATCCACCCGCTCTCCGAACTCTCGGTGATCGTCGTGGACACCGGCGCCATGGAGCAGCTCCACATCCAGTGGATGGACCTGCCCGGACCGACCGATGTCATGTCCTTCCCGATGGACGAACTCCGGCCACCGGGCAAGGACGACGAGGAGCCCCCGCAGGGGCTCCTCGGCGACATCGTGCTCTGCCCGGAGGTCGCCGCCAAGCAGGGCGCGGAAGCGCCGACGCAGCACTCCATGGACGAGGAGCTGCAGCTGCTCACCGTCCACGGTGTGCTGCACCTGCTCGGGTACGACCACGAGGAGCCCGACGAGAAGGCCGAGATGTTCGGGCTCCAGGCCGCCATCGTGGACGGCTGGCGTGCCGAGCGGGGCATGACCGGGCCGTCCCCGGCGCCGACCGTCTCGTAAGCGCGGCCGATGAGTCCTCAGATCGTTCTCGGCGCGATCGCCCTGGTCGTCGTGGCCTGGCTCGCCGCCTGCGCGGAGGCGGGCCTCGCCCGGGTCTCCAGCTTCCGGGCGGAGGAAGCGGTGAAGTCCGGGCGGCGCGGCAGCGCCAAGCTCGCCCAGATCACCGCCGACCCCACCCGCTACCTCAACGTCGCCCTGCTGGTCCGCGTCGCCTGCGAGATGGCCGCCGCGGCCCTCGTCACGTACGCCTGCCTGCAGGAGATCCACGGCACCGCCCAGGCCCTGCTCGCCGCGATCGGCGTCATGGTCCTGGTGTCGTACGTCGCCGTCGGCGTCTCCCCGCGCACCATCGGCCGCCAGCACCCGCTGAACACGGCGACCGCCTCGGCGTACGTCCTGCTGCCGCTGGCCCGGATCATGGGCCCGATCCCGAACCTGCTGATCCTCATCGGCAACGCGCTCACCCCCGGCAAGGGCTTCCGCCGCGGCCCCTTCGCCTCCGAGGCGGAGCTGCGCGCGCTGGTCGACCTGGCCGAGCAGGAGTCCCTCATCGAGGACGACGAGCGCCGCATGGTGCACTCCGTCTTCGAGCTCGGCGACACCCTCGTCCGCGAGGTCATGGTCCCGCGCACCGACCTGGTCGTCATCGAGCGGTACAAGACCATCCGCCAGGCCCTCACCCTCGCCCTCAGGTCCGGCTTCTCCCGCATCCCGGTCACCGGGGAGAGCGAGGACGACATCGTCGGGATCGTCTACCTGAAGGACCTGGTCCGCAAGACGCACATCAGCCGCGACGCCGAGAACGACCTGGTGTCCACGGCGATGCGACCGGCGTTCTTCGTACCCGACACCAAGAACGCCGGCGACCTGCTGCGCGACATGCAGAAGCAGCGCAACCACGTCGCCGTCGCCATCGACGAGTACGGCGGCACCGCGGGCATCGTCACCATCGAGGACATCCTCGAGGAGATCGTCGGCGAGATCACCGACGAGTACGACCGCGAACTCCCGCCCGTCGAGGACCTCGGCGACGGCCGCCACCGGGTCACCGCCCGCCTCGACATCACCGACCTCGGCGAGCTGTACGGCCTGGAGGAGTACGACGACGAGGACGTGGAGACCGTCGGCGGCCTGCTCGCCAAGGCGCTGGGCCGGGTGCCCATCGCCGGTGCCTCCGCCGAGGTGGAGCTGCCGGACGGGCGGAAGCTGCGCCTGACGGCGGAGGCCGCGGCCGGGCGGCGGAACAAGATCGTGACGGTGCTGGTGGAGCCGGTGGCCCCCGAGGAGCTGCCCGAGGACGAGGAGACGAAGCCGGAGTGACACCCGAGGAACTGAGGGCCTGCTGCCTCTCGTTCAACGCGGCCGTGGAGGACTTCCCGTTCAACCCGGAGACCTCGGTCTTCAAGGTGCTGGGCAAGATGTTCGCCCTGTCGTACCTGGACGGGCGGCCGCTGACCGTCAACCTCAAGTGCGACCCGGAGGACGCGGTGCGGCTGCGCGGCGAGCACGAGGGCCTGATCGTGCCCGGCTACCACATGAACAAGCGGCACTGGAACACCGTCACGGTGGACGGCGGTCTTCCGGACCGTCTGGTCCGGGAGCTCATCGAGGACTCCTACGACCTGGTCGTCGCCGGGCTTCCGCGCGCCGAGCGGCTCCGCCTGGACCGGTCCTGAGTCCCGCGCGGGTTCTTCGTATGCTCGGGGCATGACCGACAGCAACGCGCTCGACCCCGAGGACCGCAAGATCGTCACCCTGGCCCGTTCCGCCCGGGCCCGCAACGGTGTGCCGGAGGGGGCGGCCGTGCGGGACGAGACCGGCCGTACGTATGTCGCGGGGACCGTGGCCCTCGACTCCCTTCGGCTGAGCGCCCTGCGGACGGCTGTCGCCATGGCGGTGGCGTCCGGGGCGAAGTCCTTGGAGGCGGCGGCTGTGGTGACGGAGGCGGAGGGGGTGCCGGCGGAGGATCTGGCCGCCGTGCGGGATCTCGGCGGGACGGGGACGCCGGTGCTGGTGGCCGGGCCGGACGGGAGCGTGCGGCTCACTGTCTCCGCGGGCTGAGGGCCCGGGGTCCCGGGCCTAGAACCGTCCCACCGCGATGAAGAGCGCGACCGCGAGGTAGATGACGTTGACCGCCACGAGCTTGTACTGGCCGAGGCGGCCGTGGGTGACCATCGCGCCGAGCATCAGGGCGATCCAGCAGGCGGCGGTCACCGGGACCATGACCGGTGCCACGCCGAGCGCCTTGGGCAGGACCAGGCCGGTCGCGGCGAGGAGTTCGAGGGCTCCCAGGGTCCTGATGGCGTTGGCACCGAATCCCGTGGTCCATTCGGCGCCGTGGATGGTGGCGAGCTTCGCCTTCGGGACGAAGGACTTCGTGAGGCCCCCGGTGAGCGCGACCAGGGCGAGCAGGCCGGCGGCGATCCAGAGTGCGGTGTTCATGACTCCTTCTGCGATGCAGTCGTCGATGCCGGCCCGGGGGTGACCCCGGGCCGGGCGGTGGTCGGCTTGCTGGTCAGTCGGCCATGCCGGCGAACTTGCCGGGCTGGTAGGAGCCTCCGGGGTTGCGCACGATCACGTTGAGCCGGTTGTCGGCGTTGATCATGGCGATCAGGGAGACCAGCGCGGCGATCTGGTCGTCGTCGTAGTGCTCGCGCACCTTGGCCCAGGAAGCCCGTCGTCGGCGCCGACCCGGTCGCAGCCCTGTTGGCAGCGGGGCTGGGCAGGATCGCGGGTACCGCAGGGGTGCAGTCGGCGCAGATCAACGGGCACCCGGCACTGATCATGCGGATCGGCGGCCAGGTCGAGGGCGTCCTGTCGGTGCGGACCGAGGACGGCCTGATCACCGGGCTGTACTTCGTGCGCAACCCCGAGAAGCTGTCACGCCTGGAGCAGGAGACCTCCTTGCACCGCTGACCCGTAGCCCAGGGAGCGATGGCCGCGCGCGGCTGATCTCTCGCACTCGTCCTCCGGCTGAGTGTGCCGGCCGGCGTCGAGGCCGGTGTCGCAGAGTGAATAGGCCGGAATTCAACCTTGCAAGCGCTTGTTTCCGGCGCATCAATGAAGACGTCAACTCCCGACGGGCCGTCAGATTCGAGCCGCGCAGCTGACCGCACCCACCTGTCAAAGCCGACGGCCGTCGACGCGCACTCCCAGACAAACGGGAAGGGAGCTCACCCCCATGAGAGGCAAGCGCGCAACCACGGGTGCGGCAGTACTGGTCGGGGCCCTCGCGGTCACCGGACTGGCCTTCGCGCCCACCGCGGCCGCCGTCACCCCGACGACGGCGACGATCAACGCCACCTGCGGACTGTTCGGCGGCGGGGCGGCCACGCTCACCGCCACGCAGGACGGCACCTCGGCCACCATCACCCTTTCGTCCAGCGCCATCAAGACCCCGCTCGCGCTGGCGAAGGACTCCATCACGTCGAAGCTCACCATGGTGAAGGCGAGCGGCGGCACCACGGTCTTCAGCGGGAAGAAGAACCCGGCCATGGCCGCCGGTGACCCTGTCACGGTCGGCCCGCTCAGCGGCACCGTGGCGTCCGGCGACAGCCTGGAGTTCTACGGCGGCTCGCTGGTGATGACCATCTTCGGGATCAACGTCACCTGTACCTCGACCGCCAAGCAGTCGCCCGGCCCGTTCGTGTTCGACTGAGATCGGATGAGTGATCTGTTCCGGATGCCGCAGAAACTGATGATCCGTCAGCTTTCTGCGGCATCTGCATTGACTTCTCAGGCCGGCTCCACATCAATGGCCCCCTGTCGGCGCAGACGAGCCGCTGCGCCCGCATCCCTCAGGAGGGGGCAAGCATGGGTCCGACACTCCGAAGACCGCGCCGGCGCCGCTGGGCGTCGCTGCTCGCGGTGACCGTGGTCGCGGTCACCGCGGGCGGAGCGCTGGCCTGCCCGGCCGGCGCGGCGGGCACCAACGTGGACTACGCGACGCACTGCATCCCGCCCGCCATCGCGGGCCTCCCGCCGATCGACGGCACCACCACCGGGAACATCTCGGTGGACAAGACCAGCCCCAAGGTCGGCGACACGGTCACCGTGACGTACACGGTGGTCACCCCGGCCGCCAGCAACCCCACCGAACTGGCCCTGCCGGCCGACATCATGACCCCGACCGGCAAGGTCACCCTGAGTGGCGTGCAGACCGGGGACGTGACGGTGGCGGGACCGAAGAAGAACGACCCGGTGCCCGGGAAGGGCGCCTTCCCGTCGTTCTCCATGACCGGCACGTTCAAGGTCACCAAGTCCGGCGACATCAAACTCTCGCCAGGCGACTACAACATCCACACCAGCTACATCATGGAGCTGGACACCCCGTGCACGGTGACCGATCCGCCCGCGCCGGTCTCCCAGACGATCACCGCGACGGATGACACGACCCCGGTCAACAACCGTGCCATCACACTGGGTTCGGCCTCCGGGAACCCCGGTGCCAGTGTCACCGTCAAGGGCAGCGGCTTCACGCCCGGCGCGACCGTCACCCTGGCCGGACGCGCCGGGGACAAGCAGACCGGGGACACCGCGACGGTGACCGCCGGCTCCGACGGCTCCTTCAACGGCGCGCTCGTCGTCAACGACAAGACGACGACCGCGATCGTGGCCTACGAGGGCGCCTCCTGGACCACTCAGAAGGGCAGCCCGCCAGCGTCCTACGTCGTGAACGACACCACGCCCGTACCCGACGGCAGCCAGAAGCTGACGACGACCGTGAAGGCGGGGACGCTGTCCATGTCCCAGGCCGGGGACGCCGTCTCGCTGTCGGCGGTCGAGTTCGGCAAGGGCGGGGCGTCGACCGGCTCCCTCAACAAGGTGACCGTCAAGGACTTCCGCGGCGGGCCCGCGGGCTGGTCCCTGACCGGCAAGGTCACCGACTTCACCGGCCCCGGCGCCAAGATCGACGCCGGGAAGCTGAGCTGGACCCCCGCCTGCGCGACCAAGGCGGGCAGCCTCAGCACCTGCAAGGCCGGTTCGGCGGGCACGGTGGGCGGTTCCGGAGCGACCCTGGCGTCGACCCCGGACGGCACGCTCACCGGCGGTGAGTTCACCGTGGACGCCGGACTCTCCCTGGACGTACCGGCGTTCACGCCCCCGGGCTCGTACTCCGGCGTCCTCACCCTCACGCTCACCTGAGCGTACGTGTCACCCAGCCGGTGGCCGGGCGCCCGACCGCACCGGGGCCGCACCCGCCCGACCGCCGACCCGACTCAACGCCGCGGGGGTCCGCACCCATGCGCAAGCCGTACGTCCTCCTCCTGCGCCCCGGTGTGCTCCTGGGCCTGCTCCTCGGTCTGTTCCTGGCCGCGGGGACGGGCCCGGCGCACGCCGCCGACAACGGCAGCTGGTCCGTCTACCCCGTCTCCTCCCGCATCGCCGCCCGGCCCTACTTCTACCTCTCCGCCGACCCGGGCCAGACCATCACCGACAAGGTGGTCGTCGCCAACAAGATGAGCGCTCCCCTGACCTTCCGGCTGTACGCGGCCGACGCCTACAACACCGCCCGCGACGGCGGTTTCGCCGTGCGCACGGTCAAGGAGCGGATGCGGGGCGTCGGCGCCTGGGCGAGGCCCGCGAAGTCCCGGGTCACCGTCCCCGGCCACAAGACGGTGACCGTGCCCTTCACCCTGCGCGTTCCCGACGGCGCCGAACCGGGCGACCACCCGGGCGCGATCGTCGCGCTGGACGAGCGTGTCGAAAAGGGGGACAAGGGCGCCAAGGGCGCCGGCTCTCTCGCCCTCGGTGTGCAGCGGGCCGTCGGCGCCCGCGTCTACCTGCGGGTGGGCGGCCCCACGCTGCCCGCCGTCGCCGTGGAGAACGTCCACATCGCCCACCACCAGCCGCTCGTCCCCGGCCTCGGCGACAGCACGGCCACCGTCTCCTACACCCTGCACAACACCGGCAACGTCACCCTCGACCCCAAGGTGGAACTGAAGGCGAAGGGCGTGTTCGGCCGCACGCTGCTGACCCGCGACCTGACGAAGATCCCCTCCGAGCTGCTGCCCGGACAGCGGGTCCGGCTCACCGAACCGTGGCGGGGCGCACCCCAGCTCGACTGGGGGGACGTCACCCTGACCGCCAGGGCCACGGGCACCCGCGAATCCGCGAGCGCCTCCTTCTTCGCCCTGCCCTGGCTGGCGGCGGCGACGGTGTTCGTCGCCGGGGTGGCGGCCGGAGCCCTGCTCAGAGCGCGTCGGGGCCGCGTTCGCCCGTCCGTACCCGTACGACCGTCTCGACGGGCAGGGCCCACACCTTCCCGTCCCCGATCTTCCCCGTCTGCGCGGCCCTGACGATCGCGTCGATCACGTCGTCGGCGACGGCGTCCTCGACGACGACCTCGATACGGACCTTGGGCACCAGGTCGACCCGGTACTCGGCGCCGCGGTACACCTCGGTGTGGCCGCGCTGCCTGCCGTACCCGCTGGCCTCGGTCACGGTCAGGCCGTGCACGCCGAGCTCCTGCAGGGCGGTCTTGACCTCGTCGAGGCGGTACGGCTTGACGATGGCGGTGATGAGCTTCATGCCTGGGTCTGGACCTTCTGGGCGGAGGGGACGGACGAGGACACCGGGGCGCCGTGGCCCAGGACCCCGTGATCGTAAGCCGTCTCGGCGTGCACCGTAAGGTCCAGACCGGTGTACTCCTGCTCCTCGCTCGCGCGGAAGCCCATCGTCTTGTCGAGCAGCTTGCCGATGCCGTACGTCATGCCGAAGGCGTACGCGGCGACGACCACGACGGCGAGGAGCTGCTTGCCGAGCTGGCCGAGGCCACCGCCGTAGAACAGGCCCTCCGCACCGCCGGTCATCGCCTTCTCGGCGAAGAGACCGATGAGGACGGTGCCGACGATTCCGCCGACCAGGTGGACGCCGACGACGTCGAGGGAGTCGTCGTAGTCCAGCTTGAACTTCCAGCCCACGGCGTAACTGCACAGGACACCGGCGGCGAGGCCGACCACGAGGGCGCCGAGCAGGGAGACGGAGCCGCAGGAGGGGGTGATGGCGACCAGGCCGGCCACCGCGCCCGAGGCGGCGCCCAGGGTGGTGGGGTGGCCGTCGCGCTTGTGCTCGACGAAGAGCCAGCCGAGCAGGCCGGTGCAGCCGGCGGCGAGGGTGTTGAGGAACACGGCGGCGGCGAGACCGTTGGCGCCGAGCGCGGAGCCCGCGTTGAAGCCGAACCAGCCGAACCAGAGCAGACCGGCGCCGAGCACCACCATGGGCAGGTTGTGCGGGCGCATCGCGTCCTTCTTGAAGCCCAGCCGCGGGCCGAGGACCAGGCACAGGGCGAGACCCGACGCACCGGAGGTGATCTCGACCGGCAGACCGCCCGCGAAGTCCAGGGCGCCGAGCTTGTCCACGATCCAGCCGCCGGGGCCCCACACCCAGTGGGCGACCGGAACGTATACGAGCAGCGCCCACAGGGGGACGAAGACCAGCCACGCGGAGAACTTCGCCCGGTCGGCGATCGCGCCGCTGATCAGGGCGGCCGTGATGATCGCGAAGGTGAGCTGGAACGTGGCGAAGAGCAGGGTGGGGACCGTCCCCTGGACGCTGTCCGGGCCGAGACCGGCCATCCCGGCGTGCCGCAACCCCCCGATGATCCCGCCACCGATGTCGTCGCCGAAGGCGAGCGAGTAACCTCCCGCCAGCCACACCACCGTCACCAGGGCGATCGACACGAAGCTCATCATCAGCATGTTGAGGACGCTCTTCGTGCGGACCATGCCGCCGTAGAAGAGGGCGAGGCCCGGGGTCATCAGCAGGACGAGGGCGGTGGCGGCGAGCAGCCAGGCGGTGTCGCCGGTGTCGACGTGCGCTGCGTGCGCTGCGGCGAGGGTCACGGGTGTCTCCAACGGTGCGGGGGCTCGTCAGAGGGTCACCGGCGTGCGTTTCCGGTTGCGTACAGGTGTGTTTCCGTGACGTTTCGTTGCGTGGGGGTTTCATGAACCTCACCGGCCCGGATCCGGGCGGGCGGTGGTACGGCAGGGCTTTGTGGATCAGGGAGAATGAACGACATGAGCGTTCGTACCCAGTCATCCGAAGAGTCGGGCGAGACCGTCCACCGCGCCGGCTTCGCCTGCTTCGTGGGCCGCCCCAACGCGGGCAAGTCCACCCTCACGAACGCTCTGGTCGGGCAGAAGGTGGCGATCACCGCGAACCAGCCGCAGACGACGCGGCACACGGTACGCGGCATCGTGCACCGTCCCGACGCCCAGCTCATCCTGGTGGACACCCCGGGTCTCCACAAGCCGCGCACACTGCTCGGCGAGCGGCTGAACGACGTGGTGCGCACCACCTGGGCCGAGGTCGACGTGATCGGCTTCTGCCTTCCCGCGAACGAGAAGATCGGCCCCGGCGACCGTTTCATCGCCAAGGAGCTGGCCGGGATCCGGAAGACCCCGAAGATCGCGGTCGTCACCAAGACCGACCTGGTCGACTCCAAGACCCTCGCCGAGCAGCTGATCGCGATCGACCAGCTGGGCAAGGAGCTGGGCTTCGAGTGGGCGGAGATCGTCCCGGTGTCGGCGGTGGGCGCGAAGCAGGTGGACCTGCTGGCGGACCTCCTGGTCCCGCTTCTGCCCGAGGGCCCGGCGCTCTACCCCGAAGGCGACCTCACGGACGAGCCCGAGCAGGTCATGATCGCGGAACTCATCCGCGAGGCCGCGCTGGAGGGCGTCCGCGACGAGCTGCCGCACTCCATCGCGGTGGTCGTCGAGGAGATGCTGCCCCGCGAGGACCGTCCGGCCGACAAGCCCCTCCTCGACATCCACGCAAACGTCTACATCGAGCGCCCCAGCCAGAAGGGCATCATCATCGGCCCCAAGGGCAAGCGGCTGAAGGAGGTCGGCATCAAGTCCCGCAAGCATATCGAGGCGTTGCTGGGGACGCCGGTCTTCCTCGATCTCCATGTGAAGGTGGCCAAGGACTGGCAGCGGGACCCGAAGCAGCTGCGCCGCCTGGGCTTCTGAGGAAGGGTTCTCGCCCCCGCTGGGGGCGGCGCCCCCAGAACCCCGCTTCGGCCTGAACGGCCTCGTCCTCAAACGCCGGATGGGCTGAGAGGGGTGCCGCGCCTCCCAGTCGAACAGGCAAGGGTGGTGGATGGGCACCGGTGCCGGGGGTTGGGGCGGTGCGTCTAATTGAGTACTGAGTACCCGTACTCAGGCCCTGGCTGTCACGACCAGAGATGCTTCTGTCATGGACGCTACTTCGGTACAGCGGCGCGACGAACCTGCGGTGCCATCCGGTGGGGCCCTGGCTGTACGCATCCCGGGCGCTGCCGCAACCGGTGCCGCTCTCACCTACCTGTCGCTCCATCTTGTCCAGGAGGCGTACGCCTACGACGCCCGCGTGTGCGCCGATGACGACAGCGTGTGCCTGACGCCGTGGCCGGTCCTCTCGTTCCCCGCCTCGTTCGCCATCGCGCTCGTCGGGCTGATCGTGGCGTACAGGGTCCTGGGTATCCGCCCCGGGCTGACGGTCATCCCGCCGACGCTCCTGCTGGCGCCGTTCCCGCTCAGTGCCGCGCTGAGCACAGTCGGCAAGTGGCCGGCCGTCGTGGTGGGAGCCGTATGGGCCGCCGCCGTGGCTCTGACGGCATGGCGGCCCTACCGAATCCTGGGGCTGTCCGCCTCGGCCGCACTGCTCCTGGCCTCGCTCATCGTTGTCTACCACTGACCACGGCGTCGGACGGGGCCGCCCGCTGACCGAGGAGGACGGGATCCGGCCGGGCGGCGAGATGTGGGGCGCCTACGGCGAGTCCGAGGTCGAGGCTGAGTGGCAGCTGCTTGCGCTGGACGGCCCGGACGTACGGATCGGTCAACTGCCCCTCGTCTACGGCGAAGGCGACCCGCACCTCGCCGACTCCCTGCACTGGGCGAAGAACGGGCCCCGCACCAGCGCCTGCGGACGGCCCATCACCCGGACGTTGCCCAGGGCCCGACGGGTCTGCTGTACGCGCCGGGCATCGCGGGCCGGATCTACAACATCGTCGACGACGCCCCTGTCACGACGGTCGAGCTGTAGCACCTCAACGGCGTGGGGGTGCCCGCCGGGCTCCACGAGCTCACGGACCCCGCCCCCTGGTGCGGAATCATGTCCAGCCAGCCGATCCGCCGCGAACTCGGCTGCCGGCCCATCTGCCCGAGCGCCTGGACGGCCCGGGACGCCGGCGCTCTGTGACGGTCACTCCACGCCCCTGATCCGGTTCACCAGCACCGCCCCCGCCAGTCCGATCACGGCCGACACCAGGTACAGCACCCGGTAGCCGCCGAGATACGTCACGATCGGGGCGGCGAGGGCGGGGGCGGCGACCTGGGGGAGGGCGTTGGCCACGTTGATCACGCCCAGGTCCTTGCCGCGGTCCAGCGCCTTCGGCAGGACGTCCGTCATCAGTGCGAAGTCAACGGAGGTGAACACGCCGAAGCCGACACCCAGCACCGCCGCCGCCACGATCGCGCCGGGCCAGGTCTGCCAGCCGGCGAGCGCCGCCGTCGCCACCGCCATCAGCACGCCCGACCACACCACGAACGGCTTGCGCCGGCCCACCCGGTCCGACCAGACACCCCCGACCACCACCGTGGCCAGCAGGGTGACCCCGTTCACCGCGGTCAAAATCAGCACGCCCTCGTCGGGGTCGTGGTAGTGGAGGCGGTCACGCAGGTAGTACAGGAGGTACAGCAGCACCAGCGCGTTGCTCAGATTGATCAGGAACCGGGTCAGCCACGCCCAGCCCAGATCCGGATACCGGCGCGGGCTCAGCCAGAAACCCGCGAGGAAGCCCCGCCAGGACCACGGCGGACGGTCCTCGACGGCCAGCCGCAGATCCGCGTAGCGCCACACGTACGGCAGCACGCCCACCGCCGTGAACACCGCGCAGGCCGCGTAGCCCGCCCCGACGCCCCCGGCGGCCGTGGCCAGTCCCGTCCCGCCGACCACGCCCAGGATCTGCGCCGCCCCCAGCCAGCCGCCGACCGAGCCCCGCTGGAGCCGGGGCACCCGGTCGGGGACCGCCGCGGTCACCGCGGCGAAGGCCGCGTTGAGCGTCAGCTGGACCAGGCACCAGCCCAGCGTCATCGTGGCCATCCCGCCCGCGCCCGCGAGGAGGAGCAGGGACAGCGCGCCGCCCGCCGCGCCGGCCACGATCCACGGCGTGCGGCGGCCCCGGCGGGACGTCGTACGGTCCGACAGCGCGCCGAAGAGCGGGTTCGCCACCAGCGACACCACCGCGCCGGCGCCCGTCACCCACGCCAGCATCGTCTCCTTCGACATGCCGGAGCCGGGCGCGAAGTCCTTCGCCTGCGAGGCGAGCAGGATCTGCAGCGGGCCGTACCAGCCCACCCAGATCGCCCCGTTGGCGAGCGAGAGGGACGCCGTCCAGCCGCGGCCGACCCGTTCGACGGGCTCGGTGAGGGCACCCGGCGGGCGGACGGCTCTCATCTCTGCGCCCGCAGCAGCTCCTGGAACCAGCCGTACGACGCCTTGGGGGTGCGCTCCTGCGTCGCGAAGTCGACGTGGACCAGCCCGAAGCGGCGCGCGTAGCCCTCCGCCCACTCGAAGTTGTCCAGCAGGGACCAGACGAAGTAGCCGCGGACGTCGACGCCCGCCTCGACCGCCTTGTGCAGGGCGCGGACATGGTCGTCCAGGTAGGCGATCCGGTCCTGGTCGTCGACGCCCTCGTAGGAGCAGCCGTTCTCGGTGATGAGGACCGGCGGGAGGCGGTCGCCGTAGCGGTCCCGGAAACCGGTCAGCAGCTCCGTCAGCCCCTCCGGGACGACCGGCCAGCCGAAGTCCGTCACCGGGCGGTCCTCGATCTCCCTTACCGAGAAGGGGAGTTCGGCGGGCATCGTGACACCGCCGAACTCGATCTCGGTGCCCTGCGGGGCGCCGACCTTCGTCGGAGCGTAGTAGTTGATGCCGTACCAGTCGACCGGCTCCGCGATCACCTTCAGGTCCGCGGCGACGTCGCCGGGCATCAACTCGCCGATTCCGGCCGGGTATTCGCCGATGATCAGCGGGTCCGCGAACAGCCGGTTCAGCAGCACGTCGTAGAAGTCCGCCGCCTCCACGTCGGCCTGCTCCCCGGAGGCG
This sequence comes from Streptomyces sp. NPDC001843, assembly GCF_042891955.1. Classification (NCBI taxonomy): domain Bacteria; kingdom Bacillati; phylum Actinomycetota; class Actinomycetes; order Kitasatosporales; family Streptomycetaceae; genus Streptomyces; species Streptomyces sp. NPDC001843. The sequence continues at coordinate 860,093 of NZ_JBIATQ010000001.1, read as the reverse complement.
GGCCAGACCGGCCCGTGCGAGTTGGCGATCCCGATGTCGGCGTCGCCGGCCGCGCGCAGCGCCCGTACCGCGAGGCCGTGGGCGAGCAGTTGGTGGTGGGCCACCGGCAGCGCGTCGAACAGGAGCCTCCTGCCGGGCGCGTGGACGCCGAGGGCGTGGCCGAGCAGGGTGTGCTCGGCGGGCTCGTTGAGGGTGATCCATCTGGTCACGCGGTCGCCGAGCCGGTCGGCGACCACCGACACGTACTCGGCGAACCGGGACGCCGTGTCCCGCTGCAGCCAGTCCAGCGTGGCCGGCAGGTCCCAGTGGAAGAGGGTGGGGACGGGCCGTACGCCCGCCGCGCACAGCTCGTCCACCAGACGGTCGTAGAAGTCCAGGCCGCCGGGGGAGTTCACCCGGGGCCAGGAGACGGAGAAGCGGTACGCGTCCACGCCCAGGCCGGCCAGGAGCGCCACGTCCTCCCGGTAGCGGTGGTAGTGGTCGCAGGCCACCGCCGCCGTCGAACCGTCCTTGACCCGCCCCGGCCCGGCCGTGAACACGTCCCACACGGAGGGTTCGCGCGTCTCCACGGCTCCCTCGATCTGGTGGGCCGAGGTCGACACGCCCCACAGGAAGCCGGACGGGAACCGGGGTATCGGGTTGCCTGCATCAGTCGCCATGGGCGCGATCATCCTTACCGCCGGTAACAGAAGTCAACGCCCAAGCCTGAAGGTACTTATGATCACCTGATGATCGATGGCCAACTCGTACGACTCCGGGCACTGCGCGCAGAGGACGTGGACGCCCAGCTGCGCTGGCGCAACGACCCCGAGGTGGTGCACTGGGCCACCGGAGGCCATCCGGGCTTCGGCCCGGTCACCCGGGAGGCGATGCAGCGCTTCCACGAGGCGCGGCTCCGCGAGGACCCGCGCGACGGAGCCACCTTCACGGTCGAGGAACGGGAGGGCGGACGTCCGATCGGCATGGCCGACTACCGCGACCTCGACCCGTTCGCGGGCCGGGCCACCGTCGGTGTCACCATCGGCGAACCCGACCGCTGGGGCGGCGGCTACGGCTCCGAGGCGCTGCGGCTGCTGCTCGGCCACCTGTTCGGGACGTGCCGGCTGCGGCGGGTCGAACTGGACACCTGGAGCGGCAACGAGCGTGCCGTCCGGGCCTTCCGCCGCCTCGGATTCGTCGAGGAGGGGCGCCGCAGGGCCGCCGTACGGGTGGGAGACACCTGGTACGACGGCGTGCAGTTCGGCATGCTCGCCGAGGAGTGGGCCGCGTCCCGCAACCGTTAGCGACACCCGCCGGTCAGGCGCCCATCGGTCAGGCACCTACCGGTCAGGCACCCTCCTTCAGTACCCGCGAGACCAACTCCCGCTGCTCCTCGGTGAGCCGGGGATCGGCCGCGTACACCGTCCTGCCGTCCACCGTGATCTCGTACCGGAAGCCGTCGGGCACCCCCGGTGGCGGACCGCCCTGACCGGACGCGAGCACGCGCTCGGCCAGGGCCTGCCACTCGTCGGCGTCGGGCCGCCCCGAGGTGTCCACCTCGGCCTGCCGCTCGATGCCCGCGAAACCTCCTGTGCGCCTCACCTGAATCCGCATGGGTCCCTGTCTAGTACGGGCCCGCGCGGAATCACAGCGTCCGCACCCCGACCTGTTCCCACGCCTTCTGTACGGCCGTGAGTTCGTCACCGGCGCCGTACCGCTCGCGCGCGGCTTTCACGGTCAGCGTGGCGAAGTCCGCGAACAGGGCGTCCTGGCGCAGCTCGCCGCCGGTCAGCACGTCGTACCAGATCTGCCCGGCCTTCTCCCAGGCGTGGCCGGCGAGGGCCGTGGCGACCAGGTAGAAGGCGTGGTTGGGGATGCCGGAGTTGATGTGGACGCCGCCGTTGTCACGGCCCGTGCGGACGTAGTCGTCCATGGTCGCGGGCTGCGGGTCCTTGCCGAGCACGTCGTCGTCGTACGCCGTGCCCGGGGCCTTCATCGAGCGCAGCGCGGTGCCGGTGACGCGCGGGGCGAGCAGCCCGGCGCCGATCAGCCAGTCCGCCTCGGCGGCGGTCTGGCCGAGGCTGTACTGCTTGATCAGCGAGCCGAAGACGTCGGACAGCGACTCGTTCAGCGCGCCGGACTGGCCGTAGTACTCCAGGTTCGCGGTGTGCTGGGTGACGCCGTGGGTGAGTTCGTGGCCGATGACGTCGACCGGGATGGTGAAGTCGAGGAAGATCTCGTTGTCCCCGTCGCCGAAGACCATCTGCTCGCCGTTCCAGAAGGCGTTGTCGTAGCCCTCGCCGAAGTGCACGGTGGCGTCCAGCGGCAGCCCGGCGTCGTCGATGGAGTGGCGGCCGTACGCCTTCAGGTACAGCTCGAAGGTGGCGCCGAGGCCCGCGTAGGCGCGGTTGACGGTGGCGTCCTTGCCGGGCTCCGAGCCCTCCTTGCGGACCTTGTGGCCCGGCAGGTCCTGGGTGTGCCGGGCGTCGTAGATGGTGCGGTGCGGCTGGTCGGCGGCGGCCCCGGCGGGCGGGGCGACGGCCGGGGCACCGATGACCGTGGTCAGCCGGCGGTGGGTGCGCTGGTAGGAGTCGTGCTCCAGGGACCGGCGGGCCGGTCCGGACAGCGCGGGGTCCTCGTGCCGGGCGAGCCTGTCGAGGACGTGCGGCGGCACGATCGTGCAGAAGACGGGCTGGAAGCCCCCGTTGGTCGTCATGTCGGGCACCCTTGCACTGGGTGACGTCCGTGTCACTACTCGCGACCATGATTGGTGAAATACGCGGACATTAGGCGTCGCTCAGCGTCACGGAGTGGTATGGCGCACTTTTTGTCCGGTTCGCCCTCACGGTCCCGCATACTGGAACGGTCCCGCGCGTCCGGCGGGCCTCGGCTAGGCTGCGCAGCATCATGCGTTTCGGGCTGCTTCTCCTTAGCTGCCGCGGCGAGGGCCTGTAGCAAAAGGCCGACTCCCTCCCCGCGGAGCTTGGTGTTGCGTCGTCGGCCGTCCTTCCGGACACCGGACACACCGGACTTCTCGAGGAGCCCACGCAATCATGGCGAACCGCCAGCAGCCCACCTCCATGCCCGTCCACAAGTACGGCCGGTACGACCAGGTGGACATCCCCGACCGCACCTGGCCCGACAAGCGCATCACCGTCGCCCCCCGCTGGCTCTCCACCGACCTGCGCGACGGCAACCAGGCCCTGATCGACCCGATGTCGCCCGAGCGCAAGCGCCGGATGTTCGACCAGCTGGTCAAGATGGGCTACAAGGAGATCGAGGTCGGCTTCCCGGCCTCCGGCCAGACCGACTTCGACTTCGTACGCTCGATCATCGAGGAAGAGGGCGCGATCCCCGAGGACGTGACGATCTCCGTCCTGACCCAGGCCCGTGAGGACCTGATCGAGCGGACCGTGGAGTCCCTCAAGGGCGCCCGCCGCGCCACCGTCCACCTGTACAACGCCACCGCCCCGGTCTTCCGCCGGGTCGTCTTCCGCGGCTCCAAGGACGACATCAAGCAGATCGCCGTCGACGGCACCCGTCTGGTGATGGAGTACGCCGAGAAGCTGCTGGGCCCCGAGACCGAGTTCGGCTACCAGTACAGCCCGGAGATCTTCACCGACACCGAGCTGGACTTCGCGCTGGAGGTCTGCGAGGCGGTCATGGATGTCTGGCAGCCCGGCCCGGGCCGCGAGATCATCCTCAACCTGCCCGCCACCGTGGAGCGTTCGACCCCGTCGACGCACGCGGACCGCTTCGAGTGGATGGGCCGCAACCTGTCCCGCCGCGAGCACGTCTGCCTGTCGATCCACCCGCACAACGACCGCGGCACCGCCGTCGCCGCCGCCGAGCTGGCCCTGATGGCCGGCGCGGACCGCGTCGAGGGCTGCCTGTTCGGGCAGGGCGAGCGCACCGGCAACGTCGACCTGGTCACCCTGGGCATGAACCTCTTCTCCCAGGGCGTCGACCCGCAGATCGACTTCTCCGACATCGACGAGATCCGTCGTACGTGGGAGTACTGCAACCAGATGGAGGTCCACCCGCGCCACCCGTACGTGGGCGACCTGGTCTACACGTCCTTCTCCGGCTCCCACCAGGACGCCATCAAGAAGGGCTTCGACGCGATGGAGGCCGACGCGGCCGCCAAGGGCGTCACCGTCGACGACATCGAGTGGGCGGTCCCGTACCTGCCGATCGACCCCAAGGACGTCGGCCGCTCCTACGAGGCCGTCATCCGCGTCAACTCGCAGTCCGGCAAGGGCGGCATCTCCTACGTCCTGAAGAACGACCACAAGCTGGACCTGCCGCGCCGGATGCAGATCGAGTTCTCGAAAATCATCCAGGCGAAGACGGACGCCGAGGGCGGCGAGATCACCCCGAAGGACATCTGGGCGGTCTTCCAGGACGAGTACCTGCCGAACCCGGACAACCCCTGGGGCCGTATCCAGGTCCGCACCGGCCAGTCGACCACCGACACCGACGGCGTGGACACCCTGACCGTCGAGGCCACGGTCGACGGCGAGGACACCGTCCTGACCGGCTCCGGCAACGGTCCGATCTCGGCCTTCTTCGACGCCCTGCAGTCCGTCGGCGTCGACGTACGCCTGCTGGACTACCAGGAGCACACGATGAGCGAGGGTGCCTCCGCGCAGGCCGCCTCGTACATCGAATGCGCGATCGACGACAAGGTCCTGTGGGGAATCGGCATCGACGCGAACACGACTCGTGCGTCACTCAAGGCGGTCGTGTCCGCGGTGAACCGCGCGGCCCGCTGACCCGCTCCGACCAGCGGTTTCGCGACCCCGATCGCCTTTTGCGGCGGTCGGGGCCCGTCGTATATCGGCCATCTGTTCGTGGAGGTCACGGAAAGGTCTCGTACGGGGTACTGACTCCACCTCTCCGATGTGGCTAACATCACGCCAGCGCGGCGATGTTGCCGCGTCGTCAAGGAGGTGCGACGGTGCTGCCAGTACGGGGACGAGACGGCCGTGACAACAGGCTTGCCCGCATCCTTGGCACCCGCGTGGCGTGGACACCCGTCGGTGACGGGGAGTTCTTCTGCCCGGGCTGCGGAGGCGACCGCAACTACGAGCGCCTCACCGGCCGCCGCCGCTTCACCCTCCTCGGCGTGCCCGTACTGCCCCGCGGGGCCACCGGACCGGTCGTGGAGTGCGCGTCCTGCCGCCGCCACTTCGGCACCGACGTCCTCGACCACCCCACCACCTCGCGTCTCTCCGTCATGCTCCGCGACGCCGTGCACACCGTGGCCCTCGCCGTACTCGCGGCGGGCGGTACCTGCGCCCGCACGTCCCTGGAGACCGCGGCGAGCACGGTGCGCGCCGCCGGCCTGCACGACTGCACCGAGGAGCAACTCGCCGCACTCGTCGAGGCGCTCCACCTGGACACCGGCCGGGTGTTCGAGCAGCCGGGCGGCGCGAGCCTGGCCATAGAGCTGCACGAGTCCCTCGACCCGCTCGCCCCCCACCTCGCCCCGGCCGGCCGTGAGGCGATCCTCCTGCAGGCCGCCCGCATCGCCCTCGCCGACGGCCCCTACACCCCGGCCGAGCAGGACGCCCTGCTCACCGTGGGCGCCGCCCTCACCATCGGCGCCGACGACGTGACCCGGCTGCTGGCGGCTGCGCGGACGCCGTCCTGAGACCGGCCGCCGGTCCCGGCGGGGTCACGTACCCCCGGCGCCGCGCACGAGACCATGGGGCGGACAGGCTCCCGACGACTCGTCAGGCGACAACATGACCACCCTGAGCCGCGCCCTGCTCGCCATGGCCGCAGCCCTCACCCCGCTCACCGCCACCGCCCCCGCGCACGCCACCGTCGGATGTACGTCCTCCGTGCCGTACGTCTCGGGGCAGGGCGGCTACGACACCTACCGCGTCCCGGCCACGGTCGCCACCGGCACCGGCACCCTCCTCGCCTTCGCCGAAGGACGGCACGACAGTGCGGACGACACCGGTGACATCGATGTCGTGCTGCGCCGGTCCACCGACGGCGGCTGCACCTGGGGCCCCTTGCAGGTGGTCGCCGCCGGGCACGGGGACACCCGCGGCAACCCGGCACCGGTGGTGGACCCGCGCACCGGGGACGTCGTGCTGCTGACCTCCGGTAACAGCGGAGCCGTGAGCGAGGCGGAGATCATGCGCGGTGAGGTCACCCCGGAACAGAGCCGCCGGGTGTTCGTGCAGCGCAGCCGGGACGACGGCCGGCACTTCACCCGCCCCCGGGACATCACGGCCCAGGTCAAGCCACGCGGCTGGCGCTGGTACGCCACCGGGCCCGGGCACGCGGTGACGCTGACGCGCGGCCGGTGGGCGGGACGGCTGGTCGTACCCGCCGACCACTCCGTGGCCCCGCCCGCCGGTTCCCCCGACACCGGACAGGAGACGAAGTACTACGGCGCCCACGCCCTCTACAGCGACGACGGCGGGCGCCACTGGCGGCTGGGCTTCGTCGACGACTCCCACGACGGCGTCACCCACCCCAACGAGTCCACCGCGGCCCAGCTCCCCGACGGCCGCCTGTACTTCAGCGCCCGCGACCAGAACGGCACCAGCCCCGGCAACCGCCTCGACAGCCACTCCAGCGACGGCGGACGCACCCTCGACCGGCCCTACCGCGTCCAGCCCACCCTCGCCGACGTGCCGATGGTCGAGGGCAGCGTCCTCCAACTGCCCGGCCGCCGGGCCCCCTTGCTGTTCTCGGCGCCGTCCGTGCCCACCGCCCGCCGCGCCATGGCGATCTGGCGCAGCACAGACGGCGGGGCCACCTTCACCAAGGCGCTGACACTGTCCGAGCGGCGGGCCGCATACTCCGACCTGGTGCAGGTCGACCGCGAAACCGTGGGCGTCCTGTACGAGACCGGTACGACGGGGCCGTACGACACGATCGAGTTCCGCCGACTGGACCTCTCCCGGAGCGGGCCCTCCTAGAGCAGACCCGCCGCCGCCAGGAACTTCCCCACCCGCTCGACCTCCTCCGCCGACAAGGGGATCTGCGGCTCGGCGGTCAGCGGGCAGTCGATCACGCCCCGCAGGTGCAGCGCCGCCTTGAAGGCGCCGATGGCCGAGGAGTTCCGGCCCATCCGCGCCGGGTCCCCGACGCCCACCATCCGGAACAGGGCGCACAGCCGCTCCTGTTCGCCACGGGCGGCGTCCCGGTCACCCGCCCGGAACAGCCGGTCGAGCCGGACGTAACCGTGCGGGTCGACGTTGGCGAGGCCGGGCACGGCACCGTCGGCGCCCAGGGCCAGGGCGGCGTCGACGACGACCTCGGAACCGGTGAGCACGCTGAAGCCGCCGAGGTCCGGACGGCCGCGGACACCCGTGACCACCTCCCGGAAACCACCCAGGTCACCGCTGGAGTCCTTCAGACCGGCCAGCACCCCGTCGGCGGCCAGCTCCAGGACGAGTTCGGCGGGCAGCTTGGTGTGCACGGACACCGGGATGTCGTAGGCGAGCACCGGGACCGGGCAGACGGCGGCGACCCGGCGGTAGTGGCGGCCGATCTCCGCCGGGTGGGTGCGGGTGTAGAAGGGGGCGGTGACGACGACCGCCAGGGCGCCCGCCGTGGTGACCTCGCGGACGTTGTCCAGCACCCGGGGTGTGGTCATGTCGATCGCCCCGGCCAGCACCGGCAACTGACCGCCGACATGGCCCACGACCGCCTCCACCACCAGCCGGCGCTGCAGATCCGTGAGATACGCGGCCTCGGAGGTCGAGCCCAGCAGGAACAGACCGTGCACCCCGCCCGCCACCAGGTGGTCCACCAGCCTGAGGAGCGAGGGGACGTCCACCTCGCCGTCCGGTGTCAGGGGAGTGCAGACGGGCGGTACGACACCGGACAGCGGGGCGGGCAAGGTCATGAAGGCTCCCTACGAGGTCGCGGGCCGGGCGGCCCTCCCCACAGGATGGCGGCAGGAGCGGCGGCGCCCGGGCTCCGACGCGGCCGGGAGCCCCGGCGGGACGTCAGGGACGGCGGCCGCGGAAACGGACGCTGCCGCCCTCCCGGTGCACGTCCACCGACACGTCCGTGAAACCGGCCCGCTCCAGCCGGACCGGGAGCCCGGCCGGATCCAGGATCCTGCGATGTGCTCGGTTCATCGGCATGCCCCAGACGCTAGGCGCGCTCCTCCGCTGTCCACCACGGGCTAGGCTGCCGTGCCATGTCGCGAAACGGCCGACTGCGCCCGTACGACGCGGCGGCGCACGGTACGGCCATCCTGGTCGGCCATTTCGTGATGCCCCGGGGCACCGCCTACCTCGAACACCGGCACCCGGTGCACCAGCTCGCCTGCCCGACCCGGGGCCTGGTACGGGTGCGGACCGAGCGCGGAGTCTGGCTGCTGCCGCCGTCCCGGGCGCTGTGGATCCCCGCACAGGTCCCGCACACCACCGAGTCGGCCGGCGACGCGGTGATGCGCAGCGCCTACGTCGACCCGGCCGGCTGCCCGGGCATCGCCTGGCGGGAACCGACAGTGGTGAGCGCCACCCCGCTACTGCGCGCACTGGTCGACCACCTGACCCGCGCGGACCTGACGGCGGACGCCCGCTCCCGCGCGGAGCAGGTGCTCCTCGACGAACTGCGCCCCCTGCCGGTGACCAGCCTCCACGTCCCCCGGCCCCGCGACCCCCGCGCCCGTACGTCGCCGACGCCCTGACGCGCGATCCCACCGACCCGCGCCCGCTGGCCGCCTGGGGCACCGAGGTGGGCGCCGGCGCCCGGACCCTGGCCCGCCTGTTCACCGCCGAGACGGGCCTGACCTTCGGCCAGTGGCGGGAACGGTCACGCATGCAGTCCGCCATGCCGTACCTCGCGGCCGGACTCCCCGTGGAGGCGGTGGCCCGCAAGGTGGGCTACGCCTCCGCCAGCTCCTTCACGGCGGCGTTCCGGCGGGTGGTGGGAATCACCCCGCGGGCCTACTTCCCGGGGCCCGACACCGCACCGCCGCCCGTAGGCGAGAATGGACCCCATGAGTCTGTTCCGCGACGACGGCATCGTGCTGCGCACCCAGAAGCTCGGTGAGGCGGACCGGATCATCACGCTGCTCACCCGAGGGCACGGGCGGGTGCGGGCGGTGGCCCGGGGCGTGCGGCGGACGAAGTCGAAGTTCGGGGCCCGGCTCGAGCCCTTCTCGCACGTGGACGTGCAGTTCTTCGCGCGCGGCAGCGAGCTGGTCGGGCGCGGGCTGCCGCTGTGCACGCAGAGCGAGACCATCGCCCCCTACGGCGGCGGCATCGTCACGGACTACGCCCGCTACACCGCGGGGACCGCCATGCTGGAGACCGCCGAGCGGTTCACCGACCACGAGGGCGAGCCGGCGGTGCAGCAGTACCTGCTCCTCGTCGGGGGGCTGCGCACCCTCGCCCGCGGCGAGCACGCACCCCACCTCGTCCTCGACGCCTTCCTGCTGCGCTCCCTCGCCGTCAACGGGTACGCCCCCAGCTTCAGCGACTGCGCGAAGTGCGGGCTGCCCGGCCCGAACCGGTTCTTCTCCGTGGCGTCCGGCGGTTCCCTGTGCGTGGACTGCCGGGTGCCCGGCAGTGTCGTACCGTCGCCGGCGACCCTCGAACTGCTCGGCGCACTGCTTACGGGAGACTGGGAGACCGCGGACGCGTGCGAGCCGCGGCACGTCCGGGAGGGCAGCGGACTGGTGTCCGCCTACCTGCACTGGCATCTGGAGCGCGGGCTGCGCTCGCTCAGGTACGTCGAGAAGTAGAACCGGCACAACCCGACCGGAAACATCGAGGGAGACGAGAAGCACATGGTCGTACGCGGGATCCTGGGGCGCCAGCGCCGCGAGTACAGCACGCCGGAGCCGCACCCGTCGGGAGCCGTCGCGCCCAAGCTCCCCGGGGAGCTCGTCCCGAACCACGTGGCGATCGTCATGGACGGGAACGGCCGCTGGGCCAAGGAGCGCGGGCTGCCGAGGACGGAGGGGCACAAGGTCGGCGCCGAGCGCGTGCTGGACGTCCTCCAGGGCGCCATCGAGGTCGGCGTCGGCAGCATCTCCCTGTACGCCTTCTCCACCGAGAACTGGAAGCGCTCGCCCGACGAGGTCCGCTTCCTGATGAACTTCAACCGGGACTTCATCCGCAAGACCCGCGACCAGCTCGACGCGCTGGGCATCCGGGTGCGCTGGGTGGGCCGGATGCCCAGGTTGTGGAAGTCGGTCGCCAAGGAACTCCAGGTCGCGCAGGAACAGACCAAGGGCAACGACCGGCTCACGCTGTACTTCTGCATGAACTACGGCGGCCGGGCCGAACTCGCGGACGCCGCGAAGGCCCTGGCCGAGGACGTACGGGCCGGACGCCTCGACCCGGACAAGGTCACTGAGAAGACCGTCCAGAAGTACCTCTACTACCCGGACATGCCGGACGTGGACCTCTTCCTGCGGCCCAGCGGTGAGCAGCGCACCTCCAACTACCTGCTCTGGCAGAGCGCGTACGCCGAGATGGTCTTCCAGGACGTGCTGTGGCCGGACTTCGACCGCCGCGACCTGTGGCGCGCCTGCCTCGAGTTCGCCTCCCGCGACCGCCGCTTCGGCGGGGCCGTGCCCAACGAGCAACTCCTCGCCATGGAACGGGACATGCAGGGCCGCCCGGCCACCTCGTAGCACCGGAAGCCCAGGGGCCGTCGACGACGGCCCCTCCGAGTCCCCGGAACAGCCCGTGCGCGTGTGCGATTTAAGATCATGAGCGACTGCTCGATCGCAACGGGGGCTGGTTCCGCTGTTCGCTTTTGTGATTCCCGCACACAATGAAGAGGCCACGGTCGCCACCATGATCGCCCAGGCCCTGGCCGCCGCGCGGCCCGGCGACCGGGTGCTGGTCGTCGACAGCGGGTCGACCGACGACACCGCCCGGCGGGCACGCGAGGCCGGTGCGGAGGTGCTCAGCGGACCGCTCGGCAAGGGCGCGGCCATGCAACTGGCCGTGTCCACGGTCGACACCGAGTGGACCTGCTTCCTCGACTCCGACGTCGTCACGTCGGAACACAACATCGCCGCGCTGCTGCGCGAGACCGCGGCCGACGGCACGGCAGACCAGGTGGTCGGCGACTTCGAGTACGACCACCCGGGCACCATCCTGGCGTCCACCTTCACCATCTACGAGCCGCTGACCTCCCGGTTCTTTCCGGAGGTCGGTCACCACGGGGCGCACGCGCTCAGCGGCTTCCGTGCCGTGCGCACCCGTTACCTGCGCGGCGTCGAACTGCCGCCGGACTTCGGTGTGGAGACCTTCCTCAACATCTCCGTCGCCCTGGCGGGCGGGCAGGTGAACGTCTGTCATCTCGGTGTCATCGGCAGTCGCTACCGATTCCACGGGGGTTCGATGGCGACCGAGATAGGCACCAGGATCCTGGACCTGGCCGAGGCCCACGGGCGCCTCGATCCGGTCGACCGGCCGGAGTGGGATCAGTGGCTGAGGGAGGGAGTGGCCGCCATAGCGCCGAACACGGCGGACCAGGGCCGCTCCGCCGTCCTGGCCCGGCTGTTCAGCACCGTCCGCAGGCCGATGCCGAGCAGGCTCTGAGGAAGTGGCCGTTCGCGGCCGCGACGGCCGGGAGCCGGAGACCCGCGGGGGTGGATCCGGCCGCTGGGATCATTTCGCGGCGCACTCCGCGCAGGTGCCGAAGATTTCCACCGTGTGGTCCACGTCGACGTAGCCGTGTTCCGCCGCGATGGCGTCCGCCCACTTCTCCACGGCGGGGCCCTCCACCTCGACGGCCTTGCCGCAGACGCGGCAGACGAGGTGGTGGTGGTGTTCGCCGCTGGAGCAGCGGCGGTAGACGGACTCGCCGTCGGAGGTCCGCAGGACGTCGACCTCGCCGGCGTCGGCGAGGGACTGCAGGGTGCGGTACACCGTGGTCAGGCCGACCGAGTCGCCCTTGTGCTTGAGCATGTCGTGGAGCTCCTGCGCGCTGCGGAACTCGTCGACCTCGTCGAGGGCTGCCGCCACGGCGGCGCGCTGCCGGGTGGCGCGGCCCTTCACGGGCGGTCCAGCGGTCGTCACCGGTTCCTCCTCTGTCGGCACGCTGATCCGGCCATTGTGCCAGCCGGGGCTGTGAGCGGTCAGACGCCGATCTCGTCGGTGGCTCCCCGGGTGGCCGGAATCGTGCATTCCGCGGGGTCCGCGGCGGGTTGACCGGCGGCGGCCGTCCGGGCGCGGCGCCGGGCCAGCGGGGTGGCCAGCGCGGTCAGTGCGACGAACGCGGCGATGGTCAGCAGGACGATCGTCGCGCCGGGCGGGACGTCGTGGTAGTAGGAGGTGACGGTCCCGCCGATGGTCACGGTCACGCCGATGGCGACGGCGATCGCGAAGGTGGCCGCGAAGCTCCGGGTGAGCTGTTGCGCGGCGGCGACCGGGACGACCATCAGCGCGGAGACCAGGATCAGTCCGACCACTCGCATGGCGACGGTGACCGTGACGGCCGCGGTGACCGCGGTGAGCAGGTTCAGGGCGCGGACGGGGAGCCCCGTGACCCGGGCGAACTCCTCGTCCTGGCTGACCGCGAAGAGCTGGCGGCGCAGTGCCAGGGTCACCAGGACCACGAATCCGGCGAGCAGCGAGATGGCGGTCACGTCCGACGCGGAGACCGTCGACAGGGAGCCGAAGAGGTACGAGTTCAGGTTGGCGTTGGAGCCGGTAGGGGCGAGGTTGACGAACATGACGCCGCCGGCCATGCCGCCGTAGAAGAGCATGGCGAGCGCGATGTCGCCGCGGGTCTTCCCGTACCAGCGGATCAGCTCCATGAGGACCGAGCCGAGCGCGGAGACGGCGGTCGCCATCCACACCGGTGAGGTGTTCAGCAGGAAGCCGAGGCCGACGCCGGTCATCGCCACGTGTCCGATGCCGTCGCCCATGAGCGGCTGGCGGCGCTGTACGAGGTAGATGCCGATGGCGGGGGCGGTGACGCCGACGAGGACGGCGGCGAGGAGCGCCCGTTGCATGAAGGCGTAGTCGAGGAGTTCCATCAGCTCAGCAGTCCCGTGCGCAGGGGGTGGGTGCCCGCGGAGGCGTGCGGGTGGACGTGGTCGTGGCCGGGCAGGGCGTGCTGGCCGACGGCGCGGGGCGGCGGACCGTCGTGGGTGACGCAGCCGTCGCGCAGGACGACCGCCCGGTCGATCAGGGGCTCGAGGGGGCCCAGTTCGTGCAGGACGAGCAGGACGGTCGTACCGGCCTCGACCTGCTCCCGCAGGGTCCGGGCGAGCACCTCCTGGCTGGCCAGGTCCACGCCGGCCATTGGCTCGTCCATGATCAGCAGCTCGGGTTCGGCGACCAGGGCGCGGGCGATCAGCACCCGCTGGTGCTGGCCGCCGGAGAGGGCGGTGACGCTGTCCCCGGCCCGGTCCGCCATGCCGACCAGGTCCAGGGCCCGGCGTACGGCCTGGCGGTCGGCCTTGCGGAAGGGGCCGAAGCGGGTGCGGGCGAGCCGGCCCGAGGAGACGATCTCGGTGACGGTCGCCGGGACGCCGCCCGCCGCCGTGATGCGCTGCGGTACGTAGCCCACGCGCGCCCAGTCCCTGAAGGCCGGGCGCGGGGTGCCGAACAGCTCGATCTCACCGGCGGTGACCGGTACCTGGCCGATGATCGTGCGGATCGCGGTCGACTTGCCGGAGCCGTTGGCACCGAGCAGCGCGACGACCTCCCCGCGGCGCACGGTGAGGTCGATGCCGCGCAGCACGGGGCGTGAGCCCAGCTCGGCGCGTACGCCGCGCAGGCGTATGACGGGGTCGGTCATGGCGTCGTCCTCCGTGGCTGTCACTTGGTTCCCAGGGCCTTCCGCAGGGCCTTGAGGTTGGCTTCCTGGACCGAGAAGTAGTCGGTGCCGCGGGACTTGCCGGTGATGCCCTCGATCGGGTCGAGGACGTCCGTCCTCAGTCCGGCGTCGGCGGCGATGGTCTTCGCGGTCTTGTCGCTGACCAGCGTTTCGTAGAACACGGTGGTGACCCCGTCCGCCTCGGCCATCTTCTCCAGGCTCCTGACGCGGGCGGCGCTGGGCTCGGAGTCGGGGTCGAGGCCGTTGATGGCCTCCTCGGTGAGGCCGTAGCGCTCGGCGAGGTAGCCGAAGGCGGCGTGGGTGGTGATGAAGACCTTGGTCTTGGTGTTCGCCAGGCCCTTCTTGAACTGTTCGTCGAGGGCGTCGAGCTTTCCGACCAGGGCCGCGGTGTTCTTCCTGTAGTCGGCCGCGTGGCCGGGGTCGGCCTTCTCGAAGGCCTTGCCGACTCCCTGGGCGACCTGGGCGTAGCGCACGGGGTCGAGCCAGATGTGCGGGTCGAGGCCGGCGAGTTCCTCGTTCTCGGAGGTGTCGTGCTCGGCCGCGTGGCCGCCGACCTCGTTGCCGTGCTTCTCCATCGACGTGAAGGAGGCGGCGTCGATCTTCGTCCTCACCTCGGACTCGGCTACCGCCTTGTCGACGGAGGGCTGGAGGTTCTTCAGGTAGAGGACGGCGTCGGACTCCTGGAGCCGCACGGTCTCCCGGGCGCTGATCTCCAGGTCGTGCGGCTCCTGGCCGGGCCGGGTGAGACTGGTGACGTGGACGTGGCTCCCGCCGATCCGCTCGGCGAGGAAGGCCATCGGGTAGAAGGACGCGACGACGTCGAACTTGTCCGTGTTGCCCGCGGCGCTCGCGCCGGAGCAGGCGGAGAGGGAGGAGAGGGCGGAGAGAGTGAGTGCGGTGACCGCGGGCACCGCCGAGTTCCGTATGAGGCGCCGTCTTACGTTCATGACAGTCATTTTCAACTACAATGGAAACCATTGTCAACAACGGGTTGAGGGGTCACCGATTTGGTTGAGGGGGAGCCCCCGCCGGTACCCTGAAGCATTCGCTGGAAGCAACTCGCTTCGTCGCCCGTCGTCGTAATGAAGAGAGCACCGTGGCCGCCGACAAGATCGACACCATCGTCAGCCTGAGCAAGCGCCGTGGCTTCGTATTCCCCTGCAGTGAGATCTACGGCGGACAGCGTGCCGCCTGGGACTACGGGCCGCTGGGTGTCGAGCTCAAGGAGAACATCAAGCGCCAGTGGTGGCGCTACATGGTGACGTCGCGCGAGGACGTGGTCGGTATCGACTCGTCCGTCATCCTGGCCCCCGAGGTCTGGGTCGCCTCCGGTCACGTCGCCACCTTCACGGACCCGTTGACCGAGTGCACCTCGTGTCACAAGCGGTTCCGTGCCGACCACCTGGAAGAGTGGTACGAGGAGAAGAAGGGCCACGCCCCGGCGAACGGCCTGGCCGACGTCAACTGCCCGAACTGCGGCAACAAGGGCCAGTTCACCGAGCCCAAGCAGTTCTCCGGCCTCCTCTCCACCCACCTCGGCCCGACCCAGGACTCCGGCTCCGTCGCCTACCTGCGCCCCGAGACCGCCCAGGGCATCTTCACCAACTTCGCCCAGGTGCAGACCACCTCGCGCCGCAAGCCGCCGTTCGGCATCGCGCAGATGGGCAAGTCCTTCCGCAACGAGATCACGCCCGGCAACTTCATCTTCCGCACCCGCGAGTTCGAGCAGATGGAGATGGAGTTCTTCGTCAAGCCGGGCGAGGACGAGAAGTGGCAGGAGTACTGGATGGAGCAGCGCTGGAACTGGTACACCGGCCTGGGCCTGCGCGAGGAGAACATGCGGTGGTACGAGCACCCGAAGGAGAAGCTCTCCCACTACTCCAAGCGCACCGCTGACATCGAGTACCGCTTCCAGTTCGGCGGCAGCGAGTGGGGCGAGCTCGAGGGCGTCGCCAACCGCACCGACTACGACCTCGGCGCCCACGCCAAGGCCTCCGGCCAGGACCTCTCCTACTTCGACCAGGAGGCCCAGGAGCGCTGGACGCCGTACGTCATCGAGCCCGCGGCCGGTGTCGGCCGCACCATGCTGGCCTTCCTTCTCGACGCCTACGTCGAGGACGAAGCGCCCAACGCCAAGGGCAAGATGGAGAAGCGCACGGTCCTGCGCCTGGACCACCGCCTGGCCCCGGTGAAGGTCGCGGTGCTTCCGCTGTCCCGCAACGCCGAGCTGTCGCCCAAGGCGAAGGGGCTCGCCCAGGCGCTGCGTCAGCACTGGAACATCGAGTTCGACGACGCCGGCGCCATCGGCCGCCGCTACCGCCGCCAGGACGAGATCGGCACCCCGTACTGCGTCACCGTCGACTTCGACACCCTCGAGGACAACGCGGTGACCGTCCGTGAGCGCGACTCGATGAAGCAGGAGCGCGTGTCGCTGGACCAGATCGAGGGCTACCTCGCGAGCCGCCTGATCGGCTGCTGACACCCGCTTGACCCACCCGGTGCCGGGTCCCCTTACGGGGGGCCCGGCACCGTTGCGTTCACGGGCCGTTCCGGGAACGGCGGACAGATGACGGATGAGGGAGGGTGTTCGCCGGATGCGGCCCGGTCCTCGCCGCCCCCGACACCTGTCTGCTTCGTCTGCCCACCGCCGTGCGAGCACGACTGGGTGCCGCGGCGCGGGAGAGCGGGGTGAGCGGGCTGTCCGCGTTCTCCGACGCACTGGCGGCAGCAGCCCGCCACATGCCCATCGCGCTGGTGGTCGACGGCATCGAGCGCATGCCGCAGCACATCGCCGACGCGCAGCACATCGCCGACGCGTCGAGCCTGCTCCTACGGGCCTTTCGCCCGCACGGCGTCCCCGTGGTGATGTCCGGCCGGCCGCAAGCGCCGTGGGCTGCGGCCCGCGCTCTCATCCGGCCGGACAGCTGTGACGACGCGCGCGGCATCCCGCTGCGGGCGTCGCTGACCGGCGGACACCGCAGGCGACGTCACCCGGCTTCTGTCCCTGGTCGACGGTCCGCCGCCGGTGCGGGGCAAGCGGGGCCGGCCCGGCGCCATCGGGCCGCTCAGGCCGCCGCGGTCGGGTCCACCGTCGCCTGGTGCGCCTCGGCCAGGTGCTCCGCGGCCCTGGACCAGGACAGGAACGGCGCTGCCCCCTTCCGCCAGCCGCAGGTGTCACACCTGAGCGTGCGCTGCACGCCCGCGCGCCGCACCCTGACGACGTGCCGTCGGCCGTGCTGGTCCCAGCGGCTGATCTCGCTCCTGCTGCCCCGCGGCATGTGCCCTCCCCTGCCGGCGTCCCGCCCCCTGCCGGCCAACAGCATGCCGGAAGGGTGGACTTCACCGCCCGGTGGCCGTCATCACCCGACGCGGCGCGGCAGCCGCAGGCTGAGCAGGCCGGTCAGGACCACCCCGGCCAACTGCACCAGCAGGGTCGTCACGAGGGCGTCCCGCATGCCGTGGCCGGGGACGAGGGACAGGAACAGGGTGCCCAGGGTGGCGACGCCGAGCGCGAGGGCGGACTGCTGGGTGGTGACCATCACACCGCCGCCGACACCGGCCCGGACGGACGGCACCTCGGACAGCACGATCCGCATGACGACGGGCAGTTGCAGCGCCTGACCCGCGCCGGCGACCGCCGCCCCGGGGAGGAGTTCGACGAGGCCCAGGTCCGGCCAGTCCCGCCAGGCGGCCAGCACGATCAGCACCAGGCCGACCCCCTGGACCAGCGAGCCGAAGGTGACGACACGGGTGCCGTGGCGGGCGACCAGACGGGGCCCGGCGAGCGAGACGAAGAGGAACGCCACCGCCATCGGGGCGAGCGCGAGCCCCGCCGGGACCGGGCCGAGGCCCGCGCCGCGCTGCAACGCGACCGCGATGACGAACATGAACCCGCTGAAGCCGATGGAGAACGGCACCATCAGCACCAGCCCGCGGCGCAGCGACCGCAGCGCGAACAGGCTCGGCGGCACCAGCGGCGTGCGGCCCTGCCGGTCCGCCCGCCGTTCCACCGCGTAGAACGCCGAGGCGACACCCGGGAAGGCCGCCAGCGACAGCCACGTCCACAGCGGCCAGCCCGCCGCCCGGCCCTCGGTGAGCGGGACGAGCAGGGTGAGCAGGGACAGCGCGAGCAGGACCGTGCCGGCGCCGTCGACCGGTTCGGGCCGCGCCGAGCGGGTCTCCGGGACGGCGCGGGCGGCCAGCACCAGGCCGACGACCACGACGGGCACGTTCACCAGGAACACCGAGCGCCAGCCGCTGCCGGCGATGTCGGCGGCGACCAGGACGCCGCCGAGGATCTGGCCGGCCACCATGGACAGGCCGGCGGTCGCGCCGTACAGGCTCATGGCACGGGCCCGCCGGGGGCCCTCGGTGGCCGCCTGGATGGTGGCGAGCACCTGCGGCAGCATGGCGGCCGCCGACGCGCCCTGCGCGACCCGCGCCGCGACCAGGCTCCAGGCGTCCGGCGCGAGCCCGCAGGCCAGCGAGGTCAGGCCGAAGGCGGCCATGCCGCCCAGGAAGAGCCGGCGGCGGCCGAAGAGGTCGCCGAGCCGTCCGCCGAGGACGAGCAGGACGGCGTACGCCACCCCGTACCCGGCGACGACCAGTTCCAGGACGGCCTCGCCCGCGTGCAGGTCGGTGCCGATGGTGGGCAGGGCCACGTTCACGATGAAGAAGTCGACGAGGGGCAGGGACGCGCCCAGCAGGACGGTGAGCAGTCCGAGCGGGCCGAGCGCGGGTGGCGCCGCCGGTGCGCGGACGGTGGGCGTGGTGACGGTTTCGGTCATGGTGCGAGCCTGCGCCCGCCCCGAGACGGGTACCAGAGTCTTCTCATCCTGGTACCAGTACTACCTGGCAACAGGATCCGGAACACGGCAGGCTGGTGACATGACGACCACAGCCCAGGAAACCACGACCCGGCCGGACACAGGTCTGGACACAGGTCCGGGCAGCGGTCCGGACAGGGGCGGGGACATCCGCCGCCACGAGCTGGCAGCCTTCCTGCGCAGCCGCCGCGAGCGGATCACCCCCGAGCAGGTGGGGCTGCCCCGCGGGCTCCGCCGCCGCACTCCCGGACTGCGCCGCGAGGAGGTGGCCCAGCTCTCCGCGGTCGGCGTCACCTGGTACACCTGGCTCGAACAGGCGCGGGACATCCAGGTCTCCGTGCAGGTCCTCGACGCCCTGGCCCGCACCCTCATGCTGGACGGCAGCGAACGCGCCCACCTCTTCCAGCTGGCCGGCGCCGCCGACCCCACGCCCGCCTCGCACTGCTCGGGAGTCACCCCCGCCCAACTGGAGCTGCTGCGCCGGCTGGAGCCCGTCCCGGCCTGCATCCAGAACAGCCGGTACGACATCCTCGCCTACAACCGCACCTACGCCCGCCTGATGGGCGACCTGGACGCGGTCCCGCCCGAGGACCGCAACTGCATGCTGCTCGTCTACACCAACGAGGAGTGGCGGGCCGCGATGGTCCACCTGGAGGAGACCAGGCGCCTGATGGCCGCCAAGCTGCGCGCCTCCATGGCCGGCCACCTCGGTGAGCCCGCCTGGAAGATGCTGCTCAAGCGTCTGGAAGCCGCGTCCCCGGAGTTCCGCGAGCACTGGGACCGGTACGAGGTCGTCGCCGCCCGCAGCAAGACCAAGCAGTTCCTGAACCCGTACGTCGGCCTGCTCACCCTGGACCACACGGACCTGTGGCTGAGCCCGGAGCTCGGGGCGCGGATGGTCACCTACGTCCCGACGAACGAGGAGAGCAGGGAGCGCGTGGAGAAGCTGTACGCGTTCGCCCTCGAACAGCGGGCTCAGCGGACGCCGGCCGCCTCCCGGACCTCGTTGGACTGAAGCCGCCGGGCGGTCCGCTCGGCCGTGCCGCGGGCCCAGCGGCCGCTGGTGAGCGCGCCGAGGGCCAGGATCGCGAGCCCGCAGGCCGTGATAATCCACCACCCCGGCCGGGCCGCCGAGACGAACGCCGTCCGGTACGGGGACGAGCCGACCCCGGACGCCAGTACCGCCCCGACCACGGCGACCCCCAGGGTCTGCCCGAGCTGCCTGCTGGTGGAGGCGACGGCCGCGGCGACCCCGGCCTGCGCTCGGGGCATCCCCGACACGGCCGTGTTGGTGATCGGCGCGTTCACGAAGCCGAACCCGATGCCGAACAGCACGTATCCGAGGACCAGTGTGACGTTCGACGTCTCCGCCTCGAACGCGGCGAACAGCACCCCGCTGACGGTGATGGCGAACCCGGCGACCAGCAGCGGCACTCGCGGCCCGCGGTTGCCGATCAGCCGTCCGGACAGCGGCGCGCACAGGAACATCGGGGTGGCCATCGGCAGCATCCACAGGCCGGCGTGCAGGGCGTCGAGGCCGCGCACGTTCTGCAGGTACAGGGTGGACAGGAACAGGAAGCCGCCCAGCGCCGCGAACGCGCTGATGGCGATCACTGTGGCCCCGCTGAACGGCGCCGAGCGGAAGAACCGCGGGTCGATGAGGGGTTCGGTGCGCCGGGGCTCGTACCACAGCAGTCCGAGCAGGGCGACGAGGGCGATCAGCGCGAAGGGCAGCACCGCGGCGGTGTCCGAGTCGGGCGCCTCGATGATGGCGTACGTCAGCGAGCCGAACAGGGCGATCACCAGCAGTTGGCCGACCGGGTCGGGGCGGCGTGCCTTCGGGGCGCGGGACTCGGGGACGAAACGCAGGGTGAGCAGGAGCGCGGCGAGGCCGACCGGGAGGTTGACCCAGAAGATCGAGCGCCAGCCGACCGACTCCACCAGCAGGCCGCCGACCAGCGGGCCGGCGGCCATGGATATGCCGACGACCGCGCCCCAGACGCCGATCGCGCGGGCGCGTTCGCGGGGGTCGGTGAAGGTGTTGGTGATGATCGACATGGCGACCGGGTTGAGCATGGAGCCGCCGACCGCCTGGATCATGCGGAAGGCGACCAGCGCGTCGAGGCTGGGCGCGAGGGAGCACAGCAGCGAGCCGGCCACGAACACGGTCAGGCCGGTGATGAAGACCTTCTTGCGGCCGACCCGGTCGGCGGTGGAGCCCGCGAGCATCAGCAGCGAGGCCAGCACCAGGGTGTAGGCGTCGATCGTCCACTGCAGGCCGGAGGTGGTGGCGTGCAGGTCGCGCTGCATGGAGGGGAGGGCGACGTTCAGGGCGGTGACGTCGAGGCTGACGATCAGCAGGCTCATACAGCAGATCGCGAGCACGAGCAGACGTCGGCGATGGCTGAGCTCGGGCATGCGTTCCATCGTACGCCGGTTTCGATAGTGCGTCTAACTAATTATTACTCCAGGTCCGGTCCCGATGGGTGACAATGGGGCAATGCCCACGCCCACGCCGCCCCTGCCGATCGGCCCGCACACCGTCCAGCCGCCCGTCGTGCTCGCCCCCATGGCGGGCATCACCAACGCGCCCTTCCGCACCCTGTGCAGGGAGTTCAGCGGCGGCAAGGGCCTGTTCGTCAGCGAGATGATCACGACCCGGGCGCTGGTCGAGCGCAACGAGAAGACCATGCAGCTGATCCGCTTCGACGCGACGGAGAGGCCGCGCTCGATCCAGTTGTACGGCGTCGACCCGGCGACCGTCGGCAAGGCCGTCCGCATGATCGCGGAGGAGGACCTCGCCGACCACATCGACCTGAACTTCGGCTGCCCGGTCCCGAAGGTGACCCGGAAGGGCGGCGGCTCCGCCCTCCCCTACAAGCGGAACCTGCTCCGCGCGATCCTGCGCGAGGCGGTGTCGGGCGCCGGTGACCTGCCGGTCACGATGAAGATGCGCAAGGGCATCGACGACGACCACATCACCTACCTCGACGCCGGACGCATCGCCGTCGAGGAGGGCGTCACGGCCATCGCCCTGCACGGCCGCACGGCCGCCCAGCACTACGGCGGCACCGCGGACTGGGACGCCATCGCCCGGCTGAAGGAGCACGTCCCGGAGATCCCCGTGCTCGGCAACGGCGACATCTGGTCCGCCGAGGACGCGCTGCGGATGGTCCGGGAGACCGGCTGCGACGGGGTGGTCGTGGGGCGCGGCTGCCTGGGGCGGCCGTGGCTGTTCGCGGACCTGGTGGCCGCCTTCGAGGGACGTGAGCAGAACGTCGCGCGGCCGGCCCTCCGCGAGGTCGCCGACGTCATGGTCCGCCACGCCACCCTGCTCGGCGAGTGGATCGGCGACGAGTCCAAGGGCGTGGTCGACTTCCGCAAGCACGTCGCCTGGTACCTGAAGGGCTTCGCGGTCGGCTCGGAGATGCGTAAGCGCCTCGCGATCACGTCGTCCCTGGAGGAGCTGCGGGCGGGCCTGGACGAACTGGACCTCGACCAGCCCTGGCCCACCGGCGCCGAGGGCCCCCGCGGCCGCACGTCCGGCAACAACCGGGTGGTCCTCCCGGACGGCTGGCTGAAGGACCCGTACGACTGCGCGGGCGTGAGCGAGGACGCGGAACTGGACACCTCCGGGGGCTGAGGCGGTCTCGGCACGGGCGGCGGGCCGCGCCGACACTGATCCGCGTGGCGGACAGCGCGGTACGGGTCGCGGCCCTCACCGGCGGTACGGCGGTGCTCGCGAGCCGGGTGACCAACCTCGGGAACGTGCGGGCGGCCAGGGTCCAGACGGAGGCGGCAGCGCGCGCCCAACGGGCGTGCGCATACGCGAGTTGCGGTGGGCGGCCTATCTGGAACTGATGGAGCAGGCGCACGTCACGGGACAGCTCTACCGACGGGTCCTCGACGCCCGGTTTCAGCTGACCGAGCGCGAACCTCTCCTGGCACGGATCCATGAACTCCGTATGGAGCTGCGCGAGGCGTACGCCTCCCTGATGCGAAGTGTGCGGGTCATCGCGTTGGAGGGACCGTCCGCCACCTCCGCGGCGGCCGAGGCCGTCCTGGAGGCGGCGCGGGAGACGAACCGGGCGCTGTGGCTCACGTCCCTCGAGGAGAACGACGCGCGCGCACGTTTCGACGAGGCCAACAGCGGCTTCACCCGCTGGCTGGAACGGTTCGTCGAAACGGCGCGCGCGGCGATGGAAGCGCCCTGAACAGGGCGGTGCTCAACGTGTCTTGGGATGCGGGGTCGAGCCGTACGCCGTCAGGAACCTGTCGCGGAAGGAGCTCATCTTCCACACCGGGGCGTCGTGGGCGGGACGCAGGCCGTCCGTCCAGTTCCAGTCGGAGATCTTGTCCAGGAGCTCCGGATCCTTGGCGACGATGGAGACCGGCACGTCACGGCTGGCGTGGTTGCCGCTGACCCGGGCGATGGGCTGGTGGTCGCCCAGGAAGACCAGGACCGTGTTCTTGTTGCCGTAGCGCTCCAGCCACTGGGTGAGGGCGGTCACCGAGTACTGGATGGACTTGCCGTACTCCTCGCGGGACTTCGTGGTGTCGGCGATGACGTCCTCCGGCTTGTTGCCCGCCGCCTCGATGTCCTTGAAGACCGAGCCGTCGCCGAGCTGGTCCCAGCCGACCATCTTCGGAATCGGCGCCCAGGGCTGGTGGCTGGAGGTCAGGATCAGCAGCGACATCCGCGACTTGCCGTCAGCCGGCTGCTTGCTGTGCACCCGCTCCTGGTACTGCTGGAGCGCGTACTGGTCGGGCATCGTCGACCAGCTGAACTTCGGGCCCTTGTAGCCCAGCTGGAAGGCGTTGTAGACCTTGTCGAGGCCGTACCACTGCTGCTCCGGCCAGCCCTTCTGCACGCCCGGCATCACGCCGACCGTGTCGAACGCGCCGGTCTTCTTGAAGGCGTCGGTGAGGCTCATGTGGTCGCTGGCCATGACGGTGCGGTAGCGCTGCTGGTTGCTGATCCACAGGCCCGACATGGTGGTGGAGTGGCCGAGCCAGCTGCTGCCGCCGTAGGTCGCCGAGGTCAGCCAGCCGCTCTTGGCGTGGAAGCCCGCCTTGGCCAGGGCCTTGGTCCGGACGTCCAGCGTCTTGTCCACTCCGGGCGCCATGATCGGGTCCTCGATGGCGCTGCGCCCGTAGCTCTCGATGAACGTGAAGATCATGTCCTTGCCGCGCAGGTCGGGCACCAGCTCGTCGGCCGGCGTGTTGCCGAACGCGTCGACCTTGGCGACCTTCGCGAACTCCGCCTCGTCGTGCAGGGTGTTCACGACCTGGTGCGCCTGGATCTTCACGGCGGACGCGGTGCGGTCGGAGGCGATCGGCACGCCGGAGATCTGGATACCGAGGGAGGAACAGGTGATCCAGGCGACGCCGGCGATGAGCGTGCCCCGGGTGGCCGTGCCGGTGTTCCGGGCGAGCAGGTTGCTCAGGCGGACCGTGGACAGCGCCAGCAGGACGAACAGCAGCAGCACGAGGACGATGACGCCGATCGTCGCGGCCAGCGTGACCGTCCTGCCGAGGGAGTCGTTCAGATACGACTGCGCGTCGCCGAGCAGGCTCCAGTCGAGGATGGGGTTGAAGCTGCGGCCGAGGTACTGGTTGAAGCCCATGTCGAGGAAGTTCAGCAAGGTCATCGCCCCGAGAGCGACCCCGGAGACGGCGGCCAGCACGATCCGGGGCCGGCGCGGCAGCGCCAGCATCACGGCGGCCCCGATGATCGCCTCCGCGGGTATCCGCGCGAACTTCATCGGCTTGAGCCCGACCACGTTGTTCGGCAGCAGCAGCGCGGCCACCACCAGCGCGGCGGCCAGCACGGTGACGGTCACCGACAGCACGGCGGCGGCGCCGGGATGCGCCGCCCGCCACGCCTCCCGCCGCCGACGCAACCGGGCCCGACCGCTCCAGCCGGGCCAGTTGCGCCGGGCCGGCCGCGGAGGCGACGCGATCTCCTGGGCACGGCCGTCCACGGGGGCCGGGCCGGTGCCTTCGGGCGCGGCTACCTGCCCGGACTCCGGCTCGGCGGCTTCGGGGCCGCCTTCACGGGTCTCGGCTGCCGGAGCGTCCGCGGGAGCGGTCCCCGGGTCGGTGACGGCTTCCCGCCGGGGCTCGGACCCGGCACCGTCGGCGCCGCCATCACGGGCGTCGGTTCCGGGAGTGTCCGCGGGTGCGGCGCCCTGGGCGGTGGCCGTGTCTTCAGTTGCCTTCTCGGGCGCGGACTTCGGCCCGTCGGCCGGGGGAGTGGACGGGTGTTCGGCCTCCGGGGCGTCGGCTTCGGTGGTGGCTGCTGGGGTGGGCTCCGGATCGCCGGGTTCGGAAGCGGCTTCGGTTTCCGGGGGCGCCACCTCCGCGGTGGTGCCCTCGTGGCCGGCGGCCGCCTCGCCGTCGGCGGGGCCCGCCTGCGCCGGAACGCGCGGCGCCGACCCGGCCTCGGTCTCGGCCCCGGGTTCCTCGGATTCCGGGCGGACGGCGGAGCCCTCCGTTTCCGGTGACTGGCTGGTGCTCGTGTGCTGAGGCAACCCGGAGGTCCTTCCGTGCGGGGCCCGTGGACGGCGGCGGCGGGCCACGCGGGGAGGCAGGGGCCCGCCGCCATTCCGTACGGTTCGTCCCCGGTGCCTGTTCAGGGCCCTTTGCAAACACCCGGCAAACGGCTCGTCAACACTCAGCAGGACAAGCCCTAGGCGCCCCCGACCGCCGTGAGCAGCGCCAACGGGGCCGCCGCGGAGCGGGACTCGCGGATGCAGGCGTGCGGGTAGGGTACCGGCTCGGCGTGGGTGCCTCGGCTGTACCCGGCGAGCACCTCCGGCAGCCGGTGGCCGGTCGCCGTCGCCGCGTCGACCAGGGCGTGGGCGACCGTGCGGGCCTCGTCGTGCAGACCGTAGCGGGCCAGACCGAGCGCGAGCAGCGCGTTGTCGTGCGGCCAGACCGAACCGCGGTGGTACGACAGCGGGTGGTACGCCGGCTGCCCGGCCGCCAGTGTGCGCACGCCCCAGCCCGAGAAGAAGTCCGGCTCCAGGAGCCTGCGGCCGACCGCCTCCCCGTACTCCTTGTCCAGCAGCCCCGACCACAGCAGATGCCCCGCGTCCGAGGCCAGCGCGTCGACCTGGTGGCCCTCCCCGTCCAGCGCGAGCGCCGGGAAGCAGTGCTCCGCCATCCAGAAGTCCCGCTGGAAGCGGTCGCGCAGGTCGGCGGCGGTCTGTTCCAGCAGGGCGGCGTAGGTCTTGTCGTCCCACACCGTGCGCGCCAGCCACGCGGTGCGGCGCAGCGCGTCGTAGGCGTACCCCTGGGCCCCCGCCGCCGTCACCGGCCCGTGCGGACGGGTGCCGTCGGCCGAGCAGATGGCACCGGGGGAGTCCTTCCAGTTCTGATTGGCGAGACCGCCCCGGTCGGCGCGGTAGACGAGATAGCCGCGTGAGGTCAGCCCGCCGTGGTCGAGCATCCAGCCGACCGCCGCGCGCGCGTGGGGCTCCAGCCGCCGGGCGAGGGCCGTGTCCCCGGTCTGTTCGACGTACGCGCCGAGCAGCACGAGGAACAGTGGAGTGGCGTCGACCGAGCCGTAGTACCGCCCGTACGGCACCTGCCCGAAGTACGCCAGCTCCCCGTGCCGCACCTCGTGCACGATCTTGCCGGGCTGGGCGACCGAGTCCACGGCGGTCCCCGTCGCCTGGGCGGCGGCGAGCGCGGCCAGCGTGTCGGCGGCCGGCCGGGGCCGGTAGGGGAGGGTGAACAGCGAGGTCAGCAGGGCGTCGCGGCCCAGCAGCGTGAGGAACCAGGGCGCGCCCGCCGCCGGTACGCGCAGCTCCTCCCCGTCCGGTCCGGTCGCCGGGACCTGGAGCGAGGCCAGGTCGGTCAGACCCCGCGCGCAGGCCGCCGCCAGCTCCGGCCAGCCGGTCGGGAAGGCCACCCCCTCGAGGAACTCGCCCTCCAGCGCGAGGAGCCGTTCGTTCAGGGCGGCGGGGGAGCGCGGCACCCTGAGGGCCCGCTTGTCGCCGTGCGGCCGGGCGATCACGCGCAGCACCAACTCGACCGTGCCGTGCGGCTCCAGAGCGAGGCTCCAGACAAGTCGGCGGGCCCCCGTGCCGGTCTCCTCCACGCCGTCCGGCGCGGGATCGGCCGTGATGGTCGTACGAGACCGCCACTCACCGCGCCGGTAGCCGAACTCCAGCCCGTCGTCCAGGACCTCGCGGGAACGCACGGCGCCGGTCTTGGCGTAGGTGCGGTGGTCGGAGCGCAGCTCGAACTGGTCGGTGAAGTCGGCGTCGGCGGTGATCGCCAGGCGGACCGTGGTGGGCACCGGGCGGTTGCTGGTCACCCGCAGCAGCTCCACGAACGAGCCGTCCCCGACCGCCTGTTCACGGAAGATAGTGTGCGCGGGCGGCTCCTGCCGGCCGCCGCGCGGGACCAGGACGCAGCGCGCGCCGTCCCCGTCCGCGACCGGCGTGAGCACCTCGGGCACCGCGCCGTCGACGGTGAGCTGCCAGCGGCTGAGGTGCCGGGCGTCGCGGACGAACAACCCGTCCGGTAAGCCGCCGCCCCGGACGCCGCTGATGTCGCCCCGGTCACCCACGGCGGCGAACGTCGCGCCGTGCACGAGCAGATGATGCCGGTCGGTCATCTCCGGTCCCCTCCCTTGTCACCCCTGATCGAAGCCGTCCGTGCCGAAGCCGTCCCGGCCGGAGGCGTTCCTGCCGCAGCCGTCCCGGCCGAGGCGGTCCGTGCCGAAGTCGTCCCTGCCGAAGCCGTTCCCGGCCAAGCCACTCCCGGCGAACGCGGTGACCCTGTCGGGGGACACGACGTGCCCGGGGGAGTCGTGCAGCAGATCGAGCGTGAGCGCGGCGGTCCAGCTGAAGCCGAGCGCGCCGCAGGCCTCGCCGGTGTACGGGTCGACGTACTCGGCGAAACCGGTCGCCCCGGCCGTCCGGACGAGCGCCTCCCGCAGGGCGTCGGCCCGCTCCCGCTCGCCGTGCGCCCGCAGGCCCCGCTCGACCAGCCAGCCGGTGTTGAACCAGGCCGGGCCCCGCCAGTAGCGGTGCGGGTCGAAGGCCTCGCCGAGCAGGTCGTAGCTGGGCACCAGCCGGGTGGCGCCGCCCAGGCCGAAGTGCGGTCCGGTGAGCGTGCCGACCAGCGCGGCGGCGACCTCGCCGGGCAGGCCGGGCAGCAGGAGCGGGACCAGCCCGGAGACACCGCGCTCGGGGATCAGACCACCGCCCCGCAGGTCCCGGCAGAAGAACATCCCCCGCGCCGGATCCCACAGCCGCTCCACCAGCGCCGCCGTGAGGCGCTCCGCGCGCGCGTGCCGGGCCGTGGCGGCCGCGCCCAGCTCCCCGGCGATCCGGGCCAGCGCGTGCTCGGAGGCGATGAGCAGGGCGTTGAAGGCGGGGTCCTCGACGGCGAACCCCCCTGCGCCGTCCCCTTCGTTCCCGCCCCACCCGTCCTCTTCGTTCCCGCCCCACCCGTCCTCTTCGTTCCCGCCCCACCCGTCCCTGTACCCCCGGTCCCGGTAGTCCGCCGCCAGCCGCACGTACCGCCCGTAGTCCAGGTCCGTCGGTCGGTCCTCGGGCGAGCCGTGGGCGAGGTCGGCGCGGTGGAAGGAGCGGCTCGGGGCGGGCGTGACCCGGGAGAGCGGCGCGTCCCAGCACGGGCTGTTGTCCATGCCCTGCTCCCAGGGGTGGACCACGGACGCCAGCCCGCCGCCGCCCAGATCCCGCCGGTGCAGCAGATAGCGGTGCCAGGCGGCCAGCCGCGGGTACACCCGGGCGAGGAAGCCGCGCGCGCGGGAGAGCCCCGGGTCGGCGCGGTGCACCAACCAGGCCGCCAGCGCGTGCACCGGTGGCTGCACGATCCCGGAGGTCTGTACGGTGCGCGGGGCGCCCGCAGCGCGCCCCGCGGTCGAGGAGCGCCAGAAGTCGGGGCTCGGGAAGTACGCGTCGAGCGGTACGGAGGGGTTGAAGACGATGTGCGGGACGCGCCCGTCGCCCCACTGTGCGGCCAGTAGCGTCTCCAGCTCGGCTTGCGCCCGTAACGGCGAGATGTGGCGCAGGCCGATCGCGATGAAGGCGGAGTCCCAGGACCACTGGTGCGGATACAGGCTGCGCGAGGGCACCGTCGACCTGCCCGTCCAGTTGCGCTCCAGCACGCGCGCGGCGCCGACGGCGGGATCCGGCGGCGGCCCGTCCGATCCCACCGTCGGCGGGAGACCGTATGCGATCGCACCCTCGGTGCGGCCGGTGGCGAGCTGGGCAGTGCGATCCACTCGGGGCTCCCCGAAAGACGTCCGGCCGACCAGTTCGACCGTGGCTACCGTAGAGTTACGTCTATTTAACACGCAAAACCCACTATGTAATGCAGGCTTGAGAAGCACAAGGGGGTGCGCATGAGCGGTCGAAGTCAGGCGAGCGCCGGCGATCTGCTCGCACTGGTGCGTACCGGGCGTGCCACCACGCGCGGTGCCCTCCAGCAGGTCACCGGTCTGTCCCGGGCGACCGTCGGCCAGCGCCTGGACCGCCTGTTCCGGGCCGGCTGGCTGCGGGAGGGCGCCGGGGGCCCGGTCGACTCACCGCTGGGCGGCCGCCCCTCGATCACCTTGGAGTTCGACGACGCGCACGCCGTCGTCCTCGCCGCCGACCTCGACACCCGGCACGCGCGCGCGGCCGTCCTCACGCTGACCGGCGAGATACTCGCCGAGCACTCCGGCGCGCTGGCCGTCGAGGACGGCCCGGACACCGTGCTCGGCGAGCTGGGCCGGTGGTTCGCCGAGCTGCTGGAGAAGGCAGGGCACCGGGCGGAGGAGGCCTGCGGCATCGGACTCGCGGTCCCCGGGCCGGTCGACAGCGAGACCGGCCGGGTCGTCCAGCCGCCGATCATGCCCGGCTGGGACGGCTACGACATAAGAGGCCGCCTGGCCCGCGCCCTCACCGAGCACACGGGCGCCCCGCCCGTCCCCGTGCTGGTCGACAACGACGCCAACCTCATGGCGTACGGGGAACAGCGCGCCGGGTACCCGGACTGCTCGGCGTTCGCACTGGTCAAGGTGTCGACGGGCATCGGCGCGGGCGTCGTGGTCGGCGGCTCCATCTACCGGGGCGTCGACGGCGGGGCCGGGGACATCGGGCACATCAGGGTGCCGGAGGGCGCAGGGGCGCTGTGCCGGTGCGGCGCGTACGGCTGTCTGGCCGCCGTCGCCAGCGGTGGCGCGGTGGCCCGGCGGCTCGCCGAGGCGGGCGTGCCGGCCGCCAGCGGCTCGGACGTACGGGACCTGCTGGCGGCCGGGCACCCGGAGGCGGCGGCGCTCGCCCGGGAGGCCGGGCGCCGGGTCGGGGACGTCCTGGCGACCGTGGTGACCCTGCTCAACCCGGGTGTGCTGATGATCGCCGGGGACCTCGCGGGCACGCCCTTCCTCACCGGCGTGCGGGAGCTGCTCTACCAGCGGGCGCTGCCGCGCTCCACCGCCCACTTGGACGTCGTCACCTCACGGCTCGGGGAGCGGGCCGGGCTGGTGGGGGCAGGAGCGTTGGTCGTGGAGCACCTGTACGCGCCGGAGCGGGTGGAGGAGCGGCTGCTGGCGCTGGGCGTGTGACGCCCGCTCTCTCGCCCGCGTCCCTCTCTCGCCCGCGTCCCTCTCTCGCCCGCGCCCCTCCCTGCCCGCGCCCCTCGTTCGTGCCCGCCCGCCGGTCGGCTCTTTGTCCGCGTTTGTCGTTCGGACACTCGTCCGCATGGTGAAATCCGCTCCGCTGTGGCAGCGTGATTCTCGCCACCCTTGATAGGGGTGGTGCTCAGATGAGCGGATCTTGCACGGCTGCACTTCCTCAAGGGGTGGCACTCGGTGCCATCTCTTGATCGTTCATCGATCGAAATCAGACGTGGCGCGACCTGCTCATCTGAGCGGCAAACCGCACCTCTGGCCACTTGCGTGTTCAAGAAGTGAAAACACGGGCCCGTCACCACTTGCCAAGCTTTGACTTTCGATCCGCTGGCGGACGACTGGTTACGGGCGCATGACACGCAAGTGGACGTACCCAGGCACCTTCGATCTGGGTATGTTCCTCGCCGTCAGGGCAGCCACCGCGGCCTCAAGGAGTCGAGACCCGTGTCGGAAAACAAAGAACCCCGCGTAGCGAAGTTCGTCTACGACTTCACCGAGGGCAACAAGGACCTCAAGGACCTGCTCGGTGGCAAGGGCGCGAACCTCGCCGAGATGACCAACCTGGGTCTTCCCGTCCCGCCCGGCTTCACCATCACCACCGAGGCCTGCAAGGTCTACCTCGACAGCGGCGAGGAGCCGGCGGACCTGCGTGACGAGGTGAGTGCGCACCTCGACGCCCTCGAGCAGAAGATGGGCAAGAAGCTCGGCCAGGCCGACGACCCCCTCCTAGTCTCCGTCCGCTCCGGCGCCAAGTTCTCCATGCCCGGCATGATGGACACCGTCCTGAACATCGGCCTGTCCGACAAGTCGGTGCAGGGCCTGGCCAAGCAGGCCGGCGACGAGCGCTTCGCCTGGGACTCCTACCGCCGCCTCATCCAGATGTTCGGCAAGACCGTCCTCGGAGTCGACGGCGACCTCTTCGAGGAGGCCCTCGACAAGGCCAAGGCCGCCAAGAAGGTCACGGTCGACACCGAACTGGAGGCCGCGGACCTGAAGAAGCTGGTCACCACCTTCAAGAAGATCGTCAAGAAGGAGGCCGACCGGGACTTCCCGCAGGACCCGCGCGAGCAGATGGACCTCGCCATCAAGGCGGTCTTCGACTCCTGGAACGGCGACCGCGCCAAGCTCTACCGCCGCCAGGAGCGCATCCCGCACGACCTCGGCACGGCCGTCAACGTCTGCTCCATGGTCTTCGGCAACCTGGGCCCCGACTCCGGCACCGGCGTCGCCTTCACCCGCGACCCGGCCTCCGGCCACCAGGGCGTCTACGGCGACTACCTGCAGAACGCGCAGGGCGAGGACGTGGTCGCGGGCATCCGCAACACGGTCCCGCTGGCCGAGCTGGAGCAGATCGACAAGAAGTCGTACGACCAGCTCATGCAGATCATGGAGACCCTGGAGAACCACTACAAGGATCTCTGCGACATCGAGTTCACCATCGAGCGCGGCCAGCTGTGGATGCTGCAGACCCGCGTCGGCAAGCGCACCGCCGGTGCCGCCTTCCGCATCGCCACCCAGTTGGTGGACCAGGGCCTGATCGACGAGACCGAGGCGCTGCAGCGGGTCAACGGCGCCCAGCTCGCCCAGCTGATGTTCCCCCGCTTCGACGAGCACGCCAAGGCCGAGCAGGTCGGCCGGGGCATCGCCGCCTCGCCGGGCGCGGCGGTCGGCAAGGCGGTCTTCGACTCCTACACCGCCGTCAAGTGGTCCCGCTCCGGGGAGAAGGTCATCCTGGTCCGCCGCGAGACCAACCCCGACGACCTCGACGGCATGATCGCGGCCGAGGGCATCCTCACCTCCCGCGGCGGCAAGACCTCCCACGCGGCCGTCGTCGCGCGCGGCATGGGCAAGACCTGTGTCTGCGGCGCAGAGGACCTGGAGGTCGACACCAAGCGGCGCCGGATGACGGTACCGGGCGGGCACGTCGTCGAGGAGGGCGACGTGATCTCCATCGACGGCTCCAGCGGCAAGGTCTACCTGGGCGAGGTCCCGGTGGTGCCCTCCCCGGTCGTGGAGTACTTCGAGGGCCGGATGCACGCGGGCGCCCACGACGCCGACGAACTCGTCGAGGCCGTGCACCGGATCATGGCCTTCGCCGACCGCAAGCGCCGGCTGCGGGTGCGCGCCAACGCGGACAACGCCGAGGACGCGCTGCGCGCCCGTCGCTTCGGAGCGCAGGGCATCGGCCTGTGCCGTACGGAGCACATGTTCCTCGGTGACCGCCGGGAGCTGGTCGAGCGCCTCATCCTGGCCGACACGCAGGAAGAGCGCGAGGAGAGCCTGAAGGCGCTGCTCCCGATGCAGAAGCAGGACTTCGTGGAGCTGTTCTCGGCGATGGACGGCCTGCCGGTGACGATCCGCCTCCTGGACCCGCCGCTGCACGAGTTCCTCCCCGACATCACGGAGCTCTCGGTCCGCGTGGCCCTCGCCGAGTCCCGGCAGGAGCCGCACGAGAACGAGCTGCGCCTGCTCCAGGCTGTCCACCGGCTGCACGAGCAGAACCCGATGCTGGGTCTGCGCGGTGTCCGGCTCGGCCTGGTCATCCCGGGCCTGTTCACGATGCAGGTCCGGGCGATCGCCGAGGCCGCGGCCGAGCGCATGAACGCCAAGGGCGACCCACGCGCAGAGATCATGATTCCGCTCGTCGGCACCGTCCAAGAGCTGGAGATCGTCCGGGAGGAGGCCGACCGGGTCGTCGCCGAGGTCGAGGCCGCCACGGGCACCCGGCTGAAGCTGGCGATCGGCACGATGATCGAGCTGCCGCGGGCCGCGCTGACCGCCGGCCAGATCGCCGAGGCGGCGGAGTTCTTCTCCTTCGGCACGAACGACCTCACCCAGACGGTGTGGGGCTTCAGCCGGGACGACGTCGAGGCCTCGTTCTTCACGGCTTACCTGGAGAAGGGCATCTTCGGGGTGTCGCCGTTCGAGACGATCGACAAGGACGGCGTCGGCTCCCTGGTCAAGGCCGCGGCGAAGGCCGGCCGCGAGACCCGACCCGACCTGAAGCTCGGCGTCTGCGGTGAGCACGGCGGCGACCCCGAGTCCGTCCACTTCTTCCACGAGGCCGGGCTCGACTACGTCTCCTGCTCTCCGTTCCGCATCCCGGTCGCCCGCCTCGAGGCGGGCCGCGCGGCCACCCAGTCGGCGGGCAGCGACCACCGCTGACCCCCGCGAAGACCCCGGAGCCGCCGCTTGTCACCCGACCCTCACCGATCGGCGGCGGCTCCGGAGCACGAAAAACCGAAGGGACGGCACCCTGTGCGGGGGTGCCGTCCCTTCGGTCCGCCCAGAAGGCGTCAGAACGTGCCGGCGGTGTTGACCGGCCCCACCTGGAAGACGCCGGAACAGGTCTTCCAGCCGGCCGGAACGAGGACCGCCTTGGTCGAGGCCGGCGGATAGACCCTGAGATAACTGCCGGTACGCAGGCACGGCCCGCCGACGGGACCGTTGGTGGTGCGGACGACCGCCGACGCGGAGTGGGCGGGGGCGAGGGTGACCGTGGAGTACGACGAGCCGCTGTGGGTGGCGGCCGGCCCGATCTGCCGGTGCGCGGAGTCGAGGACACTGACGCCCGGGTAGCCGCGGAGGGCGCAACTGGTGGTGCTGGTGTTGGTGAACCGAACCGGCCAGTAGAGCGAGCCCGCCGCGCCCTCCTTGCGGCCCATCGAGAGGTACAGGTCGCTCACGGTGCAGGTACGCGTGCTGCTCGACGCCTGCTGCGCCTGAGCCGCCGTCGTCACGCCCCATGTGACCCCCGCGGCCGCGAGGACAGTGGTCAGAGAGACGGCGATGCCGCGCCGGGAGAGGTGGGAAGAGTGCAGAGCCATGGCGCATCCGCCTCCATCTGGGCGAATGGGTGGATTGGGTCGGTATGTTGGACGCGGCTGCGGCGGAAATGGTTGTACCTCGCCGCGGAGCACCGCACCCCGCTCCCTGATGCCCGGGGTCACCACCCCTCCACCCCGTCGGCCAGACGCCGGTGCCACCAGGGTGTTTCCCGTTCCGCCAGCGGATCGGGGAGGGTGAGCAGCAGGTAGCGGCGGTCCAGTGGGGTCACCGTGCGCCGTAGTTCGGCCCGGGCTCGGGGAGGGAGTCGGGGCAGGATGTCCGCCAGGGCGTCGCGGGCCTCTCGTACGTCGTCCAGGGCACAGCCGGGGCAGGCGGGGCAGAAGGAATTGCGGGGGTAGCGGGGCCGGGGGCCCGGTGAGTGGAGGAACGCCCGGTAGTTCCGCAGGGCGGTGTCGGTCGAGCCGCGCCCGTACCAGTAGTCCGGGGAGTGGCGCTCAGCGTGGTGGACGGCGAGGCTGGTGCGGGCCGACAGGCCGTGGATGCGGGGCGGTGGGGGCTCGTCCCGGTAGCGGGGGCGCTGGGACCGGAGGGCGGCGCGCAGGGCGCCGGGGCGGTTACGCGGCACCGGCCTTTCGGAGTGTGGTCATGGACCGCATGATCCCCGAGGGGACATGCTTGGGGCCAGAGGTTTCCGGCACTCCGCACCACGTAAGGACCCGATCATGCCCGCCTGGACTGCCGACCGTATCCCCGACCAGACCGGCCGCACCGCCGTCGTCACCGGCGCCAACAGCGGCATCGGGTACGTCACCGCGCGGGAGCTTGCGCGCCGGGGCGCGCGGGTGGTGCTCGCCTGCCGGAGCGAGGCGCGGGGGAACGCGGCGGCCGACCGGATCGTGGCCGAGGTGCCGCAGGCGCACGCCGAGTTCGTGCGGCTCGACCTCGGCGACCTGGCGTCCGTGCGGGAGTTCGCTGACCGGCTGCCGTACGAGCGGATCGACCTGCTCGTCAACAACGCCGGCGTGATGGCGCTCCCGTACGGGACGACGGCCGACGGCTTCGAGACCCAGTTCGGCGTCAACCATCTGGGCCACTTCGCCCTCACCGGCCTGCTGCTGCCCACCCTGCTCGCCACGCCCGGCGCCCGGATCGTGACCGTGTCCAGCGGAATGCACGCACTGGCCAACATCGACCCCTCGGACCTGAACGGTGAGCGCCGGTACCGGCGTTGGATCGCCTACGCCCGGTCCAAGACCGCCAACCTGCTCTTCACCCACGAGCTGGCCCGCCGGCTTTCGGTCCGCCGGGCGCATGTGGTGGCCGTCGCGGCCCATCCCGGCTACGCCGCCACCAACCTCCAGACCGCCGGTGTCCGGGCCGAGGGCCGCCGGGCCGCCGAGCGGCTCGTGGAGCTCGGCAACCGGGTCGTCGCCCAGTCGGCCGAGGCGGGGGCCCTGCCGACGCTGTACGCGGCGACCGCCCCCGACGTACCGCCCGACGCCTTCCTCGGCCCGTCCTTCGCGATGTGGCGGGGCGCACCGGCACTGTCATGGCGAGCGCCGTGGACGCTCAACGACGCGATGGGGGAGCGGCTCTGGACGGAGTCCGAGCGGCTGACGGGTGTCACGTACGACGCGCTGAAGTAGCGACACTCCTTTTCCTGACCGATCGGTCCAGTACCGGCGTCTCAGTCGAGCAGGGTCAGCGCCTGCTCAGCCGCGTCCCGGACCCGGGCCGGGTCCGCCGACGCCTTGCCGACCACCCGCAGGCCCTGCATCAGCACCAGCAGCATCCGGGAGAGGGCGAGCGGATCGCGGTCGGCGGCCAGTTCGCCCTGCGCCTGGGCGCGCACCAGCGCCGAGCGCAACAGGGTCTCCAGCTGGTCCCAGCCGTGCTCCACCCGGCGGGCCGCCGCCGGGTCGTGCGGGGCCAGTTCGGCCGCCGTGTTGGTGACGAAGCAGCCGCGCAGCCGTCGCTCCTCGGCAGCCGCCTCCGCCGCGAAACGCCGTACGACGGTCCGCACGGCGGGCAGCGCCGGGCCCGGCTGCGACAGCTCCCGCAGCAGTGGTCCGTCACAGCCCTGCTGATAGCGCTCCAGCGCCTTCAGATACAGCTCGTGCTTGTTGCCGAAGGTCGCGTAGATACTGGCCCGTCCGATGCCCAGGTGCTCCACCAGGTCGGACATCGACGTCGCCTCGTACCCCCGCTGCCAGAACAGCTCCAGGGCCGACTGCAGCGCGGTGTCCGGATCGAACTCCTTGGTCCTCGCCATGCAGCGCACCCTAGGGTTTCCAGAACGACCGGTCAATCAGCGTCGGCCCGCCCGATGCGGCCCGCCCGCTGGAACACCCCCGGCGTCACCCCGTAGCTGCGCACGAACCAGCGGTGCAGATGACTCTGGTCCGCGAAGCCCGCCTCCGCCGCGGCCAGGGCGGCCGGACGGCCGGACGCGAGCAGCTGCCGGGCCCGGCTGAGTCGCAGGTGCCGCTGGTAGTCGCTGGGTGCCATGCCGTACTCCTCGCGGAACGCCCGGTACAGCGCGAAACGGCTCACACCGGCCGCGTCCGCCAGGTCCCGCGCGGTCACCTGCTCGGCGAAGCGCTCCCGCAGCACGTCCCGGGCCCGGAGCACGGCCCGGTTCTGTCCGCCCCCGCCGGGCAGCGTACGGACGCGGGGCGGGCGGGTCGCGCCCCGGGCCGCCATCGCCGTGACCGCCGCGATCAGGCGCTCCTCGCGCACCAGCTCCTCCGCGCCGCAGGTGAGGGCGGCGTGCAGCCGGGTCAGGGCGCGGCTGAGCACCTGGTCGTGGAAGGCCGGCTCGGCGAAGAGGGGCAGCGGCGCGGGCCGCCCGCCGCCGGCCGCCGCGTCGGCGAGGACCGCGCGGACCAGGCCGGGGCCGATGTGCACGATCCGGTACTGGTAGCCGAGGTCGGAGGAGGACCGCCCGTCGTGCGGCTCGTCCGGGTTGAACGCCATCACCATGCCGGCGCCGCTGACGTGTGAGGCCCCCCGGCAGTGGAAGCGCTGGGCGCCCTCCTCGGTGAAGCCGAAGGAGTACGTGTCATGGCGGTGCGGGGCGTAGACGTGCTCGTAGAAGTGGGCGTGCATCGCCTCCAGCGGACGCTCGGGATCACGCCAGTACCGGGTCCATGCCTCGCCGTGCATGCGCCCATTGTGCGACGCCGTGTCCGGGGCCCGCACGAGCGTTCAAGACCGGCGTCCGGGGCGGTCGGCAGGCTCGGCCCATGAGCACCGAGTCCGAGTCCGAGTACGAGTCCGAGTACGGGTCCACCGCAGCGGCATCCGACGTGGCGGCACGGGCCGGCTCCGACGGCCCCCCGGCGCATCTCCTGCTCACCGTCACCATGGTGCTGTGGGGCTGTGCCTTCGCCTCCTCCAAGGTCGTCGTCGGCCAGGTCCCGCACTCCGTCGCCGCGTTCCTCCGGTTCGGCGGCGGCGCGCTGGCCCTGCTGGTCGCCCTCAGGCTGTCCGGCGACCGGCGGACGCGGCCAGGATGGCGGGAGCGCGGGCGGGCCGCGCTCGCCGGGGTGCTCGGCGTCTTCCTCTACAACATCTGCTTCTTCTGGGGCCTGTCCCTGGCGCCCGCCATGGACGGCAGCCTGATCATCCCCGTGCTGAGCCCGGTGCTCACCTCGGCCGTCGTGCTGCTGACCGGACGGGAGACGGCGTCCGCGGGACGGGTGGCCGGACTCGCGCTGGGGCTCGCGGGCGCGGCGGTGTTCTTCCTCGGCGCGGGAGGCGCGGGCGGCGCGGCAGGCGGCGGATCGGGCCGGCTCGCCGGTGACCTGCTGTTCCTCGCGGCGGCGGCCTGCTGGGCGGCGTTCACCCTGCTGGGGCCGCGGGTCCTGGCGGGCATCGAGCCGCTGCGGGCGACCACGTACGCGACCGTGTCCGGTGCGCTGCTGCTCGGGGTGTACTCCGCCCCCGACTGGGCCGGCACCCACTGGTCCGCGACCGGCCCCGGCACATGGCTGAACGTCGTCTTGCTGGCCCTCGGCCCGGCGGCCCTCGCCAACCTGCTCTACTACCGGGGCGTCAAGGCGGTCGGCCCGGCGTCCGCCTCGCTGATGATGTTCCTCGTACCCGCCGTCGGCACGCTGTGCGCCGCCGTCTTCCTCGGGGAGTCCTTCACGGGCACCCAGTCGGCGGGCGCCGGGATCCTGGTGGCGGGAGCGGCCCTGGCCGCCGCGCGCGGGCGGCGCGCGACGGCCAGGACATGAGCGTGAACGTCAGTGGGCACGCACCTCGTACGCGGCGACCGTCACCGACTCGTCGTCCAGGCACTGCCCGGTGATCAGGTCGAACCGCTGCTTCAGCAGGGGCGAGGCGACGAACGGCCGGCCCCGGTCGGTGCCGGTCAGCCCGCGGGAGAGGACCGCCGCGCCGACGAACGGGTCGCGGTTGTCGATGCCGTACAACTGGCCGTTCCGGTCACGGAACAGGGCGACCTGGCGGCCGTCCGGCAGCAGCGCTGCCACACCGCGGCCGGGGGTCAGCGTGTTGAGGTCGCAGACCGTGAACCACTCGTCGGTCTCGGCGTCGAGCTGGAGCTGGACCTTCAGGTCGGTGGTCTCGGGTGCCAGGGTCATCGCTGGGCGCTTCCTTCCAGAATGTCTTCGGTGGGGCGCATGCCGATGGAGAGCAGCGGCAGGTCGGGCTTCATCTGGTCACGTTCGGGGACGAAGCCGACGACCGGGTCGGGGGTGTCCGGGGCGTTCACGAAGGACACGAACCGGGCCAGCTTCTCGGGGTCGTTGATGGTCTCGGCCCACTCGTCGCGGTAGTTGCCGACGTGCGCGGCCATCAGCGCCTCCAGTTCCGCGCAGATGCCGAGCGAGTCGTGCACCACCACGTCCCGTACGTGGTCCAGGCCGCCCGGGATCCGCTCCAGCCAGGTCGAGGTGCGTTCCAGGCGGTCGGCGGTGCGGATGTAGAACATCAGGAACCGGTCGATCAGACGGACCAGTTCGGCGTCGGACAGGTCCTGGGCCAGCAGGTCCGCGTGGCGCGGGGTCGCGCCGCCGTTGCCGCCGACGTACAGGTTCCAGCCGTTGGAGGTGGCGATCACGCCGAAGTCCTTCGACTGGGCCTCCGCGCACTCGCGGGCGCAACCCGACACGGCGGACTTCAGCTTGTGCGGGGAGCGCAGCCCCCGGTAGCGCAGCTCCAGGTCGATCGCCATCCGGACCGAGTCCTGCACGCCGTAGCGGCACCAGGTCTGCCCCACGCAGGACTTCACCGTGCGCAGTGACTTGCCGTAGGCGTGGCCCGACTCGAAACCGGCGTCCACCAGCCGCGCCCAGATCAGCGGGAGCTGCTCGACGCGGGCGCCGAACATGTCGATCCGCTGACCGCCGGTGATCTTCGTGTAGAGGCCGAAGTCCCGCGCGATCTCACCGATCACGATCAGCTTCTCCGGGGCGATCTCACCGCCGGGGATGCGCGGCACGACCGAGTACGAGCCGTTCTTCTGCAGGTTGGCGAGGAAGTGGTCGTTGCTGTCCTGCAGGGCCGCCTGCTCGCCGTCCAGGACGTAGCCGCTCGCGCCGATCGCCGGGGCGAGGGAGGCGATGATCGAGGCCACCGCCGGCTTGCACACCTCGCAGCCGTCACCGCCGCGGGCGCCGTCACGGCCGTACCGGTCGAGCAGGTCCTGGTACGAGGTGACGCGCAGGGCGAGGACGATCTCGTACAGCTCCTCGCGGGTCTGGGAGAAGCAGCCGCACAGGCCCTTGTCGACCTCGACGCCGCTCGCCTCCAGCTCGGCGGTGACGAGCTGGCCCAGCACCTTCACGCAACTGCCGCAGCCTGTGCCGGCCTTGGTGCACTTCTTCACCTCGGGCACGGTGGTGCACCGGTGCTCGGTGACCGCGCCGCGGATCGTGCCCTTGCTGACGTTGTGGCAGGAGCAGACGACCGCCTCGTCCGGGAGGGCGGACGGGCCGAGTTGGGCGCCGCCGCCTGAGCCGGCGGGCAGTACCAGGGACTCCGGCGCGATCGGCGGCACCGATCCGGTCAGCGCGCGCAGCGTGCCGTACGCGTCCGCGTCACCGACCAGGATGCCGCCGAGCAGCGTGCCGTCCCGGCCGATGACCAGCTTCTTGTACAGGCCGGCCCGGGAGTCGGAGTAGACGACGTCCAGGCAGTCCTCGGTGCTGCCGTGCGCGTCACCGAAGGAGGCCACGTCCACACCGAGCAGCTTCAGCTTGGTGGACAGGTCGGCGCCGGTGAACGCCGCCTCGTCCTCGGCGATGGTCGCAGCAGCCGTCTCGGCCTGCTCGTACCCCGGCGCCACCAGGCCGTACACCCGGCCGTCGGAGGCCAGCGCGCACTCGCCGATCGCGAACACGTGCGGGTCGGAGACCGTACGGCACTGCTCGTCCACCGTGATGCCGCCACGCTCGCCGACCGCCAGTCCGCAGTCGCGGGCCAGCTGGTCGCGGGGGCGGACTCCGGCGCTGAACACCACCATGTCGGCAGCGAGTTCGGAACCGTCGGACAGCTTCATGCCGGTGACCGCACCGGAGTCGTCGACGACGATCTCCTGCGTGCCCACCCCGGTGTGCACGGTCAGGCCCATGTCCTCGATGGTGCGCAGCAGCGCGGCGCCACCGCCGTCGTCGACCTGGACGGGCATCAGGCGCGGCGCGAACTCCACGATGTGGGAGGTGAGTCCGAGACCCTTCAGCGCACCGGCCGCCTCGAGACCGAGCAGACCACCGCCGAC
The DNA here is from genome assembly GCF_042891955.1 of Streptomyces sp. NPDC001843. Lineage (NCBI taxonomy): Bacteria > Bacillati > Actinomycetota > Actinomycetes > Kitasatosporales > Streptomycetaceae > Streptomyces > Streptomyces sp. NPDC001843. The sequence continues at coordinate 819,301 of NZ_JBIATQ010000001.1, read as the reverse complement.
CACGGCGCCCACCTGGGCCCTCTTCTTCGCGTACGCCTCGATCGCGAGCAGGTCCTCGATCGTGCGGTAGACGAAACAGCCCTCGGCGTCCTTGTTCGGGACCGGCGGCACGAAGGGGTAGGAGCCGGTGGCGAGCACTAGGGTGTCGTACGCGAAGACCCGACCGGACCTGGCCGTGACCTTCATCGCCTCCCGGTCGATGGACTCCGCGGGGTCGCCCACGTACAGCTCGATACCGTGGTCGTTGATGAACTCCATGTCCGTCATGGACAGTTCCTCGGGCGTCTTCCCCGAGAAGTACGAGGTGAGCTGTACGCGGTCGTACGCCGGACGGGGCTCCTCGCAGAGCACTACCACTCGGTGCGTGGCGGTCAGGCCGCGCTCGGCGAGCGCTTCGAGGAAGCGCTGGCCGACCATGCCGTGGCCGACGAGCACGATCGTGGGGTTCGCCCCCGGGGTGGCGGTCATCAGGAGCCTCCATCGTTGGTGAGCAGGTGGAGCAGGGGGCCGCCGTCCGTGGGGAGCGGCTCTGCTCCCTCCCAGGCGCGGGCGAGCGCGCCGACGGTGCCGAGTTCGCCGACCAGGACCCCGCCGACCAGGCGGTCGTCGCGGACGACGACCTTGCGGTAGGTGCCCCGGGTCGCGTCGGCGAGCTGCACGACGTCGTCGCCGGGGAGCGGCTCGGGCTCCCCGAAGGCGGCGAGGTCGAAGGGGGAGTCCGGGCCGGTCAGGGTCAGCCGGGTCAGGGAACGGGTGCCGGTGTAGCGGGCGTCGGTGCGCCCGGCGAGCAACTCGGCCAGCGCCTCGGCCTGTTCCAGGGCGGGCGTGGCGAGGCCGTACACCGTGCCGTCGTGCTGCGCGCAGTCGCCGACCGCGTGGATGTGCGGGTCCGAGGTGCGCAGTTCGTCGTCGACCAGGATGCCCTTGTGGACGGCGAGTCCGGCGTCCTCGGCGAGACCGGTGCGCGGGTGCACCCCGCAGGCCAGGACCACGAGGTCGGCGCCGAGGGCGTAGCCGTCGGCCATCTCCACCGAGCGGACCGCGCCGGCGACCGAGCGCACGTCCCGCACCCGGCACTCGGTGTGCACCTCGACACCAAGGTCCTCCAGATGGCGCCGGACGAGCTTGGAGGCGGTCGGGTCGAGCTGGCGCTCCATCAGCCGCTCGCCCTGCTGGGCGAGGACGACCTGCGCGCCGCGCACCGCCAGGGCCCGCGCGGCGGACACCCCGAGCAGCCCGCCCCCGACGACGACCGCCCGCACACCCGGCCGGACCGCCTTGGACAGGGCCAGGCAGTCGTCCATGGTGCGGAACGCGTGCACGCCCTCGGGGGGTTCGTGGTCCGGGGTGAACAGGCCGCGCAGCGGCGGGAGTACGGGGTTGGAGCCGGTGGCCAGGACCAGCGTGCCGTAGGCGATCACCGAGCCGTCCGCGCACCGCAGCCGACGCGCCGCGCGGTCGATGCCGACGACCCGGGTGCGCACCATGCCGTCGGGCGCCGGGAGCGCGATCACCTCGGGGGCGTAACGGCCGGCCAGCACCTCGGCGAGCAGCACCCGGTTGTACGGGCGGTGCTCCTCCTCGCCGACCAGCAGCGCGGGCGTGCCGAGCTCACCGAGCCGCCGGGCGAGCCGTACGCCCGCGAGGCCGGCGCCGATCACCACCACACGCGTATTCGAGGTCATGTGGTCGAGCGTGCGGTGTGGACGTTACCCGGCCGCATCGCACCTGTTTCCCGTGAGGAACGCTGCCCTCAGCGAGGGCGGGGAGGGGGTGTGAGGGCCTTGGCGGAGGCCCGGGGAGGGATTGTGAGGTGGGGCGGAAGGTGGGGCTGACCGAACCGTCGGGTTCCGTGCAGGCACCATCGTGCACGACGGACGCGGGCGGCAGCCTGGAGGGACCGGATCACCGCAGCTCACCGTCAGGGGGAAGCACATGGACAGCACCTCGACCCTCATCAGCCGGGACACGGCCGTACTGGTCCGGCGGATCGTCCGCGAGCCCTTCACGGCCGGCACCTGGCGGCGGGCCGGCTACGCGCTGCTCGCCCCGCCGGTCGGTGTGGTGTGCGTCCCGCTGGCGCTGCTGGGAGCCCCGACGGGACGGTGGCAGCGGGCGCTGGTGCGGCGCTTCCTGGGCACCGACCTGCCCCCGGCCACCCGGACCGGCGGGCTGCTGCACGCGCTGGCCGCGACACCGCTCAACCTCCTCGCCGCGTTCGTCACGGTGTACGGCTGGTCGCTGGTCCCCATGAACCTCGGCTGGCCGCTGCGCGCCGGCTCGGACTACTCCGACGCCTGGGGCGGACCGACCTTCGCCGGGGCGTGGGCGTTCCACGCGGTCATCGGGGGTGTCGGGTTCGGGCTGCTGATGCCGTGGCTGGGGCGGGGCCTGGCCGCTCTCCAGATCCGCGTCGCCAAGTCGCTCCTCCCCTAGGCAAGTCACTCCTCCCCTAGGTTGGCCCCATGCCCGAGCCGATGCCCGAGCGCCTCCGTTCCCGCGCCGTCGCCACCTTCGGCCCGCGCGCCCTGGCCGCGCTGCTGTACGCGATCCTCTCCTTCCCGCTCGCGCTCGTCGGGTGCTGGCTGACCCTGGTCGGGCTGCTGTTCGGCGGGCTGCTGTCGGTGACGACGCTCGGACTGTGGCTGGTGGCGGGGACGGTGCGCGGGGCTCTGGCACTGGGAGCGCTGCAACGGACGCTGGCCCGGTGGCTGCTGGCGGTGGAGATCGAGGCGCCGGTGCTGCCCGCGGGGGAAGGGGCGCCGGCGTGGCGGCGGGCCGTACTGCGGGACCGGGCGGGGTGGCGGGCCGTCGGCTGTGCCGTGTTGACTCCCTTCACAGCGGTTCTGGCGTACGTGGCCGCCTGCGTCGGATACGTCTACGGCACCCTGTTCGCCCTGCACCCGCTGGTCGCCCGCTGGAACCAGCACACGGTTCACGAGCCCGACGGCACGGTACGCCATGTGTCACTGGAGTTCTTCGGCCACCAGCTCGACACCTGGCCGCTGTGGTTGATCCCGTTCACAGCGGGACTGCTGTTGCTGGCCGTCGCCCCGTACCTCCTGCGGCACGCCCTGCGACCCCACCGCGCCGTGCTGGCCGCGCTGCTAGGTCCCGACGCCGCCGACCGCCGCATCCGCACTCTGGAGGAGACCCGCGCACACGCCGTCGAGGACGCCGCCGCCACCCTGCGCCGTATCGAACGCGACCTGCACGACGGCACCCAGGCCCGTCTGGTCGGCCTCGCCATGCACCTCACCGTGATCCGTGAACTGATCGCCGCCGGCGCCGCCCCCGACCGGGTCCTGGCCGTCGTCGACACCGCACAGGGCAACGCCACCCAGGCCATCGCCGACCTCCGCCACCTGGTCAAGGGCATCCACCCGCCCGTGCTCGACAAGGGTCTGCCCGCTGCCCTCGCCACCCTCGCCGCCGACAGCGTCCTGCCCGTCACCCTCACCACCGCCGTCGACGACCGGCCCAGCCCCGCCCTCGAGTCCATCGCCTACTTCTGCGCCGCCGAACTCCTCGCCAACGCCGTCAAGCACAGCGGGGCGAGCGGTGTCACCGTCGACGTCACCACCCGCGGAAGGCTGCTCCGCCTGCGGGTCACCGACGACGGCCGCGGCGGCGCCGTGATCGGCGGCGGCTCCGGCCTCACCGGTCTGCTGGCCCGCGTCCGCACCGTCGACGGTGCGCTGACCAGTGACAGCCCGCCCGGAGGGCCTACGGTGGTCACCGTCGAACTGCCCATGTGACGGCGACACCGTTTCGCCGGGGCCGGTCCAGAGGAGGGGCATGCGCGTCGTCATCGCCGAGGACTCGGCCCTGCTGCGTGACGGGCTCGTACAACTGCTCGGGTTGCGCCAGGTGGAGGTCGCCGCGGCCGTCAGGGACGCCGAGGCGCTGCTGACGGCCGTCGCCGAGCACGCCCCGGACGTCGCCGTCATCGACATCCGGCTGCCGCCCACCCAGACCGACGAGGGGGTTCGGGCCGCCCTCCGGCTGCGCGCCGAGCACCCGGGCACCGGCATCCTGCTCTTCTCCCAGTACGTGGAGACGACGTACGCGACCCGGCTGCTCGGCGATCCGGCGGGTTTCGGCTACCTGCTCAAGGAACGAGTCGTCGACATCGACGAGTTCGTCGGCGCGCTGGAACGGGTCGCGGGCGGTGGCACCGCGCTCGACCCCGAAGTGGTCGCCCAGCTCTTCGGCGCGAGCCGCCGGACCACGGCCCTCGACACGCTCACGCGCCGCGAACGCGAGGTGCTCGCCCTGATGGCCGAGGGCCGCACCAACCAGGCCATCGCCGCCGCCTTCACCGTCTCCGACCGCGCCGTCGAGAAGCACATCGCCAACATCTTCGCCAAGCTCGGCCTGCCCCCCTCGGAGACCGGACACCGGCGGGTGCTGGCGGTGCTGCGTCATCTGGAGAGCGCACGGGGGCCTGGGCCCACGCCCCGGTCCTGACGGCTCCCCGAGGCCCTGACCGATACGCACCGCGAACTGACAGCTGTCCGTCACGTCCGGCGGCCGGACGGGCGTCACGCCTGCCGGCTCCCCGTCAGATGGGCGAACACGACCACGTTGCCCTGGTACCCGGTCAGCTTGGAGTAGCCCCCGCCGCAGGTGATCACCCGTAGTTCGGGGCGCTTCGCCGGGCCGTACACCTTCTTGTCGGGGAAGTCGCGCGCCGAGTAGACCTCCACCGCGTCCACGGTGAACACCGCCACGCTCCCGTCCTGCCGGTCGACCTCGATCGCGGCGCCGCGCCGGAGACCGCCGAGATCGTAGAAGACGGCGGGGCCCTCCGTGTTGTCGACGTGCCCGGCGACGATGGCGGTGCCCCGCTCGCCCGGGGTGATGCCCGCCTCGTACCAGCCGGCGAGGTTCTTGTTCCCCGCGGGCGGCACGTCCAGGCTGCCCGAACTCGTCAGGCCCAGCCCCATCAGCGGGGCGTTCACACGGATCGCGGGGATACGGATCCGGGTGGGCGGCGAGGGCGCCAGCGCGGGTGACTCGAGCCGCTCCTCGGCCGGCTCGGGGCGGCCCTCGGCGGCGGACGGCTGCGGCGGGGCGTGCGTCGCGGAGCCGCCGCCCAGCAGCCACACTCCGGAGCCCAGGGCGACCACGGTGACGGCGGCTATGGCGGTGTCACCGATCCTGCGCATGCGAACCCTTCCCGGAGCGGGGCCCCTTCCCAAGGCCGGGCCCCTTCGTGGAGCTGAACCCGTTCCCCTCCGGGCCGCGAGGGGCATCGGACCCGGAGGGGACGGGAGTTGCGGTACCAGTGGACGGACAGCGGAGGGTGTCCGTCAGATCCCGTCGCCTCTCGCCCGGCGATGCAGGAGCCAGGTACCGCCCGCGGCGGCGACGGCCAGAGCCGCCACACCCGCCGTGGTATGCACGGGGTCGGGCCCGAGTGCGCCACCGACCCCCGTCTTCACACTTCCGCGCGGCTCCACCTGCTCGCGCGCCGCCGCCCCCGCCGTCGTCAACGTCACCACCAGGTCGCCCGTCACCCGCTTGTCGCCCTCCGCGCACCGCGCGACGATCTCGTACGTCCCCGGCTGCGCGCTCGGCGGCACCCGGAACTCCCCGGATGCCTCACCCTGGTGCGCGCCGGGCGCCAGCGTGAACGTCCCGGCGCCCACCGCGGTGGCGTCACCGGCCGCCGTGCCCCTGCCCGGGCAGACCGCCGTCTTCACCGTGACCGTGTCACCGGGTACCACGCCGGCCGGGGACACCTGCAGGCCGCCGCTGCCGCTGCCGTCCGCGCGCGCGGGCGCGGTGGCCAGACCGGCGGCGGTGACGGCGAGCGCGGTACCGGTCAGCAGACGGGCGGTGCGACGCATGGTGCTCCTCGAGCTCGTCCGACTCGTTGACGTGCTCTTCCGAGGTAAGTGGCACATCGCCGCGCGCGCTTGTCGAGCGGATGCCGGGGATGGGATGAACGGGTGTCCCCGCCCGGCCCGTCAGACGGTGTTCGACCAGGTCAAGGCCGGGCGAGTGGCCCGGCGGAAGAGCACCCGAACGGCCGGGCGGGCCGGGTGAACGTTCTTCCTCGGTCAGGGGCGGGGCGGCACCGGAGTGCGGTGGGCATCGACTCCACCTCCTGCCGGGCCCGTCTGCACGCGGCAGGCGCCCGACACCTGCCGCCGCGGGACTCCCCGATGCACGCCGCACAGCAGTCGCGATCTGCGACATCACTTCGGCAAGCCCGGCGGCGGCCTTCTCAGCTCGGGCCTACTTTCATTCCTCCGCGCGAGATTGGAATACTGATCGGCGTCGTGTCGTGGGTATGGGCACCGTCCGGGGGGAGCCGGGTGAATTTATGGCATGCCGCCACCCTTGGTGCTGCAGGCGGAGGACTGGCGACACTCATCGACCTCTACCGGCAGACCGTGGCGTGGCGCGAGGCCTGCAGGGCGCACGCAGTCGACCCCGGCTCCTCGCCGCCGCCCGCCTTCCTCGGGGGGTCGTACCAGCGGTCCGATCTCCTGGTAGCCGTTCAGCAGGTGATGCTCGGCGCCGTTGCCGGAGTACTGTTCGGCGGGTCGGGACAGGTCGACGGCACTTACGCTGTCCTCGTGGTCGGCATCACGGCCCCGAGCCTGCTGTTGCAGCTCGTCAATGGCGTGCCCCCCGGTGCGCCCCCGTCCGACGCACCGGGCGCCCAAGTCACGACTCCCGGGCTGAATAGCCCGCCAGTCGCTTTCCCCCATGCCGCAGGTACCGGCAGTCAGGTTCCGGCGTCCTCCCCGCCGTTGAGCCCACCCCCGCAGAGACCAGCCGACGGTGGGACGGCTGATGTCCTCTGACGGCCTGTTCCACCGGTACCTGCGCGCCGTGTACGACTACAAGGCCTTACGCAGCAGGGCCATCGGCCACCAGATGTCGGGCGCCGTCGGAGACGTGGCGGGCCTGGACACCGAAGTCAGGAACGAACTGCCTTCGGCGACGTCGGCCTTGTCCTCGGGTGCGTACCGCGTGCTGCCCTTCACCTGCCTCGACGAGACATTCCCGTCGGCCGTCCGAACGCAGGGAAAACTCACCCTGTTCCGACCGGACTTCGGGGAGGCTCTTACCCGCGCGTTTCTCACCAGGATCTTCTCCGAACAAGCGGCTCCTTTGGTGCCGTCGTTCGGTGTGCGGCTCGACGACGTCATCGATCACAGTCTCCACGCCGCGGCCCTGCGCCGCCGACGCGACCGGATTCTGACCGCCTTCGCGCTCATCACCGGCTGGGCCTTCCTCCCCGGAGCGCTCGTCTGGATCGTCGGGCTCGTCCTGCGCGGCGCCCTCTCCCGGGCGGGGGCCACCATCGCGGGCCGTCTGCTGCCCTTCACCCTCGTCGCTGCGGCGGCCTGCCTACTCGTCGCTGCCCCCACTCGGCGAACCGGACCAGTCTGCTGGTACGCCGCAGCCGCTCTCGTGGTTCCCGCCGTCGGCTGGCTGCTGAGCAGGCATGTTGCGCTCCGTACAGCAGATGCTCTCCGGTCCTCGGCGCTAGCCGCTCTCGGCGATCACCCTGGGGCTTTGAACCCGGGTGATGCCGGACACGAGCAGGTCGGCTCCCGTCGGATTGCCGAACTGCAAGCCCAGCAGCGGGGCAACATGCTCTTCGCGAGCGATGACAGCAGGGAGCAGGTTTTCGGGATCGGGCGCAAATGGGGCCAGTGGACGATGGTGACACCACTGGTCCCTGCACCAGGCCGGTCTGGCATGGCTTTCCATAACTTTGATTTCGCGGAGGCCTTGGAGCGGTCCTTCGGAACGCCGCAGGACCGCGGCGGCGATGCGCCCGAGGCCGTGGTGCGGCACGTCGCGGTGTTTCCCGGAACGCCTCAGGGGCGTCCGCTCACCCGCCCCACCGGCCCCGAGTACGACGGATACGGGATCTCGGCATCCGCGCTGCGGTCGATCTGTGGGGTGGGGCATGTGCCCGGCGATCCTCGACATGCCGTCTGTGTCCAGCAGTTCCTGCATGACGGCCAGATCCTGTCGACGTTCCTGGTCTCCTCGGTCCTCGAAGGGGCGACGCTGCACGTGATCGTCCGGGCGTATGCGCTGGGTCCGCTTTCCGCGGTCCTCAATCGCAGCCCTCGGCGAGTCTGGGGCCAGGTCTTGCGTGCTGCCCGCCACTGGCAGACGGAATCACCCATTGACGACGCCGAACTCGTCCGCTTGCTGGCCCGCGCGCCCTTCTCCTTGCTCTCAGCGCGTCTACTGGACTGGCTGGGAGGCCGCCTCGTCCTGCCCGAGCCCTTCGGCCTGCGATCTGCGGCCGCCCAGCATCCCTTCACTCAAGGCTCCTTCGCCGACGACATTCTGCGAGGTGCCTCACCGGTGCTCCGGCAGGTGCATGCGGCAGTCGTCGGCTTCCTGGGCGAGCACGAGATGGATGTCGCCGGGCTCACGCCGCCGGATGTGTCGTTCACCGCCACGGACGGTGGGACTCCCGCCATGAGCGATCTCGCTGAGTGGCGTTCGTGATCACGGCTGCCACGGTTCCGCGTACGACTCCAGGCACAGGACGGTGACGAGGGCGGCGGCATCCGGACCCTACCGCGGCAACCGCAGCGCCAGCCCGTCGAGGACGACCTCCAGCCCGTACCGGAACTTGGCCTCGCGGATCTCGGCGGGATCCTGGGCCGAGGCGGCGTCGGCGGCGGAGGAGTCGGCGAGGTGGTCATGTCCGGCCGCGGCCTGCTGGGCGGCGGCAGCAGCCGCGCGACGAAGGCGGCCTCGGTCTCCCCGGAACGGGCCGCAGGCCGGCACCGCCCTCGGCATCGCGATCCTCGGCTCCCTGCTCTCTAGCGGCTACGCGAACCGGATGCCCGCCGACGCCCCCGCCGCGGCCCGCCAGTCCATGGCCGGCGCGTCCATGACGGCCGACCCTGCCCTCCTGCACACGGCCCGCGAGGCCTTCACCGCCTCGGTGTCGACCACCTTCACCCTCAGCGCGGCGGGCGTGCTCGCGGCGGCGGTCCTGGCCACCCTGGTGATGCGCGACGCCAAGCCGGAGCAGCCGGCCGAGCCCCTCGCCCGGGAGCCGGAACTGGTCGCCTGACCGGGGGAGCGTCACCTGAGAGGGCCGGTGCCCGACCAGGCACCGGCCCTCTCAGGTGCACGCTTACGCCTCCTCAAGCGCGGCGGCCAACCGGGAGACGGCCGTCAGGTCCGGCGCACTGCCCAAGGAGGCGACGACCTGCTTGCTCGCGAACTCGCGCTGCGCGGCGGTCACGGTCGGGTCGATGGCGCACTCGGCCTGGACACGGATGTAGTTGAGGGCCGTCGCGAAAAGCATCGAGAAGGACTCCGGTCCCGTGATGGTGGCGCGGCCTCCGGCGCTGCGATAGGCCCGCGCCAGTCGCCGGGCTGCATCCAGGTTCGCCCGATGGCCACCCGACCATACGTAGACGGCACGTGCGAACTCCCGTTCCGCCGAGATGGGCCCGGTGTTGTCCCAGTCGAGGAGGACCGGCCCGTCGGGGCCGACCAGAACGTTCTGGGGCTGCAGGTCGAGATGCGACGTCACCAGATCACCGGGACCGGACGCGGTCACCCACCGCGCCAGCTCCGCCGCGGACGTGCCGATGAACCGGCCCAGCGCGCCCGACCACGGCACGCCGGCCTGACGCACCCTCTGGTGCAGGTCTTTCCAGTCGGTGTCCTGTGGGCACTGCTCGTACCAGGAGTCCGGTGTCTGGCTCGCGCCCTCTCCCGCGGTGTGCAGCAGTGCCATGGTGCGGCCGAACCAGTCCAGGATGCCCGGGTCGGCTGCATCCGCCGCCGTGCCGTCGACCCAGTCGTACAGCTTCACGTAGGACCCGCCCGAAGAGGCGGTGAGCTGTGAGACATGTGTGCCGTGGCAATTGGGGATGAGCCGTGGCGACGCGACACCCAGGCCCTCCATGGCATTCCGTAATGCGGCCTCCCTGCGGACCTGTTCCTCGTCGCAGCCGAAGAGGAGTTCCTTCACCGCCCACGAGGAGCCGTTCCCGGACAGCTTCCAGATCTGCCCCAACGCGCCCCGGGCGACGGGTGCCATGGTCCACGGCCCGCTGCCGAGTTCGTAGGTCTCCGCTATGAAGTCGACTGCGTCGTGCATTCAGATACCTCTCCGGATGCTGATGGCCGACCGTGACCATTGCACGCTGGCCTCGGGGTGCAGCAACTCATTATTCGATGAGCTTCGGTGGCCGACAGGGGCCGACGACCCGCCGGGCAGGCGGCCTCAGCGCGAGCATTCCGCCACGCGTGTTCTTCGGGCTCCACCGCTGTGTGGCCTCAAGCGCCGACGGGGGGTCGACGGGCCGAAGCCCCCAGCAGGAACCGGAACTCGTCGCCTGACCGGAGGAGCGTCACCCAAGAGGGGCGGCGCCTGGACAGGCCCTTTCGCGTGCCGAAAGGGCGACCTCGTGATGCAGGCAAGGGCCACGCTGGGGCTGAGCCGTCCCGGGCCTGTGATATCTTCTTTCTGAATCGTATATACAAGTGAGGTGAGGCGCCGTGTCCCGTACTGTGATAGACCTCGACGACGAAGCGCTCGCCGAAGCCGCCCGTCACCTCGGCACGACCACCAAGAAGGACACGGTCAACGCCGCGCTTCGGGAGATCGTGGACCGGCGTCGGCGCGCGGCGGCTGTGGAGCGGATGCGGCAGATGGTCGCGGCGGGGGAGATCGACTTCTCGGTCATCGAGGAACCCGCGAAGACGCATGCTGCCGGGCCTGAAGCCGCAGCCGGCTCGGAGCACCACGCGGCGTGAGTGAGTCCTTTCTCGTCGACACCAGCGCACTGATCCGGTTCTATCGGGGGCAGACCGGCCCTGAGTGGGACCAGCTCGTCGGTTCCGGTCTGGTGGGCCTGTGTGAACCGGTGCGCCAGGAGTTCCTGCGAGCGGTCGGCGGGCGACCGGCGTACATCGAGGCGGACGGGCTGCTGCGGGAGACCTTTCCGTACTACCCGATGCGCGACTCCGCCTGGGAGGACTCGGCCGCGCTCCAGCAGGACCTCGCCGACCGTGGCTGGCATCAGTGCGCGAGCCCGGTCGATCTTCTGGTGTCCGTCACTGCACAACACCACAAGCTGACCGTGCTGCACGAAGACTCCGATTTCGAGACCATTGCCCGCGTCACCGGGCAGCCGGTACGCCGCATTGTCGACTGAGTCGTACGAGCAACCCGCACGACAAGACGGCGCCCCCACGGGATGCCTCGGCTGACTGGGACGCCACACGAGAGGGCAGGTGCCTGAACGGGCGCCGGCCCTCCCGCACCACGTGCACTCAGCCGAGCTGCAACAGGACCGCACCGCCGCCCGGCGCCGCCGCGTCCGCCGGGGGTAGGTCCGTTCCGTAGAGGCGGACGTCACCGAGACGGCCGTTCGCGTACTCCCCGTAGGTGCCCTGAGAGAGCCGACGCCCGAACTGAACTGCCCCGCCCGCGTCCCAGACGGTGCCGGTGTACGTCTTCACGGCAGACAGGTGACCGTTGACGTAGAGCAGAAGTTGCCCGGTGTCCGCGTCGTAGACCGCGACGAGGTGGGTCCACTTGCCGGCCACGGCCTTCGAGCCGTACGCGGCGGTGAAAGAGGAGCCGGTGCTGTCGTGTGACGGCCGAAGGCCCGGACCTGGGCGCCGGACGAGTAGTAGAGCTGGAATCCGTTGGCGGCGCCGACGATGGCGCATCCGAACTGCGAGACGAAGGTGGAGTTGCCCCCGGAAAGGGAGTTGAGCTTGACCCGTGCCGAGACGGTGAAGCTGCCGCTGGTGTCGACGCCGGGAGCGTTCGTCGACGCGTAGGCGGACGTGCCGTTGAGGTTCAGCGCTGTCCCGCGGCCAGTGTCGGTGGCCCAGGAGGCTCCGCCTGCCAGCGCGGCTGCCAGGCCCAACTTGCATCGGCATTCCGAGGTGGTCGATCTCATCCGGTTGGGTGCGCCTATCCCCCAAGCCAGGCCATGAAGCGCGTGCGCTCTTCGCCGCACCGGCCGCTGCCGAAGGTGTGGGAGCTGTTTGGGGTAAAGGTGGAGCCATACGGTCCGGAGGTAAGCGTGCAAGCTTCCCGTACGGGCTGCAGAGCGTAGGAGCCGAATGCGGCCAGTCCCACGACCAGCAGGGTAACCAGCAAGGTGCGGCGGGCTTTCGGGGAAGGCATGCTGGGATTCTATGGCGCGTCACACGCAGGGGGCGCACTGAGGTCTTGCCAACTTGCCAGACCGGCAGAGCAGTTGGACTGACAGACAGGTGAAGCGCCTGGTAGATGGGTTTTCGACCAAGAAATCTGTCTCCGCCAGAGGCTTCCTGTGCTTGTCTACCCGTCCGGTGTTGATTTGTCCAGTTCTCGCGCTTCCTGTCCACCAAGCTCCGTCAGCGCCGCCGGGAGCTCGGTACCCGCTGGCGGCGCCTGAGTGCCGGCCGACAGACCCTGCTCACGCTGGCCCATCTCCGCAACGGCCACCCGTATGCGCAGCTCGCGGCCGGGTTCGGTATCGGGACCACGACCGCGTACCGGTACATCACCGAGGCCGTCGAGGTCCTGGCCGCTCTCGCGCCGACTCTTGCGGAGGCGGTCCGGACAGCATCGCCCAAGGCGTTCGTGCTACTGGACGGGACCCTGCTGCCGATCGACCGGATTGCTGCGGACCGGCCCTACTACTCGGGGAGGCATAAGAGGCGTGGGGTGAACGTGCAGGTCCTGGCCGATCCCTTCGGCCGACTGTTATGGGCTTCACCTGCCTTGCCCGGTGCCGTCCACGACATCCGCGCAGCTCGCGAGCACGGCATCGTCGACGCTCTCGCCGAGGCCGGCATCACGTGCTGGGCCGACAAGGGCTACCGGGGTGCCGACGGCACGGTCCGTACCCCTTGCTGGGGGCGGTGGGAGACTCACCGCCACCTTGTGTGCGGAAGGCCGGCGCCCCGCCAGAGCGCCGGCCTCACCGCCCTCAGTTCACGTTGACCGCGCTCCAAGCCGCCGCCACCGCGTTGTACTCCGTGCTGCCCGCGCCGTAGAGGTCCTTCGCCGCGTTGAGGGTCGCCGTGCGGGCGCCCGCGTAGTTGGTGGAGGACGTCATGTAGACGGTCAGGGCGCGGTACCAGATCTTGCCGAGCTTGTCGCGGCCGATGCCGGTGACCGTCTTGCCGTTGGACGTGGGGGAGTCGTAGCTGACGCCGTTGATGGTCTTGGCGCCGCTGCCCTCCGCGAGGAGGTACGCGAAGTGGTTGGCGACGCCGGAGGAGTAGTGGACGTCGAGGTTCTTGACCGACGAGGACCAGTAGTCGGCCGAACTGCCGTCCTTGGACGGCTTGTCCATGAAGCGGAGGGCCGCCTTGCCGAAGCCTGGGCGGACGATGCGCTCGCCGATCAGGTAGTCGCCCTTGTCGGAGGAGTTGTTGGCGTACCACTCCACCATCGTGCCGAGGATGTCGGACGTGGCCTCGTTCAGGCCGCCGGACTCGCCCGAGTAGGTCAGGGCGGCCGTCTTGGAGGTGACGCCGTGCGTCATCTCGTGGCCGGCGACGTCCAGGGCGACCAGCGGGCCGAAGGTCGTGCCGTCACCGTCGCCGTACGTCATGCAGAAGCAACTGTCGTCCCAGAAGGCGTTGTTGTAGGCGTTGCCGTAGTGGACGCGGTTGTACGAGCCCTTGCCGTCGCCCGCGATGCCGTTGCGGCCGTGGACGTTCTTGTAGTAGTCCCAGGTCTCGTTGGTGCCGTACTGGGCGTCCACCGCAGCCGAGGAGCGGTCGCTCGCAGTCCCCGTGCCCCAGTGGTTGTCGGTGTCGGTGAAGACCGTGGAGGGGGCGCGGCTGATGCAGATGCCGAAGATGCACAGGTCGGTCTTGTTCGCGGCGTCGCCGGTGTAGGTGTTGCCGCGGGTGGGGTCGGTCAGCTGGTACGAGGACCCGGACTGCGTCGTCTCCAGCGGTACTGTCCCGCTGTACAGCGACTGCCCGTCGCCGGTCGCCGTCTCGATGCTGTCCCAGGCGTCGATCTGCGCGCCGGTGAGGGCGTTCGTCAGGACGGTGCGGGCGACCGGGTTGCCGAGGGAGTCCTTGGCGACGGCGTTGGTGCGCCAGGAGAGCTGCGGCTTGCCGTGCAGGGCGTCGACCACCAGCTCGGGCTTGGCCTTCAACTGCCTGAGGGCATCGCCCAGGTTGGCGGCGCGCAGGGCGTTCGCCGCGAGGTCGGCGGCTTTGGGGGCGGAGATCTTCGGGGTGATCGAGGTCAGGGATATCGCGCTTCTCGTGGCGCGGTCGGCGCTGCGGTACGTGCCGTTCGGGGCCAGGTGGACGACGAAGTCGCCACCCAGGACCGGGAGTTGGCGGTAGGTGCGGTCGTAGCGGACGTGCTGGGTGCCGTCCTTGTCGACGATCACGTCCCGGACGCTGGTGTCCTGGGTGGAGGTGAGACCCAGGCCGGTGGCGTGGGCCAGGAGTGCCGACGCCGCGTTCTCGATCGCGGTGGCCCTGGTCGGTCTGCCGTCGGCGTGCGCGGCGGGGGAGAGTGCTGCGGCCAGCAGCGTGGCGGTCGTGGCGGCGATGCCGGCCGTCGCGAGACGGGATCCTCGGTTGTGCCGTGTCCGACTCATCGGTCTCCTAGGGAAGGCGCCCTGAAGGCGTGGGGGTGGCGCGCTGATGTCCCTGAGATTTAAGGGCCCCGGACATGTCATGTCCATAGCGCCTACGAGGAGATGTGTGCGGACTCGGAGGGGATGCAGAATCGTTTCTGTGACCGTGCCGACCTTGCCCTTCTTCGTCTACGGAACCCTCCGCCCCGGCGAACCCAACCACCACGTCTTCCTGCGCGGCCGCACCCGCTCCGCGGAGCCGGCGCGGCTGCCGAGTGCGGTGTTGTACGCGGGACCCGGCTACCCGTACGCCGTGGAGGAGCCGGGCGCGACGGTGCAAGGTGAGCTGGTGACCGCGCTGCCGGAGGCGTACGCCGGGCTGCTCGCCGCGCTGGACCGGCTGGAGGAGTACGCGCCCGGGAATGGCCGGAACCTGTATGAGCGGGTCGAGCGGCGGGTCGTCCGCGAGGCCGACGGCACCTCGGTGCGCGCGTGGGTGTACGTCGCCGCGCCCCCCGTCGCGGCGCGGCTGCGCGAGCGGGGGACGCGGATCGAGGGCGGGGACTGGCTCGCCGGGCGCCAGGGGAGCAGCCCCGGCTGACGACCGTTCACCGCAGGGGTGACATCGCGCGGGCTCGGCCCAGATACTCCGGACATGCCCTTCGTCTTCTTCATGACCCTGCCCGGGCTGGTCATCGTGCTGACCCTGCTGGCCTTCGTCGACCAGCTGCTATTGCGCGCGGGGCGGGCCGGCGTGCTGCCGTGGCGGAACAGCGCACGTCAGGGCCAGATATCAGCGACCGGATTCGAACAGTTGCATGCGAGCCTTTCCCCGGGCAAGCAGAACGAGCTCAAGGAGCGGCAGTCGTCACTGGTCATACCGGACAACGAGGATGACGGTGCCCCGCCGAACAGGACGACGGTGGACCTGGCCGCAGGGACAGCGGTCGTACGGATGTCACGCTCCGGGCATGCCCGCCCTAGGACCGCACCGCCTCCACCCGTACCGCACACGCCTTGAACTCCGGCATTCGCGAGGTCGGGTCGAGCGCCGGGTTGGTGAGGGTGTTGGCGCGGCCCTCGCCCGGCCAGTGGAAGGGCATGAACACGGTGTCGGGACGGATACCGGTGGTGATGCGGGCCGGCGCCACCGCACGGCCCCGCCGCGACACCACGGCCACCGGGTCGCCCTCGGCCGCGCCGAGCCGCGCCGCCAGTCGCGGGTGCAGCTCCACGAACGGGCCGGGGGCGGCGGTGTTCAGCTCCGGCACGCGCCGGGTCTGGGCGCCCGACTGGTACTGGGACACCACCCGGCCGGTCGTCAGCAGCAACGGGTACTCCTCGTCCGGCTCCTCGGCCAGCCCCCGGTGCGTGACGGCGACGAACCGGGCGCGGCCGTCCTCGGTGGGGAACCGGTCGAGGAAGAGGCGCGGCGTGCCGGGGTGCACGGCGGCCTCCCCGGGGTCCGCTGGACCGTCGTCCACCGAGCCGACGCTCGTCGCCCCCTCCACCACCTCCGGGCACGGCCAGAACACCCCGTTCTCCTCCGCCAGCCGGCGGTAGGTGATCCCCGAGTAGTCCGCGAGCCCGCCCGCGCTCGCCCGGCGCAGCTCCCCGAAGACCTCTTCCGGGTCGGTCGGGAAACCCTTCTCCACGCCCAGCCGGGCGGCGAGCCCGTGCAGCACCTCCAGGTCGCTGCGGACCCCGTCGGGCGGGGTGACCGCCTGCCGCCGCAGCAGCACCCGGCCCTCCAGATTCGTGGTCGTACCGGTCTCCTCGGCCCACTGGGTGACCGGCAGCACGACGTCCGCGAGCGCGGCGGTCTCCGACAGGACGACGTCCGCGACCGCGAGGAAGTCCAGCGACCGCAGCCGCTCCTCCACGTGCCCGGCGTGCGGCGCGGACACCACCGGGTTGGAACCCATCAGCAGCAGCGCCCTGATGTCCGTCCCCAGCGCGTCCAGCAGCTCGTACGCGCTGCGGCCCGGGCCCGGCAGACTGTCGGCGTCCACGCCCCACACCTCGGCCACGTGCCGCCGGGCGGCGGGGTCGGTCAGCTTGCGGTAGCCCGGCAACTGGTCGGCCTTCTGGCCGTGTTCGCGCCCGCCCTGCCCGTTGCCCTGCCCGGTCAGACAGCCGTACCCGGACAGCGGGCGGCCCACGCGGCCGGTCGCCAGGCACAGGTTGATCCACGCGCCCACCGTGTCGGTGCCCTTGGACTGCTGCTCGGGCCCGCGCGCGGTCAGTACCATCGCGGCTTCGGGCTCACAGAACAGCCGTACCGCCTCGCGGAGTTGGGGAACGGACACCCCCGTGATCCGTTCCACGTGCTCCGGCCAGTGCGCCATCGCGGACGCGCGGGCCTCCTCCCAGCCGGCCGTGCGCTCCCGGATGTACTCCTCGTCCGTGCGGCCCTCGGCCACCACCAGGTGCAGCAGGCCGAGCGCCAGCGCGAGATCGGTGCCGGGGCGGGGCGCGAGGTGCAGGTCGGCCTGCTCGGCGGTCCTGGTGCGGCGCGGGTCGACGACGATCAGCGTGCCGCCGTTGTCGCGCAGTTCGCTGAAGAAGCGCAGCGACGGCGGCATGGTCTCCGCGAGGTTGGAGCCGACCAGGATCACGCAGCCCGTCCTCGGGATGTCCTCGAGGGGGAACGGCAGCCCGCGGTCCAGGCCGAACGCCTTGGTCCCGGCCGCGGCGGCCGACGACATGCAGAAGCGGCCGTTGTAGTCGATCTGCGAGGTGCCCAGCACGACCCGCGCGAACTTGCCGAGCGCGTACGCCTTCTCGTTCGTGAGGCCGCCGCCGCCGAACACCCCGCACGCGTCGGGACCGTACGCGGTACGCGCCGCGGACAGGCCCGCGCTGACCCGGTCCAGCGCCTCCTCCCAGGAGGCCGGCACCAGTTCACCGCCGGACCGCACCAACGGCGAGGTCAACCGCACCGCGGAGGACAGCAGTACCGGCGCCGTCCGTCCCTTGCCGCACAACGCACCCCGGTTGACCGGGAAGTCCGGGCGTTCAAGCACCTCGACGCCCCCTCCCGGCGTGGGCGACACGTTCATCCCGCACTGCAGGGCGCAGTACGGGCAGTGGGTGGGCGTCGAGGTGGTCTCCATACCGCCCAGCGTGCTGCGCACGTGTTACGTGCCGTGACGGCTCCCTGTTACACGGCCGGGACGGTGACCTCCCCGCCGCGGCCGGACCGCGGTGAGGCCCTCACCGCCCGGCGGCCAGCGCCCGATCCACCCCCTGCTCCTTCGGCCCCAGGAACCGTGGATCCGGCTTGAACACCGCGTCCAGGGCCGCCTTGCCCGCGGCGAACACCTCGCGGGTGCCGCCGTAGTACCAGGTGGCGTCGTGCTTGGCGTCGACGCCGACGCCGTAGGAGTCGATGCCGGCCGCCTCGCAGAGGGCGACGGCGCGGCGGATGTGGAAGCCCTGGCTGATCAGGACGGCCCGGTCGACGCCGAAGATCTTCCTGGCGCGCACGCAGGAGTCCCAGGTGTCGAAGCCGGCGTAGTCGCTGACCACACGGGAGCGGGGTACGCCCCGCTTCGTGAGGTAGGCGCGCATGGCGTCCGGTTCGTCGTACTCCTTCCGGCTGTTGTCGCCGGTGACGAGCACGACCTTCACCCGACCCGCGCGGTACAGCCGCACCGCCGCGTCCAGCCGGTGCGCGAGGTACGGCGACGGCTCGCCGTCCCACAGCCCCGCCCCGAACACGACGGCGACATCGGTGCGCGGCACGTCCGCCGTGGTGCGCAACCGGTCGGCCGTCGACACGAACAGCCAGGTCGCCGGAAGCAGCGCCAGCACCCATCCGGCCACCACGGCCTGCACCAGCCGCCGCCACCCGGCACGGGTGCGCGGCAGGCGCGGTCGACGCAGTCTCACGGGGTCCCCCTTCTCCGTTCCCGTCGAGGAGGACGCGGCGCGGTGTGATCCGGTTCGCTCACACCGCGCGGACCCGCAAGGTGAAGCGCCGGAAAATACCCGTGACGGCCGTGCAACGAGGGCGCAACGTCCTGCCGTCAGGATCCTTCCATGACGGCCTCGAACCCTCCCCGCGACGAGTTCCGTGTCGGCAGCACGGCGGACATCATGGCGGGCATCAGCAGCCGCCTCGCCGGCCGGCTCGGCCTGGTCACCCTGGACGGCAGGCGTCGCCCCGGCCCGCCCGCCCTCGTCCTCGTGGGGCACGGCAGCCGTGACCCGCGCGCGCTGGAGACCGTCCGCGCCCTGATGGAACGGGTACGGGAGCTGCGTCCCGGACTGTCCGTGCGCCTCGGCCACATCGAGCTGAACGAGCCCCTGCTCACCGACACCCTCGCCGCGCTCGGCGACACGCCGGCCGTGCTCGTGCCGCTGCTGCTCAGCCGCGGCTACCACGTCAAGCAGGACATCCCGGAGATGGCCGCCGCGGCCACCGCCCGTACGCGCGTGGCCGCACCGCTCGGCCCGCACCCGCTCCTCGCGCGGACCTTGTACGACCGTCTGGTGGAGGCCGGCTGGCCCACGGACATCGACGAGGCCACCCGTCGGACCAGCGGCGTCGTCCTCGCCGCCGCCGGTTCCCGCGACCCGGACTCCGCGGCCGACACCCGCCGCACGGCCCGGATGCTCGCCGAGCGCCTCGGCGTCCCGGTGGTCCCCGCGTACGCCTCCGCCGCGACGCCGACCGTCGAGACGGCCGTACGGGCCCTCGCCGCCCGGGGCCGCCACCGCGTCGCGGTCGCCTCCTGCTTCACGGCCCCCGGCCGCTTCGCCACCCAGTGCGCCGACGCCGCCCCCTGGATGGCCTCGGCCCCGTTGGGCGCCCACGAAGCGATGGCCCACCTGGTCCTGCACCGCTACACCGAAGCGCTGGCAACCCCGGTGACGACAGCCGCCTAGGTGTGCTGTCCGGACAGGTTGGTGACGCGGTCTAGGAGGTGCCGTCGCCGGCAGCCGCGCCGCGGTGCGGCTCGAGACGATCGACTGCTTGCTCGCTCCATGCCCGGATGACCGATGTCTGCTCGGGGGTCAGTGAGTCGAGGAAGTGGCGGCGGATGTTGCCGCCGTGCACGAGGATGGCGCTCTGGGCGGCGCGGCGCCCCTCGGCGGTCAGCCCGATCCCAGCGCGGCGGCCATCGGCCCCGTACTGAGTGCGTTTGACGAAGCCGCGTTTCTCCATGCGCGTCAGCTGGTGTGAGACCCGGCTCTTGTCCCAGTCGAGCGACTCGGAGAGCTCGCCGACACGCATCTCGCGGCCCCCGGCCTGCCACAGCGTCACCAGCACGCTGAACTCGGCCTTCGAGATGTCGCAGTCACGCTGCAGACCACGCTCCAGCTCCCTGGTGAGCAGACGCTGCGCGCGCATCCAGGTGTCCCAGAACTCCCACTCCTCGGGTTCCAGCGATCGAGTCTCCGTCATGTCGCCGAGGATACCGCGACCAGCAGAGTTGTCACATCAACTGCTATCGGCCTAGAGTTGACGCATCAACTCTCCCGGAAGGAAGACCATGGTGCTTCGCATCGCTCTCATCCTCGGCAGCACCCGCCCCGGACGCCGCGGCGACCAGATCGCCGCCTGGGCGCTGGAGGCCGCCCGCGCCCACGGCGGCGCCGACTTCGAACTCATCGACCTCGCCGACCACGACCTCGGCAACCTCGACGAGCCCGGCAACCCGAACTTCCAGCAGTACCAGCACGAGCACACCCGCGCCTGGGGCGCACTCATCGACAGCTTCGACGGCTACGTGTTCCTCGTCCCCGAGTACAACCGCTCCTACCCCGGAGCCCTGAAGAACGCCCTGGACTACGTCTACCGGGAGTGGAACGACAAGGCCGCCGGGATCATCAGCTACGGCGGCTGGGTCGCCGGGGCCCGGGCCGCCGAGGCGCTGCGGCTCGTACTCGCCGAACTCCAGGTGGCCACAGTCCGCGCCCAGCCCACCATTTCGATACGCCCCTCGTTCCACACCGGCACCTTCGTCCCCCAGGAGGGCCTCGACACTGCCGTGGCGGACATGCTCGATCAGGTGATCACCTGGTCCGGCGCGCTGCGCGGGGTGCGCGAGGCCAAGGCGCGTACCGCCATGGCTGCGTGAAACTCGCCTGCGACGGCCGGGGCTTGCCCCTGGCTGTCGTCCTCACCGATCGCCGGCGCCGCGGCAGAGGCGGTGGCAGATCACCGACCTTCAGGAACGATCGCCGGAGACGGCCCAGGGGCGCGGGGCTGTGCCCGATGTACGGCTCCGCCGCGTGGGCCCGACAAGCCACAAGGCAACCGCATCCGCCATCCAACGAAACTCGGCAGACAAGTAGGCGCCCCGCAACTCCGGATTGTCACTGCCGCCCCGTACTGTCGAACCATGGAAGGCACCGCAGGCAAAGGCACCGCAGGCAAAGGCACCGCAGGCAAAGGCACAGTACCCGGCTACGACCCGACGTCAGTCGACCGCTGGGCCCCCGAGCCCGACAAACGCCCCGGCCGCACCGCCTTCCAGCGAGACCGCGCCCGCATCCTGCACAGCGCGGCGCTCCGCCGCCTCGCCGGCAAGACCCAGGTGGTCACCCCGGGCGAGCCCAACCAGGCCGCCTGGGACGCCAGTCCCCGGACCCGGCTCACCCACTCCCTGGAGTGCGCCCAGGTCGGCCGGGAACTCGGCGCCGCCCTCGGCTGCGACCCCGACCTCGTCGAAGCCGCCTGTCTCTCCCACGACCTCGGCCACCCGCCCTTCGGCCACAACGGCGAACAGGCCCTCAACGAGTTCGCCGAGGACTGCGGCGGCTTCGAGGGCAACGCCCAGTCCCTCAGGCTCCTCACCCGCATCGAGCCCAAGCGCTTCACCGCGCAGGGCTCGGTCGGCCTGAACCTGACCCGCGCCGCTCTGGACGCCGCCACCAAGTACCCCTGGCCGCGCGGCGCCCACCCCACCGACCCGGCGTCCGGCAAGTTCGGGGTGTACGAGGACGACCGGCCCGTCTTCGACTGGGCACGCAAGGACGCCCCCGGAACACGCACCTGCTTCGAGGCCCAGGTCATGGACTGGGCGGACGACGTGGCGTACTCGGTGCACGACGTCGAGGACGGACTGCACGCCGGCCACATCGACCCGGCCTGTCTGCACGCCGGACCGGAACGGCAGGCGGTCTTCGCGGTCGCCATCGGCCGGTACGTTCCCCTCGGCACCGACCCCGCCGAACTCGACGAGGCCCTCGACCGGCTCCTGGACCAGGAGTGGTGGCCGCACGGATACGACGGCACGGCGGTCGCCCAGGCCCGGCTGAAGGACGCCACCAGCCAGCTCATCGGCCGGTTCTGCCTGGCCGCCGAGACCGCCACCCGGGAGGCGTACGGCGGCGGCCGCCTCACCCGGTACGACGCCGAACTCGTCGTACCGCGCGCCACCCGCATGGAGTGCGCGGTCCTCAAGGCGGTCGCCGACCAGTACGTGATGCGGCGCGCCGAACAGGAGCGGCTCCGCGCCGACCAGCGGATCGTCGTCGCCGAGCTCGCCGAGGCGCTCACCGCCCGCGCCCCCGACGGCCTGGACCCGCAGTTCCGCTCACTGTTCGACGCGGCAGGCGACGACCATGCCCGCAAGCGGGTGATCGTCGACCAGATCGCTTCGCTCACCGACGCCTCCGCCCGCTCGTTGCACGCGAGACTGAAGGGGCAGGGGTGAAGAAAATGTGACCCTCCGTGGCCTGATCGGGTCACTCCCCCTTCCCGCATCACGCACAGTGCGGGACGCTCCCATGTGGCGGCACCTTTACGAGGAGGCATCAAGTGGTCGACGCGGACCAGACGTTCGTCATCGTCGGAGGAGGACTGGCCGGCGCCAAGGCGGCCGAAACGCTCCGGGCGGAGGGCTTCACCGGCCGGGTGATACTGATCTGCGACGAACGCGACCACCCGTACGAACGCCCGCCGCTGTCCAAGGGCTACCTGCTCGGCAGAGAGGAACGCGACAGCGTCTTCGTGCAGGAACCCGCCTGGTACGCGCAGAACGACATCGAGCTGCACCTCGGCCAGACCGTCGACCGGATCGACCGGGTCGCGAAGACGGTCCGCTTCGGTGACGACGGCACCCTCGTGCACTACGACAAGCTGCTTCTCGCCACCGGCGCGGAGCCCCGCCGCCTCGACATCCCCGGCACCGACCTCGCGGGCGTCCACCATCTGCGCCGTCTCGCCCACGCCGAACGGCTCAAGGGCGTGCTGACCGCGCTCGGCCGGGACAACGGGCACATCGTGATCGCGGGCGCAGGCTGGATCGGCCTGGAGGTGGCGGCGGCCGCCCGTCAGTACGGCGCCGAGGTCACCGTCATCGAGCACAACCCGACCCCGCTGCACAACGTCCTCGGCCCCGAGCTCGGCAACGTCTTCGCCGAGCTGCACCGCGAGCACGGGGTCCGCTTCCACTTCGGGGCCCGGCTCACCGAGATCGTCGGCCAGGACGGCATGGTGCTGGCCGCCCGTACCGACGACGGCGAGGAGCACCCGGCGCACGACGTCCTCGCGGCCATCGGCGCGGCTCCGCGCACGGGCCTGGCGGAGGCGGCGGGCCTGGAGCTGGTCGACCGGGCGCACGGCGGCGGTGTCGTGGTGGACGCACGGCTGCGCACCTCCGACCCCGACATCTTCGCGGCCGGTGACGTCGCGGCCTTCCCGCTGGCCCTCTTCGACACCAGACTCCGGGTGGAGCACTGGGCCAACGCCCTGAACGGCGGCCCGGCCGCGGCCCGGTCGATGCTCGGCCAGGACGTCACCTACGAGCGCGTGCCCTACTTCTTCACCGACCAGTACGACCTGGGCATGGAGTACAGCGGATGGGCCCCGCCGGGGACGTACGACCAGGTGGTCATCCGGGGCGACGCCGGCAAGCGGGAGTTCATCGCGTTCTGGGTGAAGCAGGGCCGGGTGCTCGCCGGGATGAACGTGAACGTGTGGGATGTCACAGAGCCGATCCAGAACCTGATCCGCTCCGCGGCGCCGGTGGACACAGAGGCGCTGGCCGACCCGCACGTACCACTCGACAGCCTCGTCCACTGACTCCTCCTGGAGCCAGAACCGTCACCGCGCCCCCGTAGAATTCACGCGTGGCAGGACGGATCAACGACGAGGACGTGAAAGCGGTACGGGACGCCGTCCCGATCGACTCCGTCGTGTCCGAGTACCTCCAGCTTCGGGGCGCGGGGGGCGGAAACCTCAAGGGCCTGTGCCCGTTCCACGACGAGAAGTCGCCGTCCTTCCAGGTCAGCCCCAGCAAGGGACTCTTCCACTGCTTCGGCTGCCAGGAGGGCGGCGACACCATCACGTTCGTGATGAAGGTCGACCACCTGTCCTTCTCGGAGGCGGTGGAGCGGCTCGCCGCCCAGGCCGGCATCACCCTGCGCTACGAGGAGGGCGGGTACAACCCGTCCCACCAGCGCGGCGAGCGGATCCGCCTGGTCGAGGCCCACAAGATCGCCGCCCAGTGGTACGCGGAGCAGCTCGCCACCAGCCCCGAGGCCGAGACCGGCCGCGTCTTCCTGGCCGAGCGCGGCTTCGACCAGGCCGCCGCCGTCCACTTCGGCGTCGGCTACAGCCCCCAGGGCTGGGACCACCTCACCCGCTATCTGCGCGGCAAGGGCTTCACCGACAAGGAGCTGCTCCTCTCCGGCCTCTCCCAGGAGGGCCGCCGCGGCCCCATCGACCGCTTCCGGGGCCGCCTGATGTGGCCCATCCGGGACATCGGCGGCGAAGTGGTCGGCTTCGGCGCCCGCAAGCTGTACGAGGCGGACAACGGGCCCAAGTACCTGAACACGCCCGACACGGCGATCTACAAGAAGTCACAGGTGCTGTACGGCATCGACCTGGCGAAGAAGGAGATCGCCAAGACCTCCCGAGCCGTGGTCGTCGAGGGCTACACCGACGTCATGGCCTGCCATCTGGCCGGGGTCACGACGGCGATCGCCACGTGCGGCACGGCCTTCGGCGGCGACCACATCAAGATCCTGCGGCGCCTGCTGATGGACAACGGCTCCGCCCGGGTGATCTTCACCTTCGACGGTGACGCGGCCGGGCAGAAGGCGGCCCTGCGCGCCTTCGAGGACGACCAGAAGTTCGCCGCCGAGACGTACATCGCGATCGCGCCGGACGGCATGGACCCCTGCGACCTGCGCCTGGCCAAGGGCGACGAGGCGGTCGCGGACCTGGTCGAACCGCGCACCCCGCTCTTCGAGTTCGCGCTGCGCCAGATCGTGAGCCGCTACGACCTGAACACCCCGGCGGGGCGGGCCGCCGCCCTGGACGAGGCCGCCCCGATCGTCGCCCGCATCAAGAACAGCGGCGCCCAGCACGAGGTCGCCGTGGAGCTCGCCGGGATGCTGGGCATCCTCGACACCCAGTTCGTGGTCAAGCGGGTGGCCCAGCTGGCCCGTTGGGCCCGCGACCGGGGCGGCAGGGGCCCGGCACCGGCGCGCGGCCCCCAGCAGCAGTACCAGGCGGCGGCTCCCCGCCCCACGACCTCGGGCCCCGCACTGAACCTCCGCAACCCGGTGTACGCCACGGAGCGCGAGCTGCTGAAACTCGCCCTCCAGCGCCCGGAGCTGGTCTCCCCGGCCTTCGACGCGTACGGGATCGACGAGTTCACCGCCGCGCCCTACGCGGCCGTACGCCAGGCGATCATGGAGGCGGGCGGCGCCGAGTACGGCACGCAGGATCCCCAGGAGTACCTGGTCCGCGTCCGGGAGGCGGCCCCGGACGACACGGTCCGCGCGATGGTCACCGAGCTGGCCGTGGAAGCGATCATGCGTCGCACGGTCGACGAGGCCTACGCCGGCGAGCAGCTGGTCTGGGTCCGCCGCCGCGCCGTGGACCGCCGCATCCAGGACATCCAGAGCACCCTGGCCCGCCTGAGCACAGGCGGCGACCCGGCCCACCTCGCTGCCGTGCAGAACGAGTTGTGGGTATTGCAGCAGTACGGGCAGGCGCTGCGCGTGCAGGGGGCGGCGGCGCTGTAAGGCCGGCTCCGGGTCACTGCTCGGGCTGCGTGATCCCGAAGTGCTCCAGCAACCGCCGCCGGCCCGCGACGAGGGCGCGAAGCAGTTCGCTGTGCCGGAGCCGGGTCTCGCGCATCACCCGCATGAAATCCATGTCATGGCGCCGGTGGTCCCGTAGCGCCGCCCCGTCGATCTCCGCGGTCTCGGCGAGGTGCCGGGTGACCGCCTGCTGCTTGTCCACCTGGTCGACCAACGCCTCCAGTGCGTCCACCCGCTGTCGCAGCTCTTTGGGCTCGCCCATGCCGCCCCTCCCGGCTCACCGCGCCCGTGCACTCACCGGGGAAACGACCTGGATAACCGGCCGGTCACGACGTGAACGCAAAAAGTCACCGCAAGCCCCTCGTGGCGGCGATGTGTCTTCCCCCACACTGGGGTGCGGTGCCTGAGTCCTCGGAGCGCGGCCGATCCGTCCCCCACGGGTCGCACCCCCGCGGTTCCGCTCAGCAGCGATCACCCTGGAGGTCGCCCCCGTGCAGACCCAGACCCTCACACAGACCGACAGCACCATGACGGACGAGCCGGACGCCGAGAGCGGGGTGTTCGCGGTCGTCCCGTCGCAGAGTCGTGCCGCGCGCCATCCGGAGACGGAGCCGGAGGACGCGGCCGAGCCTGCGGAGCCGCCCGTCGAGGCACTCACCGCCGAAGCCGCCGATCCGGTCGAAGCCGCCGATCCGGTCGAAGCCGCCGAGCCCGTCGGAGCCCCGGCGGCAGCCGCCCGCGCCGACACCTCCGGCCCGTCCTCGGACCTGTTCCGCCAGTACCTGCGCGAAATCGGCCGGATCCCGCTGCTCACCGCCGCCGAGGAGGTCGAGCTGGCCCGCCGGGTGGAGGCCGGACTGTTCGCGGAGGAGAAGCTGAGCAGCACCCCTGACCTGGACAGCCGGCTCGCCGGCGACCTGGACCGGCTGGTCGTGATGGGCCGGATGGCCAAGCGCCGGCTCATCGAGGCCAACCTGCGGCTCGTCGTGTCCGTCGCCAAGCGGTACGTCGGACGCGGACTGACCATGCTCGACCTGGTCCAGGAGGGCAACCTCGGACTGATCCGGGCCGTGGAGAAGTTCGACTACGCCCGCGGCTACAAGTTCTCCACGTACGCCACCTGGTGGATCCGCCAGGCCATGTCCCGCGCCCTCGCGGACCAGGCCCGCACCATCCGCGTCCCCGTGCACGTCGTCGAGCTCATCAACCGGGTCGTCAGGGTGCAGCGGCGGATGCTCCAGGAACGCGGGTACGAGCCGACCTGCGAAGAGGTCGCCGCCCACCTCGACCTGCCGCCCGAGCGGGTCGGCGAGGTGCTCCGCCTCGCCCAGGAGCCGGTCTCCCTGCACGCCCCGGTGGGCGAGGAGGACGACGTGGCGCTCGGTGACCTGATCGAGGACGGCGACGCCGCCAGCCCGGTCGAGTCGGCCGCGTTCCTGCTGCTCAAGGAGCACCTGGAGGCCGTCCTGTCGACGCTCGGCGAGCGCGAGCGCAAGGTCGTACAGCTGCGCTACGGTCTCGCCGACGGCCGCCCCCGCACCCTCGAGGAGATCGGCCGCATCTTCGGGGTGACGCGGGAACGGATCCGGCAGATCGAGTCCAAGACCCTCAACAAGCTGCGGGACCACGCCTTCGCCGACCAGCTGCGGGGCTACCTCGACTGAAGAGGGGGCCGCCCGTGCGGGCGGCCCCCGGAGCACTCAGTCGACCTCGGCCACCGCCTGTGCGAACTGCGCCTTGTACAGCCGCGCGTAGGCACCGTCCGCGGCGAGCAGCTCCGTGTGCGCGCCCTGTTCGACGATCGAGCCGTTCTCCATCACGAGGATCGTGTCCGCGTCCCGGATGGTCGACAGCCGGTGCGCGATCACGAAGGACGTCCTGCCGTGCGCCAGCTTGGCCATGGCCTTCTGGATCAGCACCTCGGTGCGGGTGTCGACGGAGCTCGTCGCCTCGTCGAGCACCAGGATCACCGGGTCGGACAGGAACGCCCGCGCGATGGTGATGAGCTGCTTCTCACCGGCGCTGACCCCGCTGCCCTCGTCGTCGATCACGGTGTCGTAGCCGTCGGGGAGGGTACGGATGAACCGGTCCGCGTGGGCCGCCCGCGCCGCCTCCTCGATCTCCCCGCGGGTGACCTCCCGCGCGGCCCCGTACGCGATGTTCTCCGCGATGGTGCCGCCGAACAGCCAGGTGTCCTGCAGCACCATGCCGATCCCGGCCCGCAGGTCGTCCCGGGACATCTTCCGGATGTCCACACCGTCCAGGGTGATGCGCCCGCCGGTGACGTCGTAGAACCGCATGAGCAGGTTGACCAGGGTGGTCTTGCCCGCTCCGGTCGGGCCGACGATCGCGACCGTCTGCCCGGGCTCCACCTTCAGGGACAGGTCCTCGATCAGCGGCTTCTCGGGGTCGTACCGGAACGACACGTTCTCCAGCGCCACCCGCCCCCGCAGCTCCTCGGGCTTCTCCACCGCCACCGGATCCGGCTCCTGCTCCTCCGCGTCCAGGAGTTCGAAGATCCGCTCGGCCGAGGCGACACCCGACTGCACCAGGTTGGCCATCGAGGCGACCTGGGTCAGCGGCATCGAGAACTGCCGGGAGTACTGGATGAAGGCCTGCACGTCACCGATGGACAGCGCGCCGGACGCGACCCGCAGACCGCCGACGACCGCCACCAGCACGTAGTTCAGGTTCGACACGAACATCATCAGCGGCTGCATGACGCCGCTGTTGAACTGCGCCTTGAACGAGGCCTCGTACAGCGCCTCGTTGTGCTCGGCGAACTGCTGCGCCGACTCGTCCTGCCGCCCGAACACCTTCACCAGGGTGTGCCCGGTGTACATCTCCTCGATGTGCGCGTTCAGCTTGCCGGTGGAGCGCCACTGCTGCACGAAGTGCGGCTGCGACCGCTTGCCGACCCGGGTGGCGACGAGGAACGACAGCGGCACGGTGACCAGCGCGACGAGCGCGAGCAGCCAGGACACCCAGAACATCATCACGAGCACGCCGATGATGGTCAGCAGCGAGTTGATGAGCTGGCCCATCGACTGCTGGAGCGTCTGGCCGATGTTGTCGATGTCGTTGGTGGCGCGGGAGAGCACCTCGCCGCGCTGCCGCTTGTCGAAGTACGACAGCGGCAGCCGGGACAGCTTCGTCTGCACGTCCTCGCGCATCCGGTACATCGTGCGGTTGACGGCCCGGTTCACCAGCCGGGTCGCCACCGCCATCAGCAGACCGGCGACGAGGAACGTACCGAGCGCGAGCAGCAGGACGTTCCCGACGGCGTCGAAGTCGATGCCCTTGCCCGGGGTGAAGTCGGTGCCCTTCAGCATGTCCGCGACGGAGCCCTGGCCCCGCGCGCGCATGGAGTCGAGCACCTGCTCCTTGGTGGCCCCGGCCGGCATCTGCCGTCCGATGATGCCCGCGAAGACCAGGTCGGTGGCCCTGCCGAGGATCTTGGGGCCGACCACGCTGAGCCCGACGCTGACGACGACGCACAGCAGCAGCGCGTAGATGGTGAGCCGTTCGGGCCGGAACCGGGCGACGAGCCGTTTGCCCGACCCCTTGAAGTCCATCGAGCGCTGGTCGGGTCCGCCCCCGGCCATCATGCGTCCCATGGGCCCTGCCATCAGGCGGCCTCCGCTTCCGTCAGCTGGGAGAGCACGATCTCCCGGTAGGTGTCGTTGTCCGCCATGAGCTCGTGGTGCCGGCCCGTGCCGACCACCCGGCCCTCGTCCAGGACCACGATCCGGTCGGCGTCCCGGATGGTCGCCACGCGCTGGGCGACGATCACCACGGTCGCCTCGGCGGTCTCCCGGGACAGCGCCTTGCGCAGCGCCGCGTCGGTGGCGTAGTCGAGCGCGGAGAAGGAGTCGTCGAAGAGGTAGATCTCCGGGCGCTGCACGAGGGTGCGGGCGATGGCGAGGCGCTGGCGCTGGCCGCCGGAGACGTTCGTACCGCCCTGCGCGATGGGCGCGTTCAGCCCGCCCTCCAGCTTCGACACGAAATCCTTGGCCTGCGCGACCTCCAGCGCGTGCCACAGTTCCTCGTCGGTGGCGTCCGGGTTGCCGTAGCGCAGGTTGGTGGCCACCGTGCCCGCGAAGAGATACGGCTTCTGCGGCACCATGCCCACCGTCCTCGCCAGCAGCTTCGGGTCGAGTTCCTGAACGCTCACACCGTCCACGAGCACCTCGCCCTCGGTGGCGTCGAACAGCCGCGGGACCAGCCCGAGCAGCGTCGACTTGCCGCTGCCGGTGGAGCCGATCACGGCGGTGACCTCGCCCGGGCGGGCCACCAGCCCGACCGCCTTCAGCACCGGCTCCTCGGCACCCGGATAGCGGAAGCCCGCCCCACGGATCTCCAGGTGCCCGTGCCGGCGCAGCTCCACGACGGGCGCCGACGGCGGAACCAGGCTGGAGTCGGTGTCCAGGACCTCCTGGATGCGCTCGGCGCACACCTCCGCGCGCGGCACCATCATGAACATGAAGGTGGCCATCATCACGGACATGACGATCTGCATCAGATAGGCGAGGAACGCCGTCAGGTCGCCGATCGCCATTTCGCCGCTGTCGATGCGGTGCGCGCCGAACCACACGACCGCGATCGACGACACGTTGACGACCGTCATCACGATCGGGAACATCAGGGCGAGCATCCGACCGGTGGCGAGCTGCATCTCGGTGAGATCGCCGTTCGCCTTCCGGAAGCGGCCTTCCTCGTACTCGTCCCGGACGAACGCACGGATCACCCGGTTGCCGGTGATCTGCTCGCGCAGCACCCGGTTCACCGTGTCCAGCCGCACCTGCATGGACCGGAACAGCGGGCGCAGCCGCCGCACGATCAGCGTGACGCTGATGCCCAGCACCGGGACGACCGCCACCAGCACCCCGGACAGCGGAACGTCCAGCCCGAGCGCGAGCACGATGCCGCCGACACACATGATGGGCGCCGACACCATCAGGGTGAACGTCATCAGGACCAGCATCTGGACCTGCTGTACGTCGTTCGTCGTACGGGTGATGAGGGAGGGGGCGCCGAAGTGGCCCACCTCACGGGCGGAGAACGACTGCACACGGTCGAAGACGGCGGCCCGTACGTCCCGGCCGAGCGCCGCCGCGGTCCGGGCACCGTAGTACACGGCCCCCGTGTTGCACACGACCTGCGCCAGCGAGATGCCGACCATCAGGGCGCCGAAGGAGAGGATGTAACCGGTGTCGCCCTTCACGACACCCTTGTCGATGATGTCGGCGTTCAGGGTGGGCAGGTAGAGGGTGGCGCAGGTCTGCAGGAACTGCAGCAGCACCAGTACGGCTATGGGTTTCTTGTAAGGCCTGAGACAGGCCCGAAGAAGTCGTATGAGCACGCTAGGTCTCTCGGAGTCGGCGAAGGGGGCGTTCGGTTGCCCTTGGCCCCTATCGTCGAACACTCCACCCGCGTTACCTCAACCGATTAAGCCATCGGCGGGGCTCTGGCTGCCTTACAGATCTGTCTGGTTTTCGGTTAGTTACGGGCGAAACGCCCCGGGATGGGTCTGCTCCCGCACCGACACGAACTGCTGCCGCACGGCCTGTCCCACCGCCAGCTCCTCACCGGGCTCCAGCACCTGCGCCGCCGCGCCCTGCCAGGCCGGCGGGGTGCGCGGGTCGAGGGTGCCCTGCGAGACGCCGAGCGCCCAGGCGGCCTGCCGGGCGGCGCCGATCGCCGCGTAGTCGGCGGGCTGCGGTACGACGACCTGCGCGCCGAACAGGGAGGGCGCGGCGGCCTGCACGGCGGGCAGATCGGCGGCCGATCCGAGCAGGAAGACCCGCCGTACGTCCACGCCCCGGCCGCGCAGCACGTCCAGCGCGTCCGCCAGCCCGCACAGCATGCCCTCGAACGCGGCCCGCGCCAGGTGCTCGGGCTTCATCGACTCCCGCCGCAGCCCGGCCAGCGTGCCGGCGGTGTGGGGGAGGTTGGGAGTCCGCTCGCCCTCCAGATAGGGCAGGAGCACCAGCCCGTGGGATCCCGGTGTCGACTTCATCGCCAGGTCGGACAGGCTCTCCAGATCGGACAGACCGAGGAGTTCCGCGGTGCCGCGCAGGGTCCGCACCGCGTTCAGGGTGGTGACGACCGGCAGGTGCATACCGGTGGCGTCGGCGAGCGCGGTGATCATCCCGCTCTGGTCGACGAGCGCCTCGGGGTGCACGGCCATCACCGAACCGGAGGCCCCGAGGGAGACCACGGCGTCCCCGAGACCCAGGCCCAGCCCGAAGGCGGCGGCCATCGTCTCGCCGGTCCCGGCCGAGATCAGCAGCCCCTCCGGGGTCGTACCGGCCGCGGAGGACGGGCCGATCACCTCCGGCAGCATCGCCTGGTGGCCGAGCGCCAGCTCGACCAGGTCGGGACGGTAGCCGCCGGTGGCCGCGGACCAGTACCCGGTGCCCGAGGCCCCGCCCCGGTCGGTGGTCCTCCTCACAGGCCGCCCGAGCAGCTGCCACACCAGCCAGTCGTGCGCCTGCAGCAGTACGGCGGTCCGCCGGGCGTTCTCCGGCTCCGTCTTGGCGAGCCAGCGGAGCTTGGTCACGGGCTGCGCGGCCTGCGGAACGCACCCCACCGCCTGCGCCCACGCCTCGCGCCCGCCGAGCGCGTCGACCAGATCGGCCGCCGCGACCTGCGCCCGCTTGTCACCGCCGACCAGCGCCGGGCGCACGGTGGCCCCCTGGGCGTCCAGGGGGACCAGCGCGTTCTGCTGGGCGGACACGCCGATGGCCTGCACGCCCTCGAGCAGCCCACCGCCCGCGGCCTCTCCCAGGGACAGCAGCCAGGCCTGCGGATCGACGTCACTCGGCCGGGGGCCGCCTTCCGGCGCGTCCACCGGGTGCGGCGCGTAGCCCTGCCTCAGCACGGCCCCCGTGTCCGTGTCACAGACGACGATGCGAGTGAAATCGGGCGAGCTGTCCAACCCGGCGACTATCCCCATGCCTCAAATTCTGCCGTAGCGCGGCGCTTGCTTTGGCCGTGGGCGCGTTATCGCCGTGGGGGCCGCTGTGGTTCCGCGGGTGCGGGCCGTCTGTGGTTGATCGCGCGGTTCCCCGCTCCCCTGGCGGGGCGGGGATCAGCGGCGCCGAAAAGTGCGTCGTGCTACGGGTTGCCGCTGGTGCCCCAGTCGTCCTCGCCGCCGCCGTGGCCGTTGTGGTGGCGGAGGGAGCGGACGCGGTGGGCGACCGACTCCGGGACGCGGTCGCCGACCTTGTCGCTGACCGTGTGCAGGGCCTTGCCCGCGAACTGCCGTCCCTGCTGCGCGGCGGTCTCCGCGGTGTTGCGGACGGCGGGGTTCTGGGCGATCTGCCTGGCGGACTTCTTCAGCGTCTCGTAGCGCTCGCGTCCGGCCCTCGTGCCCAGGACGTAACCCAGGGCGAGGCCGGCGACGAACGTCAGCCGGTAGCGCATGACGACCACCCTTCCGATGCGTAGCTTCTCGTGCGGCTTCGGCGCCGGGAGTACCGATTGGCGGAGCACCCCCCTGCTTGCGCTAATGTATGTGTCGCAGCGAGCGGGCGCCCCCTGGCGAATACCCAGGGAGGTACGTTCGATGCAACGAGGCATTCCTCCGTAGCTCAATTGGCAGAGCAGCCGGCTGTTAACCGGCAGGTTACTGGTTCGAGTCCAGTCGGGGGAGCTCGGTCCTCCGTAGCTCAATTGGCAGAGCAGCCGGCTGTTAACCGGCAGGTTACTGGTTCGAGTCCAGTCGGGGGAGCATGCTGAACGAGGACCCCTGTGGGGTCCTTTTTCATGTCCGGGGGAACCGCGGCGGCCACGCCTGAGTCCTCAAGGTCATGAAGGGCCGCGGCAAGCCGACCAGCCGAAGCAGGAGATCGTATGACCGGCTATGCTGCGGCAGACGGCGCGCACACATGTACGCGACACGCCGCTATGGGGCGGTAGCTCAGCCGGTTAGAGCAGCGGACTCATAATCCGTCGGCCGTGGGTTCGAGTCCCACCCGCCCCACCCAGTGCAGGTCCCCGACCTGCGGAAACGTTCATTTTGTCCTGTCGGATCGTCAACTTTGCCTGCACGGACCCAATCCGCTGCTCGCGACTTCGAAGCGGATGAGACACCTACTCCCTCGCCGATCAGACGCCGCGCTGACCTGCGGCGATGCTGGTGATCAGGGTTGGTGCCGACGAGTTGGCAGCGTCTCTGTGCGGTCACCGCGACGGCACCGGTCAACGATCCCGGCCATGCCGCAGTGCACGAATGGGCGCCGAGCGGCTGGAACACAGGTGCTCTCCGGGCTGGCCGCGTTACCGGGTCACTCGACCCCCGCGTCTTCCGCCGAGTCGTGGCCGCCTGGATCCGTGGCGTTCCCTCATGCCACGAACCGCACCGAGCCGTGCCGACCAGCATCTGATGAACGCGGCAGCCGCCGCCGGGCACCCGGTCAGCGCATCCGCTTCGCTGGTACGGCTCCGAGTGATCGCCGTGCCAGGGGCGGACAGCGGAACGTCGTCGGGCTCACGGCTCCGAGGTGACCGGCGGCCTGCCGGTTCAGGGGCGGGGTGGGGTTCCCAGGAACCGGTGGAGGGAGGTCGTCATGCTGGTGACGAACATGTCGCGGGTCGGGTCGTCGAGGTGGTCGAGTGACAGGTAGGGGTTGAGGTCTTCCAGCTCGACCAAGAGCAGGTCACCCTCCTGGGTGCGGCAGGCGTCCACGCGCTGGATGCCGTGGTCGAGGGTGTTCCAGTCGATGAAGCGGCGGGCGAAGTCGAGATCGGCTTCGGTGGGCTGGTAGGGCTCAAGGACCCAGCGCCGTTCGGGGTCGGGGGCGTGCAGGGCGTACTGGAAGGCATCGTCGACGTAGTAGAACGACACCTCGTAGCGGAAATCGATCCGAGGCTGGACCAGGATGTCCCCATAGGCGAGGCCGGCCAGTTGCTCCCGAGGCACGAAGCTGAGGCCGATGGAGTCCGCCCCGGCCTTCGGCTTGACCGCATACTGGTCGACCTCGGGCAGGCGGTTGAGGTCCTGGGGCCGGTCGACAGTGGGGATGACCGGGTATTCGGCCGCGGTCAGGTCCAGCAGGTATTGCTTGCCGGCCATGTCGGCCCGGCCGGACAGCGGGTTGTAGACCCGGGCGCCGCGCGCTGCGGCCTGGTCGCGGAAGGCGTCGTACTCCTTCTGGTAGTGCAGCACCGGGCCGCTGTTACGGACCACGACCGCGTCAAAGGCATCCATCAGAGCGGCGGCGTCCAGCGGATGGCACAAGGCGACGTCGAAGTCGTTCCGCAGCCGCGACGACAGGAAGATGTCCTCGTCGCAGTAGCGCCGTCCCCGGGCCTCGTAGGCGAGATC
This sequence comes from Streptomyces sp. NPDC001843, assembly GCF_042891955.1. Taxonomy (NCBI): domain Bacteria; kingdom Bacillati; phylum Actinomycetota; class Actinomycetes; order Kitasatosporales; family Streptomycetaceae; genus Streptomyces; species Streptomyces sp. NPDC001843. Next base: position 784,387 of record NZ_JBIATQ010000001.1, on the reverse strand, counting down.
GGTCACGAACAGAACGCTGGGGCGGTCGGGCACGGGGCATCTCCTGGGGCGGTGGCCACCAACCTACCCAAACCGCCGAACACCCCCCGGCGCCGGGTGGCCCCGCCAACAGCCAATCACTCTCACTAGCCGAGTCGGCCGCGGTCGAGACCTTCGGCGGCACCGGCGGCGTCGAAGACGATCCCCGCCTCACGCTCCCGCCACCGGACCGGGCAACGTGTCAGGACGACGGCTCGGCGGCAACGCGCGTTGGGAGGCGCGGAAGGCGAGGGGGGTGCGGCCGGTGTGGCGTTGGAAGAACTTGCCGAAGTGGGTGGCGCTGGTGAAGCCGAGGTGGGCTGCGATGGTGGCGGCGGGTTCGGTGCCGTGGGCGAGGAGGCGCTTGGCCTCCAGGGTGAGGCGCTGGTCGAGGTAGTCCTTGGCGCTGAGGCCCGCCGCGGTCTGGGTGGCGCGGGTGAGGGTGCGGGTGGAGTAGCCGAGTGCGCGGGCGTAGTCGTCGATGCGATGGGTGCGGGAGAGGTCTCGTTCGACGGCGTCGCGGAAGCGGAGGAAGGGCTCGGGGGCGGATTCCGCGCCCTGGCCGTGCTGCTGCAGGTGGGCGAGGCGCAGGAGTACGACGTCGAGCAGGCGGTGCAGCAGCGCGGTGTGCACCGGCGGCGGATGGCGGTCCGACTGGGCGAATTCCGCGGCCAGTTGTTCGGCCGCAGCCGCCAGAACGGGGGCCTCCGAAGGATCGGGGCTGCACAAGGGCATCGGGGCAGTGGTGACGCCGAGGCCGGCCAGTTCGGCGGTCTCGGGGGCCACGAAGTCCTCCTGGAAGAGGATCATGATGGCTTCGGCCTGGTCGGGATTCTGCCACTGGTGCACCTGGCCGGGCCGGATCCACAGCCAGGAGCCGGGCGGCAGTACGTATCCCGTGAAGTCGACCCGGTGGCGCAGGGTGCCGGAGGCGACCAGCAGCAGGGCGTGGAAGTCCTGTCGGTGCGGTGTGGCGATGTGCCAGGGCCAGTCACGGGTGCGGTCGCGGAAGTCGGCCAGGGTCATCACCTCCAGGCCCGCCGGGGTTCCGGCCGGGGGCTGGAAGACCACCTTCGGCAGTCCCGTCTCCCGCCGACCGGGCTGCTGCGGCGCTTGTCGCCTGTGGACCATCACGAGACCGCAGCGTACCTCGCCGACTGTCGGGTTCCGTCGCAGTATGGAGTCGTTCCAGGGGCGGCAAGCCCAAGGCGCGGAAGTCAGCCGTTGTCCGTTGCGGTCCATGGTCGGTCGTGAGCCGACCACCCACGATCCGCTCCTTTCGCCATCTCCTCACCCACGTCGACAGGAGCAGAGCCATGCACGGAACCCTCACCGTCATCGACAAGGGACCGATCCGTATCCACAGCTACAGCGCGCCCGAGGACGGGCTGGACGTCACCACCCAGCTGATCGAGACGCCGTCGCGGATCATCGCGGTCGACGCGCAGTTCGTCCTCGCCTATGCCGACGAGGTCGTCGCCTACGCCAAGAGCCTCGGCAAGCCGCTCGACCGCCTTGTGGTCAGCCATGCGCACCCCGACCACTACCAGGGCGCGGCCCGCTTCGGCGTTCCCGTGCACGCGCTGCCGGAGACCACCGCGGAGATCGTCGCCACGGGCGCCAAGACCGACCTGCCCACCGGCGCCCCGATCCCGCTCGCCGACATGACCCCGACCGTGGACATCACTCCCGGCACCGAGGTCATCGACGGCATCCCCTTCGAGTTCGAGAAGGTCACCGGCGGCGAGATCCACACCACCCTCGTGATCAAGCTGCCCGAGCAGGGGGTCCTGGTCGCCCAGGACGTCGTCTACAACCGCACCCACCTGTGGTTCCTGGACAAGGACTTCGACGGCTGGCAGGCCAACATCGACCGCTTCGCCGCCCAGTCCGAGTACGACACCATCCTGCCCGGCCACGGTGAGCCGACCACCCCGGCCATCTGGGCCGAGCTCACGGAGTACGTCGACGCCGGCCGCGAACTGCTCGGCGACGACGGCGACGCCTACAAGAAGGCCATCACCGAGCGCTACCCCGCCTACCAGGGCGCCGCCCTCATCGACGTCGCCAACGCCTACATGTTCGGCCCCAAGAGCTGACGCGTCTCCCGGGCCGCGACGCCCCGGTCCGCGCCGGCCGGCGGCGCCACAGGAGAGGCTTCGTCGCTGCCACGCACCTCCTGTCGGCCGACAGGAAACGGACGGCGGCGGTGCCCCTCAGGTCCAGGCGCGCGGTGGGGGCCACGGTCTCGTCCAGCCGCGGCCATGGCGTCGTCGGCCATCTCCCTCGAACGACACGACGCCCCCCGTCTCCACGGCGACCGCGTCACCGCGCCCTTGAGGGGATCACCGCCCGTGCCGGAGACGAGGTCACCGGGTCAGCGGACGGTGAGGACGATCTTGCCCGTCGTACGTCCCGTCTCACCCAGCGCGTGTGCCTCGGCGGCCCGGGCGAGGGGGAACGTGGCCTCGATGTGGGCCCGGAGCCTGCCCGAGCCGGCCAGGTCGGCGATGGCGCGCATACCCGCGTGGTCAGCCTCCACGAGCAGCACCTCGAGCCGCACACCGAGTTGCGCGGCCTTCTCGGCCTCCTCCGGCGTGCCACCGCCGAGGAGCGACACCAGGGTTCCGCCCTTGCGCAGTACGTCCAGAGAGCGGGTACGGGTTTCGCCCGCGAGGGGGTCGAGGACCACGTCCACGTCGCTGACGGCCTCGGTGAAGTCGACGCTCCGGTAGTCGATCACTTCGTCGGCGCCCAGCTCACGCAGGAACGCGTGCTTGCCCGCGCTCGCCGTGCCGATGACGTACGCGCCACGGGCCTTGGCGATCTGTACGGCGAGATGGCCGACCCCGCCCGCGGCCGCGTGGATCAGGACGCGCTGTCCCGGGCGGACGTCGGCGGTGTCGACGAGGGCCTGCCAGGCGGTGAGTGCGGCGAGCGGGAGGGCGGCCGCCTGGACGTGGTCGACGGAGGGGGGCTTGGGCACGAAGCACCGGGTGGGGGCGGTGACGTACTCGGCGTGGGAGCCCGCGCCGTGCGGGTAGGGCAGCATGCCCAGGACCTCGTCGCCCGGCTTGAACAGGGTGACGCCGAAGCCGACCGCCTCGACGACTCCGGAGACGTCCCAGCCGAGGACGAACGGCGGCTCGCCGATGAATGCGCCGCCGGCCCGGTGCTTCCAGTCGGTGGGGTTGACACCTGCCGCGTGGACGGCGACGAGGATCTCGCTGACGCCGGGCGCCGGCCGTGGAACTTCGATCTCCTTCAGTACTTCGGGGCCGCCGTGGACGTCCTGGCCCATCGCGCGCATCGATGCGTTCGAATCAGTCATGGGTCAAGGCTGCGGCAGCGATCACCACCCCGCAATGGCAAGATTGCCAGTATTCGATAGAATCTGGCCATGGGGCATGAGGAAGTTCATCGACGTCATCCTGTTCAGCTTCCGGGGCACCGCCCGCATCGCGTGGCCGTGCTGGCACTCGAAGGCGTCTACCCCTTCGAACTCGGCATCCCGAACCGGGTCTTCGCCTACGCCGACGGGCGGTACGACGTGCGCACCTGCACCGTCGACGGGCGCCCGGTGCGCACCAGCGCCGACTTCACGGTGACCGTCGAGCACGGCCCCGAGGCGCTGGAGAGCGCCGACACAGTGGTCATCCCACCGTTCGACCACACCATCGTCTCGGACCGGCTGCCGGAACCCCTGGCGGCGGCGGTCGCCCGGATCCGGCCGGGCACGCGGATCGTGTCCATTTGCACCGGCGCCTTCCTGCTCGCGGCCGCCGGGCTGCTCGACGGGCGGCCCGCGACCACCCACTGGGTGCTGGCCGACGCCTTCCGCCGGCTCTTTCCGAAGGTCGCGCTGGACGCCGAGGTGCTGTTCGTGGACGACGGCGACATCCTCACCTCGGCCGGGGCCGCGTCCGGCCTGGACGTCTGCCTCCACGTCGTACGCAAGGACCACGGCAGCGAGCTCGCCAACCGGGTGGCGCGGCGCTGCGTCGTACCGCCGTGGCGGGAGGGCGGGCAGGCGCAGTACATCGAGCAGCCCGTCCCCGACCCGTCCTCGGCGGGAACGGCGGCGACCCGGCAGTGGGCCCTGGAGCGCCTCGACGAGCCGCTGACGCTCGCGGATCTGGCCGGGCACGCGCGGATGAGCGCACGGACCTTCGCGCGCCGCTTCCAGGAGGAGACCGGCACCAGCCCCGGACGCTGGTTCATCCAGCAACGGGTCCACCGCGCACGGCAGTTGCTCGAGTCCAGCGATCTGTCCGTGGACCAGATCGCCGGCGAGGTGGGCTTCGCGACGGGAGCCTCGCTGCGGCAGCATCTGCACGCGACGATCGGGGTGTCCCCGCTGGCATACCGGCGTACGTTCCGTACGGCGTCGACGGGCCCGGGTCCCCTATGAGTCAGGCCCCGAAACGGAGCTGCTCGGTGGCGTCAACGCGCCGCCGTGTGGCCGTACCCCGCCGGACTCCGTGCCGGCGGGGTACGGCTGCCGCTCGGCGGTCACCGTGCCTGTCGGCGTAGGCGTCGGCGACGGTCTCGCGGCGGATGTGCGGTCAGCGGTCGAGGAAGGTGTTCACCTCGGTGCCGAACTTGACGGCGTACTGGTAGAGGAACCCGTGGCCGGCGTCCGGGTAGATGTGCAACTGGGCGTTGGGGAGGTACTTGGCCAGCAGGTGGGAGTTCTCGGCGGGCATCAGGATGTCGCTCTCGCCGTCGGCGACCAGGACCGGCTGGAAGAGGGACTTTAGGCGGACCAGCTTGGACTTGTCGGTGATGCCCCACTCGGACCACGCGGTGAGCTGGTGATCGCGGGTGGCGAGGCTGGTGGGGGCGTCGGGGTCGGATGTGCGCTGCCCCAGGCGCTGCAGGAACTCCGTTCCCGCGGCCTGGCTGGTGGGGGTGTTCTTGAAGAACAGGAAGAGGTAGTCCTCGGGGCCGGGGTTGTCCTTCAGGGAGTGCTGCAGGATGTTGGGGTCGGACGCGCGCTGGTTCACTCCGCCCTGGGGGCCGGTGGCGGCCAGGACGACGCGGCGGACCTGCCAGGGGCGGCGCAGGGCGACCTCCTGGGCCACCTCGCCGCCGAGGGAGAAGCCGAACAGGTCGTAGCGGGGCAGCTTGAGGGCGTCGATGAAGTCGATGGCGTCCAGGGCCATCTGCTGGTCGGTGCTGGGGGTGGTGCCGGTGGAGCCGCCGACACCGACGTTGTCCAGGAGGATGACCTCGCGCTTGGCGGCGATGGTGTCGATGAGCTTGGGGTCCCAGCCGTCGAGGTTGCCGCGGAAGTGCTGGAGGAAGACCAGGGGCACGCTGCCCGCGCTGGGGTGGCCGAAGCGGCGGTACTGGTAGGTGACGCCGGTTGCGGCCTTGACGCGCAGGTTGGGGGCGGTGCTGGCGCTTACTGCGTTCTGCGTCTGGGTGACCGCGTGCCGGGTGCTGCTGTAGTTTGCGCTCACGGCGTTGGCCATGCTCGGTGCCGTGGCGGCGACGGCCGCGACGACCGACATGGTGGCCAGCGCCATCGCGGTGCGCCGGGAGATACGGGTGCGTCTGGTTGAGGACATGCGAATTCCTTGAGTCGGGCCGGAGGTTCCCCCGGCGCGTTGAACTTGTCGTGCGCTCCGCGTACGCGTGTCTGCGGGGCGCGCGGATCGTGGAGCCGTTGCCGACCCGGCGACCTCGGCAGGCCGGGCCCGTCGCCGTAGAGCCCGGAGGTCCGATGGGTCCTGTGAGCGGTCAAGGTGCGGACCGGAGGTCATGGCCTGCGCGACTGCGGGGGAGCCGGGACCTGGGAGCGACGACGCCGGTAGTCCGGGGGCGGCGAAGGAACTCCCGCAAGATCGACATGCCCAGAAACTAGGGAGTGGCCGTGTCGTCGGGCGTCATCCTGAGCGCCCGTTACGGTCATCCGCCAGGCCGACACCGAGTCACCCGCCGGGGCGCGAACCAGTCCGCTCTCGTATGCCAGGACGACGGCCTGGAGCCGGTCGCGGATGTGCAGTTTGGCGAGGATGCGGGCCACGTGGGTCTTGAACCGTGGTCTCGCCGAGGAATGACTTCCCGGCGATCTGCCCGTTGTTCAGCCCCGAGGCCGACCAGACCCAGCACCTCCCGTTCGCTATCGGTCAGTACGTCGAGGCGTGCATCGGCAACGGGAGCGACGGCGCCCGTGACATACCGGTCAGGCATGCACGTGCTGGGCGTGGAGTACTGGGCGACTGGCCGTCAGGGCAGCTCCGGGTAGAGCGCGGCGACGCCTCCGGCCAGTCCGGCCTGGACCTGGCGGCTGATGTCGTCTGCGAGGATCTCGTACGAGCCCTCGGCGATGCCGTCGACGGCGAGCCGGGCGACGTCGACGGGGGCGGTCTTGGGCCCGTCGACCTCGCGCATCATGTCGGTGTCCATGGGGCCGACGTGCAGTCCGGCTACCCGGATGCCCTGGTCGGCGAGTTGCACGCGTAGGGCGTTGGTGAGCGACCACTCCGCGGACTTGGCGGCACAGTAGGCGCCGGACTGCGGGAAGCTGAACCAGGACAGGACGGACAGGATGTTCAGGATCGCACCTCCGCCGTTGGCCACGATCTGGGGCACGAAGCCGCGGACCACCGACAGGGTGCCGAGGTAGTGGGTGTCCATCTCCAGGCGGACGTTGTCCAGGTCGCCGGTGAGCAGGTCGGTGGTGGTGCCTATACCGGCGTTGTTTATCAGGACTGTCACGTCGCCCGTAGCCTGGGCTGCGGCGGCGACGGAGGCGGGGTCGGTGATGTCGAGCGCGATCCGCCTGACGCCCGGCAGGTCGACCTTGTCGGGGTTGCGGGCGCCAGCGTAGACGGTGGCACCGCGGCTGAGCAGTTCGGCGGCGAGTGCGCGGCCCAGGCCGCGGTTGGCGCCGGTCACGAGGACGGTGCTGGTGGAGAGGTCCATGAGAAGTCCCTGGTGCGTTGAGTGGGGGAAGGTCAGGCGGTCGGGTGGGCGCCCCGGGCGGCGCGCTGACCGGTATGTGCCGGCTGGCGGCCGCCGATCGGCCGCTGACGAGAAGCCGCCGTGGCTCAGGCAAAGGGACGATTCCTCATTGCACGAAGTCACGACGCACGACAGGTCGGCCGAGTCGGCGAGTCACCCCCCTCATCGCGTGTCGAGTCAGTTTCGGCGCAGGAGTGATCGGCGTGCTTCTCGCCGGTTTCCGTGCGCAGGGAGGGCGACGCGAAGCGGGCGTCATCGCGAGCAGTGGAAAGGTGCTTATGCCTGGTCGTTGATCAGGCCGGCGTAGTGGCCCAGGTTTCGCTCGATCTCCTTCAGGCCGATCTCGGCGATGGCCTTTCCGAGCTGCGGTACGCGTGCCTGGAATCCCGGCCAGTTGACCGATTCCGCGAACTCCGCCCAGGACGCTCGCAGATCGGCCGCCGGCGGCAGGGTCGACCGGTTGATCTGTGCCTTGGCGGCCAGGACGGACTGTTTGTCGAAGGAGGCGATGCGCGCTGCCACGCCGCTCACGAGGTCGTCGAGTTCGGCGTCGGCGACGGTCCGGGTCACCCATCCGTACCGCTCGGCAGTGTCGGCGTCGAAGTCCTGGCTGGTGAGGATCGCTTCGAGCGCGCGGTCCCGCCCCAGCAGCCTGGCCAGACGGTCGCTGCCGCCACCGCCGGGGACGATGCCGATCGCGACCTCTGGCTGGCAGAAGAACGCCTCCTCGCGGCTGGCGTAGCGCAGGTCGAAGGCCAGCGTGATCTCGTCCCCGCCGCCCCGCGTGCGCCCGCGGATGGAGGCGATGCTGATGAACGGGGCGCTGGTCAGGCTCGTGACCAGGTCGACCCACGTCGGGGTCCCGGCGGTGCTGTTCAGCGCCAGGAGTTCCGGCACCTGGCCGAGATCGGCGTGGTTGTAGAAGTATCCGGGCGTGCCGCTGTCGAAAATGACGACCTGAACCTGCTCGTCCCGGCTCAACTCATTGACGACATAGACCAGTTGGGTGACGGTGTCCGCGCCGACGACGTTCACCGGCGGATTGGAGAAGGTGACCTTGCGGATCTCCGGTGTCACGGTCTCGATGCTGAACATGCTGTGCTGCGTCATGGTGTGCTCCAGTGGTGAAATCTGAAGTCCTGAGGACGAAATGGGGAAGGGAGAAATCAGGGAGGCGCACGCGGCCGGCTCGCGGAGCCGGCTGCCTCACGATCGCCCCGGTGATCGCGCCGGTGCCGGGCCCAAGCTCCACGACGACTTCGGCGCGGTCCAGTGCGAGTCCGCAGGTCATGGCCTGAGCGAGAGCGGGAGAACTCGGAACGACCGCACCGGTGAGTCGGGGGCGGCGAAGGAACTCCCGCATGATCGACACGCCCCGAACCTAGGTACCGGGTGTGTCGTCGGGCGTCCACCCCAGCGCCCGACCGGGTCATCCACCAGGACGAACCAGCCCGCTCTCGTAGGCCACGACGACGGCCTGTATGCGGTCACGGATGTGCAGTTTTGAGAGGATCCGGGCTACGTGGGTCTTGACCGTGGTCTCGCCGACGAACAGCTTCTCGGCGATCTCCGCGTTGTTCAGCCCGCGGCCGACCAGACACAGCACCTCCCGCTCACGCTCGGTCAGCGCGTCGAGGCGTGCGTCGGCGAGTGGGGCGACGGCGCCCGTGACGTACCGGTCGATCAGCCGCCGTGCCACCGACGGGGCGATCATCGTGTCGCCGCGCAGCACGCCGCGGAGGGCGACGAGCATCTCGGCGGCCGAGGTGTCCTTGACGAGAAAGCCACTGGCTCCGGCACGCAGCGCCGCGTACGCATACTCGTCGCGGTCACAGCCGCTGAGAACCAGTACGTATGTCCCGGGCAGCTTCGCGCGTACCTGCACGGTCGCCGAGATGCCGTCCAGACACGGCATCCGCACCCCCATCACGACGAGGTCCGGGCGCAGCGCGAGCGCCTGCGACACAGCCGTCTCACCGTCCCCGGCCTCGCCGACCACCGTGAGGTCCGCCTGGCTGTCCACTACGCCGCGCAGGCCGGCCCGCATCAACTCCTGGGCGTCGCAGATCAGTACGCCGGCCTCTGTCATGGCGCCCCGCCCCCTGACAAGGCCCCCCGCTCCCGTGACGCGCCGGTCAGCCTGAGCCCGGACACCGGATGCGGATGGTCGGAGTCGCCGGCAGCGGCGTGGACGGCGGCGCCGGGGCCGAACGGCTCGACAGCAGATGTCCGGGCAAGGCCGCGGTCGGCTCCGGCGGCAAGAGCGGTACTGGTGGGCGAGCTCATGAAATTCTCCTGGTCACATGAGGTGAAGGGAACGGCATACCGGTCTCACCGGACGGGGCGCCGACCGGCATGCGGGCCGCGTGTGCCGGGGACAGGCGATCGGGTCAGTTGTGCGGGCGGCCTGAGGGGCTCGGCTTTGGATGCGCATCGCCGGTCGGACGGCGTTCTTCGAACACGGCCGGTGCGACAACGATCGCGGCGGCGACGACCGCAGCCAGGTATGCAGGCGCCCTCAATGTGACCGCGCCTGCGATGGCCAGAGCCAACAGCGCGAGCAGCCGTGACGAGAGCAGGTCGTCTAACAGGGTTGCCCCGTGCCACACCTGTGGGACGAGGTAGAGAGCCGGCCCGCCGAACAGCAGCAGGTTCGTGGTGATGCCGGCGTGCTCCACGGGGTGGACGATGACACGTTCATCGGCGACGGCGACGGCGATCAACCCGGCGACGGAGGCCATGAGGCTAATGACGCCGCTGCGCCCGGCCCGCATGGGGTCCTCGGTCCGCTGGAAATGGCGCACGACGCGCTCGGAGCGGCTGAAGAACAGCCAGAACAGTGCGACCGTGCCGCTGAGCGCGACACCGCCGGTGAGCAGGGTCATCGGCTCGTACGGGGCCGCGGTGAGCGCCGTGCCGGTGGTCATGACCGTCTCACCCAACGCGATGATCACGAACAGGCGGCCGCGTTCCAGCAGGTGCCCGCCGGCGAAGCCGACCTGTCTGGACTCCAGCCTGCGGCCGGGCAGCGGGTGCGCCGTCCACGTGCCCGCCAACTCGATCAGCAGCGCCGCGGCCCACCACGCCAGCCGCGCGCCGCCGTCGGCCGCCGCACCGATCAGCCACAGAGGTGCGGCCGCGACGAACCAGACCAGAACGCGGATGAAATGCTCCTGGTTGACCTCATCGAGGCCGACGGTGAGCAGCCATACCGTCCGGCCTATGTGGATCAGCAGGAAGGTGGCGACGAACACCCACCCGGCGTCGTCGAAGGCTCGCGGGATCGCGGCGTTCATGAACAGCCCGACGAGCATGACCGCCAGCAGCATCCGCCGGGTCCGCGGATCCTCGGCCGGCACGAGGGTGACCGCCCAGGTGGTGTACGCCCAGGCCGCGTAGACCGCGAGGTAGAGCACGAGGGTCTGGGCGGCGCCGGTCCATGTCGGGTGCGCCAGCAGTTGATGCGACAGCTGGCCGATCGCGAAGACGTAGACCAGGTCGAAGAACAGTTCCAGCGGCGTGACCTCGCGGCGCGCCGGATCGCTGGGCAACTCCACGATGGGGCTCCTCGGTCGGGGAGGCGTTCCGACTCCCGTGTTGTCGGGCGTTGTTCAGCAGTTCCGCGTTCCGCGGTTCAGTCGGAGAGGAAGGCCGTCACCTGGGCGGCGAAGTGCTTCGCGTGCTGGAAGAGAAAGGCGTGGCCGGCGTCGCTGTAGGCGATGAGGGTGGCGCTGGGCAGGTGCTGGACGGCGGTGTAGGAGGCCAGGGGGGTGATCATCGCGTCCTGCATGCCGGTGGCGTAGAGGACGGGCTGCCGGATGGCGGCCAGGTCCGCTCGCACCTGATCGAAGGGAATCGCCGCGTCCTTCGCGATCGCGGTGATCTGGCCCATGGCCGCCGCCTCGGACACTTCCGGAAGCCCGGTGGCCAGCCGGGTGGCCACCCGGGCGAGGTGGGCGTGCCCGGCGGCGCGGCCGGTGTCCGTCTCCGGGAAGAACAGGAACACCAGGTCGTCCCCGGTGACCTCGGGTTTGGTCATGGTGGCCCGCACCTTCGGATTCGGGTCGGGTGCGCCGGGCACCGTGCCGCCGGGACTGGCGGCTGCCACGACCAGCCTGCGGACCAGGTCGGGCCGTCGGCGGGCGATGTGCTGGGCGACGGTGCCGCCCAGCGTCCAGCCGAGCAGGTCGACCTGCGTGAGGCCGAGGGCCTCGATGAACTCGACGGTGCCGTCGGCGAGTGACTCGACGGAGTCGCGCGGAGTGCCGGTGGTGTAGCCGGTGCCCACGTTGTCGAACACGATCACGTCGTGCCCGGCGGCCAGATGGTCCAGGAACTCCGGGTCCCACCAGTCGAGGGTGCCCCGGACCCGGTTCAGCAGGACCAGCGGGGTGCCGCCGGTCGGGCCGAGGCGCCGGTAGGTGAAGGTCGCGGAGGGACCGTCGACGGTGAGGTCTTCGGCCGTATCTGCCAGATAGGTGCTCATGTCGAGCTTCGCTTTCCTGTCGTCGTTGTCTGGAGGCGGGGCTGAACGTCAGGCGGCGGGCAGGCGGTTGAGCTTGCGCAGCTGCTGGTCGAACATGCGGGAGGGGACCACGCGGCGCATCGTGCGGACGCGGCCGGTGATGGCGCCGGCGGTGTAGCGCAGCTTGGGCTTGGCATCGGTCGCCGCCGCGACGATCTCCTTGGCGACGACGGCGGGGTCGTCGCCGTCCCTGACCGCCTGGGCCATGTACTCCTCGAAGACGTGCCGCTGGTGGGCGTAGACGTCCAGGGGCTGGTCGGGGCGGACGCTGGCGGCGTCGAACGCGGTGCTGGTCCAGGCGGGTTCGACGAGCAGGACCCGTACACCGTGCTCGCGGACCTCGTGGTCGACGGACTCGGAGTAGCCCTCGACGGCGTGCTTGGAGGCGGCGTAGACCGCCATGTAGGGCTGCGGCATGAACCCGACGATGGACGAGATGTTGATGATGCGTCCGCTGCGCGCCGCGCGCATGTGGGGCAGGACGGCGTTGGTCATGCGGATGACGCCGAGGACGTTGATGTCGAAGAGGCCCTGCGCCTGCGCGGCGGAGCTTTCCTCGGCGGCGCCCGCCGAGCCGATGCCGGCGTTGTTGACGAGGACGTCGATGCGTCCGAACCGGTCGATCACCTCGCCGACCGCAGCGGTCACCGACTCGTCACTGGTCACGTCGAGGTCGAGGAAGGTCACGCCCTTGATCGGGGTGACGTGCGCCGTGTTGCGGCTGGTGCCGATCACCTCGTGGCCCGCCGCGGCCAGCGCGAGGGCGGCTGCCTTGCCGATGCCGGAGGACGCGCCCGTCACGAGGGCTACCGGTCGTGTCGTGGCCATTGTGGGCTCCTTGTGCAGGGGTTGGTGTTGTCGTTTGCGGTGAGTGAGGGATCGCGAGGCCGGTGGCGAGCGATCCTCAATCGGTTTCATCAATGTATCAGATCACAGGTTATTAGCAACAGCGAGGAATCAATTAGTCAAGTAGCGGTAGCATTCACGTATCCTCTACAAGGGGCCGGGAAGCGAACCAGACAGGAGACAGACATGGGCCGAGCACTGCGGGCAGATGCCGAGCGCAGTGTGCGCGCGATTCTCGAGGCGGCCGAGCAGGTCTTCGCCCGGGACGCCGGCGCCTCGATGGAGCAGGTCGCGGAGGCGGCGGGACTGACCAGGATCACCGTTCACCGCCGGTTCGCGAACCGGCAGGCACTGCTGGAGGCGCTCGCCGTCTCCGCGAAGCAGCAGCTCATCGACGCCATCGAGGAAGCCCGGCCGGACGCCGCTCCCGCGCTCGTGGCGCTGCACCGAGTGACCGCGAACGTCCTGCGGGTCAAGAACACCTGGCGGTTCACCCTCAGTCACGCCACGGCTCATACCCCTGCCGCAGCCGCCCTCTGGGACGAGATCGACACCCGCACCGTCGAACTCATGAACCGGGCGCAGCGCGAGGGGCTCCTCGCCCCGCATGCAGACCTGGCGTGGACGCGGCAGGTGTACTACGCCCTCCTCGGCGAAGCCATCAACAGGCCCGGCGCGGAGCAGGACCCTGCCGCACAGGACCCGGACGCATTGGCAACGCTCGTCATCGACACGCTCCTGCACGGCGCGGGGCCGCGCGCCTGAGTCGCAACGGCTCGACAGGGCGCGGAAACCATCGATCGGCCCGGCGTCATCGAAGCCCGTCGGCGGTGCTCATGCCTGGGGGCCTGGGCAGCCACTCGGACTCGCCGTGAGAGCGCCCCGGCACCCCTTCCCGCGGCTGCGCGCTTGGTCCCCGCATGGAGCCCTACCGCTGCGACAGGGCGGCGTAGCTACTGTGCGCTGGAAAGGGAATCCGCTGCGCCTGGGTTCAAAAACCCGCTGTCGAACTGGGTCGACCCTCTGCGCTGCCTGCGATCCGGCTCCGGGGAGGGCGAGGTGGGGACGCGGTGGGGACGCAAGCACAGGAACAGACCGACAAACAGGTGACGGCGCCATCAAGGTTTACCTTGCCTGACCTGCAAGAACGTCACAGATGATAATTGAGCGGCAAGGGTCGCCAAGATCCTCAAAGGACTCATAATCCGTCGGCCGTGGGTTCGAGTCCCACCCGCCCCACCAGTGCAGGGCTGTGACCTGCGGAAACGTCTCTTCTGAGGTGTTGGAACGTCAACTTGGGCTGAACGGACCGAATCCGCTGCTCGCAAGTTCGGCGGCGAGTCGGCGGGTGGCGGTACGTGCTGCGCCGACCTGCGTAAATGTGCCGGGGCATGGTGCGGAAGAGGCCCAGCAGCGGCCTCAGTGAGGGGCCAGGGGCGATGTTGAGGACGCTGTGAGGACGCAGGTGTCGCGAAGGGTGGCTGCGGGGCCGCCTCGGCCGATTCCATCAGGCTGTGGTCGGCCGGAGCGAGGAGTCCTCTGGTGGGCCTTGGGCATGCCTGCGGCGCTCACCTCAACCTGCGAGAGCGGTGGTTGCGCTGGTCGTGGTGGTCGGGGCGAAGGCACGGTTCCCGTCTGCCGCTACCGGTCGTGGAGCACCTTGGGTCGGGTGACGGGGACGACGGTGAGGAGGTCGTCCAGGCCCTTGAAGTCGTCAGGGTTGGTGGTGAACAGGGGGAGATCTTCGGCGATGGCGATTGAGGCGATCATCAGGTCGGCGATGCGGCGGCGGGGTTGGCGGCCGGTGCTGATGACGGCGGCGCAGACGCGGCCGTAGATGCGGGCGGCTTCGGCGTCGAAGGGGATGGGGTCGAACTCGTTCTCCGCGCGCTGGAGGATGTCGGTGCGCCGAGCGCGTTCGGCGTGTTCGTCGTAGTCGTCCTGTTCGGCGTTGCTGCGCACCTGGTGGGGGCCGGCGGAGAGCTCGGCGAGGGTGATGGCGGTGATGGCCATCTCGGCGGGCAGTTCCTCTGGGTTGATCCACTTGCGCAGGATCATGATGTTGGTGTCGAGAAGGCCCTGCTGGTGCTCGACGGGCTGCTGCTCACCGGGCATAGGGGTCGTCCATGTCCTGCTCGGCGGTGGCGTCCTGGTCGGCGCGGAAGGCGTCCAGGGAGATGTCGGGGGCGCTGCGGGACATGGCGGCGAACTCGCCACGGGGGACGAAGCGTCGTCGGCGGCGCAGGGGGATGAGCTCGCCGATGCGGTGGCCGTCGCGGGTGACGGTGAAGGACTGGCCGCTCTGGACCGCGTCCATGATCTCTTTGGATTTGGTGCGCAGGTCGCGCTGGGTGATCTCGGGTTGGGCAGGCATGTATCCACAATAGACGTGCAGTGGCACCCTGTGCTACTTGGTGGCACACGCCTATGTGGTACGGCACGGTGTTGATGGACAAGGTGCTCCGGCAGTACTTCGACGGCCTCTACTACGGGGACACGGACCTGCTCGGCCAGGTCTTCCATCCCGGTGCCGTCTACGCCACCGCGACCGAGGGCGGGCGCGACGGCGAAGTGCTGCGGCTGAACAAGGGCGCCTGACCGAGCCGCTCATCGACGACTGCGGTCTTCTCCAGCCGCTCATCGACCGACCACCTGAGCAGGAGGGCCTGGTGGACTCTCCGCCGCGCAGGGAATGAGCCGGGCCCCTGTGCGCAGGTACTGGCCGTAGTGAGGAGACGCCATGAAGACACCGACCGGCTGACGCAGGCCAGGCCGGCTGGCGCCGGGGCCGAAGCGTGACGCGCCGAGTTCTTCGACGGTCAGGCCATCACCGACGAGTTGCGGCGACGCCGCATCATCGCCCGCCGCGACCCACACCTGTACCCGGGTACCTTCCCCACCCGCGTCCACGACCCCGACCGCGCTCTGTGCCGTACGCGGGCGAGCCCGGCCGGCTTGCCGGTCATGGGCGACTGTCAGCCGTTGGTCCGCGGCAACGTGGCTCTCGCCCCAGCCAACGCAACGCCCTGACCAGCCACCCTTCCGCCCGGGAACAGGCCCTCCACGACACCGGCTCGCCCCCCGAAGCCGCGGCGCCCGACCGGGCGCTGGCGTGAGCCTGTACAAGGTGGCGTTCCTCCACGGACAGGGCCAGCGCGTCGTGCTCACGGTCCTGTCCGCCATGATGCTCGGCGGGCGGTTGACCGTGTACGGCAAGCAGGTGACCGTCACCGACCCTGCCCCACGTGACGAGGTCGAGGTCGATGTCAAGGTCATCGGCCTGGCACCACGCTGGGGCGTGTGGGACCGCGTGCACCGGCTCAGCGAGAGCGCGAGCGTCGACGCAGTCCGCGACCGTCTGGCCGGGCAGGGGCTGGTGGGCAGTCCCACCCGGTGTCGCGCCGCCGACGCGGCCTTGACCAATCTGCGCGTCTGGCTGTGGTGCGCCGTGGCCTTCGCCCTGGTCGCCGCGGTGTTCGCCGGTTTGGGCGACCGTGTGGCCCTGATCGCCCTCGCCGCCGCCGTGCCTGTGCCGGCCGGTGGTTTCCTCGTCCAGCGGCACTGCGAGACGTGGGATCCCGGCGTGACCGAGGCGGGGCGCCGGTTCATGGTCCAGGGCCGGAACCGTGACGGTGAACGTCCACCACGTCCGCCCCGAACAACTCGGGCCCGGGCTTGACCTTCCGGATCAACGCCTGTGCCTGCGCGGCGGATCTGGGCCGCTTCGCGCGGGGTCCGTCGCGGGCGTGGGAGCCGGAGAGACCGACGGCGGACCGGTGCCGGACCCGGCTTCCGGGGTCGACGTCGTCGCTGTCCCGGCCGCATCCCCGCTGCCTGTTCGTGGTGTCCGGCGGCCGTGGCGGTTCGGCCCTCTGCAGACCATCTGGCCACCCAGTTCCGACCGTGACGGGCGCGGTCGACAGGGTGATGGACGAGCAGGGCGCCTGGAGCGTACAGGGGGTCATGCCTGAAGGCGGCTGGACCTTGACCAAGGCCGGTTGGGTGGAGTGATGTGCCGGTCCCGCCTTTGCGCTCGCAGGGGCGGAACCGGCATTCCGCGGTAGCGGCGGGGAGGGGGCTACCGCGGCGACTTGTGTCAGTCCCGGTGCAGCAGGGCTGTGGTGTCCGGCGGAAGTAGCCCGTACTTGCTCAGCGGTCCGGATGCGAGGAGGGGGCTGCAACTGTCGGGAAGGGGGGTGGGCTGGTCGGAGAGGTTGACCGCGCACAGGAGCCCGTCGCCCCGCTCGAAGAGGAGCGTGTTGGCCGGGCTGTCCAGCCAGTGGAACTCCTCGCCGCGCAGGCCGGGATGGGTGCGGCGCAGGCGGAGGGCGCAGCGGTAGAGCTGGAGCATGGAGGCGGGGTCTGCCTGGTTGGCTTCGGCGGTGTAGGACTTCCAGTCGGCCGGCTGGGGAAGCCAAGGAGTGGCGAGTACGGAGGCGCTGAAGCCGAAGGGCGGGGTGTCGCCGGTCCAGGGGAGGGGGACGCGGCAGCCGTCGCGGCCTCGGAGGGTGTGGCCGGAGCGTTCCCAGATGGGGTCCTGCAACATCGACTCCGGGATGTCCTCGACCTCGTAGAGGCCGAGTTCCTCGCCCTGGTAGATGTACGCCCCTCCCGGCAGGGACAGCATCAGCAGGGCCGCAGCGCGGGCGCGACGGGTGCCGAGGGCGAGGTCGGTGGGGATGGGCTTGTCCCGGAACAGGGCCTGGACTCCGGTGTCGGCGCGGCCGTAGCGGGTGACGTGGCGGGTCTCGTCGTGGTTGGACAGGACCCAGGTGGCGGGCGCGCCGACTGCGGCGAGGCTGGTGATGCTGCGGTCGATGACCTCGCGCAGCCTGCCCGCGTCCAGGGGGCACTTGAGGAAGTCGAAGTTGAAGGCGGTGTGGAGCTGGTCGGGGCGGAGGTACTCCGGCAGGCGGTGGGGGCGTACGTGGGCCTCGGCGACGAAGACGCGGGGGTTCGGGTAGCTGTCGGCGATCGCCCGCCAGCTGCGGAATATGTCGTGCAGGCCGTCACGGTCCCAGTGCGGGTGGTCCTCCTGGCCGTCGCCCCTCAGGACCGAGAACTCGGTGAGACCAAGATCAGGTAGGGCCGGGTCCTTGACCATGCCGTGGGCGACGTCGATGCGGAAGCCGTCGACACCCAGGTCGAACCAGAAGCGCAGGATCGACTCGAACTCTGCCCGCACCTCCGGGTTGTCCCAGTTGAGATCCGGTTGCTCGGGGGCGAAGAGGTGGAGGTACCACTGGCCGTCGTCGGTGCGGGTCCAGGTGGGGCCGCCGAAGGCTGCCTGCCAGTCGTTGGGGGGCAGGGAGCCGTCGTCGCCCTTGCCGTCGCGGAAGATGAAGCGGTCGCGTTCTGCGGAGCCGGGCCCGGCCGCCAGCGCCTGCTGGAACCAGGCGTGTTGGTCGGAGGTGTGGTTCGGGACGATGTCCAGGATGATGCGCAGGCCAAGGGCGTGGGCCTCGGTGATCAGCTGCTTGGCCTCGTCGAGGGTGCCGTAGGCGGGGTGGATGTCGCGGTAGTCGGAGACGTCGTAGCCGCCGTCGGCCAGCGGGGACGGGTACCAGGGGTTGATCCAGATCGCGTCAATGCCCAGGTAGACCAGGTACTGCAGGCGGGAGCGGAGGCCGGCGATGTCACCGGTGCCGTCGCCGTCACCGTCCGCGAAGCTCCTGATGTAAACCTGGTAGATCGCGGCCCTGCGCCACCAGTCGGCATCGGTTCCGACGGGAAGCCCGGTGGGGGTCGGGTTGGTCATGGTGCTCGGTCCTGACTGTGTGAAGAAGAAGGTGGGGGTTGGGGTCAGCCCTTGACCGAGCCCTGGAGCAGCGCCTTGACGAAGTGGCGTTGCAGGACCAGGAACACGAGGATCGTGGGGGCCATGATGAGCAGGGCGCCGGCGTTCAACAGAACCTGATCGGTGCTGTATTTCGTGGTGAACGCCTGCAACGCGCCCGCCATCGTCCGCTTGTTGGGATCGTCGATCAGCACCAGCGCCAGCAGGAACTGGTTCCAGGTGGACAGGAACATCAGCAGCGCCAGGGACGCGATCGCCGGGCGGGCGAGAGGCAGGTGGATGTGGAAGAGAGCGCGCCAGGGCCCCGCGCCGTCCATGCCCGCTGCCTCGTTCAGTTCCCTGGGTACGCCGGCGAAGTGCGCCCGCATCCAGAACACCGCGAAGGGCATGTTCATCCCGATGAGTGGGAGGATCAGCGCCCACTGGCTGCCCAACAGGCCCATGGCCTTGGTCTGTTCGTAGAGCGGGACGATGACGATCTCGTACGGGAGCGTCAGGGTGAGGACGAGGATCGTGTAGAAGATCTTGCCGAGCGGGATCTCCAGTACGGCGATCGCATAGGCGGCCATCGTCGAGATCAGCACCGCCACCGGGACCACGCCGAGCACGATGAGCGTGCTGGACTTCAGCAGGGTCGTGATGTTGGCGATGTTCCAGGCGTCGACGAAGTTGTGCCAGTGCGGATCGGCCGGCCAGCTCAGGCCGGAGGGGAAGGATCCCTGGGGCGCGAGGGCCGCGCTGACCATGCTCAGCAGCGGGACGACGGAGTAAAGCGCGGCGGCCGCGATGAGGGTGAAGCCAGGGGCGCGGCGACGCAGGGTCCGCAGCGTCTGTGTGCGTTCGGGCATGGTCACTTCTCCCGGAACAGGCGCTGGAGCGGGGCGACGACCGCGATGACGATCAGGGCGAGGACGACGGCGAGTGCGGAGGCCGCGCCGAGGCGGCTGTCGCTGAAGGCCAGGTTGTAGACGGCGACGCCGGGGACCATGGTCTGGGTGCCGGGGCCGCCCTGGGTGGCGAGGTAGACGACGTCGAAGCTGGCGAGGGCGGCGATGACCGTGATGGTGACGCAGACCCCGATCTCGTTGCGCAGGCCGGGCAGGGTGACCGCCCGGAACTGGCGGATCGGTCCGGCGCCGTCGATGCGGGCTGCCTCGTAGAGGCTGTTGTCGATCTTTCCGATACCGGCCAGGAGCAGCATCGTGCACAGACCTGTGGACAGCCAGGTTCCGATGAAGCCCACGGCGGTCAGAGCCCAGGTGAAGTCGGCGAGCCAGGCACGGGCGAGGCCGCCCAGGCCGACGGCGCGCAGGAGCTGGTTGACCACGCCGTTGTCCGAGTACATCCACGTCCAGGCCACACCTGCGGCGGCGCCTGGGATGATCTGCGGCAGGAAGAGAAGTGTGCGGGCCAGGCCGCCGGTGAAGCGGCCCTGCAACTGCCGTAGGACAGAAGCCGTGATCAGGGCCAGCGTCACCGGCAGGACGGTGAAGAACAGGATCAGGTAGAAGGCGTGGAGCAGGGAGGAGAACTGCTCCGAGTCGGTGAAGACCGCCGTGTAGTTCTTCAGGCCCACCCAGGTGGAAGCGCCGATGCCGTCCCAGTCGTAGAAGGAGTACTGGATCGACAGGAGCACCGGGTAGAAGTTGAAGACGCCGTAGAAGGCGAGGGCAGGGAGGGCGAAGAGCCAGCCGGCCCACCGCCTCGCCCGGAGCCTGCGGCGGCCCCGGGCGGCGGCGCCCTTCCTCGTCGGTCGGGGGGTGGAGGACATGGTGCTCAGCTGCTCTTGAGTGCGTCGGCGTAGGCGCTCTGGAGGGTCTTGACCACCGCGGCGGGCTCGACCTTGCCGGAGACCAGGAGCTGGAGCTGCTGGGTCAGCTTGGTGTTGACGGCCGGGGCGGCGTTCTGGATCCAGCTGTCGAAGCCGTTGTCGGCGGCGATGGCGGCGTAGCCGGTCTGGATCTGCTCGGATGCGGTGCCGGACAGGGACGGCGTCTTGGCGGAGTCCGAGGTCACCGCGGCGTAGCCGTTGTCGACGGCGACCTTCGCGGCCTCGGGCGTGGTGAGGAAGTTCAGGAACAGGGCGGCGGCGTCCTTGTTCTTGGAGTGCGCGGCGATCGAGTAGGCGAGCGTGTTGCTGGTCATGCCCGCGTACTTGCCGCCCTTCTCGGCCGGCGGCATCGGGAAGACGCCGTACTTGCCCTTGAATGTCTTGTCGATGGTCTGCGTGATCCAGCTGCCCTGGAAGAAGAACAGGCCCTTGCCGCCGGTGAACCGGCCGTACGACGCCTCTTGGTTGATGGCGTTGACGTCGGAGGCGAAGTAGCCTGCCTTGATCCACTTCTGCAGGGTCTTGGTGGCCTGGACGGCCGCCGGGGTGTCCAGGGTGGCGCCCGGCTTGTGGTTGACGAAGTCGCTGAGCGCCTGGGCGCCCATGTAGTCGCCGAGGAGCAGGTTGTAGAGATGGCCGATCAGGCCGTCCTGGTTGGAGGCGACGATCGGGGTGATGCCGGACTTCTTCGCCTTGGCCATGACGGCTTCGAGCTCGGAGACGGACGAGGGCACGCTCGCCATGCCGACCTTGGCGGCCAGCTCCTTGTTGTAGAAGACGCCGACCAGGGGGCCGGCCGAGCCGCCGGCCTGGTACAGCGAGCCGGAGCCGATCACGCCGTTGGACACCCGGCCCGGGGCGAGCGCGGAGGCGGGGACCTTCGTGCTCCAGTCGTACGCCTTGTCGTAGGCGTCGAGGTTGGTGAGCAGGCCGTCCTTCACCCCGCCGAGGAGGTCGGAGGGCGCGGCGATGTCGGGGGCGGAGTCGGAGGCGAGCAGCCTCGGCAGCACGGTGTTGTAGTTGTTGTCCGCCTCGACCCGCAGCTTGACCTTGATCTTCGGGTACTTGGCCATGAAGGCGTCGGCCAGGCCTTGCTCGTAGGTCTGCAGGCCGGCCGCGGAGAACAGGGTCAGCGTTGCCGGGGTTTCGGCGACGGCGGTGTTCACGGCGGTCGGCGACGCATCCGCCGCCGAGCCGGAACCCGAGTCCGAGTCGGGGCCGCTGCACGCGGCGAGTGTGGCCAGGGCGGAGGCCGCGGCGACGGCCGCCAGCGGGGCGCGCAGGCTGCGGCCGGCGGTTCTGGCGGGGGAGGTGGGGTGCTGCTGCTTGGGCATAATGCCTCCTCGCATCCATGCGGCTGCCGCTCCACTCATGGTCGGCAGTCAGAGGTCGGCGTGCTTCCCGGACCGGGCCGCAGGGGAGCGTGAAGGTCTTTTCGGAAGCGTTTCCGTTGCCGAAAGAGTGAGGGGGTCGACTGCGTCTGTCAAGTAACGAAAACGCAACACGCATTTGACATGCAAAAACGATCAGATGGCCGTGTGGATTCACGGTCGACGCCGACCGGTATCCTCGGAAGCCCTTCCAAAATTGTGGAAGCGTTTCCGAAAGTGGGTTAGCCTTCCGGCATGGCGCAGAGCTCCCAGAAGATCAACATGGCGGATGTGGCCCGTGCGGCCGGCGTGTCGATGGCCACCGCCTCACGCGCGCTCAACAATGAAAGCGGCGTCGCCGAGGCCACGCGACGGCGCGTCCTCGCGGTCGCCGAGGAGCTCTCGTACGTCGTCTCGCCCGAGGCGTCCCGCCTGGCGGGCGGCGACACGGGCCGGGTCGCGGTGGTCGTGCCGCACATCTCCCGCTGGTTCTTCGCGGCGCTGCTGGAGGGGCTGGAGTCGGTGCTGCGCGCGGCCGACCTGGACGTTCTGCTCTACCACGTGGACGGCATCGAGGACCGTCACGACTTCTTCCACCGCCTTCCGGCTCGCCGGAAGGTCGACGCGGTGGTAGTCCTGGCCTTCCCGGTGGGCGAGGAGGAGCAACGGCGCCTTGAGCTGATGGGCGTCACGATCATCGCGGCGGGCGGCCAGCACGCGCCCTATCCGAACGTCTCCATCGACGACGAGACGGCCGGTCGCCAGGCCATGGACCACCTGCTCTTTCTCGGCCACCGCCGGATCGCGATGATCGCGGCGGTCGACCCGGACCAGCCGGACGAGGTGCAGCCCTCGGGTCGCTCCAACGCCTACTACGCCGCCCTGCGCGATGCGGGCATCCCCCTCGACGAACGCCTCGTCGTCACCGTCGACTGGGGTGGCGACCAAGGTGCCGACGCCATGGCCAAACTCCTCAGCCAGCCGGAGCCACCGACCGCCGTCTACGCCCACTCGGACGAGGTCGCCCTCGGCGCGATGCGCACGCTGCGCCGGGCGGGCCTGCGCATCCCCGACGATCTTTCCGTCATCGGCATCGACGACCACCCCGTGGCCGAGCTGACCGACCTGACGACGGTCCGGCAACCGGTGCGGGAGCAAGGGGAGTTGGCTGGGCGGATGCTGCTGAGCATCCTGGGCGGGGAAGAGACTGAACACGACGTGGTCGTACCGACGCAACTCGTCATCCGTGGCAGCACTGCACCGCCACGGTCCTGAGCGGCACGGTGGCAACCAGCACGATCTCAGAGAGGCATCCGGCATCTTGTTTCCGCCCCGTGAGCGAAGGGTGCGCGATGGCGTCGGTGCTGGGAAGAGCGGAAGACAGCGGCCCGTGTGCGGGTGGAAGGGCTGTGGGAGGAAGTCGCCCGGTTGGCTGAGGTGTTGGAGGCCGCCGAGATCGATCTGGACCGGCGGCTGATCGCGCGGGAAGAGCTGGCCGAGGCCCTGGCAACCTCGGCTGCCGAGACCACCGCCGTGACCGAGGCCCAGGAGCAAGCGGCGCCGTCGCTCGCGCCGGTGCCGGGCTCGACGGTGCCGCCCTGGCGGGAAGGGGCGCCGGTGACGGTTCTGGTGCCGGACTATCAGCGCATTCTGGGTGTGCTGGAACAGCGGCGATCCACGGGGCACGGGCCTCTTCGAGCCAAGGAGATCGCGGTGGAGCTGGGGCTTGACGCGACGCCGGCGAAGGTCGAGGGGGTGCGGTCGAAAGCCCGGCGCCTGGCGGAGTGCGGGTGGCTCTTCTTGGAGGTGTCCGGGGCATTCAGTGCCGGCCGGCGGCCCGTGGCCGTCCCAGATGCCAGCTCATCCGCGTGACCATCGACCACCGGATCGTCGCCTCGCTGGTGGCGGGCAGAGTCTGGGGCTCAGCGCATCGAGTCGGCAGCCGACGTGTCCACGGGTGGCGAGGCGGTGCAGCATACGCCTGGAGGGCGGCTCTGCTCGCAGAGGCACCGCTGCCCCAGTACCTGGGCGGGCGGAGCTTGAGCGCGTTGGAAAGGGAGTCCGCTGCGGCATGTTCGGAAGCCCCGTCTGAGCTGGCGCGATCGCCGGATGGCCCAGGACCATTCCTGCTGTGCGACGGAGTTGAGGACGCGTTGAGGACACAAGGATGGGAACAGACCGACAAAGACGAAGAGTCGCCGACACGGCTCACCCCGTCTGACCTGGAAAAGCGCTAAGAATCGGCGTAGAAACGCAAGGGCCGCCAAGATCCTCGAAGGACTCATAATCCGTCGGCCGTGGGTTCGAGTCCCACCCGCCCCACCGAAGTGGATCGCCGCAGGAACGTTCTCACCTGCGTCGGCCGTGCACCCTCCGCATGGCTGGGCCGTGGCAGGGAAGTGCTCCGGTCATCGAGGGCCACAGCTGCCAGATGGTCCGCGGGGCGGCCGCCCACCATAAGGGAAGGGCGATGACCGAGGAAGTACAACAGTGGCTGAAGGAGAACGCCTTACCGCTGGAGAGCCTGAACGCCGGGGCATCGCGACCGGCTCACGGTGACCTGGAGCCACTGCGCGAGGTGCTGGGCGAGGTCCGTGTCCTGGGGATGGGCGAGGCGACGCACGGGACCGCCGAGTTCTTCCGGCTCAAACACCTGCTGCTGCGCTTCCTGGTCCGGGAGATGGGCTTCACCGCCCTGGCCATGGAGGCCAGTGCCTCGGCCGCCCAGGCGATCGACGACCATGTGCTGCACGGAACCGGTGATGCCGTCGGCGCACTGACCGGCCTCGGATTCTGGACGTGGCGGACCCGCGAGATGCTCGACGTCATCGAGTGGATGCGCGATCACAACCGGACGGTCCCCAAGGAGAGCGCCGTGCGGTTCGTGGGCATCGACCCCCAGAGGTGCGGCCCCTCCCTGGCAGCACTCGCCGCCGCACTGCGCACACTGGCACCCGAACGGGCGGACATCACCGGCGGCCTGCTCGGCACCCTGGCGGATGCCAGGCCGGGCTCCCTGGCGGACCGGGGACCCCGCCTCCTCGCCGTGGCCCGCGACCTCGTCCGGTTCCTCGAGGAGGAACGGTGCCGGCTTGCCGAGCGGGCCGGAGCCACACCCGTGGAGGACGCCCTCCGGCACGCGCGCACGATCCTTGCGGCGGCCGACGTGGCCGCCCGGCCGTTGCGCGGTGACGGTGAGGAGACCGGCGCGCTGGCCGCGCGGGACCGCCACATGGCCCAGGCGGTGATCTCCCTGGAGGAGCGGACCGCCGGAGGGGTCGCCGTATGGGCGCACAACGGGCACATTTCCACCGACCGCTACGCCGGCGACGTACCCGCCATGGGGCACCACCTCAGGAACCACTACGGCGCGGCCTACTACGCCCTGGGCCTGCTATTCGGCGAGGGCGCCTTCCGCGCCCGCCCGGGGAACTCCGCGACACGACCGCCCAGGAAGCACACCGTCAGTGCGGCGGGCCCGCGCTCCGTGGAGGCCCGACTGGCGTCGGTCATCCCCGGGGACCACATCATCGACCTGCGCGCCGGCCGGACCCGGCCCGCCGTCGCCCAGTGGCTGGAAAGCCGACAGTTCGTACGGTCCTTCGGCGCAGCGGTACCGCGGGTGACCTACCGGTTCCACATGGCGCCGACGGTGCTCGCCCGTGAGTACGACGGGCTGGCGTACGTGGCACGCTCGACGCCTTCGGAGCCGCTCGGCTGATCTCGGACACGGCGGCCCCGTCGTTCGCGGTGGGGCGGCACCTGACGAGCGAC
This sequence comes from Streptomyces sp. NPDC001843, assembly GCF_042891955.1. Taxonomy (NCBI): domain Bacteria; kingdom Bacillati; phylum Actinomycetota; class Actinomycetes; order Kitasatosporales; family Streptomycetaceae; genus Streptomyces; species Streptomyces sp. NPDC001843. Next base: position 759,254 of record NZ_JBIATQ010000001.1, on the reverse strand, counting down.
CCACCCGGATCCCCCGGATTCGCCCCTGACACACTGTCGCCTCGACACATCGGCAAGGCGACGGGACAGGTGGGGCGCGGTGCGCTCGCGGAACACGCAGGAACAGCCCGATGTCGCCGTCGTCATGGCGGCGCGGGCCGGGGACCGGCAGGCCTCGGAGCAGCTGATACGGGACTGCCTGCCGTTGGTCTACAACATCGTCGGGCGCGCGCTGGACGGGCACAGCGACGTCGACGACGTGGTCCAGGAGACGATGATCCGCGTCCTGAACGGGTTGCCCGGCCTGGAGCGACCGGATCGGTTCCGGTCCTGGCTCGTCGCCATCACCGTGCGACAGATCCGTGACCGGTGGCGCAGAGGGAGACCCTGGCTCACCGCGGAACCCCTGGAAGAGAACGCCCAGGACGCAGACCCTCAGGCCGACTTCTCCGACCTGGCGATTCTTCGGATCGCGCTGTCGGGCCAGCGGCGTGAAGCGGTGGAGGCGACCCGCTGGCTGGAGGAGGAGGATCGCGAGCTACTCGCGCTGTGGTGGATGGAGAGTGCCGGTGAACTGACCCGCGGCGAGCTCGCGGCGGCCTGCCACCTCACACCGCAGCATGCCGCGGTCCGCGTCCAGCGGGTCAAGGAACGGCTGGAGACGGCGCGCACCGTCGTACGAGCCGTGACGGCCTCGCCGCGCTGCCCGGACCTGGCGCCCGTACTCGCCTCGTGGGACGGGCGGCCGTCGGCGCTGTGGCGCAAGCGGCTGGCACGCCATGTCCGCGACTGTCCGCAGTGCCTGTCGAGCTCGTCCGACCTGGTACCGGCGGAGGGGCTGCTGGCCGGCCTTGCGCTGGTGCCGGTGCCGGTCGGCCTGGCCGGCCTGGTACTGGTCAGGGCGCTGGGGGCGGGCTCGGCCGGGGCGGGGGCGACCGTCGGCGCGGGCACGCGTACGGCGGGCGGTGCGGGCCGTACGGCGCGGACGATCGGCAGGCTGGCCGCCAAGCCCGCGGCGGTGGCAGCCGCCGGTGCCGTCACGCTCGCGGCTGCCGGAGTGGCGTGGTACACCGTCACAGGTTCGCACGAGCCGGCCGCGCGGCCCGCCGAAGCGGCCCCGCTGTCGCCCGCCCCGTCCGTGCCGCCGGCCCCGAGAACGCTCGCCTCGCCGACACCGACGCCGACACCGAGGGCTACGCCGTCGCCCACACCGACGCCGACAGCGGCCCCGGCGACGACGGCTGAGGCGCGGTTCTCGGGGCGGCATGCCCTACGGTCGGTCGACGACCCCGGCGACTACGTGAGCCAGTCCGGCCGGCTCGGCATCCTGGCCCCGGTCGGCGCCACCAGCTCCGCCGCCGCCCGGCAGGCGGCCACCTTCACCTTCGTTCCCGGCCTGGCGGACCCCCGCTGCTACTCGCTCAGGGACGCCACGGGCAGGTATGTGCGGCACTACGCCTTCCGTATCCGGCTGGACGCCGACGACCGGTCCGCCATCTTCCAGAAGGACGCCACCTTCTGCCCCCGTTCCGGTGCCACGGCCGGTTCGGTCTCCCTGGAGTCGTACAACTACCCCGGCCGCTACCTCCGCCACCGGGACGACCTCCAGCTGTGGCTCGACCCTTCCGAGAACACGGCCGCGTACCGGGCCGGCCGTTCCTTCCTTCTCACGGCGCCCTGGACCTGACACCGAACGGGGTGTTCGGCGGTGACGGCACTCACGCGGCAGCGCTCAGGCCCCCCAGCGGAAGTTGGATGGCGGCATAGGCCAGGAGCGACAGAAGGACGGCGGCCAGAACGGACAGCGCCCGCTCCTAGTTCAGCGTCCAGGCGTAATGAATGCCCTCCCGCCCGAAGACACCCGTCAGAGCCCCGATGGCGGCAACACGCTGCCAGGCCGCCGTCCCGTGCCGCCACCAGACGCCCGCGACCCCGAAGAGAGGCCCCGCGACGAACGCCATCACAAGCCAGACCAATGGCCAGGACAGGGCACCCATGCCGTCCCGGCCGAACTCGGCACAGGCGTAGTAGCCGACGACCAGCCCGGCTTCGGCGCACAGACCACTGACGGCGGCCGTGACGGACGACACCCGGTCGGCCGGCACTGCGCCGGCTGCAAAGGCCACAACCGACCTGACGGCGCCGGAATCGGCGATCTGGCTCCAGCGATCGGGCAGCCGGCCCTGAGCGAGGTTGGTGAGAACCCCCAGCACGATCCCGGCCGGCGCCGGCGCCGGCGCCGGCGCCGCCGCGGCCCGAGGCCAGTTCCATCCGCCTGGGCGGAGCCCGGTCGGTGCCGTGACCGTTCGCGACTCGCACAGGCGTGCTGATATTTACTAAGGTTCTCGACCGCGACGCGCGGACCCGGGAAGCGCGAGCAAGCGCAGGGCAACGGGGGAGTTACGGGGATGGGTTACACGATCCCGGGCTGGCTGGACGAGGTTCTGGACTTCATCGGGATCAACTTCCCGAATGTCGACGAGGACGACTACCGCGAAATGGCCGACGCCATGCGGGAGTTCGCTGAGCAGTTCGAGGGCCACGGCGGCGACGCCCACAAGGCGGTCTCTCGGATCCTGTCCTCCTCCGAGGGCTGGGCCGTCGACGCGATGGAGAAGCACTGGAACGAGGCCAAGGCCAGTCACCTCGAGAAACTCCCGGAACTTGCCCGCCTGTTCGCGGACGCCTGCGACGTCCTCGCGGACATCGTCTTCGGGATGAAGACCAAGGCGGAGGACGAACTCGCCGTCATGGCAGGCTCGGTGGGTCTATCCGTCGGGCTCTCCTTCGTCACCGGCGGTCTGTCCGCGGTGCTCGGCGCGGCCGAGGTCACGGCGATGCGACAGCTGGTCAAGAGGATCATCGACGAGGCCGTCGACCGGATCGTCGACGAGGTCCTGGCCAAGGTCACCGAGCCGGTCAACGCCAAGCTGGAGGCGATGATCGAGGACGTCGTGCTCGACCTGGCCGAGGGGGCGTTCTCGCTGCCGCCCGCCGACGGAAAGAGTGGTGGGCACGGAGGGCACGGGGGGCTGCGACTCGCCTCGGCCGGCGGCTCCGGCGACAGTGGTGACGGGGGCGCCCCGAAGACCACCAGGATCGATCACATCGAGTTCGAGGACGGCGCGGGCAAGGTGTCGCGGCACGGCAGCGAGCTGCATCTGGCCGCATCCTCGCCGCTGTCCAGGGCCAGGGGAGCCTTCGGACGGAGCAAGGGCCGCGATCCGTTCACGCAGGCTTTCGACAGCGTGCTGCACGGCGCGCTGAAGGGCTCGGAGAAGGCCCTCGGCAAGATAGCCAAGCACGTCACGGAGACCGTCCCGGAGCGGGTGAAGGCCACTTCCAGGCTGCACAAGGGCATCGACCTCGACGTACGGGACCGGGTGCACGGCATCCGTGTCGGCGGCAAGGGCGACGGGGGCGGAGGCCGGGGCGGCCACGGCGGTGCCCCGTCGTCCGGCCGCGATCCGGACGACGGCCTGAAGATCGACTCGTCGGAGCTGTCCCGGCAGGCCCGTGAATTGGACGTCAAGGAGACGTGCGGCGACCCGATCGACATGGCCAGCGGCCAGATGATCCTCGCCCAGACCGACGTACAGCTGCCCGGTGTGCTGCCGCTGGCCCTGCGCCGCACCCACCTGTCCGGCTATGCCGCAGGACGCTCCTTCGGCCCGTCATGGGCTTGCACGCTGGACGAACGCCTGGAGAAGGACGACGGGTTGGGCGGGTTCTGGTGGTACCGGGAGGACGGCTCGGCCCTGGCCTATCCGCGCCTGCCCGACCTGCCCGGCGACCGGGTCGGCCCGGCCGAAGGCGTACGGCTGCCCCTCACCTAGGTCACGCGTGGCAGCAGCTACGTACTGACGGTGCAGGATCCGCACAGCGGGCTCGTGCGCCACTTCGAGCCCGCGGCATCGCGGGACGGTGTGTGGTGGCTGGTCGGTGTCGAGGACCGCAACGGCAACAGCGTCACCGTGGAACGCGACGAGCACGATGTCCCGCTCACCGTCACCCACAGCGGCGGCTACCGCGTCCTGGTCGACTCCGACGCCGCACGGGGCCTTGTCACAAGGCTGTCGGTCGGCACCGCCGGGGAGCCGGTGGCGATACGTTCCTTCCGTTACGACGACGCTGCGGACCTGATCGAGGTGCGCGACGCCGTCGACGCCGCGACGCGTTTCACCTACGACGACGCCCACCGCGTCACGGGCTGGCGGGACGCCAACGACACCGAGTTCACCTACGCCTACGACGCCGTCGGCCGGGTGGTCGAGACCCGCGGCACCGACGGTTTCCTCGACTCCACTGTGACGTACGGCGATCCACTCGAGGACGGCTCCAGCACCGTCACGTACACCGACTCGCTAGGACACGCCACGGTCTACCGAGCCAACCGGCACGGCCAGATCATCGCGATCACCGCTCCGCTCGGGCACACCACCACCCAGCAGTGGGACCGCCACGACCACCTCCTGTCCCACACCGACCCGCTCGGGCGCACCACCCGCTGGGAATGGGACGAGGACGGGAACCTGACATTAGTCACCGCCCCCGACGGGACCGTCACCCGCATCGGCTACAACGCCCTGCATCTGCCGGTCTCCCTCACCGGCCCGGACGGCGCCGAGACCCGACTGGAGTACGACGAGCGGGGCAACCGCACCGCGGTCGTCGGCCCGGACGGAGCCACCCACCGCTTCACCCACCACCGCACCGGCGCCCCGGAGAGCGTCACCGACCCGCTGGGAGCGACCCTGCGGCTGGAAGCCGACGCGGCCGGTCTCCCGGTGGCCGTGGAGGACGCCCGCGGCGCGCGCACCGTGTGCCGCCGGGACGCCCTCGGGCAACCCGTCGAACTGACCGACGCGCTCGGCGCGACCTCCAGGTTCGAGTGGGACGCCGAGGGAAGACTGCGCACGCGCACGGCCCCCGACGGCAGCCGTGAGACATGGGAATGGGACGGCGAGGGCAACTGCGTCCGCCACACCGACCCGCTCGGCGGCGTCACCAGCAGCACCTTCGGCCCGTTCGACCTGCTCACCTCGCGGACGACGCCCGACGGCCGCACACACACCTTCCTCCACGACACCGAACAGCGCCTGGTCCAGGTCGTCAACCCGGCCGGACTGACGTGGAGCTACGCGTACGATCCCGTCGGCCGGGTGCTCACCGAGACCGACTTCGACGGTCGCGTCAGCCGCTGTGCCTACGACCCGGCCGGTCGGCTCGTCCTGCGCACCAACCCGGCGGGGCAGGACGTCGGGTTCGAGTTCGACGAGAACGGCCGGCTCACCGCGAAGACGGCCGGGAGCACCCGCACCACGTTCTCCTACGACAGCGCGTCCCGCCTGACGACGGCCGAAGATCCGCAGTGCATCCTGGAGTTCACCTACGACGTGGCGGGACGGCTGCTGACCCAGACCGTGGACGGCGCCACCCTCCGCCTCGGCTACGACTCGGCGGGGCGGCGCGTCTCGCGCACCACACCCACCGGCGCACGGACCGAGTCGGGTTGGGACGAGGTCGGCAACCGCATCGCCCTCACCGTCGACGGCCGGCACACCCTCGGCTTCACCCACGACCTCCTCGGCCGCGAGATCGAGCGCACCGTTGGCACCGGCCTGCGCTTCGCCTCCGACTGGGACACGGTGGGGCGGCTCACACAGCAGAGCCTCACCGCACAGCAGGGCCGGCGAATACGCGCCCGCAGCTACACCTACCGGGCCGACGACCACCTCACCGCCGTCCACGAGAAGGTCACCGGGCGGGGCACGACCTACGCCCTCGACCCCGTCGGCAGGCCGCTCGGCGCCACGGGGCCCGCCGGACCGGAGAGGTACGCCTACGACGCGTCCGGCAACCAGCTCACCGCCGAGTGGCCGGACCGCGCCGCGGACCCGGCAGCTCGTGGTGAGCGCGACTACACCGGCACCCGCGTCGTCCGTGCCGGACAGACCCACTACCGCTACGACGACGCCGGACGCCTCGTCGAGCGAGTCAAGAAGCGCCTCTCCCGCAAGCCCGACGTCTGGCGCTACTCCTGGGACGCCGAGAACCGCCTCACCTCCTGCACCACGCCCGACGGCGCCACCTGGCACTACCGTACGACCCGCTGGGCCGCCGCACCGCCAAGTACCGTCTGGACGAGGCCGGTCAGGTCGTCGACGAGACCCGCTTCACGTGGGACGGTCCGCGCCTGGTCGAGCAGACGACCGCGGCCACCGGCACAACGCTCACCTGGGACCACGACGGGTTCCGGCCGCTGCTTCAGTACGAGCGCAAGCCCCTGTCCGACGACGAGGTCGACTCACGCTTCTTCGCCATCGTCTCCGACCTCGTCGGCACCCCGACGGAACTCGTCGACGAGAGCGGCACGATCGCCTGGCGCACCCGCTCGACGGTCTGGGGCACCACAGCCGTCAACCCGGACGCCACCGCCCACACACCGCTGCGCCACCCCGGCCAGTACGCGGACCCCGAGACCGGTCTCCACTACAACTACTTCCGCCACTACGACCCGGAGACCGCACGGTACGTCAGCCCCGACCCGCTGGGCCTGACGCCGGCGCCCAACCCGGTCGCCTACGTCGACAACCCCTTGGACCTCTACGACCCCCTCGGCCTGGCGCCGTGCCGGAAGGACCACTACGAGTGGACCCAGGGCAGCAACGGGCGGGGCGGCAGCATTCGCTACAAGCCTCTGGACCACCTCGGCCGCCCGACCGGCGTCTCCGCCTGCATCCGGCCCGAGATGCTCGATACGGGCGACCCGGCAGGCGCGTCCAAGCCGCCGGGCTGGCGCGGTAACGGGAATGCGTTCAACGAGGCCCGCGGCCACCTCCTGGCCAACCGTCTCGGCGGCGCAGGGGTGAAGCACAATGCCAAACACAACCTCGTGACCCAGACGCAGAACCCCACCAACTCCCCGTACCAGCGCGACATGATCGAGGACAAGATTTACCAGGCCGTGTCCGACAGGAAAGAGGTCGTCCAGTACGACATCACCCCGATCTATGAGGGAACCAATCCGATACCCATCCGCCTCGAGTACTCCGCTTACGGCAACAAGGGATTCGAACTGAATGGCTGGCTCGACAATCCCGCAGCCGGGGTACGCACCGCCGTGCCAGGGTGGGGTTCCTGAGCGCAGATTCCCCGTTCGGCCCCCGACACCGAACCACGCCGCATCCACCTCAAGCCCCGGGAGTCCTGGCTCATGCCGCGTACCACCCCACCCCGCCCCGCCGACGTAGAAGCGGCCTTCCCCGAACTGGCCGGGCTGCGCCGGACCGCCACTCGGCTGCACCCGCGGCGCGGCACCCCCACCGCTCACGACAGCTCGGTCGGTGGACCGATGCTGTGGCCCGCCGACGAGCCCTGGCCGATGTGCACCATTCCGCACAAGCGCTCCAGCGGCTTTCGCTACACCGAGGTGGTGCGTAAGCGGGAGATTCTGGAGGCGGCCGGGCGGCGCGAACCGGACTCCGGACCGACCGCCGAAGAGATCGAGATCATCGACGGCTTCAAACGCGGTCGGCATGCCCCGCACCTCTCCGACACGGACCCCATCCCGCTGATCGCCGTGGCCCAGCTGTACCGGCGCGACGTCCCCGGCCTGCCCGACGTCGGGGACGGAGACCTGCTCCAGGTTTTCTGGTGCGGCTTCGAACGGCACGGCGAGAGTCGTTACGACCTCCACGTACACCTACGCTGGCGGCACTCCGAAGATGTCGGCACGCTGCTGACCGAACCGCCGGTCCCCGAGGTCGTCGGCCGTGAGGAACTCGTCCCGTCGCCGTGTGTGCTCCATCCCGAGGAGATCGTCGAGCACCCGTACCTCGAAGACCTGCCTCCCGAACTGCAGGACCGCATCGAGGTATGGGAGGGGCCGGAGGAAGACGAAGGCCCGCAGTACATCTATGACCTGTCCACGGCCCCCGGCTGGAAGATCGGCGGCTACATCGCCTGGAACCTCACCGGGCCCGGGCCCCTGGACTGCTCCACCTGCGGCACGGAACTCACTCCGCTCCTCACAGCGGACCAGCATGAATGGACACCCGGCACCGCCAGTTGGATCCCGACGGAAGACCGGCAGAATGCCGGTGTCAGGGGGTCCAACATCCCCACCCGCGTCTCACCGGGCCGCGGCCGCCTGACCATCGCCGTGTGCCCCCGCGACGCCGGCCACCCGATCGGCCTCGTCACTCAGTGAGCGAGCTCTGGCGGCGGCCGGTTCGAGGAACCGGCCGCCGAGGTGGATGGTCGCACCGGCCTGCGCGCTGTCTTTGTACTACGCCCGTTTCTCAGCCCCCGGTTGACATGACGGCACCCTGCCGCCCCGGTCGGCGTGCGCCGCGTACCACCCCGCCCCGCCCCGTCGATGTCGAAGAGATCTTCCCCGAGCTGGTCGCGATGCGCCGGACTGCCACGCGGCTGCACCCGCGGCGCGGTGCTCCCACGATGCATGACAGTTCGGTCGGTGGTCCGTTGCTGTGGCCCGCCGACGAACCCTGGCCGGTCTGCACGATCCCGCACAAGCGCGGCAGCGGCTACCGGTACTCGGAGGTGGTGCGCGAGCGGGAGATCCTGGAGCGGGCCTGGCGGCGTGATCCGCGGTCCGGGCCCAACGCCGAGGAAGCCGGCATCCTCGCCCAGTTCAAGCGCGGTCGGCATGCCCCGCACCTTGCCGACACGGACCCCATCCCGCTGCTGGCCGTCGCACAGTTGTACCGACGCGATGTCCCCGGTCTGCCCGATACGGAGGAGGGGGACGTGCTCCAGGTGTTCTGGTGCGGCTTCGAGAGGCACGGTGAGAGCCGTCACCAGCCGTATGTCCAGGTGCGGTGGCGGCGGGCCGAGGACGTGGCCGCCGTGCCGGCGGAGCAGCCGGTGCCCGAAGTCGTCGGCCGTGAAGAACTTGTACCGTCCCCCTGCGTGCTGCACCCCGAGGAGATCGTCGAGCATCCCTACTTCATGACCCTTGACCCTGCCCTGCGGGAGCGCATCGCTGCGTGGGGAGGGCCGGAGGACGAGGGCGATCGGTACATCTCGGACCTGTCCACGGCTCCTGGCTGGAAGGTCGGCGGGTACGTTGCCTGGCCGCTCACGGGGCCACCGCCGCTGGTCTGTTCCGTCTGCGGCACGGAAGTCGCCCCGCTCCTCACGGCGGAGGAAAGCGAATGGGATCCCAGCACCACCAGCTGGATTCCTTATGAGGACCAGCAGGACGCAGACGCCCTGTGGGCCAACGACCCCACAGGGGTCTCACCGGGCCGCGGCCGCCTGACCATCGCCGTGTGCCCCCGCGACGCCGGCCACCCGATCGGCCTCGTCGCTCAGTGAGCGCGACCGCCATATTAGGCTGAGGCGCCTGAACGGCTTTTCGGAGCAGGCACTTTGGAAAGGTGACCCGCGATGTCGCTGAGCCCCGGCGATCCGGAGTCCATGGGCGGCTACACGTTGGTCGACCGGCTCGGCAGCGGCGGTATGGGTGTCGTCTATCTGGGCCGCTCGGAATCGGGGCGGCGGGTCGCGGTCAAGGTCGTGCACGCGCCGTACGCGCAGGACAAGGAGTTCCGGATCCGCTTCAGGCAGGAGGTCGCGGCGGCCCGGCGGGTGAGCGGGGCGTTCACCGCCCCGGTGGTGGACGCCGATCCCGACGCCCCGCAGCCGTGGATGGCGACGCTGTACGTCCCGGGCCGCACGCTGTCGGACGTCGTGGCCAAGGAGGGACCGCTGCGTGGCACCGAGCTGCGCGTGCTCGCGCTGGGTCTGGTCGAGGCGCTGAGGGACATCCACCGGGTGGGTGTGGTGCACCGGGATCTGAAGCCGAGCAACGTCCTGATGGCCGAGGACGGGCCGCGCGTCATCGACTTCGGCATCTCGTACGCCGTCGACAACGAGGCCCTCACGGTGACCGGCCGGCTGATCGGTACCCCGCCCTTCATGTCTCCCGAGCAGTTCGCCGCGCCACGCGAGGTCACCGGGGCCTCGGACGTCTTCTCACTGGGGTCGCTGCTGGTCTACGCGGCCACCGGCAACCGCCCGTTCGACGGGGCCAGCCCGTACCTGACGGGCTATCAGGTGATGTACGAGGCGCCGGATCTGAGTGGAGTCGACGAGCCGCTCCGGAGCATCGCCGAACGCTGCCTGGACAAGGACCCGGCCGCCCGCCCCGGGCTCGACGAACTGCGCCGTATGCTGCGGGAGTTGCCGAAGTCCGCGGTGCCGGTCGCGGCGGTTGCTCCGATGGCGGCGGATGTGCCCGACGCCCTGGAAGCCGGCCGTCGGGGTTCCCCTGGACGCCCGGCCGCACCAGGTCCGGCCGCCGACGGGAGGAAGGCGGAAACGGACGACACGCGAACCGGTCACGGACGCCGGCGGCGACACGTCCTCGTCGGCCTCGCGGCGGCCCTGGCGGTCACCGGCGTGAGCATCGCCGCGGTGGGCCTCGGATCGCTCCGGGACGGCGCCTCCTCCTCGTCGTCAGCCGCGCCCGGGGCCGCCGTGCTCTCGCCGTCCGCGTCGGCGCCCGTGCCGGCCGCCAAGGTGACGCTGCCGCCGAAGCATGTGCGCTGGGACTACCAGATCGGCGGCGCGTACGCTCCGTCGGCCGGTGTGCGGGTGGTCAGCCGCGACCATGGGAGCGAGCCGGCGCCGGGTGTCTACAGCATCTGCAACATCAACGCGTTTCAGGTGCAGCAGGACGAGAGGCGCGACTGGGACTCCGGCCTGCTGCTGCGCGACGCCGAGGGGCATGTCGTCTACGACAAGGGCTGGGGCGAGGCGGTCCTGGACATCCGCACGGCGGCCAAGCGCCGGCGCATCGCCGCCGAGCTGGACACCTGGATCGACGAGTGCGCGGCCAGGGGGTACAAGGCGGTCGAGCCCGACAACTACGACGTCTTCACCCGCTTCCCGAAATACCTCGAGGCCGCCCAGGCCGAGGCGCTCATGAAGCTGCTGTCGGCGCACGCCCACGAGAAGGGCCTGGCCGTCGCCCAGAAGAACACCGCGGAACTCCTGGCCGACCGTAGGTCCGTGGGCCTGGACTTCGCCGTGGCGGAGGAATGCGCCGAGTGGGACGAGTGCGGGGAGTTCGCCGAGGCCTTCGACGGCAATGTGCTCGTGGTCGAGTACACGGCGAAGGGCATGGCGCGGGCGTGCTCCGGCTGGGGCGGCACCCTGAGCATCGTCCGCCGCGACGAGCAGGTCGTGCCCAAGGGCGCGACCGGCTACGTCCATCGCACTTGCTGACACCCGCAGGGGCGCCGCTCCGGGCGGCGCCCCTCTTCACGTTCCGGGGGACGCCGGCATGCCCGGGTTGCCGTAGTAGGCGTCGGGGCCGTGTTTGCGGGTGTAGTGGCGGTTGAGAAGGTGCGGGGGCGGCGGGGCGGCGGGGGACAGGGCCAGGGTGTGCAGCGCGATGTCGGCGACCGCTTCGCAGATGATGGCGTGCTCCAGGGACTTGCGGGCGGTCGAGCCCCAGGTGAAGGGGCCGTGGTTGGCGACGAGGGCGCCGGGGACCTCGACGGCCTTCCGGTCGTCCTCCTCCAGCATGTCCACGATGACGCGGCCGGTGTTGTACTCGTAGTCCTTCTCGCACTGCTCGGCGGTGAGGTCGGGGGTGCAGGGTATGGGGCCGTTGAAGGTGTCGGCGTGGGTGGTGCCCAGGACGGGGATGTCCCGGCGGGCCTGGGCGAAGGCCACGGCGTGGGTGGAGTGGGTGTGGGTGACGCCGCCGATGGAGGGGAAGGCCAGATACAGGCAGCGGTGGGTCTCGGTGTCGGTGGAGGGGCGCAGATCGCCGTCGGCGACGGTGCCGTCGGCCAGGCGGACGGTGACCAGGTGGTCGATGGTGAGGCGTTCGTAGGGGACGCCGGAGGGCTTGATGACGAACACCCCGGCCTCCCGGTCGACGCCGCTGACGTTTCCCCAGGTCAGGGTCGCCAGGCCGACCTGCGGGATGGCGAGGTTCGCGTCCAGCACCTCTTGCCGCAGGCCGGCCCGGACTGGTGCGGTCATGGCGGTCACGTCGGGGGTCTCCATCTCGTCAGAGGGGCTGGGCGAGGCGGTGGTAGGCGGCGTTCCAGCGGATTTCCTTGGCGAGCTGCTCGACGGAGGTGTGCTCGTCGATCGTGAGCAGTTCGACGTCGGTCATGGCGGCGAAGTCGGTGAGGGTCTCGATGCCGACCGCGGAGCTGAGGACGGTGTGGTGGGGAGCGCCGGCCAGCAGCCAGCTCTCGGCCGACTCCGCGAGGGAGGGACGCGGTTCCCACACGGCCCGGGCCACGGGCAGCTGGGGCAGCGGCTGGCTGGGGGGTACGACGTCGACGGCGTTGGCGGTCAGCCGGAACCGCTCGCCCAGGTCGGCCAGGCCGACGACCAGGGCGGGGCCGGGGGCGGCGTCGAAGACGAGGCGGACGGGGTCCTCGCGGTCGCCGATGGACAGGGCGTGCAGTTCGCAGCTGGGGCGGGAGGCGGCCACGGAGGGGCAGACCTCCAGCATGTGGGCGCCGAGGATGCGGGGGGTGCCGGGGCCGAGGTGGTAGGTGTAGTCCTCCATGAAGGTGGTGCCGCCCGGGGCTCCTTGGCCCATGACCTTCATCGTGCGCAGCAGGGCCGACGTCTTCCAGTCGCCTTCGCCGCCGAAGCCGTAGCCGTCGGCCATCAGGCGCTGCACGGCGATGCCGGGGAGCTGGCGCAGGCCGCCGAGGTCCTCGAAGTTGGTGGTGAAGGCGGTGAAGCCGCCGTCGTCGAGGAAGGTGCGCAGGCCGATCTCCAGGCGGGCGGCGTAGAGCAGGGCGTCGTGCCGGATGCCGTCCGGTCGCAGGGAGGGCACCACGTCGTACGACTCGCAGTATTCGGCGGCGAGTTCGGCGGCCTCCTTGTCCTCGACGGCGTCGACGACGGCGACCAGGTCGTTCACCGCGTAGGTGTTGACGGAGAAGCCGAACCGCATCTGCGCCTCGACCTTGTCGCCCTCGGTGACGGCGACGTCGCGCATGTTGTCGCCGAAGCGGGCCAGGCGCAGGGTGCGCGCGGCGTGCCGGCCGGCGGCGGCTCTGGACCAGGTGGCGACGCGCCGTACGACACGCGGGTCGGTGGCGTGTCCGGCGACGATCTTGCGGTGGACGCCGATGCGGGACTCGATGTGGGCGAACTCGCGGTCGCCGTGGGCGGCCTGGTTGAGGTTCATGAAGTCCATGTCGATGCTCGACCAGGGCAGCGACAGGTTGTACTGGGTGTGCAGGTGCAGCACCGGCCGGTCCAGCGCGCTGAGGCCGGCGATCCACATCTTGGCCGGGGAGAAGGTGTGCATCCATACGATCACACCGACACAGGTGTCGGAGACGCTCGCTTCCCGGCACAGGCGGTGGATGGAGTCGGCGTCGGTGAGGACCGGCTTCCACACGATCGGCAGCGGGATGTCCGGGGTGGCGTCCAGACGCTCGGCGATCTGCTGGGACTGGAAGGCGACCTGGCGCAGGGTGTCCTCGCCGTACAGGCCCTGGCTGCCGGTGAGAAACCAGATCTCCTGGCCGCGGTAGGGGGTTTCGGGGGTCGTCATGGCAGGGGTCCTTTCACATCACGTCACGAGGAGGGGGCGGCGGAGGCCTCTGCGCGCAGCCGGCGCAGACGGTGCATGACCTCGTTGGTGCCGCGGCCGAAGTAGTCGTGCAGCAACCGGTACTCGGCGTACAGGCGGTCGTAGGCGGCGGCACGTCCGGGGTCCGGCCGGTACACGCCCCGCTCGGCCTTGCCCATGGACCGGGCGGCACTCTGGATGTCGGCGTACGCCCCGGCCGCCACCGCGGCGTGCATCGCCGCCCCCAGCGCCGGGCCCTGGGCGGAGCCGATGACGCCGAGCGGGCGGCGGGTGACGTCGGCGTAGATCTGCATCAGCAGGGCGTTCTTGGTCAGCCCGCCCGCGATGATCAGCTCGTCCACCGGCACCCCGGCCGCCTCGAAGGCGTCGATGATGGTGCGGGTACCGAAGGCGGTGGCCTCCAGCAGCGCCCGGTAGACGTCCTCGGGACGGGTGGACAGCGTCAGCCCCACCACCACCCCACTGAGATCGTGGTCGACCAGTACGGACCGGTTGCCGCTGTGCCAGTCCAACGCGATCAGACCGTGCTCGCCCACCCGCTGCCCGGCCGCGAGCGCCGTCAGATGCTCGTGCGGGTCACGGCCGAGCGCGGCGGCCTGTTCGGCGTACTCGGCGGGCAGGCCGGAGCGGATGAACCAGGCGAAGATGTCACCGACGCCGCTCTGCCCGGCCTCGTAACCCCACAGCCCGGGCAGGATGCCGCCGTCCACGACCCCGCACATGCCGGGCACCACACCGTGCTGGTCGGAGCTCATCACATGGCAGGTGGAGGTGCCCATGATGGCGACCATCTGGCCCGGCTCCACGGCCGCTGCCGCCGGGGCCGTGACATGCGCGTCGACGTTGCCGACGCACACCGTGACGCCCTCCGGCAGCCCTGTCCAGGCCGCCGCCTCGGCGGTCAACCGCCCGGCCGCGTCCCCGAGTCGGCCGATCGGGTGGTCCAGCTTGTCGACGACGAAGGAGGCGAAGTCCGGGTTCAGCGCCGCGAGGTAGCCGGAGGACGGGTAACTTCCGTCCTGGTACTGCCCCTTGTAACCGGCGGTGCAGGCGTTGCGTACGTACGTCCCGCACAGCCGCCACACGATCCAGTCGGCCGCCTCCACCCACCTCTCGGTGCGCCGGTAGACCTCCGGGTCCTCCTCCAGCACCTGCAGCGCCTTGGCGAACTCCCACTCCGAGGAGATCTTCCCGCCGTACCGCTCCAGCCACGGCTCCTTCCGCTCGGCGGCCAGCGCGTTGATCCGGTCTGCCTGCCCCTGGGCGGCGTGGTGGCGCCACAGCTTGACGTAGGCGTGCGGGCGGGCGGCGTACTCGGGCAGCTCGCACAGGGGGGTGCCGTCGGCGAGCACCGGCAGCACCGTGCAGGCGGTGAAGTCCGTCCCGATGCCGATCACCTGCTCCGGGCGCACACCGGCGCGGGTGAGGGCCTCGGGTACGGCGGTGCGCAGGACGTCGATGTAGTCCGAGGGCACCTGCAGGGCCCAGTCGGGCGGCAGCCGCGTGCCGTCCGGCAGTGCCCCGTCCAGGACCGCGTGCCGGTACGCGTGCTCGGCCGTCCCCAACTCCGCACCGTCGCGCACCCGGACGACGACGGCCCGCCCGGACAGCGTTCCGAAGTCGACTCCGACGACGCAGGGTTCCAGGTCCCGGGCTGCCTTCTGCTCGGAGTTCACAAGCGGTCTCCTTCACCGAATGGGTTCGATATGTCGATCATTGTCCGGTTTTCGGTCGATGGTGGCGCACCGGCGTCATCGGGGCACTGGTCTTCTCAGGGCACTGGCGTTCTCGGGGGGGCTAACCCCGGCTTCTCCCGAAGTAGCGGGCACGCACCCGGTCCAGCAGGATGGCGACACCGAGTACCGCTCCCTGGACGACCTGCTGGTCGTACGGGCTGACCTTGAGCGCGAGCAGGCCGTTGGTGATGAACTCCAGCAGGATCGCGCCGGCCGCGATGCCGGCGATGCGGCCCTCGCCGCCGGAGAGCGACATCCCGCCGACCACCGCGGCGGCGATCGCCGTCAGCTCCCAGCCCGCGCCGACCGAGGGGTCGGCCACGTTCATCCTGCCGATCACCAGGATGCCGACCACACCGGCCAGCGCCGCGCTGGCGACATAGGCGGAGGTGATCCGGCGGGCGGTCGGGATACCGGCCAGCCGGGCGGCCTCCCTGTTGCCGCCGACCGCGTAGATCTGACGGCCCACGTAGGTGCGCTCCAGCACGAACCAGGCGACGGCGGCCGCTGCCACGAAGAAGAGCGCCGGGACCGGCACCTGGCCGATGTAGTACTGGCTCAGGTTGCTGAACAGGGGATCGAGGTTGTTGATCGGCGAGCCGCTGGTGATCGCGAGCGCCGTGCCCTGGGCCACCGTGTAGGTGACCAGGGTGATCACGAAGGGCGGCACGTTCAGCCGGGTGACCATGGTGCCGTGCCAGAGCCCCACCGCGGCGCAGATCACCAGCGTGATCAGGATCGCCACCGGTGCCGGAAGGCCCTCGTTGACGTTCAGCCAGCCGGCCAGGATGCCGGCCAGACCCGCCAGCGCGCCCACCGACAGGTCGATGCCACCGGTCAGGATGACCAGGGACTCGCCGATCGCCAGGATGCCCACCTGTGACAGGTCGCGTCCCATCACCTGGAGGTTGCCCACCGCGGTGTACGTCTCCGCGTTCGCGGCGATCCCGACGAACACCAGGACGCAGGCGATGATCACACCTGCCTCGGGGGAGGCGGCGAGCTTGCGGAGGAGGTTCGACACGGCCGGGCGGGCAGGCGGTGCGATCTCGTCGGGAACGAGCGTGCTCTGCGCGCTCATGCTGGGGCTCCGTTCGCGAGTGGGGACTGGCCCGGCATTTCCCGTCCGGGCTCTTCCTGATGGAGGGGGGACGTTCCGGCCGCGGCCGTCATGATCCGTTCCTTGGTGGCGTCGGCCCGGTCGAGGACCGCGACCACCCGTCCGTGGTTCATCACCGCGATGCGGTGGCAGATCCACAGCAGTTCCTCCAGTTCGGAGGAGGCGACGACCAGCGCCATGCCCTGCTCGGCGGCCCGGTCGATCAGCTTGTAGATCTCCGCCTTGGCACCCACGTCCACGCCGCGGGTCGGCTCGTCCAGCAGCAGCAGGCGCGGTCCGGCGGCGAAGGCACGGCCGAAGATGGCGCGCTGCTGGTTGCCGCCGGACAGCGAACCGATCGGCTGCTCGACCGACTGCATCCGCACGTTGACGTTCTCGGTGATCTTCCGCGCCTCGGCACGTTCCCGGCGCGGGCCGAGCAGGCCCCGGGTGCTGATCCGCTTGAGCACCGAGACGACGACGTTGGACCGGATCGACGCGAACAGCACCAGCGACTGCTCCTTGCGGTCCTCCGGGATCAGCGCGATGCCGGCCGCCACACCGTCGCCCGCGCCCCGCGGCCGGTAGGGCTCACCGCCCAGCAGCATCCGGCCGCCCGTCGAGGGCTGCGCGCCCGCGATCGTGTGGACGAGGCGGCTGCGGCCCGAACCCATCAGCCCGGCCACGCCCAGGATCTCGCCCTCGCGCACCTCCAGATCGACGGGACCCAGACCGTCCGCGGTCAGGTCCTGCACCTGCAGCAGGATCGGGCTCGTCGCCGGCGGCGCCTTCGGCTCGCCCTGGGCGACCTCACCGCCGACCATCTCCCGGATCAGCCGCTCCTCGGAGGCCTCAGCCGGTTGCAGGTCGGCGACCAGCCTGCCGTTGCGCAGCACCAGCACCCGGTCGCTGATCTCCCGCACCTCGTCGAGCCGGTGCCCGATGAACAGCACGGTGCCGCCGCGCTCGGCCAGTTGCCGGGCCAGCCCCAGCACCATCTCGGCCTCGACCGGACCCAGCGAGGAGGTCGGCTCGTCCAGGATCAGCAGCTTGGGCTCACGGCCCCAGGCCTTGGCGATCTCGATCATCTGCCGGGTCGGCACCGGAAGGGTACGCACCTCCCGGCCCACCCGGATCCGTGCGGGGGACAGCCCGATCTCCGCCAGCATCGCCTCGGCCTCGGCCCGCTGGGCACCGCGGTCCACCAGGAACCGCCGCCTCGACTGCCGCGGCCGGCGGCCCAGCAGCAGGTTCTCGGCCACCGAGAGCTGGCCGACCAGGGGGAACTCCTGGGAGACCATGGCGACACCGAGTTGTCCCGCCGCCTCGGTCGACCCCGCGACGAGAGGCTCGCCGTCGATGAGGATCTCGCCGCCGTCCCGGTGCACCGATCCGGCGAGCGTGCCCATCAGCGTGGACTTCCCGGCCCCGTTCTCGCCGACCACGCCGACCACCTGCCCGGCGTAGAGGTCGAGCTCCGGCAGATCGAGGACGCGCACGGGCCCGTAGGACTTGTGTACTCCCCGCAGCCGCGCGGTGATCGCGCGGCCCGGGGCGTTCTTCGTGGCCGTCATGCTCAGCTGATCCCGAGCTTGGACTCGAGGGACTGGTAGGCGCTCAGGTCGGACTTGGTGACCAGACCCACGCCGGAGCTCAGGGTCGAGCCGTCCTTCTCCAGGTAGGGCTTGACGAGCGCCATCGTCTTCGCCTTGCCCAGCACCTTCTCCGCGGCCAGGATGTACGCCCCGGTGTAGCCCTGCTGGTACGGCATCTGCACCACGGTGCCGGAGATGACGCCGGACTTGATGAACTTCAGGGTCTGGGCGTCGGAGTCGTCCGACACGATGTGCACCGACGAGGTCTTGCCGGCCGAGGTCACCGCCTGGGCCAGCGCCGGACCGTCGTAGGAGTACACGCCGTACAGGCCGTTGACGTCCGGGTTGTTGGCGAGGATGGTCTCGGCGTCGGAGGTCGCGGTGCTGGCCGAGAGGTTGTCGTTGACCTTCTGCGCGACCGTGATCTTCGTGCCCTTGAGTGCCGCCTCGAAGCCCGCGATGCGCTGGGTGGCGTTCGACGCGGTGAGCGAGCCGACCAGGATCGCCACCTTGCCCTTGCCGCCCAGGACCTGCTTCATCGCGGTGCCCGCCTGGTAGCCCGCGGTGTAGTTCGGGGTGCCCAGGTACAGCGAGGCGGCGTCGGTTCCCGGCAGCGGCGAGTCGATCGCGAGGACGCTGATGCCCTTCTGGACGTCCTTGTGGATGGTGCCCGCGGCCGAGGTCGGGTCGATCGCCGAGATCGAGTACCCGGTGACGCCCTGCGAGCGCAGGGTCTCCAGCTCCGAGTTCTGCTCCGTCAGCTTGCCGTTGGGCGGGGCGAAGTACGTGCACTTGCTCTTCGGGATGCCGAGGTCGGAGCAGCCCTTGAGGAACCCGACCTGGCCGGCCTTCCAGTAGTCGGCGGCCACGTTCACCACCATCGCGATGTCGACCTTGGACAGGTCCTTGCCGGCCAGCGCGGACTTCAGCGCCTTGTCGAGCTTGGCGAGGTTCGCCTGGTTGAAGGTGACGGAACCGGACAGTGCGACGGGGGCCGCGGCGGCGGCCGAGCCGGCGCCCGCCGAGCTGGAGGGGGAGGAGCCGGAGGCGTTCTTGGAGCAGCCGGCGGCGGTGAGCGAGATGAGCACCGCGGTCGCAACGGCCACGGTGCGGGATCCTCTGGTACCGATCATTGTGATCAGCGCCCTTCTACTGTCGGGGTACGGGCGGGCCCACGGTCGGGTACGGATGTGGGCACAACGGGTTGGCTGGATCGTGGTCCCGTCCGCCGGCCGGGCACGGCGGTGCCCCGAAGTCGGGCGGGACGGATGGTTGGTGGTTCACTCGCGGGCCTTGGCGGACGAGTGGTGGGCCTGTGGCGGCGGCATGGGTGGACCGGCACGTGGCGGGGGGCAGGCGCCGGACGGGAGCCGGTCGCAGCGGCCGCGGGACAAGGCGGCGGTGGCCGAACCGCCCGCGGAGGATGAGGAGTTGACGGCTCGAGGCCGGGAACGTGGCCGGGGCGGAGCTGCCGACGGCCGGTGAGCGCCACGGCGGAACCCGCCGCCGGCGCCTCACTTCGCCGATTTCGCGTCCCCAGGGGTCAGTGCGGGGCGGTCATCCGGCACGGGTGTGTTACCGGCGGCGGCCTGAGGTCATCGCGTAGGTGGATGACCTGGACGTGGTCCGGCAGCCGGATCGTCGACGATCACGCTAACTTCATGCGGCCCATTTCGGTGTTCCTCTCCTGTGGGCAGGCCGGTGGTGGGTCACGGAGGCCGGCGGACGAGGCGCCGACGGCGTCCGTGACCGGGGCGCCGCTCAGTCGCGGGGGCGGGCCGCCGAGGCTCGCACCACCAGACTGGGCTGGATGATGACGTGTGGCGTCTCGGAGGACGCCGGAAGTGCCGCGTCGGGATCGCCGATGATCTCGATCAGCGCGCGCAGCGCGCGCCGGCCGAGTTCGTCGAAGTCCTGGCGCACGGTGGTCAGGGGCGGACCGAAGAACTCGGCCTCCGGGATGTCGTCGAAACCGATGACACTGATGTCCTCCGGCACCCGGTGCCCGGCCTGCTGCAGGGCCCGCAGCAGACCGAGGGCCATGTGGTCGTTGGCGCAGAACACCGCGGTGACGTCGGGGTCGGCCGCGATCCGCCGGCCCTGCTCGAACCCGGTGCGGGCCGTCCAGTCACCGCCGGCCAGCGGTGCCGGCACAGGAGCGCCCCGTTTTTCCAGGGCGCTCCGCCATCCGGCGCCGCGCTCCTGGGCGTCGAGCCAGGAACGCGGCCCCATCAGGTGGTGCACCGTGCGATGGCCGAGGTCGAGCAGGTACGAGGTGGCGAGCTCGGCACCCCTCTCGTTGTCCACGGCGACCGAGGCCAACGTGGTGTGGGTGCCGCAGCCGACCGCGACCAGGGCCACATCGGACGGCGCGTTCGCAAGCGCGGAGACCGCGGCGGTCTGCGGCGCTATCACGATGATTCCCTCCACACCCTGGTCCCGTAGCCGGTCGACGGCGTCCAGCACCGACCGCCGGTCCAGCGCGCCGACCGCGGCCACGGTGACGAAGTACTCGTGCTGTCTGGCCGCCTGCTCGATGCCGTAGAGCATGGAGGCGGGGCCGTACAGCGTGGTGTTGTAGCTGATGACACCCAGGGTCCGGGTCCGGCGGGTCGCCAGGGTGCGGGCGGCGGCGTTGGGGCGGTAGCCGAGTTCACGGACGGCCGCGAGCACCCGGTCCCGGGTGGTGGGCCGCACGTTGGGGTGGTCGTTGAGGACTCGCGAGACGGTCTGGTGCGAGACGCCCGCGACCCGGGCCACGTCCGCCATCACCGGTGCTCGTTCCCCGTCCACGTTCCACCCCCTGCTCCAAACGCGCCATCACGTTTCGGTCGGCGCGTTTCCCGGCTGGAGCCGACGCGCTGTGGACGAATTGTTAGCGCACACAATCTCAAGGGGTCAATACGTTCCGACCGGTCTCTTGCGGAACCCTTAACAGCGCTGTCATGTGCGCTCAGTCGCTCTGACCTGCCCGCACATCACCGCGAACGCCATCGCTGCGCTGCTGCCGAGCGCCGAATCCTGAGAAGCGCGTGACCCTAGTTTCCGCATTCTTGACCGTTCAAGCGGTGTCGCCCGCTGTTGACCGTGGCGTAAAAGATGGAGTCGCCAGACCGGCCGATCACCACCGGCGGTGCGAGAACGGCGCAGTTCGGAAGCAGTGCTGGAAGCCAACAGCGCGGAGCGCGGCCGTTGCCCGTCCCCCTGGAGCCCGGATGAGTGGCGACATCCGAGGATCTTGATTGTTAACGCTCACAACGCCCCCGCCGAGTGCGTGGCGAGTCGCGTGCGACGTCGACCCCGTGGCCCGGCGGCAGTGCCCGCACGACGGAAGAGGTTCACAGTGACAGTCAGACATCTGAGTGGGTTCCGGCTGAGAGTGGTGGGCGCTGTCCTCGCACTGCTCGCCGGCCTCCTGGCCGCGGCCATCGGCACCGCGGGCACGGCCCAGGCCGCCGGCTCCCTGCCGTGCGACATCTACGCCTCCGCGGGGACCCCCTGCGCCGCGGCGCACAGCACCACGAGAGCGCTCTTCGCCTCGTACAACGGCCCTCTCTACCAGGTCAAGCGAGCCTCGGACGGCGCCACCACCGACATCGGACTGCTCAGCGCCGGCGGCTACGCCAACGCCGCGGCGCAGGACTCCTTCTGCTCCGGCACGACCTGCATCATCACCAAGATCTACGACCAGACCTCGCACCACAACGACCTGACCATCGAGGGGCCGGGTGGCAACGGCGGACAGGACGTCGGTGCGATCGCCGACGCCCTGCCGGTCACGGTCGGCGGCCACGCCGCCTACGGCGTCTTCGTGTCGGCCGGCGTCGGCTACCGCGACAACAGCACCACGGGCATCGCCACCGGCGGCAACCCGGAGGGCGCCTATATGGTGACCAGCGGGCACCACGTCAACAACCGCTGCTGCTTCGACTACGGCAACGCCGAGACGTCCGGCAACGACACCGGAAACGGTCACATGGACGCGATCAACTTCGGCACCGAGTGCTGGTTCTCGTGCTCCGGCACCGGATCGGGACCCTGGGTCGAGGCGGACCTGGAGAACGGGCTCTTCTTCGGAGGCAACGGAGCCAACTCGAACAACACCGGCATCTCCAGCGCGTACGTCACCGCCATGGAGAAGAACAACGGCACGACCACCTACGCGATCAAGGGCGGCAACGCCCAGTCCGGCTCCCTGACCACCTGGTACAACGGGGCCCTGCCCAACCTCGGCGGCTACACCCCGATGCACCTGGAGGGCGCCATCGTCCTCGGCACCGGCGGTGACAACAGCAACGGATCCGACGGCTCCTTCTTCGAAGGCGTCATGACGTCCGGCTACCCGACCGACGCCGCCGACAACGCGGTGCAGGCCAACATCACCTCCGTCGGCTACACCACCCCGGCCGCCACCTTCCCCGTCGCCGGCACCGCCTACCGCCTGACCAACACCAACTCCGGCAAGGTCCTGGACGCGGTGAACTGCGGCACCGCCAACGGGACTGCGATCGACATCTGGGCCTCGCTCGGCAACACCTGCCAGCAGTGGAAGTTCGCCAGCGCCGGCAACGGCCACTACACCATCACCAACGTCAACAGCGGCACGGTCCTGGACGACAAGAACTGCGGGCAGTCCAACGGCACGGCCGTCCAGCTGTGGGCCTCACTCGGCAACACCTGCCAGCAGTGGGACGTCACCAAGGTCGGCAGCAGCTACACCATCACCAACGTCAACACCGGTATGACGCTGGACGTCGCGAACTGCGGAACGGCCAACGGGACCGTCGTACGCCAGTGGCAGCAGCTCGACAACACCTGCCAGCGGTGGAACATCGCCCCCTGACCGAACCGACCGACTCCCGGTGCCCCGTCGGCTCTCCCACCGGCGGGGCACCGGGGCGCCCCGAGCGGACCGGAGCCGGGGCAGACACCAAAAGCCATGCCGCCGATCTCGCCGTGCTGATCCGCGTCAGCCGATCGCGCGGAGGAAGCCGCCGGGCCCGCGACGCAAGCGCTCCACGGCCTGCGCCGTCGTCTCGTCGGCGGGCAGGAGGACGACCAGCTGCTGCGCGTCGGTGAGGGGCAGCTCCAACCGTTCTCGCTGCCACCGCAGCTCGTGCGCAGTGGGGTGGTTGCACCGAAGCGGGACCTGTGGTGGAGGCAGGTGGCGGTTGAGCCGCCGGGTGAACTCCTGCCCGGCCAGCGGGGCGAGTTCGGCGGTGAACCACTCGGAGATCTCCGCGGACGGCCCGAGCCAGATGTCAAAAGCCTGTTCGTCGGCCACCTGGTCCCAATCGGTGAAGAACGTCCGGGCCCGCGGATCGGTGAACACATAGCGGGTCAGATTCGGCTCCTCGGTCTCCAGCAGCCCGCTTCCGCCCATCACCAGCTCGAACCCGTCGGTGTGCGCGAGCACGTCACCCAACCGGTTGGTGACGAACGCGGCGGCAGGCTCCAGGAGTTGGAGGGTCGCCAGCACCGTGGGGCGGACCTGGCGGCTGGGCGGCGCCGGCCGCCGGTGCCCGGCGCAGGCCCCGCCGGTGATTTTGGCGAGGTAGCGCAGGTGGTCGCGTTCGGCGGCATCCAGGCTCAAGGCGTCGGCGAGGGCGTTGAGCACCGCGGGGGACGGGTTGCGGTCCCGTCCCTGTTCGATGCGGGTGAGGTACTCGACGCTGATCCCGGCGCGCGTCGCGAGATCTGAGCGGCGCAGCCCCGGCGAACGACGGCGGCCGCGGTCGGGGAGCCCGAACGACTCGGGCTGGATGCTGTCGCGCTTGGCCCGGACGAAGTCACCCAACGGAGTACTCATGGCCGCAGTTTAGTGACGGCGGACGGTTCGCTCGAAGAGCGCAGGGTGGCCCTGTGGGGGCCAGCCTGCGCCCGGTCTGGTTGCCGCTCCCGCAGCAGTGGACTGTTGAGCACATGAGCGAGAAGCAGAAGAAGCACAAGCTGGTCATCATCGTCGGGAGCGTCCGCGAGGGCCGGTTCGGGCCCGTCGTCGCCTCCTGGGTCGCCGAGCAGACGCGCGTACACGGTGGGTTCGACGTCGAAGTCGTCGACCTCGCAGACGTCGAGATTCCCTTGTCGTTGCCGGCGGCGCCGCCGAAGTTCGCCGGCGACTCCTACCCGCGCCCCGCGGCAATGAAGCCCCTGACGTCCCGCCTGGAAGAGGCGGAGGCGTTCATCCTGGTCACGCCGGAGTACAACCACAGCTATCCCGCTTCCTTGAAGGCCGCCATCGACTGGCACTTCACCCAGTGGACGGCCAAGCCCGTGGCCTTCGTCAGCTACGGCGGCGCGGCCGGAGGCCGTCATGCCGTCCTCCACCTGGAGAACGTGCTCACCGAACTGCACGCGGTGACCATCCGCGACGGTCTGGCGTTCCCGAACTACTTCACCACGTGGCAGGACGGGCAGCCGCTGGACCCCGAGGCGGCCGGTTACGCCAAGACGCTGCTGGACCAGCTCGCCTGGTGGGCCGGCGCCCTGAGCGCGGCCCGCGACGCGACCCCCTACCCGGCCTGACAGGGGAGCCGACGCCCATCATCGACGCCGTCCACCGCGTGCCGACCGGGCGGGGCATCCCCATGGCACACGTCGCGCTCGCAGGGGTGCTCGGCAGCCCGTGGTCGCCGCCCCCACCGTCGGAGCGACCGACCCGCAACACCTCGACGACGCCGTCGCCGCCCTCCACGTAACGCTCACCGATGCGGAGATCGAGACGCTGGAGGGCCCTGGCACGCCGCGTCGGCCGACA
The DNA here is from genome assembly GCF_042891955.1 of Streptomyces sp. NPDC001843. Taxonomy (NCBI): domain Bacteria; kingdom Bacillati; phylum Actinomycetota; class Actinomycetes; order Kitasatosporales; family Streptomycetaceae; genus Streptomyces; species Streptomyces sp. NPDC001843. The sequence goes on along the minus strand of NZ_JBIATQ010000001.1, from coordinate 734,479 downwards.
GGGTTCTGACACCCAGGGGGGATGCCCGACGGGGGCTCTACTCGAGGCCGATCGCCGCGCACTCCGACTTGTACTTGACGGTGCAGATGTCGGACGGCTTGTACAGGCCGTCGGCGATGACCGTGTCCTTGATGTTGTCCTTGGTCAGTGCGACCACGGGGACGAGCTGGCTCGGGATGTCCTTGTTCGTGGGGCTGCTGACGCTGCCCTGGGTGAGGGCGTCGAACTCGATGTCCTTGCCCTGGACCTTGGCGATGGCCATTTCGGCGGCACCCTCCGCCTCTGCCGCGTAGGACTTGTACACGCTCATGTACTGCTCACCGGAGACGATCCGCTGCACGGCGTCGAGCGTGGCGTCCTGGCCGGTGATCGGGGGCAGCTTGGTGACGCCCGCTGCCCTGAGGGCCTTGATGACGCCGCCCGCCATGTCGTCGTTGGCGGAGAGGACACCGGCGATGTTGTTCTTGCCGATGGCGTTGATCGCGTCCGTCATGTTGGTCTGGGCGAACTTCGGGTCCCAGTCCGCGGTGTCGTAGGACTTGGCGACGGTCACGGTTCCGCCCAGCTGGGAGAGAGCACCCTCCTTGAACTGCTTGGCGTTCGGGTCCAGGGGCGAGCCGTTGATCATGACGATCTTGGTGGAGGCGCCGGCACCCGGGCCCAGCGCCTGCAGCAGCGAGCGGGCCTGCACCTCTCCGACCAGTTCGTTGTCGAAGGAGATGGCCGCGTCGATCGGCCCCTCGGCGAGCCGGTCGTAGGCGATGACCGGGATGCCCGCCGCCTTGGCCTTCTTCACCTCGTAGGCGATGGCGTGCGAGTCGACGGCGTCGAGCAGGATCACGTCGACCTTGTCGTCGATCATCTGCTGCATCTGGGCGTACTGTTTGTCCGCGCTCGCTTCCGCGTTGGCGTACTCCACCTTGCCCTGATGGTGTGTCAGCTCCGCCACCTTGTTCTTGACGATGGGGTAGTCGAACCTGTCGTACCGGCTCGTCGAGGTGTCCGGCAGCAGCAACCCCACGGTCACGTCGTTGCCCTTGGTGGGACCCACCTCGGCGCCGCTCCCCGCCCCGCCGAACGTCCCGCAGGCGGTCAGCGAGAGAGCCAGTGTGGGTGCGGCCACGGCTATGGCGATATGACGCATTCGGGTGCTCACTTATGGTGCCTTCCGGACGAGGGTGCAGCATTGCGCCCCAGGTGACGGAAAAGCCAACGCGGACGCGGCCACCGGCGTCAAGCGGAACCACTGCAATGAGATGACAAAGCCGAGCTCCGCGTGGCGGACGGGGACTTGGCGGAAGGTGGCGCCGCGGCAGGGCGGGTGGAGCTGCTCCGGTCCGCGATACGCAAGGCGGTCGGGGTGGCTCGGCGTCGCGCGGGAGAGCCCGCCGATTTCCAACTTTCCGGAACGTGCGGTTCGACGTCTTGACGCGCCTATGGAGTTCCCCGATAGTCATGGCTTGATCCGAGCGGCCGAGCGACGGCTGCTCCGGCCGCGGATTGTTAGCGCTAACAATCCGCGGGTGGCCCGTCGGCGGACCGGCCGGCCCGGACGTGTCCACCCGCCCTCACCCCCCCGTCAGCCCACCCTCTGTCCGCCGCGAACCCGTTGGGGACGCGGCTTGCTGTCCCGCTGTCGATGAACAAGGGAGTTCATGGTGCCTGCGCTGATCATGTTCCGCCGACTGCGCCGGAGACTGGTCGTCTCCTTGGCCGCGGTGGCGCTCGCCTTCGGCGGCCTCGTCGCCTTCAGCGGCGTCTCACAGGCCGCCGCACAAGGGCCCTGTGACATCTACACGGCGGGCGGCACGCCGTGCGTCGCGGCGCACAGCACCACCCGCGCGCTGTTCGCCTCCTACAACGGTCCGCTCTACCAGGTGCAGCGGGCGTCGGACAGCGCGTTGCGGGACATCGGGGTGCTGTCCGCCGGAGGTGTCGCCGACGCCGCGGCGCAGGACGCGTTCTGCGCGGGCACCACCTGCACCATCACCCGCCTGTACGATCAGACCGGCGACGGCAACACCCTGGTCTACCAGGGGCCCGGCGGGACCGGCGGCGCCGATACGGCGGCCGCCGCGACCACCGAAGCGCTCAGCGTGGGCGGCCAGAAGGCCTACGCGCTGTACATCAACCCCGGCAACAGCTACTTCGCCTACAACTCCACCGGGGGCGTGCCGACCGGCAGCTCACCCGAGGGCGAGTACATGGTCACCAGCGGCACCCACGTCAACAACAAATGCTGCTTCGACTACGGCAACACCGAGACCGACCACCACGCCGACGGCAACGGCGCCATGGACGCGATCAACTTCGGCACGGAATGCTGGTTCGGCGGCTGCAGCGGAACCGGGCCGTGGGTGCAGGCCGACATCGAGAACGGCCTGTTCTCCGGTGGCAGCAAGACATGGAACCCCAACCAGGTCTCCCAGACCAGCCGCTTCGTCACCGCGATGCTGAAGAACGACGGCACCACCCAGATGGCGCTCAAGGGTGCGGGCGCCCAGTCCGGGAGCCTGACCCAGCTCTACAGCGGGGCACTGCCCAGCGGATGGAGCCCGATGCACAAGCAGGGCGCGATCATCCTCGGCAGTGGCGGTGACTGCTGCCAGACCAACACCAACGCGAGCGCGGGCACCTTCTACGAGGGCGCCATGGTCAAGGGCTACCCCTCCGACGCCACCGACGCCGCGGTCCAGGCCGACATCGCCGCGGCCGGCTACAGCACCACCACCCCCTTCACCCCGGGCGCGAGGGTGTCGCTGCAGGCCACCACCTCCTGCTGCACCGGCGACTACCTGCAGCACGACACCAGCGACGACAAGGTCGTGATCGCGCCGGTGACCTCCAGCAGTTCCGCCACCGTCAAGGGCGACGCCACCTGGATCGTCCGCGCCGGGCTGGCCAACAGCAACTGCGTCTCCTTCGAGTCGGCCAACACACCGGGCAGCTACCTCAGGCACTACGCCTTCCAGCTCCACCTCCAGCCCAACGACGGCACCGGTCAGTTCGCCGCCGACGCCACCTTCTGTTCCAAGCCGGGGAACAGCGGCACGGGTTACTCACTGCAGTCCTTCAACTATCCGGCCAAGTACATCCGCCACTACAGCTTCACCGGCTACATCGCGAGCGACGGCGGCACCAACGCCTGGGACAACACCTCCATGTGGGCCCAGGACACCAGCTGGCTCGCCGCCTCCCCCTGGAGCTGACGAGCACCACCACATCACAACCCCCTGTGAAGGAGTACTCCGTGATCAAACCACCGTGGATACGCCGGGTCAGACGCGCGCTCCTCGCGGCCGGTGCCACCGCCGCACTCGCCGCCGGCCTGCTCACCGCCTCGGCCACCACCTCGCAGGCCGCCACCCAGGGCCCGTGCGACATCTACGCCGCGGGCGGCACCCCCTGCGTCGCCGCACACAGCACCACCCGCGCCCTGTACGCCGCGTACAACGGCCCGCTGTACCAGGTACGCCGCGCCTCCGACAACACCACCCTGAACATCGGCGTGCTGAGCGCCGGCGGATACGCCAACGCCGCCGCGCAGGACTCCTTCTGCGCGGGCACCAGCTGCGTCATCACCGTCATCTACGACCAGTCCGGCAAGGGCAACAACCTCACCCAGGCACCCGCGGGCGGAGCCGCCGGCGGGCCGGACAACCTCGCCAACGCCTTCGAGGCGCCGGTCACCGTCGGCGGGCACGAGGCGTACGGCGTCTATGTCGCCCCCGGCACCGGTTACCGCAACGACCACACCAACGGCATCGCCACCGGTGACCAGCCCGAGGGCATGTACGCGATCTTCGACGGCACCCACTTCAACGGTGGCTGCTGCTTCGACTACGGCAACGCCGAGACCAACGACCACGACACCGGCAACGGCCACATGGAGGCCATCTACTTCGGCAACAGCAATTTCTGGGGCTCTGGCAGCGGCAACGGCCCCTGGATCATGGCCGACCTGGAGAACGGTCTGTTCTCCGGCGTGAACCAGCACCTCAACTCAGGCGACCCCACCGTCACCAACCGATTCCTGACCGCCATCGTCAAGGGCGGGCCGAACCAGTGGGCCATCCGGGGCGGCGACGCCCAGTCGGGCGGCCTGTCCACCTACTACAGCGGCGTACGTCCCAACGTCTCCGGCTACAACCCGATGCACAAGGAAGGTTCGATCATCCTGGGCATCGGCGGGGACAACAGCAAGAGCGCCCAGGGCACCTTCTACGAAGGCGTCATGACCTCGGGCTACCCCTCGGACGCCACCGAGAACGCCGTGCAGGCCAACATCACCGCCGCCGGTTACAGCAGCGGCTCGACCGGCACCGGCTCGCTGACGCCCGGCTCCCGGATCTCCCTGCAGGCCACCACAGCGTGCTGCACCTCCGACTACCTCCGCCACGACGACGCCGACACCAAGGTCGTCATCTCCAACATCAGCTCCTCCAGCTCGGCCACCGACAAGGCCGACGCCACCTGGATCGTCCGCGCCGGCCTGGCCAACAGCTCCTGCCTGTCCTTCGAGTCCGCCAACAACCCCGGCCAGTACCTGCGCCACTACAACTACGAGCTCTACCTGAACACCGACGACGGCGGTGGCAACTTCTCGAAGGACGCCACCTTCTGCCCCACCACGGGCAACAGCGGGGTCGGCCACTCCTTCCAGTCCGTCAACTACCCGACGAAGTACATCCGCCACTACAACTTCACGGCCTACATAGCCAGCAACGGAGGTACCAACACCTGGGACTCCACGACGTCATGGGCCCAGGACACCAGTTGGCTCACGGCGTCTCCCTGGAGCTGACGAGCAACCGGCCCCGGTGAGCTGACCCGACCTGAAACCCGACCGACCGATCGACGGCCCGCCGGCCCTCCCCGGCGGGCCGTCGCTCCGCCTTCTGCCGGCCCGGCCCCTTCAAGAAGTGGCAGGTTCTGGTCAAAGATGTCCCAGGTGCCGAACGCCTTCTCCCGCCCGTGGTCGGGTCTCTTCCGACGATCTGTCGACGCCCGTTTGGGAGGACCCGGTGCCAGCACCGAACCGTAGAAGACGATGGCTCACCATCTGCGCCACCATCGCATCCGCCGGACTCCTCGCGATACCCGCGAGCGCCGCGCCCGGCGGCCACAGCAGCCCCTTCGGGGTCCGCACCCTCAAGCAACTGGCAGCCGAACGCGAGCAGTCGGTGGGTTCCATGCGCCCCTCGGTGAAGGCCGGGGACGACGACGGCAACGAGGCCGACGAGATCGCCGAGGGTGCCGACCAGTACGCCGAGGCCCGCACCTCACCGGGCATCGTCGCACCGGGCGCGTACGGCGCCGCCTGGGCCGGTCTGACCAAACTTCCGAGAACCAAAGGCAGCTGGCGCAACATCACCGACCTGCCGTACAACTCCGACGACCCGCGCTACCGCGACGTCGACTCCAACTCCAGTGGCGGCTCGGGCGACGTCACCGGCCGCATGGCCGCGATGGCCGCCGACGACGCCGGGTACGTGTACGCGGGCAGCGCGGGCGGCGGCGTGTGGCGCTCGCGCAGCGGTGGCGGGCACTGGCGGCCGATCAGCGACCGGCTGCCCTCCCAGTCCACCGGCGCGCTCGCGCTCGACCGCGCCGGACGGCTGTGGCTGGGCACCGGCGAGGCCACCACCAATGCGGACGCCTACCTCGGCAGCGGTGTCTACGTCCTGTCCGACCCGCACCACGGCACGTTCTCCTCGCGCAGTCGGGTCGGCGGCGACGAACTGGAGTCCACCACCATCCACGAACTGCGCTTCGGCGGCGGCAAGGTGTGGGCGGCGACCAGCGAGGGCGTGTGGAGCCACTCCACCAGGAAGCTCGGCGGGGCCTGGAAGCTGGAGTACGCGCCCAACCCCGACTACCTGCCGGGCGGTTCCAAGGCCGACGACCCCGACGCGGCGTACAAGAACATCGCCAACGACATCGCGATCGACCCGAAGGACCCCTCGAAGGTGGTGCTCGCGGTCGGCTGGCGCAGCGGTGACGACTACAACGGCTTCTACACCAAGGTGAAGGGCGCCTGGACGCGGATCACCAGCGGCCTGGGCGACCTGCCGGCCGACCCGGACGACGTCGGCAACGTCACCTTCGCCCGCTCCGCCGACGGCTCCCGCTACTACGCCGTCGACCAGTCCCCGGAGCAGCTGAACACCGACCCGGACAGCGGTCTGGAGGGCATCTACGTCTCCAAGTCGGGCTCCCCGACGGGCCCGTGGACGAAGATCGCCGACTACAAGGGCCTGGCCGCGGACAACTCGGCGCTGACCACCGCCGGTTACATGCCGGGCGTGCAGGCCTGGTACAACCAGTTCCTGGCCGTCGACCCGGCGAACGCGGAGCACGTGTACGCGGGCCTGGAGGAGGTCTACGAGACCAAGGACGGCGGCGGCACCTGGTCGACCGTCGGCCCGTACTGGAACTTCCCCTTCCCCTGCTGGAGCATCGACCCGGCCAGGCAGACCGGCTCGTGCAGCCAGACGACGCACTCCGACCAGCACGGTGTCGCGATCGGCCGCTACCACGGCAAGAGCTACGTGTACGTGGGCAACGACGGCGGTGCCTACAGGCGTCCGGTCGACGGCGCCCAGGACTCCTCCGGCCACGCGACCGACTGGACGTCCCTGAACGACGGCACCATCGACACCCTGCAGTACTACTCCGTGGGCGTCGGCAAGGACCTGGAGCACGGCGGCGTCTCCGTCACCGGCGGCCTGCAGGACAACGGTCAGTCCATCCTGCGCGGCAGCGACAAGGTCATGGGCTCGAACTTCGGCGGCGACGGCGGCGACACCCTCACCGACCCGGCCAACGGTTGTGACATCGCCCAGGAGTACGTCTACCTCGCCATCCAGGTGACCCAGAACTGCGCGGTCAACAACGGAAGTTGGACCACCGATCCGAGCAAGGCCACGTCGTACAACGTCGCCCCGGCCGACAACGCCACCAGTGAGGCCCGCTTCATCGCCCCGCTCGCGGCCGACGCGAAGGACAGCTCGACATGGATCGCGGGCGGCCGCCACATCTGGGTGCAGACCCACGGCTACGCCATCCGCAGCGGCGCCGAGTGGAAGAGCGTGTACGACCTCGGCTCCGGCCGCACCGCGACCGCCGTCGCCGCCTCGGGCGGCAAGGTGTACGCGGCCTGGTGCGGCCCCTGCAACAACGAGGGCTTCGCCCGCGGTATCTCCGTCGGCAACGCGGACGGCACCGGCTGGCACGACATCGCGCTGCCGGTCGACGGGACGGTGCCCAACCGCTACCTGAGCGGCTTCGCCGTCGACCCCGGGAACGCCGACCACGTCTTCCTCGCGGTCAACGGCTTCTCCCGGCACTGGACCGAGGGTCCCGGCGCCGGTGTCGGCCACGTCTTCGAGTCCACCGACGGCGGCACCACCTGGAAGGACGTCTCGGCGAACCTCCCCGACGTGCCGGCCGACTCGGCGGTCGTCACGCCGAACGGCGGCCTCGCCGTCGCCACCGACCTCGGCGTCGTCTACCGCGCCCCCGGCCACACCAGGTGGCAGCGCGTCGGCTCCCTCCCGGCCGTCGCCGTGCTCCAGCTGAAGCTGAGCCCCGACGGCAAGACCCTGTACGCGGCGACGCACGGCCGCGGCATCTACACCCTCAGGGTGCGCGACTGCGACTGACCCAGGCAGCGGCACGCGGCGGTGATCCCGGATTCCGGGATCACCGCCGCGTGCGTAGTGCGTATTGCGTGTCGCCGGACGATCGTCCATCATCAGGATTCCTGATAGTTCAAGGTTGTAATGATGTGGGGCGAGGATCATGCCGTTCAGCTCAAGAGTCCAGGCCATGGGTATCCAGCTGGTGCTGGGCCGCATGATGGCCCGCGTGCACGAGGGTCTGCGCTTCACCGATCTCCCCGGGAGCACCGAGACCCTCCGGGTGGAGACCGGTGCCGGAGCGGTGACCTGCGCCGTCTACCGTCCGTCGGAGCCGGCCGGCACCCCTGCCCCCGTGTACGTCAACTTCCATGGCGGCGGTTTCGTGGTCGCCCGTCCGGAGCAGGACGACCACATCTGCCGCTACATAGCCGCCAAGGCCGGCTGTGTCGTCGTCAACGTGGACTACTCGGTCGCGCCGCAGCAGCAGTTCCCCGTACCCGTCACCCAGGCCTACGACGTCACCGCCTGGGTCGCCGCGAACGGCGGTGCGAACGGCTGGGACGGTTCCCGGATCGCCGTGGGCGGACACAGCGCCGGCGCCAACCTGACCGCCGCTGTCTGTCGCCTGGCCCGGGACCGCGGCACCTTCTCGCCCCGGCTCCAGATCATCGACTCGGCACCGCTCGACCAGCTCGCCGATCCCGCCGGCAAGCGGTCCCTCATCGCCAAGCCGCTGCTCAGCCCCCGGCTCATGCGGATCTTCACCGGCGCCTACCTCCCGGACCCTACCGACCGCGCGGACCCCCTCGTCTCGCCCGGACTGGCCGACGACCTCGCAGGGCTTCCCCCCGCCCTGGTCATCACCGCCGAACACGACCGCCTGCGGGATGAGGGCGACGCCTACGCCAAGGCCCTGGAAGCCGCCGGCGTTCCCGTCACCCACCGTGTCTTCGAGGGCGTCGACCACTACTTCACCCACACCGGCCCGGTGCCGGCCGGGAAAGAAGCCATCGACCTCATGGCCACCACCCTGCGCACCGCGCTCGGCGACTGATGCGCTTCGGGGCCCGCGCCGCATGATCGGCCGGATGGCCCCGAGGCGCGCCAACGCCTGTCACAGGCCCAGGGAGACGGCGAACCGGGTGAGTTCGGCCGTGGTGTTGATGTCCAGCTTGGCTCGAATCCTGCGCAGATACGCATCGACGGTATGCCGGGACAGGCCCATGCGGCGGGCTGCTTGCAGGTGGGTGCACCCTGCGGCGATGTGGTGCAGGGTCTCGCGCTCACGAGGGGCCAGTGCGGGAGCGGGTTCCTCGACACGCGGTGGGGTGTTGGTGAAGCTCATGGGATTTCCTGTGACTGCTCGGCACGGTCACCACTGCCCGCTTCATGGCGAACAAGAGAGTGAATGACCGGAAAGTCCATATCTGGTCGATATGTGGAGTTTGGCGGCTTCGTGTCATGGCCGTACCCGTGAACTGTCACAGCCGCGTCACAGCGTCACCGAAGATATGGCAAGGGGTGTGTCGGTGTCGTGTTGTCAAGTCCCGAGATGCAGCGGCATGACGAGGTCGGAGCGCGCGGTCGTAATGGAGTCATGAGCCGGACGGACACGGATGGCTCGTCCCAATGCCGGAACCTTCCGGCGCTTCAATTCCACCGTTCTCATCGGAGTCCGATTCTCATGACCAACAGGATCACCAAGCGCATCGCACTGCTGACAGCGTCCACTGCTCTGGTTGCCGGAGGCGCCGCTCTTGTTCCGGGGAGCGCGTTCGCGGCCGAACCCGCGGGAGTGCACGCGATGGCGCAGAGCCATTACCGCCATCACCATCACCACTACGGCAGGGACCGCGGGCGGGGAGACGTCTACATCTTCGTCCAGGGCGGTAACAGCAGTAGCACGAGCACCAGCAGCAACACCAATACCAGCACGAACACCAACACCAACACCAACACCAGTACGAGTACCAGTAACTGAAAAACTGCTGCTGAAATCCGGCTGGACGGCGATGATCCGTCCAGCCGGATTTTCCGGCTGCACCGGGCCGGCCGTGCGTTTGTGATGTTGAGGCATCCGATCTTACGGTTTTCGTAGGGCCGGGCGGTGTGGAGGTCCGCCATGACGAAGGGCCAGGACGGCGAGCGTGTGGTTGCGGCGAGGTATCGGCTGCTGCGCAGGCTCGGGGCCGGCGGCATGGGCCGGGTGTGGCTCGCTCATGATCAGAAGCTCGACTGCGACGTAGCGATCAAGGAAATCGCCATGCCCGGTGACCTGTCGGAGCAGGAACTGAGCGGTCGTATCGCCCGGGCCCGGAACGAGGCGCAACACGCCGCCAGACTGCGCAACCACCCGCATGTCGCCACGGTGCACGACGTCGTCGAGGACGGTGGCCTGCCCTGGATCGTGATGGGGTACCTGCCAGGGGCGACGGACCTGAAGGAGTGGGTGCAGGAGCACGGGCCGCTGTCGGTCGCGGAGACCGCGCGTATCGGCCTGGCTGTACTCGATGCCCTGGAGGCCGGTCACCGGATCGGCATCCTGCATCGAGACGTCAAACCGGCCAACGTGCTCCTCGCCGGGAAAAGCCCGCAGGAGGCGCCCTATGACAACGGCGGGCGCGTACTGCTGGTGGACTACGGTATTTCACTGCGGCCGGACTCCGGGGAATCGCGGTTGACGGGGACGTCCGAGATTGTCGGCACCCCTGGCTTCCTGGCCCCCGAACGTGCCCGTGGAGCGCCGCCCACCCCGGCATCGGATCTCTTCTCCCTCGGCGCCACGTTGTACTACGCCGTGCAGGGAACGGGCCCCTTCGACCGGCTCTCCGATGTCTCCACTCTGACGGCACTGCTCTTCGAAGATCCCCCGCCACCGGAACTGGCAGGAGGCCTCACACCCGTCCTGCTCGGTCTGATGGCCAAGGATCCTGCCCAGCGTATGACCGCCGAGGAGGCGATGCGTCAACTCGCCGCATGCGCTGTCCGGCCTGCGGCCACGTCAGCGCCGTACCAACACGCTGCCGCGACGACAATGCCCCTGCCGTCACCGGAAGAGTCGGTCTCGTCTCCGGCAGCCGACACGCCACCGACCGACGAAGTCCCTTCCAGGGCCGGGCCACCACCGCAACCGCCGCGGACGCGTGCACGAAAGACACCCTCACCTTCCCTGATCGGACGTATCGCCGGAGTCCTGCTGCTGGTCGGCGGCGGCTTGTGGGCCGGGTCCGAACTGCTGAACCGCCAGACCGCCCACACCGGTCAGGAAAACTCGGCCATGCCCTATGGAACCGATGTCGGATTGACCCGCGAACTGCACCCGGGTGACTGCGTCGCCGCCTCATGGCCCGCACAACGCTTTCAGAAGCCACCCAAGCTCAAGGTCGTCGACTGCAAGACCTATCCGGACGGCCAAGTGCTCGACGTGAACACCAACACCGCCTCCCTGAGTGAGGCAACGGCAGACAGCCCCGGCATATGTGTCGGGCTCCTGCGCAACACCGTGCGCGACATGGTCGACGTCCAGTCCTACGCGCTCGTGCCCAGCGCCGCCGCGTGGAACCACGGCGTACGGACCACAGCGTGCTTGCTCTTCGGCAAGACCGTCGGTCTGTACGGCCCAGTGGGCCGTTACCGGCATAAAGGGGATCAGGTTTTTGTCGAGAACAGCTCAATCAGTGATTGCTACGACATGAAGAAGCTGGAGGAGCACAACTACGCACACCTGCTGACCGACTGCGGAAAGCCACATGATCTGCAAGGCTTGGGTTACGTGCGGGCCCCTGCCGGTATGAAGTTCGATGCCTGGGACGCCTTCTACGGCCTGTGTGTCAAACGCTATGGCTCTTTGAAGAGCCCCACCCGTGACCTGTACGCCTGGAACCATGCCGAAGACACCTGGAGGCAAGGATTCCACTTCGTGATGTGCCTGCTCTCGATGCCCCAAGTGGGGGACAAGCTACCGCCAGGTTCGGTGCAACCGGCCACGGGTGGGGGATAGGTGGGTGACGCGCCCGCCAGATGCGGAGGGAACGCTTCCATGGGCTGCCTCGTTGCCCCGGGGTCCGCCCATGTCGCCGTCCCTGGGAGCATCGTGCCCGAAACCACGGCCACCTCCACCGTCGTCCCCGTTCCACCCGCCCTCGGCGCGCAGGCCGAGCGGCTGATCGAGTCGGGAGTCCATGAGATCGCCGGGCTGACCGCCGCCGCGATCCGTTCCTTCGCCGAGGCCGCCGAGGCCCGTACGGGCGGCGACGGCGCCCTGCTCGCCGTCCACCCGGACCGTGCCCCTGCCTCCGCCCTCGCGCCGCTGCTCAGCCACGCCGGCAAGCCGGGCTTCGTCGTCACCGACATGACCGATGTCGACCTCTTCACCCCGCTCGACACGATCGCGCTGCCTGACACCCCGCTCTACCTCGTCACCGGCCTCGACCGCGGCGACCGGATGGCCGACTGGAGCCCGAACGAGGCGCTGCCCGCCCTCGCCGCCGAGGCCCGTACCCCGTTGCTGCTCACCGAGGGCATCCACTGGGTGCTGCAGCAGCCCGCCGTCCTGGAACGCAACCACTGCTTCATGACGATCGGCTCCCGGCTGCGCAAGACGGGCGGCACCCTCGACTCCCGCACCCCGGCGATCTGGATCAGCAACGGCACCGGCCGGGACGGCCGTGAGCGCCGCGACGCCCCGAAGGTCGGCTGGTGCTGGGCGGGGAACCGGCACACCTGGCTGGGCTTCGCCTCCGCGCAGGAGCGCCGGGGCCTGGACGGGTAAGGGCCCCCGGCCGGCTGCTGTGCCGGTCAGGGGCCCTTCGGGGTTCGGTTACGTCAGCCGTCGTTCTCCGGCGACGGGATGTAGGCGCCGGGCACGTCGTTCGGCGTGTAGATCTTGCTGTCGCCGGGGTACGGCTTGGTCCAGTTGTGCGTCTCGTACCAGGTGAGGCGGTTCATCTGCTCCGGGTTGGCGAAGTCCGGCACCGCCTTGGTGCCGGTCAGCCGCTGGTGCGACTCCCACGTCTTCCACTGCGCCGCGACCTTCCGCTCGGACGCCGGCACCGTCACAGACGTCTGCGCGGGCGCCGCGCCCGCGACCGACGGTGCCGGGGTGTCCGAGCCGCAGGAGGGCTGGGTGCTCAGGCCGAGGGTCAGCGAGGTCCGGTTGGGCTGCGCCGTGAACGGCGTGTAGTTCGGCTTCGAGGTGAACGCCCCGAACATCGGGGTGGCCGCGCTGTCCATCTGGTTCATCGGGTGGATCCCGAGGATCTGCTCGATGGTGCGGATCATCGTGATCTGCGAGTAGTAGTGGCTGTCGACGGTGCCGTGCTGGGCGTAGGGGCTGATGACCTGGACCGGGGCACGGTGACCGTCGACGTGGTCGAGGCCGGCCTGGGAGTCGTCCTCGACGACGAAGATCGCCGAGTCCTTCCAGTACTTGCTGTGCGTGATCGTGTCGACCATCTTGCCGACCGCGAGGTCGTTGTCCGCGACCTCGGCGGCCGGGCTCGCCGGGCCACCGGTGTGGTCGTTGGAGAACCAGAACATGTTCAGGTTCGCCGGGCCGTTCTTCTCGAAGTCCTGCTTCCAGATCTGTTCCTTGTAGACGTCCGGGACGTTCAGGTCGAACAGCGGGAAGCCGGGCACCGACACCTTGTTCAGCGACGGGATCGCCGAGCCCGTCTGAATGGGGTACTGGGTCTGCTGCCCGGTCGCCTCCATGTTCTTGGCGTCGCAGTACAGGTTCTGCCAGGTGGCGTCGGCCGGCTTGCTCTCGATCGACTGGAACTCGCCGTAGTCCTTCACGGACTTGCCGGCCGCCTGGGCACCGGTCCAGATGAAGCCGGTCTTCTGGTGGCCGAGAACGTCGTCCTCGGTGTCGTAACTACGCGTGTACTCGCCGGCCGATGACTCGGTGTACTCCGGGTTGTCCGACTGCATCAGCCAGTTGTGGCCCTCGGCGGAGTTCGTGCCGACGTCGTAGAAGTTGTCGTACAGCCCGAACTGCTCGGCCAGAGCGTGCTGGTTCGGCGTCACGTTCTCGCCGAACTGCGTGACCGTCGGGTCGCCGTTGCCCTTCGGGATGTCGCCGAAGACCTGGTCGTAGGTCCGGTTCTCCTTGACCAGCAGGAAGACGTGCTTGATCGTCGAGGGGTCCCCGATCCGCGCCGGAACCGGCACCGGCTTCGCGTAGCTGCTGCCCTGGGCCGTCTTGACCGAGCCGGGGGTCCAGCCGTTCTGCTTGAAGACCTTGACCGTCTGGGACCTGATGACGCTGTCGTCCGGCAGCGTGAACTGCGTCAGGCTGGAGGTCGTGTCGTGGGTGCCGTGCCCGGCGTTGGTGGTGGGCCGACGGGCGTCGATACCACGGGTGTTGGAGACGACCACCTTCTTGCCGACGGCTGTGATCTCCGAGGGGAAGTAGTCGGTCGGGAGGAGCCCGACGAAACCGGCCGGCTGCTGCGGGGAGGTGTAGCGGTAGACGGCGACCGCGTTGGCGCGGCCGAGCGTCACCAGCAGACGGCCGTCGTCGGTGAGCGTCACCGCGTTTGGCTCGTAACCGACCTTCGCCTCCGGCCACGGCTGGGTGGCGATGGTCTGTACGACCTTGTCCTTGGCGGTGTCGACGACCGACACGCTGTTGTCGGCGGTGTTGGTGACGAACACCGCGCCCTTCTTGGCGTACACCGCGGTCGGGTGCAGACCGACGTCGATGCTCCCGACGGCCGCCGAGGGGTCCGTCAGGCTGATGACGCTGACCGTGCCGGTGGTGGCGGCGCCGGTGTCCCCGTCGGCCGGCACCTGGGTGCCGTAGGAGTTCATCGTGGTGTCGCCGGCCTTGGCCGGACGTCCGCCCTCGTTGCTGACGTAGAGCTTGCCGCCGACCAGGGCGAGGCCGCGCGGGGCGTTGCCGACGGCCCAGCTCTGCTTGATGGTTCCGCTGGCCGCGTCGATGGCGACCACCCGGTTCTGGCCGTTGACCGCGGAGTACACGGTGGACCCGTCGGCCGAGAACACCGCCCCGCCCACCAGCGCCTGCTTGGAGCCGTCGGCCGGGATGGAGACGGCCGTCGGGTTGGACAGGGTGCCGTCCGCATTCACGGTGAACTTGGTGTAGCCGCCGCTCTGGCCCAGCCACAGCTGCTTGCCGTCGGGCGAGTACGTCGGGCCCTCCTGGCCGACGGAGGCGCTGCCGATGCGCAGGTCGTCCGCCTTGTTGGTGCCGACCTTCTGCTTCACCTGTCCGGTCGCCAGGTCCAGGATGACCAGCGCGGCGTCTCCGTCGGCGACCGAGGCCGCGAGGTGGGTGCCGTCCGGGCTGACCGTGGACGACATGATCTTGCCGTCGTTGATGACGGTGCGGTCGCCGTACGGGTTGATGTACTGGTCGGCGGCGACGACCTGACCGTCCTTGGTGACCTGGCCGACCTGCTGGGTGCCGAACTGGTACGTCGAGGCGACGGCGGTGCCCGTGACACCGAGGGCGACCGTGATGCCCGCCGTCACCAGCAAGGTCCGGCGTCCGACGCGTCTGCCGAGAAGGCTGATCTGCTCCTTCTCACTGCTCCGACGCTGCCGTGTTACCTGCATGGAACTGTCCCTTCGGGGGAGGGGAGGAGGTCGGGGGGTGGAGTTCAGGGGGTCGAGGTGAGTTCGACGTTGCCGTCGAACTGCCAGAGGGGGTTCGGCGCGTCCCCGGCGGAAGTCCGCACCATGAAGTAGCCGTTCACTTCCTTCGGACCGTCGCCGTCGGCCATGTACCGCCCGTCGGCCGTGACGTCGAGCTGGTAGACGGCCTGGCCCGTGACCTGGACGCCCGGGATGTGCCAGGAGACGACGCAGCGCCAGTCGTTGCCCGGCCCCTCGGCGGCGACCTGGCCGGCGCCCTTGTTGCACGCCGCACTGGCTCGCAGCCGCGCCTCGGTGACGTCGGGGCGGTGGAGCTGCTCGGTCTGCAGGCGGTAGAGGTGGGCGAACACCGTGGCGACCGAACGCTGCACCTTCTCCTGCTGGATTCCGGAACCCACGGACGGGGTCACCACGGCGACGGCCGCGACCGAGAGGGCGACCAGCCCGGCCAGCGGCAGGAGCCCGGTGGTGATCGCGCGGCGCCCGGAGCCGTCGTAGGTCAGGCCGGTGAAGTCGCGCCGCAGGAAGAGCAGGAAGGCCAGCGCGGTCGCGAGCACGGCCCACGCCAGGCTGACAACGATGCCGACGAGGAGCGGGCCGAGCTGCGCGGGGCTGGTGAACAGGCCGTTCCAGGCGATGAAGGCGTAACTGGGCAGGGCGAGGCGTACGGCGACGGGCAGCGGCAGCATCTGGGCGAGCTGCGTCGCCAGTGCGACGAGCGCGGGCAGCAGCAGGCCCATCGGGGACCGCCCCAGCGCCACCGACCCGAGCAGGCCGATCGCGGCGAGGGCCAGCGTCGGGGCGAGCACGCAGACCCACGCGAGAAGGACCTTGCCGGCGGCGTCGGACGGCGCCAGCAGATGGCCGTCGAGGCCGACCAGCGGCCGGTTGCCGACCGCCAGCAGCCCGCCGACCGTGCTGGAACAGGCCAGTCCGGTCACCAGCAGCAGGATGACGGAGAGGCTTGCCAGTGACTTGGCCAGGAAGATCCGCCGGGGCGAGCGGACGGCGACGAGCAGATGGCGCCAGGTCCCGAGCCGGTCCTCGGAGGCGAACACGTCACCGGCGACCACCGAGGTCAGCAACGGCAGCGCCCAGGTGCCCGCGAAACCGAGCATCACCAGCGGCGCGGCCCACCCCGTGGCGAGCATCCAGCGACCGAAGAGAGTGTCGGAAGGGAGGGTGCTCTGCTGACTCACCCCGGTGACGAAGAGCGCCGGCGCGATCCAGCAGGCGAGGACCAGCAGGCGGATCCGCCATTGCGAGACGAGTTTGACCAGTTCGAAGCGGTAGCCGCGCCACACCGTGACGCGACTGGCGCCGGTGGCGCGGTCGTTGACCACGGTCGCGGTCATCTGCCGTCCTCCTGCTGCTCGGTGAGGGCGAGGAACGCGGCCTCCAGGGGGGAGACGACGGGAGTGAGCTCGCGCACCGCGATGCCCGCGTGCACGAGCCCCGCCACCAGTGCGTCGAGGGCGGGAACCAGCGCGCGCACGACGAGCCGTTCGGCGTCCTGCCGTGCGCCGGTGTCGTCGACGACGCGGATCCCGGCCGTGTCGGCGGCCAAGCGGCGGGCGGCCCGCGGGTCGGACGTCACCACCCGGTAGTCGAGTTCACGGTTCTCGGCGGCCAGCTTTCCGATCGGGCCGGAGAAGACGACCCGTCCGGCGGCGAGGATGGTGACTTCGGAGCACAGCGCCTCGAGGTCGTCCATGCGGTGGCTGGAGAGCACCACGGCGGTCCCGTCCGCCGCGAGCCGGGTGAGGACACCGTGTACGTGTTTCTTGCTGGCCGGGTCCAGGCCGTTGGCGGGTTCGTCGAGGACGAGCAGCCGCGGCTTGGTGAGCAGGGCGGCGGCGAGCCCGAGCCGCTGGCGCATACCGAGGGAGAATCCGCGGGTCCGGTCGTCCGCGACGTCGGTGAGTCCGACCTCGGCCAGCACACCGTCAATTCCCGCAGTATGTACGTCACTTCCGCGAAGCGCGGCCAGCGCGGCGAGGTTCTGCCGGGCGGTGAGCGAGGGATAGAGTCCGGGGCCGTCCACGAAGCCGGCGACGCCGTCGGGAGCGGCGAGCGCCCGCCCGACCGGCGTACCGAGGATCTCGAGGCGGCCGCTGTCGGCGACGGCCAGACCCAGCAGGAGACCGAGCAGCGTGGTCTTGCCCGCGCCGTTCGGGCCGACCAGACCGTGGATCTGCCCCTGCGTCACATCCAGATCGATGCCGTCGAGTGCGACGACGTCGCCGAAACACTTGGTGATCCCGCGAGCCCGGATTGCGAGGAGTTCGTCCATGAGTCCCTTCTTTCGCAACGGTGAAGGAACTTAGGCTCGGCACACAACCCGGGCAGGGGCGACTGGTTGAACGTACATGGAACGGATCGTCAAGGCATCGGCAAGTCCGTGCGTACGGACCGGTCGGCACGAAGCCGGATCCGGGTACTACAACGGTGGCGCCGAACGCGCGGAACGCCGGTCGGGACGGAACGCCGTGGAGTGCGTTCGGGTCCCGCCGGCGTCCGGGGAGCGGCCTGGGGCTGGGGAGCGGGGAGCGGCCTTGGGCTGGGGCTGGATGTGTGGGGTCAGGCGTGGGCCGCCACCGGACGGCCGTTCGCGGTGAGCGTCCTCCAGAGCTGCACGGACAGTCGTACCAGGGCGGCCTCGATCAGGGCGACGGCGACCTGGGTCAGGATCGTGGTGAAGATGTGCGGCACGGTGAGCCGCCTTTCGTGAGCGGTGTGCTTGGTGCTGCGGACCGCTCCTTTGTCCGGTTTGGTGTCATACGGGAGGCCACCCGCAGATGGACTGCAGGTGAACTTTTCTCAATGCGCCGACAGACCGGCGACGCGTCGCACCACCACGGGCACCAGCACCGACCCCGCCGCGACGGTCAGCGCGACCGTCCAGCCCGCAGGGCCCAGGGGACGGTTGCCGAAGAAGTGGCTGAGCCCCGGAACGGTCACCACCACGCCCAGCAGCACCAGGGACCCCACCGCGGCCGCTGCGACCACCGGATCCCGGCCCGCGTCCTGCAGCGTCTGGAGCAGCTGGGAGGACACCAGGGCGACCAGGGCGACGGTGTCCGCGTGCGCCCGGGTGCCGGTGGCCCGGGCCAGCACCCAGGCGACGGTGGCGGCGGCCGCGGTGACCCCGGCACGCAGCTGGAGGTGGCGGGTCAGGGCCTTGCCCAGCGAGGCCTCGGGTCCCTCCGCGAGCAGCCGGTCGGCGTGGTCGGCGGGCGGCCGGGCGGCGATGGCCATGGCGGGCAGCATGTCGGTGAGCAGGTTGACCAGCAGCAGCTGGCGTGCGTTCAGCGCGCTGCGGCCGGTGAGCAGCGTGGTCGCCAGGACGAAGGCGATCTCGCCCAGGTTGCCGCCGAGCAGGATGCCCAGCGCCTTGCGCACCGAGGCCCACATGGCCCGGCCCTCGACGAAGGCGTCGACGATCGTCTCGATACGGTCGTCGGTGACCACCACGTCGGCGGCGGCGCGGGCCGCCGGAGTGGCCCGCGAGCCGAGCGCGATACCGACGTCCGCGATACGGATGGCGGGCGCGTCGTTGGCGCCGTCGCCGGTGACCGCCACGACACGCCCGGCCGTACGCAGGGCCGTGACGATCCGCACCTTGTGCGCGGGGGTCACCCGGGCGAACACCGTGATGTCGGGCAGCGTCCGGGCCAGGGCGGCGTCGTCCAGGGCGTCCAGCTCCGCCCCGGTCATCAGCCGGGGCTCCTCCTCCGGCCGCAGCTCCCGGGCGATCGCGGCGGCGGTACTGGGGTGGTCCCCGGTGAGCATGACGATGCGCACCCCGGCCCGCGAGAGCCGGTCCACGCTCTCGGCGGCGGTGGCCCGCACCGGGTCCGCGAGCCCCAGCAGGCCCAGCAGACACAGCCCGTCGACGCTCTCGGCGCAGAGTTCCGCCGGAGCGCCGGGCGCCCCGGCGGGCGTGACCCCCTCGGCGACCGCGAGGACCCTCAGACCGCGCCGGGCGAGGTGGTCGATCTCCGCCTCGATCTCCGCCTGCCGCCGCTCGTCGAACGGCTCGGTGGTCCCGCCCCGGCGGATCCGGTCGCAGCGGGCCAGCACGACCTCCGGGGCACCCTTGACGACGATCCGTACGTCGGAGTCGGCCCGGCCCAGCACGGCGTGGTAGCCGCGTCCCGGCTCGAACGGCAGCTCCGCCAGCCGCTCCCAGGTGTCCGAGCCGAGCCCGGCGGCCCGGGCCGCGGCGACACCGAGCAGTTCGGCCCCGGCGGCGATGGCCCGGTCGGTGGGATGGGCGAGCGACGCGGCCGGTCCCGGCGGACCGGCCAGGCTCGCCGTGGCCAGGACCCCCCGCAGCGCCGGGGTGAGCCGGTCGGGCGGCCGGCGCTCCACGCCGTCGGCCACCTGCTGCAGGCTGATCCGGCCCTCGGTGAGCGTGCCCGTCTTGTCGAAGCACAGGACGTCGGTGCGCCCGAGGGCCTCGATGGTGGAGGCGCTGCGGACCAGGGTGTCGCGGGTCGACAGCCGGCGGGCCGCGGCCAGCTCCGCGACCGTGGCGATGAACGGCAGCCCCTCGGGCACGGCCGCGACGCACAGGCTGACCGCCGACCCCAGGGCGGCCCCCAGCGGCCGCCGGCGCAGCAGGTCGATGGCGAACAGGACGACACCAGCCGCGACGGACAGCGGCAGGAACCAGTGGCCCAGCGCGTTCAGCCGCCGCTCCACACCGCTCTCCGGCGGGCCCTCGGGTGCCGCCTCGGCCGCGCTGCCCGCCTCGGTGGCCGTTCCCGTGGCGACGACCACGGCCAGTGCCTCGCCGGCCGCCACCGTCGTCCCCTGGTAGAGCATCGAGGTCCGGTCCGCGACCGCCCGGGCCGCGGTCGGCGCGGCGCTCTTCACCACCGGCAGCGACTCACCGGTCAGACTGGACTCGTCCACCTCCAGTCCCCGCGCCCGCACCACCCGGCAGTCCGCGGGGACCGCGTCCCCGGCCCGCAGTTCGACGACGTCACCGCGCACCAGGTGTTCGGCGGCCGCCGGGGTCGCCTCCGTCCGGTCGGGCCGGCGTACCCGCACCTGCGCCGAGGTGGCCTCGACCAGCCGTTCCGCCTCCTGGTCGGCCTTCTGCTGCTGCACGCCGCCGACCAGCGCGTCGACACCGAGTACGCCGCCGATGAGCACGGCGTCCAGGACCGACCCGAGCGCCGCCGAGATGCCGCCGCCGACCGCGAGGATGGGGGTGAGCGGGTTGGCCAGCTCCTCCGCGACCCGGCCGACCAGGGTGACGGCGCCCTCGTGCCGGTCATGGCCCGCGAGCTGCCGGCGCCGGGTGGCCTCCGTCTCGTCCAGCCCCCGGGACGACGTACCGAGCCGGGTCATCACCTGACGTACCGTCATGGCGTGCCAGGGGGTGCGCTCGACGGCGGCGGGCACCGGACGCCCGTGCAGCCGCCATCCCGCCCAGAACCCTGTAGCGATCCCGGCGATGGTCACTGCGTCGGTCACCAGACGGGCCCGCGCCCAGGCCCGCGGACGGGGTACGAGCAGCCCCAGGGCCGAGCCCGCCGCGGCGCCGCCGACCTCCAGCCGGGTGCACAGCCGGCTGACCCGCCGGGCCTCCGGCAGGGCCGTCAGCAGCAGGTGGACGACATCGGGCGGGGCGGCGACATCGGCGTCCCAGGGCACGTGCCGTGGCGGGACGGTGACCACTCCGACGCCCAGATCGGCGCGGGCCAGTGCGCGCCGGGTCCGCGCCGACACCACCGCGACCCCGTGGCCGTCCGCCTGCAGGGAGCGGACCAGGGCGGCCGTGCGCCGGTGTCCGGTGGGCGCGGCCTCGGGAAGCCCGAACCGGCGGTGCAGCCCCGGCGGGCCGCCCACCAGCCGCACCCGGCCGCACTCCCGGGCCGCGTCCACCAAGTGGTGGGCGAGCGGATGCAGTTGCGGGGCCAGGGCGCCGACGGCCACTGGTCTGCCCTCCCGCAGGACGAGCACGACCTGCGCACCCTCCTCGGCCCACCGCCGGGTCAGGGCGGTCGTCTCGTGGGTCCCGCCCGGGACGGTGTCCGCGCCGGTGCACGGCCGCAGCTCCCAGTCACCCTGCCGTCGCGCCGGCAGCGCGCCGCCGTTCCGGGGCCGCCACCGGCCCGGCCCGCCCGGCTCCGTCAACTCGTGGATCCGCGCGTGCAGTTCGTCATCGTCCGGCCCGCCCGCGCTCGCCTCCGGGGCGCCCGGCGGGGCCAGTGGTGCCACGGCCTCGACCGTCCAGCCGCCGCCGGCCAGCACCCGGGCATCGAGGACCACGGTGTCGATCCGGTCCAGGCGGCGCACCGCCCCGGGCCGCAGCACCAGCGCCCCGCGGTCGGAGAGCGCCCGCGCCACCGAGGACGAGAACGACTCCCGGCCGAACCGGGGGCCGCGCGGCGTGCCCGCGATCAGCAGCGCCAGCCCCCGGTCGTGACTGAGCGTGCCGACCCCGGCCAGCCCGTACGCAGCGAGGGACACCGGAGCCGCCACGTTCGCGTACCGGTCGCCCGGCCCCGGCGGCAGCGGGGCGGGCCGCTCGTAGCCCGGCAGCGCGTCGTGACGGTAGGTCCCCTCGTGCACGGCCAGGCGACGCGACCAGTCCCCCCAGGCCCTGCGGTGGGCCTGCACCTCCGCGTAGCGGGCCCAGGCCAGGACGGTGGCCACCGCGGCGCCCAGCGGCCGGAACGTCAGCGTCGTCACCACCAGGTTCGCCGCGGTGAAGCCCCGCTCCGTGGCCGTCTCACCGAATCTGCGGGCGATGCCCTCACGCAGCGGCGGCGCGGACTCCACGAACTGGATCGCAGAGAGCACCACCGGCGGCAGGCCCCGGAGCCGCAGCGCGTCGCCCACCGACGCCACCCCCACCCCGACCAGGCCCGCGCCGAGCCGGGCAGCCGCCTCGATCAGCGCCCCCGCCGACCCCGGGAAACCGACCGAGGGCCGCGACCGGCCGGCCTCTCCGGAGCGGTCGGCGCTCCCGGCATCCGCCTCCTGCGCGGCGTCCGCGGCGGCGACAAGGCCGGCGACGCGCTCCAGGTCGGTCTGCGGGCCGCAACCGACGTACACACAGCCCAGGGCGCCGTTCACCTCGGCACGGCTCACCCCGCGCACCTGGCGCAGCGCGGCCTCCAGCCCACGTGTCGCACGCGCCGTCTGGGGCTGCCCCAGGCGCCGGACCTCGATCTGCACGCCCCCCGGGGTCTGCCAGAGCCGGGGGGCGTGGCGCCGCAGCAGGGGCCCGACCACGGGCAGCTCCGCCGGCACCTCGGTCAGCCGTCCCGCGGCGGAGCGAACCGCGGAGGACGCGGACGACACCGCGGAAGAGGCGTACGACACCGCGGAGGAGACGGTGGACACCGCCGAGGGAAGAACGGACGTGGGCAGCGCGGACCCGGAGGACACGGAGGAGAGCACTGGCCAGATCACGCGGCATCCACCCATCGGCGGCAATTCAGTATGCGCACACCCCGGCACCCCCGTCCTGCTCAGCAGTCCGCGGGGCACCGTCGGGCGCTGCCGTCAGCTGGTCACCGCGCACTGACCGCGGTCGGCGGACTTCGGTCCCTCTGCCGTGGGACGGATGTCGAAGTCGAAGATCCCGGTCGGGAGGTAGAGGGAGCAGCACGCGTTGGGGATGTCCACGATCCCGCTGATGCGTCCCTCGATGGGGGCCGCGCCGAGGATCAGGTAGGCCTGCTCTCCGGTGTAGCCGAACCTCTTCAGGTACTCGACGGCGTTGAGGCAGGCGCGGCGGTAGGCGACCGTCGCGTCCAGGTAGTAGTTGGTGTCGGTGTCGTGGTCCACGGAGATCCCGATGAAGGAGAGGAACTCCGAGTAGCGCGGCTCGACGTTGCCCGGCATGAAGACGGGGTTCGTGGTGACACCGTACTTCTCCATGCCGCCCTTGATCAGATCGACGTGGAAGTCGATGTAGCCGCCCATCTCGATGGCGCCGCAGAAGGTGATCTCACCGTCTCCCTGGCTGAAGTGCAGGTCACCGCCCGACAGCTTGGCGCCACTGACGTGGACGGGGTAGAAGACCCGCGACCCACGGGTGAAGTTCTTGATGTCGTGGTTGCCGCCGTTCTCCCGCGCGGGAACGGTGCGAGCTCCGTCCCGGAGAATGCTCTCGGCCTCCGATCCGGTCGCCTTGCCGGCGAGGCCCGCGTCGGGTTCGGGAGCGAGCCCCAGCGGCGGGACCCGTTCGGGGTCCGTGTCGATCAGGGCCTGCTCGCGCCGGTTCCAGCTCTGCAGCAGCTCTGTGGAGGGAGCCGTGCCGAAGAGCCCGGGGTGGGTGATGCCGGTGAAGCGGACGCCGGGCAGGTGCCTGGACGTCGCCGTCTGCCCGTGGAAGTCCCAGATCGCCTTGTAGGCGTCCGGGAAGTAGTCCGTCAGGAAGCCTCCGCCGTTGGCCTTGGCGAAGACGCCCGTGTATCCCCAGCCCTGACCGGGCGCGTCCCCGACCTGCTGCGGCACCGGCCCCAGGTCGAGGATGTCCACGACGAGCAGGTCGCCCGGCTCCGCGCCTTCCACGCCTATCGGGCCGCTGAGCATGTGGGTGGCGTTCAGCTCGACATCGCGTACGTCATTGGCGGAGTCGTTGTTGCCGATCTGCGCGTCGGTCCATTCGCGGCACTCGACGCGGAACTCGTCACCGGGACGGACCATGGCGGCGACCGGCACATCCGGGTGCCACCTGTTGTGTCCGGGAACATCCTGGTCACGCATCGACCGGGACTGGTCGACGCTGAAGACGACCTCAGGCATGACAGCTCCTCATGAGATTTCGTACGGGTGGATCCGGTGTGGCATGCGCCCGGGGCTGCCCGGTGCGCTTCATGGCGCCTTCTGCCGCTCGTCGACCACCTCCAGCAACCCGACTCGCCCGGCGCCCTAGCCGGTGCTGCCGGCCGGGTGTCCCGCCGCGCCGTACTCCGCGGGCCTGCCCGGTCCCCTGCGGTGAAGCACGAACCACAGCGCGCCGAACACCAGCACGCCGAACGCGCCCAGCGCGATGGAGATCTCGTAGTAGTTCTCGGCCACCCAGTAACCGGACAACAGGAGGAACGCCGGGATGACACCGGTCACCCAGCCCTCTATCGCGGTCACCCATCCGACATAGGGGGTGAGCGACTCCAGTTTCAGTCCCAGCAACAGGAAGAAGAAGAACCAGAGGAAGGCCCAGTAGAGCCATATGACCCCGAAGGGCTGGTCGCCGAACAGCCGGAAGCTGACGAACGAGTAGCCCAGAGCCACAATGGACACGAAGAGTGAGTAGTACCCGACTCCGGTCGTATCCAGGTTCATAAGCAGTCCGATTCCTACATACAGATACGTGAAACCGAAGAGGAAGATGCCCGATGCCAGGAGAATTCGCTTCGTGTCACCGCCGGCGGCGATGATGAGATATGTGGGCGTCAGAACCTGGAGACCGCCGACGAAAAGGTTGAACACAGCCGCTGCTCGGCTGTCGACCTTTCCCAGAAGCATCAGCCCGTTCAGGAACAGCACTGCGCCCACGAAGAGCAGTCCGACGTTGGCCAAGGGAACTCACCTCCCTAATTTCCGCTCTCGCGAGCGAGCCGCCGTCAGGGGCGGGGGAGCCGGGCGACGGCCGGGTGGACCGGCCTCGGTGCGGCTTCCTTGGCAGGCACGCGAGTCACCACCGCGGGGTTCTCCCGTGACTTGGCTTCCTGCTCGCGCAGACCGGCGACGGCGGGCGCCGTCAGGGCGAGCCCGCGAGAGGAGAAGACCCGCCGCGCCGCACCCGAGCACCGCGGGCACCCGTATCTGCTCGGGGCCGTCCCCATCGGAAGCCTTACGTCGAACAATCCGCAGCGACTGCAGGAATATTCATACGTCGCCATAAAGCCTCCCGCCTCCCACCGGCCGCGCCCGCGACTATTCAGCCAGGCGTGCGTACCGGTCGAGCCGATGAACGCCGCAGAAGTGGCGTCTGATTCCAGGCAACGCCCAGGACGGCGAGGTGTCAAGCTGGGGCGATCGGCTTCGCCGGGCTGCCCGCCCGCCGGGCGCCGGAGGTATGAATTCCATACAGGGCGACTGTCCGACGGTGCCTCACGGATGTGTCCGTGAATTCTCGGGCGAGGTCGGGCGCGGATTACCGCCCGCTGGCAGCGTCAGGGCGCGCCGGCTATCGCGCACGCGCGGCACGGGGGCCGGCCGCAGATGCACTGCGTGATCCCACCCAGCACCCCGTGGTCGTGGTAGAGGCACTCGTCCCGGCAGGTGTGGCGGGGAACGAAGCCCGCCTGCAGTTCGTCCGGCCACGGCTCCTCGCCGTCCCGGCAGCGTGTGAACCGCTCCGGATCCTCGGAGTGCAGTCGCTGCATGCTGGCCCGGGCCTCGCCCTCCAGGTCGCGCGCTTCGGCGATCACGTCCTTGAGCTGCTCGGCGAGCCCGGAGAACCGGGTGTCGCCGGTCCTCACGTGTGCTGCCCTCAGTGCCATGACGGCGTTGCCCAGGAACCGTCGGGCGTCCTGGAGGTCGGTGACGTGGTGCAGCTGGATGCCCGTCACACCCCTCGTCCACACGGCGTCGTTACTCACCTGTCCGCCTTCCGGTTCGCATTGCTTACCAAAGGAAACTAAACGTGTCATACACACCGGTCCAGTTATCAACCAGTGAATAGGGTCACATCGGCACGTTTTGTGCTGCCGGAGCCAGGGCTCCTCGACGTCACGGTGAGGGCCGTCCACGCGTGCCCGCGGCCGGCTCGGTGAGTCGAACGCCGCCGGGGTACTCGGTCGGCGGACGGCCGGTGCGGGAGGTGCCCGATGGACGGTTCGGTGGACCGGATCGCTGAGCCCTGGGGGGTGCGCACGCCGTACGGGCCGGGAGACGGATGGCCCGTGCGCACCGACACGCACCTGGCGGCCGGGATCGGCGAGGACGACGTGGAGCGGTGGGCGCAGACCGCCTCGCTGCTGCACTCCAACGGGGACGCCATGGACGTCGCGGTGCGCGAGGGGCGGATCGTCGGGGTGCGGGGACGGGCGGTGGACCGGGTCAACCGGGGACGGCTCGGACCCAAGGATCTCTTCGGGTGGCAGGCCGTCGGCTCCGGGGACCGGCTCACCCGGCCGCTGGTCCGGGAGGGCGGGCGGCTGGTCGAGAGCGACTGGGAACACGCCATGGGGCGCATCGTGAGCCGCAGCAAGGAGCTGCTCGAGGAACGCGGGCCGGGGGCCGTCGGCCTCTACACCACCGGACAGCTCTTCCTGGAGGAGTACTACACCCTCGCCGTCATCGCCCGGGCGGGCATCGGCACCCACCACCTCGACGGCAACACCCGGCTGTGCACGGCGACCGCCGCCGAGGCGCTGAAGGAGACCTTCGCCTGCGACGGGCAGCCCGGGTCGTACACGGACGTCGACCACGCCGACGTCATCGCCCTGTTCGGGCACAACGTGGCCGAGACACAGCCCGTGCTGTGGATGCGGATGCTGGACCGGCTGGACGGGCCCGAGCCGCCCCGGCTGGTCTGCGTGGACCCGCGGCCCACACCCGTGGCCCGCCGCGCCACCGTGCACCTCGCGCCCCGGCTCGGGACGAACGTGGCCCTGCTCAACGCCCTGCTGCACGTGATCATCCGCGGCGACCGGGTCGACCACGACTTCGTACAGGCCCACACCGTCGGCTACGAGGAACTCGCCGCCCGGGTGAAGACGTGCACGCCGCATTGGGCCGCGCGGATCTGCGACGTACCGGCGGCGGCGATCGAGGAGGCCGCCGCGGTGATCGGCGACGCCGAGCGACTGCTGTCCACCGTGCTGCAGGGCGTCTACCAGTCCCACCAGGCCACCGCCGCGGCCGTCCAGGTCAACAACCTCCACCTGATCCGCGGCATGCTCGGCCGCCCCGGCGCCGGCCTGCTCCAGATGAACGGGCAGCCCTCCGCCGAGAACACCCGCGAGTGCGGCGCCGACGGAGACCTGCCCGGCTTCAGGAACTGGCAGAACGACGAACACGTCGCCGAACTCGCCCGGCTGTGGAACGTCACACCCGACACCATCCCGCACTACGCCCCGCCCACCCACGCCATGCAGATCCTCCGCTACGCCGAGCAGGGCTCGGTCCGCATGCTGTGGATCACCGGCAGCAACCCCGCCGTCTCCCTGCCCGAGCTGTCCCGCATCCGGGCCGTGCTCTCCCAGGAGCGGCTGTTCACCGTCGTACAGGACCTGTTCCTCAACGAGACGGCGCAGCTCGCCGACGTGGTGCTGCCCGCGGCCACCTGGGCGGAGAAGACCGGCACCTTCACCAACGCCGACCGCACCGTCCACCTGTCGGAGAAGGCGGTCGAGCCGCCCGGGGAGGCCCGCCCCGACCTGGACATCCTGCTCGACTACGCCACGCGGATGGACTTCCGCGACAAGGACGGCGGGCCGCTGATCACCTGGCACGACCCGGAGTCGGCGTTCCGGGCCTGGCAGCGGTGCAGCGCCGGGCGGCCCTGCGACTACACCGGCCTGAGCTACGACCGGCTCCGCGGCGGCTCCGGCATCCAGTGGCCCTGCACCGCCGACGCCCCCGACGGCACCGAGCGCCTGTACACCGACGGCATCGGCTGGGCGCACCCGGACGGGTGCGAGAGCTACGGCAAGGACCTCGTCACCGGAGCCGCCCTCGAACCGGTGGAGTACCGCTCCCTCAACCCCGACGGCAAGGCGCTGATCAAGGCCGCCGAGTACCTGCCACCGCACGAGGACACCACGCCCGACTTCCCGCTCCAGCTCACCACCGGACGCACCCTCTACCACTTCCACACCCGCACCAAGACCGGCCGCGTCCCCCAGCTCGACGCCGCCGCGCCCGAGATGTGGGCCGAACTGTCCGCCGCGGAGGCCGCCGCCCGGGGGCTCGCAGAAGGCGACCTGGTGGAGGTGGCCACACCCCGCGGCGCGGTCCGCGCCCGGCTGCGTGTCACCGCCATCCGCGACGGGCTGGTGTTCCTGCCCTTCCACTACGGCTACTGGGACACCCCAGCCGGGTACCAGCCGCAGACCCGGGTGGCCGGCCGGGCCGCCAACGAGACGACGATCACCGACTGGGACCCGGTCTCCAAGCAGCCGCTCTTCAAGACGGCCGCCGCCCGCGTCCGCCTGTTCGCGCACGGCGACGGCGTACCCGCGCCCGCCCCCACCACCACCGCCTCCGCACCGGTCCACCCGGACGCGGTCCCGCCGACCGAGGGCGGACCCCAGGCGCACGCCACCCACGCCGGGGACCGGCCGGAGGACCGCTCGTGAACGGCATCACCCTCACCCTGCGCGCGCTGCACCACGGCGAGCGCAAGCTGGAGAAGGACCTGCTGGCCGCCGCCGAACGGCACCACACCGAGCACGAGTTCCACCACGTCGCCACCGACCTGGCCGGCTGGTCCCACCAGCACCGGGGCCGGCTCGCCGAGACCGGCCACCACTACGGCCTGGACCTGGCGAGCCCGCACGCCCAGCCGTCGCCCGGCATCATGGCCGCCCTGCGCGAGGTGGCCGCCGACACCCTCACCCGCCGCCCCGAGACCGGACTGCTGCTCCTGCACGACCTGCACGACCTCTACCTGGCCGCCTCCGGCAACTCCCTCTACTGGGAGATGCTCGCCCAGGCCGCACAGGCCGGCAGGGACACCCGGCTCCTCGAACTGGCCTCGGACTGCCATCCACAGACGCTCCGGCAGATGCGCTGGGCCAACACTATGATCAAAGACCTCTCCCCACAGCTGCTCACCAGCCTGTGAGCGCGGTCACGAGTGCGCGGCGCCTGCAGGCCGACGGCTGACCGCCGTGCGCAGGGCGTCGCGCAGGTCCTCCGGGAGCGGTGGGCCGCCGGCCGTGGCGCTGGCGGTGACCGCCGCCGCGACGGTGTGCAGCTTGGTGTTGGAGCGCTGGGAGGTCTCCCGCAGGATGTCCCACGCCTGGTCGGAGGTGCAGGCGTGGGTGGCCATGAGGACGCCCCGGGCCTGGTCGATCAACGGGCGGGAGGCGATCGCCCGGCGCAACTGGCCTATCTCCTCCTGCAGCACGCGCAGTTTCTCCGCCCGCTCCAGCGCCACCGCGGACGCGGTGGGCACGGGGGCGGGCGGCTGCGGAGACCGGCCGTGCAGCGGGTCGGTGGCGTCCAGGCCCGCCAGTTCCAGGATCCGGCGCGGCTGGTCGTTCCAGGCGGTGGCCGAGACCGCGATGCCCCGGTACCGGCCGTACCCGCTCAGCAGGTCCAGGAGCTCCAGCCCGGCCGTGTCCATGAAGACGACCCCCGACATGTCCAGCTCGACCCGCCCGACGCTCTCCGGCAGGGCCGCCAGCGTCTTCGCGAGGGCGTCCGCGCAGCCGTGGACGAGCTCGCCGCGGGGGCTGAGCAGCGCTCGGTCCGCCTCCACGAGGGAATCGATGACCAGGGTGTTCAACCGACCGGAAAGAGGTACGTGTGGCACTGAGGTCATGTCTCCGCCTTGTTGGTCCCCGACAGTGTCCGCGCGGGTGCGCGCGCGTGCGCCGCGAGTGCACCGCGCCGAGCCGCCGGGCTCCGGGCACGGATACCGTGGGCGAACTCCGCGGGGTCCCGGCATGGCT
The DNA here is from genome assembly GCF_042891955.1 of Streptomyces sp. NPDC001843. Lineage (NCBI taxonomy): Bacteria > Bacillati > Actinomycetota > Actinomycetes > Kitasatosporales > Streptomycetaceae > Streptomyces > Streptomyces sp. NPDC001843. The sequence goes on along the minus strand of NZ_JBIATQ010000001.1, from coordinate 704,616 downwards.
CGCCGTTCGCCTGCCCCCCGTGCCCCGACGTACACCCCGCACCAGGCGGTGAAAACGGACGGAACCGGGAATTCCCGGTGACACGCGGGACCGGACGGCTGTCGACGGCGCATACTGGGCACCCGTGGCACTTGGCACCGAGGAGACGGCGTGAGCATCCCCGAGCCCGCGCGGCACGCCCCGCCGGGCACCGCGTCGGCGGCGAAGGCGCCGCAACTGCTCCTGCGTCCGTTGCCGGGGCGCAGCGGCATACAAGCGGTGGGCGAGGTCAGCCTGGCCACGCGCGGGATCTGGGTAGGCGCGCTGGAGCAGGCCGTGCGCGAGGACGAGGATGTGTACCACTTGGAGCTCTCCGCCGTGACGTTCGTCGACGTCGCGGGCGTCGACGCACTCGTCGGCGCCGCACAGCGGCTTCGCGCCGGCCGGCTGCTCGTCGTCGACCGGCCGCCGCCCGCCGTGCCACGCCTCCTGGAACTGTTCTGGCCCGGCCTCCGGACGATCGAGGTGTCGAAGTCATGACCGCCGTGGCCGAACCCTTCGTGCACCCCGCGCTGTTCTACGCGGACGAGCGGGAGTACCTCGCCGGCACCGTGCCGTTCGTCCGTGACGCGCTCGCCGCCGGCGAACCGGTCGCGGTGGCCGTCCCCGGCGAGAACCTGCGGCTCATCCAGGACGAGTTGGGCGCCGACGGCGCGTCCGTGCGCTTCCTGGACATGCGTGAGGCCGGGCGCAACCCCGGCCGCATCATCCCCGGCGTGCTGCGCGCCTTCGCCGACGCCCAGCCGCCCGGCCGGCGGGTGCGGATCATCGGCGAGCCGATCTGGGCCGGCCGCAGCGCGACCGAGTACCCCGCCTGCGTCCAGCACGAGGCACTGATCAACGCGGCGTTCCAGGGCCGCGAGGTCACCATCCTGTGCCCGTACGACACCGTGCGCCTCGACGAGCAGGTGCTCACGGACGCGTACGCCACCCACCCGACCGTCATCCCGGCCGGAGCCACGCACGGACAGTCCAGCGTCGCGTACGCACCCGAAGCCGTCGCCGCCCGCTACAACGAGCCGCTGCCGGCCGTGCCCGACGGACTGTCTTTCGACTTCCGCGCGGAGACCCTGTCCGAAGCCCGGCACATCGCGACCGCGGAGGGTGCCCGGCTCGGCCTCACCGGGGTACGCCTGGAGGACCTGGCGCTGATCACGGCCGAGCTGACCACCAACAGCGTGGTGCACGGCGGCGGCTGGGGCCGCCTGCGGGTGTGGACCGAGGACGGGTACGTGGTCTGCGAGGTCCGTGACAAGGGCCGGCTGACCGACCCGATGGCCGGCCGCCGGCCCGCGAGCCGCGACCAGCGCGGCGGCCGCGGTCTGCTGCTGGTCAACCTCGTCTCCGACCTGGTACGGCTGCACACGGGGGAGGATGGGACCACGGTCCGCTGCTACCTGGCCCGGTGAACGGCGCCGCTCAGGCGGCCAGCGGATCCAGCACCAGCGGGTCGATCCTGCCCTCCAGCATGGCGCCGAGGCCCTCGATGGCGCACACGTCGGGCCGTTCGGCGATGTGCACCGGCATGCCCGTCGCCCGGATCAGCATCTGGTCGAGGCCGGGGAGCAGCGCGGAGCCGCCGACCAGCGTGATCCCGCGGTCGGCCAGGTCGGCGACCAGATCGGGCGGGCAGTCCCGCAGCACCTTGCCGATGCCGTCCAGCACGGCGGTCAGCGGCGTGCGGATGGCGTCCCGTACGGCGGCGGTGCTCACCCGCACACTGCGGGCGAGGCCGGTGACCACGTCCCGCCCGTGGATCTCGGTGGTCTGTGGGGCCTGCGAGGAGAGCCCGGTGCCGGACAGGGCGAGCTGCAGCGGCCGTACGGACTGGCTGGGCAGCACCAGCTCGTGCTCGTGCCGCAGCAGGTGCACGATCGCCCGGTCCACGGCCTCGCCGCCCACCGGGATCCGCTCGGCGGTGACGATCGACCCCAGGGAGAGGACGGCGACCTGGGTCGCGGCGGCCCCGCACACCATGATCATGGTGGCCTCGGGCCGCTCCACGGGCAGCCCGCACCCCACCGCCGCGGCGATGAGCGTGTCGACCAGCTGGACACGCCGGGCACCGAGCCCGACCAGCGTCTCTACCGTGGCCCGCTGGGCCAGCGGATCGGCGTCGTGCGGGGTGCAGGCCGCCGCACGCAGCCGGGGCCTGCGGCGAAGACTGCGGCGCGTCCTGTCGCCCAGCAGGTGGCGCAGCATGCGCTGGGCCATCTCGATGTCGACGACCGTGCCGCCGGAGACGGGCCGTACGACGCGGATGTAACCCGGGGTCCGCCCCGTCATCCGCGCGGCGAACTCACCCACCGCGATCAGCCCGCCGGTGCGCATGTTCACCGCGGCCACGGACGGCTCGTCCACGACGATCCCCGTGCCCCTGACGTACACCCGGGTCCGGGCCGCCCCCAGGTCGACGGCGAAGTGACAGCGGCGCAACTGCTCCAGGCTGACGGTCATGGCAGATCCTCCGAGTGCGCGGACCATGGGGGCCGGGGCGCCGGCGGACGACAGCCCTCTAGTGCATGGTGCGCGCGCCGCCGGACCGGGCGCCCCTTGTGGGGGGCCGGGCGGGGTGCGGCCGAACGGGTGCTTGTCCGTCCGTCCCGGCGTGTCGCAGGTGACAGGGGTGCCTGCACATGACCGCCACGGCGGACGCGGAGTCGCCGGTCGGCGGTCAGTCAGTCGCCCCGGAGCAGCCGGACCCGCGGCGGCCGGAGGCGTTCCGTGGGTCAGTGGGCCTGCCGGGCGGCGTCGGTCATGGCCGAGCGGCGGGCTCTTCTCCGGCCGTCGGCGGTGTGGCCGCCGACCCTGCCGACGCCCAGCTCAGCCGGACCACCAGTTGCCCCTCCGCCGCGCCCTTGGCGATCACCGCGCCGGCCTCCGCGCTCAGCTTCACCCCGAACTCCAGCTCCACGGAGTCGGGCCGCAGCGTGCCGTCGCGGAAGACCCGCAGCGCGGACTGGGCCGCCGAGCGGACGCCGTCGAGGGCGGTCTCGAAGGTGCCGGTCACCCGCTCCGCGGGCGCCTCGCCGCGCGACACGAGACGGGAGCCGCCCGGGCTGTCCGCGGTCTCCACGACGACGATCGCGCCGTCCTCGGTCGTGAACTCCACCAGCCTGCTCATGCGTTGCCCGCCTCCCCCGTGACGCACGCTCCCCGACGGACTCCATTGTCGGCCGGGATCCGTGCCGCGCAAGGCCTCAACGGCGGTCCACGATGCCCCGGACCACCCCCAGCTCGACCAGGTCCTGCGGCCGGACGCGCAGTTGCTCGGCCGTCGACTCGATCTCCTGAGGCGGGCGTTTGAGGATCGCCGCCGCGAGCTCGGGGGCGATGACGGAGAAATAACTGTCGGGCGTGGCCCAGGTGTTGCCGGGCGCGGCCAGCGCGAGCGCGCCGCCCGACCCGCCCTCGCCCACGACCAGCGTGGTGACCGGCGTGCGAGCGGCGGCCACCGCGCCGAACAGGTCCGCGATCGCCGCGCCCGCGCCCTGCCGCTCTGCCTCGGCGTCGTTCGCCGCGCCCGGCGTGTCCACCAGCGTCAGCACCGGGATGCCCAGCCGGTCCGCCAGCCGTATGAGCCGGGCGGCCGTGCGGTATCCGGCGGGCCGGGTGGCCGCTCCGGTCTGGGCGGCGTAGCCGACCGTACGTCCGTCCCGCTCGCCGAAGCCGCACAGCATGCCGAGGGGGTCGGCGCCGCCGCAGCGGTCGCCGGAGAGGGCGGCCCGGCGGGTGAAGTAGGCGTCCAGGTAGGCCTCGGCGCGGGGGCGTTCGGGGGAGCGGGCGCGCTGGACGGCGGTCCAGCCGGTGCGGGGGAGGTCCGTGACGCCGAGCGCGGCGGGGACGGGGGCAGGCTCGACGCGGGCCGGGGAGGGGAGCGCGGTAGCGGGGGAAGCGGCCGCGCGTGCGCCGGGAGCGCCACGTGCGCCGGTGAGCGCTGGCGGCGCGGGCGGTTCGGGCGCTGCCCCCTGGGCCGCCGTCCCACCGGTCAGCAGCCGCAGCCACAGTCCCAGCACCCCCCGCAGCTCCGCCGGAGGCACCACCGCGTCCGCCGCGCCCGCCGCCACCTGGGCCTCGGCCGTGTACGCGGCCGGGTCGGCCCCGGGCGGGCGGACGCGGGAGCCGGCGAAGCCGACCTGGGCGCCGGGCAGGGCCAGGACCACGTCGGCGCCGGCACCCAGGGTGGCCCAGCCGCCGCCCGTGGTCGGGTCCCGCAGCACCGCGATCTGCGGCAGACCCGCCTCCCGGGTGAGCACGGACTGGCGGGCCACCCGCTGGAGCTGGGTGAGGGCGAGCATGCCCTCCTGCATCCGGCTGCCGCCCGTGGCGACCAGCGGCACGACCGGCAGCCGCCGCTCACGGGCATGGGTGTACGCCGCCTCCAGCCGGTCACCGGTACGTTCGCCCAGCGAGCCGCCGAGGAAACCGAACTCGAACGCGATCAGCACGGCCCGGGTGCCCTCGACGCACGCGGTGCCGCACACCACGGACTCCCGCTCGCCGGTGCGTTCGGCGGCACGGGCGCGGGAGGCGTCGTACCCCTCCCAGGACAGCGGGCCGTCCGGCCTGGAGTCCCGTACGGGACAGGGGAGTTCGGTGAACGTGCCGGGGTCGGTGACCAGGTCGAGCGTCGCCCGTGCCGAAAGCCGCTCAGGCATCGCCCAGCGCCCGCTTCATGATCTTCCCCATGTCGTTGCGGGGGAGGGCGTCCAGGTGGCGGACCACCCGGGGCCGCTTGTGCGGAGCCAGACGACGGGCCACATGGTCGGCCAACTCCTCCGTGGACGGCGGCCGCCCGGGGTCGGCCGGTACGATCCACGCCACGATCCGCTCGCCGAGATCCGCGTCCGGCTCCCCGGTGACCGCCGCCTCGCGCACCCCCGGATGCTCCAGGAGGGCGTTCTCGATCTCTCCGGCCCCGATCTTGTAACCGCCGCTCTTGATCAGGTCGGTGGCCTTGCGGCCGACGATCCGCACATACCCGTCGGACTCCCGCACCGCCATGTCGCCCGTGCGGAACCAGCCGTCGGCGGTGAACGCGGCGGCGGTGGCGTCGGGCCGGTTCAGGTACTCGGTGAACAGGTTCGGGCCGCGCACCTGGATCTCGCCGACGGTCTCCCCGTCGTACGCCGTCACCTCCGTGCCGTCCTCCTCCACCAGCCGCAGCTCCACGCCCGGCAGCGGCACGCCGACCGTCCCGGCGCGCGGCTCCCCGTCGGCCCGCACGCTGGTGTTCATGAGGGTCTCGGTCATGCCGTACCGCTCGATCACGCGCCGCCCGGTCGCGCTGTGGATCCGCTCGTGGTCGTGCACCGGCAGCGCGGCCGAGCCCGACACCAGCAGCCGGGCCCGGCCCAGCGCCTTGGCCAGCTCCGGGTCGGCCGGGAGGGCCTCGGCGATCCGGTGGTACATGGTCGGCACCCCGAACAGCATGGTCGCGCCCTCGTTCAGTTCCCGGGTCACGCCCTCGGTGGTGAACCGGCCCAGGTGCCGCACCGAGCCACCGCGCCGGAGCGGGCCGAGGATGCCCAGCACGAGCCCGTGCACGTGGAACAGCGGCAGCCCGTGCACCAGCACGTCGTCCCCGGTCCACCGCCAGGCGTCGGCCAGCGCGTCCAGGGTCGTGGCGAGAGCCCGGCGGGGCAGGACCGCGCCCTTGGGCGGGCCGGTGGTGCCGGAGGTGTACACGATCAGCGCCGGGTCGCCCTCCGCGGCGCGGTCCTCGGGGACGGTCCCGGCGCCGTGCACGTCGATGTTCACCCGCTCCAAGCCGCCCGCGACGGACGGCAGTTCCGCGCCCGGCGCGGCCAGGACGAGTGCGGGCGCGCTGTCGGAGAGGATGTGCGCGAGCTCCTTCTCGCCCGACTTCGGGTTCAGCGGCACCGCGGCCGCCCCGGCGAGCAGCACGCCCACCACCCCGACCGCCGTCTCCAGCTCCGGCGTCGCCCAGACCGCGACCCGGCGACCCGCGCCCCGGACCCGCTCGGCCACGGCTCCCGCCGCGGCGCCCAGTTCCCCGTACGTCAACGACCGGTCGCCGAACCGCAGGGCGACTCGTTCGCCCGAACCTGCCGTCACGGCCGGAAAGAGGGAGGACACGCGGGGCACTCCTTACTGTCGGGGGGCATACGGCACCAACGCCCCCTTCCTACACCAGGCTCCTCGTCCCCGCCTCGACCAGGTCGGCCACCACGCAGCTCACGTTGTCCGGACCGCCGCCGGCGTTCGCCACGTCGACCAGGGCGTGGACGGCGCGGTCCGGGTCCGGGTCGGCGGCCAGCAGACGCCGGATGTCGTCGTCCGGCACGACCCGGGACAGGCCGTCGGAGCACAGCAGATACCGGTCCCCGGGCCGGACGTCGTGCAGCCGCAGGTCCGGGGCGGTGGACGGGTCGCCCGTCAGGGCCTTCAGGAGCAGGGTGCGCTGCGGGTGGCCGGCGGCCTCCGCGGGGGTCAGCCGGCCCTCGTCGATCAGCGACTGGACCACACTGTGGTCGTGGGTGATCCGGAAGAGCTCCCCGTCCCGCAGCAGATAGGCGCGGGAGTCGCCGATGTGCACCAGGGCCAGCCGGGACCCCGTCCACAGCAGCGCGGTGAGGGTCGTACCGACGTCCTCGCCGAGGTCCCGGATCACCCGGCTCGCGCCCTGCACGGCGTCCTCCAGCAGGTTCAGCACCCCGCCCGCCGACAGGTCCTCGCTCTCCAGGGACTTCAGCGCCGCCACGGCGGCACCGCTCGCGGGCCCGCCCGCCGGGCCGAAGCCGTCGGCCACGGCGAGCAGCCGGCGGCCCGCGTACACGGTGTCCTGGTTGGCGGGCCGGACGTGCCCGGTGTCCGTGCGGGCGCTGTAGCGCAGTTCCAGCATGGTTGTGTCCTCTCTCGGCTTCCCCGACTGTGCCGACAGGTGGTCGACGAGGAACGCGGCGAGGTCCCGCCGTACGGCCGTCGCCGCCTCGACCCGGGCCCAGTAGGCCCGGATCTCGGCAGCGGCCTCCTGTGGCGGCAGGGCGCACACCTCACGGATCCCGGCCAGCGGCATCCCCAGCCGCCGCAGCCAGGCGACGAGCCGCGCCCGCTCCAACTGGCCGACCGCGTAGTAGCGGTACCCGGTGTCCGGGTCGACCCGTGCGGGCCGCAGCAGCTCCAGCTCGTCGTACAGCCGCAGCGCCTTGGGCGACAGCCGGGACGCCCTGGCGAAGGCGCCGATCGTCAGCATCTCCATGTGCACCTCGAACTCCTCCGGTTCCGCCACCGATGCTGGGGCTTCACCGAGGGGGAAGGTCAACGGCCTGTTTCGGTTGCGGCCCCGGTTGTTAGCCTGCGAACCGACTGCCGCCACCCCGAAGGAGCCCGCCGTGTCCCGCCTAGCACTCGCCACCTACGACCCCGGAGCGGAGCCGAGCAAGGACCGCGACCTGCCGGAGCTGGTGCGGGCGCTGCGCGCGGCCGGGGCCGACGCGGTCGCCGTGCCCTGGGACGACCCCGGCACGGACTGGGACGGCTTCGACCTGGTCGTCCTCCGCTCGACCTGGGACTACAGCTGGCGGACGGCGGAGTTCATGGCGTGGGCCGAGCGGTGCGCGAAGACGACGAGGCTGGCCAATCCGGTGGCCGTGGTGCGCTGGAACACCGACAAGCGCTACCTCGGCGACCTCGCGGCGGCCGGTGTGCCCGTGGTCCCCACCCGGTACCTGGCGCCCGGCGACGCGGTCGGCGTGGACGCCCTCCCCGACGACCACGACTTCGTCGTGAAGCCGACCTTCGGCGCGGGCGCCCGGTTCGCCGCCCGGTACACGCCCGCCGAGCGGGAGACGGCCGTACGGCAGCTCGAGCGGATGCACGAGGAGGGGCTGACCGCGATGGTGCAGCCGTACCTGACCCACATCGACGTCAGCGGCGAGCGTGCGCTGCAGTTCTTCGGCGGCCGGCTGCTGCACGCCAGCCGCAAACGGGCGGTGCTGGCGCCCGGCACGGCCTACGACGCCGACAAGGTGGCCCACCCCGACCTGGAGCCCTGGACCCCGACTCCGGCCGAACTCGCCGTCGCCGAAAGCACGTTGGCCGCCGTACCGGAGGGGGACGAGCTGCTGTACGCGCGCGTGGACCTGGCCGACGGGGCGGACGGGAAGCCCCGGGTGATGGAACTGGAACTGGTGGAGCCCAACCTGTTCCTCTTCCTGCATCCGGAATCCGTGCCGAGGGTGGTCGAGGCGATCCTGGCGGCGGCCGGGGAGAACTCCGTACAGCGCTAGGCCTGTCCGGCGGATCATGCCGCAGACGCGGGGCTTGGCACGCCCATCTGCGGCGTTGTCGTCGGTCGCCGACGCTCCGCGTCGACCGGCGCAGATGAGGCACCGCCCGTTTCCTGCGACCTGATCCGCCGGACGGGCCCTAGCCCGCGACCGTGCCCCGGCACGCTGTCGCGTACGCCCGGACCAGTGGCCGGTGCCCGTCCTCGCGGCGCCAGGCCAGGGCGTAGCGGCTGGGGCCGATACCCCGGACCGGGCGGGTGGTGACACCGCCCAGGCTGATCAGAGGGGCGTTGCCCTCGGCCACCAGGCACACGCCGAGGCCCGCGACCAGGGCTTCGTACGTCTCCTCCACTCCGGCGATCTCGGCGCCGACGCGCGGTGGACGGCCCGCGCGGGCGTCCAGGGCCAGCCAGTGGTCGCGCAGCGGGCCCGCTTCCGCGGGCAGGGCGAGGAACGGCTCGTCGATCAGGTCGGCGAAGTCGATCTCGGCCCGGGCGGCGAGCGGATGGGTGTCGGGCAGGGCGAGCAGCCGGGGCTCCTCGGCGACCACCGTCCAGCCGTAGCGCTCCTCGTCGGGCAGCGGCAGCCACACGAAGGCGACGTCCGCGGCGCCGTCCGCCAGACCCGCCGTAGGGTCCTCCCAACTCACCTGCCGCAGCCGGGTGGTGGCCTCCGGGTGCGCGGCGGTGAAACGGGAACGGATGGCCGGCAGCAGCCCGCCCCGGCCCGGACTCGTGCTCATGCCCACGACGAGCGTGCTGCGTTGCGCCGCCTTGGCCGCCTCCACCGCGGCCGCGCCCTCCGCCCACGCGGTCAGCACCCGCCGGGCGTGCGGCACGAGCGCCTCGCCGGCCGCCGTCAGCGCCACCCCGTGCCGGTCGCGTACGAACAGCTCCACCCCCAGCTGCCGTTCCAGCGCGCGGATCTGCTTGCTCAGCGCGGGCTGGGAGACGTACAACCGCTCCGCCGCGCGCGTGAAGTGCAGCTCCTCGGCGACCGTGACGAAGTAGCGCAGGTCCCGTGCGTGGACGTCGATGGCCATAACCGTTGGCTATCACGGTGGGTCTTGGACGGGCAACCGGGTGCGACGGCAGGCTGGACCGTGTCAGTGAGAACAGCGGACGTACGAGACATACGGGGAGTCGCCGTGAGCAAGGTGTGGCTGGTGACCGGGGCGAGCAGCGGGTTCGGGCGGGCGATCGCCGAGGCGGCGGTCGCCGCCGGTGACGTGGTGGTCGGCGCCGTCCGCCGGCCCGAGGCGCTGGACGACCTGGTGGCCGCTCATCCGGACCAGGTGGAGGCGCTGCGCCTGGACGTGACCGAGCCGGCCGCGGCCGAGACGGCCGTACGGGACGTGATGGCGCGGCACGGGCGGATCGACGTACTGGTCAACAACGCGGGGCGCACCCATGTCGGGGCCGTCGAGGAGACCACCGACCAGGAGCTGCGTGACCTGTTCGACCTGCACGTCTTCGGCCCGGCGGCCCTGGTGCGGGCGGTGCTGCCGCACATGCGGGAGCGGCGCTCTGGCGCGATCGTGCAGATGAGCAGCATGGGCGGCCAGATGTCCTTCGCGGGCTTCGGGGCGTACAGCGCGACCAAGTTCGCGCTGGAGGGCATGTCCGAGGCGCTCGCGGACGAGGTGCGGGAGTTCGGCATCAAGGTGCTGATCGTGGAGCCGGGAGCGTTCCGGACCTCGCTGTTCGGCACCGGACGGGCCGGGGTGAGCGCGGACAGCGGGGTGTACGCCCGGGTGAGCGAGACCCGCGGTGCCGTCGCCGGCGGCGACGGTGCGCAGCCCGGCGACCCGGCCAAAGCGGCGGCTGTCGTCCTCGCCGCGCTGGATGCCGGGCGGACCCCCCTCCGGCTGCCGCTCGGCGAGGACGCGGTGAGCGCCGTCCTGGGCCACCTGGAGCAGGTCCGGGAGGACGTCACCGCCTGGGAGAAGCCGGCCAGGGCGACGGCGTTCGACGCCTGACCGCTCAGCGGTCCCCGTCGGCCACGGCCGTCCGCTGCAACAGCCCCCACGTGAACTCGGCGACCACCTCGTGCCGTACGCCCCGCGCGTCGGGGGCCGTGAAGGCCAGGCCCCAGCGGGTCGGGGCGGTGCCTTCCAAGGGGCGGGCGGGGGCGAAGGCGCGGGCCGCCTCGTCGACCGTGCAGGACCAGGGGACGAGGTCCTCGACGGTGCGCAGGGTGGGGCCCTCGGCGCCGGGGGCGCGTACCAGCCACTCGTTCCAGACGGCGCCCTCGGACGAGACCATCACCTCGAAGCGCAGATCGGGCCAGAGGGGGAGCGGCCACTGCCAGACCCGGCACTCCAGGTCGCCGAGGGTGCGCTTGCCCTCCTGCTCCGGGGGGCCGAGGACGGAGCGATAACGCGAGGCCGCCGAGCGGGACCGCGGCGAGCGGACCATCGCCTGCCAGCGCTTGTTGGTCTCCCGCATCCGCGCGACCGAGACGCCCAGCTCCCGGCGGGCCTCCTCCACCAGATCCGGATTGTGGTCGGCCATGCGGCGCAGCAGCACCAGCTGGAAGTCGAGATCCATGGCACCCATGGTGCCCCTGCCGTTCCCGACCATTGCCCAGGCCACCCTCCATGACTAGCCTGTGTTCGTCATGCCGATCGTCTGTTGAAATCTCGAACGCAGACGCTGAAACCCAAGGGAGGGGGCCGGACATGGGACGCCTCGTACCTGCCGTGACCCGGGCTCTCGACATTCTCGAGCTCTTTCTCGACGGTGACGGGACGCTCTCCGCCCCCGACATCGTGCGCAAGCTCCAGCTGCCGCGGACCACCGTGCACGAGCTGGTCACGACGCTCGCCGCCCGGCAGTACATCGTCCCCGTGACCGGCCAGCCCGGACGCTACCGGCTCGGTGTACGTCCGTACCAGCTCGGCAGCAGATACGCCGAGCAACTCGATCTCGCCGCCGAGGGGCAGCAGGTGGCCCGCTCGGTCGCCGAGACCTGCGACGAGACCGTGCATGTCGCGATCCTCGAGAACACCGACGTCATCTACATCGCCAAGGTCGACTCCACGCACGCGGTGCGCATGGTGTCGGCGGCCGGCCGCCGGCTGCCCGCCCACTGCACGTCGGTCGGCAAGATGCTGCTGGCCTCGCTGAACGAGACGGAGCTGGCCGCGCGGATCCCGGACGGCAGCGAGCTGCCCGGGATGACCCCCAACAGCATCACCGATCCGGGCGCCCTGCGCGAGGCCCTGGCCGAGATCCGGCAGCGGGGGATCGCGGTGGAGAACCGCGAGTCCAACCCGGACGTGTCCTGCGTGGCCGCGCCGGTGCGCGACCGCACCGGCCAGGTGGTGGCGGCCCTGTCCATCTCCGTGCCCATGATCCGCTGGAGCGAGGACCGCCGGGGCGAGCTGGAGCAGCTCGCGGCGAAGGGCGCGGCGGAGCTGTCGGAGCGGCTCGGGCACCGGAGCGTGGCATGACGGCGTACGAGGTCGCGATACGGGCCGAGGCGGAACTCGGCGAAGGACCGACGTGGGACGCGGCCGCCGGCCGGCTGATCTGGATCGACATCCTCCAGTCCCGCGTCCACACCTACGACCCGTCGTCCGGCCGGCGCACGGTCCGTACGGCACCGCAGCACGTCGGCGCGGTCAAGCCCCGGGCGGGCGGCGGCCTGGTCCTCAACCTCCGGGACGGCATCGGCCTGCTCGACCCGGACGACACCTTCCGCTGGCTGCACCACGAGCCGGTGCCCGGCCGGCGCGCGAACGACGCGGCGGTGGCGCCCGACGGTTCCCTCTGGGCGGGGACCATGCGCTACGACGAGGCGCCCGGGGGCGGCACGCTGGCCCGGGTCACCGGGGACGGCGGTGTGACGACCGTGCTCCCGGACGTGGCCGTGAGCAACGGAACCGGGTGGAGCCCGGACGGCCGCCTCATGTACTACATCGACTCTCCGACCCGGCGGGTGGACGTCTTCGACTTCGACGGCGATCGGGTGTCCGGGCGCCGGCCGCTCGTGGAGATCGAGGAGGGCGCGGGCTTCCCCGACGGGCTGACCGTGGACGCCGACGGGGGCGTGTGGGTGGCGCTGTGGGACGGCGGGGCGGTACGGCGGTACACGCCGGGGGGTGAGCTGGACCGGGTGATCTCGGTGCCGACGCCTCGTACCACTGCCTGCGCCTTCGGCGGCGCCGACCTGACCGACCTGTACATCACGACCGCCCGTACGGGGCTGGCGGCGCCGCATCCGCTGTCGGGGTCGGTGCTGGTGGTGCCGGGGGCGGGGAAGGGGTTGGCGCAGCCGGCGTTCAACGGCTGAGCCGCCCCGGGGGTCCCCCAGGCCCTTATGGCACTGGGGGAGGCACGACGGCCCGCGGCTAGGTGGGCCGAAGACCCGCCGCCTTCCATTCCGCCCGGGTCAGCGGCGGGCCGCTCAACGGCGGTTTCAGCGGCCCCACCGCCGCCGCCAGCAGCACGCTCGGCGTGACCAGCACCGCCGCCCCCCGCTCCAGCGCCGTCACATCGGTCACCCGGCGTGCGATGCGGCCGTTCCCCGTGGCGGTGTGGAGCAGGCGTCGTACGTACGCGTCCGTCATCCGCTCCCGGAGCGTGGGGCCGCCCTCCGTCGCCCCGGGGTAGAAGACGTCCACCCCGGTCGACAGGCCCCACGCGGCCCGGACGGTCCGGCCGACCGCCCGCTGGATCCGCCGGGACAGGCCGGGCGATCCCAGGCCGTGCCGCCCTACCGTGTCGCGCAGCGCCAGCGCCGACTGCGCGGCCACCGACATCCCGTGCCCGTACACCGGGTTCAGCGCGCACACCGCGTCGCCGAGCACCGCGAAACCGTCCGGCCACGCCGGCATCCGCTCGTAGAACCAGCGGCGGTTGGCGGTCGTCCTGGTGAACGCCACGCCGCTGAGCGGTTCCGCGTGCGCCAGCAGGTCGGCGACGAGGGGATGGCTCAGCTCCTGGCGGGCGTACCGGAGGAAGCCCCCTTCGTCGGCGGTGGGCTCACCGCCCCGGCTGCCGTACAGCGTGACCATCCACTTGCCGTCCTCGACGGGCAGCAGGACGCCGCCCCGCCCGGGCCGACCGTCCCGGGGCTCCGCCTGGAGGTGGACGACGGGAAAGCCGTCGCGTGCCCGGTCCGGCGCCCGGAACAGCCGGCTGGCGTAGGCGACACCGGAGTCGACCTCGCGCCGCTCGGGCGCGGGCAGTCCGAGCGAGGCGAGCCACCGCGGGGTACGGGACGCGCGCCCCGTGGCGTCGACCACGAGGGCGGCGGTCAGCGTGCGCTCGGATCCGTCGCCCGCCGCGATCCGTACGCCGGTGACCGCCGCGTCCGAGCCGACCGGCCCGAGCACCTCCGCCCGCTCCAGCAGCTCGATCCGCTCGTCGGCCAGCACCTCCTGCCGTACCGCCCAGTCCAGCAGGTCCCGGCTGGACGGCAGGAGGAACGCCGACTCGTCCCAGCGCCGGAACCAGCCGTACCGCGACAGCGCCACGATGTCCGTCGTCACCGGCAGCCGCCGCACCCCGGCCGCCCGCAGCCGTCCGGTGAAGCCGGGCACCAACCGCTCCAGGGCCCGCGCCCCACCGGACCAGAGCTGGTGCACATGCCCGGCCTGCGGCAGACCCTTGCGCGGTGCCGGCCCGTTGGGCAGCGCGTCCCGCTCGACGACGACGACCCGGTCGGCGAAGCCGGACAGCGCGCGGGCGGTGAGGAGACCGGTCAGGGAGCCGCCGAGGACGACGGCGGTGGTGCGCTCACTCATGCACGGAGACACTCTCCGCCGCGACGGCGGCACGGGCGCGGACCGCCGCCACCTCCTCCGGGTGGCGCAGGGCGCGGGAGACGGCCCCGATCTCCTGCAGCAGCTGCGCGGTGTCGGAGGAATCGGCCGGTTGCGACGGCTCGGACGTCCGGCCGCGGGCCTCGACGGCGTCCAGGACCACCACCGCGGCGGCCAGCGCACGCGCCCGGTCCGGTGGATGCCCGAGGGCGAGGGCGGTGTCGTAGGACCTCCTGCCCAGGCCGGTGTCGACGTGCCGGACCAGCGGAAGCAGCGCGTCCCGGATGAAGGTCTCGCGGCGGGTCAGCCGCAGCTCGGGGGTGGCGTGCAGCACGAAGGGCACGCCCTCGCCGCTCACGGTCCGCATCAGCTGGTACAGCGGCCGTAGTTCACGGTGGGCGGCCCGGACCCGCCAGCGGTCGTGCAGGTACTGGCCGGCGTGCGGCAGGATGAAGCCGGCCGCGATCAGGATGGCGGACAGCGCGGCCACGGGCGGGGCCAGATCGGTGCTGAGCCAGTCCAGGTCGTGACCGCTCCAGCGGGCCGCGACGGCGGTCAGCTTGGAGCTGTCGAAGGCGAGGTTCAGCACGTAGCCGGCGCCCAGCAGCTTCAGCCCCCAGCGCAGCAACCCGTCCAGGCCGTCGGTGCGCGCCCAGTTCCAGATCAGCCTCGACGTGATCACACAGGCCACGCAGTGTGCGACGAGGTAGAGCAGGGTCTCCTCGCGCATGAAGGGCGTGTTGGCGTAGTACGTGTCCAGGTCCCGCAGCCGCTCCACGGGCGCGTCGGCGAGCGCGAACAGCACCCACAGGGCGAGGATCACCCCGGCGTAGACGGCGACGACCCAGCGCACCGCGCGGCGCGTCGCCGCCGAACGGTCGGCCAGGCCGTTGCGCCAGGTGATGATCAGCAGCAGACAGGAGCCGCAGAACGCGGTGATCAGCGAGTAGCACCAGGGCGCGGAGACGTTGGGCACGCCCACCAGCCGGTTGACCCGGGCGATCGTCGACGGGGTGCAGAACACGAAGACCGCGCAGGCGAGCAGCAGCAGTCCGCCGACCGCGCGCAGCAGCGGGTCCCGCCACAGCCGGACGATGGTGGGCAGCTTGATCACCAGGGCGGCGGTGAGCACCGCGGTGGGGATCCAGAAGGAGATGTACAACTCGCCCAGGAACCGGGACGGGTCCTCCGCCGCCAGGGTCACCGGGCCCTTCCTCCGCGGCCCCGGTAGCCCAGGGCCCGCTGGGCGGGGCCGAGCGGGGCTTCGGGCCCGCCGGCGCGGACGTACGGCCGGAAGAGGGTCGCCAGCCGGTGGCCGAAGTCGTCGGCCTCGGCCTCGTCGGCCTCCCGGGAGCCGTTGCGGGCGGCGACCGTCAGGGCGAGGTCGCGCCAGCCGCGCCCGTCGGCCAGGGCGCGGGCCGCCGCGGCCCCCGCCGGGTGGTGGTGCCGGTGGCCGGCGTGCAGGTGCCACAACTCGTGGCCCAGGATGACCAGTTGCTGCACCGCCTCGGCCCGCTCCTCCACGATGACCAGGTCGAAGTCCTGGAACTCCACACAGAGGCCGGTGACCTCTATCTCGTCGGGGAAGCGCTCGAAGCGCAGCTCGACCGGCCGCCCGGAGCGCCGTGCGCTCATCTCCTCGCACAGTGCCCGGCACAACTCCCGTACACCATGGGGAGCTTGTGGTCGGTCCCGGACCGCGCGGGCGAGGTCGGCGGCGAGCCCGCGCATCGCCGAACCGGGCAGTAAGCGCCGGAGCGCGCCCGCGATGTCCATCGCTCCCCCTTCGGGCCGTCGTTCGGCGGCCCTCCGAGATTACGCGTCCGGATGTGTCCGCGTCATGAGGTCCCACGCCCGTGGTTCAAACAGAAACCGTCAATTTCCCACCCGGAGCCGTTCGAGCCATCCCGGCGTTCCGTCCTGTGGCGCCCATTGACGCGGAAGCGCTCCGACCTTACGGTCCCGTTCGAAGCTACGGGCGACAACCGCAATCTCGAACAGGCGGCATCGGGCCGCTGGTCCACCGCCGGACAACGCCCCTCCCCGAAAGGACCCCATGAGCAAGCGCACCGCCCGTTTCACCCTCGACCCCGCCTTCACCGTCGCCGAGGTCGACCCCCGTCTCTTCGGATCCTTCGTCGAACACCTGGGCCGCTGCGTCTACACCGGAATCTTCGAGCCGGACCACCCCGCGGCCGATGCCGAAGGCATCCGTACCGACGTCCTCGACCTGGTCCGCGAACTCGGGGTCACCGCCATCCGCTACCCCGGCGGCAACTTCGTCTCCGGCTACAAGTGGGAGGACTCGGTCGGCCCGGTCGAGAACCGCCCCCGCCGGCTCGACCTCGCCTGGCACTCCACCGAGACCAACCGCTTCGGCCTCTCGGAGTACGTGGCGTTCCTCAGGAAGATCGGCCCGCAGGCCGAACCCATGATGGCCGTCAACCTCGGCACACGCGGCGTCGCCGAGGCCCTGGAACTCCAGGAGTACGCCAACCACCCCGAGGGCACCGCCCTGTCCGACCTCCGTGTCGCGCACGGCGACAAGGACCCCTTCGGCATCCGGCTCTGGTGCCTCGGCAACGAGATGGACGGCCCCTGGCAGACCGGCCACAAGACCGCCGAGGAGTACGGCCGCCTCGCCGCCGAGACGGCCCGCGCCATGCGCCAGATCGACCCGAAGGTCGAACTCGTGGCCTGCGGCTCCTCCAGCCAGTCCATGCCCACCTTCGCCGAGTGGGAGGCGACGGTCCTGGAGGAGACCTACGACCTCGTCGACTACGTCTCCCTGCACGCCTACTACTGGCCCGAGAACGGCGACATCGACTCCTTCCTGGCCTCCGCCGTCGACATGGAGTCCTTCATCGAGAACGTCGTCGCCACCGCCGACCACGTCGGCGCGAAGCTCAAGTCGAAGAAGAAGATCAACCTCTCCTTCGACGAGTGGAACGTCTGGTACCTGCCCGAGTGGGAGAAGCACTCGAAGACGATCGAGCAGAACGACTGGCCCGAGGCCCCCCGTCTGCTGGAGGACAACTACAGCGTCACGGACGCCGTCGTCTTCGGCTCGCTGCTCATCGCCCTGCTCCGGCACGCCGACCGGGTCACCGTCGCCTGCCTCGCCCAGCTGGTCAACGTCATCGCCCCGATCATGACCGAGCCGGGCGGCCCGGCCTGGCGGCAGACGACGTTCTTCCCGTTCGCGCAGGCCGCGAAGCACGGGCGCGGGCAGGTGCTGGACGTCCGCGTGGACTCACCGACGTACGAGACGAAGAAGTACGGCGAGGCGGACCTGCTGCACGCCACCGCCGTCCGCGCCGACGACGGCACGGTCACCGTCTTCGCCGTCAACCGCGACCGCACCCGATCCCTGCCCCTCGACATCGCCCTGAACGGCCTGGACCTCACCTCGGTCGTCGAACACAGCGTGCTCGCGGACGCCGACCCCGACGCCCGCAACACCCTCGACGCGCCCGAGCGGGTCGCCCCGCACCCGGCCGAGGGCACCGCCCTGGTCGACGGCAGGCTCACCGCCGTCCTGGAGCCGCTGTCCTGGAACGTGATCCGGCTGGCGTAGGCCCCGTAGCCCCAGTCGGCCTCAGCGGCCGGGGGAGGCCACCGGTGTCACCGGGGCTCCTCCGGCCGCGCTGCCCAGCAGCGTCAGCCGCACCTTCCCCGGGCCCGACTGAGAGGTGAACTCGGACAGCACGGCCAGGGCCAGGGTGTTGGTGCCCCGGGTGCGCAGGATGCCGTTCGGCAGGACGAAGGTGTGCTGCGGGCCCACGTTGTTGATGTACTGACCCATGTTCCAGCCGTTGAGGAACAATTGGACGCGGTACGCCCGGTACGGGTCGTCCTCCAGGGTCAGGCCCACCGAGGCGTCGACGCCCGCGGGCACGGCCAGCTTGAACGTGGTCCGGTACCAGGTCACGCCCTGCCGCCGCTCGGCGCGCGGGAAGCGCACCGGCTCCCAGTCCCGGTCGGCGAAGCCGGGCAGATGCCAGCCCTCGCGCTCCCCGAACAGCCCGCCGTTGTTCAGCGGCCCGCGCACCGGGTCGGGCGCCGCCTCGCCCTGCAGGCGCCAGGTCACCTTCGGCGAATCACCCTTGAAGGTGACCGCCGTCAGCCCGCGCGCCACCTTGTGGGTGTCCAGCCCCTTGCCGTCCTGGTCGTGCTGCATCCGCCGCACCAGCACCGACAGCACGTGCCGGCCCGGCCCGCGCCGCTCCTCCCGCACGGGGAGGACGGCCGTGTCCGTCCAACTGCCCTGCCGGACACTGCTCTTGTCGGGCACCGGCATCCGGTGCGTGCCCAGCGGCTCGCCGTCCAGCCACGCCATCAGCAGGCCCTGCGTGCCGGTGCTGTAGGCGAGCGAGACCTCCTCGATGCCGCTGGAGTCCGTGAAGGTGCCCCGGTACCAGACGTCGCCGTAGTGGAAACCGTAGTCGTCGGCGAACAGGACCGGCTGCCCCTTCGGCACCGGCGTGGTGCTGAACGACGAGGTCCGGTCGGCGGCCTTCCACCCCGAGTCGTCGAAGGCGGGGTCGGCCTCCGGGTTCTCCGTCCGCGTCCGCCAGCCGCCCAGCTCGGGCAGCCGCACCGCGGGCACGCCCGGCAGCAGCGCCTCGGTCACCAGGCTCCCGGCCTGCGCCACCCGCGTGGTCACCGGCCGTCCGTTCCAGGTCACGCTCTCGATCCCGCGCGGCCCCCAGACCTCCAGGCCGGTCTCCCGGACGGTGTCGCCGGTGAGGTGCACGGTGGAACCGCGCAGCTCGGCGTGGCGCACCAGCGCCGGGCCGTACACCAGCAGCGTGCCGGACGGGGTGTCGTACGGGAACAGGCGCACCGCGGTCGCCTCGTCGGCGAACAGCAGCAGCAACGGCGTGTCGCTCTCGCCGCGCTCCACCATCACTCGGGTCAGCCCGCCGAGGCCGAGGGGCACCGTCACGTGCAGCTCGCCCTGGTCGTACGTCCAGCCCGCCTCGGCGTCCAGCCGGGTGACGTACGGCTCGCTCGGGCACTCGAGGACCAGGTGCGCCATCTCGCCGTGGCGGCCCGTGAACAGGGCGATGTCCTGCCGTCCGGCGGTCAGGCGCAGCATCGGCTGGACGGTGCAGTACTTCAGCGTCCGGTGCCCGAGCGACAGTCCCGTGGTCAGTACCCGGGCGTCCCGGGCCGGGACGGTGATCTTGAGGTCGCCCGCGTGGGTCGGCAGGGTGGAGGTGACCTCCTCGGCGCCGTCGTTGCGGGCCACGTACACATGGGCGCCGGTGTCCGGGTTGGTGAGGTGGTACACCTTCAGCCCGGCCGCCTTCACGTCCTTCGCCCGGTCCAGCTTGGCGAAGTCGGGCACGCGCTGCAGCATGTGCCCGATCTGGTGCATCGGCGCGATCTTGCCGGTGACGTTACGGCCCTCGTCGAGGGCGGCGCCGTAGTCGTACGACGTGTACACCACCGGCGCGGGCAGCCAGCCCCAGGACGTGCCGCCGAAGGTCATGTAGACGTTGTGCAGGGTGATGCCGTTGGCGAGGTTGGTGAGGTAGAAGCGCCGCTCGTAGGCCGCGTCCCGGGTGCGCCGGGACTCGGCGTACCCCTTGCCGTCGAACCAGGCCCCGCCCCACGGGTCGAACCAGCCGCCGCCGAACTCTGGCATGAACCCGGGCGTGCGCGGGCTGGCGGTGGCCCCGCCCTTCGGCCCGCCGGGCCCGTAGTGCCCCCAGTCCGGCGGCACCTGGGACGGCGACGGATACCCGTCGAACCCGTACAGCCACCTGCCCCGCTCGCCACCGGTGTCGAACGAACCCGGGGTCCAGTAGCCGTTGCGCCCCTTGTCGTTGTGGAAGAGGGGTACGTCGATGCCGTCCGCCCGCACCTTCCGGTACAGGTGGGACATGTAGTTCCGGCCGGTCGGCTCGTCGACGTGGGCGTCGTACTCGTTCTCGATCTGGTACAGCAGGACCGTGCCGGTGCCCTTGGTGAACAGGTGCCGGCGCGCGATCCGGTTCACGGCGGTCAGCCACCCGTCGACGTGACCCAGGTACGTCGGGTCGTCGGTGCGGGCCACGCCCTTGGTCGCCGTCAGCCAGCCGGGGAAGCCGCCGCCGTCGACCTCGGCGTTGATGTACGGCCCAGGGCGCAGGATCACGTACAGCCCGGTCTCGGTGGCCGTGCGCAGGAACAGGTCCAGGTCCCGCACGCCCGTGAAGTCGTACTGCCCCGGCGCGGGGGAGTGGTAGTTCCAGGCCACGTAGACACTGACCGCGTTGTAGCCGTGCGCCCGCATCTTCTGCAGCACGTCCCGCCACAGGGACGGGCTGGGCAGCCGGAAGGGATGCATCTCGCCGGACCACAGCACCAGCCGCCTGCCGTCCACGACGAGCGAGTAGTGGTCGTGGCCGACGGTGTGCCGTTTCCCGTCCGCACCCGGGGGCGCGGGCGCCGGGCCGGTCGGCACGCTGCGCGCCGCGTACGCCGAGGGCGCCCCGGGGCCGCCGCTGCCGCCCAGGGCGAAGCCGAGCGCCGCGGAGCCGGCGAGGGCACTGAAGGTACGTCTGCTGAGCGCCAAGGGATCCTCCCGGGCGATGGTACGGGGACCGGGTCCGGCCATTCTCCATGGCCCCACGCCCCACAATGGACACATGAGGATCTCGGCGCGGGCGGATTACGCGGTACGAGCGGTACTGGAGCTCGCCGTACGACAGGACGACGGACCGGTGAAGGCGGAGGAGATCGCCGCCGTGCAGGACATCCCGCACAAGTTCCTGGAGGGCATCCTCGGGGATCTCCGGCGCGCCGGGATCGTCGGCAGCCGGCGCGGCGGGGGCGGCGGATACCGGCTGGCCCGGGAGGCCTCGGAGCTCACCGTGGCGGACGTCATCCGCGCGGTGGACGGCCCGATCGTGTCGGTCCGGGGCGAGCGGCCCACCGGCCTCGCCTACACCGGCACCGCCCAGCCGCTGCTGCCCCTGTGGATCGCGCTGCGCGCCAACGTGCGCCGCATCCTGGAGGGCGTCACGATCGCCGACCTCGCGGCGGACGCCCTGCCGGAACCCGTGCGGCAGCTGGCGGCGGAGCCGGCGGCATGGGAGAACCCGTGAGAGCGCACGTGTGAATTGCGGGTTGTGAATGGCCGGAGTTGACCCTGCCGGGTCCGGGCGCGGCTTCCTACGATGCCAACGCCTCCGGCCTTCACAGGTCTCGCACAGTTTCTCCAAGGCCCGGGGCGACCCACCCCCCACCCTGAGAACTGGGAGAAACCATGGCTCGAGGCCTGCTCCTGAGCGGCGCGGTAGCCGCGCTCCTGACCAGCGCGATACCTGCCGCGCACGCCGAGTCCCCGGTCGTCACCAACCCGCCCCCGGACAAGATCGTCATCGACGTCGCCACGGTGAACGGCTCCGGCTGTCCCCAGGGCACGGCGGCCGTCGCCGTCTCCCCGGACAACACGGCCTTCACGGTCACCTACAGCTCCTACCTCGCCCAGGCCGGCGGCAACTCCGACCCGACGGCGTTCCGCAGGAACTGCCAGCTCAACCTGATCGTGCACGTCCCGCAGGGCTTCACCTACGCCATCGCCAGCGCCGACTACCGCGGCTTCGCCTCGCTCCAGCGCGGTGCGACCGCCACGCAGAAGGCCACGTACTACTTCCAGGGCCAGCCGGACGTCACGACCAAGACCCACCCGTTCAGCGGCCCGTTGAACGACGACTGGCAGGCCACGGACAGCAACGACGTGGCCCAGCTGGTGTACGCCCCCTGCGGCGTGCTGCGCAACTTCAACATCAACACCGAGCTCCGCGTCAACGCGGGGACGGCGTCGCCCGGCAAGGTCAGCTTCATGACCATGGACTCGACCGACGGGGACATCAGCACGACCTACCACATGGCGTGGAAGGCCTGCCCGTAGTCCTGACGGCGAGGATCCGGCCCGCCCGGTGGGACCGGACGGGCCGGATCGCTGCGCGCGAGCGGGTCAGCCGGAGACGCCGAGGGTGAGGGTCCCGCTGTAGCCGGAGGACGCCGAGCCGCCCAGGGTGGTGAGCGTGAGGAGGCCGGACGAGGCGCCCCCGCCGTCGTAGATGGAGTCCTGGGACAGGGTGGTGCGGGTGACCGTGTTGGTCGAGTAGGGCGAGACCTTGGCCACGGCGGCGGTGATCGTCTCGTTGAAGAACAGCTGACCGGTGTGCACGGTCCTGCCGCCGGTGAAGTGCCCGTCGGCGGTGACCGTGACACCGGTGTGCACCTTCACGTGGACGTGGATGCACCGGCCGCGGTACCAGCCCGGGTAGATCGTCGTGAGGTTGGCGACGCCGCTGCTGTTCGTGAGCACGCCGCCGCGCAGGAAGGTGCGGTCGTCCGACTCGTTGTGGCCGTTGGCGCCGACGTAACCGGAGTACTCACCGAGCGCGTCGGTGTGCCAGATCTCCACCAGGGCGTTGCTGATCGGGGTGCAGGCGGAGTTGACGACGGTCAGGGCGAGCTTGAGCGGCACGCCCGGCTTGCCCTCGGTGACGTCCGAGCGGACGAGCGCTCCGTCGAGGTAGTAGGGGCCTTGGGTCATCTCCTTCGTGAGGGTGCAGACCGCTGCGGCGGCCGGGGCGGTGTCCGGTGCCTGGGCGGTGGGGGCGGAGACGGTCCCGGGAGCGGCGGCGGCTCCCACGGCCAGCGCGGCGGCCGTGGTCCCGGTCGCGATCAGCACGGTGCGGCGCCCGACCGAGCGGTCGTCGGAGCGGGCCTCTGGGATGATTGGGTTGTCTGTCATGAGCACGGCAGATTAGGCGCGCCGGCTATCGGTGAGCTGTGGGTTCGGCAAAGTGACGGGGCGTCAAGGGGGTTGCCGGTCAGAAGCCGTAGACGGAGACCTCGTACAGGCCGGTCTCCCAGTCGGCCTCCTTGTGGTGGGCGATGTCGTAGGTGCTGAAGTCGGTCACCCTGACGTAGCGGTACTTGCCGCTGAGGTCGTGGGACTGGTAGCCGACGATGTTGTTCTGGGTGTTGTCGATCTGCTCGGTCCAGTGGACCTTGTCGTTGCTGGTCTCGACGGTGTACCGGTTGACGGCGTCCGAACCGCCGACGGTCTTGAAGGAAAGCCCGACGCGGGTCAGGCGGTGCGCCGCGCCGAGGTCGACCATCCACCGGAAGGGCATCGCCCGTGGCTGGTAGTACTGCTCGACGCCGTCGTACACGTCGATGTCGTACGCCTTGCCGTCGACGGCGACCTCGGGGCTGTAGTCGACCGTGCCGGAGGCCTTCTGCGCGTCCGTCAGGGACACCGACGGGTCGGCCGTGACCGGCTTGTGCAGCGACAGCAACCGGTCGTCGGGCGGCACGACCCTGTGTTTTCCGAGGTCGACGCGAAGGCTCGGCTGGAAGGCGGTCTGCAGACTGCCGTCGCCGTTGTTGCCGTCGTCCTCGATGGTCAGGGGCAGGAACACGTACGTCGCCCGGTTGAAGATGTCCGCGTTCTGGCGGTCTCCGACATAGACGTAAGCCGGCTTGGCGGCGGTGCCGACGTCCATGATGCAGGTGGGCTGGCTGTTGTAGTCGGTGTTGTCGGCGAACGGCTGCAGCGGGCTCCAGACCGAGTCACCGTCGCGGAAGCCGTACTTGTCGCGCGGCAGGGAGAAGCCGGCGCCGATTTCCGTGGTGCGGGCGTACTGCCCCTGGTTGGGCTGCCACCCGGACTGGTAGGAGGTGATCATGTAGACGTATCTGCCGGCTGCGCCGCCGTTGCGGATCAGTGCGGGTGCCTCGCGGTGCCGGCCCACGTAGATGTCGTACTCCTTGGTGGGGGCCACGTCGGTGTAGTCGTCGGTGAGCTGCCACACCCGCATGTACTGGTCGTCCGAGGCGGTGATGAGGTAGGCGGTTCCGGTCTTGGGGTCCTGGTAGACGGTCATGTCGCGCGAGCCGTAGCCGGTGTTGTCGCCCCTGGCGGGCGGCTGTGGGTCCTTGCCGTCCATCGTGTAGTACACCTCGGCGCCGTAGGACGGCTCGAAGACCCGCAGTTCCTTGTAGCCGAAGGTGTTGTACGTGCCCGAGGCCCGGTTGATGACCGGTTGGAAGACCGGCACGGTCGACTCGTCGTCGGCGACCTGGTAGACGACCGATGCGACGGGACTGGTCCTGCCGTTCTTGACCGCGACCGCCTTGACGGTGGTCTGCTTGCCGGCGGCCCCGCCTACGGCGATCTGCATGCCGTCGGAGAAGCGCTGGCGGCGGGGGTTGGAAGCGTCCGAGGGGTCGGAGCCGTCGGTGGTGAAGTAGACCTCTGCTCCGTCCGTGGCACTGGTGAGGAAGGCGACGTCCTTGCCCTTGACGTACACCACGGACTTCGAGGAGGACTCGTCCAGGCCAGGGCGGATCACCGGAGCGGCCAGGGCGTCGTGCGCGGTGCCCGGGTCGGCGATGTGGTAATGGGCAGTGGCCACCGTGGACTTGGTGGTGGTCGGGTAGCGGACGATGTAGTCCGCCGCCGAGACGTTGTAGTCCTTGGCGTACCGGTCGTACTGGGTCCGGTCGAACGGTGTCATCCGCACCGCCACGGCCTTGAGGGTGGTGTCGTGACGGATGTCGTTGAGTTGGTACGTCCAGTAGTTGCCGGCCTGGCTGGTGCCGTAGTCGGAGTCGGCGGTGTAGGCGAGGCTCTCGGGGTCCTTCGTGCTCGGGGCCTTGTACTGGTCGATCACCGGCGGGTAGTCGGCCCGCACCGGTTTTTCCGGCCGGACGGTATTGTTCGGGTCCTTGGCCGAGGTGTACGGATCCTTGATCAGCGCACCGACCCGCTCGCCCATGTCGTCCGGGCCGTCGTTGCCTGCGCCGGGCCGGAAGTGGCCCTTGGAGGCGATGGTGTACGGGCCGGTGATCGTGTCGGCGGTGGCGACGATGACCTCGGACGCCGAGTAGTCGGCGTGCATCTCCCAGTGGCCCCAGAGGACCCACTTCTTGGTCCTGGCGTTGTAGAGGATCTTGGGCCGCTCGATCTTGGAGTGGCTGAGGATCTGGTCGTTGCCGGTGGTGTCCTTGCTGGTGGGCGACAGGAGCTCCGGGAGCTTCTTCCAGTTCTTCAAGTCCTTCGAGCTGTACATGCTCAGCCCGATGAACTCGTCGTTGTGGACGTTGGCGTCGCCGCCCCACCAGTAGAACGTGTCGCCGACCTTGGTGATCCCACCACCGTGCGCCTGGATCGAGTCCCCGGCGGTGTCGTAGTACATCTGGCCGTTGGGAATGGCCTGGTAGCCGCCGACTGCGTTGTTCTCGGCCGTCGCCGCATGCGGGGCGACGGTCGCCAGCAACGCGGCGACCGCAACAAGCGGAAGCGTCCTGACTGCTCGTAACATGGTCATCCTCACTGCTCCGGCGGCGAGCTGTGAGGTCGCGTGCACGCCGTGAGCGTGTAGCGCCGAGCGAACGGCGATTACTCCTGCGGTTGCTCTTGCAGTACGAGGTCGCACACTTCTCATCAGTTGGCAACGGCGCGCAGGTTTGTAATATGTGCGGCCGTGTTGGATCGCACAGAGTTTCGCACTGTGCTCACGCGCTGACAACCCTCCGAGCGCAGGATCGTCGGGCCGTTCGCTCGCTTCTGACCCGTGCTGGAAGCGGGCTGCGTCAAGAGTGCAGTCGGACCGGCGAGGGGTTGCGAACTGCTGCCCCATGACAGCGTTTGGGCGCGTCCTGGTGTGCATGAGCGAGTGTCCGGGACGCATCATGCAGGTGCGCCTGAGCGGGGAACGGGAGTTCTTGCGTCGAATGCGTGACCTTGAACGCGTGACCTTTGCGGGTGGTGGTCGTTGGGCCCCAGCGGGACCGTCTGCACCGGCGCATCAGCGGTTCCGGGGCGTGAGGGAACCCGCCCCCGCATCCCCGGACCCCGGACCCCGGACCACGGATACGATCCGTGCGTGCCGGACGCGGAGCGAAAGCGGGCGACCAGCGTGCCCACAACCGTTCGGGACACGCGGCTGAGCAGGAGTCCTGGCACCAGGACTCACTCCCGCTCAGTCTCCAGGAACGGTTACCCCGCCTGTCCCATGCCCGCCGCGTTCGGCCAGCTCTGTGCGTTGGGCCAGCCGGTCGCCGGGGCCGGGGTCAGGCCCTGGGGGCCGGGGGCCGGGGCGGTCATGCCCCGTACCTGGGCCGCGGTGAGGCCGCCGCGGGCGGGGACGCCCGGCGGGGTGGGACCGGTGGCCGCGGGGGCGGGCACCGGGGCCGGGACAGGGGCGGGGACCGGCATGGGGACCGGGGTCGGGGCAGGGGCCGGTGTGGGGAACGGTGCCGGCGCGGGCACCGGAGCGGCCGCCGCCGCAGCCGGTTGCGGGGCCTGCTGCGGCACTTGGGGCACCTGCTGAGGCACCTGCGGCATCTGCTGGGGCACCTGCGGCATCTGCTGGGGCATCTGCTGCGGGACGGCCTGGGCTGCCGCCGGCATCGGCATCCCGCCGCCGACCGACGGTGCGGCGGCGGGGAGCGGCATGCCGGTGCCGGCGGCGGCGGGGGCGGCCGGCAGCCCCGGGACGGGACCGGCGCCGACGGCCTGCGCGGCAAGCCCCAGCATTCCGGCCCCGTTGGTCTCGCTGACCAGCCGGTCCACGGCCGCCGTACCCGAGCTGTAGCTGGTCCCTGCACCCAGCTCGGGCACGGCGGCTCCCCTCCTGGTCCCGTAGAGCACCGACTCCAGGCCGGATACCAGGCGACGCACGTCGACCTGGGGGCGCACCACGAGCCGCAGGAAGCGGCTGGACGAACCGATCTTGTTGCCGCACTCGCGGACCAGGATCCGGTGCTCGCTGAGCATCCGGTCCCGGACCACGGTGCCTTCGGCGCCGACGGGAAGGCGCACGAAGAGGAAGTTGCCCTGGGAGGGATACACGGTCAGCCCGGGCAGCGCGGAGAGCTGGCTGGCCATGTCGAGGCGGTCGCGGCGGACCTGCTGCAGGCTCTGCGCGTACTCGGCGCCGTGCTCCTTGAGCATGAACACCACATGCTCGGCGAAGGAGTTGAGGTTCCACTTCGGCAGCATCGTGCGGATCTTGGTCGCGAGCGCCGGGTTGGCGACCAGGTAGCCGAAGCGTATGCCGTGCAGGCCGAAGTTCTTGCCCAGGCTGCGCAGGACGACGACGTTCGGGCGGAGCATGGCTTCCTGGACCACGCTCGGATCGGCCTCGGCGTCGGCGAACTCCAGGAACGACTCGTCGATCACCACCAGGTCCAGGTCGGCCATCGCGTCCATGAACTGCACCACCG
This sequence comes from Streptomyces sp. NPDC001843, assembly GCF_042891955.1. Taxonomy (NCBI): domain Bacteria; kingdom Bacillati; phylum Actinomycetota; class Actinomycetes; order Kitasatosporales; family Streptomycetaceae; genus Streptomyces; species Streptomyces sp. NPDC001843. The sequence continues at coordinate 677,310 of NZ_JBIATQ010000001.1, read as the reverse complement.
ACTGCTTGCGCAGATAGCCGCCGTCGGGGTTGTTGGGGTTGCAGATGACCGCGACCCGGGTGCCGCGGGACCGGATGAAGTCCCCGTACTGGGTGAGGTCGAGGGCGAAGCCGTTGGATTCCTGGAGCGGGTACATGTCCACCCGCTTGCCGGTCTCCATCGGCTGGTCGGTCCAGCGGCCGAAGGTGGGGACCGGGACGGCGAGGGACTCGCGGACGAGGAGGTGGTCGATCCAGGTGATCAGCTCGGTCGACCCGTTGCCCATGGCGACGCACTGCGGCGGCAGTTGGAGGAGGTCGCACAGTTCGGCCGTGATGGTCTCGGCGCTGCTGGGGTAGTACGTGATGATGTCGCGCAACCGGGCCGCCATCGCCTCGAACATGGCGGGGGTGGGGAAGTAGGGGTTGCACGGAATACAGAAGTCCACCGGGCCGGACCCGTCGCCCTCGCGGGTCAGCGCTGCCATCGAGGGGCTGTGCGCCGACGTGTTGCGGAACAACGAGGTGACTTTGTCAGCCAAGGAAACCTCCGTTTATGGGTGGCCCGTGCGGGGGAGCACGGGCCACCCATGGGTACGGAGGCCGGCGGGGCGCCGTTCAACGCGTGAGGAAGAAGTGTGCCCTCATGTCACGAGCCTCACACGCTCACACGCTTACGCGCTGAACTTGTGGACCGTCGTCGTCCGGTACGTGTGCCCCGGCCGCAGCACGGTCGACGGGAACGACGGGTGGTTCGGCGAGTCCGGGAAGTGCTGCGTCTCCAGGCACAGCGCGTCTCCCTGGCGGTAGGTGCGGCCGCCGGTGCCGGTCAGGGTGCCGTCGAGGAAGTTGCCCGAGTAGAACTGCAGACCGGGCTGGTCGGTGGAGATCTTCAGGGTGCGGCCGGAGTGCGGGTCGTGGAGCGTCGCCACGTGCTCCGGCTTCGCCGTGATGCCCTTGTCCAGCACCCAGTTGTGGTCGAAGCCCTTGGCCTGCACCTGCTGGACGTGGCCGGCCCGGATGTCCCGGCCGATCGGCTTGGTCTTGCGGAAGTCGAAGGGGGTGCCGGACACCTTGGCCAGCTCGCCGGTGGGAATCAGGCCCGAGTCGGTGGGCGTGTAGCGGGAGGCGGCGATGGTGAGCTCGTGGTTCTCGATGGTGCCGCTGCCCTCGCCGGCCAGGTTCCAGTAGACGTGGCTGGTGAGGTTGACGATGGTGGCCTTGTCGGTGGTGGCCTCGTAGTCGATGCGCCAGTCGCCGTGCTTGGTGAGGGTGTAGGTCACCTTCGTCCCGAGCGTGCCCGGGTAGCCCATCTCGCCGTCGACGCTGACGTAGTACAGGTGCAGGCCGACGTCGGAGCCCTTGGTGAACGGCTCGACGTCCCAGACGTGCTTGTCGAAGCCCTTCGCGCCGCCGTGGAGGTGGTTCACGCCGTCGTTGACGGAGAGCTGGTAGCTCTTGCCGTCCAGGGTGAACTGGCCCTTGCCGATGCGGTTGCCGTAGCGGCCGATGAGGGCGCCGAAGTACGGGGACTTGGCGACGTAGTCCTCGATGTTGTCGAAGCCCGCGACGACGTTGGCGTGGCGACCGTGGCGGTCCGGTATCTCCAGGCACTGGACGATACCGCCCCAGGAGAGGACCTTCAGCCGCGTGCCGCCGTTCTCCAGCGTCCAGCGGTAGACCTTCGTGCCGTCGGCGAGCTTGCCGAAGAGCTCCTTCACCGGCTTCCTGCCTTCCGAAGCGGCCTGTGCCGTGCCCGTGCCGAGCGTGGTCGCCGCGATGCCCGCGGCCGCGGCTCCTGCGATGACCGTGCGTCTGTTCAGTTCCATATGTGCGGCTCCTTCAAGAGGAAGGGCCCCGCCGTTTCCGGCGGGGCCCGAGCTGACTTACGAACCGGACTTGCGCTTGTTCCACACGTCGAAGCCGACCGCGGCCAACAGGGCGAGGCCCTTGATGACCTGCTGCCAGTCGGTGCCGACACTGAGGAGGTTCATGCCGTTGTTCAGCACGCCGAGGACGAGACCGCCGACGATCGCGCCGAGGACGGTGCCGACACCGCCGCTCATCGACGCACCGCCGATGAACGACGAGGCGATCGCCTCGAGCTCGAAGTTGACGCCCGCCTTGGGCGAGGCCGCGTTCAGACGGGCGGCGACCACCAGACCCGCCAGGGCCGCGAGCACGCCCATGTTCAGGAACACCTGGAAGGTGACGCGCTTGTCCTTGACGCCGGACAGCTTCGCGGCCGGCAGGTTGCCGCCGATCGCGTAGATGTGGCGGCCGAAGACCGCGTTGCGCATGACGTAGCCGTAGCCGACCACCAGGACGCCGAGCACGATGAGGATGATCGGCGCGCCCTTGTAGCTCGCCAGCAGCAGCGTGACGGAGAGGACGGCGGCGGCCAGCGCGACGAGCTTCAGCACGAACGCGTTCATGGGCAGCACGTCGAGCGCGAACTCCTGCTGCCGGCGCCGGTCACGCACCTCCTGCCACACCACGGAGGCGAGGAGGACCAGACCCAGGAGCAGCGTGAGGTTGTGGTAGTTGGTGTTCGGGCCGACCTCCGGCAGGAAGCCGTTGCCGAGCTTCTGCAGACCGTCCGGGAACGGACCGACGGTCTGGCCCTTGAGCACGATCTCCGTGAGGCCGCGGAAGAGCAGCATCCCGGCGAGGGTGACGATGAACGACGGTATGCCGAAGTAGGCGATGAGATAGCCCTGCACCGCGCCCGCGACCGCGCCCGTCAGCAGGCAGACCGCCGTGGCCAGGGGCCAGGCCATGCCGTGGTTCACCGTCAGTACGGCCGCCGTCGCGCCGACGAACGCCGTGAGCGAGCCGACCGACAGGTCGATGTGGCCCGCGATGATGACGAGCATCATGCCGATCGCGAGGATCAGGATGTAGCTGTTCTGCAGGACCAGGTTGGAGACGTTGCGCGGCAGCAGCAGGTCCCCGCCCGTCCAGATCTGGAAGAGGACGACGATCAGACCGAGCGCGAGCAGCATGCCGTACTGCCGCATGTTGCGGCGCAGACCGCCCAGTATCAACTGGAGCAGGCCCTCGTCGCTGGCCGATCCGCTCTTGCCCGGCGGCGCGGGGGCCGGGGTCTTGGCGGTCACATCCGTGCTCATCGGGTTACCTCTTTGTCCTTCGTCATCTGGCGCATCAGCGACTCCTGCGAGGCCTCGGCCCGTGAGAACTCGCCGGTCAGCCGCCCCGCGGCCATGGTGTAGATGCGGTCGCACATACCGAGCAGCTCCGGCAGCTCGGAGGAGATGAAGACGACCGCCTTGCCCTCGGCCGCCAGCTGGTCGATGACCGTGTAGATCTCGAACTTGGCGCCGACGTCGATGCCGCGCGTCGGCTCGTCCAGGATCAGCACATCGGGACCGGCGAAGATCCACTTGCTGAGGACGACCTTCTGCTGGTTGCCGCCGGACAGCTTGCCCACCGGCTCGAACACGGTCGGCGCCTTGATGTTCATGGACTTGCGGAAGCGCTCGGCGACCTGCCGCTCCTCGTGCTCGTCCACCACGCCCCGCTTGGCGACCTTCTTCAGCGCGGTCAGCGAGATGTTGCGGTTGATGGTGTCGATGAGGTTGAGCCCGTAGTGCTTGCGGTCCTCGGTGACGTAGGCGATGCCGTGCCCGACCGCCTCGGCGACGGTCTTGGTACGGATCTCCTTGCCGTCCTTCAGGACCGTGCCGCCCGCGTACCGGCCGTAGGAACGCCCGAAGACGTTCATGGCGAGCTCGGTACGGCCGGCGCCCATGAGGCCCGCGATGCCGACGATCTCCCCGCGCCGCACCTGGATCGACACGTCGTCGACCACCTTGCGCTGCTGGTCGATCGGGTGGTGCACGGTCCAGCCGCGGATCTCCAGGGCCGGCGCCGCGCCCTCCTCCGGCTCGTGCGGGGTGCGCTCGGGGAACCGGTGGTCGAGGTCGCGGCCGACCATGCCGCTGATGATCCGGTCCTCGGTGGTCTCCTCCGCCTTCACGTCGAGCGTTTCGATGGAGCGCCCGTCGCGGATGATCGTCACCGAGTCGGCGACGTGGCGGATCTCGTTCAGCTTGTGGGAGATGATGATCGAGGTGATGCCCTGCTGCTTCAACTCCAGGATCAGGTCCAGGAGTTTGCCGCTGTCCTCGTCGTTCAGCGCGGCCGTCGGCTCATCCAGGATGAGCAGCTTCACCTTCTTCGACAGCGCCTTGGCGATCTCCACGAGCTGCTGCTTGCCCACGCCGATGTCGGCGACGCGGGTCTCCGGGTGGTCGGTCAGACCGACCCGGCGCAGCAGTTCGGTGGCGTGCTTGAGCGTCTCGTTCCAGTCGATGAGCCCGCCCTTGGCGTGCTCGTTGCCGAGGAAGATGTTCTCCGCGATGGAGAGGTACGGCACCAGCGCGAGTTCCTGGTGGATGATCACGATGCCGTGCTGCTCGCTGGCCCGGATGTCCTTGAACTCGCAGACCTCACCCTCGAAGAGGATGTCGCCCTCGTAGGTGCCGTGCGGATGGACGCCGGAGAGCACCTTCATCAGGGTGGACTTGCCGGCGCCGTTCTCCCCGCAGATGGCGTGGACCTCGCCCTGCCGGACCGTCAGTGTGACGTCCGACAGCGCCTTGACACCGGGAAAGGTCTTGACGATCGAGCGCATTTCCAGGACGGGTCCCGCCATGGTTGTGCCTTCCAATCAGTGTGGGTCGGTCGGTTGGCGGGATTACTTGAGCTGGGCGTCGGTGTAGTAGCCGCCCTTGACGAGGACGTCCTCGTAGTTGCTCTTGTCGACGCTCACCGGCTGCAGCAGGTAGGCGGGGACGACCTTGGTGCCGTTGTCGTACGACTTGGTGTCGTTGACCTCCGGCTTCTTGCCCTTGAGGTCGTCGTCGATCATGTTCGCGGCGACCTTGGCGAGCTTGCGGAGGTCCTTGTAGATCGTCTGCGTCTGCTGACCCGCGATGATCGACTTCACCGAGGCGACCTCGGCGTCCTGGCCGGTGATGACCGGCAGCGGCTTGCTCTTGGAGCCGTAGCCGTCCGACTTCAGCGCGGCGAGGATGCCGATGGAGATGCCGTCGTAGGGCGAGAGCACGGCGTCGACCTTGCCGCTCGTGTACGTGGAGGTGAGGATGTCCTCCATGCGGCTCTGCGCGGTGGCGCCGTCCCAGCGCAGGGTGGTGACCTTGTTCAGCGCGGTCTGCCCGGACTTGACGACGAGCTGCTTCTTGTCCATGTACGGCTTGAGTACTTCCATCGCGCCGTTGAAGAAGTAGCGGGTGTTGTTGTCGTCGTTGGAGCCGGCGAACAGCTCGATGTTGAACGGGCCCTTCTTGCCGCTGTCCAGGCCGAGCTTGTGCACGATGTACGTGCCCTGGAGCTTGCCGACCTTCTCGTTGTCGAACGAGGCGTAGTAGTCGACGTTCTTGGTGCCGAGGATCAGCCGGTCGTAGGAGATGACCGGGATGTTGGCGTCCTTGGCCTCCTGGAGCACGTTGTTCAGGGACTTGTTGTCGATGGCCGCGATGATCAGGCCCTTGACGCCCTGCGTGATCAGGTTCTCGATCTGGGAGACCTGAGTGTCCGGGTTGTCCTCGCCGTAGACGAGCTTGGTCTTGTAGCCCTTGGCCTGGAGCTCCTTGACGACGTTCTTGCCGTCGTAGATCCAGCGCTCGGAGGACTTGGTCGGCATCGCGATGCCGATGGTGCCGCCCTTGGCGCTGCCCTTCTTCTCCTTGCTGCCGCCCTCGCCGCTCTGGCCGCAGGCGGACAGGGTGAGGGCGAGGGAGGCGGCGGAGGCCACGGCGGCTATGGCGGCTCTGCGAGTGCGCATGGTCATCATCCTTGATGTGTGGGGTGCGGCTCGGTGCGTTGGAGTCTGTGCGGTCGTGTCTTGTTTTGTGAAGTCAGTTGTCCGGAACGTTATGCGGAAGTTCCGAACCTGTTCAGAGCGCCGGGCAGCCGTGAACCGAGAGGCGCCATGTCGCCGTCGACTCCGTGCCGTTGCAGCAGGTCCAGGGCCAGCCGGCCGCGCCGGACGCGCTCCTTGGCGGTGGCCAGGGTCAGCTCCCGCAGGTGATGGCCGTACGGGTAGATGGCGGGGGCCTTGGACAGACCGAACTTCAGGTAGAGCGGTGCGCCGCGCCGGATCAGCTCGGCCACCTCGTACATCCGGACGTATCCGCCGAGGTCGTCGGGGGCCTCGATGTACATGTCCATGGGAGCGCCGGACACCCGTCTGATCTCCGTGAGGTGATCGAGCGTCAGATCGCTGGGCACGTTGACGGAGTCGGCACCGAGCCCCTCGTACACCGCATACGAGGCGGGGTTGACCGGTCCGATCAGCGCCGAGACCTTCAGGGTTGTGTCGGCGGGGATGATGCCCTGCTCGCGCGCCCGGTGCAGCGTCCACAGCACGCCCTCGTCGGCGACGAGGAGGCACTTGACGCCCAGTTCGGTGGCCCGGATGGCGTCCTCGACACAGCCGGCTACCGCGTCGTGGCCGCGCGCCCTGAGGCCCCCGCCCCGCGAGTCGGTGCGCACCGAGCCGCCGATGTCCCAGGTGCCGCGCGGGCCCGTGAACAGGCAGAGCTCGATGTCGCGTTCGGCGGTGGCGTCGACCATCTCGGTGATCTCGGCGTCGGTCAGCATCCACACGCCGCTGCCCTGGCTGATGCGGTGGATCGGCACGTCGAGCCGCGAGGCCTCCTTCAGGACGACCGCCAGCGCCTCGGGACCCTCGCACGAGGGGATCTCGGTGCGCCAGCGACCGCCGCCCGGGAAGGAGTGCGGCGAGGCGTCGGCGGGGTCGAGTGCGGGCGCGCCCAGGCCGAGCGCGGTGAGTGCCTGCTCACCGGGCCTGCGGGCTGCCGTGGCGGAAGCGTCGGTCACAAGCTGTCCTTCGTGTTCGATATTTCGGACGAGGTTCGCGGCTCGGGGTACGGAAAAAGCTGGTGCACGCCGGTACGGGGGCGGTCAGGTCACCCCCGTACCGGCGTACGGCTAGGGGTGGAGGAGCACCTTGCCGACTTTCGGGTCGCCTGCCCCGACCAGCTCGATGGCCTGCGAGAACTCGGTCAGCGGCAGCTCGTGCGTGACCAGTGGCAGCGGATCCAGCAACCCGGCACCGAACACCCGCACCGTGTGCGACCAGGCGTCAGGCGGCGCACCGAAGACGGTGTGCACCTCCAGTTGCCGCACGACGAGGTCGGTCGGGTCGAGACCGTCGGCGCCCTGCGCCGGGATCCCGGTCAGGACCAGGCGTCCGCCGCGCCTGAGCAGGGAGGCGGCGGTCCGCGCGGCGGACGCGGAGCCGGCGGTCTCGATGACGACGTCGAAGTCGTCCGGGAGCTCCTCGTCCTTCAGCCGGAAGTCGGTCGCGCCGAACTGCCTCGACAGCGCCTCCCGGTCTCCCCGGGTGCCGACGACCAGCAGCTCGGCGGGGGAGACCGCCTTCAGGAACTGCACGGCGAACATCCCGAGGGTGCCGGTGCCGACGACCGCCATCCGCTCGCCCGGCTGGGCGTTCCCCTTCAGGGCGGCGGCCGCGATGCAGGCGGCCGGCTCCAGCAGGGCGGCGGCGGTGAGGTCGGCGTCGTCCGGCAGCGCGTGCAGCAGCCGGGCCGGGAGGGTGAGCGTGGTGGCCATCGCGCCCGGCTGGGTGAAGCCGGTCTCCTCGTAGCCCGCGCTGCACAGGGTGGTCTCGCCCGCGTGGCAGCGGTCGCACACCTGGCAGTTGCGGAACCCCTCCCCGACGACCTTGCGGCCGACCAGGGATGAGGGGACCCCGGTGCCCACCGCCCGCACGGTCCCGGACCACTCGTGGCCGGGCGTGAGCGGGTAGCGGACGTACCCCTCGGGCCGGTTGCCCTGGTACACCTCGCGGTCGCTTCCGCAAATGCCCACGGCGTGCACGGCGACCAGCGCTTCGCCGGGACCCGGCTCGCGCGGCTCGTGCGGGACGACCCGGTGGGTGCCCGGTGCCTCGATCAGGACAGCGGAGCTCACTTGGTGCCCTTCGGCTTGCGCTGCTCCCAGCCCTCGGCCCACAGGTCGAACCGGGCCTGCTGTTGCGGGAACTCGGCCGCCGCGTCGGTGTCCAGCTCGACGCCGAGACCGGGGGCGTCGGAGATGTGGAAGTAGCCGTCGACGACCTCGGGGGCGCCCTTGATCACCTTCTTGATCTCCGCGTCGGCGAAGTCGTTGAAGTGCTCCAGGATCTTGAAGTTGGGGGAGGTGAAGCCGACCTGGAGGCTCGCGGCGGTCAGGACCGAGCCGCCCACGTTGTGCGGGGCCACCAGCATGTAGTGGGTCTCGGCGGTCGCGGCCAGCTTCCGGGTCTCCCAGATGCCGCCGATGTGGCCGACGTCCGGCTGGATGATGTCCACGGCCTGGCTGTCGAAGAGCTCGCGGAACTCGATGCGGTCGTGGATGCGCTCACCAGTGGCGACCGGGATGTCGACCTTGGCGGCGACCTTCTCCAGCGCCTTCAGGTTCTCCGGCGGGCAGGGCTCCTCCAGCCAGGCCGGCTTGAAGGGGGCCATCTCCTTGGCCAGACGGACGGCGGTGGCGGGGGAGAAGCGGCCGTGCATCTCCAGCATCAGCTCGGCGTCGGGGCCGATCGCGTCCCGGACGGCCTCGATGAGGGAGACGGCGTACAGGGTCTGCTCGTGGTCGAGCTCGAAGTGGCCGGTGCCGAAGGGGTCGATCTTGAGCGCCTTGTAACCGCGCTCCATGACCCCCTGGGCGGCCTTGTGATAGGCCTCCGGGGTCCGCTCGGTGGTGTACCAGCCGTTGGCGTAGGCCTTCACCTTGTCGGTGACCTTGCCGCCCAGCAGCTGCCAGACGGGGACGCCGAGCGCCTTGCCCTTGATGTCCCAGCAGGCCATCTCGATGACCGCGATGCCGGACATCACGATCTCACCCGCGCGGCCGTAGTCGCCGTACTTCATCCGGCGGGTGAGGTCCTCGACAGCGAACGGGTCGGAGCCGAGAATGTGATTGGCCTCGGCCTCCCTCAGGTAGCCGATCAGCGCGTCGGTGTGACCGAGCATCCGGGTCTCGCCGACTCCGGTGATCCCCTCGTCGGTGTGCACCTGGACGTAGGTCAGGTTGCGCCACGGCGTGCCGACCACGTGTGTGCTGATTCCGGTGATGCGCACGGCGATTGCCCCTCAGGTGTTCGAGATTTCGTCACACGTTCGAAATGCTGGCGTGACAGTAAGGATGGGGTGAGGTGAGTGTCAATGGGGCGCACAGGTAACGGTTTCGACAAGGCTTTCGAGAGGTCTTTCGGTCCCCTACGAAACCTTCACAGAGGCACCTAGGAACGTTACCGTCCGGGAACTTAGTCTTCCCGCGTCATGGACTACTGCGACCCGTGCCGTCGGCACCTCAATGGCGCCCTCACCTGCCCGGGGTGCGGCGCGCCGGCTCGGACCTCCCACGCGTACGCGCCACAGGGCGCCGCAACGCCGCACGAGCCCCAGGGCGCCTACGAGCCCTACGAGGAGTCCGACGCGGACGACGCCGACGCCGAAGGGACGGACGCGCCCGACGCGGACTACGCGGGCTACGCGGACGACGAGGCCGCGAGCGAAGCGCAGGGGCGGACGGCGGTCCGGCGCCGACCGGGCGGACGGGGGCGCGGCGGGGACGACGAAGGGCCGGCGGGTGCGGCCGCGAGCCGTCGCGACCGCAAGGCCGCGGCGCACCGCCGCCGTCGGCGGCGCACCCTCCTGGTCGCCGCGGGCTTCGTCCTCGCGGCGGGCGGCCTGAGCCTCGCCGAGCTGGGCATCGACGCCCCGGGCTTCTCGAACCCGAACCCCGCGACGGCCGGCGGTGAGGCACCGGACGGCGGTGCGTCGACCGCCGGCCCGGCGCCGACGGCCCGCCCCCTGGATGAGACCTCGCCGGGCGGCACGAGCACCCCGACGCGGGGCGCCTCCTCCTCGCCCACCGCCTCCAAGTCCCCGAAGGACAAGGCCTCGCACTCCCCGGACGACGGCAGCACCGCCAAGGCGCAGCAGTCGACGCAGCCCCCTTCGGGCGGGACCACCACGGCCCCGACCTCCCCGGCGACGAGCGGCCCGACGGCCACCCCGACCGCGGCCCCGACGACCTCCCGCCCGACCCCGCAACCGTCGCCGTCGCAGACGTGCAAACGGATTCTGTGGTGGTGCTCCTGACCGAGGCGACGCCACGCGTGCATGGCCGAACCAACCATCAGGGCGGCGCCCCGCCCGCGCCACCGCCCCACGCCGGGCGGTCTGCGCCGGGTGCCCTCACGTCGGCGCTCCTCGCGCCGGCCATCCCCGTGCCGGCCATCCCCGTGCCGGGCATCCCCGTGCCGGGCATCCCCAGTCGGCGTTGCCGCGTCGGTGTTCCCGCGGTGGTGACTACGCCGAGGTCACCGCCACCACCACTCCACGCTCGGCCGCCGGGCTGACCGCCGCCGACACGCGTACCGCCACCGCCCGGGCGGCGCGGCCCGTGTGGGAGGCGGTGGCCAGGAGCAGGGGCTGGAGTTGTTCCAGGCCCGCCACGAACAGTTCCTCGCCCGCGACCAGGGCCGGCCGGGCCGCCTGCGTCGCCGCTGCCGCCGCCTCCGTCAGATCGGCGAGGGGCGGCAGCGTGGCCCGGGCGACGTCGGCGGCGACCGCGGCCGCGCGCTCCGCCAGGGCGACCTGGAGGGGCAGCGCGGGGGCGAGCGCGGCGGTCAGCGCGTCGGCGATGCGGCGCAGCTCGGGAGCGGAGTCCCGCATGACCTCGGCCGCCGCACGGAGCACCGGGATCAGGGCGAGCAGCAGGCCCGCGGCGAGGCCCGCCGCCGCGGGCAGCAGCGGGGACAGCGCCTCGCTGAGCTCCCCGGCCACCGCCGCGCACTCCTCCACCGCCGGCTCCACCGCGTCCAGCACCGGCAGCAGGCTGTCGCCGAGGGCGGCGAGCAGGACCTGGGCCGGTTCGCTGACCGGGTGCGTCGCCAGCGGGGCACCGGTCGTGCCCAGCCGGGTGAGGGTGTCCACGATGCGGTGGAACGTCTCCTGAGCCTGCGGTGAGGCACTGGCCTCGGCGAGTTCGGCGGTCGTCCGGCGCAGCACCCGCAGCAGCTCGGGGCCCGAACCGGCCCTCGGGTCGAGGGTGTTGACCGCGATCCGGGTGATGTTGCCGGCCGTGTCCAGCAGCTGGCCGGTGATGTCGGTGGTGCCGCGCAGCACGCGCAGTACGTCGTTCCCGCCGGGGAGCGAGGAAATCGTCGCCATGGCCCCTCCCGCCTGTCCGCCGCCCGCCCCGGGCCCGGTCGTCACCAGCATGCCCGCTGCCGGCCGTCCGCAGGAGACATCGCGGCGACAACGACGGCAACAGATGGGTGGGCCATCGACCTGTTGAGTCGAAGGGACGCGTCGCGCCGTATTCGATCTAGGGAACCATCCCGGAGGAGGCACGCGGATGACGCAGGAGATCACCGTCCACGGCACGGTCGCCGATGGCTTCGAGACGGTGCGCGAGGAGTTCGCCGCGTTCGTGGCAGAGGAACGCGACGACTACGAGGGTCAGTTGTGCGCGTACGTGAACGGACGGCGGGTCGTCGACCTGTGGGCGGGTGAGGGCGTCGACGGGGGCTCCCTGTACGGGGTCCACTCGTCGACCAAGGGGGCCGCCCATCTCGTGGTGGCGCTGCTCGTGCAGGACGGCACACTGGAACTGGACCGCAAAGTCACCTACTACTGGCCCGAGTTCGCCGCCGAGGGCAAGGGCGCACTGACCCTCCGCGACCTGCTGGCGCACCGGGCGGGCCTGGTCGGCACCGACTCCGGCTTCACCCTGGCGGAACTGGCCGACGACCGGGCGATGGCCGAACGCCTCGCCGACCAGCGGCCGTTCTGGCGGCCCGGCGCCGGCTTCGGCTACCACGCCCTGGTCATCGGCGCCCTGACCGGCGAGGTCGTGCGACGGGCCACCGGCCGCACCATCCAGGAACTGCACGAGGAACGGGTGCGCGCCCCGTACGGCCTGGACTTCCACCTGGGCCTTCCCCACTCCCGTGAACCCCGCTTCCGCAGCGCCCAGCCGATGCTGCCGACGCCGAAGCAGCAGGCCCTGCTGGACGCGACACCGACCGGGCCGCACGCGCTGGCCTCCATAGCCCTCAACCGGCACGCTGCCGAGCCCACCGACGTGCAGGAGCTGCCCAACGACCCCGTGGTCCGCGCCAAGGGCCCGGCCTCGGTCGGCGGAGTCGCCTCGGCACGCGGGCTGGCGGGGCTGTACGCCGCGATGATCAGCGAGGTCGACGGCGAGGCACCGCTGCTGAAACCGGACACGGTGGCGGAGTTCGGGCAACTGCACTCCGTCGGGTACGACCTGGTGGCCCGCGCCCACAAGGCGTTCGGCCTGGGCTTCCAGGCGACCGCGGACGCCTGGCACCACTTCCTCGGCGCGGGGGCGTTCGGGCACGCCGGCGCGGGCGGCTCCCAGGCCTTCGCGGACCCGCGCAGCGGCCTCGCCTACGGCTACACCCGCCGCCGGTGCGCCTTCCCGGGCGGTGCGGCCCCGGAGAACGACCGGCTGGCGAGGGCGGTGCACAGGGCGGCGCTCGCGCACTGACCACAGGAGCCGGGAGGAGACGGAGGCCGCACCCCACGTCCAAGGGTGCGGCCTCCGTCGTACGCAACGACCGCGATCAGGCGGGCGTCACGGCGACGACGTCAGAGCTTGACGATCATCTTCCCGGTGTTGTCGCCGCGCAGGACCCCGAGGAACGCCTCGACGTTGTTCTCGATGCCCTCGACGACCGTCTCGCGGTACTTCAGCTCGCCGGAGCGGACCCAGGCGCCGACCTCCTGGACGAACTGCGGCTGCAGGTCGTAGTGGTCGCCGACCAGGAAGCCCTCGATGCGGCCGCGGGTCTGGATGAGGCGGGCGAGGTTCCTCGGGCCGGGGGCGGCCTCGGTGTTGTTGTAGACGGAGATCATGCCGCAGACCGCGATCCGGCCGCCCTGGTTGAGCTGGCCGATGGCCGCCTCGAGGTGGTCGCCGCCTACGTTGTCGAAGTAGACGTCGACGCCGTCCGGCGCGGCCTCCCGCAGCTGCTCGCTCACCGGGCCGTTCTTGTAGTTGAAGGCCGCGTCGAAGCCGTACTCCTCGACGAGCAGCTTCACCTTCTCGTCGGAGCCGGCCGAGCCGATGACCCGCGAGGCGCCCTTGAGCTTGGCGATCTGACCGACCTGGCTGCCCACGGCACCGGCCGCGCCCGACACGAAGACGGAGTCGCCCTCCTTGAAGGAGGCGGTGCGCAGCAGACCGGCGTAGGCGGTCAGACCGGTCATGCCGAGGACACCGAGGTACGTCGACAGGGGAGCGGCCTCGGGGTCGACCTTGACGGCGTTCTTCGCGTCCAGGACCGCGTACTCCCGCCAGCCGAAGAAGTGCAGCACGTGGTCACCGACGGAGACGCCCTCGGCGTTGGAGGCGACGACCTCGCCCACCGCCCCGCCCTGCATGACCTTGCCCAGCTCGAAGGGGGCGACGTACGACTTGGCGGCGCTCATCCTGCCGCGCATGTACGGGTCGACGGACAGGTACTCGTTCCGCACCAGCACCTGACCCTCGCCCGGCGTCGGGACCTCCGCCTCGACCAGGGCGAAGTCCTCGGGCTTCGGCCAGCCGACCGGACGGCTGAGCAGGTGCCACTCGCGGTTGATCATGACAGCGCCTTTCGCTTCCACTTCACGGATTTATTTCAGTACCTGAAACAACCATGCTCCTGAATATTTCAGGATGTCAAATAACGGGGGTACCCTGGAGGACATGTCCACCCCATCGAAGACCCGGCAGAACCGGCAGACCCGCCGGCCCGACGCCCTGACCATGGAGGTCGTCGAGCTCATCGGGGACGTCGTGGCCCGGTTCTACGCGGACTACGAGGAGGCGGCGGGCGAGCACACGCTCACCGGAGCGCAGGCCCGGCTACTCAGTCTGCTTTCCCTGGAGCCGCTGCCCATGCGCAAACTGGCGCAGAAGCTGAAGTGCGAGCCGTCGAACGTCACCGGGATCGTGGACCGGCTGGAGTCCCGCGGCCTGGTGGAGCGCCGCCCCGACCCGGCCGACCGCCGGGTGAAGCTGGCGGCGGCGACCGAGGACGGCCGCAGGGTCGCCCAGGACCTGCGCGAAGGTCTCCGCTTCGCCCGCGAACCGCTGGCCGGGCTGTCCGACGAGGAACGGCTGTCCCTGCGCGACCTGCTGCGCCGGATGCTGGACGCCTGAGGCACCCGTCAGGGCCCCGGCGGGCCCCGATAGGGTTCCCCCATGCGTGATCTCGGGGCGGGTTTCGGTCATCTCCTGAAGGGCCAGCGCTGGGTGGCCCGGCACGGCAGGAGCTACGGCTTCGGACTGCTCCCCGGCCTGATCACCCTGGTCCTGTACGCGGCTGCGCTGGTAGTCCTCGCCCTGTGGGGCGAGGACTTCGTGGCCTGGGCCACCCCGTTCGCCGACGACTGGTCCAGCCCCTGGCAGGGCCTGTTCCGCGGCTTCCTCACGGCGGTCCTCTTCGCCCTCGGCCTCCTGCTGTCCGTCGTCACCTTCACGGCCGTGACCCTGCTCGTCGGCCAGCCCTTCTACGAGAGCCTCTCCGAGAAGGTCGACCGGGACGTCTCACCCGACGGCACGGCACCCGAGTCCGGCCTCCCGCTCTGGCGCGAGCTGTGGATCTCCGCCCGCGACAGCCTGCGGATCGTGGTCCGCGCCGCCGTCTGGGGCGTGCTGCTGTTCGGCCTCGGCTTCCTGCCCTTCGTCGGCCAGACCGTCGTACCGGTGATCGGCTTCTTCGTCACCGGCTTCTTCCTCACCGAGGAACTCGCCGGCGTGGCCCTGCAGCGCCGCGGCGTCGAACTGCGCGCCCGCCTCGCCCTGCTCCGCTCCCGCAAGGCCCTCGTCTGGGGCTTCGGCACGCCCCTGGGCCTGGCCTTCCTGGTCCCCTTCGTCGCGGTCTTCCTGATGCCGGGCGCGGTCGCGGGCGCCACGCTCCTCGCCCGCGATCTGCTGGGCGAGGAGAACGCCGGGGAGCCGGACGAGTCCGGCACCGCTTCCGACGAGGAGAACGCCACTCCTTGACCCGGACACTCCCCGCCACCGTCGGCCTCGGGCTCGCGCCGTCGCGTCAGGCGGGCATCCGGGCCGCCGCCTCCCGCAGCGCCGCAAGGAACGCCAGGACCGCCGGGAAGGGGGACCGCCCCCGTGCCGTCGCCCCGTACACCGCCCGGGCCGGGGCACCCTCGTCCAGCACCCGCAGCAGGCTGATGTCGGGCCGTACGGACTCGGCGGCCGGCGCCGGGACCAGGGCGACGCCGAGGCCGGCGGCGACGTAGCCCTGCTTGGCGGTCCACTCGGCGACGACGTGCGACACACGTGGCCGGAAGCCGCGGCGCAGGGCGGCGTCCAGCAGGGTGCCCTCGGGGCGCGGGCTGCCGGAGATCCAGTCGGCCTCGGCGAACCGGTCGAGCGGGACCGGACCCGGGTGACCGGCCAGGGGGTGACCGGCGGGGACGGCGACGTACAGGGACTCGTCGAGGAGGTGGTGGAGGTCGTACGCGTCCAGCCGGGCCCGGCCGGTCGTCGAGACGATCGCCAGATCGAGGTGGCCGGTGGCCAGCCCGTCCAGGATCGCAGGCGTCAAACCCTCCTCGCGGTGCACCCGGACGCGCGGGTGCCGGGAGCTGAAGGCGGCCAGGGCGTGCGGCACCGGCGCCGCGTCCGCCGTGGGGAACGCGCCGAACCTGAGCCGTCCGCCCGCCACTTCGCGGAGCGCCGCGAGTTCCTGCGCGGCGTCGTGCAGCACCCCGGCGACCGCCTGCGCGTGCGGGACGAACGCCCGGCCCGCCTCCATGATCCGTACGCCCCTCGGCAGCCGGTCGAACAGCGGGCCCCCGCCGAGCGCCCCCTCGAAGTCCCGCGGCTGTTCCGGCCGGAGGCCCAGGTCGAGATCGAAATCGTGGCGGCGGTACCGGCCGGCAGGTGATACTGCTGACCATGAAGCCAGCCAATCTCGGCGTGTTGTTCCTCATCGAACTGGGCGCCCTGGCGGCCGTCGCGTACTGGGGGTTCACCCTCGACGTCGCCACCCCGTTCGCCTGGCTGCTCGGGTTCGCCGCCCCCGCCGTACTGATCACACTGTGGGTGCTGTTCGGATCGCCGAAAGCGACGTACAAGACGCGCGGCGCGGCCCGCGTCGGCTTCGAGGTGGTGTGGTTCGGCGCCGGCGTGGCCGCACTCGCCCTCGCCGGGGCTTGGGGGTGGGCGGTGGCCTTCGCCCTGGTCTGCCTGCTGAGCAAGACGCTGGCCGTCGTCTGGGGGCAGTAGGGCGGGTCTTTTGGACCTGGGGGGAGAACAGTCGTGTCTTTGTGAAAGGTTCGTACGAAATCCAGGCCGACCGCTCGATCGCCGACCGCAGGCTCACCGCGACGGTTAACGTCTGATCCGGGACACCCCCACGAGCAGCCCCGGCCCGGGACCTGACCTCCGGGCCGGGGCTCGGGTGTCTCAGGCAGGTGTGGCAGACTCCCCGGCCGCGAGACCATGGAACACGCCGGCACGCGCCGGTACGGGGGAGAGAAGCCACACCATGCATCCAGGCCAGGGGCAGCAGCAGCCGTACCAGCCGTACCCGCCGCAGCAACCGCAGTACCGGCGGCCGTACCCGCCCCAACAGCCGTATCCGCAGAACCCGGCCCACAACCCCCACCAGCAGCAGCCCCAGCCTCCGCAGCCGTACCCGCCGCACGCCCCCGAGCAGCGCCTCGGCCAGGGCCGGGTGCGGCTCGATCCGGACCTCACCCCGGGGCAGCGCGAGCTGGTCGTGAAGATCCAGCAGAAGGCCAAGTTCATGGCCTACGGATTCGTCCTCGGCATCCCGCTCACCTCCGGCGGCGCCCACTACGGCATCACCCGCGCCCCGATCGGCTTCGCCGGCACGGCCGTGGGCCTGGTCATGGTGGCCGTGGGCGCCCTCGCCCTGATGCAGATGCAGGCGATGAAGCGGCGGCTGCGGCTCATCGCCCCGGACGCCTGGCGCTCCCCGGCCGCCCATCTGCCGGGCGCCCGCAAGGCGGCGACGCAGGCCGCGTACGTCAACGGCCTGCTGGTCCTGCTGTCCTTCGGCGCGGCGGGCTACCTGCTGGTCAAGGGGGCCGGGTGGGGCGCGTACGGCAACTCATTGGGCTTCGGCGCACTGATGCTCGGCGCGGCGATCCCCTTCGGCATGGGCCTCGCCGCCGCGACCACCGTCCCGCAGCTGCTCCAGGTGATCCCGGCCGGCGCCAGGGTCGGCCGGAGCCTGTACTCGGTCATCCTCCTGTCGGCCACCACCGTGACCGGCGAGGGCGTCAAGGACGGCACACCGCCCCCGATCCTGATCGGCGGTACCACCCTGCTGGTCTGCCTGGGCGCGATGGCCGTCCTGGGCAAGGCCGTCAAGCGGATGCGCGGCGAGACCGCCTAGACACCCGCTGGCCCCGCACCCCGAAGGCGTACACCGTCTCCGAGCGGTACACCTCGCCCGGCCGCAGCTCCGTGCCGGGGAAGTCCGGCCGGTTGGGGGAGTCCGGGAAGTGCTGGGTCTCCAGGGCGATGCCGGCGTTGGGCGTGAACGGGGCGCCCAGATGGTCGGCCGTGTACACCTGGAGGCCGGGTTCCGTGGTCGCGATCGTGAGCAGCCGCCCGGACACCGGATCGTGCAGCTCGGCGACCTCCTCGGGGGTGCCCGTGACGCCTTTGTCGAGCACGAAGTTGTGGTCGTAGCCGGTGCCGATTTCACGGGCCGTACGGAAGTCGAATCGCGAACCGGCGACGTCCTCCAGGGCGCCGGTCGGGATCAGGTCGGCGTCGACGGGGGTGTACCGGGACGCGGCGAGACGGAGTTCGTGGCCGGTCGGGCCCGTGCCGCCGCCGAGGTCGAAGTAGCTGTGGTTGGTCAGGTTGACCACGGTCGGCGCGTCCGTCACCGCCTCGTACGCGATCCGCAGCGCGCCGGACGCGTCCAGGGTGTACGTCGCCGAGACCTCCAGCCGGCCCGGGAAGCCCTCCTCGCCGTCCGGGCTGACCCGGGTCAGGCGCACCCCGTGCTCCACCGGCTCCGCGTCCCACACGCGCTTGTCGAAGCCGCGCTCGCCGCCGTGCAGGGAGTTCGGGCCGTTGTTCGCGGCGAGCGGGCGGGTGACGCCGTCGAGGGTGAACCGGGCGCCGCCGATCCGGTTGGCGTACCGGCCCACGAGGGCGCCCAGATACGGCTCCGGGTGGGTGAGGTAGCCGTCGAGGCCCGCGAACCCCAGCACCACGTCCGCCGTCCGACCCGCCCGGTCGGGGACCTCCACCGACTGCACGATCCCGCCGTACGTCAGGACCCTCACCCGCGTCCCGGCGCGCTCCAGCGTCCAGCGATGGACCTCGGTGCCGTCGGAAAGTGTGCCGAAAAGTTCGCTCATGTGGGAAACCCTAGGTCACGAAGCTGAGGGAAGGATCTAGGAGACCGGCTCCTTCGCCGTCACCGTCCGGTACGCGATCGCCGCCAGCCGGGCCTGGCCGTCCGTGCTCGGGTGGAACCAGTCCCAGCGGCTCAGCTGGCCGGTGCCGAACCGGTAGTCGAACACGGCGTTCCCGTCGAAACGGCACCGCTCGTCCTTGGCGCAGACCTCCGCGAGCACCTTGTTGTAGGCCCGCACCCGCTGCTGCACCGTGTCCCGGCGCAGGGTGGCCGCGCTGGTCAGGTCGTCGGCGTCGCCGAGCATCGACGGGCAGATGCCCAGCTTCCACACCTGCTTGCCGAGCGGGCTCGTCCGGCCCTCGGACCACAGCCGCTTCAGGTTGGGCACGCTGGCCACGTACACCTGCGTCTTCGGCAGCGCCTCGCGCAGCGTGCTCATCGCCTTCTCGAAGGAGGCCCGGAACTCCGCCACCGAGGTCATGGCCGAGGTCGTCGTCCGACAGGCGTCGTTCGCGCCGGCCATCACCGTCACGAGCTGGGGCTTCCGGGTGACCGCGTGGGCCATCTGCCCCGGCAGGTCGGTCATCCGGGCGCCGGTCACCGCGTAGTTCCAGCTCCGCTCGGCCGCCCCGGTGCGCCCCAGCAGTCGGACCGCGAGGCTGTCGACCCGTGTGTTCGTGCCGGTCGCCCAGGACACCTCGGGGCAGTCGGAGAGCACCGTGCACGCGTCGAAGCCGCGGGTGATGGAGTCGCCGACGGCGGCGATCGAGGAGGGGCTCGAGTCCCACACCGGGACGGGCCGCGACGCCTTGCCGCCCTTCGGCGCGGGGGAGGCGCCGCCCAGCGTGTCGCAGCCGGCCACGCCCAGGACCGCTGCCAGTACGACGGTGAGCGCCGTCCGTGCCCGTCGGCGTCGGTTTCGCATGCTTGAGGCCCATCCCCTCGTCGTGCCGTCAACGTCCCCAACCCATGACAACCCGCGAGGGTTCCCGACGGGCGGCATGGAACGGCTCACACCCGTACAAGCGTCCCCATGGGTGAATGGTGGGCGTTTCCTGGCACCGGGACAGACAGTACGTCACACTCCTTGCGCCGCCGCACGGTAGCCTCGCCATCAACGCGGCCGTCGCGCCACTGCCGCCAGCCAGTCAGCAAGATGTCCCGCTCTGCCCGGAGGTTCCGGTGACGACACGTGGAGTTCTGTACGTGCACTCCGCGCCGCGCGCGCTGTGCCCGCACGTCGAGTGGGCCGTCGCCGGGGTGCTGGGCACCCGGGTCAGCCTCGACTGGATCCGGCAGCCCGCGGCCCCCGGCACCTGGCGCTCGGAGTTCTCCTGGCAGGGCGAGGCCGGCACCGCCTCCAAGCTCGCCTCGGCGCTGCGGGGCTGGCACCTGCTGCGCTTCGAGGTCACCGCCGAGCCCTGTCCCACCGCCGAGGGCGAACGCTACAGCTGCACCCCCGACCTGGGTATCTTCCACGCCGTCACCGGCATCCACGGCGACATCCTCATCCCCGAGGACCGGCTGCGGGCGGCACTGACGCGCTCCCAGCGCGGCGAGACGGACCTGGAGGCCGAGATCGCCAAGCTGCTGGGCAAGCCGTGGGACGACGAACTGGAACCGTTCCGGTACGCGGGCGAGGGCGCCCCGGTGCGCTGGCTGCACCAGGTGGTGTGACAGGGGCGCCGTCCTGGCCGTGACCCCACAAGCCGACGCCCACGGATACCGGCTCGAGCACATCCCGAACCCGCATCACAGACACGTCCCCTGCGCCCAGCGGTTGGCCGGAACTGCAACTTCCGCCGCTCGAAACACAGTTGTCGCAAGTATCGCCGGTTGGCAGACTCGCTCCGCCGACACGTCATGCGCATGACGTCGGCACCGGGATACTTCATCTCTCAGGGGGACATCAATGTCACTCAGCACGCCCGGACGCGTCCTGGCCCGTGCCACGGCCGTCCTCGCACTGGCCCTGGGCATGGCCACCAGCACGACCGGCCTGCTGTCCGGCGCGAACGCGCACGCCCTGCCCGTCACCCAGGGATCCTTCGGCTTCAGCGGCGACCAGGGCGACTACATCAGCGGCGGCCAGTCCTACGCCTACTCGACCGCGTCCCAGGACCGGCTGAACATCACCTCCGACAGCGCCCACAACGCGGTCCACCTCTCGACCGACGGAGCGAACGGCGACTGGTGGTACCTGGACCTCGCGGCGCCGTCCGGCAAGGCCCTGGCGCCCGGTACCTACACCGGCGCCACCCGCCACCCGTTCAACGGGCCGAACGAGCCGGGGCTGGACCTCAGCGGAAACGGGCGCGGGTGCAACACGCTCACCGGCGAGTTCACCATTTCGGACGTGGAGTTCGGCCCGCAGGGCTACGTGAAGAAGCTCGACGCCACCTTCGAACAGCACTGCGAGGGGGGCACCGCCGCAGCGCGCGGTGAAGTCCACATCGACAACCCGGCCCCGCCGGCCGAGCTCGGCCTCGGCCTCGCTGTGGCCCTGGACGGCACCGCAAGCACCCTGAACGGCAAGGCCACCCTGCACGGGACGGTGAGCTGCAACAAGCCGGTCAAGGTGGATGTTTCCGGCAACGTCACGCAGGTGAAGAAGCAGAAGCTCATCCGCGGCTCCTTCACCACGTCGGTGTCCTGCACGCCGGGCGCACCCACGGCCTGGACCGCGACGGCCGTACCCACCGGAGACACCCCCTTCCAGCGCGGCGACGTCGAGGTCGAGGGGCGAGCGACGGCGACGGACCCGGACTACGCACAGCCGGTGACCGCCAGCGAGACGGTGGCGGTCCACCTCAAGCGCGCCTGAACCGGGAGTCACCCCGAACACGACGACGGCCTGCACGACCCCGACGGGGTCGTGCAGGCCGTCGTCGTGTTCAGACCGTCCGGAACGCCAGCACCACGTTGTGCCCGCCGAAGCCGAACGAGTCGTTCAGCGCGGCGACGGGGCCCTCGGGCAGCTGCCGGGCCGCACCGCTCACCACGTCCGCGTTCACCTCGGGGTCGAGCTGGTCGAGGTTGATCGTCGGCGGAGCGGTCCGCTTGGTCAGGGCGAGGATCGACGCGACCGTCTCGATGCCGCCGGCGCCACCGAGCAGGTGACCGGTCATCGACTTGGTCGCGGAGATCGCCATGTGGTCGACGTCGTCGCCGAACACCTTCCGCAGCGCCTTGACCTCGGCGACGTCACCCTGCGGGGTGGACGTGGCGTGCGCATTGACGTGCACGATCTCGGCCGGCTTGAGGTCGGTGTTGTCCAGCAGGTTCTGCAGCGCGTGAGCGATGCCGTTGCCGGACGGCTCGGGCTGCGTGATGTGGTGGCTGTCGGACGAGATGCCCTGCCCGACGGCCTCGACGTAGATCCGGGCGCCGCGGGCCTTCGCGTGCTCCTCGGACTCCAGGACGATCACGCCCGCGCCCTCGCCCATGACGAAGCCGTCACGGCCGGAGTCGTAGGGACGCGAGGCGCCCTGCGGGTCGTCGTTGTTCTTGGACATCGCCATCATGTTGCCGAACGCGACGATCGGCAGCGGATGGATGGCCGCCTCCGTGCCACCGGCGACGACGACGTCGGCGCGGCCGGTGCGGATCATCTCGATGGCGTAGCCGATGGCCTCCGCACCCGAGGCACAGGCCGAGACCGGGGTGTGCACGCCGGCGCGGGCGCCCAGCTCGATACCGACGTTGGCCGCCGGGGAGTTGGGCATCAGCATCGGCACGGTGTGCGGGGAGACCCGGCGCACGCCCTTGTCCCGGAGGACGTCGTACTGGTCGAGCAGGGTCGTCACGCCGCCGATGCCGGAGGCGATGACCGTTCCCAGCCGGTCGGGGTTCACGGACGGGTCCTCGCCGGCCTTGGCGGTGAAACCCGCGTCCTTCCAGGCCTCCTGGGCGGCGATCAGCGCGAACTGCGCGGACCGGTCCAGCTTGCGGGCCTGCGGGCGGGGGATGATCTCACCGGGTTCGACGGCGATCTGCGCGGCGATCCTGACCGGCAGTTCGGCCGCCCACTCCTGTTCCAGCAGGCTGACGCCGGACTGGCCGGCGACCAGGGCCTCCCAGAACGAGGCTGCGTCGCCACCCAGCGGTGTGGTTGCGCCGATACCGGTGACGACCACGGTGCGATTGGTCGGGCTCACGGGAATTCTTTCTCCAACGGAATGGGGATTCAGCGGCGCCACCGCCGGGTGGCGGGGCTTTGCAGCCTGACGGCCTAAGGGGTGACTCAGGCCTGGTGCGTGAGGATGTAGTTGGTCGCGTCGCCGACGGTCTTGAGGTTCTTGACGTCCTCGTCGGGGATCTTGACGTCGAAGCGCTCCTCGGCGGCGACGACGACCTCGACCATGGACAGCGAGTCGACGTCCAGGTCGTCGGTGAAGGACTTGTCCAGCTGGACGTCCTCGACCGGGATGCCGGCGATCTCGTTCACGATCTCGGCGAGACCGGCGACGATCTCCTTCTCAGTGGCGGCCATGTCAGGCGCTCCTTCGTAGTAATCCAGAGGGTGTGGCGGTGTTTCGTGTTTCCGCACCGGACCCGATGATGATCCGGCACGGAGTGCCTAGGGGAGGGTAACGACCGTCGCGGCGTACACGAGACCCGCCCCGAATCCGATGACGAGTGCGGTGTCGCCGCTCTTCGCCTCGCCGGTCGCCAGGAGCCGCTCCATCGCGAGCGGGATCGAGGCGGCCGAGGTGTTGCCGGTGGTACGCACGTCACGCGCGACCGTGACGTGCTCCGGCAGCTTCAGCGTCTTCACCATCGAGTCGATGATCCGCTCGTTGGCCTGGTGCGGAATGAAGACGTCCAGGTCGTCCGCGCTGATCCCGGCCGCGTCCAGCGCCTGCTGGGCGACCTTCGCCATCTCGAACACGGCCCAGCGGAACACCGCCTGGCCTTCCTGCGTGATCGCGGGGAACTTGACGTTGCCCGCGCTGTCCAGCGGGAGCTGGGAGACGTCGCCGGTGGGGGTCCCCCCGCTCGAGCGAAGCCGAGAGTGGGGGAGGAAACGGTCCCACGGCACCGTCTGCTTGATGGTCCCGGCCTTGTCGCCCTCGGAGCCCCACACGGTCGGGCCGATGTGCGGTTCCTCGGACGGGCCCACGACGACGGCGCCCGCGCCGTCACCGAACAGGAAGGCCGTCGCCCGGTCCTCCAGGTCGGTCAGGTCGGACAGCCGCTCGACACCGATGACCAGCACGTACTCCGCCGAGCCCTCGACGACCATGCCCTTGGCGAGCGTGAGGCCGTACCCGAAGCCCGCGCAGCCCGCCGAGATGTCGAACGCCGCGGCCTTGCCCGTGCCGAGCTTGTCGGCGATCTCCGTGGCGATGGCGGGCGTCTGGCTGAAGTGCGAGACGGTGGAGACGACCACGGCACCGATCTGCTCGGCGGCGATCCCGGCGTCGGCGATGGCCTTGCCGGACGCCTCGATCGACATCGCGGCGACCGTCTCCTCGTCGTTCGCCCAGTGCCGGGTCTCGATGCCGGAGCGCGAGCGGATCCACTCGTCGGAGGAGTCGATCTTCTCGAGGATCACCTCGTTGGGCACCACCCGGGTCGGGCGGTAGCCGCCCACACCGAGGATGCGCGCGTACGGGGCGCCCTTGCTGGGTTTGATCTTCGCCATCAGGGCTCCTTAGGCGGCGTGCTCGGCGACGAGCTCGCGGGCCGCGTCGAGGTCGGCGGGGGTCTTCAGCGCGAGCGTCTGCACGCCCGGCAGGGCGCGCTTGGCCAGGCCGGTCAGCGTGCCGCCGGGGCACACCTCGAGCAGCGCGGTGACGCCGAGCTCCTTGAAGGTCTCCATGCACAGGTCCCAGCGGACCGGGTTGGCGACCTGGCCGACCAGCCGCTCGAGCACCTCGGGGCCGGAGGCGACGGTCCGCCCGTCCTTGTTGGAGACGTACGTGACCTTCGGATCGGCCGGCGTCAGGGCCGCGGCGGCTTTGGCGAGGGTCTCGACCGCGGGGGCCATGTGGTGCGTGTGGAAGGCGCCGGCGACCTTCAGCGGGACGACCTTGCGGACGCCCTCGGGCTTGTCCTCGTTCAGCGCGGCGAGCTGCTCCAGCGTGCCCGCGGCGACGATCTGGCCGGCGCCGTTGATGTTCGCCGGGGTCAGGCCGAGCTTCTTCAGGTGCGCGACGGACACCTCGGGGTCGCCGCCGAGCAGCGCCGACATGCCGGTCTCGGTGATCGCCGCGGCCTCGGCCATGGCCAGCCCGCGCCTGCGGACGAGACCCAGCGCGGCGGTGTCGTCCAGGACTCCCGCGAACGCGGCGGCGGTGATCTCGCCGACGCTGTGGCCGGCGACCGCGCCCGGCAGTACGTCTCCGAGTGCCGCGGCGGACAGGAGTCCGGCGGCGACCAGCAGCGGCTGGGCCACCGCGGTGTCGCGGATGGCGTCCGCGTCGGCCTGCGTGCCGTAGTGGGCGAGATCCAGTCCGAGGGCCTCGGACCAGGCGGCCACGCGGTCGGCGGCGCCTGGCAGTTCGAGCCAGGGAGTCAGGAAGCCGGGCGTCTGGGCGCCTTGGCCGGGAGCGACGAGTACGAGCACTCTCACACTCTCTCTTGGGGACGGGCGCGGCCGCCCGTGAGGACAGGGACGAAGAACGGAAGGGGGTTTTGTGGACCTCCGACAAAAGCCTAGGGCTGAGTATCCCCGTCGGCCAGACGCCCCAGGATCAGTGCGATCCGCAGCGTGAAGGCGGATCGTACATCGGAGGGCGACCAACCGGTGACGTCGGTCACACGTCGGAGCCGGTAGCGGACGGTGTTGGGGTGAACGAAGAGCATGCGCGCGGCACCCTCCAGACTGCTCGCCTGTTCTAGATAGACGCTCAAGGTTTCCAGGAGAGCGGAACCGGCCTCCTCCAGCGGTCTGTAGATCTCCTCCACCAGTTGCTCGCGGGCCCCCGGATCACCGGCGATGGCGCGCTCCGGCAGCAGATCGTCCGCCAGCACGGGCCGCGGTGCGTCCTGCCAGGCCGTGCAGGCCTTCAGCCCGGCCGCCGCGGCCTGCGCGGACCGGGTCGCGGCCAGCAGGTCGGGCACCACCGGCCCCGCGACGACCGGCCCGGCGGCGAACGGGCCGATGAGCGAACGGGCCACGGCCAGCGGATTGTCGCTGCCGCCCGCGATGACGACCAGCCGCTCGCCGAGGACCCCCGTGAGCACCTGCAGCTTGGCGTGTCGCGCGGCGCGCCGGATGGCCTCGACGGTCAGCTCGCTGTCCCCGTCGGGGGCGGTGCCCAGCACCACGCACACATGTTCGGGCGAGTTCCATCCGAGCGCCGCGGCCCGGCTGACGGCCCCCTCGTCGGCCTCGCCGCTCAGCACGGCGTTCACCACCAGCGACTCCAGCCGCGCGTCCCAGGCACCGCGTGCCTCGGCGGCCTGGGCGTACACCTGCGCCGTGGCGAAGGCGATCTCCCGGGCGTAGACGAGCAGCGCCTCCCTCAGCACCCCCTCGTCACCGGGCGCCGCGACCTCGTCGATCGCGGACTCCATGACCTCGATGGTGGTCCGCACCATCTCCACGGTCTGCCGCAGCGTGATGGCCCGGGTCAGCTCGCGCGGCGCGGTCCCGAACACGTCCGTGGAGATCGCCTGCGGCGCGTCCGGGTGCCGGAACCACTCGGTGAAGGCGGCGATGCCCGCCTGGGCCACGAGTCCGATCCAGGAACGGTTCTCCGGGGGCATCGCCCGGTACCACGGCAGGGTCTCGTCCATCCGCGCGATGGCCTGTGCGGCGAGGTTCCCGGAGGACTTCTCCAGCCGCCTCAGGGTCGCTTGGTGCGGGTGTACGTCGAAGGCGCGGCGCGCTGCGTGTTCGGACTTGCCGGTTTCTGGTTCGGGCACGGGACAAGACTGCCTTATCGGGACGGGCCCGTGCGTCGCCGGGTCTACGGTGGTCCACGTGATGGACGTACGGCGCGCGGCGGAGCGCTACCGCGGAGGGGATCCGGAGGCCGGGATCGACTCCCGCCACGCCTTCTCCTTCGGCCCGCACTACGATCCCGACAACCTGCGCTTCGGCGCGGTCATCGCCTGCAACGAGGAGCGGCTCGCGCCCGGCGCCGGCTTCGACGAACACCCGCACAGCCACACGGAGATCGTCACCTGGGTCGTCGAGGGCGAGCTGACCCACCGCGACTCCACCGGCCACGAGACGGTCGTCCGCCCCGGCGACGTCCAGCGCCTCAGCTCGGCGTCCGGAGTCCGCCACGTGGAGCGCAACGCCGGCGCCGAGCCGCTGACCTTCGTCCAGATGTGGCTGGCCCCTTCCCGCCCCGGCGGCACCCCGTCCTACGAGATCGTCCGCGGCATCGCCGACTCCACCCCCTACGCCGTCCCGGAGGCCGGCGCCATGCTCCACGTGCGCCGTCTGGCGGCGGGGGAGCGGACGCCGGTGCCGGACGGCGGGCACGTGTACGTGCACGTGGTGCGCGGCGACGTGCGGTTGGAGCGGGAGCGGCTCGGGCCGGGGGACGCGGCGCGCATCTCGGACGCCAAGGACATGGAGGTGGTGGGGGTGACGGGGGCGGAAGTGCTGATGTGGGAGATGACCGCCGGGTGAGCGGACATGGCGGCCTCGACCGGGCTGCCGCATGCGGCCTCGGCCGCGTTGCCGACGGCTCCCGGTCCCGGCCGGCTCAGTGGCGTTTCCGGTTGGCCCTGCGCTCCCTGGCCGCCGCGCGGCGGACCTCCTCCTGGTCCCACAGCGCCTTCAGTTCAAGCGTCCGTTCGTCCAGTTCGACCGGCGCGTCCTCGTCCTCCTCCTTCCACAGCCCCTGCTCCTTCAGCTGCCGCACATGGACCTCCACCGGCGGCTCCGGGTCGAAGTCGCTGGGCCGGGGCCCCTCCGGACCGTCGGGTCCGACACGGACCAGCCGCTCGACGCGGGTGACGCGGAACCGGGTCCCGTCGACGCTCAGGCTGTTGCCGCGCTTCTCGTCCAGCCTGTCGGCCGCTCGCGCGTACTCCGCCCTCTTCTCGTCCGACAGCCGCAGTGTGAACGGCGCCATCACCCGCAGCCATGCCGCCAGGGCGTCACGTGCGCCCTGCGGTGTGGCGTGCGACGCTCCGGGGTTGTGCGACTGCCACTCCCCGTCGACCCGCTCGGAGACCGTGAACACCGCCGGCAGCAGCACACCGCCCGGGTAGGCCTGAGCGGCCCGCCGTGCGTCGGCCCGTACGTCGTCCGGCGTGCCGGAGGCGGACCCGACGAGCCGCAGGAGATCCAGCTTCAGCAGGCTGTCGGACAGCCCGGTGCTGGTGTACGGATCGACGACGAAGCCCTTGGTCCGCGACCGCTCACGGTGCGCCTCGCCCACCTCCGCCGGGTCGGGATCGGAGGGCCGGGGCGGTTCGGGTCCACCGCGCCCCATACGGATGAACTTGCAGGCCCGCACGATCCGGAACCGCTCGCCGCGGACCCGGAGGTCGTCGACGACCTCCCGGTCCATGCGCAGGGCTGCCGACATCCACGCCTTGTGCGCCTCCGCGTCCTCGGCGTCCCCGGCCTCCTTGGCGCGCATGCGGAAGTGGGACCCGAGCGAGTCCCTGGCGCCCTGCGGGGTGTCGGAGCCGTACTCGGACAGCTCCCAGCCGCCCGCGTCACGCTCCCGCGCGTGGAAGAACTCCGCCAGGCCCATCCCCATCAGTTCGGGATACCGCTCCCGCGCCTGCCACGCCTCCTGCTCGGCGAAGGCCGCGATGGGCCCTTCCTGTGGGGCGACCCGGAAGGTCAGATAGCCGGGGACCCTGTCTTCGTAACCGGTCACGTACCGAATGTGCCCGATTGCGGGGTGTCTTCGCCGCAGAACGCGAAATCACACCGAATCGGCGAGAACCGCGTCCGTGAACACGGGCCATGCCTCGACCGCCCAGGGTCCGAACGCCCGGTCGGTCAGTGCCACGCACGCCGTCCGCGCGTCGGGGTCCACCCACAGGAACGTGCCGGCCTGGCCGAAGTGGCCGAACGTCCGCGGTGACGACGAACCCCCCGTCCAGTGCGGGGACTTGCCGTCGCGGATCTCGAAACCCAGCCCCCAGTCGTTGGGGTTGTGATGTCCGTATCCCGGCAGCACGCCCTTGGTCCCCGGGTAGTGGACGGTCAGCGTCGCCTCCGCGACCGTCCGGGGATCCAGCAGCCGCGGCGCCTGCACCTCCGCCGCGAACCGCAGCAGGTCCTCCACCGTCGACACCCCGTCCTTCGCGGGCGAGCGGGTCCCCTCCAGCGACGTGGACGCCATCCCCAGCGGCTCCAGCACGGCCTGCCGCAGATACTCCGCGAAGGGAATGTCCGTCGCCTTGGCGACGTGGTCCCCCAACTGCTCGAACCCGGCGTTGGAGTACAGCCGCCGCTCCCCGGGCGGCGCCGTCACCCGGTGCTCGTCGAACGCCAACCCGGAGGTGTGCGCCAGCAGATGACGGACCGTCGAGCCGGTCGGCCCCGCCGGTTCGTCCAGCTCGATCGCCCCCTCCTCGTACGCGACGAGCACCGCGTACGCCGCCAGCGGCTTGGTGACCGAGGCCAGCGGAAAGCGCTGCCCGGCCGGCCCATGGGTCCCCAGGACCGTGCCGTCGGCCCGCACGACACCCGCCGCGGCGGTCGGCACGGGCCAGTTCTCGATCGACGCCAAGCTGTTCAGAGCCATGCCCCGAGCCTATGCGGCTCAGAGCGCCAGCCGCATCGAGGGGTCGGGCTTGCGCACGAAGCCGAGCGCCGCGTACAGCGGCTCGGCCTCGGCGGACGCGTTCAGGTCGACCTGCCGGGCACCCCGCTCCCGGAACCACTCCAGCAGCTCCTCCATGCACGCGCGCGCATACCCGCGGCGCCGCGCGTCCGGGTCGGTGGCGACGCTGAAGACGTACCCGACCCGCCCGTGCGGGTTGTCGGCCCGCCCGATCCGGTACTCCATCGTTCCCGCCACCAGCGCGGCCAGCGCCCCCGGCCGCTCGGGACGGTCCACCACGAACGCCGCGAAGTCATCGTCGGACCCGGCGAGTCGGGCCCGCAAGGTGGGCAGGGACTCCGTGTGCCAGTCGGTGGCGCCGCCCCCCGCCGTCCCGGCGAACACGGAGTCGATCATGACCTGGCGCAGCCGCAGCACTTCGGCGGCGTCCTCGGGTGTGGCACGGCGTACGAGACTCATGGCCCGCACGCTAATGACCGCGCCCCGGCCCGTCCTCCGGATTTCTTACCGCCACCCGCTTGCTTGGAGTGCACTCCAAGGTCATAGCGTGGGGGCCATGACGGTGATGCAGACCACGCCAGCGGCCACCGAGCGGGAAGCGAACGCCCCAGCCGACATCTGCTCCGCCCCACCCCGCCGGCATCCGCGTCCCGACGGCCAGGACAGATACACGATCAGCGAGGTCGTGGCCTTCACCGGCCTCACCGCCCACACCCTGCGCTGGTACGAGCGGATCGGCCTGATGTCCCACATCGACCGCTCGCACACCGGCCAGCGCCGCTACTGCAACCGCGACCTGGATTGGCTGGACTTCGTGAGCAAGCTCCGGCTGACCGGTATGCCGGTCGCCGACATGGTGCGGTACGCGGAACTGGTGCGCGAGGGCGACACCACCTACGGGGAGCGGCGGGACCTGCTGGAGGCGACCCGCCAGGACGTGCTGGCCCGGATCGCCGAACTGCGGGACACGCTCGCCGTGCTCGACCGGAAGATCAGTTTCTACGCTCAGGAGGGGACCACTCGATGACCGACGCCAGGATTCCGACGGTACGGCTCGGCGAAGGCGGACCGGAGGTGGGTGTCCAGGGTCTCGGCTGCATGGGCATGAGCTTCGGCTACGGTCCCGCCGACGCGGGGGAGTCCCGGGCCGCGCTGGAGCGGGCGCTGGAGCTCGGCGTCACCCTGTACGACACGGCGGACGCGTACGGCGCCGGGGAGAACGAGAAGTTCCTCGCGCCCTTCTTCAAGGCGCACCGCGACGAGGTCGTCATAGCCACCAAGTTCGCCCTCTCGATCCCGCCGGACGAGCCGACCAAGCGGATCATCCGCAACGACCCGCCGTACATCCGCCAGGCCGTCGAAGCGAGCCTGAAGCGGCTGGACGTCGACGTCATCGACCTCTACTACATGCACCGCCGCGATGTGAACGTGCCCATCGAGGAGACCGTCGGGACGATGGCCGACCTGGTGCGCGAGGGCAAGGTCAAGCACCTCGGCCTGAGCGAGATCACCGCCGACGAACTGCGCGCGGCCCAGGACGTGCACCCGATCGCGGCCGTGCAGTCGGAGTGGTCGCTGTTCAGCCGCGACATCGAGGCCAAGGTGGTGCCGGCGGTCCGCGAGCTGGGCGTGGCCCTCGTCCCGTACTCGCCGCTCGGCCGCGGCTTCCTGACCGGCTCCTTCGCCAACGCCGAACAGGACCTGACGGCCGGCGACTTCCGCCGCCAGCAGCCCCGCTTCACCGGCGACAACGCGGCCGCCAACGCGGCCCTCCTGGAGCCGATCCGCGAGATCGCGCAGGCCCACGGCGTCTCCGTCGGCCAGATCGCCCTCGCCTGGGTCCAGCAGCAGGCGACGGTCCACGCCCTACCGGTCATCCCCATCCCGGGCACCCGCAAGCCGACGAGGGTGGAGGAGAACACGGCGGCGACCCGGGTGGTACTCACAGAGGAGGAACTGTCCCTCCTGGAACCCATCGCGGCGAAGGTGTCGGGGAACCGCTACGCAGACATGACGTTCACGTCTGCAGGTCGGGAGTAATCAGCGGCCCCGAGGTGACGCGTCCCAAAAAGGCGCGGGGCTGTATCGATATGCGGCTCCGCCGCGTGGGCGCGAGCAACCCACCACGCCCCGCGGTCGACAAAAACCGCTCCCGGCAGACGCGCACTCGAACCCGCTAAAGCTCCGCGAGGAGCTCCGCCTTCTTGGAGGAGAACTCCTCGTCCGTGACCAGCCCCGCCTGATGCAACTCCCCGAGGTGCCGGATCCGCTCAGCGATCTCCGCAGGATCCCGGCGCCCCGCCACAGCAGGCGCCGCAATGGGTACGGCGGCCTCCGGCCGCTTCGCCCGCACCGCCGCCAACACGGCGGCAGCGAACGGCAGGGACTCGTGGACCGGCCCGTACCCCAGCCCGAAGACCACCGCCGCCGGATCCTGGTCCGGCGGCGCCGGTCGCTCGGAGGCCGAGTCGCGGGGAACGAGGCGGAGATGGCCTTCGAGGACCTCGGGTGAGCGCCACTCGATCCCGTTCAGGTCGGCGACCGGGAAGTTCTGGTCGCCGGCCTTCCACTTGGCCGAGGACGCGCCCGTCCAGAACCACCGGAACCGTACCGAGGAGCCGTCGAAGTACGCCTTGCCGTCGTACGCCTTGAACTGCAGCGGCCCCGAGGGCGGCGCCACCAGGTGCCGGTCGGCCGGACCGGACTCGGTCAGCAGGGCTCGCAGTTCGTCCGCGTAGTACTCCGCGAGCGTCTCCCGCTCGGCGGGCAGCACCAGCCGGTAGGGGTCGTAGGCCTCCTTCAGCTGCCCGGCCGCCGCCTCGATCAGCGGATCGGCGCCGGGGCGGGGCTCGGCCCGCAGGACGACGGTCCCGCGTCTGCCGGGCGTCAGCGTCACCCCTTCGAGCGCCGCCAGGGGGATGCGTCTCTCACCCAGCGACTGGAACAGCTTCGGTGTCCGGATCCCCCGCTCGTAACGGATGAGCACGGAGTCGGACTCGAACTCCCAGGCGGCGTGAAATCCGGCCAGTACGTCACCCATGCGGCTCATCGTATGCGGCACAGGCTCCTCACGTCCCTCCCCGTGCGGACCGCACTTCCTGCTGTCTCTACGCGCGTCCGGCAGTCATCACACCGGACAAACCCGCCCGGCACCCGCCCTCGTCATGGGCGCAGCGCACCGCGTCGTACGCGCCGACCCCGATGTCGGCGAAGTTGCGCAGGCTGTCCGTGCCCGGCTCGAAATAACCGGCGTGGCCCTTGGCGTCCCGCGCCGACAGCACCCGCGCGCCGAACGCCCGGGAGACCGGGTCGGCGCCGTGCCCGAGCCCGCCGACCTCGAGGTACGGCACGTCCTGGATCCAGTCGTCGGCGTCCCGCATGGCCCACACCCGCGCGGGGGTGCCCAGGTTCGAGGCCTGGGAGGCGTGCATGCCGGGGCTGGCGGCCACCGCTATGTCGGTCACCCGGCGCGGCATCGCGCGTGCGGCCACCCCGCACAGCACGGAACCGTAGCTGTGGCAGAACACGGAGACGGGTGCGTTGCCGGGCAGCGCCCACAGCAGCGCGTTCAGGCGTACGGCGCCCTCCTCGGCCCGCATCGCGGTGGCCGCGTCCACGCCGAGGCCGCTGGGCGCGGTGTAGTCGGCCCAGGCGATCACGGCCGTACGGGTCGTGCGGCTCGCCGCGCGCTCGGCCCCGTACAGGGCCTTGGCCATGCCGACCGGCGCGGTGTACTGCCGGTTGGTCTTCTGGAAGGTGAGCAGGTCGGTGTCGACACCGGGGACGACGACGGAGATCCGCTGGGCCTTGTCGAGGTTCCCGAACACCTCGGCGACCCGGCCGGAGCCGTCGGGGTCGAAGGCGAGGATGTGGCGGTCCCTCCGCAGGAGCGACTCGAAGCGGTGCATACGGCGGCCCGCCTGCTGCTGCCCGGCCGCGGAGAGCCGGGTGTCGTGCATGCGTCTGAGGTCCGTCCTGCGCGCCTTCTGCAGGGCGATGCGGTTGGCGCGGTAGCGCAGCTCGACGGGAGCGCCGTTCATGTTGCCGACCGCGAGCGGATAGCGGTGGGCGAGGCCGGTGCTCTGCCGTTCGGTGAGCGACGCGAAGAACCGCGCGAGCCGGGTGGGACTCTCGTCGGGGTCCGGCAGCCGGTGCCCGCCGACGCGGCCGTGCTGCCAGGCGGCCAGCGAGGCCTGCAGCGGGGTCGTCCTCCGGTGACCGTGCAGGGCGGTCCAGCCGGTGGTCGCGAGCATCACGAACACGACGGCCAGCGCGAGCAGCGCGCGCCAGACGTTGAGTTGCGGAGAGGTGTCGAAGGAAGTCACTGGGAGGACACACTAAGAGAACGAGAGGGTCTCGCGGTAACCGAGTGACAGGGATCACGTTTCGCCGGGTGTGACGGGGAACTCAGACAGGTCGCCAGTTTCCGGTCAACGCCGGGCCCAGCTGGTCGAGGTGGCGTGCGGTGAGTTCGCGGATCGCCTCGATGCTGCACTCCTCGCCCACCGACCAGGTCCGTTGGGTGACCCGCATCACTCCGCCGAACAGGGCCACCAGGAGCCGGGGGCGCGGGTCGGCGTCCACGTCGAGGCCCTCGCGCTCGGCCACGATCCCGGCGATCTCCTCCTCCAGCCCCTCCTGGCGCCGCAGATGGGCGGCGAGCAGCGCGGGCGTGGCCTCGATCATCTTGTAGGCGCGCAGGTGCAGTTCGACCGGTACGACCTGCTCGATGGCCTCCCCGATGGTGTCCCAGCTCCCCAGGACGGCCTGCCGCAGCGCCTCCAAGGGTGCCTCTCCCGGCGGGCGTTCACGCAGGGCCCGGATGTAGTGCGACTCCGCGAGCCGGGTGACGAAGAAGGCCGCGTCCTCCTTGCCGGCGAAGTAGCGGAAGAAGGTCCGCTGCGAGACGCCGACGGCCTCGGCGATCTCGTCGACGGTCGTCCGTTCGTACCCCGCTGCGACGAACAGTTCGAGCGCGGCTCGCACCAGCGCGTCCCGGGTGCGCTCTTTCTTGCGCTCGCGCAGCCCCGTTCCACTCATGTGCTTCTCCGTGTAACTGAAATGTTTTGTCAATTGTCAGCGACTGACACTAGCCTCGCACGTATGACTAGTCAGACCATCGACTCGACGGGGCCGGGGGACAACGCGCCGGAAGCCCCGTCGGAACCGACCGCGGCCGGAGGGCTGCGCGGTCACCCGTGGTTCACCCTCATCACCGTGGCCGTGGGCGTCATGATGGTGGCCCTCGACGGCACCATCGTGGCGATCGCCAACCCGGCGATCCAGAAGGACCTCGGCGCCACCTTCGCGCAGGTCCAGTGGATCACCAACGGTTACTTCCTCGCCCTCGCGGTCTCCCTGATCACCGCGGGCAAGCTCGGCGACCGGTTCGGTCACCGGCAGACCTTCCTGATCGGCGTGGTCGGCTTCGCCGGCGCCTCCGGTGCGATCGGCCTGTCCAGCAGCATCGCCGCGGTCGTCACCTTCCGCGTCTTCCAGGGCCTGTTCGGCGCGCTGCTGATGCCGGCCGCCCTCGGCCTGCTGCGGGCCACCTTCCCGGCCGAGAAGCTGAACATGGCGATCGGCCTCTGGGGCATGGTGATCGGCGCGTCCACCGCGGGCGGCCCGATCCTCGGCGGTGTCCTGGTCGAGCACGTCAACTGGCAGTCGGTGTTCTTCATCAACGTGCCGGTCGGTCTGCTCGCCCTCGTCCTCGGCCTGCTGATCCTGAAGGACCACCGCGCTGAGAACGCGCCCCGCTCCTTCGACATCGCCGGCATCGTCCTGCTCTCCGGCGCGATGTTCTGCCTGGTCTGGGCGCTCATCAAGGCCCCCGCCTGGGGCTGGGGCGACGGTAAGACGTGGGCCTTCATCGGCGCGTCCGTGCTGCTCTTCGCCGCGTTCTCCGTCTGGGAGACGAAGGTGAAGGAGCCGCTGATCCCGCTGGGCCTGTTCCGTTCGGTGCCGCTGTCGGCGGGCGTGGTCCTGATGGTCCTGATGGCCATCGCGTTCATGGGCGGCCTGTTCTTCGTCACCTTCTACCTGCAGAACGTGCACGGGATGAGCCCGATCGACGCCGGCCTCCATCTGCTCCCGCTCACCGGGATGATGATCGTCGGCTCACCGCTGGCCGGCGCCATGATCACCAAGCTGGGCCCGCGCATCCCGCTCGCCGGCGGCATGGCGGCCACCGCGATCGCCATGTACGGCATGTCGACCCTGGAGACGGACACCGGCAGCGCCGTGATGTCCCTCTGGTTCGGTCTGCTGGGCCTCGGCCTCGCGCCCGTCATGGTCGGCGCGACCGAGGTCATCGTCGGCAACGCCCCGATGGAGCTCTCCGGCGTGGCCGGTGGTCTGCAGCAGGCCGCGATGCAGATCGGCGGCAGCCTCGGAACGGCGGTGCTGGGCGCGGTGATGGCCTCCAAGGTCGACAGCGACCTGCCGGGCAACTGGGCCGACGCCGGCCTCCCCAAGCTCACCCCCGCCCAACTGGGGCAGGCCTCCGAGGCCGTTCAGGTCGGTGTGGCACCGGTGGCCAAGGGCACGCCCCAGCCGCTGGCCGAGAAGATCACCGGCGTGGCGCACGACACCTTCATCTCCGGCATGAGCCTGGCGTCCCTGGTCGCCGCGGGCGTGGCGGCGGTGGCCGTCCTGGTCGCCCTGCTCACCAAGCGCGGCGAGAACGCGGAGGCGGGCGCGGGCGTCGGCCACATCTAGGTTCCCTCACCGCCGGGGCGGAGTTACCTCATCAGGGTGACTCCGCTCAAGATTCCTCGCCCCGGCACGCGCCGCAGGTCACAGTGGGTCATGTCCTCCGCAGGGCATGGGAGGACACCCGGGACCGCGGCGCGCTGCCGGAGGGGGGCAGCGCGCAGGTCTGCGGACGTGGAACCGGGGTACCCGCACTTCCGAACCCGAATTGTCCAAGAGAGTCAAGGAGTTGATGATGGCGGGCTTCGGGCACGGAACGCGCGGGTACCCCCGTTCACGCGGCCGGACGTGGCAGCGGAGCGGGCCGGACCGCGCCACGCTCGGGATCATCGGCTGTATCTGCGCGATCGCCGGTTTCTTCGTCCTGGGCATCATCCTGGGCCCGGTCGCAGTCGTCTGCGGCTGGCTCTCCATGGGCCGTCAGTGGTCCTCCGACCGCAACATCCCGGCCCTGGTGGCCGTTGTCCTGGGCGCCATCGACACCCTGCTGGCCCTCGTCTGGCTGGCCGGGTCGGCATCGGTGGGCAACGGGTTCTTCTGAGGGCGCGAGGGTACTGGGGGCTCCGCCCCCAGGCCCCCGGCTAAAAGCGGCGCTGCTCCTCCCGCGAGACCAGCGCCGCCACCTCGGCGCGCAGCAGCCGCACCTCCTCCGCCAGATTGGCGATGGCCTCCGTCTGGCGCCGCTCCTCCACGTCGTCCTTCTCGAAACGCGAGATGAACCACGCCGCGATGTTCGCGGTGACGACACCGAGCAGCGCGATCCCGGACAGCATCAGCCCGACCGCGATCATGCGCCCCAGCCCGGTCGTCGGCGCGTGATCCCCGTACCCCACGGTCGTCATCGTGGTGAAGGACCACCAGACGGCGTCACCCAGCGTCCGGATGTTCCCCCGCGGTGACTCCCGCTCCACGGACAGCACCGCGAGCG
Source organism: Streptomyces sp. NPDC001843 (assembly GCF_042891955.1). NCBI lineage: Bacteria > Bacillati > Actinomycetota > Actinomycetes > Kitasatosporales > Streptomycetaceae > Streptomyces > Streptomyces sp. NPDC001843. The sequence goes on along the minus strand of NZ_JBIATQ010000001.1, from coordinate 640,503 downwards.
AGCCGAACATCAGCAGCCCCACCACCGCACCGCCGACATACGTCGTCAGCCGGATCTGCGAGGCCATCCGCGCCCGCCGCCCCACCAGCAGCAGCGTGGCCACCATCCTGAGCAGCCGCAGCGGCTGCAGCATGGGCAGGACGACCGCGCACAGGTCTATCCAGTGCGACCGCACGAACTCCCGGCGGTGCCGGGTGAGCGCGAGCCGCATCAGGTAGTCGGCGGCGAACGCTCCCCACACCACCCACTCCGTCACCGTGCACAGGGACGTCAGGAGCTGATCGGCGGGATCGTCCACGATCGGCACGGCGTAGGCGACGGCGAACGCCACCGCGAGCACCAGCAACGGCCGTTGTGTGCGTCGTTCCCAACAGGCCTGCGCCGACTGTTCGTTCATGGCCGCAATAGTAAAGAACAGGTAAGGGCGGCGGGATCAAGCCCCGCCGCCCGTCACCCGGTCAAGCCGTGCGCCGGCTACGTGCCGACTACGCGTCGCCCCCGGCCGCTCCCGGATCCGCCGCCGACACGTCGAGCAGCTGGTACCGGTCGATGGCCTGCTTCAGCACCGAACGGTCGACCTGGCCCTCCCGAGCCAGCTCGGTCAGCACGGCCACCACGATCGACTCCGCGTCGATGTGGAAGAACCGCCGGGCCGCGCCCCGGGTGTCGGCGAAGCCGAAGCCGTCCGCACCGAGCGACTGGTACGTGCCCGGCACCCACCGCGCGATCTGGTCCGGGACCGACCGCATCCAGTCGGACACGGCCACGAACGGACCCTCGGACCCGCTCAGCTTCCGGGTCACGTACGGCACCCGCTGCTCCTCCTCCGGGTGCAGCAGGTTGTGCTCCTCCACCGCCACGGCCTCGCGGCGCAGCTCGTTCCAGGAGGTCGCCGACCACACGTCGGCCTTGACGTTCCACTCCTCGCCGAGGATCCGCTGCGCCTCGATCGCCCACGGCACGGCCACGCCCGAGGCCATGATCTGCGCCGGGATGGAGCCCGAGGTGCCCGCACCGATCCGGTGGATGCCCTTGAGGATGCCCTCCACGTCCACGTCCGCCGGCTCCGCCGGGTGCTGGATGGGCTCGTTGTAGACGGTGAGGTAGTAGAAGACGTCCTCGCCGTGCGGGTGCTCCGCGTCGCCGCCGTACATCCGGCGCAGACCGTCCTGCACGATGTGCGCGATCTCGTACGAGTACGCCGGGTCGTAGGCGACGCAGGCCGGGTTCGTCGAGGCGAGCAGCTGCGAGTGGCCGTCCGCGTGCTGCAGGCCCTCACCGGTCAGGGTCGTACGACCGGCGGTCGCGCCCAGGACGAAACCGCGCGCGAGCTGGTCGGCCATCTGCCAGAACTGGTCGCCGGTGCGCTGGAAGCCGAACATCGAGTAGAAGACGTACACCGGGATCAGCGGCTCGCCGTGCGTGGCGTACGCCGAGCCCGCCGCGATCAGCGAGGCCGTGCAGCCCGCCTCCGAGATGCCGTCGTGCAGCATCTGCCCGGTCGGGGACTCCTTGTAGGCCAGGAGCAGCTCCCGGTCCACCGACTCGTACTGCTGGCCCAGCGGGTTGTAGATCTTCGCGCTCGGGAAGAAGGAGTCCATGCCGAACGTGCGGTACTCGTCCGGCGCGATCAGCACGAACCGCTTGCCGAGCTCCTTGTCCCGCATGAGGTCCTTCAGGAGCCGGACGAAGGCCATGGTCGTCGCGATGGACTGCTGGCCGGAGCCCTTCTTCACCGTCGCGTACGCCTTGTCGTCCGGCAGCGCGAGCGGCTTGGAGCGCACGACGCGCGTCGGGACGTACCCGCCGCACTTCTTGCGCTGGTCGTGCATGTACTGGATCTCCTCGGAGTTCCGGCCCGGGTGGTAGTAGGGCGGTGCGCCGGACTCCAGGTCCTTGTCCGAGATCGGCAGGTGCAGACGGTCGCGGAAGCGCTTGAGGTCGTCGACCGTCAGCTTCTTCATCTGGTGCGTGGCGTTGCGGCCCTCGAAGTTCGGGCCCAGCGTCCAGCCCTTGATCGTCTTGGCGAGGATGACCGTCGGCTGGCCCTTGTGCTCCTTGGCCGCCTTGAACGCCGCGTAGATCTTCCGGTGGTCGTGACCGCCGCGGCCCAGGTGCAGGATCTGGTCGTCGGTCATGTTCTCGACCATCGCGCGCAGCCGGTGGTCGTCGCCGAAGAAGTGCTCGCGGATGTAGGCGCCGGTCTCGGTGGCGTACGTCTGGAACTGGCCGTCCGGCGTCGTGTTCATCTTGTTGACCAGGATCCCGTCCCGGTCCTGGGCGAGCAGCGGGTCCCAGGTGCGGTCCCAGACCAGCTTGATCACGTTCCAGCCGGCGCCGCGGAACTGCGACTCCAGCTCCTGGATGATCTTGCCGTTGCCGCGCACCGGGCCGTCGAGCCGCTGGAGGTTGCAGTTGACCACGAAGGTCAGGTTGTCCAGGCCCTCGCGGGCGGCGATGCTCAGCTGGCCGAGCGACTCCGGCTCGTCCATCTCGCCGTCGCCGAGGAACGCCCACACGTGCGACTTGGAGGTGTCCGCGATGCCGCGTGCCTCCATGTAGCGGTTCATCCGCGCCTGGTAGATCGCGCCGAGGGGGCCGAGGCCCATGGAGACCGTCGGGAACTCCCAGAAGTCCGGCATGGAGCGCGGGTGCGGGTAGCTGGAGAGGCCGTTCGGGTACTTCGACTTCTCCTGACGGAAGCCGTCCAGCTGCTGCTCGGTGAGCCGGTCGAGCAGGTACGCGCGGGCGTAGATGCCCGGGGAGGCGTGGCCCTGGAAGAAGACCTGGTCGCCGCCGTCGCCCTCGTCCTTGCCACGGAAGAAGTGGTTGAAGCCCACGTCGTAGAGGGAGGCGGAGGAGGCGAAGGTCGCGATGTGCCCGCCGACCCCGATGCCGGGACGCTGGGCGCGCGAGACCATCACGGCCGCGTTCCAGCGGGTCGCGTTGAGGATCTTGCGCTCGATCTCCTCGTTGCCGGGGAAGAACGGCTCGCTCTTGGTGGGGATCGTGTTGACGTAGTCCGTGCTGCGCATCTCGGGCACGGCCACGCGCTTCTCGCGGGCCCGCTCGATCAGGCGCAGCATGAGGTAGCGGGCCCGCTCCCGGCCTCGCTCGTCGACGGCGGCGTCCAGGGAGTCCAGCCACTCCTGGGTCTCTTCGGGATCGAAGTCAGGAACCTGACTCGGAAGGCCGCCAATGATGATCGGGTTGCGATCGGATCCGGAAGCCACGCTGTTCCTTACCTGTCAGAGGGCCACTTTTTTTGCTCGTGCCTACACCGTTCCCCATCGTGTACCTCGGAATGACGTACGTCATCTCTACCGTGAGGTAACCGAGCCGTCCGTACGGCCCCCCTCGAGCGGCAGTCGGGCAGGCCCGGCCAAAACGCAACGATACGCCCGAGGGTCCGACAGGCTTGGCAAACTAGTTCGAGACTCGTAACGGCGGATCATTTCGAATGATTTCATTCCTCGCAAACCGGGCACAAAGGTGAGGTGTACGTCCGCCGGGCTCGCGATACGGTGCCATGAGTTGCGGCGACACGGCCGGGATCGTCACTGTTTCGGCGGTCTGGACGGCCGGGTACTTGCGCGATCCGCCCCGCCCGTGTGGACTACGGCCAATGCTTCGCGCACGCGCGTGGCTGAGATACTCAACAAGACATGATCAGGAGGCAACCCGTGAGCGCGACCGCGGACCACGCGGAGGAGCGGACGAGCCCTGCCGTCAGGCTGGGGTTCCAGCCCGAGCAGGTGGTCCAGGAGATCGGCTACGACGACGACGTCGACCAGGAGCTCCGCGAGTCCATCGAGGAAGTCATCGGCAGCGAGCTGATGGACGAGGACTACGACGACGTGGCCGATGCCGTCGTGCTGTGGTTCCGCGACGACGACGGCGACCTGACGGATGCGCTGGTCGATGCCACCACGTACATCGAGGAAGGCGGCGCCATCCTGCTCCTCACGCCGAAGACCGGCCGTTCGGGGTACGTGGAGCCGAGTGACATCTCGGAAGCCGCGACCACCGCCGGACTGACGGCGTCCAAGAGCGTCAGCGTCGGCAAGGACTGGAGCGGCTCGCGCCTGGCGACGCCGAAGGCCGCGAAGTCCAGGAAGTAGACCTCGTCGACGGCGGGCGGGTACGGGCCGGCTCGGCCCGTACCCGCCCGCCGCCCGCGGTGGGCGCTGCGTAGGGTGTTCCCACCCGAACAGCCCCACCGAAGGGATGCAGGACGATGGCGATCCAGGTCGGCGACAAGGCCCCCGACTTCGAGCTGAAGGACAACCACGGCAGGTCCGTGAAGCTGTCGGACTTCCGCGGTGAGAAGAACGTGGTGCTGCTCTTCTACCCCTTCGCCTTCACCGGCGTGTGCACCGGCGAGCTGTGCGAGGTCCGGGACAACCTGCCGCAGTTCGACGACCGCGGCACCCAGGTGCTCGCCGTCTCCAACGACTCCATCCACACGCTGCGCGTCTTCGCCGAGCAGGAGGGCCTGGAGTACCCGCTGCTGAGCGACTTCTGGCCGCACGGCGAGGTCTCCCGCGCCTACGGCGTCTTCGCCGAGGACAAGGGCTGCGCCGTGCGCGGCACCTTCGTCATCGACAAGGACGGCGTCGTCCGCTGGACGGTCGTCAACGCGCTGCCGGACGCCCGTGACCTGAACGAGTACGTCAAGGCGCTCGACACCCTCCGGTCCTGACCGACACCCTGCGATTCTTCGGTTGCAGGGACTGCGTGGGGCGGGAACCCGTCACTAGGATCGACTCGTTGATCCGGTATCCGACGCACGCGACGGGGCTCCCCGCCCCAGGAAACCAATGGAGGACTCGTGGGAGTCAGCCTCAGCAAGGGCGGCAACGTATCGCTGACGAAGGAGGCCCCGGGCCTGACCGCCGTCATCGTCGGTCTGGGGTGGGACGTCCGCACCACGACCGGCACCGACTTCGACCTCGACGCCAGCGCGCTGCTGCTGAACAACTCGGGAAAGGTCGCAAGCGACCAGCACTTCGTCTTCTTCAACAACCTCAAGAGCCCGGACGGCTCGGTCGAGCACACCGGTGACAACCTCACCGGTGAGGGCGAGGGCGACGACGAGCAGATCAAGGTCAACCTCGCGGGCGTCCCGGCCGACGTCGAGAAGATCGTCTTCCCGGTGTCGATCTACGACGCCGAGAACCGCCAGCAGTCCTTCGGTCAGGTGCGCAACGCGTTCATCCGCGTGGTCAACCAGGCCGGCGGACAGGAGATCGCCCGGTACGACCTGAGCGAGGACGCCTCCACCGAGACGGCGATGGTCTTCGGCGAGCTGTACCGGCACGGTGCGGAGTGGAAGTTCCGCGCCATCGGCCAGGGCTACGCCTCCGGCCTGCGCGGGATCGCCCAGGACTTCGGCGTCAACGTCTGAGGCACCCAGCCCGACAGGGCCCGGCTCCGGCGCCGCACCGTTTACGGTCGGCGCCGGACGTGCAGGACAACCGAAGAAGAAGCACCGGGCCGGGCAGGCCCCAAGGGGAGGACCAGCAACATGGGCGTCACGCTCGCCAAGGGAGGCAACGTCTCCCTTTCCAAGGCCGCACCGAACCTCACGAACGTCATGATCGGGCTGGGCTGGGACGCCCGCTCCACCACCGGCGCCCCCTTCGACCTCGACGCCAGCGCGCTGCTCTGCAGCAGCGGGCGGGTGCTCGGCGACGAGTGGTTCGTCTTCTACAACCAGCTCAAGAGCCCCGACGGCTCGGTCGAGCACACCGGCGACAACCTCACCGGTGAGGGCGAGGGCGACGACGAGTCGATCCTGGTCGACCTGCCCCAGGTGCCGGCCCACTGCGACAAGATCGTCTTCCCTGTCTCCATCCATCTGGCGGACGAGCGCGGCCAGACCTTCGGCCAGGTCTCCAACGCCTTCATCCGGGTCGTCAACCAGGCCGACGGCCAGGAACTGGCCCGCTACGACCTGAGCGAGGACGCCTCCACCGAAACCGCCATGATCTTCGGCGAGCTCTACCGCTACGGCGGCGAGTGGAAGTTCAGGGCGGTGGGTCAGGGGTATGCGTCGGGACTGCGGGGCATCGCCCTGGACTTCGGGGTCAACGTCTCCTAGGCCTGACCGAGATGCCCCTCCTGGCCCGGCTTAAGGGCCACGCTCTAGACTTCGTGGTCAATAGTTAGTAAAGCCGAGTACGGCCCGGGGCGGACTCGTACCGACACGATGGGGTAAGCAGTGCTTCTCAAAACCTTCGGCTGGTCGTTCGCGGTCACCGCGCTCGGTCTGGTCGCGGCGATCTTCTACGGGGGGTGGGAAGCCTTCGGCATCGTGGCGATCCTCGCCATCCTGGAGATCTCGCTGTCCTTCGACAACGCGGTGGTCAACGCCGGGATCCTGAAGAAGATGAACGCCTTCTGGCAGAAGATCTTCCTCACGGTCGGCGTCCTCATCGCGGTCTTCGGCATGCGGCTGGTCTTCCCGGTCGTGATCGTCGCGATCAGCGCCAAGATGGGGCCGATCGAGGCCGTCGACCTCGCGCTGAACAACAAGGACCACTACCAGCAGCTCGTCACCGACGCCCACCCGGCGATCGCGGCCTTCGGCGGCATGTTCCTGCTGATGATCTTCCTCGACTTCATCTTCGAGGACCGGGACATCCAGTGGCTGCGCTGGATCGAGCGCCCCCTGGCCAAGCTCGGCAAGGTCGACATGCTGTCGGTCTGCATCGCGCTGATCGTCCTGCTGATCACCGCCTTCACCTTCGCCACCCACGCCCACCAGCACGGCGGCGCGCACGTCGACAAGGCGCAGACCGTCCTGATCTCCGGCATCGCCGGCCTGATCACCTACATGGTCGTCGGCGGTCTCTCCGGCTACTTCGAGGACAAACTCGAGGAAGAGGAGGAGCGCGAGCACGAGGAGGAGGAAGAGGCCGCCCGCACCGGCAAGAAGCGGTCCGCGGTGGTCCTGGCCGGCCAGGCCGCGTTCTTCATGTTCCTCTACCTCGAGGTCCTCGACGCCTCCTTCTCCTTCGACGGCGTGATCGGCGCGTTCGCCATCACCAACGACATCGTGCTGATGGCGCTGGGCCTGGGCATCGGCGCGATGTACGTCCGGTCGCTCACCGTCTACCTGGTCCGCCAGGGCACCCTGGACGACTACGTCTACCTGGAGCACGGCGCCCATTACGCGATCGGGGCCCTGGCCGTGATCCTCATGGTCACCATCCAGTACGAGATCAACGAGGTCATCACCGGCCTCGTCGGCGTGGTCCTGATCGCCTGGTCCTTCTGGTCCTCCGTCCGCCGCAACCGCGCCCTGGCGGCCGCGGAGGGAAAAGCGGACGACAAGGCTGAGGTCTCGTCCGGGGTGTGACAGCGCCCCGAGTGAGGAACGCTCTGAGCGGGGCGGCCGTCGATGGCGGCCGCCCCGCTCACCTATGTGACCCGAGGACCTGGGGGCGGGAATGGGTTTCTTCGACGGGCTGCTGGGAGCCCGTGCCGACGACTTCGACTCCGGCAGTGCCGCGAGCGGCTCCATCAAGCTCACCAAACGGCACCACCAGGTGTCCCTCACCAAACAGGGAGCGGCCACCGGTCATCTGCGCGTCAACCTGACCTGGCGGATGCGGACGTCCGACCTGGACGGCGCCGGTCCGCGCACGAGCCTGTTCCGCGACCCCTTCAAGGCGCTCAAACCGGCGGAGGTCCTCGGGCACGGCCAGAGCATGGTCAACGTCGACCTCGACCTGGGCTGCCTGTACGAGCTGATGGACGGCACCAAGGGCGTGGTGCAGCCCCTCGGCGGCTACCTCGGGGACGTCAACGCCCCGCCGTACGTCAAGCTCAGCGGCGACGACCGGTTCGGCTCGGCGTCGGGAGAGACGATGTACGTCAATCTCGACCACCGGGAGAACATCAAACGGCTGCTGGTCTTCGTCTACATCTACGACCAGACCCCGGCGTTCGACCGTACGCACGCGATCGTCACCCTCTACCCGAGCAACGGCCCCCGGATCGAGATCGGCCTGGACGAACGCCACCAGCAGGCCCGCTCCTGCGCGGTGGTGATGATCGAGAACGTCAAGGGTGAGCTGGTCGTCCGGCGCGAGGTGAAGTTCGTGTACGGGTTCCAGGCCGAGCTCGACCGGTTGTACGGGTGGGGGCTGCAGTGGGGGCGCGGCTACAAGACCAAGGTGGAGAAGTGACCCGCGCCGCGCCCGGTCAGCGCCCGACGAACTGCGGCCCCTGCGGCGGCAGCCGGAAGTCCGGGTTCAGCTCCGGGAGGGCGGTCGCCGCGGGCGGGTAGCCGTACGTCGGCCTGCTCGCGGACTGCGGGTACCCGTAGGAGGGCTGTGTGGTGGCGGGCTGCGCCTGCGGATAGCCGTAGGCGGGCTGGGACGGCCCCGGGTTCGTCGGCTGCTCCGGGGGAAGCGGCTGGGACGGGGAGGGGTCCTCCGCGTCCGCCGCCTCCGACTCGTCCACCGAGATGCCGAAGTCGGTCGCCAGGCCCTTCAGGCCGTTGGAGTAGCCCTCGCCCAGCGCGCGGAACTTCCAGCCCTCGCCGCGCCGGTACAGTTCACCGCAGATCAGCGCCGTCTCGGCGCCGGTCTCCGGCTTGATGTCGAAGTGGGCCAGCGGCTCCCCTTCGGGGGCGGCGGCGTCGTACAGCAGGATGCGCAGGGCCTGTACGTGGTCGAAGGGGACGCCGTCCGCCGAGGCGACCAGCAGAATACGGCCGACGCCGGGCTCGACACCGGCGAGATCCGTCTGGATCGTGTCGGTGAGGCCCTCGGTGACACGCTTCTTGCCGAGCCGCCACACCTTCCCCGAGGGGTGCCGGGGCTGGTTGTAGAAAACGAAGTCCTCGTCGGAGCGCACACGACCGTCGGGGCCGAGGAGCAGCGCCGAGGCATCGACGTCCGGGACCCCCTGCCCGGGCGCCCAGCGCAGCACGGCGCGCACCGTCGTGGCTTCGAGCGGGACGTTCGACCCCTTCAGCATCGCGTGCGTCATGCGGTCATCCTGCCCTCTCGGTCCTGGTCACGACAATGCGGGGTCCGACTGCGGAAACGAATGCGCACGCCCGCCGTAACTTGAAATTCATGGCCCGGGGGAACTCGGGCCATGGAGAACTACGTACTATTACCGGCCACCTGTTCGCCAGATCACAGGTTCACCTTGTGCCACGGGGGAGTTCCATGCGTCATTTCGGGCACATCGCCCCTGAGGTGCGGCAGCGCCTCTTCCACCAGGAGCCCTGCGAGTTCACCGCCGACTCGTCGGCCCGGCTGCTGTCGGCGGCCCTGGGCGCCACGCTGTACAGCCCGGCCACGCGGCCGCGGCTCGCCGACGACATCGTCAAGCAGGCCGGGAACGGCGTGGTCTCGATGGTGCTGTGCCTGGAGGACTCGATCGACGACGCGGACGTCGGGGCGGGCGAGGAGAACCTCGTACGGCAGTTCGCCGACCTGGCCGCGCGGGACGGCGCCGAGCCGCCCCTGCTCTTCATCAGGGTGCGGGCACCCGAGCAGATCCCCGACCTGGTCCGCCGCCTCGGCCCCGCCGCCCGGCTGCTGTCCGGCTTCGTCATGCCCAAGTTCACCGAGGAACGCGGCATCCCCTTCCTGGAGGCGCTGGCCACCGCGGAGACGGCGAGCGGACGGCGGCTGTTCGCCATGCCGGTGCTGGAGTCGCCCGAGCTGCTCTACCTGGAGTCACGGGTGGACGTCCTGGCGGGGATCTTCCGCGCGGTCGACAAGTACCGCGACCGGGTGCTCGCCCTGCGCCTCGGCGTCACCGACTTCTGCTCCTCCTACGGGCTGCGCCGGGCCCCCGACATGACCGCGTACGACGTGCAGATCGTCGCCTCCGTGATCGCCGACGTGGTGAACATGCTCGGGCGGGCCGACGGCACCGGGTTCACGGTGACCGGGCCGGTGTGGGAGTACTTCCGGGTGCCCGAGCGGATGTTCAAGCCGATGCTGCGGCACAGCCCCTTCCTGGAGGGGCAGGCCGTGGAGCTGCGCGAGCGGCTCATCGAGCACGCGATGGACGGGCTGCTGCGGGAGATCTCCCTGGACCAGGCCAACGGCCTGCTCGGCAAGACCTGCATCCATCCCTCCCACGTACTTCCCGTGCACGCGCTGTCCGTGGTCAGCCACGAGGAGTTCAGCGACGCGGCGGACATCCTGCGGCCGGAACGGGGCGGCGGGGGTGTACTCAGGTCGGCGTACACGAACAAGATGAACGAGGTGAAGCCGCACCGCGCCTGGGCCGAACGGGTCATGCTGCGCGCCGAGGTGTTCGGCGTCGCCAACGAGGACGTCGGCTTCGTGGAGCTGCTCGCCGCCGGGATCCCCGGCTGAACACAAGGGACGCATTGAACAAGCCAGTGAACGACGAGGTCTGGTCCGGCGCCTGGGTCACCGAGCGGCTCGGGGTCGAGCTCAGGGGCGACGACGCGCTGACGGGCCTGCTGGGGCTCGCCCTGCGCCGCAACCCCAAGCGGGCCCACCTGCTGGTCTCCAACGTGCTGGGCAAGCACGTACCGCAGTCGCCGGCGGTGGTGTACGGCCACGGGGGCGCCCTGGGCCGCCGGGTCCGGGACCTGCTCGGCGACGAGGAGGCGGCCCGGGCGGTCGTGCTCGGTTACGCGGAGACCGCCACCGGCCTCGGCCACTCGGTCGCCGACGGACTGGGCCTCGCGCCCTACCTGCACTCCACCCGCCGCCCGGTACCCGGCGTCGCCCCCGCGGGCGGCTTCGAGGAGGCCCACTCGCACGCCACCTCGCACCTGCTGCTGCCCGAGGACCCGGCCCTGCTGGCCGGCGACGGCCCGCTGGTCCTCGTCGACGACGAGTTCTCCACCGGCAACACGGTCCTGAACACCATCCGCGACCTGCACGAGCGCCACCCCCGGGGGCGGTACGTCGTGGTCGCGCTGGTCGACATGCGTTCCCCGCGGGACGCGGCCCGCCTGGCCGCCTTCGCCGACGAGATCGGCGCCCGCGTGGACCTGGTGGCCGCCGCCTCGGGCACGGTGCTCCTGCCGGAGGGGGTGCTGGAGAAGGGCCAGGCCCTGGTGACGCGCTACGAGTCGGCTGCGCCGGGGATGCCCGACGGTGGGCCATCCCATGCCGCGACGATCGGCGGCGCCGGGGCGACCGGCTCTGAGGCGCGGGCCGAAGGGGCCGACGCATGCGTCCGGGAGCCGGCCGGTGGCGGTCTGCCGGACGGCCTTCCGGCCGGGGGAGACGAGGCGGGGGCGAGGGGCGCGGGACTGGCAGGGGCGGAGAGCCCGGCTGCCGGGGGCGCCCCGCCGGTGACGGGGGAGGCCGTGGCGTCCTTCGGTACCGGCACCCGGGCGGTGGGCTCCGCGGCGGCAGGCCGTGGGGCGGGTCCCGCAGCGCCCCCCGGACTCGCGCGGCAGGCGGCGGGCGCGCGAGGCGTCCCGTCGGCGGCGGGCGAGGCAGCAGCGTTCGTCGACAGCGGCCCCCCGATGGCGGGTACCGGCGAGATCGGCGGTTGCGCGGCGGCAGGCCGTGCGGCGGCCGGAGCGGCCGACAGGGTCGTGCCGGAGGCACCCGGCCTTCCGGCGGCCCCCGGAGCAGCCGTGGCGGAGGCCCCTGCCGACGAGGCTCGGACGGCCGATGCGGCAGGCCGTGAAGATACGCACGGAGGGGCTGGGCAAGTTGGTTCCGGGGTGGATGCCGGGGCGGTGGAGCGGGTGGCCGACGCCGGGATGGCCGGGGCGGATGCCCGAGGGGCCGGCGTGAGCGGTCCCCGTGGGCCCCGTGCGGGTTCTCGCGGTCGGATCGCCCGCGTCCCGCTCCCTTGGCCCGTCGGGGTTCCCGACGGGGGCCGGCACGGGTTCACGCCCGTGCACCGGGAACGGCTGGAGGAGGCGCTGCCCGCCATGGCCGCCCGGGTCGCCGAGGCACTGCCCGGTGACGCACGCCGGGTGCTCGTGCTCGGGTTCGAGGAGCTGATGTACGCCCCGCTGCGGCTGGCCGAGGCGCTGGAGCGCGCGGTCGAGGGCGAGGTGCGGTACTCCACCACCACCCGCTCGCCAGTCCTCGCGGTCGACGACCCCGGCTACGCGATACGCAGCCGAATCGTTTTCCCCGCCCATGACGACCCCGCCGACGGCCCCGGCGAGCGCTACGCCTACAACGTCGCGGGCGCCGGCTTCGACGCGGTCGTCGCCGTCGTCGACTCGGCCGCCGACACCCCCGCACTGCACGCCCCGCAGGGCCTGCTGGCCCGGCTGGCCGAGCACGCCCCGCACGTCCTGCTCGCCGTCGTACCGTCGTACGCCCCCGAAAGGCCCCCCATGCTGCCCGAGCCCCTTCGCGGCCCCGCCTTCTCCTCGTACGCGCCCGAGGAGGTCGGCTGGCTGCTGCAGGACCTCTCGGACGTGACGCTGGAGGCGCCGACCGAGGAACGTGAGGAGGCGATCCAGAGCGGCGGGGCGCACTACGCCGAGTCGCTGCCGGTGGAGTACCAGCCGAGCGAGCAGTACCAGGCACTGTTCCACGCCGCCCTCGAGGCCTCGGCCGCCCGGATCGCCCACGCGGTCGGGGTCGTCACCGAGACCGTGATCGCCGAACGGTCACCGCGCCCCGTACTGGTCTCCCTCGCCCGCGCGGGCACCCCCGTCGGCGTGCTGATGCGCCGCTGGGCGCAGTTCCGGCACGGCCTGGAGCTGCCGCACTACGCCGTCTCGATCGTGCGCGGCCGGGGCATCGACGCCAACGCCCTGCGCTGGCTGGCCGCCCACCACGACCCCCGGGACGTCGTCTTCGTCGACGGCTGGACCGGCAAGGGCGCCATCACCCGCGAGCTGGCCGACGCGCTGGCCGGGTTCGAGGCCTCCGACCACATCACCGGCTTCGACCCGGAGATCGCGGTGCTGGCCGACCCGGGCTCGTGCGTGCGGACGTACGGCACCCGCGAGGACTTCCTCATCCCCTCCGCCTGCCTCAACTCGACCGTCTCCGGCCTCATCTCCCGCACCGTGCTGCGCGCCGACCTGGTCGGCCCGCACGACTTCCACGGCGCGAAGTTCTACCGCGAGCTCGCCGCCGTGGACGTGTCCGTGGCCTTCCTGGACGCCGTCTCCGCCCGTTTCCAGGCCGTCGCCGACCGCGTGGACGAGGCCGTCAAGGACCTGGCGGCCGGTGACCGCACGCCCAGCTGGGAGGGCTGGAAGGCGGTGGAGCGCATCAGCGAGGAGTACGGCATCCACGACGTGAACCTCGTCAAGCCCGGCGTCGGCGAGACCACCCGCGTGCTGCTGCGCCGCGTGCCGTGGAAGATCCTCGCCCGGGCCGGGGCGGGCGCCGACCTGGACCACGTACGCCTGCTGGCCGAACAGCGGGGTGTGCCCGTCGAGGAGGTCGACGAGCTGCCGTACACCTGCGTGGGCCTGATCCACCCCAAGTACACGCGCGGTGCGACCGGCGCCGACGGCAAGGCGGTGAACGTCTGATGCCGGTGCTGGTGGCGAGCGATCTCGACCGGACCCTGATCTACTCCGCGGCGGCCCTGGCGCTGACCATGCCGGACGCCCGGGCGCCCCGCCTGCTGTGCGTGGAGGTGCACGAGAGCAGACCGCTGTCGTACATGACGGAGACGGCGGCCGGACTGCTCACCGAGCTCGGGGACACGACGGTGTTCGTGCCGACGACCACCCGTACCCGGAAGCAGTACCAGCGCATCAACCTGCCGGGCCCGGAGCCCGCGTACGCGATCTGCGCCAACGGCGGCCATCTGCTGGTGGACGGCGTCTCGGACGCCGACTGGCACCGTCAGGTCACCGACCGGCTGGCCGGTGAGTGCGCGCCGCTCGACGAGGTCCAGGAGCATCTGCTGAGGACCGCCGACCCGGTGTGGCTGCGCAAGCACCGCGTCGCCGAGGACCTCTTCGCCTACCTGGTCGTGGAACGCGAGCTGCTCCCCGAGGAGTGGGTGAAGGAGCTCGCCGCCTGGGCGGAGAACCGCGGCTGGACGGTCTCCCTGCAGGGCCGGAAGCTCTACGCCGTACCCAAGCCGCTCACCAAGAGCGCAGCCGTCCGCGAGGTCGCCCGCCGCACCGGCGCCGACCTCGTCCTCGGCGCGGGCGACTCGCTCCTCGACGCCGACCTGCTGCTGGCCGTGGACCGGGGCTGGCGCCCGGGCCACGGCGAGCTGGCCGACACCGACTGGACGGCCCCCGGGATCACCGCGCTGCCCGAGCGCGGGGTGCTGGCGGGGGAGCGGATCACCCGGGAGTTCCTCAGGGCGGCCAGGGCTCCCCGCTAGGGTGGCTCAGCCGCAGCAGCCGCCGCCGCAGCACCCGCCGCCACCACCGCCCGCGCGGGGCGCGGGTGCCGGGGCGGCCGCCGATCCGCCGACCGCGACGGTGGACAGCAGCTTGACCGTGTCGTCGTGCCCGGCGGGGCAGGTGGCCGGCGCGGCCGACTCGGCCATGGGGCGGCTCAGTTCGAAGGTGTCTCCACAACTGCGGCAGCGGTACTCGTAGCGAGGCATGCAGCTAGGCTAACCGGCAGCAGCGTGACATTCGCAGCTCAGAGTTTCATTAGTGTTGGTTTCCGTCCTGCACTTGTGAGGAGATTCTGCGAAGATCACTGCTAATTTGTGAGTGCCGCGAGGAGCCGCAAGACCGGAGTAAGACCGGGGGAAGAGGGGGGCCGTACGTCGCGTGAGCGGCGGTCAAGTCCACCCGCTGAGTCTCACCCGCGCGCAAGAACGTAGTGCGGAGGGAGACACAGGAGTGACCCAGGCAGGTCAGGGGGAGGGCGTCCCGGGGCGGGCCCGTCGTCCCCGGGGGCGCCGGGCCGCGCCGGACGTACGGCCGGCGGCCGGCGGGGCGATGCCGCCCGACGAAACCATGCAGCTCAACGTCGACGCCCTGCGCAGGAACATCCCCGGCCATGGCGCCGGTGCCGCCGCGCCGCCGAAGCCGGACCAGACCATGGCGTTGGGTGTGCTCCGGCCCAAGGACCTCCCCCGCACGCCCGGCCGGCGGGCCGACCGCCGCAAGCCGCGCGGCAGGACCGCCCCGCCCCGGGCCGTTGCTCGTGTCACCGCCGCCGCCGCACGGCACCTCGCACCGCTCGCCGCCCGAATATCCCCGTACGCCCGGAAACTGAGGCCGGTCTACCCGCGCCCGGGCCGCACCGGCTGGCGCCGCTGGACGCCCTCCTGGCGGCAGTGGCTGGGGGCGTGGCTCACGGCCTTCGGTCTGACCGGCGTGTTCATGGTCGCCGCCTACGCCACCACCGACATACCGGACAACCTCAACACGTACGCCACCCAGCAGGACAACGTCTACTTCTGGTCCGACGGCACGCCCATGGCCCGTACCGGCTGGGTGCAGCGGCAGGCGATGCCCCTGAAGGACATACCCGAGGACGTCCGCTGGGCGGTGCTCGCCGCGGAGAACGAGAACTTCTACACCGACCCGGGCATCTCCTTCAAGGGCATCTCCCGGGCCCTGTGGCGCACGGTGGGCGAAGGGGACACCGAGGGCGGCTCCACGATCACCCAGCAGTACGTGAAGAACGTCTACCTGACCCAGAACCAGACGGTCAGCCGCAAGTTCACCGAGGCGATGATCGCCCTCAAGCTCGACAACAAGATGAGCAAGGACGACATCCTCGAGGGCTACCTCAACACCAGCTGGTTCGGCCGCGGCACCTACGGCATCCAGCGCGCGGCCCAGGCCTACTACGGCAAGGACGTCAGCAAGCTCAACGCGTCCGAGGCCGCCTGCCTCGCCGGCCTGCTCAAGGGCGCCGGCCTGTACGACCCCACGATCGGCAAGGCCAACCACAAGCGCGCCGTGGAGCGCTGGTCCTGGATCCTCGACCGGATGGTCAAGATCGGCAAACTGTCGCCGCAGGAACGGGCGAAGTACACGAAGTTCCCCGACCCGCTGAAGAGCAACCCGCTGTACGACACCGGTGAGCAGAGCGACTACCTGGTGGAGCTCGCGTCCCAGTACGCCAAGAAGGCCGCGCACATCACGGACAAGCAGTTCGACCTCGGCGGCTACCAGATCTACACGACCTTCGACCGCAAGCGGGAGAACGCGCTCACCAAGGCCGTCACCCAGGCCCGCGAGCAGGCGAAGAAGGACCACCCCGAAGAGGCGAAGGCCGCGCACTACGGAGCCGCCTCGGTGTCCGCCGACGGCCGGATACTCGCCGTCTACGGCGGCCCCGACCACCGCACCCAGGGCTACAACGAGTCCAACGCGACCACCGTCCAGGCCGGTTCGGCGTTCCAGCCGTTCGTCTACGCCGCCGGCCTGGAGCACGGCGTCGTCAAGGAACGCAACGGACTCCCGGCCCCCATCACCCCCGAGACGGTCTACGACGGCGACGACGGCCACATCGTCACCACGCCCGAGGGCCCCTACTGGGACCGCAGCGGCGACCGGGTCAAGGCCCACAACGACGGCGGCAAGTCCTACGGGGACATCACCCTGGACAAGGCGCTCGCCCAGTCGGTGAACGCGCCGTTCGTGCAACTCGGCATGGACACGGGCCTGGCCAAGGTGACGGAAACCGCCGAGGCGGCCGGGCTGCTCCCCTCCAGCATCGGCCCGCAGGTGCCCGCCCTGTCCATGGGCAACTCCACTCCCAGCGCGATCCGGATGGCCGGCGGATACGCCACGTTCGCCGCCTCCGGCAAGCACACCGAGCCGTACTCGGTGCGCCGGATCACCCGCAACGGCGCCGACGTCGCCGTGGCCACCCCGCGCGCACACCGCGCGGTCGGCACGGAGGTGGCCGACGACGTCAGCCGGGCGCTCAGGGAGTCCTTCCGCATCGCGCACCCGAACGGTGCGCCCGCCACGGCCCAGCCGGCCGGGAAGGCCGGCACCACCGAGAACGACACCGCCTCCTGGTACGCGGGCACCGCCTCCTCCGTGTCCACCGCGGTCGTCGTCTACCGCATCGACCTCGCCAAGTCCCTTGAACCGCTGCCGCTCAAGGGACTCGCCGGCACCGCGACCGACAGCGTCCCCTACACCGTCTGGTCGGGCGCCATGGGCTTCGGCTGACCCCGTCGGTCGCCTCCCAGAACCCGCCGCCCCGCAACCCGCCGCCCCGCAGTCCGCCGCCTCTGCCGGGCGTCCCCCGCCGGGCGTCCCCCGCGACCCGCCGCCCCGCCTCGCAGAATGAGCCCCCGCATGACCCGCACGAAGTCGTCGACCGGCCACCGCCGCAAAGCCCGCCCCCGCCGCCGCGCCCCACGGGCCACCCGCCCGCAGGTCATCACCCTCGCCGCCCTCCTCGTCGTGGCGTCCGTGGTCGCGGGCTTCCTGGTCCTGACCCGGCCGGACGACACCACGCCCACCGCCGCCACGGGCCCGAGCAAGAGCGGCAGGACCGCCCCCAAGAGCACTCCGGAGCCCAAGTGGGACGGCAAGACCAAGATCCTCGGTGACGGCTCAACCTCCTACACCGGCCCGCAGAAAGGCCAGTTGAAGCCCGTTCCGCTCAAGCCCGGTGAGCGGCCGCCCCAGTTCGTCGTCTTCTCCTGGGACGGCGCGCTGGAGGGCAGCGACCACCTCTTCTCCCACTACCGGGAGCTCGCCAAGGAGTACGACGCCCACATGACCTTCTTCCTCACGGGCATCTACCTGCTGCCCAAGAGCAAGAAGGACCTCTACCAGGGCCCGATGCACAAGCCCGGCGACGCCGCGATCGACTACGCCACCGACGAGCACATACGCACCACGCTGGAGCAACTCCGGCGGGCGTACGACCAGGGCAACGAGATCGGCACCCACTTCAACGGCCACTTCTGCGGGGCCAAGGGCGGCGGCGACTGGAGCGTCCAGCAGTGGAAGAGCGAGATCGACCAGTTCTACTCCTTCGTGGAGAAATGGAAGACCAACACCGGCTTCAAGGACATCCCCGCGCTGCCCTTCGACTTCCGAAAGGAGGTCACCGGCGGACGCGCGCCCTGCCTGGAGGGCCAGCCGAACCTGCTGAAGGCCATGAAGAGCTACGGCTGGCGCTATGACGCCAGTTCCCCCGGCAACTTCCAGATATGGCCGACGAAGAAGAACGGCGTATGGGACTTCCCGCTCCAGATGCTCCCGTACTCGGCCAACAATCAGGGCCTGTCGATGGACTTCAACTTCCTCTACAACCAGTCCGAGGGCGAGGTCCACGGCGACCCGGCGCAGTACGCCAAGTGGGAACAGCAGACCGTCGACTCATACATGAACGGCTTCAACCGCGTCTACTACGGCAGCCGCGCACCGCTGTTCGTCGGCAACCACTTCGAGGACTGGAACGGCGGCATCTATATGAAGTCCGTCGACCAGGTCATCAAGAACGTCTGCACCAAAAAGGGCGTCAAATGCGTCTCCTTCAAGGAGCTGGCCGACTGGATGGACGTACAGAAGCCCTCGACCCTGGCCAACCTGCGCGCCCTGGATCCGGCGCAGAACCCGGACTGGGCGACGGTCGTCAAGTGACGCCTGCAACTGCTTGATTCCACTTGTGCATCCCCCTTCACAACCGACTCAACAGCCGTGCGAAGATGCCATCTCCCGGTAGGTGTACCGGTGTAGAGGGGAACTTCATTGAAATCCAGAAAACTGAGCCGTAAGCGGAGCCGCGCCGCCATAGTCACGGCCGCGGCCGCTTCGGTGGTCGCCGGAGTGGCCCTGGTGCCCAACTGGAGCGCCGGCGCGGCGGTCGTCGACGACCCGACCGTGGACGCGGCGACCAAGGCGACGTTCCAGCGGCTGGCCGACGCGGTCTTCACCGACCGCACGGAGGCCCTGGTGCAGGGTGCCGGCAAGAGGCAGGCCACGTCCGGATTCACCGGCGACGTGAAGATGTCCGCTTCGCAGTCCCGCTCGGAGAGCTCCGCGCTGACCGAGCTGCGCGGCCGCAAGACCCGCCTGTCGAAGCTCGGTGAGAAGTACAGCGCCGGCAGCACCCGGGTCACGCTGGACGCGACGCGCGTGACCGGCCGCACCGCCAAGGCCGACGTCACCGAGACCACGACGCTGACGTACACGAAGGTCAAGGGCACCGAGCCGAAGACCACCGGCTTCCAGGCCCACCACGAGCTGACCTTCAAGGCCGACCGCCAGGGCACCTGGCAGCTGACCAAGGTCCAGGACACCGACAACGGCTACATCGCGGTGAACCAGGTCGCCAAGCAGCCGACCGTCGCGGTGAAGGCCAGCCCCGCCCCCGCCGACGCCGGCCCGCCCGAGGCGACCCGCTCGGCCACCGCGTGGCCCGCGCCGGCCAACGCCAAGAACATGACCGCCAAGGGCTACGACTACAAGGCCATGGTGGCGTACGCGACGAAGTACTGGAACAACTACAACAAGGACTACCCGGACTTCAACGGCGCGGGCGCCGGCGGCGACTGCACCAACTTCGTCAGCCAGTCCCTGAAGGCGGGCGGCTGGAAGCACGTGCCCGGCGACGGCACGGACTTCCACAAGTGGTTCGGCAACTCAGAGATCCAGTCCGACTCGTTCGTCGGCGTGAACGAGTTCTCCTGGTTCGCCCTGTCCTCCGGCCGGGTCACCAGCCTCGCCAACGTCTACCAGGCGGACATCGGTGACGTCCTCCAGATGGACTTCAACAAGGACGGCGAGAAGGACCACTCCATGATCGTCACCTACCGCAGCCCGCAGGGCGTGCCGTACGTGACGTACCACTCCACCAACACCTACAACCGGTCGGTGGCGAGCCTCGTCGCCTCCTACCCGAACGCGGCGTTCTACGCCTACCGCACCTGATCCTGCGGCCCCTCCCGGTCCCGCTGCTCCAGCGTCAACCGCTCCTCCTGCGGCGACGGTTCGGGGTGGCGGGCCCGCCAGTAGGGGTTGTCGTGCGGCAGGGACGTTCCGACCCTGCCGTACATCCCGAAGACCATCAGCAGCAGCCCGACCACGAAGCTGAACAACACGTTCTGGATCCTGAAGGCCAGGAAGTTGTAGTCGGTGTCCAGCAGGCCGAGGTTCAGGAAGCCGTTCAGGATGAACAGCACGCCGAGGACCATGTTGAGCGTCGACGCGAAGTTCCCGCCGACCACCATGCCGACGAACAGCAGCAGCCCCACGACGATCGACAGGACGCTCAGCGTGCCGTTGGTGTTCAGGCCGATGACGGCGTTCCCGCCGGTGTCGAAGAACCCGATGTGGTGGACGACGCCGAAGATGCCGAAGACCAGCAGGAAGAGACCCATCAGACCGGCGCCGATCCGGTAGACGGTGTTCAACCGGTGGTCGACCGGCAGATGCTCGTCAAAACTGATCCGCCGGCGGCTCCCCGGGCGCACTGTGTGGGGCGAGGCCATCTCCGCCTCCCTGTGGTGCGGGCGCAGAACGTACGTATCTCCCAATATCCGCCCGCCCGGCCCGCGCGGCAACGGCTCAGTGACCGGCGCCGCGCTCCTCGCGGATCTGGGCGACCACCCGGGCCACCGTCTGCCGGACCGCCTCGGTCTCGGTCAGGAAGTGCCAGTAGTCGGGGTGGCGGCCCTCCAGCGTGGCGATCGCCCGGTCCAGGCGGCCCACGGCGTCGTCCAGCGGCCGGGCGTGCCGGGGGTCGGGCGTCGTGCGGCCCGTCATGGCCAGCCGCTGCGCGTCCCGGATCGCGAACCGGGTCCGCTCGATCTCCGCCTGCGGGTCCTTCTGCACGGCGTTCAGCCGGGCCAGCCGGTCCCCGGCGGCCGACACGGCGTCGTCGGTGGCGTTCAGCAGCGCCCGCACGGTCGACAGCAGCGAGGTGGCGTCCGGCCAGCGCTGGGCGTCCCGGGCGGCCTGCGCCTCGGCCAGCTTCCGCTCCGCCTGCCGCACGTTCTCGCCGGCCTGCCCGGGCACCTGCTGCAGGTCCTGCCAGCAGGCCGCGGAGAACCGGCGCCGCAGCTCGCTCAGCACCGGCTCCACCTGCCCCGCCCGGGTCGTCAGGGCCTGCGCGCGGGTCCGCAGACTCACCAGCCGGTGGTCGATCTCGGCGGCCCGCTCCGGCAGCCGCGCGGCCTCCGCGCGGATCGCCTCCGCCTCCCGCTGCACCCGCTCGGCCCGCTCCAGCGTCTGCGGCACGCCGTGCTGCCCGGCGCCCTGGTTGAGCCTGGTCAGCTCCGGCGAGAGGGCGGCGAGCCGGGCCGCGAGGTCGTCGGCCCCGAGCCCGGACTCCCGTACGGCGTCGAGGGCGTTGGACGCGGCCAGCAGCGCCTGCCGGGCCCGTTCGACGGCCGGGGCCAGCCGGGCCAGCTGGGTCTCGGCCTTGCCGAGCAGCGGCCCGAGCGAGCCGCCGAAACGGTCCAGCTCCTGCTTGACCCGCACCAGCTCGTCCTTGGCGGCGCTCAGCTCGGCACGGGCCCGGCCGGCCGCGGACGCCTCCAGGTCGTCACGGTCGAGATCGTGGGCGTCGACCGCCTGGATGTAGCGCTGACTGACCTCGTCGATACGCCGCCCGAGCGCCTCGAAATCGGAGACCGCGCGACGGGCCGCCGGGGAGTCGTCCACGGCGCTGATCGTCTCGATCGAGATCCGCAGGTCACGCTGGGCGGTGTCGAGCTCGTAGAACGCGGCGGCGGCGTCGTCCTTGGCGGCCTGCGCCTCCGCCCGCTGTGCCTCGGCGCGGCCACCGAACCAGCCACGGACCGGACCAGCAGTCCTTCGGGGTGTCGCCGCCACATCCCTCTCCCGTGCCGTGGTTCGCCCTGCGGGGTGCCATTGTCCCACCCCTTGAGGACGAACACACGGGCCGGTCAGTTCACGGTTCGCACCGTGATTCTCCCCTCCTTCGTGCCGGCGGAGACCACGTGGGGGCTGGAGTCGCTCCGGGGCACGGTGACGTCGTCCCCGCCGTCGGCGGTCTGCGTCGTCACCCGGTACACGGCGCGGGGCAACCCGATCGTGACCGACCCGTCGTCGGTGCGGGACTCCACCAGGTCCGGCATATCCCCAGGGCGTCCTGGAAACCGTGCGCCCGGACGCTCCCGTCGTCGTCCCGCACCTTGACCGCGATCCCGCGCGGCACCTCGATGCGGTGCTTCGCGGCGCAGTCGGTGATGAACCCGGAGCACTTCATCCGCAGTACCAGCCGGTCGTCCTTCATCTGCCAGTTGACCTTCGGGTCCGTGCCCACCACGGTCGAGCCCTCGAACCACCGGGTGACCTCGACCGTGTCCGCCTTGTTCGAGTCGGCGGCGACGATCTCCAGGGGAGCGGTGTGGGCGGCTGAGGGCATGTACCGACCCCAGGAATCGGTGGCCCGCGAACCCATCCGGAACGGGTTTGCGAGAGAGGGCTCCCGGCAATGTAGGCTGTCGACTCGTCGCGGGTGCGTAGCTCAGGGGTAGAGCGCCTGCCTTACAAGCAGGATGTCGGCGGTTCGAAACCGTCCGCGCCCACCGTGACACGACCCCGGCCGCCGCGGCCGGGGTCGTCTGCTTGTCAGTCCTCTTCTTTCTCTTCTGCTTGCGTCCTGCGTGCGTGCTTGAGCTTCGTGCGGGCGTCCACGCGGTCGCTCGCGGACACCTCCGCCCAGAAGCGGTGGCAGCTGACGAACACCGCGAGTTCGTGCTCGCGTCGGCGGAGCTTCTCCACCTCGGCCTGTTCGTCGGCCGACCAGCCCGGGGAGGCCGGGCGTTCCACCTTGCGCCAGCCACCCTCGTCACTGAAGCCGTCCAGCGGCTCCACCGACCAGGGCAGCCGCTTCAGCAGGGCCGACAGCTCGGCCCTGACCTGGTGCAGCTCCTCCTGACCGGCGAGAAGGTCACTCGGAAAGTCATAGGTCGCAGCCACACGCCAATGATACGCCTGTTCGATTTTGGGTGGTGAGTTCGTCTGAGAGGTTCACCTGGTCTCCACTCAGGGAGGGGAGCAGTCAAGTGAAGGGGTGAACGCGTGAGCCGGTCAGTGACCGCGGGCGGCCTCCTGCTCACCCAACTCTCTTACCAGCCCGGCCGTCACGGGTACGGCGATGCCGTACCGGTCCGCCGCGCGCAGCAGCGCACCGCCGATGGCGTCCAGTTCCAGCGGGCGGCCCGCCTCGGCGTCGCGCTGCATCGACGACTTGGCCAGGGGCGGGAAGGAGTCGTACCGGGCGAGTGCCTGAACGGGGTCGGCGGGGCCGCCGCAGGCACGGCTGACGGCGGCCGTCTCCGCGACCAGGGCCGTCAGCTCGGCGCGGTGGCGGCTACGGGCCTCGCCGATCGGAACGGCGTAGCGGGTGGTCAGCAGGGCGAAGGGGGCGAGGAAGGACATCTTCGCCCAGAGGGTCGCGGACTCGTCGGCGGTGACCCGGGTGTTCGGGCCGGCGGCGGTGAGGGTTTCGGCGAGGGCGTCGAGGCGGGGGCGGGGGACCTGGTCACCGGACAGGTCGATCTCGGTGAAGGGGGTGCCGTGCTCGATCATGCCGGGAGCGAGGCGGGTGGACTCCACGCGGATCACCGCCGGGGCGACGAGTTCGGGGCGGTGGTGCGCGCGGAGGACGGCGGGGTGTTCCACGCCGTTGAGGAACGGTACGAGGAGGGCGTCGCCGAGGGCGGTGGCCGGGACGCGGGCGAGGGCCGCGTCGAGGGCGGTGTGCTTGACCGTGACCAGGCAGGCGTCGACGGTTTCGCGGAGCCGGGTGTCCGCTTCCACCGGGGCGGTGAAGTCGCCGAACTGGGCGCTGCGGACGCGGATGCCGGTGGTGCGCAGGGCGCGGGCCGTGTCGGTCCCGGCCAGGCAGATCACGCGGTGGCCGGCGCGGGACAGGAGGGCGGCGAGCAGGCCACCGGTCCCTCCGGGGCCCAGGACGGCCACGGTGAGGTTCTTCGCCATGTCAGGTTGTTCCTCTCGTCGGTCGGCCCCCGGGAGGGTGGCCGCCTCGGTGTGGATCATCGCAGACAGGGACCGTTGGCTGAGGGACACTGGTGACATGTGCCGGAGTATCAAGACGCTGCGTCCGCCCGCGCTGGCCGAGGAGGCCACGGAGGACGAGATTCGAGCCGCCGCGCTGCAGTACGTGCGGAAGGTTTCCGGGTTCCGGGCGCCCGCCGCCCACAACCGGGAGGTGTTCGAGCGGGCCGTCGAGGCGGTGGCCCAGGCCACCGGTGAACTGCTCGGCGGGCTCGAGGTGCGCGGGCGGCGGCCCCCGGTCGACGTGCCCTGACCGGACTACGCCGGCTGCCGCCGCATGACGTACGCCGCTCCGGCGCCCGCGAGGAACAGTGCCGCCAGTGACACCCCCGTCGCCAGCCAGGTGGCGCCCAGCCACTGCGCGCCGAAGTAGCCCAGGGCGACGCTGTAGGCGGCCCAGGAGAGGCCGGCCAGGGCGGACCAGGGCAGGAAATCGCGGGCGCGGCGGTGGGCGGCGCCCGCGCAGAAGGAGACGACCGAGCGGCCGGCGGGGGCGAAGCGGGCCAGGACAACCAGGGCTCCGCCGCCCCGGGAGAGGGCCGCGCCGAGACGTTCCTGCGCCGTGGTCAGACGCCGGGAGCGGGCGATCGCACGGTCCAGGCGGTCCCCGCCGCGCCAGGCCAGCCGGTAGGCCACCAGGTCGCCCACGAGCGAGGCGGTGGCCGCGGAGACGATCAGGGTCAGGATGTCCGGTACGTCGTGGGGCACGCCTCCCGCGGCCGCGTTCGAGCCGGCCGCCGCCGCGGTGGCGGCGCTGATCACCAGCACGCCGCTCGGCAGTACCGGCAGGAAGACGTCGAGCAGGACCGACAGGGCCACCATCGCGTAGATCCATGGCCCGGCGGCCGCCACGGCTGCCAGTGACCCCACGTTCTCGAACACGACGACTCCCGTTGCTCCCCCGATGCCAGCCATACAGCGTACGCCGAGGGTGTGACAGCGGGGGCATAAGGGGTCGTTGTGGCCGGCTTGTTACCCGGACGCCCGCGGCGTCCGGGTAACGGAGAGGGTCAGGCCGCTACCGTGGCCCGCTCCGGCGTGCGCTGCTCCGTGCCGGCCGTGCGCCGTGCCAGCAGCCGGTCGAGGCCGAAGGCGCCCGAGCCGGTGAAGACGAGCAGCAGGAACGACCAGCAGAACAGCACCGCCGGCTCGCCGCCGTTCTGGATCGGCCACAGGGCGTGCTTCTGGTGGACGTCGAAGTACGCGAACGCCATGGAGCCCGAGGCGAGCAGTGCCGCGCCGCGGGTGCCGAGTCCCAGCAGGGCCAGGCTGCCGCAGACGAGCTGGATGACGGCCGCGTACCAGCCGGGCCAGGTGCCGGCGGGGATGGTGCCGCCGTTGCTGCCCATCGCGCCGCCGAGGACTCCGAAGAGCGAGGCGGCGCCGTGCACGGCGAAGAGGAGGCCGACGACTATCCGGAACAGGCCGAGGGCGTAGGGCTGAGCGGTGTTGAGACGTGCAGACATGGGGGGTTGCTCCTTCGGTTTCGGTCGGACCGGTAGGGGACTGACCGGTCGGTGGGGGCGGCGGTACCGAATGAGGGACCCAGGTTAGGAGGCCCTAAGGGGTGCTTGCAAGTTCAACATTTGGCCATGGTTCCGCTTCCGCTTGCGGTTCCATTTCGGCCTCCGTCCCATGTGGGGCGGCTGCCGCGGTCACTTCGGGGCCCGAGAGCGTGACGCGAAACACACCTGGACGGACCCCGTGGGAGATCACCCGATGTCCGCCCTCGGTGGACACAGGCAAGTGCAATTACCTTGTACATGACTAAAGTTGACGGCGCATCAGAAAGCAATGCCTTCTGCGCCGTCCCGTTCGGTACGGGACGGCGCAGAAGGCGGCGGAGTGGCGAAGGGGGTGCCCCTATGTCCTGGGTCAAGGGGAACGGGGGCGTCGGATCGGCCGTCCGGGCAGCGTGGCGGGGGTGCGCGACCTGCCTTGGGATGACGTGAAGTGCTTCTTCGACCTGGACCGGCTGGGTTCGTTGCCGGACGTGCGTGTCCCGAATGCCTCGGATGCCTCGGTGGAGGACTGGCAGGCGGTCCTCGACCTCGTTGCGGTGCTTCCGGTGCCCCGGGCGGAGACCGTGCTGTCCCGTTCGGCGGATGCCGAGTGCCCGGACCTGCGGGTCCGCCGACGGCCGATGTACTGGCGATCTTCAGGTTCCATGCCGCCGACGAAATCGACTTCGACGTCGACCTGCGGGTTCCTTCGGGAGATCGGGCGGCGGTTGGGTAAGCCGGTGCTGATGGACCCGGAGGGCGACCCCGGCCATCCGGTGCTCGGCTTCGACGTCGAGGCTGATCGAGTTGTTCTCCTCGCGGACCCACTGGTCAGGTGACTGGGACTGACGGTCCCGGTTCGTGGAAGGTGCCGTCGCGGAGCATGGCGAAGCGGACGTCGGCTCGGCGTCCGGCGACGCAGACTCCAGCACCGACTCAGCCCGACCGAAGCCCTGATCGCCCGCCGCCGGACGCGGTTCACCGCCCGCCACGGCGAGCGCTCGACCAGGTCGGCGTCCACTCCGTCAGGCGAGCCGCGCCCGAACCCAGGGAGCCGGGAAACGGGCCCCTGCCACCCTCGCCGCACTGGTCAAGGCGGCAAGCCCGCAGCTTCACCACCCTGGCATGATCGACAGAAGTCAGTTTCGATGTCGGGCTGGAGCCGCCGATGGATGCGACCGGGTCAGTGCATGCCGCGCGAGTGTCTGCCTACGAGGACGTGGGGGCTCGGTTGTCCCTGTTGAGCGACCGTCGGCTCGAGGATGCGGTGTCCGCCGCGCCGAGAATCGGCTCCGGTATCGGAGGCAGGTCGGCGGAGATGGAAGTCGAGGGGATACGCGTCTTCGTCAAGCGGATCCCGCTGACGGACATCGAGTTGCAGCCGGAGCACGCACGGTCGACCGCGAACATCTTCGATCTTCCTCTCTTCTACCAGTACGGGGCGGGCTCGGCGGGGTTCGGCGCCTGGCGTGAGCTGGCCACGCACCTCATGACGACAGGCTGGGTACTGAAGAACGAGTACGCGGGTTTCCCGCTGCTGTATCACTGGCGGGTATTGCCTGACAGTCCCCCTGTCGGCTTCATGGACGGGCTCGGCGGCGTACAGCGGGCCGTAGCGCATTGGGAGGGCTCGTCGGCCGTGCGCCGTCGGCTGGAGGCCATCGGAAGGTCCTCCTTCAGCCTTGTGCTCTTTCTGGAGCATGTGCCGCAGACGCTCGCCGAGTGGCTCGGCGACAACCGTGAGGCGGCCCCACCGGAGCCTGGAGGCGAGTCGCCCTACCGATGGGTCGAGAATGCGCTGCTGCGGGGGACGGAGTTCATGAGCGCGCGCGGACTGGTCCACTTCGACGCACACTTCGCCAATCTGCTGACCGACGGCCAACGGGTGTACTTCGCGGACTTCGGGCTCGCTTTGAGCCGCGATTTCGAACTCTCCGCGGCGGAGCGGGAGTTCCTCGCCGATCACCTCGTGTACGACCGCTCCTACGCGCCGAACCACCTGCTTCGCCACCACCTGCCGGACGCCGTGCGTGGTGGCACCGAACACGGTGCCTTCCTGCGTGAGTGGGTCGAGGGCCGCCAACCCGCCGACGTTCCGCCCGATCTCGTCACGATCATCGACCGTCACGCTGCGCACGCAATCATCCTGGACGACTTCCATCGCCGACTGCTTACGGAGAGCAAGCGCACTCCCTTCCCCGCGGCTGAGGTCGAGCGAGCCTTGGCCGGCGCCTCACCACC
The DNA here is from genome assembly GCF_042891955.1 of Streptomyces sp. NPDC001843. Lineage (NCBI taxonomy): Bacteria > Bacillati > Actinomycetota > Actinomycetes > Kitasatosporales > Streptomycetaceae > Streptomyces > Streptomyces sp. NPDC001843. The sequence goes on along the minus strand of NZ_JBIATQ010000001.1, from coordinate 612,861 downwards.
GGGGGAATGAGGGCGAAGCAGTAGGACCCGGTGCCGGGGCGTGCGGGCGACCGGCACCGGCCGGTGACGCTCAGCACAGACAGAGGTCACCGGCCGGCTCGGTTCTCAACCGATGCCGGTGACGCTGAGTGCCGTGGTCCAGTTGTTCTTCATCGCGGTACGCGCGGCGGACAGGGTGATTCTGCCGTCGCAGACCGCGTTCTTGAGCTTGGTCTCGACGCCGTCCTTGGTCGTGGCCGTCTTCGTGCCCGAGTACGGCTCCGGCCACAGGTTCTTGGGGTCGCGTGGGGAGCCACCGAGTTCCAGCGGGATGAAGTGGTCTTCCTCGTAGGCGGAGGTGGAGGTGTTCGAGTAGCCGTAGTCCGCGATGCCCTGCACCTTGAGCGGGTTGGTGTAGGAGGTGGGCGGCCGGACGGTCGCCGTCCAGCCGGACACACAGATCGTGGAGTTGATCGTCGACTGGGTGACGTCCGGGTTGTACACACCGGGCGTGCACGTCGGGTCGGGCAGCGGCAGATAGGACTGGGAGCAGGTGCTGGCCTGCGCCGTACCGGCGCTGAAGCCGAGGATGAGGCCGCTGAACGTCAGAGCCAGAGCCGAGCCGGCCGCGGCCGGTATTCGGGCGATGGGGCGCATGAGTGTCTCCTGAGACATGAGCGCTCGGCGGGGATTCGCCAAGGTCGTGTCCATGACACTCTTTCGAAGGGCTACGCGGGTAGACCTCGAACGTAAATTCGTGATGATCGAACGGTTGCCGATCGGTCAACCCGGGCGCGAGGCCTGCGATCTGTTCGGGTGCGCGGCAGGACTGGTGGGGTGGGGCGTTCGGGTGCGAGCGAGGGGATGCTCCCCGCACCGTGTCGCGGGGAGGTGTGCGCCCGACAAGAAGTGAGTGGCGCGTACATGGCACGACAGGATGGGGGGCGGAACTTATCCGTCCCGTACGATGGGTGACGCAGAAGGGGAGTAGCTCTCCGCCGGACCGTCGACATACTGCTCAGCCAGCCTGAGCCGGCGCCCGGAGGCGGATCCCGCGCGGACCGCCCAGCGAGACCTTCGGCAAGCAGTGCACGCCCGTGCCCCATGGCACGGGCGCCGATTGCGCTGCCGTGCCGAGGTGTCTCATGTGAGGTTCAGCACCCTCGGCGGGGCGGCCCCGACCGATTGAGGGATTTTGATCAGCATCACCGTGACGGCGCTCGTTTTCGGCGTCATCTTCCTCGCCGAACTGCCGGACAAGACGGCGCTCGCCGGGCTCGTCCTCGGCGCCCGCTACCGAGCCTCGTACGTCTTCGTGGGCGTCGCCGCCGCCTTCCTCCTGCATGTCGTGCTCGCCGTCGCGGCGGGCAGCGTGCTGACCCTGCTGCCCCAGCGGATCGTGCACGCGCTGACGGGCCTGCTCTTCATCGGCGGAGCCGCGGTGCTGCTGCTGAAGAAGGACGACGACGAGGAGGAGATACGCAAGCCCGCCGACCAGTCCTTCTGGAAGGTCGCCGGTACGGGCTTCACGCTCATCCTGGTCGCCGAGTTCGGCGACCTCACCCAGATCATGACCGCCAACCTCGCCGCCCGGTACGACGACGCGCTGTCCGTCGGTCTCGGCGCGGTGCTGGGACTGTGGGCGGTGGCCGGGCTGGGCATCGTCGGCGGGCAGGCGCTGATGCGACGGGTGCCGCTGCGGCTGATCACGAAGGTCGCGGCGGTGCTGATGCTGGGGCTCGGTGCCTGGAGCCTGTACGAGGCCGTGGCCGGCTGAGGCGAGCTGAACGGACGGTGAACCCGCGCCGGAGTGGTGGCGGGAGCGGCACATGTTTTGTACCGTGTAGGAACAAAGTGGCTCCCGCCCGCTTCCCCTGACCGGCGGGCGGGGCGCTTTGTCTTCTCAGCCGTCTTCTTCGCTGTTTTCTTCACCTCGGGGTCTTTCGCCATTGGAGCTGCCGATGCCGGCCACCGTCCTCACCGCCCGCGCCCTCCTGCTCGACATGGACGGCACCCTCGTCAACTCGGACGCCGTCGTGGAGCGGATCTGGCGGGGCTGGGCCGAGCGGCACGGACTGGACGGGGACGAGGTGCTCAAGGTGGTCCACGGACGGCAGGGGCACGCCTCGATGGCCCTGCTGCTGCCCGGCCGGCCGGTCGAGCAGAACCTCGCCGACAACGCGCGCATGCTCGCCGAGGAGACCGCGGACATGGACGGCGTGGTCGCCGTCCCGGGTGCCGTGGAGTTCATGGCCGCGCTGCGGACCGCGGGGCTGGCGCACGCGCTGGTGACGTCCGCGGACGTTCCGCTGTCCACGGCGCGGATGGCCGCCGCCGGGCTGCCGCTTCCGGACGTCCGGATCACCGCCGAGTCGGTCGGCGCGAGCAAGCCCGACCCCGAGGGTTTCCTCAAGGGCGCCGCCGAGCTGGGTGTCGACCCCGCCGACTGCGTGGTGTTCGAGGACTCCGGGGCGGGCATCACCGCCGGGCGCGCCGCCGGGATGCGGGTGGTGGGGATAGGACCGCGAGCCGGGTCCCACCGGCCCGACGTGGCTGTGCGGGACCTGCGGGACGTCCGGGTGGAGGCGCTCGGGGGCGGGGCGATCCGGCTCTACGCCGGCGCGTATGGCCTCGGGGAACAGCGGAACAGCCGTCAGCGCTGAGGAACGATCTCGGCTGTCGGCACAGTGATCCACTTCGTTGCTGGGGTTCAGCGAAAGATCGCCTGAGCGGTGGGACGCGGGACTACCGTCCGCCGCGGGCCGGTGCAATTTCAGACCTGCCTTCTGCCAGGCGCAGAACACCGGCCCGACCGGGCTCGACGATCACTACAGTCCAGGCTCATGACGACGGTCACAACGCGCACGATCGAATACGCGGCCGACGGCCTGACGATGATCGGGCATCTCGCGCTCCCGGCCGGTGTCGACCGCCGGCCCGCGGTCCTGGTCGGGCCCGAGGGGACGGGGCTCAGCGACGTCGAGCGCCGCCGGGCCGATGCGCTCGCCGAACTGGGATACGTGGCCCTGGCCTTCGACCTCCACGGAGGACGCTATTTGGGCGACCCTGAGGAGATGCTGGCCCGTTGCATGCCGTTGCTCGCCGACCCCGACCGGATGCGAGGCATCGGCCACGCGGCGCTCGACGTGCTCCGCGCAGAGCCGCGGACCGACCCGGACCGGATCGCCGCCGTCGGCTACGGCACCGGAGGCGCGATCGCGCTGGAACTCGGGCGCGACGGCGTCGACCTGCGCGCGATCGCGACAGTCAACGGACTGACCACGGGCCGACCAGGCGAGACGGCGCGCATTCACTGCCCGGTGTGGGCCGGGGTCGGGTCGGAAGACCCGATCATGCCGCCCGCACAACGGGAAGCATTCACCGCCGAGATGCAGGCCGCGGGCGTCGACTGGCGCCTCGTGGTCTACGGCGGCGCCTTGCACGCCTTCCACCACCCACCGGTCGACCACACCGTGCGCCCCGGGGTCGGCTACCACCCGCAGCACGCCCAGCGAGCTTGGCGGGACGTCGTCGACCTGCTCGCCGAGTGCCTGCCCATGACGGAGTGATGCCGTAGTCGATGAAGGCGATCATCCCGGGGCGCGGGGTCTGGCACGCGCTCCCCCACTCTCGGCTTCGCTCGAGCGGGGGGACCTCCATCGCGTGGTCGCCCGCCTCCGCCTTGCGGCTGCACGCTCCCCCACGCTCGAACAGCCTCGCTCGAATAGCCTCGCGCGGGGGCACCCCCATCGCCCCCGCTCGGGCCGGCTGGAAAGCGCCGTCGGTCCATGCCGGCCTGATCCACAAGACGCCCCCTGGGGGAACCGGCGAAATGTGAATGCGTGCGTCCGCGCTGAGGTCGGGGACCCGCCCAGGGCCCTTGAGGTGCCGGGGGAGGCGTGGCGACAGTCCCCTACGGCTCCGACGTCTCCGACTCGAGCTTCGCTCTCGTCGGCGCGTCGTACACACCGGGTTCTTCGGCCTGGATGCCCCGGGTCCACTGGTAGGTGCTGACGGACGTCTCCACCTGGGCGCTGTAGTCGCCGTCGGTCTTCCCCGCGTAGAGGCCGAGCTGACGCAGCCGGCGCTGCAGTTCGGTGACCTCGGCGCCGTGGTCGCCGGGGCGCAGTACCGGGCTCGGGGACGTGCCCGCCGGGACGGGGGTGTGGGCGATCGTGGCGGTCTCGGTCGGCTCGGCCGAGAGGCTGGGGCGGGGGGACCGCGAGGGCGTGGACGAGGTCGAGGGGGAGGGCGACGAGGACGGGCTCGCGCTGCGGGACGGGGTGGCCGGCGCGGACGTCCGGGCGGACGCGGAGGCGGTCGCCGGGCTCGGCGTCACCGGGGCGCTCGACGACACGTCCGGGACCTTCTCCCGTACCTCCTCCGGTGCCGCCCCGTCCCGCGACGGGGTCGCGTGGGAGAGCAGGCCGCCGGTGAAACCGGCTGCCGCGACGAGCGCGACCAGCGCGGCGGCCCCGGCCAGGAGCAGGGTGCGACGGCGGCGGACCGGCTCCTCCGCGTCGTCCACGGCCTCGGGCCGGTCGAGGCGGTCCTCCGGCCCGTCGGACTCGTCCGGCCGGCCCGGCTCCGGCGGCTGCTGCCCGGCCCGCGGCGGCACCGGAGCCGAGGTGGCCTCCGCCCGGCGCAGCGGCATCGTGGAGTCGGCCGGGGCGTCCAGGTCGACGTACGGCCGTATCCGCAGCGGATCGAAGTCCTCCGCCGCGGCCGCCTCCGCGGTACGCGTGTCACGCAGGGCTTCGGACGCCCGCTGGGCGCAGCCGCACGACGGGGCGTTGCGTGGCCCCTTCGGCGCGCCGCATTCCGGGCATGAGTGGCCCTTCGGTCCTGCCACGTGTTCGGTCCCTCCCCGTACGAATCACCGGCCCCAGGGCTCCACAGATTATGCAGACCTTCACCACAACTTCGGTCGGCGGCCCCCGGCAATACCGTCCCCGAGAGGACTCAACGGGCCATAACGGGTGACACCGTTGACGATGGTAGGTGTCAAACGAGCCCCGGGAGGTCCTGCCATGGCCCTGGATGCGCACGGCACGACGAGGAAGCCACAGAGTCCCGAGGACGCCGAGCACGTCCCCGGCAACGTCCTCGTCTCGATCGGGGCCCTGCTCCTCGGCCTGCTGCTCGCCGCCCTCGACCAGACGATCGTGTCGACCGCGCTGCCGACCATCGTCAGCGACCTCGGCGGGCTGGAACACCTGTCGTGGGTGGTCACCGCCTATCTGCTGGCCTCCACCGCCGCGACCCCGCTGTGGGGCAAGCTCGGTGACCAGTACGGACGCAAGAAGCTGTTCCAGACCGCGATCGTGATCTTCCTGATCGGCTCGGCGCTGTGCGGCATGGCGCAGAACATGCCCCAGCTCATCGGTTTCCGCGCGCTGCAGGGACTGGGCGGCGGCGGGCTGATGGTGCTGTCGATGGCGATCGTCGGCGACATCGTCCCGCCGCGCGAGCGCGGACGCTACCAGGGGCTGTTCGGGGCCGTCTTCGGCGCGACCAGCGTGCTGGGGCCGCTGCTCGGCGGGCTGTTCACCGAGCACCTGAGCTGGCGCTGGGTGTTCTACGTCAACCTGCCCGTCGGCGTCGTCGCCCTCGCCGTGATCGCCACCGCCCTGCGCATCCCGCGCAAGGCCGCCCACCACGTCATCGACTACCTGGGCACCTTCCTGATCGCCGCGGTCGCCACCTGCCTGGTCCTGGTCGCCTCGCTGGGCGGCACCACCTGGCGCTGGGCCTCGCCGCAGATCATCGGGCTCGCGGTGCTGGGCGTCGTCCTGGCCGTGGCCTTCGTCGCCGTGGAACGCCGGGCCGCCGAACCCGTACTGCCGCTGAAGCTGTTCGGCATCCGCACCTTCACCCTCGCCGCCGTGATCAGCTTCATCGTCGGCTTCGCCATGTTCGGCGCGATGACCTACCTGCCGACCTTCCTCCAGGTCGTGCACGGTGTCTCACCGACCATGTCCGGCGTGCACATGCTGCCGATGGTGTTCGGTCTGCTGCTGTCCTCGACCGTCTCCGGTCAGATCGTCAGCCGTACCGGCCGCTGGAAGGTGTTCCCGGTCGCGGGCACCGGCGTCACCGTGCTGGGGCTGCTCCTGCTGCACCGCCTCGACGAACACAGCTCCACCGCCGTGATGAGCGTGTACTTCTTCGTCTTCGGCCTAGGCCTCGGCCTGGTCATGCAGGTCCTCGTCCTCATCGTGCAGAACGCCGTCTCGTACGAGGACCTCGGCGTCGCGACCTCCGGCGCCACCTTCTTCCGGTCCATCGGGGCGTCCTTCGGCGTCGCCATCTTCGGCACGGTGTTCGCGAGCCGGCTCGGCGACAAGCTCACCGACGCCTTCCGGGGCGCCCGGCTGCCCGCCGGCCTGTCCGCGGACGCGCTGAAGTCCGACCCGCGCGGCATCGCCGCCCTGCCGCCCGCGCTGCGCCCGGCCGCCCTGCACGCCTACGCCTCGTCGATCACCGACGTGTTCCTCTACGCGGCGCCGGTCGCCCTGCTCGGTTTCGTACTGGCGTGGTTCCTGAAGGAGGACCGGCTGCGCGGCTCGGTCACGGCCCCCGACGTGTCGGAGACCCTCGCCCCCAACCCGGTCGAGCGGTCCTCGTACGACGAGGTGTGCCGGGCGCTGTCCCTGCTCGGCACCCGCGAGGGGCGGCGGGAGATCTACCGGACCATCACCGAACGGGCCGGGTACGACCTGCTGCCCGGGACGAGCTGGCTGCTGCTGCGGATCAGGCGGTACGGCTCGGTGGAGCCCGGCATGCTCGCCGAACGCACCTCCGTGCCGCTGAACGTGATCATCGAGGCCGCCCGCCAGGCCGAGGAGGGCCGGCTCGCCCTGCGCCAGGGCCCCGACCTCGTCCTGACCGAGGAGGGACGAGTGGTCGCCGAACGGCTGGCCCGGGCTCGCGAGGAGTCGCTGGCCGAACTGCTCGGCGACTGGTGGGGCCCCGAACGGCCCACCGACCTGGACCGGCTGGTGAGGGAGCTGACCGGCGAGCTGTGCGGCTCGGAGCGGGAGCGGCCGCACAACGGGACCGCCGTCAGGGCCGGTTGAGGTCCTTGCGGAACCAGTGCTCGGCGTACACGTCGTCGTTGTGCGGCTCGGACTCCGCGTAGCCCAGCCGGGCGTACAGGGCGCGGGCCTCCACCAGGTCGGTGCGGGTGTCGAGGACCATCCGCCCGGCGCCGAGCGAGCGTGCCGCCTCCTCGGCGGCGGCCACGAGGAGCGCCGCGCCGCCCCTGCCGCGCAGTCCCTCCCGCACGAACACCCGGGTGAGCTCGGCGGTGGCGGGGTCCAGGAGCCGTACGCCCGCGCTGCCGGCCGGTTCACCGTCGTACCGCGCCACCAGCAACCGCCCCGCGGGCGGCGCGAGTTCGGCACCGGTACGGGCCGCGATCTCCCGCTCCAGCTCCTCCGCCTCCGTCCGCCGCCCCTCGTGCAGCAGGTACCAGCGGTCGCTGACCTCCGTGTAGTACGCCCGCCAGAGCGCCGCGGCCACCGGGGAGTCGAAGGGTTCGGGAGCGATGGTCCAGGTCATGCCCGCATTGTCGGGAGACGGCGGGCACCCGCCGCAACCGAATATGCGTGCGCGCCGCAGTACCGCGCCGCGTCGGCGAACCGTTGCGGCTCGCCGCCACGATGGCGCAATTGGCGCGGTCTCGGCGAGACTGGTCCGGTGGCGGTCCGCGTAGTCGGTCAGCAGGTGTGCGGCCTCGCCTATGGACACCTGCGCGTATTCGGCGATCATGCCCTTGGCGATCTCCAGGGTGGCCTTGGCGGCGATGGCGCTCTGCGCGTGGGTGACCAGGCTACGCAGAGACACTTCCGGACGCGGGTGCGGTGTGCGGGTACGGCGACGAGTCGGGGCGCACGCCGGAGGTACTCGCCTGTCACCGCTTCCGAGTCCCCTTCGCCCTTCCGGGGAAACAGGCAGCGGCCTCGGGACCACCTCCGACCGACTCGATCAGGAGGCCGGCCGGTAACCGGAACGCGTCGCTTCGCTGACTGAGCGTCGTTTGTGGGCTCCCTTCCGGGCAACCCGGGCAAAGAACCGGCCCACGGGGCCGACACACCGGAAGGCAGACATGTCCACAGGCTTGATCATTGCCCTGATCGTGATCGTGGCGGCCGTGGTCGTTGTCGCGGCCGCCATGACCATGCGCGCCCGCGGCGGAAACGGCGGGCGGAACCTGAGGCGGCGCTTCGGGCCCGAGTACGACCACGTGCTGGCCCGGCACGACGGCGACACCAAGGCTGCCGAGCGCGAGCTGACCGAGCGGCTGGAGCGGCACGGCGGACTGCACGAGCGGCCCCTGGAACCCGCGGAGCGCGAACGGTTCGAGGCCCGCTGGGCGGCCGCCCAGGAGCACTTCGTCGACTCGCCGCGCGAGGCGGTGGCCGAGGTCGACCGGCTGATCTCCGAAGTGGCCGGCGCGCGCGGCTTCCCGGACGGCGGGCAGTACGAGGAGCAGCTCGCCGCGCTGTCCGTGCACCACGCCGGTCATGTGCAGGGCTACCGGCGCGTCCACCGTGCCGTCGCCCCGAGCGGTACCGGCACCTCCGCCGACGGCAGCACGCCCGGCACCGACACCGAGGAGTTGCGCGCCGCGATGCTGGAGGCGCGGGCGCTGTTCGAGGAGCTGACGCGTTCCGAGCCGCGTACCCCCGTCGCCCACAAGGCACAGCACGCCCACCGGCCCAACCGCTTCTTCCACCGCCACCAGGTGGCGGGGAGGTGACACACATGACCGATGCGAGCCGACGTGACACGACGACACCCGCGACCGAGACGCCCGGGACCGAGAATCCCGGATCCGCACCCGAGACGCCCCTGACCGAGACCTCCGGAACCCGGGCCCCCTGGGACGCCGAGTCCGGCACCGCGAGGCCCGGGACCGGCGGATCCGGCACGGGGAGGACCGACACCGGGACCACCGGCATCGGTACGGCCCGCACCGGGAGGACCGGCACCGGCGGGACCGACACCGGAACCACCGGCATCGGTACGCCCGACACCGAGACCGGCCCCGCGAGGCCGGCGACCGGGGCGACCGGCCTCACGAAGACCGCGACGGCGGCCCGGACCACTCCTGCCGCCTCCAGCGCCTCCACCTCTTCGACCTCCTCACCGCTCGTCGCGCACGAGGAGAGCGACAAGCTCGGGCTACGGCTGCGGCAGGCGGTCTCCGGGTTCGTCGACGGACCCCGGGACGCCGTCGAGGAGGCCGACCGGGTGATGGAGGAGGTCGCCGCCCGCTTCACGGAGGCGATCACCCAGCGGCGCCGCACCCTGCGCCAGTCCTGGCACTCCACCGACGGCAAGGCCGGGGCCAAGGCCGACACCGAACAACTCCGCCTGGTCCTGCGGGACTACCGCGAACTGGCGGAGCGCCTGCTACACCTCTGACGCCCCGGACGTACCCGTCCTGTCCGCAGTTCTGTCCGCCGCCCGGCGCTCCCGCCACTCACGTGCGACCTCCTCGACGTCGTACGGCTTCTTGCCCAGCGGGGGGCCGGGCGGCGGCTTGAACATCATGTCGCGGATCTTGACGTTGACGTCGTCGATGATCTTCCGTGCGATCCGTTCCGAGGGCGCCGCGTACGCCGCCGCGAGCGCGTCCTCGGCCTCCTTGCGCAGGGCCAGGGCCGGCGGCAGGACCGCCAGGCCCTCGCGGGCCAACTTGCGCTTCACCCACCACAGTTCGTCGTAGGAGGTCTCGAGGTCCCTCGGCAGCGGCTTGCCCGCGCCGGGCAGATGGTCGAACTCGCCGCGCCCCTCGGCGTCACGGATCTGCTTGTCGACCCAGGACTCGAACGGCACCCCGGGTGGCTTTCGCTCGGTCATGAGGCCATTGTGCCGGACGCGGCCCGGCCGGGCGTTTTATCATGCGGCGGCGGAGCGCCATCCGGCCGCCGTACCAGCACAGTCCAGGGGGAACGCCCGTGCTCGAACTCACCATGGCCACCGTCTCCGCGGCGGACGCGGGCGCCACGGCCGGCATGACGATGGCCGACGCGCCCAGCGAACCGGGTGCCGTGCTGCGGGTGGGCCGGGACGGGGCCGTGTGCCGCCTGGTGACGCCCGAGGACTGGCTGTTCGTCTCACGGGTCCACCTGGAGTTCCTGTGCGGGCCCGACGGCGGCTGGCAGGTGTCCTGGCTGCGCGGCTCGCAGGCCGACCCGTCCTCCGAGGTGCGGCTGACCGTCGGCGAGTACGCGCAGACCATCGCCTACGGCGGCACCGTACGGCTGCCCCGGGGCGGCTCCGGCGAGATCATCGTCCAGGACCGCACCGAGCCGCGCAGCGTCAACGTGGGCTTCTACCACGAGGAATGAAGCCGAGGCGGGGCGGCCCCTAGGCCAGCACCCGGGCCACGGCGAAGCCGTCGTACCCCTTGCTGCCGACCGTCTGGACCGCCGTACCGCTCAGCCTCGGGTGGGCGGCGATCAGCTCGATGGCCGCGCGGGTGCCGCGTACGTCGGGCTCGATGCTCTCGGCGTCCACGACCCGCCCGCCGCGTACGACGTTGTCGACGATGATCAGGCTGCCCGCGCGGGTGAGTCGCAGCGCCCACTCGATGTAGTGGGCGTTGTTGGCCTTGTCGGCGTCGATGAAGACCAGGTCGAAGGGGGCCGGGTTCTCGTCGGCCAGTTTGGGCAGCGACTCCAGGGCCGGGCCCACCCGGACCTCGACGATCTTGTCCAGGCCCGCTCGAGCGATGTTGCGGACGGCGACCTCGGCGTGCTTCGCGCTGTACTCCAGCGAGATCAGACGCCCGTCGGCGGGCAGGGCGCGGCCCAGCCAGATCGTGCTGTAACCGCCGAGCGTGCCGATCTCCAGGATGGTGCGGGCGTTGTGGATCTCGGCGAGGAGCTGGAGCAGCTTGCCCTGGTTCGCCGTGACGTTGACGTGCGGGAGCTGGGCCGCCTCGCTGTCGCGCAGCGCCGCCTGGAGCACCTCGTCGTCGGGCGAGAGGTGACTGCTGAAGTAGAAGTCGACGTCGTCCCAGAGCTGTGACCCGCTCATGATGCGTCCACTGCCTTTCCGTGTCCCGGTACTAACTCGGATACCCCGGCGGCACCTGGAGCAGCCGCCGTGACCGCCGTACGGCGAACACGGTCGCCCCCGCCACGGCCACCGCCAGCATGCCACCGATGCACCCGGCCCCGTCCGCATTCCCTCCGCCCGGCCGGGCCCCCTGCCGGCACGGCGTGTCCACCGCAGCCACCGACGCCGGCTTCCGCATACGTGAACAGGGCTCAGGCACGGCTGACCGGTGCCGGATCCGCGGGGAGCCGCCAGTCGCCGCCGCGGTCCTCCCTGGAGAAGCGGGCGGCGAGTTCCGGGACGCGGAAGAAGCAGGCGAGGGCGGTAGTGGCCTGGAAGGCGTCGATCGCGCGCTGGGTCATCGGCAGGCCCAGCCGCAGCAGGCGCGGGTTGACCTGGCCCTGGATCTCGTCGGTGAAGGGCCGTAGCGCCCTGTCGTAGTTCGCCAGGGCGGTCGGCAGGTCGCCGGAGTGGCGGTTGATCTCGCCGGCCAGGACGTGGGCGCCCGCCAGACCACCGGAGACGCCCATGCCGCTGTACGGGGAGGCGCAGTGCGCGGCGTCGCCGGCCAGGACCACGCGGCCGTCGGACCAGGTGCCGGTGCGGACCTGGACGATCTCCTGGGAGTAGAAGAACGGGCTGGTCTTCATGCCCGCGACGAAGCGCTCGGTCTGCCAGCCGGCGTCGCGGAACCGGTCGGCCCAGAACTCCTGCCGGCGCTCGACGGGCGCGCGGTGGATCGCGGATGCTTCCTCGGACTCCTCCCGCAGCACGAAGTACACCTGGGTCTCGGTCGGGTTGTGGCTGCGGCGCATGATCTGGCGGCCTCCCGGAACCATGTAGGTGTCCCGGATGTCGCTGTCGGAGGCGATGCGCGGGACGAACCAGTAGGCCATGTGGATGCCGACGCGCCAGTACGGGTCGAAGCCCCGTGGCAGGAGCGCCCGCCGGATGCGTGATCCCTGTCCGTCCGCGCCGATCAGGAGATCGAATTCTCCGGACGAGCCATCGGACAAGTGCGCGACGACCTTGTGCTCGTCCTGCTCGAAGCCGTCCACGCTCCTGCCGAAGACGTACTCGGTGTCGTCCTTCGTCGCGTCGTGGAGAATGCGCACCAGGTCGCCGCGCATGATCTCGTACTCGGAGGTGAGGGTCTGCCGGCCCTTTCCGGAGGCATTGGCCATGATCGTCGCCCTGGCCTTCCCGCGGGCGTCGAGGAAGGCGACACCCCGCTCGTCCACGAGCGCGCCGCGCACGGCGTCGAGGAGGCCCATCCGGCTGACGGCCTCGATGCCCTGCCCCCGCAGGTCCACCTGGGCGCCGGCGGCCCGCAGTGCCGGGAAGCGTTCGGCCACGGTCACCCGGTGGCCGCCCCGCGTGAGCCAGAAGGCCAGGGCCTGCCCCGTGATGCCGCCGCCGACGACGAGGATCCGCAGGGACTGCGTTCCTAATCCTGTGGTCATGCCCGCGCTCCAGAATCTATCAGTGAATGATTTCTTTTGAGATTCATCTATCAGCGATAGATTGTCAACGTGACAAAGGTGAACCGTGAGACCGTCGTCGCCGAGGCGCTCGGCCTGCTCGACGAAGTCGGACTGGACGCCGTCAGCACGAGGCGGCTGGCGAAGCGTCTCGGCGTCGAGCAGCCGTCGCTCTACTGGTACTTCCGCACCAAGAGGGAACTGCTGGCCGCCATGGCGGATGCGGCGATGGCGCCCCACGCGGAGCAGCCGCTGCCGACGCCCGGCGACGACTGGCGCGACTGGTTCCTGGAGAACACGCGCAGCTTCAGACGTACCCTGCTGGCGCGCCGGGACGGCGCCCGGCTCCACGCCGGCACCACCCCCACCGGCGACCTCGACCGGATCCGCCGCAAGATGGAGTTCCTCGTCGCCTCCGGTGTGCCCGAGCGGGAGGCGCAGATGGCGATGCTGGCCGCCGGCCGCTTCACGGTCGGCAGCGTCCTGGAAGAGCAGGCGGATCTCGGCCCCTGCGACGCCGCGGAGCTGCCGGCCGACGTGCCGGTGATCGATCACGAGTCGGCGTTCGAGGCGGGCCTCGCCCTCATCCTGCACGGCCTGGCGCACCGCACGGGGGCGTAGGGCGGAGCCCCGCAGGGCCAGACCCTGCCCTGGTTCAGGACGGGCCACACCGGGGTGCAGGGGCATAGCCCCACGGGGGCCGGGGCGCGGACCCGGGTGGTGTCGAAGGGGCGAAGCCCCTCGGGGCGGGAATGGGAGCCCGCATGCGTGACTCCGGTACAACACCTGTAAGAGCCCCCATGGAACCCCGCGGCCCTGTGGGGGCGCAGGGGTGCGGGTGCTGGCGTCCTGTCCGGTGCGGGGGACTCCCGTCGGGCCTCGGGTGGAACCCCCCGGGACCGGACCGCTCACCCGCCGGATGCAGTCAGCCCTGTTCCACCGACGGCGCCGACCCCAGCAGCGGACGCCCCGCGGACTCCGTCATCCGCCACACCGCGAACCCGCCGACGACGGCCGCCGCCATCATGTAGTACGCGGGCATCATCATGTTCCCGGTAGCCCCGATCAGCGCGGTGACCACCAGTGGAGTCGTGCCGCCGAACAGCGACACCGACACGTTGAACCCGATCGACAGGGAGCCGTACCGCACCCGGGTCGGGAAGAGCGCGGGCAGCGCGGACGGCATGGCCGCGGTGAAACAGACCAGCAGCAGCCCCAGTGCCCCCATGCCGAGCCCGACCGCGAGCAGGCTGCCCTGCCGGATCAGCAGCAGTGCCGGGATGGAGAGGAGCAGGAAGCCCGCACACCCCGCCGCGATCACCGGCCGACGGCCGACCCGGTCGGACAGCGCACCCGCGAGCGGCTGCACGATCATCATCAGCGCCATCACGCCGAGCACCACGAGCAGCCCGTGCGTCTCGTCGTACTTCAGCTCGCTGGTGAGGTAGCTCGGCATGTACGACAGCAGCATGTAGTCCGTGACGTTGAAGACCAGCACCAGGCCCATGCACAGCAGCAGCGCCTTCCACTGCCCGGCCACCATCTCGCGCAGCGGCACCCGCGGCCGGCTCGCCTCGGCCTTCTCGACCTCGGCCGCGAACGCCGGGGTCTCCTCCAGCCGCAGCCGCAGATACAGGCCGATGATGCCCATCGGGCCCGCGATCAGGAACGGGATCCGCCAGCCCCAGGTCAGCAGGTCGTGCGAGGACAGCAGAGCCGTCATCACCGTGACCAGGCCCGCGCCGCCGATGTAGCCCGCCAGCGTGCCGAACTCCAGCCAGCTGCCGAAGAAACCGCGCTTCTTGTCCGGCGCGTACTCGGCGATGAACGTCGACGCGCCCGCGTACTCACCGCCGGTGGAGAAACCCTGCACCAGCCGCGCGGCCAGGAGCAGCAGCGGCGCGCCGACGCCGATCGTGGAGTACGACGGGATCAGGCCGATCGCGAAGGTGCCCGCCGCCATCATGATCATGGTGACCGCGAGGACCTTCTGCCGGCCCACACGGTCGCCGAGCGGGCCGAAGACCAGGCCGCCGAGCGGCCGTACCAGGAACGCCGCGGCGAAGGCGCCGAAGGTGGACAGGAGCTGGGCGGTCGCGTTCCCGGAGGGGAAGAAGACCTTGCCCAGGGTCACCGCGATGTAGCTGTAGACACCGAAGTCGAACCATTCCATGGCGTTGCCCAGCGCTGCGGCCTTCACGGCACGCTTGACCAGCGCGGGTTCGGTGACGGTGGCCTTGGGGACCCGGGAGGTCTTCAGGGGGGTGGACAAAGAGGCGGCTGTGGCACTGGCCAAAGCTTCGCTCGCCTGCCTTTCGACGGGGACTGGGACGCGGTCCGCACGTCGGCGGGCGGGCCGAAAACCGACCATAGGGGCATCGGTGCACGTCACGCGGCGTACGCATCTCGATGCATGCAGCATCTAAATGTGCCGTGTACAGGCACGTCCCACCACCGACCAGCCGGTTTCCGGCCGCCCGAATGTGATCCTTCTCGCGCCCGGTCCGAGGAACCGCACCGCTGGTCTCCCGCATTCGCTCCGGTGAGCAGGGGGCGGTGTCGCCCCCCCCGGAGTGATCGCCGTACCCGCCTCGGCCCGCCAGGCCGGCTGGGGACGTGATCGGCGCGGCGCCGCCCAAGGGACCAGGGTGGCCGCGCCCCTTGCTCACTCGGTGCGCAACACCCGGGCGATGGTCTGCCGTGCCGCCAGGCGTGCCGGGATCACCGCGCCCAGTGCCGCGATCACCACCCCGGCCAGTACCAGCAGTGTCATCGACCCGGGGTGCCAGACATCCAGCATCCGCGCCGGGAAGGTGAGTTGGGCCGAGTGTTCGGTTATCGGGATCACCACGTGGTACGCCGCGACGCCGAGCGGCAGTCCCAGGATCCCGCCCAGCAGGCCGAGCCCGGCCATGGACACCACCATCATCACCGTGACCTGGCGCGGCGTCATGCCGATCGACTTGAGCATCCCGAGATCCCGCCGGCGCTCCCGTGCACTGAGCACGACGGTGTTGAACACGCCCATGGCGGCGACCAGCGTCAGCATCAGGGTCAGTGCGGAGGCGGAGCTGATGACAGTCACGGCGTCCGCGCTGAGCGCGGTGTTCTTTTCCGGGTAGAGCCCCGGGTCAGCGGCTCGTACGGCCTTGGTGTAGGCGTCGAGGTCGGCGCCGCGGGTGAGCCGGACCCAGTACTGGTTGGCCTGCGCGTCCGGTGCCAGAGCCGTCATCGTCGCCCAGTCCGCGCGCATCCAGTTCTCCGGGGCGCCCAGGATCTCCCCGACCAGGGTCACGCGCTCGTGTCGGCCGTTCGCCACGGTCACACTGAAGGCGTCACCGAGCCGCAGCCCCTGCTTGGCGAGGAATCTGCCGGATGCCACCACCTCGCCGGGCCTGCGCGGCCAGCGCCCCCGCGCCAGGCTGTCCGGGAAAGTCGACCGTCCCCCGCGCACGCCTTCGATCGCCACTCCTTCGCTCCGGCCGGGGATCCGTACGTCGGTGAAACCCACCGCGGCCACGTCCGCGACATGCGGCAGAGAGCGCAGGAGCTTCTGTGTCGTGACGTCGTCGTGGTGCGGGGCGGTCTGATCGAACCTGGTCTGTCCTCGCCAGACGGTCGACTGTGCCTTGCCGGAGTCCTGTGCCGCGTGGCCGTAGCGGACCATGGTGGCCGACAGGCCGGTGGCGAAGGTCACCGTCGCCACTCCGAGCAGCACCGAGGCGACGGTGAGCAGGGCCCGTCCGGGCCGGGCGAGGGGCAGGCCGAGGCCGAGGGTGACCGAGCGGGGGAGCCGGACGCCGGTCAGCCACCGCTGTACGGTAGGCGCCCGCCCGGTGTGCGGTGCGCTGCCCGCGCTGATGGCGCGCGCCGCGGAGAGCCGGTGGGCGCGCAGGGCCGGGATCAGCGCGGCCAGCAGCACCGTGACGGGCGTGCCGATGGCGGCGGTCGCGTACGCCCAGGAGCCGATCGTCGGCTCCATGTTCGCGGTGCCGAGCTGTGCGCCCTGGAAGACCTGGTGCAGCAGCGGCCGTGCCACCACCCCGCCCAGGGCCGTGCCGACCGCCGTGCCCGCCGTGGCCGGGACGCAGACCATCACCAGGTAGACGGCGAGGACCTGTCGGGGCGTGAAGCCCAGGGACTTGAGCACGCCGATGTGCCGGAAGCCGGAGACCACGGCACCGCTCACCACATTGCCCACGATCAGGATCGCCACCAGCAGGCCGAGGATCCCGAAGGCCGTCAGGAACGGCACGAAGGTGTTGGGATTGGCCGCGACCTGCGCCCTCAAGGTCAGGTACGACTGGTGGGCGATCAGCGATCCGGACGGCAGGCCGGCGCTGACCGCCGCGGTGTCCTCGGTGACCTGACGGGGTGTCGCGGCGCGGTCGAACCGGTACATCATCTGGTACGTCGTGGGGTGCAGGGCCGTGATCTGCCGCGGGGAGACCCAGCCTTGCGCGGTCCCGCTCACGCTGGACGCGAGGCCCACCACGCTCAACGGCCGCCGGCCGGGCAGCCGGATCCGCTTGCCGAGGGGTGAGTGCGGCCCGCTGGCCATCCCGGGCGCGTCCGGCAGTGACAGCACGATCTGGCCGGGTCCGGAGGCCCAGTGCCCGGCGAACAGGTCCAGCCGGTCGACCGGGCCACCGGGGTCCGCGCGGCCCACGACGGTCAGGGGGCCCGGTGCCATCCCGGGCATCTCGGACGCCGCTTTCTCCGGCATCTGGATCACGGCTTCCGGAAACGGTCCGGCCGAGGCCCGTACACCGGGACGGTGCGCGGTCCGGGACAGCTGTGCGCCGGAGACCTTCGTCGCGTCGAAGGTGGCGATGACGTGTGCGCCGTGCGCCCGGCCGAAGATCTGGTCGAAGGGGCCGGACACGACGTCCAGCAGCCCGAGAGCGACCACCAGAGCCATGCTGGAGACCAGCGCCACCACCCCGATCACCGAGGTCTGCAGCCGGCGGCGGCGCACGGCCGCGACCGAGGCCCGCCACACCGCGCTCATGCCGCCCGCTCCGGAAGGAGCGCCGGAGCGGTCTCGTTGATCACGCCCATGACACCCCGTTCAGGGCAACGGTGTCCCCGTACTCCTCGCGTAACCCGCGCACCCGGACAACCGCCTCCCGCATGGCGACCGCCCCGGCCCCTGTTCCCGTGCCGCTCATCTCTTCGCTGGTCATGACAGGGACGCTAGGTGGCGCCGCCCGGCCCGGTCATCAGCCCGCGGATGCAACCCGGGGCGGTGCTCATCCCGGGGATGTACATGACGCTGCACATCCCCCGGGGGAGGCAGGAACAGGGCGTAGGGGCGTTCCTGCCTCCCCGGGTCGGGCCGGCGGCGCCGGGAGCCGCCGGCCCGGGCATGTGGAGGGTCAGGCCGTGGTGACCCGGAGTTCCTTGACGCCGTTGATCCAGGCGGAGCGCAGCCGGCGGGGGTCGGCGGCGAGGCGGAGGTTCGGCATCGCGTCGGCTGTCGCGTTGAAGATCAGGTCTATCTCCAGGACCGCCAGGGACTTGCCCAGGCAGTAATGGGGGCCACCGCCGCCGAAGCCGAGGTGGGGGTTGGGGTCACGGGTGATGTCGAAGGCGCCGGGGTCGGTGAACACCTCGGGGTCGTGGTTGGCGGAGGCGTAGAAGAGGCCGACGCGGTCGCCCTTCTTGATGTGCTTGCCGCCCAGTTCGGTGTCCTGGGCCGCCGTGCGCTGGAAGGAGTTGACCGGGGTGGCCCAGCGGACGATCTCCTCGGCGGCGGTCGACGGGCGCTCGCGCTTGTAGAGGTCCCACTGCTCGGGGTGGGTGAGGAAGGCGTGCATGCCGTGGGTGATGGCGTTGCGGGTCGTCTCGTTGCCGGCCACCGCCAGCATCAGCACGAAGAAGCCGAACTCGTCGGAGTTGAGGTTGCCCTCGTTCTCCGCCGCGACCAGCGTGGTCACGATGTCGTGGGCCGGGCACTGCTTGCGGTCGGTGGCCATGTTCATCGCGTAGGCGATCAGTTCGGCGGCGGACTCCTGGCCGATCTCCTCCGTGATCGCGTACTCCGGGTCGTCGTACGCGATCATCTTGTTCGACCAGTCGAAGATCTTCGCCCGGTCGTCCTGCGGGATGCCGATCAGCTCGGCGATGGCCTGCAGCGGCAGTTCGCAAGCGACCTGGGTGACGAAGTCGAAGGGGCCGGAACGGGCGCCGGCCGCCGCGACGATCGCCTCGGCGCGGGCGCGCAGCCGGTCCTCCAGGGCGCGGATCGAGCGCGGGGTGAAGCCGCGCTGGATGATCTGACGGACCCGGGTGTGCTCCGGCGGGTCCATGTTCAGCAGGATCAGGCGCTGCGCGTCGATCGCCTCGCGCCGCATGTGCTCGGTGAACCGGATGATCGCCGTGTTGAGGTAGGAGGAGAAGATCTCCGGGTGCGTGGAGACGTACTTGACGTCCGCGTGCCGGGTCACGGCCCAGTAGCCGTCGTCCGCGAACCCGGCCAGGCCGTGCCGCTGCGGGATCCAGCGGACCGGTTCGGTCTGCCGGAGTTCGGCGAACTCCGGCAGCGGGACGCGGTGGTGGAGCAGGTCGGGGTCGGTGAAGTCGAAGCCGTCGGGCAGCGCGGGACAGGGCATGAGCGACTCACTCCCACCAATCTGACGGTCCATCAGGAACCACGGTTGCCGTGAAGGTAGTAACGGGTTCTACAAGTAGCAAGGGGTGCGGCCACCTCAATTGCTTGCATCCCCCTTGCGATTGTGGACCCCCTGTCCGCAGACTGCACACGGAACTAGAACGCGTACTAGTTCCGCGTGGCGGGCGGCCGGGACGCCCGCGCCGCGCGGGTTGACCGGGCCTGCCCGCCGGACAGGCCCCAGGGAGAGGACGCATCCCATGGCCTCGGAGCCCGTGATCGTCGAAGCCGTACGCACGCCCATCGGCAAGCGCGGCGGCGCGCTCGCCAATCTCCACCCCGCCTATCTCCTGGGCGAGACCTACCGTGAGCTCCTCGGCCGCACCGGCATCCCCGCCGACGCGGTCGAGCAGATCGTCGGCGGCACCGTCACCCACGCCGGGGAGCAGTCCATGAACCCCGCGCGCACGGCCTGGCTGGCCATGGGGCTGCCGTACGAGACCGCGGCGACGACCGTCGACTGCCAGTGCGGCTCGTCGCAGCAGGCGAGTCACATGGTCGCCAACATGGTGGCGGCCGGCGTCATCGACGTGGGCATCAGCTGCGGCGTGGAGGCCATGTCACGCGTGCCGCTGGGCTCCGGGTCCAAGCACGGGCCCGGCAAGCCCTTCCCCGACGAGTGGAACGTCGACCTGCCCAACCAGTTCGAGGCCGCCGAGCGCATCGCCCGCCACCGCGGTCTGACCCGCGCGGACGTCGACGCCCTCGGGCTCCGCTCACAGGAACGCGCCGCCGTCGCCTGGTCCGAGGAGCGCTTCAAACGGGAGACGTTCGCCGTCCAGGTCCCGACCACCGAGGAGGAACAGCGCGCCGGGCAGGGCATGTGGCGCCTGGTCGACAAGGACGAGGGCCTGCGGGACACCTCCCCGGAGGCGCTGGCCCGGCTGAAACCGGTGATGCCGACGGCCGTGCACACGGCGGGCAACTCCTCGCAGATCTCGGACGGCGCGGCGGCCGTCATGTGGGCGTCGAAGCGGATGGCCCGCGCGCTGAAGCTGAGGCCCCGGGCGCGGATCGTCGCCCAGGCCCTCGTCGGCGCCGACCCGCACTTCCATCTCGACGGCCCCATCGACGCCACGCGCGCCGTGCTGGGCAAGGCCGGGATGTCCCTGAAGGACATCGACCTCGTCGAGATCAACGAGGCGTTCGCGTCCGTGGTGCTGAGCTGGGCGAAGGTCTTCGACCAGAACCTCGACAAGGTCAACGTCAACGGCGGTGCCATCGCCCTCGGACACCCGGTGGGGGCGACCGGGGCCCGCCTCATCACCACCGCGCTGCACGAACTGGAGCGCGCCGACAAGGAGTTCGCGCTGGTGACCATGTGCGCCGGGGGCGGACTGGCCACCGGGACGATCATTCAGCGGCTCTGATCGGCCTCGGGTCGGCCACCCGGCCGGGGCGGGCACCGGTCACCCGCCCGTCCCGGCTGCCAAACCGGCTCATACGGTCTCGTGTCGAACGTCTGACCCACTCGACCTGTTTCCCGGACATCCCCGCCAACCCGCCGCTATCGTCACCGCAACGGTACGGCGGTCGGGGGAACAGGCATGGCACGGCGATCGAACACACCCGGCTGCGGATGCGGTGGCTGCCTCGGGCTCCTCTTCGGCTGGCCGTTCGTCGGCTATGTGCTGCTGCTGCCGATCACCCTGCCCGCGCTGCTCGCCGACCAGGAGCACGGCCCGCGCACCACGACGCCCGCCCAGAACGCCGTCCTGTGGGTGGTCTCCGCGCTGGTGGTACTCGCCCTCGCCTGGGCCGCCCAGGGGCGCCGCCGCCCGAAGCCGCTCGTGCTGCTGCCGCACACCGCGCTGCTCTCCGGCGCCGCCGCCCTGGCCGCCTGGGGCGCCATGCGGGTCGACCGGTCCATCACCGCGAGCCTTCGGGCGCACCCCACCGGCACCCCCACCGAGCTGCCGTGGTCGTTCACCGCCACCCTGGAGACGGTGGCCGCCGCCTTCGCCGTGGCGATCACCTTCCACGCCATCCGCTGGTGGTGCCGTCGCAACGATCCGCCGCCGCGGGTGGTGATCCAGGGCCGACGTCCCGACACAGGCGGGGAGTCGCGCCGCCCCCGGCCCGGCGAGATCTGGCTGGCCGACGTCCCGAAGCGGGAGAACGACAGCGAGACGCTCCAGCACTACTGCGTCATCGTGCGCAACCGTGCCGCGCACGCCGAGGTCATGCAGATCACCAGCAAGGACAAGACCGGTCGGCGGGACTACATCCCGTTCCCGAACGACGGCTGGGACTACACCGAGCGCGAGCACTGGCTGGAGGTCACCCTGCCGCCCCGCCGGGTCCCCTACGGCAACTTCCTGAAGCCGACCCCGCAGGGCGACTGCCCCGAGGCGGCCTGGCACACCATCACCCGGATCATGAGCCGAGCCGAAGGACGTCACCAGACCACCAAGAACCGCACAGGCCGCCTCACCGGCGGGCAGCGGCAGAAACAGCAGGGCGCGGGCGGCAACCGCAGGTTTCGACAACCGCCGCGACCTCCGCGACCGCCCCAGGGCTCGGGGCGGAGCGGACAGCCCAGGTGAGGTCCTGCCGACGGCTACCTGGCGGGCTGATTCGCGCCGGCGTGGAGGGAGCCGAGCAGGCCCAGGGCCTGGGCGCTGGGACTGCCGGGTTCGGCCTGGTAGACGACGAGTTGCTGGCCCGGAGCGTCGCGTACGTCGAACGACTGGTAGGTGAGCGTCAGGGGGCCGACCTCCGGGTGGAGCAAGTGCTTGGCGTCCTGGGCCTTGCCACGCACGGCGTGGGCGTTCCACAAGCGGGTGAAGTCGGCGCTGTGTTCGGAGAGGGCGCGGACGAGGCCCCGCAGCCGGGGGTCGTCGGGATCGAGGCCGGCCGCCTGACGCAGGTGGCCCACGGTGGCCTGCGCCGTGTCGCTCCACCGGGTGTAGAACTGCCGGCCCGCCGGGTCGAGGAAGGTCATGCGGGCCAGGTTGTCCGCCTGCTCGAACGGTGAATGGAGTGCCTCGGCCAGGGCGTTGCCCGCCAGAACGTCCAAGGTCCGGTTGACGACGAACGCCGGAGCGCCCGGACAGCCGTCCATCAGCCGGCGTAGGGCGGGACTGACGCGGTCCGTGGTGTGGGTGAACTGGTTGCCGGGCGCCGTCCCCGCCAGCCGGTGCAGGTGCGCGTGGGCATCCGGGTCCAACCGCAGGGCACGGCCGAGCGCGTCGAGTACCTGGGCCGAGGGGTGGCGTTCGCGCCCCTGCTCCAGGCGCGTGTAGTAATCCACGTTCACCCCGGCCAGGACGGCCACCTCTTCACGGCGCAGCCCGGTGACCCTGCGCACGCCGCAGCTCACCATGCCGACGTCCTGCGGCCGCAGGCCCGCCCGACGTGCGCGCAGGAACTCTCCCAGGTGGTTGGCGGTCATGCCCTCAGGCTAGTAGTGCTCCCAGAACCTGACGAAGCACTACTAGGCCGCGGGTGCGTGTGCTGCCTGGGTGCATCACACCCAGGCAGCACACGCCCTGGTCGGCGGCCTAAGGCCTGCACAGACTCGGTCGGGCCGGCAGATGGCCGGCATGCTCCACCGAGAGGAAACGCAGGCATGACAGACGCAGCCAAGGTCGTGTTGGTCACCGGAGCGAGCAGCGGGATCGGAGAGGCGACCGCCCGCCGGCTGGCCGCCGACGGGCACCGCCTGCTCCTGGGGGCGCGGCGCACCGATCGTCTCGAAGCGCTGACCAAGGAGATCACCACGGCGGGCGGCACCGCGGCCTTCCAGCGGCTGGACGTCACGGACGCCGACGACGTCGGGGCCTTCGTGTCCGCCGCGCGCGAGCGCTATGGGCGAGTGGACGTGCTCGTCAACAACGCCGGAGTGATGCCGCTCTCGCCGCTGGAGACGCTGAAGACCGACGAGTGGGACCGGATGATCGACGTCAATGTGCGGGGAGTCCTGCACGGTATCGCCGCCGCGCTGCCCGCGATGCGTGCTCAGGGCGGCGGGCACTTCGTGAACATCGCCTCCGTCGGGGCGTACGAGGTCTCGCCCACCGCCGCCGTCTACTGCGCCACCAAGTTCGCCGTCCGTGCGATCTCCGAAGGACTGCGTCAGGAGTCCGGCGGAAGCATCCGGGTCACCCTCGTCTCCCCGGGCGTGACCGAGTCCGAACTCGCCGACAGCATCTCCGACCCTGCCGCGAGGGAGGCCATGAAGACCTACCGCGCCGTGGCACTCCCCGCCTCCGCCATCGCGGAGGCCATCGTCTACGCCGTTTCCCAGCCCCCGCAGGTCGACGTCAACGAGATCGTCGTCCGTCCCACGGCAAGCGCGCAGTAGAGCGCGCGACGGGAACGGAGGGCCTGATCGACGGGTCCCCCGACCGCGGCGGCACTAAAGGTGCGCCGTACGTCCTCGAGCGCGTCGGCGATGGCGGCCACCCCCTCGGCGATGGCGGTGCCCGGTTGGACCGCGTAGCCGAGCAGCAGTCCGGGTGGGCCGGGGCACTGGCGGTGCCACGACAGCGGGTGCGTCTTCACGCCCCGAGCGAGCGCGGGCGCCGCCAGCGCGTTGTCCTCGAAAGCGGCGACCACGTCTTCGTCTGCCTCGTCCTGGAACACCTGGCGGATCAACGCCAGGCGCTGCGGACCCTGCGCCGCCTCGTGCGTCCCGGCGGAACCCCCACCGTGATCGAGGGCGACCACGGGGCGGTGTTCTTCCATCCGGACAGCGCCTACGCCCGCGCGCGCCGCCATCGACTGCCAGGTCCGGTTGCAGTCCGCCGCGGGCGGCGACGCGCTGCTCGGGCGCGCCCTGCACCCGCTGCTGACGTCCGCCGGCTACGAGCAGGTGACGGTCCGTCCGCGCACCGTGTACGCCGACAGCTCACGGCCCGCGCTGGTGGGCGGATTCATCCGGAGCACCTTCATGGCCGTGGTCGATTCCGTACGTGAGCAGGCACTGGAGGCGGGTCTGGTGCCTCCGGCGGACTGGGACCGGGATCACCGACCTCCAGCGCACGACGAATGAGGACGGTACGTTCCACTGCACGTTCC
This sequence comes from Streptomyces sp. NPDC001843, assembly GCF_042891955.1. Lineage (NCBI taxonomy): Bacteria > Bacillati > Actinomycetota > Actinomycetes > Kitasatosporales > Streptomycetaceae > Streptomyces > Streptomyces sp. NPDC001843. The sequence continues at coordinate 588,633 of NZ_JBIATQ010000001.1, read as the reverse complement.
TCAAGGCCGAGACGGTGAAGGCGGGGAAGGCCTGATGCGGCCGCTGCCTGGGCCTACTCCCGGCCGGATGTCACCACCGCAAGCACCCCCGCCGTCAGCGCCCCGATCAGCAGTGGCACGCCCAGCCCGTGATGGAGGACCAGCGAGGCGCCCAGTGCGGCGCCCACGGCTATGGCGACGACGGCGGCGATACGGCGCGGGTGGCGTCGACTCGAACCGTCGCCGACGGGGGAGTCGGAGGCCAGGCTGGTGAGGGTCATGGTCAGGACGGTGGTCGTGAGGTCGGGCACGCCCAGCTTGCGAACGGTCGCGTTGCGCAGGCCCATGGCGAATGCGGTGAGGGCGATCAGCGCGTACGTGGTGCGGAACGGCGCGAAGAAGGCGACAGCCGCCGATCCACCCATCAGCACCGCCTCGCCGCCGAGCATCACCCGGGCCCAGGTCCGGCGGGAGCCGCCGCCGTGGCGCGCCGCGACCCGGCCGCCCACCACGGCTCCCGCCAGGTAGCAGCTCAGGGATGCCGCCGCGTGCGCCACGGAGAAGCCGGGCGCTCCGGCCGCGGCGAAGCCCAGTACCACCACGTTGCCGGTCATGTTGGCCGTGAAGACCCGGCCGAGGCCGAGGTAACTCACCGCGTCGATCAGGCCGCTCACCACGGTCAGCACCAGCAGCACGACCACCAGGCGCACTCCGCGCCGCTCGGGGTCGTCGAAGTTCTCGGTGTCCTCGGTCCGGCTCTCCGCCGTCATGTGCTCTCCGGTCGGTGCGACGGGCAGGGCGGCCCCCAGTCCACCACGGGTGCACGGAAACGCCGTACATCCGCGCGCACCCCCGCCGCCGTGGGTGAGGGCGCGTACCTTGCCGGGACGCGGGCGGTCAGGTCCGGGCGGGCCGTCGGCCGGGAGGTACGTCGCTGATGATCAGGAACACCAGCCGTTCCCCGGTGACGGTCACCGCCCGGCCCCGGCACGTCGAGCGTACGACCTCGGGTCCACCGGCTGCCGCGCCTTCGGCAGACCCGCGACCACCAGCCGGTAGGAGTCCGTGACCAGCTCCTCGACCAGGCCATGATCGATGGCGTCGCCACCGTGAAGGGTGATCCAGTGCTTCTTGTTCATGTGGTAGCCGGGGGTGATCTCCGCGTACTGCTCACGCAGGGCCGCCGCCTCGTCGGGCGCGCACTTGAGGATCACCATCGGCTTCCCGGTCACCTCGGTGACCAGCATGAACACCTTGCCGCGCACCTTGTGCACGTCCCACTCGGGGCCGAAAGGGTGCTCCAGCACGGTGCCGGGCAGCGCCTCGGCGCACTGAGCGGCCAGCCGCTGAACCTGTCCGCCGTCCATGACGCGTGTCTCCTTCCTCCTCCGTACGGTCCCTGTCTCCTGCTCAGGACGCGATCGCCTCGGTCGCGGTCCGGGTGAACGCCCAGTTGGAGTGCACGATCCGCCACTCGCCGCCGATCAGCCGGTATGCCTCCGTGGCGTTCCAGGCCCGCAGCCGCCGCTCCTTGCCGTCGTCGTCGAGCACGTACGTGTGGAGGTTGTAGGCCAGGACCGCCAAGTCGCCGCCGTCGCCGACGTGCACGGCGGGGTTCAGGTACTCGCTGCGCACGATGTGCGGGTTCGAGTAGATCGCCTCCACGTGGGAGATCACCTTGTCGCGGCCCACGACCACGTCCTCCAGGGTCGGATCGAAGTAACTGATCTCCTCCGCGTAGTTGTCGAGGTAGCCGCGGTTGTCGCCGGCGCTCCACCGCTCGTTGAGGGCCTTCTCCAGCTCCAGAACGGTTTTGCTGATCGCTGCCTTGTCGACGCTCATACCGAGTCCCTTCGTGGACGCCGTGGAAGGTCGTATCCACCGGCACGTGTGAACTCCCGGTGCCGGACGGCACCGGTGGCCCGCTGTCGCGGACCCGGGAACCACTTTGTCCGGCGCTTGCCCGGTTAGGGCGCTAAACTGCGGACACATGATGGTCTCTGACGGACACTTCGGCGCGGACGGGACCGCCGACCCTCCCCGCGGCGCACCCACTCCGCTGTACGGCTTCCAGCCGCCGGCCGGAACCCCGTACAGCCTGGAGGTCACCACAATCGAGGACTTCCACGCCGAGCACGACGACTGGCCGTGGAACCCACCCCGCCCGGGCCGGGCCACCTTCCACTACCTGATCCTCGTGACATCCGGCGTGCTGAAACACGACGTCGACCACATCACCCGAATCATCACCCCCGGCCAATGGCTCTGGGTGCGCCCCGGCCACGTGCAGTGCTGGCACCCGCCCTCCACCACCACCGGGCCCTTCATCCTCTTCGAGCCGGACGTCCTGGAGGCCGGGACCGCCCGTCTGCTCGCCCCCGCCACCGCGCACGACGCACCCGCCGTCCTGACCCCGCACCCGGACGACGCTCCCTGGGCCGAGCGCACCGCCCACCAACTCCTCGACGAACACCGCGCCTTGGGGCGGCGCCCCCTCGGCCTCCACCACGCCCTGCGCCGCAGTCTCCTCCAGGCCCTCCTGCTGCGCCTCGCCCACAGCCACGGCGCCCCGGCCACCCCCTCGCCCATCACCCGCCGCGCCGCACTCCACCGGCGGTTCCTCGACGCCCTGGAGCTCCACTTCCGCGAGCTGCACCACGTGGACGACTACGCCCGGCTGCTCGGCTGCTCGGTCCGCACCCTCACCCGCGCCGCCCAGGACGCCGGCCACGACGGCGCCCGCCAGGTCATCGACGAACGCCGCCTCCTCGAAGCCCGCCGCCTGCTCGCCCCCGCCGGCTGGACCGCCCGCGCCGTCGCCGCCCACCTGAACTTCCCCGACCCCGCCGACTTCGGCCGCTTCTTCCGCCACCACACCGGCCTCCCTCCCGCCGCCTACGCGGTACAGGGAGAACACCAGGAGCACGGCTCCAGGCCGCGCTCCGGCCAGGAGTCTTGAGGCGCCGTCCTTTTCGTCCGGACACGCACGCGCACCCCCGCCCGTCGTGGGGCGCAGGGTGCGCGCGGCTGCCGGACCGGGGTGGCCGGGTCAGTACCAGCCGTTGGCCTGCCAGAACTTCCAGGCTGCGGCCGGGTTGCCGTAGCGGGACTTCATGTAGTCCAGGCCCCACTTGATCTGAGTGGCCGCGTTGGTCTTCCAGTCGGAGCCGGCCGAGGCCATCTTCGAGCCCGGCAGGGCCTGGACGAGGCCGTAGGCGCCGGAGGAGGCGTTGGTGGCGGCGACGTTCCAGCCGCTCTCATGCTCGACGATCTTGCTGAACGCGGTGAACTGGGCGGCGTCCGGGATCATCTTGTGCGCGATCGCCTGAGCCTGCGCGGGCGCCGTGGCGTTCGCCGCGTGCGCCGGGGCCGAGGCCAGCACCATGCCGGCGGTGGCGGCGGCCACGGCGGCGGAGGTGACGGCCTTCCTCGGAGAAGCGATGCGACGGATGACAGAGACGGACACGGAGAACCTCTTCGTACGGGGACAGGGCTGCGAGGGCTTGTCGGCGCCTGGCGACCGCTCCACGGAAACAGGCGGAAGAGATGTCCGCAATCGCCCCCTTTACTAGTGGTGGCCGGATCCGAGTGGAAAGTCTCGCCTGCGAGTCGGCTCTTGAAGTGCAGGTCGGACAGGATGTGCGTACGGACATATCGGACAAGTCGCGCTACGGTGCCGGATCGTAGGTGACGTGCGTCATGTGGGGTGCTTCACCGCGGCCCTGACGGAGTGCGTACGAGTGGTCACGAGGCGGGTGGCTCGAAGGTGACGGCCGTCTCGAAGGCCGCCCGGCGGGTGGCCCGGCGCAGCGCCCTCAGAAGCGTCGGCCCGAGCGTCAGGGTCAGGACGACCGTGCAGACCGCCCGGCCCAGGTCCCAGCCGAGGGAGGTGGCCAGGCAGTACGCGAGGAAGCGGGCCAGGTTCGCCGGGAGCGCCGCGTGCGGGTCGAAGGCGATGCCCGAGGCCAGGGCACCCATGAAGGGCCAGCCCGCCAGGTTCATCACCGTGCCGTAGGCGAAGGCGGCCAGGAAACCGTACGCGGACAGGAGCGCCAGCTCGGTCCGGCCGCGCAGCCGGTCGGCGCCGGGGAGCAGGCCCGCACCCATCGTGAACCACCCCATGGCGAGCATCTGGAACGGCATCCATGGGCCCACCCCGCCGGTGAGCAGGGCGGACGCGAACATGGTGACCGAGCCGAGGACGAACCCGAAGCCCGGGCCGAGGACGCGCCCGCTGAGCACCATGAGGAAGAACATCGGCTCGATACCGGCGGTACCCGCGCCGACCGGCCGCAGCGCCGCACCGGTCGCGGCCAGCACCCCCAGCATGGCCACGGCCTTCGGCCCGAGCCCCGACTCGGAGATCGTCGCGGCCACGACGGCGACGAGGAGCAGCAGCAGGCCCGCGAAGAGCCACGGCGCGTCCTGCGCGTGGGCGCCGAGCCGAGAGGTCGGGGGGGCCAGGAAGGGCCAGCCGAAGGCGACGACGCCGACCGCGCCGACCAGGACGAGCGCGGTCAGTGAGCGCGGGCCGAGGCGGACGGGGCGGGGCCGGCGCGTCATGCGAGCGCCTCCCGGACCTGGGCGACCGTGAGCCACGGCTGCGGGGCCAGGATCTTGGTGACCTGGGGCGCGAAGGACGGGGACGAGACGACGATGCCGGCCGTCGGCCCGTCGGCGATCACCTCGCCGTCGGCGAGCAGCACGACCCGGTGGGCGATCTCGGCCGCCAGCTCCACGTCGTGCGTGGCCAGGACGATCGCGTGCCCCTCGGCAGCGAGGCCGCGCAACACCGTGACCAGGCGCGCCTTCGCCGCGTAGTCCAGGCCCCGGGTCGGCTCGTCCAGCAGGAGCAGGGGCGGGCGCGCGGCCAGTACGACGGCCAGGGCGAGCGCCAGCCGCTGCCCCTCGGAGAGGTCCCGGGGATGCGTGTCGTCGCCGATGCCCGGCAGCAGCTCCGACACCAGCGCACGGCACGTGCCCGGCGCGGCCCCCGCGTCCCGGTCGGCCGCCGCGCACTCCGCGCCGACCGTGTCGGCGTACAGCAGGTCCCGTGGCTCCTGCGGGACCAGCCCGACCCGGCGCACCAGCTCGCGGGGCGGGGTGCGGTGCGGGACGGCTCCGCCGACGCGCACCGATCCGGCGGACGGTGCGACCAGGCCCACCAGCGCGGAGAGGAGGGTGGACTTTCCGGCGCCGTTGCGGCCCATGAGGGCGACCGTCTCGCCGGGTACGAGGGTGAGGTCCACCTGCCGGAGCGCGTCGACGCCGGCCCGGCGGACGGCCAGGGAGCGGACTTCGGCGGCCGTGGGCGGCGCGGGCTGCTCGGGGGCACGCCGGAACAGGCGGCGGCGGGCAGCGGGCGGTGGGGGAGCGGGGGTCGTGGCGATCGGTGTCGCGTCGGTCGGTGTCGCGTCGGGTGGCGTGTCCCGCCCGGTGAGCCGGTCCCGCAGCCCGTCCGCCCGCCGGCGCGCGTCCCGCACCGTCAGCGGCAGCGGGGACCAGCCCGCCAGTCGGCCCAGGTCCACCACCGGCGGGTACACCGGGGAGACGGCCATCATCTCGGCCGGGGTGCCGAGGAGGGGAGCGGCGCCGGGAGCGGGAAGCAGCGCGACCTTGTCGGCGTACTGGACCACGCGTTCCAGCCGGTGCTCCGCCATCAGCACCGTCGTACCGAGGTCGTGCACGAGCCGCTGGAGGACGGCGAGGACCTCCTCCGCGGCGGCCGGGTCGAGCGCCGACGTCGGCTCGTCCAGCACGAGCACCCGGGGGTGCGGGGTGAGGACCGAGCCGATGGCGACCCGCTGCAGCTGGCCGCCGGAGAGCGTGGCGATCGGCCGGTCCCGCAGGCCGGCCAGGCCGAGCAGGTCGAGGGTCTCCTCCACGCGGCGCCGCATCACCTCCGGGGCGATCCCCAACGACTCCATCCCGTAGGCGAGTTCGTCCTCCACGGTGTCCGTCACGAAGTGCGCGAGCGGGTCCTGGCCCACCGTGCCCACCACGTCGGCGAGTGCACGCGGCTTGTGGGTACGGGTGTCCCGGCCGGCGACCGTGACCCGGCCGCGCAGGGTGCCGCCGGTGAAGTGCGGGACCAGCCCGCTGACCGACCCCAGCACGGTGGACTTGCCCACCCCCGACGGGCCGACGAGAAGCACCAGTTCACCCTCCGGCACCTCGAAGTCCACTCCCCGCACGGCGGGTTCGGCCGCCCCGTCGTACGTCACGGAGACATCCTCGAAACGGATCACGACGACTCCTCGGGGACGACGAAGGCGGGGAGCAGGGCAAGGAGTACCGCGGCCGCGGGCCACAGGGGAAGCCCGGGCGCGGTCAGCGGCACGACACCGGGCTGCAGGGCGTCGGGGTCCCGTACGGAGGCGAGGGCCAGCAGCGCGGCGACGGCCGCGCCGGACCCGGCGACCAGCCAGGCACGCGCGTTCCAGGCGTCCGGGCGGTAGCGGGTGCGCAGGGTGCGGCGGCCTCCGAGGCGCAGGCCCAGGAGGGCGAGGACGACCGAGGCCAGCAGCACCGGCAGTCCGTACGTGCCGCCTTCGGCGGTGAGCAGTCCGTACGTGCCCGCGCAGACGCCGAGCAGGCCGCCCAGGGTGAGGGCGGCGGTGGTACGGCGGATCCGGGCGGGGACGTCGGCGGTACGGCCGTAACCGCGGGCGTCCATCGCGGCGGCGAGCGCGACGGACCGTTCCAACGCGCCCTCCAGCACGGGCAGTCCGACCTGGAGCAGCCCGCGCACGCCCCGGTCCGGGCGGCCGCGCAGCCGGCGGGCGGCACGCAGCCGCTGGACGTCGGCGATCAGGTTCGGTGCGAAGGTGAGGGCGACGACCACGGCCACGCCCGTCTCGTACAGCGCGCCGGGCAGGGACTTGAGGAGACGGGCCGGGTTCGCGAGGGCGTTCGCCGCGCCGACGCAGATCAGCAGCGTGGCCAGCCTCAGGCCGTCGTACACCGCGAACAGCACTCCCTCGGCGGTGACCTCGCCGCCCAGGCGGATGCCCTGCGCCCAGTGCGGGAGCGGGACTTCGGGGAGGCCGACGAGCACGTGCGTACCGGGAACGGGGGAGCCGAGCGCCACCGCGAACACCAGGCGGATGACGAGGACGGCGAGGGCGAGCCTGGCGAAGGCGCCGTAGGAGCGGGCCCAGGGGGCGGTGCCGCGGTGGGTGGCCACCACATAGCCGGACGCCGCCATGAGGAGCGCGAGGAGCAGGGGGTTGGTGGTGCGGGTCGCCGCCGTGCCCAGGCCCAGCGACCAGAGCCACCAGGCACCGGGGTGCAGTGCGGGTACGCTACGCGCGGCCACGGCGCCTGGCCCGCCATATCGCCGCCGCGCCCAGGAGCACGACCACACCCACGCCCACCGGCAGGCCCACCGACGGCCCGTGCCCCGACTCGCTCCCGGCGGGCTTCCCGGCCGGTTTTCCTGTGCGCTTCCCGGCAGGTCCGCCGACCGCCACCTGCTCCCCGCACCCCTTGCGGGGGTACCCGGCGATCGCACACAGCAGCGCGTTCGCGTCGTACCGCAGCGGTCCGGCCACGGCGGCCAGCGCGTCCGCCGTCGTCCCGTCGGCGGAGACCGCCGCGCAGACCGTCCGGCGGTCCGGCGGGGTCTCGCCGGAGGGGGCGTCGGAGGACGTGCCGAAGTCCAGGACCAGTGCGACGCGCTTCTTGCCCGGCCGGGCGGGCGACCCGGCGCAGATCGCGCCGAAGTCCGCGGTGCCGCGCGGACGCTGAGCGGAGGCGGAGTCCTCGCTCACCGCGAACCGGAAGCCCTGCACGTCGCCGTCGGCGGGACGCGCGGTCGACGGGCCCTGCGTGGCGTACGTCCAGTGGCCGCCGGTGCGCTCCCAGAACGACCAGTAGCGGTAGCCGGCGGCCTGGGCCTGCCCGGCCGGGACCACACACAGGAACACGCCCAGGAGCAGCGCCCCGGCACGGCGGACGCCGGTCACAGCCCCTGCTTCCTCTTGCGTCCGCTCAGCAGGAAACCGATGCCGATGCCCGCGACGAGGCCGGTGCCGACGATCCACCAAACGCTGGTCCCCGAGTCGTGCTTGGCCGGCTTCTTCTCACCGGCGGTGGTCTTCGCCGTCCGCGGCGCCGGTCCCGTCGCGTCGAGCGCCCGCACCAGGTCGGTACCGCCGAAGTCGCGCGGGTCGGCGCCCATCGCGTGCGCGGCGAAGACCAACTCGGCGTAGGCGGCGGGACCGCTCTGCTTCGCCCACTGCGCCGCGTTCTTCTCCAGCCAGGCGTACGGCTTTCGCGCCTGCTTCGTCCAGCCCTGCGCGGCCAGGGCGACGACGGCGTCGGCGGTGTTGCCGTAGTCGGGCTGTGGCTTCGCGCCGGGGAGGCTGGAGGTGAGGTGGCCGGTGTCGTGCGTCTGGTCCGACAGGTACGCGGCACCGTTGCGGGCGATCTCCGGCGGGGTCAGCGGCTTGTCCGAGTTGGCGCAGACGTAGCCCTCCTCCGGCGCCTTCCCGGCCTCAGCCACGAAGCCCTTGCCGAGCGCGCCCAGCACGCCGGCCGCCGTCGCGTCCGCGTTGGCCGACAACTTGCCCTTCTTGTCCGGCTGGTAGGCGAGGGCGCCGCCGCCGTCCTCGTCGCAGGGGATGGACCACTTGGCGAGCAGTTCGGCGGGGGTGCTGCCCTCGGTGCGCAGCTTCAGAGGGTCCTCGCCGGCCGCCGCGAGCGCGCCGATGACGACGGAGGTGGAGTTGGTGTCGCTGGGCGAGCCCGGCGTGTAGGGCCAGCCGCCGTCCTTGTTCTGTGTCCTCTTCAGCCAGACCACGGCCTTGTGCACCTCGCCGTCGTGCTCGCCGAGCGCGTGCAGGGCCTGGACGGCGGCGGCCGTGCTGTTGGTGTCGGCCTGGGCCTTGGTCGCCTCGCACGCCTTGGCGGGATCCGGACGGTAGGCGGCGAAGCCTCCGTCGGCGCACTGCTGCCCGACCAGCCAGTCGACGGCCTCGGCGGCGGGCCGGACGCCCACCGTGCGCTGGGCGAGCAGCGCGAGGGACTGCCGCCACACACCGTCGTACTTCGGGTCGGTGCCGCCGTACAGCCCGGACGGGAGCGCCGCCGACGGGGAGGGCGACGGCGACGCGGCCGTGGCGGGCGCGGCTGCGGCTATGACACCGACCGCGGCGATGGCCGCGGCGCTGCGGCGGACGTTCATGGTGGGCGACTGCCTCTCCCTGCGGGGGAGCACGGGCAGCACGGGACACCCCGGGCGGCTCGGCTCCGTAGACCTCGACGGTGCCGTGCGCGCGGCGGGCCGCCGACGCACGTGAGCCGGTCAACGTTCCACGCGGGGCGGTCCGGCTCACCGTCTGCGACGGTTCACGGATAGGGGTCTCCCCGGCTCGGGCGAAGCCGAGAGTCGGGGAAGGGTCAGCGCCGGAATTGCACCGGCTTCCCCCCGTACGGGTGTGATGACGACCGGGTCACTCTACCTGGCGGTGGGGGAGGCCTGAGAGGAGCCTGTGAGCCGGGGGTACCGGGCGCGGTCGGTAAGGTCGCGCCATGCTGCCAACGGGGAGACTGCTGGGTTCCGGCCGGTCGGCCGATGTGTACGAGATCGACGAGGAGTGGGTGCTGCGCCGCGATCGGGAGGGCTGGGGCGACGCGGCCGCCGAGGCGGCGGTGATGACGTACGTGCGCGAGCACGGCTACCCGGTGCCCCGGGTGCGGCCGTCCGACTCGCGCACCGACCTGGTGATGGAGCGGCTGTCCGGGCCCACGATGCTGGCCGCCCTCCTGGACGGATCGCTGGGCGCGGCGGAGGCCGGGTCCGAACTCGCCGCGCTGCTGCGGCGGCTGCACTCCGTTCCCGGCCGGGACCCGGCCGACCCGGGCGCCCGCGTCCTGCACCTGGACCTGCATCCCGACAACGTGATCCTCGCCCCGGACGGCCCCCGGGTCATCGACTGGACCAACGCCGAGGACGGCCCACCCGGCCTCGACTGGGGCATGTCCGCGGTGATCCTCGCCCAGGTCGCCGTGGACGAGGAAGGGCTCGCCGAGCCGGCCCGCGCGCTGCTGGCCGCGCTGCTCGCCGACCCGTCCGGGCTCACCGAGCCGGGCCTGACGGAGGCGCGGCGACGCCGTGCGGCCAACCCGACCATGAGCGCACGTGAGGTGGAACTCCTCGACGACGCGGTGGACTTGATCCGGACACTCACTCGCTGAGGCTCTTGGTGGGGCCGCCGAAGGGCAGCACGAGGACCCGGCGCTCCAGCAGCCACTCGCCCTCGACCCGACGGAAGGTGTCCTCGTAGTTCCCGACCTGGACCGGAGGCCCGGCCGGGACGATGCCGCCGGTGTGTCCGTCGACCCGGTACGTCGAGAAGTACGAGACGGCAGTCGCGGTGTCCGCGGAGGTGACGGTGACGAGGACGTTCGACATCAGCCGGCGGGAGAGCCGGTCGGCGGGCCGGGAGCCGAAGTACTCCCGCAGCGCCTGACGACCCACGGACCGCCGCCCGTCCCCCGGCGGGGGCCACTCCCAGCTGCCGTCCTCGGTGAACAGCTCGGCGACGGAGGCGGGTACACCGAGGTCGAGACGGTGGACGAAGGTGTGGATGACGCGCTCGCAGCCGCGCTCGGCGAGAAGGATCTCCAAAGGGCCCATGAGCCTTTCTACCAGCGGAGCCCTCGACCGGACGACCGCATCAGACCGCCACGTACGCCACCGGCTCACTGTCCGCCACCGCCTCCGCCCGCCCCTGCTTCACCAGCCGCCGCAGGTGGGCCTCCGCCTCCGAGACCGCGATGTTCCTCGATCCGTACGGGATCTGCGCCCAGGGACGGTTCCATTCCATGCGCTCGGCCACCTGCCAGGGCGTGAGTGGCTCGGCGAGGAGGGTGAGCAGCCCGGCGAGCCGTTCCTCGTGGTGCGCGAGCAACTGCCGTACGCGGGAGGGCGCGTCGGCGAAGGCGTACTGGTGGGCCGGGAGGACCTCGGCCGGGGCCAGCCGGTCCACCAGCTCCAGCGAGGCCAGGTAGTCGCCCAGCGGGTCGGTGACGTCCCCCACGCTCGGCTTCGCTCGCGCGGGGGAACCCCCATCGTCGTCGGGGTCCTCGTACAGGCCGATGTGCGGGGTGATCTCCGGGAGCAGATGGTCCCCGGAGAAGAGCCGGCCGCGGCCGGGGAGCCGGGCCGGGTGGTCCTCCTCCAGGTGCAGGCAGACGTGGCCCGGGGTGTGGCCCGGCGTCCACAGGGCGCGCAGGCGGCGGCCGGGGAGGTCGAGGAACTCACCGGGGACGATCTCCCGGTCGGGGAGGGCGGGGGACAGACCCGGCAGGGTCCGGCGGTGGGCGGCCCGAAGCGGGGCCACATGCTCCTCAGGCGCTCCGGCGGCCGTGAGCTTGGCGGCCATGTACGTGTACCAGCGCTCGGGGCGGGTTCCCCGCGTCCGGCGGACGATCGCCGCGTCGGCCTCGTGCATCGCGACCCACGCGCCGGAGACCTCCCGCACCTGCCCCGACAGCCCGTGGTGGTCGGGGTGGTGGTGGGTGATGACGACCCCGTACACCTCCCCGACCGGGAAGCCCAGCGCCGCCAGTCCCGCCACCAGGGTGTCCCAGGACGCAGGGTCGTCCCATCCGGTGTCGATCAGCACCGGGCCGCGGTCGGTGTCGACCGCGTACACCAGCGTGTGGCCGAGGGGGTTGTCCGGAATCGGCACGGCTATCGACCGCACACCGCCGCCGTGCTCGAACGTCTTCGCCATCCGCCCTCCGCCCGTCGTGCCGCTCACGGCCACTGCTCACGACCATCGCCCACTATAACTAGAACTGGTTTCAGTGGGGGCCCAAGTCGACTGATGCGGTGGGGCGTTGCGCTGACCTGTGCTGATGTGCCCACTAGCGGTCATCGCTTGTCGACGTTGGTCACTGTCGGACGGCCCAGAGACGGCCCAGCGCGGCAACCGATGAACCCAGCTCGCGAAAACGCAGGACGGCACGCGTACGACTAGCCCATCATGAGGTCACAGCGATCAAGTACGAGGGGGTAGCAATGAACCTTCCACAGCCTCGCCCCTTTAACTCGTGGGTCATTTCGGCGGTGCATGACCCTAAAAATCCTCCCGAATATTGGTCCGAGGGGGCGTCTATCCCCCTCATCCTGGAAAATCTAAGGAGGCATGCTGAAATTGCCAACGTAGGAAGAAAGAGGTTCTCGGGGACGCTGGCCCAGAAAAATAAGCTTTGGCTTGAGTATCGAAATTTCATGCGTCAGGCATTGAGTAACTTTCAGGCGGCGCTGGCTGTCCCTAATAGATCTTCATGCCTCCTCTATTATTACGCGATGCTGAATTTCGCTAAAGCTGAACTGTTGACCGTTCGGCCGTCGGACATCCAGGGGGTCGTTCATCATGGACTCAGTTTCAGCCCTGGAAGGCAAGGGAAAAGTGTAGCGGGCGACTCGCTAACGGTGAGAAAGGGAGTGTTTCCATGGCTTTATGAACACCGCACAGGACGCACCCTGCCCGTCGGGACGAAGCTTCCTATTAGGCGCCTAATTCCTCACATTCCTCAAGTTGGTAGCCAGTCGGCAGACGTGGGCTGGGGCAGTGAAAAGCCAAAGGGTCTCCATCATGTACTGGTCTTTGACGGTCAGCAGAGCTGGCCTGTTATTCTTTTGCCGGAAACTGGAACGCCAGCCGGTGTGACAGGGAGACTGTTTCGTCAACATTTTGAACAAGTTGAGATGTTCAATCATTGGCGTGACGTGTTCGGCCTCAGTCGCCGTTTGATGGGCTTCGCCATCTATCAAGCCCGGAGGACCGCTCCGCACCTTGCCGATGGATCACCTGACCTATCCGGCGCACTGGACATAACTTGGCAGATGAAGGATATTCTCGCCTCGCGAGACGAAGCCTTCTTCGATGGGATATTGTGCCCAAGCTTCTACAGCTCCAAGCTTTTTCCTATGCCTCCGGACTTGGCTCGCTACGCTGTGACGTACTATGCCTCTTCTCTTGTGCGCTATAAGCCGTCAGTCTTTGACTTCCAGCTCTTTCCAGAGCAAGCCCTACTGTTTGACGCCATCGCTAGAGAGTGTGCACTCCCAATGCTCATCGATACTTTCTCTGCGCTTGAGGGGCGGAGTCAGCTATTTGCTGATGCGGACACCTTGCGAGTCTGATGCGGGCAGAAAAAGCGACCTAGGTCGGTGGAGCGGCTTTGGGCTGGAGCTGATTTGGCGCGAGTGATCATGGCCCCGTAAGCTTCCGGCGCGTCGGGCAGTCTGTGGACCTGCCCGTTAAAGCACGACGTTGGGGCCATGATCTTCGAGGCTCGCGCCAAATTGGCTGCCTAAAGCCGTGGAGCCGACCGCCCCAGCCACAGTGGGTTTCCTGCCTCTGCCCGCATGCACGCAGCGCGCCGCCGGGCGGGGCCGCCGCTGGCGAAGACAGGGCGGCGGCCCCGCCGACAAGGCGGCGCGCGCCCGCGCCGTGCGCGGGCCTTGATGAAGTAGGGAAAGTCCTACCGCGCTGTTGGCTGGCGCTCGTCTCGTTGAGAGTGCCTACTCACGTGAGTAGGTCACGGCTACGCTTGTGCTGATCGGCATCACGGGAAGCAAGGAGCGTACCTACGGGATGGGACCGAAGTCGGAGCGGGTCTACCGCACGATCCGTGAGTGGATCTCGGAGGGCAGGTACTCGCCGGGTTCCAAGCTCCCGTCCGAGCGGACCCTGTCGGAAGAGCTGAGCATCGGACGCACAGCTCTGCGCCAGGTGCTGGCCAAGCTGGTCTCCGAAGGTCTCGTCGAAGTGCACGGCCGCAGCTCCTACCGGGTACCAGACCGGTCAGTGACCACCGAGACTCCGACGGATGTCGAGCCTTGGCAGATCCATGGTGAGCGGACCGTGTACGACAACCGCTGGGTGAAGCTCAGCCTCGTCGACGTCGAGCCTCCCGGTGTCGACCGGTTCGAGCATCACGTGGTGCGCCTCCACCGTGTCGCCGTCGCCGCCGTCCTCGACGACCAGGATCGGGTCCTGATGATGTGGCGCTACCGCTTCGTCCCTCAGTCGTTCGGCTGGGAGCTGCCCGGCGGAATCGTCGATGCTGGGGAAGAGCCCATGCAGGCGGCGTTGCGAGAGGTCGAGGAAGAGACCGGCTGGCGACCGACGACTCTTGACCACGTGGTGACCTACCAGCCCATGGTGGGCATGGTCGACTCGCCACACGAGATCTTCGTGGGCAAGGGCGCCAAGCTCGTCGGTGAGCCGACAGACCTCGAAGAGGCCGGGCACATCGCTTGGGTGCCGCTCTCAGACATCCCGGAGCTCATGGCACGTGGTGAGTTGATGGGGTCCGGCACACTCGTTGCCCTGCTGCATGTTCTCGCCTCCCGGGGTGCCGGCGCCTCGCCTACAACCGCTGCGTGAGCTGCTCGATCCGGCGTCGGTGACGCACTGAGCCTGTGCGGTTCGCAACCAGGCGGGCTTGGCGCAGGTGCTCGTGCGCCTGGTCGTACTCGCCGCGGGCCAAGTGCGCCTGTGCCAGATCGCAGCGCAGTCCTGCGGATGCTCGTATGAACGTGGGGTCGGCGGTGTCGAGTGCCGCGTAGAGGTTGCCCACGGCTTCGTCATCGCCTATCAGTGCAAGCGCGTTGCCACGCCACCTCGTGAGGTGGCCTTCGTTCAGGAAGATGCTGAGCATGTCCGGGTCGCGGGCCTCGTCTCCCGGTGGCAGGCATCGCGTCGCATTCTCCAGTGCCCGCCGGCACTCGTCGGGTATGCCAGCTCGGGCGCATATCTCGGCTTCGGCCGCGTACAGCCAGGCGGTGAGACGCGGTGACATCGCCTTGCCGCCGAGTCGCTGCGCGTCGCGTATCAACTGGACTGCCATGGGTGCACGTCCCGCGTCGCAGAGCACGTAGGCCTGCTCTGCCGTGGCGTGCGCGAGGTACATCGGCTCGTCCGCCTCCTGGGCGGCTCGCTTGCCCAACTCATAGTGGCGCCAGGCGCGTTCGACTGCCCCAACATCGAGGGCCTGCCACGCTGCGAGAGTCGCCGCCCCGGCCAACGCGCGGGCGACTGGGCGCCGGGTCTCTGGCAGTACAGCGAACGTCAGAGCGTCCTCAAGCGTCCCCAGGTGGGCGGTCATCTGGTCGACGAGACTCGCGGCCCCCATCTGGCGGTCCATGGTCCTGAACAACTCGGTCTGATCCATGAACGTCTTCACCATGGTCAGACTGACGCTGCGGGCCGCATCGATCCGGCCTAGGAGTTCGTCGTATCCGTCTGCCGCAGCCGGTGGCGTCAAGGTGACTGCTGCGCCGCTCAGTTCGTCGTCGGTGACGCCGAGCAGGGCACGCAATATCTTCGCGTACCGGGCCGAGATCGGGCGGCGGTCGTTCTCCCACTCCGAGACGTACACGCGCAGGCTGGCCGTGGATGCCACAGTGAGCATGTGCTCGCGCGCATAGCGCTCGATCTCGCGAACCAGCCGCTCCTGCGACCACTCGCGTGCACTCCTCGCTGACTTGAGTCCGTTCGTCACCTCGCGCCGCCCTGCCTCGGTTGTAAGTCCTAATTGCAGCATGCCTCACGTCAGTGCAGGTCGGGAGGGGTTAACGCGACAGGTGTTAACCCCTGTTGGCTACCGCGCTCTTGCAGGAAACGGTTCTCTAGAACCGTCGCAGTAAGGCGAGTTGAAAGCGCCGGACCGGCGACATCGCTTGACATCTGGTGCGCACCAGATGCAACCTACTGGTGCGCACCAGTTGGAAGCGCAACCGCCTGCGGCCTTGCTGCGGGCTTCGGCTAACGCACAGGAGCGGCGACCCACCGCCAAGCAAGTGCGCCGCTCCCGCCCCTCCGAAAGGGAGTTCCATCATGCGTCAGATTCCCGTCGACACCTCCGCCGCGACCCTGATGATCGCTCAGCCGCCTCAGAAGAAGATCGCCAACCGTCAGACCGGTCAGCTGGCTGTGGACCGCGACAGCGGCGAGACCCTGTGGACCATGGACGTGCTGTTCGTCATGAACGGAAGCGCTGACGTTGTCACCGTCGCCGTGCCTGAGCCGGGCGTCTCGGGCGAGCTGGCCATGGGCACGCCGGTCGCTCTCACGGGCCTGATCGCCCGGCCGTGGGAAAACGAGTTCAACGGACAGAAGCGGCACGGGATCTCCTTCCGCGCGGTCGCCGTGACCTCTCTCGTGGAGACCGCCGCGAAGCCGAAGGCGGCCTGATCATGACCGGCTTCACGGTCGCGCTGGTGCTGGTCGTCGCCGCTGCGGGTCTCCTGCGGTGGCGGCGCCCCGCCTGGTACTGGATGACCTTCGGGGTCACCTTCGCTGCGCTGCGGGTCCGCATCCGGTATGCCTCGGTCATGGATGCCTGCGGGCTGACGGTCCCGCCTTCGCGCTGGCGCCTGGCCTTTGCTCGGGCCACCAACCGGCCCGTGCCGGAGTCCCGCCCGCCGCGCATCCTGCGCCTGCGCCCGACCCGGACCGGCCTGGTCCTACGGCTCAAGCTCCGCCCCGGTCAGGACGCCTTCGACGTGGTTGCCGCATCCGACCGGCTACGGCACTCCTTCGGGATGTACGGGGTCACCTCGCGTGAGCTGCGCTCCGGCGTCGTCGAAGTACGGATGACCGGCTATGACGTGCTCAAGCGGGTGCAGATGCCCGCGAAGACCGACACCACCCGCCCTATGCGGATCCCGGTCGCCCTGCGCGAGGACGGTGGCGTGCACTACCGCGATTACCGGGCCGTCCCGCACGCGCTCACCCTCGGCGCCACCGAGTCCGGTAAGTCGGTCTACCAGCGCAACCTGGTCGCCGGGCTTGCTCCGCACGAGGTCGCCCTGGTCGGCATCGACTGCAAGCAGGGTGTGGAGCTCTTCCCGCTGGCCCGCCGGTTCTCCGCCCTCGCCGACAACCCGGACACCGCCCTGGAGCTGCTGGAAGCGCTCGTGGCCCACATGCAGGAGGTGTACCAGCTCATCCGGGCCGAGCAGCGCATTAGCGTCGCCGTGCCCGATGCAGAGATCGCCGCCGACATCTGGGACCTGCCCGAAGACCTGCGCCCGGTCCCGGTCGTGGTCCTGGTCGACGAGGTCGCCGAACTCGCCCTGTTCGCCAGCAAGGAGGAGGAGAAGCGCCGCGACCGGATCATCACCGCCCTGGTCCGCCTCGCCCAGCTCGGCCGCGCGGCCGGCATCTACCTGGAGGTGTGCGGGCAGCGGTTCGGCTCCGAACTCGGCAAGGGCATCACGATGCTCCGCGCCCAGCTCACCGGCCGTACCGCCCACCGCGTCAACGACGAGACGAGCGCCAACATGGCCTTCGGCGACATCTCCCCGGACGCCGTCCTGGCCGCCATCCAGATCCCGACCGACACTCCCGGCGTGGCCGTCACCGGTGACTCGTCCGGCGGCTGGTCCCGGATCCGCGCTCCGCACACGTCGCTGCGTGAGGCCGTGAACATCTGCAACCGGCACGCCGACCGCACTCCGGACCTGCCCGCCCTGGCGGCCTTCCGTCCGGCCTTCGCGCCGGTGCCCTCGGCCCGTGTGCCGCTGTCCAAGACAGCCCCTGCCACGGCCTGATCCCTTCCCGCTCTCCGGTTGGCGTGACCGCTTTCGCGCCAGGTCCCTACCCCTGCCATGCCTCATGAAGGGAGGAAGCCCCGTCATGTGCCCGAACTGCGAGGACTTCGCCCGCACCGTGCTCCTGCTCGGCCAGCTCGCCCTCTACGGCGACAACGCCGGAGCCGACCAGGACTTCATCGAGATCGTCGGCACGTCCCTGGCCGCCTCGCTGCCCGAGCCTCCGCCGGGGACGTTCCCGCCCGGCTACGACCCCAACAGCGGCCCGCCCTACCCGGGTGAGGGGTTCTGATGGCCCGCCCCGCCCTGCGGGTGGACGCGGTTCTGGTCCAGGCCGTCATCGCCGGTGCCCTGTCCTTCGCCCACTTGCACGACCTGGCCGCCGCTGCCGGACAGAGCGGCTGGAAGGCCTGGGCCTACCCGGTATCGGTCGACCTGCTCCTGGTCGCCGCCTGGCGACGCCTGCGCAGTGAGGGGCCGTCCCGGCTGGCCTGGTGCTGGTTCCTGATCGCCCTGGTCGCCTCGCTCGGCGCCAACGTGGCCACCGCCGGATTCCTCAACCTGGCCAACCCGCCCGCCCTGCTCCGCCTCGGCATCGCCGGATGGCCCGCCCTCGCCTTCCTCGGCGGGACCCTCCTGGCCCACTCCGCCGGAGACCGGGTGCCGGATCCGCCGGCACCCCCAGCCCTGGCACCCGAACCCGAGACGGAACCCGAACCCGCTGCAGCTCTGGAGCCGGAGGCCGTCACGGCAGAGGACGACACCCCGGCCCTGCCGGTCGCTCCTCCGGTGTCTGCCCCGGCTTCGGCCATGCCGGTCCCGGCCGCCCTGGTCGACCACGCCCGCAAGGTCGCGGAAGCCCACCAGGCACGCACCGGATCGCCGATCGACACCGACACCCTTCGCACCCGCCTCGGTGTCCCGCCCCACCTCGCCGACGCCATCGCTGCCCAGCTCGCCTGACCGGAAGGAACGACCGATGACCTCCGACCCCGCCGACCTGACCGCTGCCGACTACCTCGACGGCGCTCGGGAGATGGCCGCGGCCGACCGGCCCTTCCTCGCCCATCTGCTCGCCGAGGAAGCCGCCCAGCGCACCGCCGACCCGGCCATCGCCGCCGGTATCCGTGCCAGCTTTCCCGACCCCACCACGACCCGTGAGGAGACCGACTGACATGCCTGCCCGCGACAACTTCCACTCCGTGATGAGCATCGGTCCGGTGCAGATCGGCACCCACCGCGACCGCCACGGCCGGACCAAGCACGCCGCCGTGTGCACCGCCGACCGGTGCGGCTGGTCCGCCGACTACTCCAGCCAGTCGGCCGCCCAGCTCGCCGCCCGCACCCACCGCTGCCGCGTCCGCTAGGAGCCGCCGCCATGCAGGTCCCGCTCTGGTTCGCCCTCCTGGTCGTCGGCTGGCTCGGCGTCAAGCTCATCCGCCCGCCCTGGTGGCTCGTCGCCGTGCTCCTCCTCGGCGGCTACCTCCTCGCCGACAGCCTCTTTGCCCCCGTCATCGACACCGCCGTCAAGTAACCGTCCAGCCAAGGGAGACCGACCATGCTCCGGCCCAAGATCCCGACCATGCCCACCGTGGCCAGCCTCGCCAACCCGCCCGCCACCGTCACTGAGCAGACGGCCACGGTCCACCAGCCCACCGCCCCCGTCCCGGCCCCGGTGGCGCCGTCCCGCTCGACCGTTCAGCTCACGCCCGGCAGCGTTCTCGCCCTCGTCGGCGGCGGCACGGCCGTGGTCCTGGTCGTCGGCGCCGTCCTCGTCTCCATGCTCCTCGCGGTCGCCATCACCGGCGTCTCCCTTGCCGTCTGCGCCCTGGTGATCCGCTCCCTGGTCAACAGCGACGCCAAGCGCCGCTGACCGGTCCCCGGGGCGACGCACAAGCCGCCAAGCACGCCGCCGCTCCTGGGACCGGCTCAGGCCACCTAACCGCCACCGCCAAGGAGAACGTCATGGACCTGCAGATAGCAGCAAGCATCGTGCCGTTACTCGGCTGGGCCGTACACGGAGGCGTCCTCACCCGCCGCCTCGCCTACGCCCGCCGCGACCCGCTCACCGGTCTGCAAACCCGTGCCGGATGGACCGCCCGCGCCGAACACCTCATCCGCCGGCACCCGCACGCGACCGTGCTCCTGATCGACCTCGACCACTTCAAGACCCTGAACGACACCCACGGCCACGCTGCCGGAGACGCCGCGCTCGTGAAGACCGCCGAACGGCTGAGCGCCTGGTGCAAGGGCAACGGAACTGCTGGCCGCCTGGGCGGCGACGAGTTCGTCGCCATCGTCTGCGACCTGACCGCCGCTGATCTTGCCGCGCTCACCACCGCACTGCACCAGCCGCTGCACTACGACGGGAAGTCACTGCCGCTGGCTGCCTCGGTCGGTACCTGCCCCATCGCCGATCTCCCGGTGCCCGCCCTCACCGACGCCCTCGCCGCCGCCGACGCGGCCATGTACCGCGCCAAGGGCCGTGGCCGCCGGGGCTCCCACGACCGACCACTGGGTGGCGCACAAGCCGCCAAGCACGCCGCCACCCAGGGCCGTTCCTCCCAACCGCAATCGAAAGGAACCACCATCATGACCCACCGCACCCCGCCCCCGCCGCGAATCTGCCCGGCCTGCGACGGCTTCGCCTCTGCCGCCATCACCCTCGGCGGCCGGGACCGACACGGTCACCTGCGGACCATCACCGCCCACTGCCCGGCCTGCAACGGCACCGGCACCGCTCCCACCCGCCGTACCCGGGAGGGTGCCCGTGTCTGAGCAGCTGCTCGACCCGACCACCCTCGGCGACCTGCTGAGGGTGGCTTCGGCCGATGACTACTCCCGCTGGGAAGACCAGATCCGCCGCACCGGCGGCTGTGCCGATCCCATCCACCTGACCGGCTGGACCCTCCACAAGGACAAGACCACCGGCGAGACCCTGCACCACTACACCACCGAGAACGAGCCCGGCGGACGCCTCCGCCTCGCCTGCGGCAACCGCCGCGCCTCCCGCTGCCCCTCCTGCGCCTGGACGTACGCGGGCGACACCTACCACCTCATCCGCGCAGGCCTGGCCGGAGATGACCGCCGCGACATCCCCGCCACCGTCCGGAATCACCCCCGCGTCTTCGCCACCCTCACCGCCCCTTCCTTCGGCCCGGTCCACAACCGCCCCGACCGTGGCGTCTGCCGCTGCGGCACAGACCACCCCGCCGATGACCCCGTCCTCGGCACCGCCCTGGACTCAGCGACGTACGACTACGCGGGCGCGGTGCTGTTCAACAACCACGCCGGACAGCTCTGGCAGCGCTTCACCAACCGGCTCCGCCGGGAGGTCGCCGCCCGCGCCGGCCTCTCTCAGCGGGAGCTGAAGGAAGCCGCCCGGCTCTCCTACGGCAAAGTCGCGGAGTTCCAGAAGCGCGGGGCCCTGCACTTCCATGCCGTGATCCGCATCGACGGACCGGACGGCCCCGGCACCCCTCCGCCGACCTGGGCCACGGTCGACCTCCTCTCCGACGCGATCCGGGCCGCCGCTGCGCACTCCTACACCTCGGTCTCCGTCCCGGCCGCCGCCGACCAACCGGCCCGGACCTTCCGCTGGGGCCGACAGCTCGACGTCCGGCCGGTCAAGGCCTTCGGGGACGGCTCCGACATCACCGAACAGGCCGTCGCCTCCTACGTCGCCAAGTACGCCACCAAAGCCGCCGAGAACACCGGCACCCTCGACCGCCGCATCGGTGAGCTGTCCGAACTCGACCGCCACGGCGTCCCCGACCACACCCGCCGACTCATCGAAGCCTGCAAACTCCTCGATCCGCTCTACCCTGACCGGCGCCTGTGGGCCTGGGCGCACATGCTCGGCTTCCGCGGCCACTTCTCCTCCAAGTCCCGCCGCTACTCCACCACCCTCGGTGCCCTCCGCCAGGCCCGCGCCGACTTCCGCGCCGCCCAGGAAAACGCCGCCCTCGGCCTCGAGGACCAGGAGCCGGACACCGTCCTGGTCCTCGCCGACTGGCAGTACGCAGGCCACGGCCACACCCCCGGCGAATCCGTCCTCGCCGCCACCATCGCCCGCGACCTCCAGCTCAACCGCGAAGCAGCTCGCGAAGCCCTGCAAGACCTGGCCCTGGAAGGAGCCGCCGCATGACCGTCCGCACGCTTCCCGAGCGGTACCTGACCCCGGCCGACGTCGCCGAGCTGCTCGCCGTCCCGGTCGAGACGCTGTACCAGTGGCGCCGGAAGCGCACCGGCCCCCGCGGCTTCCGAGTCGGCCGGCATCTGCGCTACGACCCCAACGACGTGCGCGCCTGGGTCGGCTCCCTCATGGAAGGGGCCGCGTAGTGGCTGGGCACATCCAAGACCGCTGGTACAAGACCGAGGCCACCCCGGAGGGGAAGACCCGCAAGGTCAAGACAGACCGCCACGGCACCGGCATGCGCTACCGCGCCCGATACATCGGCCCCGACGGGACCGAGAAGTCCAAGAGCTTCCCCGATGGCAAGAAGCGGCTCGCTGACCAGTGGCTCGCTCGCATCGAGGCGGACATGTCGCGTGGCCAGTACGTCGACCCGGAAGCCGGGAAGGTCACCTTTCAGCAGTACGCCACCGAGTGGCTGGCCGGTCAGACAACCGACCCGACGACTCGTGAGAATACAGAGCGCCGCCTTCGGCTTCATGCCTTTCCATACCTCGGAAGCCGTCCTCTTTCCTCGCTCCAGCCGTCCGACATCCGATCCTGGATACGCAAGCTGGAGGAGACAGGGAGCGCTGGATCATCCCGTCGCGTCATCTTCGGAAACGTGTCGGCGGTGCTCGCTGCTGCAGTTGATGACGGCCGCCTTGCGCGCAACCCCTGTGGAGTGCGTTCGGTACGGCGCCCGAAGCCCGCCCCTGGTCGTGTCGCTCCGTGGTCCGCAGAGCGCGTGTTCTCCGTGCGGCGGGGGCTGCCTGGCCGGTTCCGGGCCATGGTCGACGTCGGGGCCGGATGCGGACTTCGGCAAGGAGAGATCTTCGGTTTGGTCGTCGACGAGGTGGACCCGCTGTCCGGCGTCCTGCACGTCACCCAGCAGGTCAAGGTCGTGGAACGGAAGCTGGTCTTCGCTCCGCCGAAGAACGGCAAGCTCCGTGACGTGCCGCTGCCGGACTCGGTCGCCTTCGCGCTCGCCGAGCACATGACGGCCTTTCCGCCGGCCGAAGTCACGCTGCCCTGGATGCGTCCCGACGGAGAGCCGGTGACCAGGCTCTTGTACTTCACCGGTGTTGACGGTGGGGCGGTCTGGCGCAACGCGTTCAACGTGCACGCCTGGAAGCCTGCGCTCGCCGCGGCCGGAGTGATCCCCAAGCCCGGGCCGGGGGAGCGCTACAAGGAAGCCCGCGAAGACGGCATGCACGCCCTACGGCACTTCTACGCGTCGGTGCTCCTCGACTCCGGGGAGAGCATCAAGGCCCTGAGTGCCTACCTCGGCCATGCCGACGCCGGGTTCACGCTCCGCACCTACACCCACCTCATGCCGAGCAGCGAGACGCGTACGCGGAAGGCCGTCGACGAGATGTACCGGACGGCCCACAAGGCCCCGACGGCCCCCTGACGGCCCACGCCTTCCGCACCCGCCCCTGATCATCGGGAAACCGCTGGTCAGGGGCGTTCTCGTCCTTACCGTGGACTACTTTAACTAGAACTGGTTTCAGTGGATGCCCAAGTCGACCGTCGGTGCGGGGCGTTGGGCTGATCTGCGTTGATGTGACCTGGTAGTCACCACTGAGGCCTGTGACTTGTCACGAGCCCTCACGCGGAGTCGGTGAGAAATGCCAGCCCTGCCAGAAGTCCCGCGTAAGCCAGAACCAGCAGGAAACTCAGAAGGATCAGGATCCAGCCGGTCACGATGGCGAGCAGTGCCACGCCTCTGTCGCGACCGCCGAGGCGCTTGCCCCGGCGGCGACCGAGGTGGCCGGCGGGGATCGCGACGACACCGGACATGAACAGGAGGAACGTGTAAAACCCGCCGTACAGCAGCCAGAACATCGGTGTCGCGAAGATGCCCACGATCAGGCAGATGCCCAGGAAGGCAGCCCAGACGCTGATTCGCGCAGCCGTGTTGCGAGCAGGGGCACCCGCCTCATCGGCCTTCTGAACCGCATCGGCCACGTTCCACCCCCGTCTGGTGCCGGCGCCCCACTCTACGAGAACGGCCCCATGGCCGGTGTCACCGGTTCCGACGCTTCGGCGGTCGCCGGCCCGGACGTCAGTCGGCGATGCGACGGCGGGAGGGCGGCCCGCACGTTCCGCACCCGCTTCTGATCATCAGGAAACCACTGGTCAGGGGCATTCTCGCGCTGTCCGTGGACTACTTTGACCGGAACTGATATCTGTTCCTGAAACAGCGTCAGATTTGCTGCGGCGGGAGGCAGTCGGCCATGACCGAGCTCGTGGAACACGGACAGCTGTTCATCGGCGGGGAGTTGACCGATCCCCTCGGCAAGGACGTCATCGAGGTCGTCTCCCCGCACACCGAGGAGGTCATCGGGCGCGTGCCGCACGCCTCGCGTGAGGACGTGGACCGGGCCGTCGCCGTGGCGCGCCGTGCGTTCGACGAGGGGCCCTGGCCGCGGGCGACGCTCCAGGAGCGGATCGAGGTCGTCACCCGCATCAAGGACGCGATCGCCGCCCGCCACGAGGAGATCGCCCGGGTGATCTCCTCCGAGAACGGCTCCCCGTACTCCTGGAGCGTGCTCGCCCAGGCCCTCGGCGCGATGATGGTGTGGGACGCGGCGATCAGGGTCGCGCGGGACTTCACGTACGAGGAGACCCGTGACGGGGTGCTCGGGAAGATCCTGGTGCGCCGGGAGCCGGTCGGGGTCGTCGCGGCCGTCGTCCCCTGGAACGTCCCGCAGTTCGTCGCCGCCGCCAAGCTCGCGCCCGCCCTGCTCGCCGGCTGCACGGTGGTGCTCAAGCCGTCCCCCGAGTCGCCCCTGGACGCCTACATCCTCGGCGAGATCGCCAAGGAGGCCGGGCTGCCGGACGGTGTGCTGTCCATCCTCCCGGCCGACCGCGAGGTCAGCGAGTACCTGGTCGGGCACCCCGGGATCGACAAGGTCTCCTTCACGGGGTCGGTCGCCGCCGGCAAGCGGGTGATGGAGGTCGCCGCGCGCAACCTCACCCGGGTGACGCTGGAGCTGGGCGGCAAGTCGGCGGCGGTCGTGCTGCCCGACGCGGACATCGCGACGGCGGTGCCCGGGATCGCCTCGGCGGCCTGGATGAACAACGGCCAGGCCTGTGTCGCGCAGACCCGCATCCTCGTGCCCCGCTCGCGCTACGACGAATTCGCCGACGCCTTCACGCAGGCGGCGAGCGCGCTCACGGTCGGCGACCCGCTGGACCCGGCGACGCAGGTGGGTCCGCTGGTGGCCGAACGCCAGCAGCGCAGGAACCTCGACTACATCCGCATCGGTCAGGAGGAGGGCGCCAAGATCCTCACCGGCGGCGGGCGCCCGGCAGGCCTGGAGCGCGGCTGGTACGTCGAGCCCACCCTCTTCGGCGACGTCGACAACTCCATGCGCATCGCCCGCGAGGAGATCTTCGGCCCGGTGATCTGCCTCCTGCCGTACGGCGACGAGTCCGAGGCCCTGAAGATCGCGAACGACTCGGACTACGGGCTCAGCGGCAGCGTGTGGACCGGCGACGTGGAGCACGGCATCGAGGTCGCCCGGCAGGTCCGTACCGGCACCTACTCGGTCAACACCTTCAGCCTCGACATGCTCGGCCCGTTCGGCGGCTACAAGAACTCCGGTCTCGGGCGGGAGTTCGGCCCCGAAGGGTACGGCGAGTTCCTGGAACACAAGATGATCCACCTGCCGGCCGGCTGGGAGGCGTAGAACGTCATGGGCGACCGCTGGCACATCGAGGTCGACCGCTCCGTCTGCATCGGCTCCGCCCAGTGCGTCCACCACGCCCCCGGCGGCTTCCGCCTGGACACCGCCCGCCAGTCCCACCCCGCCGAGGCGGACACCGACGCGAACGAGAAGGTGCTGGCGGCGGCGGAGAACTGCCCCGTGGAGGCCATCGCGATCACCCTCGTGGGCAGCGGAGAGGCGGTGTACCCGCCGGAGGAGTAGGGCCGCCGGCGCTGCTGTCGCCTGTCGGTGGCCGGGGGATACGCTCCTGATGTAGCGGTTGAACGACCAGGGTGGGAAGCGTGCGGAAGTCCGAGGCCGGAGAGCTGATCAAGCAGGCGTACAACGCCTGGGACGCGGAGGAGTGGCTGACCGCCGCCGGTCTCTTCGAACAGGTGCTGGCGCATTACGCGGACGAGGAAGAGAGCGCGGTGTGGTGGTACGACGCCGCGCTCGCCCACAAGTTCCTGCGCAACTGGGCCAAGGCGTACGAACTGGGCCGTGAGGCCGCCGCCCGCGCCCCGCGTGGCGAGGGCGACCCGGCGTACTGGAACCTCGGCATCGCCGCCACCATCCAGCGCGACTGGGCCACCGCCCGGGAGGCCTGGGCCGGCTTCGGCATCGAACTCCCGGAGGGGGACGGTGAGATCCAGGCCCGGTTCGGGCCCGCCTGTGTGCGGCTCGACACGGGCGGTGAGCGGGAGGTCGTGTGGATCGACCGGCTGTGCCCCACGCGCGGGCGGGTGGTGAACGTGCCCGCCAGTGGCGGGCGCCGGTACGGGGAGATCGTCGTGCACGACGGCGAGCCCAAGGGCCGGCGGGTCGTCGACGGCAGGGAGTACCCGGTCTTCGACGAACTGCTGCTCTTCGAGGCGTCCGACCTGCCGACGCTGGAGGTGACGGTGCACGCCGGCGACGCGGCCGACCTGGAGGCGTTGATCGACCTCTTCGCCGAGCAGGGCTACGGTGCCGAGCCCGCGAGCAGCATGGAACTGCTGTGCACGTGCTGCAGCGAGGGCACCCACGAGCAGGAGCGCAGCGTCCATGCGGGCGCCCAGACGGTCTCCCTGGCCGCCCCCGAGGAGGAGGCGCGGCGCCTGCTGGAGCGGTGGGCCGGGGAGGCGGAGACCGGCCGGAGCTGGAGCGGGCTGGCGGCGGTCGCTCAGGACGCCGAGGGCCAGCCGTAACGCGTCAAAAAAATCACCCTCAGGGGGGTTCCATCCTGGTGTGGGCGTTTTATCCTGAAATCAGCCTACGGGGCGAGTGAGGGAGCTCGACCGGAGTAGCCGACTTTGGCGCGACGTCGATCAGCGGTCGACATCCGCCGGGGCCGACAGCGACGGTCGGCTGAGAGGCCGAACGGCAGCAGTCGGGCCGGGAGGCGACCCCCAGTACCTGCCGGGTAATGCCGGAAGGGAACCCGTCTCGTAGGTTTCTGCTGCCCCGGCGTCTGATGTCCCGGTTTCCGCCGTCCCGCCTCAGTCCCGGGACATGCCATGCTGTGCCGGATCCGTGAGGTCGATGAGGCGGCACACCGTCTCGATGTCGATCTTCACCTGGGCGATGGAGGCGCGGCCCGACAGCCAGGTGATCAGGGCCGAGTGCCAGGTGTGCTCGATCACGCGGACGGCGGAGAGCTGCTCGGGGGTGGGGTTCTCCAGGCCCATCGCGTCCAGGATGATCGCGGTGGTCTGCCGGGAGACCTGGTCGACCTCGGGCGAGACGCTGCGGTCGGCGAAGGTCAGCGCACGGACCATCGCGTCGGCCAGGTGCGGCTCCCGCTGGAGGGCGCGGAAGGCCCGCATCAGGGTCTCCGCCACCCGCTCGGCCGCCGTGTCGCCCGCCGGGGGCTTCTTCCGCAGCGTGCCGTGCATGTGATCCAGCTGGTCCTGCATCGTGGCGACCAGCAGATGCACCTTCGACGGGAAGTAGCGGTACAGCGTGCCGAGCGCCACCTGCGAGGACTCGGCGACCTCCCGCATCTGCACCGCGTCGAAACCGCCCCGGCTGGCCAGCTGCGCGCTGGCGCGCAGTATCCGGCGGCGCCGGGCCTCCTGCCGCTCCGTCAGGGGTGCGGAGGCGGGGTGCGCGGTACTGGATTCCACCTTGGCGTGCGCAGGCATCGGTCCCGTTCCGTGACAGTCGGTGAGGCAGCCGTTGAGGGCGAGTGATCACCTAGCATGGCAGGGGCCCGGCCGTGGCGCGAATCACCTGATCCAGTGCTCACAGCATCCCTACCTGCCGGTAGATTCGGAGCCTCTTGAACGATCAAGTCTGAAACTTGTTCTAGATTAGCGTCCCGGCGTAGTCTCGCGGGACCGTGCAGGGAGAAGGGGGCTCAGAGTGACCGCTGAGGCCAGGGAGGCGGGCGTCCGGCAGGACCCCGCAGCCGACGGCGAGCGACCGCTCCACATAGGTCTCCTCACCTATAAAGGGAACCCGTTCTGCGGCGGCCAGGGCGTCTACGTACGGCACCTCTCCCGCGAGCTGGCCCGCCTCGGCCACCGGGTGGAGGTCATCGGCTCCCAGCCGTACCCCGTGCTCGACGAGGGGTACGAGGGCCTGAGCCTGACGGAACTGCCGAGCCTCGACCTGTACCGCCAGCCCGACCCCTTCCGCACCCCGAAGCGCGACGAGTACCGGGACTGGATCGACGCGCTCGAGGTCGCCACCATGTGGACCGGCGGGTTTCCCGAGCCCCTCACCTTCTCGCTGCGCGCCCGCCGCCATCTGCGCGCCCGGCGAGGCCAGTTCGACGTCGTGCACGACAACCAGACCCTCGGCTACGGCCTGCTGGGCGACATCGGCGCTCCCCTGGTCACCACCATCCACCACCCCATCACGGTGGACCGCCGGTTGGAGCTGGACGCCGCCGAAGGCCGGCGGCGCCGCTACTCGGTCCGCCGCTGGTACGCCTTCACCCGCATGCAGAAGCGCGTCGCCCGCCGACTGCCCTCCGTGCTCACCGTCTCCGGCACCTCCCGCCAGGAGATCGTCGACCACCTCGGCGTTCGCGACGACCGCATCCACGTCGTCCACATCGGCGCCGACACCGACCTCTTCTCGCCTAATCCGGCGGTGCCCGTCGTGCCGGGCCGGATCGTCACCACCTCCAGCGCCGACGTGCCGCTCAAGGGTCTGGTCTTCCTCGTCGAGGCGCTCGCCAAGGTACGCACCGAGCACCCCGACGCCCACCTCGTCGTCGTCGGCAAGCGCGCCGAGGACGGACCCGTCGCCCAGGCCATCGAACGCTACGGCCTCGAAGGCGCCGTCGAGTTCGTGAAGGGCATCACCGACGCCGAACTGGTCGACCTGGTCCGCTCGGCCGAGGTCGCCTGCGTGCCGTCGCTGTACGAGGGCTTCTCCCTGCCGGCCGCCGAGGCCATGGCCACCGGCACCCCGCTGGTCGCCACCACCGGCGGCGCGATCCCCGAGGTCGCCGGCCGAGACGGGGAGACCTGCCTGGCGGTGCCGCCCGGTGACGCGGGTGCGCTGGCCGCCGGGCTGGGCCGGCTGCTGGGCGACGCGGAACTGCGGGCGCGGCTGGGCGCGGCCGGGCGCGAGCGGGTGTTGCGGCACTTCACATGGGCGCGGGCCGCCGAAGGCACGGTGGCCCGGTACCGGGAGGCCATCGCCCGCTCCGGCGGGCCGGGAAGCGGTCCCGCGCGCCCACCGGCCGCAGGGACGGCCGCCGGCACAGCCGTACTCGAAGAACCACCCGCCTCCGACCGCGAAAGCAGGGCCACGTGCTGACCGTCGACTTCTCCCGGTTCCCGCTCGCCCCGGGCGACCGAGTCCTGGACCTCGGCTGCGGGGCGGGCCGGCACGCCTTCGAGTGCTACCGGCGCGGCGCCCAGGTCGTGGCCCTCGACCAGAACGCCGAGGAGATCCGCGAGGTCGCCAAGTGGTTCGCGGCGATGAAGGAGGCCGGTGAGGCACCGGCCGGGGCGACCGCCACGGCGATGGAGGGCGACGCCCTCGCGCTGCCCTTCCCCGACGAGTCCTTCGACGTCGTCATCATCTCCGAGGTGATGGAGCACATCCCGGACGACAAGGGTGTACTCGCGGAAATGGTCCGGGTGTTGAAGCCCGGCGGCCGCATCGCCATCACCGTGCCGCGCTACGGCCCCGAGAAGGTCTGCTGGACGCTGTCCGACGCCTACCACGAGGTCGAGGGCGGCCACATACGCATCTACAAGGCGGACGAGCTGCTGGGGAAGATCCGCGAGGCCGGCCTCGAGCCCTACGGCACGCACCACGCGCACGCCCTGCACTCCCCTTACTGGTGGCTGAAGTGCGCGTTCGGCGTCGACAACGACAAGGCGCTGCCCGTGCGGGCGTACCACCAGCTGCTGGTCTGGGACATCATGAAGAAGCCGCTGGCCACCCGGATCGCCGAGCAGGCACTCAACCCGCTGATCGGCAAGAGCTTCGTGGCCTACGCGACCAAGCCGCACCTGCCCCGGCTCCCCGAGACCTCCGAGACCCCCGAGGCGGCCGCCAAGTGACGACCCCCCGGACAGAACACCTGGTCCTGCCCGGGGTCCTCACCGCCGAGCAGGCTGCCGAGACGGTACGCGGCATCCTCGCCGTGCAGCGGGAGGACGGCGCGATCCCGTGGTTCCGGGGACACCACCTCGACCCGTGGGACCACACCGAGGCGGCCATGGCCCTCGACGCGGCAGGCGAACACGAGGCCGCCGAGCAGGCGTACACCTGGCTGGCACGGCACCAGAACGAGGACGGCTCCTGGTACGCGGCCTACGCGGACGGGGCGCACGACGACGTCACGGACCGCGCCCGCGAGACGAACTTCGTCGCCTACATAGCCGTCGGCGTCTGGCACCACTACCTCTCCACCGGCGACGACACGTTCCTGGACCGCATGTGGCCCTGCGTGTACGCGGCGATGGAATGGGTGCTGCGCTGCCAGCAGCCCGGCGGGCAGATCGGCTGGCGGCGCGACGACGACGGCACCGGCACGGCGGACGCGCTGCTGACCGGCAGCTCCTCCATCCACCACGCCCTGCGCTGCGCCCTCGCGATCGCCGAGCAGCGTGAAGAGCCGCAGCCCGACTGGGAGTTGGCGGTCGGCGCACTGCGTCACGCGATCCGCCGCCACCCGGAGCGGTTCCTGAACAAGGACCGCTACTCGATGGACTGGTACTACCCGGTCCTCGGCGGCGCCCTCACCGGCGCGGAGGCCAAGGAGCGCATCGAGGCCGACTGGGACCGCTTCGTCGTCCCCGGCCTCGGTGTCCGCTGCGTCGTCCCCAACGCCTGGGTGACGGGCGGCGAGTCCGCCGAACTCGCCCTGGCCCTGTGGGCGACGGGCGAGTCCGACCGCGCCCTGGACATCCTCCAGTCGATCCAGCACCTGCGCGACACGGAGACCGGCCTCTACTGGACGGGTTACGTCTTCGACGACGACGCCGTCTGGCCCCGGGAACTGACCAGTTGGACGGCAGGCTCCCTGCTCCTCGCGGTGGCCGCCCTCGGCGGCCACGAGGCGACCTGCGCGGTGTTCGGAGGCGACCACCTGCCGTCCGGCCTGGACCCGGACTGCTGCGGCTAGCGGCCGGCCGCCGGACCACTTGCACATACACGGTTCACGCGATGAGCAGGAGAACGCTGACGACCAGTATCACCGCGGCGGTGGCGCCGTGGACGCCGTAGGCGGTCGCTCTGGGGCCCTTGCTGCGCAGCACGATCACCATGTCGCCGACGGGTATGACGGTCATGGCCAGCATGAACCAGCCCAGCAGGTGGGCTGTCGCGCCGGCGATCAGCACGAAGACGAACAGCCCGCAGCCCAGGTCGCGCATGGCCTTGACGGTCAGCCATGCCCGGAAGCCGCGGTCCTCGGTGGGTGTGCCGGGGATGCCGAAACCGGCCGCGGCCTGCGGCGCCAGGAAGGCGAGCACACCGATGAAGACGCAGCCCGCGCCGATCAGCCCGGCGAGGACGGTCGCGACATTGCTGAGCATGGTTCGTTTGCCTCTCGGTTGCAGGTGTACGAGCGCGTTACGGGTGGCCGGGTGGAGCGGCCGGGGGTGTCCGCCGTCGTCGGTGTCGTCGCCGTACTCGGCCGTCACCGTTCCTGGTCGTCGACGAAGTGGTTGTCGTGGGCTTCGTGGAGGCGTCCGAGGTCCCTCTCGTCCACGGTGGCGAGCGCCGCGAAGTACTCCTCCCGGGGGACGCCCGGCGAGAGCGCCATGAGGATGGTGGCGGGTTCGGCGCGCTCCTTCCGGAGCGCGTGCACCTCGCCCGTCGCGGCATGGGCGGTGTCGCCGGGCAGCAGTGTCCGCCAGGACCGTCCGTCGAAGTAGTCGACTTCACCGTCTTCGACGACGAAGGTCTCGCCGAAGGTCGTGTGGAAATGCGGGACGGGTCCGCGACTCGAGGGCGACATACGCCACCGGTAGATGCTCACGCTGCCGCCGGTCTCCGCCGGGCCGGCGAGGACCTCGATGGTCGATCCGCCGACGCCGAGCCGGATCGTTCGCGTCGTGCCGGCACGCGTGGGCTGCTTGGAGGACCGGGCGATCGGCTCTGTCTCAGTCATGACCCGAGTCTCGGGCACTGGCCGCACCCCTCGCGCTCACTTCGGCGGTGGCCTAACAATACGGGGGTGATCCGCTACCGACTGGGGGCCGGCGCCGCGAGCGTGCGGTGGGCGATGTCGCCGACTCCACGAAGTGGTCAGCCTGGCCCAGCTCCTGACCGAGCCGCAGCGTCACCCGGTGTTCCACCAGTGGCTGCGCCGTCGCCGCCACCGTCTCTCGGGCCTGGACCTGAGGGCGCTCACGGTCTTCATGGCCGACGGTGCGTACCGGCCCGACTTCCTCGACCCGTCACCGATGACCAGTGAGCCGACGTTCGCGGAGGGCATGGCCGCTCTTCTCGCCACGCCGACGGAGCAGGTGTACGCCGAGCTGGTCGACGCCACGATCGGGCGGGGGGCGGAGATGAGCCGCCGACCGCCCGACGATCCCGACCGGGCCAGGTCCGAGGCCGCCGACGCGGTGCGCCGCCTCTGGAAGGCAGCCGTGGAACCGGAGTGGCCGTCCATGCGGCAGGCGTTACGGGCGGAGATGCTGGACCGGGCCATTCAGGTCAACCGCGAGGGGCTGCGGGCGGTCCTTCCGCGCCTGCACCACTCCGCGGCGTGCGAAGGCGACACCGTCACCGTCGGGGCGGCCGTCGACATCGACGTCGACTGCCCCGAGGGACTCATTCTGATTCCGTCGCTGTTCATCACCGACCGGGTGCAGTGCACCACCTCCGACCACTGGAGTCCGGCGATCTACTACCCGGCGTCCGGGCGGTACCTCTGGACGGCGACTCCCACTCCGAGATCGCTCGACCGGCTCGTGGGAGCGACTCGGGCGAAAATCCTGGCCGCGCTCACCACACCGCTCCAGACCACCGTCGTGGCCGGGCTGGTGGGCGTCACCACAGCGACGGCCAGCGAACACCTGACGATCCTGCGGGACGCCGGGTTGATCGACAGCAGCCGGTCCGGTCGCACGGCCACGCACGAGCTCACGGAAGCCGGACGTGCTCTGCTGAACGCGGCCTCGGAGCGCCCGTGACATGGGGTCGCCGACGGGAACGTCGACGAGTTGCCCGACCTGTACGGCGAGGTCACCGATGTCCGGCATCCCATGGCGACGCCGGCGTCCGAGCCGTTGACGAGCCGGAGTGCCCTGCGGGAAGCACAACGCGACTGCATCGACCCGATCCGCACGTACACGGCACGCGGGGACCTCGACCTCCTCATCACGGCGTCGCGGGGAGACGGTTCCTGAGGCCGCGGCCCCGGTCCCGCGCCTGTGCCGACGAGCTCGTCACAGGCGCGGCCCCACGGGGTGCGCGGCCCGGGGCCTGTGGGCCGGGGGTGCGGGCCCGGCGGTGCCCCGTAAGGTCAGTGCCGGTGGATGCGGTTGGCGACCGCGTGGCCGACGAAGAGGTAGACCACCGCGGCCAGGCCGTAGCCGGCGACGACTCGGGCCCAGTCCTCGTCGAAGGTGAACAGGTCGCGCGACCAGCCGGCCAGCCAGTTGGCCGCGTTGTGGATGAACTGGACCAGGTCATTGGCCCGGTTCGCGTCCAGCAGGTACATCAGGATCCACAGTCCGAGGATCACGGCCATGATGTCCGCGACCACCGCGACGACCGTCCCAGCGGAGTTGGAGCCACTGCGATATCGAGACATACACTCCGTCTGGCCCCGGAAAACCGGTTGAAACCGCCGATCCGTCCGGCCGCCCGTCGCGGTGGATCCAGCACGATGACGGAAGGGACGCCGGCGACCTAGGAGTTGAGTTCCGCCAGCACCCGCAGGGTGTGCGGGTCCGGTGACAGCGCCAGCAGGTCCGTGACCGGGCCCTTGCGCCACGACTCGAGGCGTTCGGCGATGCGTTCGCGCGGCCCGACCAGGGAGATCTCGTCGGCGAAGGCGTCCGGGACCGCGAGTACGGCTTCCTCGCGGCGCCCGGAGAGGAACAGGTGCTGGATGCGGCGGGCCTCCTCCTCGTACCCCATGCGCGCCATCAGGTCGGCGTGGAAGTTACGGGCCGCGTGGCCCATGCCGCCGATGTAGAAGCCGAGCATGACCTTGACCGGCAGCAGGCCCTCCGCCACGTCGTCGCAGACCCGGACCTGGGCCATGGGGGCGACGAGGAAGCCCTCCGGGAGGTCGGTCAGTGAGGGGCCGTAGACCTCGGGCCGACTCGGCGCCCAGTACAGCGGGAGCCAGCCGTCCGCGATGCGGGTCGTCTGGGCGACGTTCTTCGGGCCCTCCGCGCCGAGGAGGACGGGGAGGTCCGGGCGCAGGGGGTGGGTGATGGGCTTGAGGGGTTTGCCGAGCCCCGTCGCGTCCGGGCCCCGGTAGGGGTGGGCGTGGAAGCGTCCGGCCAGTTCGACCGGTGCCTCACGGCGCAGCACCTGTCGTACGACGTCCACGTACTCCCGGGTCGCGGTCAGCGGTGACTTCGGGAACGGCCTGCCGTACCAGCCCTCGACGACCTGCGGCCCGGACAGTCCGAGGCCCAGCATCACCCGCCCGCCCGAGAGGTGGTCGAGCGTCAGCGCGTGCATCGCGGTCGTGGTCGGCGAGCGGGCCGCCATCTGGGCGACCGCCGTGCCCAGCATGATCCTCGAGGTCCGCGCGGCGATCCAGGTCAGCGGCGTGAAGACGTCCGAGCCCCAGGACTCCGCCGTCCACACGGAGTGGTACCCGAGCCGTTCGGCGTCCTGGGCGAGGGACAGGTGGTCGGCGTTCGGACCGCGTCCCCAGTAGCCGAGTGCCAGACCGAGCCGCATTCCCGCCTCCTGACGCTGCGTCAGATGCCGCGGGTGACTGTACGGCAACGGCCCCCCGCCCGGAAGAGCGAGGGGCCGTGCACGACGGTCGCGGTGGACTCAGCCGCGCTGGATCCCGGAGGTGTCCTGCAGCACGCCACGCCGGCCGTCCTGGGTCTGCGCGACCAGGTGGGCGCCGCGCTGCTCGACCGCCAGGTACCAGGTGCCCGGCGCCAGCTCGGCGATCGGCGCCTGCGAACCGTCCTCCGCGAACAGCGGACGCGGCACCGGCACGGCGAACCAGAACGGCGAGAAGTCCGCGGCCGGCTGCGCCTGCGGCTGGTCCTGCTGCGGCTGGGCCTGCCCCTGCGGCTGCGGGGCCGCCGGCTGCTGCCCGAAGGGCTGACCCGGCTGTGGCTGAGCACCGTACGGCTGCTGCTGCGCGCCCGGGTAGCCGTAGCCGCCGGGGGGCTGGGCGCCGTAGGGCTGGGGGGTCGCGGGCTTCGGGGCCGGGACCAGGCCGGCTTGGAGGGCGGGGACCAGGGGGGTGGCGATGGCGGCGCCGGCGAGGAGGAGGGTGGCGACGAGGGCGAGGATCAACCCCGTACCGGCGCTGGGGCCGTCGGAGGTGTTGCCGCGGATGTTGTCGAGAGGACCGGTGGCGTCGAAGACGTTGCCGAGGGCGCTCCAGGCGGCGAAGACCGCGAAGGCGACGCCGAACTGGCCCGGTTCAAAGCCGGCGACCTTGCGCTGCTGCGGCAGCAGCCGGGCGACGACGATGAGCGCGGCGGCGATGAGGCCCGCGAGGACGACGCTCATCAGGACCGGACCGCTCGACCACAGGTTCGGCATGTCGTAGGAGCCGGAGGGCCCGTCGACGGAATAGATGTCGAAGAACGACGCGATGAACAGCAACACCGCTGCACCGATCACCACGCCGTCGCCTCTAGTGAGGGAGCGGATATTCACTTCAGGTCCTTCGTAGGTCGTCTCGTCGTCGGTAGAGGCGTCGCGGGGGGTGGCCCCTGATCGTAGGAACACTATCGTTCGAACAATCAGCCTGTACGCCGGGACCGACCGCCGATGACTACCCGCGCAGGAAACTCACGATTCCCTCAGAGATTCCCTGCGCCGCCTTCTGCCGCCAGGCGCCGCTGGTGAGCAGTGCCGCGTCCTTGCTATCGCGCATGTTGCCGCACTCGATGAACACCTTGGGAACCGTTGACAGATTGAGACCGCCCAGGTCCTTACGCGTGACGAGACCGGTGCCGCCCCCGACGTAGTTGGACGGGGGCTCACCCGTGACCCGCAGGAAGTTGCCCGCGATCCGCTCACCGAGGGACTTCGAGGAGGCCACGATCGGACGGGTGTCGGCGCCGCCGGCGTGGACGGAGTCCGGGAGGATGACGTGGAAGCCGCGGTTGCCCTGCGCGGAGCCGTCGGCGTGGATGGAGATGGCCGCGTCCGCGTGCGCGGCGTTTCCGATCCGTGCGCGTTCGTCCACGCACGGCCCCCAGGGCGGTGAGTCGCCCTCGTGGGTCAGCTTCACCGTGGCACCCTGCCGCTGCAGGATCGCGCGCAGCCGGTCGGCGACGTCCTGCGTGAAACGGGCCTCGGTGTAACCGGAGTTGGTGGACGTGCCGGTGGTGTCGCACTCCTTGGAGTTCGTGCCGATGTCCACCTGACGGTTGATCTCGGCGGTGTGCCGGAAGTTGCCCGGGTTGTGCCCGGGGTCGATGACGATCACCTTGCCCTTGAGCGGGCCGGAGGCGGCGGGCGCGGCGGCCGACGTGGACTCGGACGCCCCGGCCGTGGGCGTCGGGCTCGCCTTGGCGTCGTCGGTGGGGGACCCGGTCAGGGTCGTGGGCGGTGCCGCGGAGAGCGGGCGCGAGACGGACGCCGACGACGCGGCTGGGCCCGCCTGGCCGGAGCCGCCGGGGGCGCCCACCGCCTCGTACACCAGCCAGCCGAGCAGCGCACCGGGCACCAGCGCGGCGAGCGCCACGGTCAACGGGCCGCGGCGGGACCGGCGCGGCTGTGGGGGATCGAAGTCCGGACCTACGTAAGACACGTCTGCCACCCTAGCGGCCGTCCCCGGTGCCCACATGCCGCAACTGGGCCGGGCGGGTGGCGCCGAGGGGCCGGGACGG
This sequence comes from Streptomyces sp. NPDC001843, assembly GCF_042891955.1. Classification (NCBI taxonomy): domain Bacteria; kingdom Bacillati; phylum Actinomycetota; class Actinomycetes; order Kitasatosporales; family Streptomycetaceae; genus Streptomyces; species Streptomyces sp. NPDC001843. The sequence goes on along the minus strand of NZ_JBIATQ010000001.1, from coordinate 551,727 downwards.
CCGGTTGCCGTCAGAGGTCGCTGACGACGAGCCACACGGCGACCGCCAGCACCATCAGATACACGCCGATGCCGACGACCTTGCCGAGCCGCTTCCGCCCCGCGCCCTCGAGCGCCCCGCCGATGATGCCGACGAGCGGCGCCCCGAAGAGGATCAGGGCGAGGCCGATCAGGTACTTCACCGTGCTGCCCGCGCCTGCGTCCGGCGCAGCACGCGCAGCGAACCCGTCACCGAGACCTCCGTGAACTCGCCCGATTCCAGGGCCCGGACGTAGACGCGGTACGGGGCCTGGCCGGTGAACTCGTCCTCCGGGTGGGGGAAGACGTCGTGGATGACGAGCAGACCGCCGTGGGCCACATGGGGGGCCCAGCCCTCGTAGTCGGCGCCCGCGTGCTCGTCGGTGTGGCCGCCGTCGACGAACACCAGGCCGAGCGGGGAGTTCCAGAGCGCGGCGATCTGCGGGGACCGGCCGACCAGCGCCACCACGTGTTCCTCCAGGCCCGCCCTGTGCAGGGTCCGGCGGAACGTGGGCAGCGTGTCCATCAGGCCGATCTCGGGGTCGACCGTCTCCGGGTCGTGGTAGTCCCAGCCGGGCTGCTGCTCCTCGCTGCCCCGGTGGTGGTCGACGGTGAGCGCGGTGACGCCGGCCTGTCGGGCCGCGTCGGCGAGCAGGATGGTCGAACGCCCGCAGTACGTGCCGACCTCCAGTAGCGGCAGCCCCAGCCGCCCGGCGTCCACGGCCGCCGCGTACAGCGCCAGCCCCTCGTCCACGGGCATGAACCCCTTCGCCGTCTCGAACGCGGCCAGGATCTCGGGCTTGGGTGCCGCGTGCATGGGGCCTGCCTTTCCATGGAGGTCGTACGTGTGTTCCGGCGTGTGTTCCGGGCCCATGCTGTCGTACCCCCGGCCGCCGGAGCGACAGGGGGTACGGGTGGGTGCGTGATCCGGGCGGCGGTCAGGCCGGGACGGTCTCGCCCGGCAGGGCCAGGTCCAGTTCGACCGGCCGTTCGTCGCCCGCGTGGGTCGCCGACAAGGCGTGCGGGCCGTGGCCGGCGGCCTTCGCGGCCAGGACGTACGCGCCTTGGGCGGGGACCGTGAGGGTGTAGCTGCCGTCCTCCGTGGAGACGGCGGCGCCCGCCTGGCGGCCCCGCTGGTCGATCAGGGTGACCTTGGCCCGGGCGACCGGGGCGCCGTCGGCGTCCAGGACCCGGCCGCGGAAGCCCCGCAGGACCTCCTCGGCGCGCTCGAGGCCCGCGTCCTCCTCGCTGCTGGCCCGCAGCTGCGGGTGGGCGGCGGGCCGGCGGCCGGGCAGGAGGAGGGCGAGCACCAGGCCGACCAGGACGGCGGCCGTGGCGATCAGGAAGGAGACGCGGAAGCCGTGCATGGTCGGGATCGCGACGCCGTGCACGTTGTTCGCGGTGTTGGCCAGCACCATGCCGATGACGGCGCTGGAGACCGACGTGCCGATGGAGCGCATCAGGGTGTTGAGGCCGTTGGCCGCGCCGGTCTCGGAGGCCGGTACCGCGCTGACGATCAGCGCGGGCAGCGAGGAGTAGGCCAGGCCGATGCCGGCGCCCAGGACCACCGCGATGACCAGGCTCTGCCAGGCGGCGCTCATCAGGCCGAGCCCGGCGCCGTAGCCGATCGCGATGATCAGCATGCCGAGGATCAGGGTGAGCTTGGGGCCGTACTTGGCGGACAGCCGGGCGTAGACGGGCGCGGTGAACATCATCGTCAGGCCGAGGGGCGCGACGAGCAGACCGGCCACCACCATGGACTGGCCGAGGCCGTAGCCGGTGGCCTTGGGGAGCTGGAGGAGCTGGGGCAGCACCAGTGAGACGACGTAGAACGAGACGCCGACCATGATCGAGGCGAGGTTGGTGAAGAGCACGGCGGGGCGGGCGGTGGTGCGCAGGTCCACCAGGGGGGCCGGGATGCGCAGTTCCATCACGCCCCACAGGACGAGCACGACCGCCGACGCGGCGAACAGGCCGAGCGTGGTGCCCGAGGTCCAGCCCCAGTCGCTGCCCTTGGTGATCGGCAGCAGGAAGAGGACGAGGCCGGCGGACAGACCGAGCGCGCCCAGCAGGTCGAAGGAGCCCTCCGCGCGCATCGTGGACTCCGGTACGACGAGGAGGGTGAGCGCGATGGAGAGCACGCCGAGGCCGGCGGCGCCGTAGAACAGGGCGTGCCAGTCGGTGTGCTGGGCGACCAGGGCCGCGGCGGGCAGGGCGAGGCCGCCGCCGACGCCGATCGAGGAGCTCATCAGGGCCATCGCCGAGCCGAGCTTCTCGCGCGGCAGCGTGTCGCGCATCAGGCCGATGCCGAGCGGGATCGCGCCCATGGCGAAGCCCTGGAGGGTACGGCCGACGATCATGGTGAGCAGTTCGCTGGTCAGAGCGCTGACCAGCGCGCCGACCACCATCACCGCGAGGCTGGCTATGAGCATGCGGCGCTTGCCGTAGAGGTCACCGAGCCGGCCCATGATCGGGGTGGCCACGGCGCCCGACAGGAGAGTCGAGGTCAGGACCCAGGTGGCGTTGCTGGGCGCGGTGTCCAGCAGTTGCGGCAGGTCCTTGATGACCGGGACGAGCAGGGTCTGCATCACCGCGACCACGATGCCCGCGAAGGCGAGCACCGGGACCACGGCCCCGCTCGCGCTCCGGGCGGGCTGGTCGGTCGTCGTGTGCGTCATTGAGTGAGGCCTCCAGTGAGATAAGTACTGGCTAAACCCCGTATGCAGAGGCAACTATTCCGTTGCTTCGTGCCCCTAATGATTTCTTGACCGGTCCATGGGTTTCTGATCACCCATCAGGTACTTGTACGGCGGACCTGGTGAAGTTCGTCTGCGAGGTCCTGCGCGAAGTCTTCCGCGAAGTCCTGCGCCGAGCGAGGCAACGATCCGGATGGCTCATGGACTCCTTTTGACATCTAGGAGGTGCCCATGGGGGATCGGAAGAGGGCTCGGGACGATGAGTTCCAGAGCTTCGTCATCGGCCGCTGGCCGCGGCTGATGCGTACGGCATTTCTCCTCACGGGGGAGCAGCACGCGGCCGAGGACCTGGTCCAGTCGACACTGGAACAGGTCTACGCGGCCTGGCGCAAGGTCGGCTCGGCGGACGACCCGGAGGCGTACGTGCGGCGCGTGATGATCAACGCGCACGCGCGCAGACATCGCAGAAGGCTGAAGGAGTTCCTGGCGCCGAGAGACGACTCGGGCATGGTGCACGAGGTGGCCGACACCGGCGACCGCATCGCCCAGGCCGACGACCGCAGCGCCCTGCTCAAGGCGCTCGCTGAGCTGCCCCCGCGGCAGCGCGAGGCGGTGGTCCTGCGGTACTGGGAGGACCTGACGGAGACGCAGACGGCGGAGGCGATGGGCTGCTCGGTCGGCACGGTCAAGAGCAACGCGGCCAAGGGGATCGCGAAACTCCGCGCCATACCGGCGCTGGCCGAGATGGTGACGCAGGGATGGCGTAACTGATGAGCGCGGACAGGGAGACGGGACACGACATGACGCAGACGGACATCGCCCTCCTCCTCGCGGACGCCGCGGACGAGGTCGAGATCGGTATAGCCCCGGTGCAGGCGGTCATCCGCGCGGGGCGGCGGCGCAGAGCGCGGCGGTGGGCGGTGGCGGCGGCCACGACATTGGTGCTGGCGGGGTCCACGGGGGGGACGCTGGCGGTGACGGGGCTGCCCGGGGGCGGGCACGGGGGCCGTGGGGCGTCGGTGGCGACCCGGCCCTCCTCACCGGAGGCGCGGCACGTGTACGAGCCGCAGGTGACCGAGGTGTCGAGAGGGACTGATCACGGGAAGGAGTGGTCCGTCAGTGTCCAGGTATGGGGGGCGCCCCGCACCCTGGAGGAGGCGGCTCGACAGTACGACACCATGAAGGACCGGGGCTTTGAGCCGGCCGAAGGCAGCGCTCCGGCCGACCTGGTCGGCATGAAGTCGTTCTTCGTGCTCCGCTCTCACGGAAGCGACCGTCCTCGGGAGGTCATGTTCAACACGACCGGAACCCCTGAGCGTTTCACGGGCACGGACCTTGAGGATCACGCCGCCAGTCTGGGAGAGATCAGCGCCGAGGCCCCTTTGCGGCTGGTGGTCGGCCGGGTCGCCAAGACCGCCAGGGAGGTCACCTGCCAGTGGAACGACGGGCGAACGACCTCGGCCCGCCTGGCGGGACCCGTGCCCACCGCCCATGACGGTGAATCGCTGATTCGCCCGGTCAGTGGCTATCCGGGGGCCAACTGGTTCGTGTGCGTGGCTCCGGACGGGGCCACGTACAAGGACGCGAAGGTGACGAAGTGATCCGCCACAGGGGAGTCCCGCTCACAGCCACCCCTGCTGCCGGGCCTCCCGGACCGCCTCCGCACGGTTCCGGGTGCCGGTCTTGCCGATCGCGGAGGACAGGTAGTTGCGCACCGTGGACTCGGACAGGTGCAGCCGCGCGGCGATGTCGGCGACGGTCGCCCCGTCCGCCGACGCCTTCAGCACATCGCACTCGCGGGCCGTCAGCGGACTCGGTCCGGCGCTGAGCGCGGCCGCGGCCAGCGCCGGGTCGACCACGGTCTCCCCGGCGAGCACGCGCCGGACGGCCACCGCCAGTTCCTCCACCGGCCCGTCCTTGACCAGGAAGCCGGACGCCCCCGCCTCCATGGCCCGGCGCAGATAGCCGGGCCGGCCGAAGGTGGTCAGTATCAGCACCCGGCAGTTCGGCACCTGTTCGCGCAGGTCCGCCGCCGCGTCCAGTCCGCTGCGCCCCGGCAGCTCGATGTCCAGCAGGGCCACGTCAGGCCGGTGCAGGAGCGCCGCGTCCACGATCGCGTCCCCGGTCGGGACCTGGGCGACCACCTCTATGTCGTCCTCCATGCCGAGGAGTAAAGCCAGGGCGCCGCGCATCATGCCCTGGTCCTCGGCGAGCAGGACCCGGATGCCGTTCACGCCCCAAGAGTAGGGCGAGCGGCCGACCGAAGACTCCTCAATCTTCGGGTCGGCGACGACGTGAGCCGGGCGGTCAGCTCGACCTGGGTGCCGTGGCCGCCCCCACGGCAGCCAGTTCCGTCGGCTCCACCGGGATTCCGGCGGTGACCGTGAAGCCGCCGCGCGGCGACGGGCCGGCCTTCAGGGAGCCGCCCGCCGCCGCGAGGCGCTCGGTCAGGCCCTTCAGACCGGTGCCGCCGATGCCCTCCGCGGGGCGGGTGACGGCCTTGCCGGTGCCGTTGTCCGTGACGGTGAGCCGGGCCTGCTCGGTGTCGCTGTCGACGGTGATCTCGCAGCGGGTGGCGTCGCTGTGCCGGACGACGTTGGTGACCGCCTCGCGCACCACCCAGCCGAGCAGTGCCTCGGTCTGCGGGGCGAGCGGTGTCCCGGACCGGCGCACCGCCGGTTCCACGCTCGCCGCGGTCAGCGCCGAGCAGGCCCGGGACAGTTCGGTGGCGAGACTGCCCTCGCGGTAGCCGGTCACCGCCTCGCGGATCTCGGTCAGCGCCTGCCGGCCGACGGACTCGATGTCGCCGATCTGGGTCAGCGCGGCCGCCAGGTCGCGGTCGGCCAGACGCCGGGCCGCCTCGGACTTGATCACGATCACCGACAGGGTGTGGCCGAGCAGGTCGTGCAGGTCGCGGGAGAAACGCAGCCGCTCCTGCTCCACCGCCCGCCGGGCCAGTTCCTCGCGGGCGGCGCGCAGATCCCGTACGGCCTCGGAGAGGGAGAGGATCGCGGCGGTCACCATCGTGGACAGGAACGTGCCGTAGGCGATGTTGACCGCGTCCCCACCGTCCCGGAAGGCGGAGACGGCGCCCGCGAAGGCGGCCAGCGCTATCCCCGTCCTGCCGAGCCACGGGCCCCGCACGATCGCGCCGGTCGCCAGGCCCAGTAGCGGGAAGAACAACAGCCAGTTACCGCCGTAGCCGAGGGCCAGACCGGTGGTCACCAGTCCCATCAGCAGCAGGGCAACGCGGGTGGAGGTCGCCTCGCGCGTCTTCTTGTGGAAGGCGCGGAAGGCCACGTAGACGTACAACGAGTTGAAGGTGAACAGGCCCAGGCCGCCGACCCACGGGTTGGAGGTCTTGCCCTGCAGGAGGTTGGAGAAGGAGCCCAGTCCCATCAGCAGCCAGGGCATCAGGGCGAAACCGGTGGGCTGCGGACCCGGGTGCTCGGGCATCCGCCCACCCTTCCGGGCGGCCTTCTGCTGGGCCTTGAAGCGGTCCATGTCCGCTTTCCACTCCGCCCGCGCCGCCTGCCAGGCCTGCACCTGGCACCCCACCGTCCGCCACCACGACCTGATCCCGCTCATCCGAAGTCCCCCAATCAGATGTTCCCCGCACTCCGGCGGTACGACAGCACAGCGTACGAGCCGAAGGCCAACAGCCAACTGGTCAGTACGAGGATCGCAGCAGGCGCCGGGGCGTGTCCGCCGGCCACCGAAGTACCGAGCTCGGCGAACCGGTTGGTAGGCGTGTAAGCCGAGAGGGAGCGCAGCCAGTGCGGGAACAGGCTCACCGGGAACCACAGGCCGCCGACCACGGCCAGGCCCAGATTGCACATCATGTTGGCCACGCCTGTGGCCGGACCGGTGAGCCGGTAGCCGTTGCCGAGGCCGAGCAGGGTGAAGGGGATCGAGCCGAGCCACAGCAGCAGCGCGGTCGCCGCCCACTGCACGGCCGACAGCCGTACGCCGTTCACCAGGCCGCCCGCCGCGAGCACCGCGACGATCGCGGGCAGTACGGTCACCGCACCGGTCAGCGCCCGGCCGGTCACCACCTCGCGCGGGGTCATCGGCGTCACCCGCAGCTGCCGCAGCCAGCCGACCGCCCGGTCCTCCGCGACCACGCCGCCCGTGTTCAGCGCCGAGCCGACGGCACCGTAGGCGGCCATGCCGATCATCGACGCCGTTTTCCATGTCCCGTCGTTCTCACCGATGTTGGTGAACAGGAGGTACATCATCACCGGCATGGCGATGCCGCCGATCACGAAGCCCGTGTCGCGCAGCGTCCGGCGCACCTCGAGGCGCAGATAGTCCCACATCACACCGTCTCCATCTCAGTGGCAGCGTCGGAAGAACCGGAGGTCAGTGCCAGGAAGGCGTCCTCCAACGAGGCCGGGGCGACCTCCAGGCCGCGTATCGCGCCCAGTTCGGCGAGCGCGATCACCGTCGCGTCGGAGTCGTCGGTGCGCAGCCGCGCCCGGTCCCCGCGCACCTCCACCGACCGCACGCCGGGCAGCAGGGCGAGGTCGTCCGTGCCGCGTCCGGCCAGGTCGAACGAGACCAGGTTGCCGCCCGCCGCCCGGCGCAGCGTCTCGCCGGTGCCGTCCGCGACGATCCGGCCGCGGTCGATCACGAGGATCCGGTCGGCATGGGCGTCGGCCTCCTCCAGGTAGTGCGTGGAGAACAGGACGGTGTGGCCCTGCCGGGCGTACGCCCGCATCGACGACCAGAAGGCGCGCCGCGCCTCCACGTCCAGAGCCGCCGTCGGCTCGTCCAGGACCAGCAGCGAGGGGTCCCCGGCGAGCGCGACCGCGAACCGCACGCGCTGGGTCTGTCCGCCGGACAGCCGGTCCACCCGCCGCCCCGCGAGGTCCGCGATCCCGGCGAGTTCCAGGGCTCGCGTCACCGGCAGCGGGTCCGGATAGCGGGAGGCCACGAAGGAGACCAGTTCACCGACGGTGACCCGGGGCACCGCACGCGCCTCCTGGAGCATGGCGCCCACCCGGCCCGCGCGCACGGCCCGCTCCGGGGCGGCGCCGAACAGCTCGACCCGGCCCGCATCCGCCTCCAGCAGGCCGAGCAGCAGGGCGATGGTCGTGGACTTCCCGGCGCCGTTGCGGCCCAGGAGCGCGACCGTCTCGCCGTGCGTGATCTCCAGGTCGACGCCGTCGACGGCACGGAGCTCGCCGTAGGCCTTGACCGCTCCCCGGAAGGAGACCGCGGGTGATGTCTGTGTCATGCCTATGACGCTACGGGTGCGGGCTGCCGGCCCGGCAGATGCTCATGTACGGACTCGGGCATTACAAATGTCATGTTCGATGTTGCGAACTGACGCGCCGTCAGTAGCCTTCACAACTACGGAGCCCTGGGCTATACAGAGGGCGCCGGACTGGAACGCGTTCTAGATCGGCCCGCGACGACCTCGGTGCGGCCGACGGTGCGGACGGCCGTGCCGGGGTCTTGAAGCCGCCAGTCTCCTAGCCGCCAGTCTCGTTGCCGCCAGTTCCGAAGCCGCCCGTGTCAAGCCGCCAGTGTCAGGAGCCGTATGCCCATCGACGCAGCCAAGGCCCTCGGGGCCACGCCCCGAACCGGCCGGATCGCCTGGGACACCAAGGACGTCCAGCTCTACCACCTCGGCATCGGCGCCGGCGCGAACCCCGACCGGAACGGCCCGGCCACCGACCCCGACGAGCTGCGCTACACCCTCGAGGCCCGGCTGCACGTCCTGCCGAGCTTCGCCACCGTCGCGGGCGCCGGCTCACCGGGCGTGATCAACAGCCTGTCCATGCCCGGCATCGACGTCGACCTCGCCCGCGTCCTGCACGGCGGCCAGTCGCTGACCGTGCACCGGCCCATCCCGGCCAGGGGCACCGCGACCGCCACCGGACGCATCGCCGCCGTGTACGACAAGGGCAAGGCGGCCGTGCTCGTCATGCGCACCGAGGTCGCGGACGACGAGGGCCCGCTGTGGACCAGCGACGCCCAGATCTTCGTACGCGGCGAGGGTGGCTGGGGCGGCGACCGCGGGCCCTCCACCAGGCTCGACCCGCCGGGCGGTGAGCCGGACCGGACCGTCGAGCGGCCGGTCCGCGAGGACCAGGCCCTGCTCTACCGGCTCTCCGGCGACCTCAACCCGCTGCACGCCGACCCGGAGTTCGCCAAGCTCGCCGGGTTCGACCGGCCCATCCTGCACGGGCTGTGCACCTACGGGATCACGCTCAAGGCCGTCGTCGACACCCTGCTCGGCGGTGACGTGACCCGGGTCCGCTCCTACAGCACCCGCTTCGCCGGAGTCGTGTACCCGGGGGAGACCCTGCGGATCCGGATGTGGCGGCTGGAGGGTTCGGTGCGGATCGCCGTGAGCGCCGTCGAGAGGAACGACGCGCCCGTCCTCGCCGACACAGTCGTCGAACACTCCTAGCGCACCGACAGCCGACCGACAGCCCACCGAGCTTTCACGAGGGGAGCCGCACCAATGCGCGCAGCCGTACTGCACGAGATCGGCCAGGACAAGCTGGAGGTCTTCGACGACGTCGAGGCGGTGGGCTTCGGCCCGGGCAGGGTGCGGGTCCGGGTGCACGCCACCGGGCTGTGCCACTCGGACCTGTCCGCGATGAGCGGGGTGCTGCCCCAGCCGGCGCCCTTCGTGCCCGGCCACGAGGGGGCGGGGGAGATCCTCGAGGTGGGCGAGGGCGTGCGCGGTCTGAAGCCCGGGGACCGGGTGGTGCTCTGCTGGCTGCCCGCCTGCGGTGCGTGTCCCGCCTGCAAGCGTGGACAGACCGAGCTGTGCCTGGCCGGGTTCATGAACGCGGGCACCCCCAACTTCAAACGCCCCGGCGGTGACGTCTTCGGCTTCGCGGGCACCGGCACCTTCGCCGAGGAGGTCGTCGTCGACGCCGGCTGCGCCGTCCCCATCCCGGACGACGTGCCCTTCGACATCGCCGCCCTCATCGGCTGCGGGGTGACCACGGGACTCGGCGCCGCGCTCAACACCGCCGACGTCGAGGCCGGTTCGTCGGTCGCCGTCATCGGCTGCGGGGGCGTCGGCATCTCCGCCGTCCAGGGGGCCCGGCTGAAGGGCGCCGCCGAGATCGTCGCCGTGGACCCGGTCGCCTCCCGCCGCGAGTCGGCCCTGCGGTTCGGCGCCACGAAGGCGGTGTCCCCGGACGCACTGGCCGACGCCAAGCAGCAGGTCACCGGCGGTGAGGGCTTCGACTACGTCTTCGAGGTCGTCGGAAAGTCGGCCACCGCCCGGGCCGCCTACGAGAACACCCGGCGCGGCGGCACCCTTGTCATCGTCGGCGCGGGCGCCATGGACGACTTCCTCCAGCTCAACATGTTCGAGCTGTTCTTCGACGAGAAGCGGATCCTGCCGTCGATGTACGGCGGCGGCGACGTGCTGCGCTCCTACGAGCGCACGATCGCCCTGTGGCGGGCGGGCCGCATCGACCTGGCGGGCCTGATCACCCACCGGGTGCCGCTCACCGACATCAACGAGGCACTGGACCAGATGCGCACCGGGACCGCCCTGCGTACGTGCATCGAGATCTGAGAGACCTGTCGGAATCCGACACCTGCTGAAATCCGCGACATCTGCCGAAAATCGCGAGACCTGACGGGAGTGCGCATGTCGCTGCCACTGGAGGGGCTGTCCGCCGTCGTCACCGGTGCCGGGCGCGGTCTCGGCCGGGCCGAGGCGCTCGAACTCGCCCGGCTCGGCGCGTCCGTCGTCGTCAACGACTACGGACGGCCCGGCCGCGACGGCTCGGGCGAGTCGTCCGCCGGGCCCGCAGAGGAGGTCGCCACCGAGATCCGCGCGGCGGGCGGCCGGGCCGTGGCGCACACCGGGGACGTCGCCGACTTCGAGCACGCCCGGGCCCTGGTCGACCTGGCCGTCGCGGAGTTCGGCAAGCTGGACGTCCTGGTCAACAACGCGGGCATCCTGCGTGACCGCATGGTCTTCTCCATGACGGAGGAGGAGTGGGACGCCGTGATCCGCGTCCACCTCAAGGGCCATTTCAACACCACCCGCTTCGCGTCCGCGCACTGGCGGCAGCGGTCCAAGGCGGCCGGGGGACCGGTGTACGGGCGGATCGTGAACACCTCCTCGGAGGCCTTCCTGGCCGGTTCCCCGGGGCAGCCCAACTACGCGGCGGCGAAGGGCGGCATCGTCGGCCTGACCACGTCGACCGCGCTCGCCCTCGCCAAGTACGGCGTGACGGCCAACGTCATCTGCCCGCGCGCCCGGACCCGGATGACCGAGGACGTCTTCGCCGGGCTCGCCGCGCCCGCCGAGGGCCTCGACCCGCTCGCCCCCGAGCACGTCGCCCCGCTCGTCGGCTATCTGGCCTCACCCGCCGCCGCCCGGGTCAACGGACAGCTGCTCGTGGTGCACGGCGGCATGGTGGCGGTGGTCGAACGGCCACGGGTGCAGGCCCAGTTCGACAGCAAGCAGGACACCTTCACGTACGACGAGCTCGACGCGCTCCTCACCCCGCACTACGAGCGGCGGCCGGAGGGGGAGACGTTCGCGGCGGCGGAGGCGCTGGCGCTCAAGCGGCGCTGAGGGCGATGAACAAGCGCCAATGAGCAGGCGCCGATGAACATGCGGAAGGGCCCGCCCCCCGGTCGGGGGGCGGGCCCTTCCCGCGGACCGTCAGGCGGCCGCGCTCTCCGCCGGCTCCGGCTTTCGGTGCCGACCGCGTGGCGCCGTCTCGCCGTCTTGGACGGAGACCGGGCCCCGGTGCTTGCCGTGACCCTCGGACTCCTGAATGTCCCCTTGCAGCGGCTGGGACGTGCTGGCGTCGCTCATCGGAAGAATTCACCCCGTCAACAATGATCTTTCGTACAGCCGGGCGAGTCTAACCGGCACACCTCGGGTCGAATCCAGGCGGGCACGCCAACCGGCACTAGTTCGTTACAACACGTCCCAACGGCGCTTGCTGCAACGGCACCGGACGGGCAACAACCGGTTTCTCGGGCTCCGGTTCCGCCGGCTGCGGGGCCGGGGCGGCGACGGTTCTCGGGGGTGCCGCGAACCCGGCCACCCCGCACGGCACGTCCCGGGTGACGTACGGCAGCCGCAGCACCCCCTCCGCCGTCCACAGCCCGGTCCCCGTCAGCCAGCCCTCCGGGGCCCGCAGATGGTGCACCCGCCGTTCCGCGGGCCGCCACACGCCGACCCAGCTGCCCAGCGGCCCGTCCATCCGCAGCGCCACCGCACACTGCTCCGGCGTCAGCACCTGCCCCGGCTGGATGGAGAACGGCGTCACGGCACAGTCGGGCATCCGCAGGCACTCCGGGAAACGCACCGGCAGCGTGCTGCCCAGGACACCCCAGGCCAACCGTTCCTGCCCGGGGGACGGCGCGTCCGAGGAGATCAGCAGCAGCCCGCTGTCGGGGTCGGCGAGCAGCAACCGGTCGTCGCTCTCGGCGGTGATCTGCAGCAGCGGCGACACCTCGCCGCCCCGCTCCAGGTCCACCACCACCGCCTTGGTCCGCCCCCCGATCTCCCGGTCCACGGCCAGCAGACGCCCGGCGCGGTCCAGCCAGACACCGCCCGAGCAGCGCCCGGGGACCTCGGCGAGCTGCTCGGGCCCGCGGGCGCCGCCCGCCACCAGCCACACCGCCGTCGTGTACCGGCCCACCGCCAGGGCGTACGCCCGCTCGCCGCCCGGCGCCGGCGACAGCAGACGCACCCGGGTGCCCTGCTCCGGGCATTCCACCGCGCCGAGCGGCAGCTCACCGGTGCCGGGTCCGGTCGGGTACAGCAGCGAGAAGGCGTGCCGCCGCTCCACCAGCCGGTGGACGAGCACCCGCCCGTCACCCATCGGCTGCACCTCCGTGCCGGGCTCCTCCGGTTGGTTGCCGGGCAGCGGCACCGCGTACGGCTCGGCCCCGTCCAGTGTCCAGCGCTCCGGGAACCAGCAGTCACCGGCCACCGCGAGGCGGGCGGCGTAGACACCGTCCACGGTGATGGCGCAGTCCGTCCGGGACGACGCGTCGCGCACCCCGGTCGCCGAAGGTTCGATCGCACAGGCAGTCATCGTTCGGTCACCTCCAGTGACGAAACTAGTTTTCGTACGCGCAGACGGAGGACCGGCAGGCACTCGCTTCACACGTACGGGGTACGGGGCGCCGGTTCCCCTGAGCAGTCGGCGACCGATGTGCTGTCCGGGGCCCGTGGGGCGGAAGGCGGTACACCCGTACCGAACAGCCAGGTAGCCTTTTCTCCGTGCCCCGTCTGTCTGAAGTCATCGCCGCGCTGGAGAACCTGTGGCCCGCCGAGCGGGCCGAGTCCTGGGACGCGGTCGGCACCGTGGTGGGCGACCCCGACCAGGAGGTCACCCGGGTCCTGTTCGCCGTCGACCCGGTCCAGGAGGTCGTCGACGAGGCTGTGAAGCTGGGCGCCGACCTGCTGGTCACCCACCACCCGCTCTATCTGCGCGGTACGACCACGGTCGCGGCCTCCACCTTCAAGGGCCGGGTCGTGCACACCCTGATCAAGAACGACATCGCGCTGCACGTCGCCCACACCAACGCCGACACGGCCGACCCGGGCGTCAGCGACGCACTCGCCGGGGCGCTGGACCTGCGGGTCGTACGGCCCCTCGTGCCGGACCCGGCCGACCCGGAGGGCCGCCGGGGCCTCGGCCGGATCTGCGTACTCGACCACCCCGTCACCGTCCGTGAGTTCGCGGCCCGCGCCGCCGAACGGCTGCCCGCCACCGCGCAGGGCATCCGGGTGGCCGGCGACCCGGAGGCGACCGTGCACACGGTCGCGGTGAGCGGCGGCTCCGGCGACAGCCTCTTCGACCACGTCCGGGCGGCCGGCGTGGACGCCTTCCTCACCGCGGACCTGCGCCACCACCCGGCCTCGGAGTTCACGGCGGCCCTCGCCCCCGCTCCGCTCGCGCTGCTCGACGCGGCGCACTGGGCCACCGAGTGGCCCTGGTGCGAGCTGGCCGCCGCCCAGCTCGACGAAATCTCCGACCGTCACGACTGGGGCCTGCGCGTCCACGTCTCCAAGACGGTCACCGACCCCTGGACCGCCCACGCGGCGTCCGTCACGACCTCTAGCACCATGGGAGCCCCCAACTGAACGCCGCGCCCGCCGACCAGATCCGTCTCCTCGACGTCCAGGCCCTCGACGTCCGCCTCCAGCAGCTGGCGCACAAGCGCCGGACGCTGCCCGAGCACGCCGAGATCGAGTCGCTGACCAAGGACCTGACCCAGCTGCGCGACCTGCTCGTGGCCGCGCAGACCGAGGAGAGCGACACCGCCCGCGAGCAGACCAAGGCCGAGCAGGACGTGGACCAGGTGCGCCAGCGTGCCGCCCGCGACCAGCAGCGCCTGGACTCCGGGGCGGTGACCAGCCCCAAGGATCTGGAGAACCTCCAGCGGGAGATCGTCTCGCTGGGCAAGCGACAGAGCGACCTGGAGGACGTCGTCCTGGAGGTCATGGAACGCCGGGAGGCCGCGCAGGAGCGGGTCGGCGAGCTGACCGAGCGGGTGGCCTCCGTGCAGGCCAAGGCCGACGACGCGACCGCGCGCCGGGACGCCGCCGCTCAGGAGATCGACGCCGAGGTGGCCTCGGTGACCAAGGAGCGCGGGGTCGTCGCGGCCTCGGTCCCCGCGGACCTGCTCAAGCTGTACGACAAGCTCCGCGAGCAGCAGGGCGGGATCGGCGCGGCCAAGCTGTACCAGCGCACCTGCCAGGGCTGCCGTCAGGAACTCGCGATCACCGAGCTGAGCGAGATCCGCTCGGCCGCGCCCGACACGGTGGTGCGCTGCGAGAACTGCCGCCGCATCCTGGTGCGCACCGCCGAGTCCGGCCTCTAGGAGCCTGTGCGGTGCGGGAGTTCATAGTCGAGGCCGACGGCGGGTCGCGGGGCAACCCCGGCCCGGCCGGGTACGGGGCCGTGGTCAGCGACGCCGTGACGGGGGAGACCCTCGCCGAGGCGGCGGAGTACCTCGGCACCGCCACCAACAACGTGGCCGAGTACCGGGGCCTCCTGGCGGGCCTGCGCGCCGCCCACGCCCTCGACCCCGCCGCCCGGGTCGGCGTCCGCATGGACTCCAAGCTCGTCGTCGAGCAGATGTCGGGGCGCTGGAAGATCAAGCACCCCGACATGAAACCCCTGGCGGCGGAGGCGGCCCGGGTCTTCCCGCCCGACCGGGTCACCTACGAGTGGATCCCCCGCGAACGGAACAAGCACGCCGACCGCCTGGCCAACGAGGCGATGGACGCGGGTGCCCGGGGCGAGCAGTGGTCCCCCTCTCCGTCCCGGGCGGCGGCCCTGAACACCGCGCTCCCGGAACCGCCGCGCTCGCCCGGGGACGCGGCGGTGGGCGCGGCGAAGGCCCGGGCGGCTCTGGCGGGGGTCCGGGGCGCCGGCTCCGAGCGGCCGCTCGCGGCCCCGGCCGACGAGGACGTCGAGGCCGATGCGGCGCGTGCGGGCGTCGCGGACGCGGCTCGCGAGGCGGGAACCCGCGCCGCCGATCTCCGCGCGGTCCGTACGGTGGCCACTCCCGGCACCTCCACCCCCGGCTGGAGCGCTGCCCCCGACATGGGTGCCCCGGTCACCTTCGTGCTCCTGCGCCACGGAGAGACACCGCTCACCCCGCAGAAGCGCTTCTCGGGCAGCGGCGGCACCGACCCCTCCCTGTCCGACGTCGGCCGGGAGCAGGCGCAGCGGGTCGCCGCCGCGCTGGCCAGGCGCGGCACGATCCAGGCGATCGTCGCCTCCCCGCTCACCCGCACCCGCGAGACCGCGGGGATCGTCGCCGCCCGGATCGGGCTCGAGGTGACGGTCGACGACGGGCTGCGGGAGACCGACTTCGGCGCCTGGGAGGGCCTCACCTTCGGCGAGGTGCGGGAGCGGTACCCGGACGACCTGAACGCCTGGCTCGCCGACCCGGACGCCGAACCGACCGGTGGCGGCGAGAGCTTCGCGGCAACCGCCGCCCGGATCGCCACCACCCGCGACAAGCTGGTCGCGGCCCACGCGGCCCACGCGGGCCGCACGGTCCTGCTGGTCACGCACGTCACGCCGATCAAGACGTTCGTACGCCTCGCCCTCGGCGCCCCGCCGGAGTCCCTGTTCCGTATGGAGCTGTCGGCGGCGTCGCTGTCGGCGGTGGCGTACTACGCGGACGGCAACGCGAGCGTACGGCTGTTCAACGACACGTCCCATCTGCGTCCCTGAGGCCGGCGGCGCCCCGCGCCAGCTCCTCCACCCGCGCCCAGTCGCGGGCCGCGACGGCGTCCGCCGGGACCATCCAGGTGCCGCCGACGCAGCCGACGTTGGGCAGGGACAGGTACTCCCGGGCGTTGTCCGGCCCGATGCCGCCCGTGGGGCAGAACCGCGCCTGCGGCAACGGGCCGGCCAGTGACCGCAGATACGCCGTACCGCCCGCCGCCTGCGCCGGGAAGAACTTCATCTCCCGTACCCCGCGCTCGAGCAGCGCCACCACCTCGGACGCCGTCGACACCCCCGGCAGGAACGGCACCCCGGACGCCCGCATGGCCCCCAGCAGCGTGTCCGTCCAGCCGGGACTGACCAGGAACCGGGCTCCCGCGGCCACGCACTGCGTCACCTGCCCCGGCGTAAGCACCGTGCCCGCCCCGACCACGGCGTCCGGCACCTCCTCGGAGATCGCCCGGATCGCCTCGAGCGCCGCGGGCGTCCGCAGCGTCACCTCGATCGCGGCCAGCCCACCGGCCACCAGCGCCCGCGCCAGCGGTACGGCGTCGGCGGCGTCGGACACGACCACCACGGGCACGACGGGCGCGATGTCCAGTGGGGAGGCAGCCGGTGAGGAGGGCAGGGCCGAGGTCATGCGCTCATCGTGCCCGTGACGTTCAGCATGCGCAAAGGTCGTTGCGCATGCTGCAACCGAAGCTGCTACGGCTGCTGCGGTCCCTCGTCAGTGGACGTCCGTCACCAGCACATCCAGGGCCCAGGGCCGCCCCGCCCCGGCAGGAGCCTTCGCCTCCACCACGTAGCCCAGGTCCCGCAGCGCCGCCACCAGTTCGGCGGGGCCCGCGGGCGCCGCCCCGGCCGACAGCAGGCTGCGCACGATCCGGCCCTTCGTCGCCTTGTTGAAGTGGCTGACCACCTTCCGGGTCGGCGCGTGCAGCACCCGCACGGTCGCGGTCCGCCCGGCGACCTCCCCCTTCGGCTTCCAGGCGGCGGCGTAGGCGGCGGACCGCAGGTCCAGCACCAGCCCGCGGCCGGCCACCTCGGGCAGCACCTCCGCCATCGGCGTACGCCAGTACGCGCCCAGCGCACCGAGCCCCGGCAGCTTCACGCCCATCGAGCAACGATAGGAAGGGATCCGGTCCGTCACCCGGACCGCGCCCCACAGCCCGGAGAACACCAGCAGCGAACGGGCGGCCCGCCGCTTGGCGGCGGCGTCCAGAGAGGCCAGGTCCAGGGCGTCGTACAGCACCCCGGTGTAGATCTCACCCGCCGGCCGCGCCCCGGCCGTCCGCAGACCCGCGTTCTTGGCCACCTCACCGCGCAGCCCCTCGCTCAGCCCGAGTACCTCGCGCGCCTTGTCCTCGTCACCGGAGCACAGCTCGGCCAATTCCCCGAGCACGGCCTCTCGCGCGGCGTTCAGTCCGGGCAGGGACAGGGACTCCAGCTTCAACGGGGCGCCACGCCCGGAGGCGGCCTTGCCTTCGGAGGGCGGCAGCAGGACAAGCACGGGGTACTCCTTTACTCGAGCTCCGGGCCAGCGTACGGGTTGCCCCGCGCCGGTCCGTCCTACGCCCGCCCCGCCCTGCGGCCCGCCCGGGTGAGCGCCCGCACGAGGGCGTCGGCGTCGTCGGCGTGCAGCCGGACCTCGGTCACCTCACGGCGGCGGCCGAGCAGCGTCATGTGCCGTACGGGCTGCGCCAGTTCAAGGGTGACGGAGGTGCGGGAGCCGACCGCGACGTCCAGCCGGCCGGGGGCGCGCTCCTGGGTGAAGCGCTCCTCGCGCCGTACGGCCGTGATCGTCTCCAGGGGTATGCGCAGGTCGACGTGGACCCCTTGCCGTACCCGCAGGGCGTCGGCGGTCAGGACGTGCGGGTGGACCACGCAGGCCGCGTGCAGGGCGACGACGAACACCACGGTGTAGGCGTCCAGGGCCAGCACCACCCCGTGCGGGGTCGGCCAGTGGCGCAGCAGCACGGACATCGTGAACGTCTCGATCACGCACACGAAGGCGAGCGCGGCCATCGTCGGGCCCTGCCCCCGCGCGTACCCGAAGACCCGGCCGCCGGCCGTACCGGGACGCCGCCGGGCCGGCCACAGCGCCAGGCTCGCCAGCAGCCGCGCCTCGTGCCGGGCCAGCGTGCGGGCCGCCTTCACGGCCGCCCCTCGGTGAGGACCCGCAGCACGCGGCGGACCGCCTCCGCCTGGGCCGGTGCCATGTCGGCGTAGACAGCACGCAGGAAGGCGTTGTCGTGGTCCACGGGCGTCCCGGAGCGCAGCTCCGGCGGGAGGCACGCCGCCAGCGCCCGGGCCGCCTCCGCCACCCTCGGGTCGTCCGGCTCGGCGTCCTCGAGCCGGTCGAGCAGCGCGTACGCCTCCCGTGCCCGCGCCAGGACGTCCGGCGAGCCGAGGGCGCCGCGCAGCGCGGTGAACAACCGCTCCCGCGCCTCGGCCGGAGCCGCGGTGTCGAGCAGTGTGAGGATCTCCCGGTCCTTGGCCGCCATCGGCGAGTCCGACGGATCGGCCATCCCGCTGAACAGGGAGGCCAGTTCGGCGGACACGGGCCCCTCGGCGGGCAGCTCCCCGTGCTCCAGCAGCGCCCGCAGCCGCGCCCGGCGCTCACGCAGCTCCGCTTCCTGCCGGGCAAGGTCCTCGTCGAGTTCGGTGAGCACCTCGACGAGCTCCTTGCCGGCGTCGTCCACGAGCACGTCCCGCACCTCGGCCAGCCCGAGCCCCAGTTCCGTCAGCCGCCGGATCCGGGCGAGGACGACGGCGTGCCGGAGGGTGTAGTGCCGGT
This sequence comes from Streptomyces sp. NPDC001843, assembly GCF_042891955.1. Taxonomy (NCBI): domain Bacteria; kingdom Bacillati; phylum Actinomycetota; class Actinomycetes; order Kitasatosporales; family Streptomycetaceae; genus Streptomyces; species Streptomyces sp. NPDC001843. The sequence continues at coordinate 533,015 of NZ_JBIATQ010000001.1, read as the reverse complement.
ATCCGTTCGCCAGGCGCTCCGGTTCGGGGAGCAGGCCGAGGTGGTGGTAGTGCCGCACGGTACGCGTCGTGACGCCGACCGTGGCGGCGAGTTCTCCGATCCGCATGGCAGCAGTACAGACGTTGACGTCGCGTCAGGGTCAAGTTCAGTGCGGTTCGCCTTCCGGGGTCCTTGCCCCGCGGGAGGTCCATGAGACCAAGGCGGCCCGTTGGAAGCACGAGTGGCCGGAACTCACTGTCCTGCCATGGCCCAACTGACGGCCTTCACGGAACTGCGGACAGAGCCCCTCGAAGTGCTCGGCCGCGGACAGATGATTCGGAGTGGGCAACCTTCCTCCAGGTTCTCTTGATCAGTTGCACCGGGAGGTGAGCATGTCTGCCGGCACACGGCTGAGGGGCCCTGCCTGCGGCGGGGCCCCTCAGCGGCCGGACCGGGAAGTTCAGGTGGTGTCACGGCGTGCCGGAACCCGCCAAGTCCGGGCCGCATCGATCGTTCGAGGTGGTGCTTGCCGGATCAAGGACGTACATCGACGTAGTCGCCGGTGGCCTTGGCCGGGCCGGTGGTGTCGGTGCCGGTGAAGCTCCATCGCCAGTAGCCGTCCTTGACTGCCTTGACCGTGGTGCGAAGTGTGCCGGTGTCGCTGGTGTCCACCGTGGCCACCGTGGCGTAGGTGCTGCTGCCCTTCGGGCGGAACTGCAGTTTCACGGCCTGGCCCGCGTATCCGGCATACCGATAGGTGTCCCAGTTGGCTCGCACGAGCTTGCCGGTGATGGTGATACGCGCGCCCTTGGCCACCGGTTCCGGCGAGGCGTCGACTGTGAGCCGCGCGGCGCGTTTGAGACGGAACGACCCCACGCCGGGGGCGAAAACGGAACCGCCGTCGTTGGCGTCGACCAAGGCGTCGACCGACCATGTTCCCGCGTTGGTGTTGGCCAGGTCCACTGGGTCGTCGCTGCCCGGAGCCGGGTGGGCGTTGACGGTGAAAGCCGTCGTGCACGCCGTCGCGGTCTCGCAGAACGCATCGGTGGTGTAGAAACCGCCGTGCGGCCCCTTCAGGTCCACATCGGCGAAGGACAGACCGGAGTCGTCCGAACCGGTGACCGTGACCGAGAACTGCACGTTGCGCGTCGTACCTACGATGACGTCATGTCCGGAGTTGACGGTGGCACCGCTGATCACCGGGGCGCTGGGCGCGGTATCGGACGCGGCATCGGCTGAGGCGCCGACCCCCGCCAGCAAGACGGTGACGGCCCCCACCACGACACCGCGGCTTGTGGCGCGACCGACGGGCTTGCGCCGTATGGCGCGTGCGGCAGCGATGGGCGGGGCGATGTCGCGTCCGCTGCTCTGTCTGTCGCTGGACGGTGCGGCGAATCGGCTCATAAATCCTCCCAGGGATGACAGGCCTTGCTGTCAACCACACCGCGCACGCGAGCAGTTGGCGGCGAACGCAGGAGGCCGACGTGTGTCACTCCCTACGACTGCCGAACCGGCCCGATCGTTGCCCCGGCCGGGGCGGGAAACATTGGTCTCCTCCACGCCTGACGTGCGGTGCGGGATCAGCGCCACCGCTCGTCCGCCCACCTGCCCGGGCGTCGGCGCGGCCGAGGCGCGTTCGTCGGCGAGCTGTTCGCTCATCCGCTCAAGGACGTTCGGATTGGCTCCGGCGCGAGCTCCGAAAGCTGCTGCGGTGATCTCCAGGATGCGAGGGGCGCTGGCTTGCGGTGATCGTGCGTCGGTGGCACCGGTTGCTCGGGGCGATTCAGTCGGGCTTCGGGCGGGTTCGCAGGCGCCGCATCTGGGAGTGGCTGAGGTCGCGTGCCCGTCGCATGTGCTGGGTGATCACCTCCAGCTCGTCCTCGGTGTGGCCGTCGAGAAGTGCCTGCCAGGCCTGGCCGAGCTCGTCCCATACTGCTGTGACGCGGGCGATGCCCTCCGGCACCGGGGTGACCAGCACGCGGCGGCGGTCCTGCTGGTCGATGGAGCGGACCACGTAGCCGTCACGTTCGAGCCGGTCGACCAGGCGCGTGGCCGAGCCTGTGGTCAGGCCCGTCATGTCGGCGATCCGCTTGACCGTGAGTGGCCCAGGCTCTGCTGTCAGCAGGCTCAGACCCTGCACATCGGTCGGGTGCAGTCCGAGATGGTCGGCGATGGCCTGGTTGAACAGCACGTAGGCCGCCAGGTAGCGGCGGGACTCCCTGGACAACTCCTCGTACAGCCGGGCCCGACGTGAGTCCGTCATCTCGATCACACTCCAAATTGCTGCGCGCCGCAGCGATCGATCGCTTATAGTCTCCTGCGTGGCGCAGCTAATGCGTCACGCACTGATAGTACTCATTGGAGAAACCATGCTCACCGTCGCTGTCACCGGAGCCACCGGAGCCCAGGGTGGGGCTACCGCCCGCGCCCTACTGGCTGCCGGTCATCAGGTGCGCGCGCTCACCCGCCACCCCGATTCACCCGCCGCCGACGCCCTGCGCAGCCTCGGTGCCGAGGTGCGCCGCGCCGACTTCGACGACCGGCCCTCGCTCGAGGCCGCCCTCACCGGAGCGGACTCCCTCTTCGCGGTCACCACCCCGTTCGGCACCGACACCGCCGCCGAAGTCCGGCAGGGCAAGGCCCTCGTCGACGCCGCGGCAGAGGGACGCCTCGGGCACATCGTGTTCACCTCCGCCGCCCACGCCGACCGGGGCACCGGCGTCCCGCATTACGAGAGCAAGCACCTGGTCGAGCAGCACCTGCGTGCCGCCGGGGTGCCCTGGACGGTGATCGCCCCGGCCGCATTCATGGACAACTACGCCGGCGGCTGGACCCTCGATGGGCTACGCGACGGCACCTTCGCCTGGCCCATGCCTGCCGACCGGCCCCTCACGCTCATCCCCGCCTCGGACATCGGCGCCTTCGCCGCACTGGCCCTCCAGCGCCGTGACGAGTTCGCCGGCCATCGCATCGACATCGCCTCCGACGAGCGCACCCCTGGCCAGATGGCGGAGATCCTCGCGGCCGCCATCGGTCTCCCGGTCGCCCATCAGGAAGTACCCCTGGCCTACGTTCGGGCCCGATCGGCTGACCTGGCGGCCATGTTCGAGTACTTCACCACCGTGGGCCTCGACGTCGACGCCACGGCGCTGCGACGCGACTACCCCGAAGTCGGCTGGCACAGCTTCACCGATTGGGCCGTCGCGCAGGACTGGCCCGCACTCCTCTCCCGTACGCACACGCATCAGTGACATCCTCCGCCCGCGGCTGCGCCCCGGCACCAGCCGTGCCCAGCAGTCCGCGCGTGATGCCCTCGCGTTGTGCATCGGTGTGCCGACACCGCCGCGCCGGGCCACGGGCCGAAGCCCTTTGCCGGCCGACGCCGCACAGCACCCACCTCCGCCTCTGAAGGAGCACGCTCGTGAAACCGATCGGTTACTGGCTCAACCGCACCGACAAGGCCCTCACCGGCTACATGAACCACATGCTGGAGGAGTTCGGCCTTACACGAACCGCCTGGCAGGTTCTCAACCTCATCCACGACACCCCCGGAATCACCGATGAAGAAGTCCTGACAACCCTCGCCGCCAACGCCGACAGCACCGTGCTGAACGGGGCCATCGACACCGTTCTCTCCTGCGACTGGGCGAACCGCCCCGCACCGGACCGGCTCACCCTCACCCCTGGCGGGAGCCGGCGCCTGACCGACGTGGCCGCGCGCGTCGACGCGTTCCGCGAGCTGTCCACAACCGGCATCTCCCTGGACGAGTACCACACAACCGTCCACGTCCTGGAACGCATGAGCCGCAACCTGGAAACAGCGAGGGGTACCAGCTATTCCAGCTATTGATGACGACGCTGCGGGGGCGTGTTCTGCGGTTGTTCAACTGCTTGTCTGTCGGGCGGGTGCCGCCTGTGGTGCGGGTGCTTGCGCCGGGGGCGCAGCGGTCGTGTCGTCTCCTTCCTGGCGGGCCGGGCGCCGGGGCAGCCGCGACGCGGGCAGCAGGCCGAGAGCGGCGAGTGCGGCCAGGATCAGCGGAGTGGAGCTCATGGTCGAAGCAGCCGTGCCGGTCGCGCTGGCCGCGACGGCGATGCCGAAGGTCGGCCCGATGTTCACGGCTGTCTGCTTGAGCCCGCTGACGACCCCGGCGTACCCGGGCGGCGCGTCACCGACGACGGTCCCGGTGGCGGTGACCATCACGATGGCGAACCCGGCACCGATGGCGGCAAAGGCCGCAGCCATGGCCATCCATGTGCCGGCGGGACCGAGCCGGGACAGCCCCGCGATGCCGGCCACGACGAGGACCGTACCGGTGACCGCGGTGCGGCGCGCACCGTACCGGCGCAGTGCGGCGACCGCCGCGGGTGAGCCGAGGACCATGAGCACGGTCAGCGGGAGCACGCGCAGACCGCTGGCGAGTGGGTCGAGCCGGAGTACGTCCTGGAGGTAGAAGGTGGCCCTGAACAGCGCGCCGAACAGGCCGGCGGTGGTGACCAGCAGGATCGCCATCGACGCCGTCACCGGTACGGACCCCGCTACGGCTGGTGGAACGATCGCGTGGGCCGTGCGGCGTTCGTGCCGGGTGAGCGCCGTTGCGACGCCGATGACGGCGAGGAATTCGAGCAGCGTCGGCGCGGCGGTCCACCCCCGCGCGGGCACATCGGCCAAGGCGTGGACCAGGATTGCGAGCACGACCGCCAGCAGGCCCGCGCTGGTGAGGTTGAGCCGTGGGGAGTTGGCACGCTGAGGTGCCGGCGTCCGCACGGCGAGGGCGAGAAGGGCGATGACGAACGCGAGGGGCACGTTGACCCAGAAGACGGCGCGCCACCCCAGATGAGCCACGAGAACACCGCCCAGGAGCGGACCGGACCCTGCCGCCACCGCGATCGCACCGGTGCGAATGGCGATCGGCGTGTCGAGCCGGTCCGTGGGATACGCCAGCCGTAGCAGCGCGAGCGTCGCAGGTTGCAGGAACGCGGCGAACCCGCCCTGCACCGCGCGCAGGACGATCACCCAGCCGACGCCCGGCGCGAGCGCGATCCCGGCCGAGGCGGCCCCGAAACCGAGGACGCCGACGAACAGCAGGCGCGGGTGCCCGTACCGATCCCCGAGGCGCCCGGCGATCACGAGCAACGCGGCCACGGCGACCAGATAGCCGGTGCTGGTCCACTGGATCTGCACCACGCTCGCGCCGAGATCCCGCTGCATGCCGGGCTGCGCCATGAGCAGGATGGTTCCGTCCAGTGCGACGATCACCGCGCCGACCACGCTGACCAGAAGTGCAATCTGCCGCTGTGCGGGTGCGGTCATGAGGCCACCGGGCCGAGATGGGCGTCCAGGACCGCCGTGATGAGCCGGTCGCGTTGGTCGTCGCCGGGGTCACCGTCCAGCGGTGGGGTGCCGAGGGCGAGTTGCAGGCTGCCCCAGGCCCACAGCTGGGCCATGCCGTGCAGGTTCGACCACAGGGCGGCGGCGGTCACCGCAGGCGGCGGTCCGGCCTCGTTCGGCCCGTCGGCGCTTCGCGCGGCATCCCGCTCCGACAGGCATCGGGCGACGAGTCCGGTGAAGTGCCCGAACAGCGGGAGGGTCGACTCGCGCAGCCTCGGTTGGTCCGATGCCTGCGCCGCGCCGTCGAGCAGGTCGTGCCGCCACATGAGCTCGAACATGCCGCGACGTTCCAGTGCGTACCCGACGTACGCCCGCGCGAGGGCCTCCAGCCGGCCGCGCGGGGTGGTCGTGCCGGCGACCGCGGCCTCGAACATGGCCGCGAGGTCCTCGAAGCCGCGACGGCCGATGGCCGAGAGCAGCGCGTGGTGCGTGGGGAAGTACCGACGCGGCGCCCCGTGCGACACCCCCGCTCGACGGGCTATTTCCCGCAGACCCACGGACGCGGAGCCCTCGGTCAGCACGAGGTCGACCCCGACATCGATCAACCGCTCCCGAAGGGAGCTCTCATCAGTCATAGACAGTGTCTACCGCATATGCGTAGACACTGTCTACTCCCTGGGTGAATGATCACTCTCCTCGGCGGGTGGCAGGATCCGCCTCGGCGGCCTTCGGTGCGCTGGAGCGGATGGCGGCGTGACCTACTGGCCCTTGACGGCTAACGCCGTTAGCCATACCGTGTTGGCTAACGGCGTTAGCTCGACGCCGTCAGGGCCTCAGGAGGCAGTAGCCATGACCAGTACGAGTGCGACCACGTCCGTACCGTCCCGCACCGCCCTCACCGTCCTGCGCCGCACCGCCTGGCTCGCCGGCGCCCTGTTCTGGTCGGCCTTCGCGGTGCTGGAGGCGATGAACCACGGCTGGCTCGCGGGCGCCCTGGCCCTGCTCTTCCTCGTACTGCCCGACCTCACCTTCCTGGTCGCCCTCGACGAGGCGCCCCGCATGGCGAAGGGGCAGCTGGCGCCCCGCGCGGTGCCGTACTACAACGCGCTGCACCGGGCCCTGGTCCCCGTCGCGCTCATGGCCCTCTACACGGTGGCGCCCGTCGCCTGGGCCCCCGCCTTCGCGGCCCTGTGCGGCTGGCTCGCCCACATCTCGTACGATCGCGCCTTCGGATACGGACTGCGGACGAAGGAGGGCTTCCAGCGTGGCTGAACGACTGACCCCGAGGGCGAGGGAGATCGCCGCGGCCGCCCGCGACCTCCTCGAGGAGTCCGGACCCGCCCTGCTCACCATGCGGACCCTCGCCGACCGGCTCGGCATCAAGGCCCCCTCCCTCTACAAGCACTTCCCCGACAAGCACGCCGTCGAGGTCGAACTGGTCGCGCAGATGCTCACCGAGTCGGCCGAGGCCCTGGAGGCCGCCGAGTCCCGCGCCCCCGGCTCCCTGGAGGCACTGGCCACGGCCTACCGGGACTACGCCCTCGCCCACCCGCACCTCTACTGCCTGGCCACGGAACGCCCCCTGCCGCGCGCTGAACTCCCCGCCGGCCTGGAGGACCGCGCCGCCCTGCCCCTGCTGCGGGCCTGCGACGGCGACCTGGACCTGGCCCGCGCCACCTGGGCCTTCGCGCACGGCATGGTGATCCTGGAGATCCACGGCCGGTTTCCCGAGGACGCGGACCTGGCGGCGGCATGGAAACGCGGCCTCCAGGCGTTGCACCCTTAGACGGCAGGGGGCACAGAGGGGGGAACAGTGGGGGAACGCGAGCAGGCGACATGGACCAGGGCGCGACTCGGCCGCTGCGGTCCGGCGCTCGACCTCCTGACAGCCTGCTTCGACACGCACGTCTACGCCCCGCACACGCACGACGAATACTCCATCGGCGTCACCACCGGCGGCTGCGAGGTGATCGACTACCGGGGCGGTCTGATCCGCTCGGGCCCGGGCTCCATCGTCGTACTCGCCCCCGGCGAGATGCACACCGGCGGGCCCGCCGGCGCCTCCGACGGCTACGCCTACCGGGCCGTGTACGCCGGCACCTCCCTCCTCACCGAAGGCATCCTCGGTGGCCTGCCGCACTTCCGCGACCCGGTACTGGACGACCCGGAACTGTTCACCGCCCTGCACCGCACGCACACGGAACTGAGCGCCTGCCCCGACCCGTTGGAGACCGAGTCCCGCCTCCCCTGGCTGCTCACCGCGCTGGCCCGCCGCCACTCCACGGCCCGCGCGGCGAACGACACCGTGCCCGGCGCCGACCGGATCGCGCAGGTCGTACGCGACCGCCTCGCCGACGAACTCCTCGCCCCACCGTCCCTGGCCGACCTCGCGGCCGGACTGGGCATGTCCCGGTACCAGCTCCTGCGCGCCTTCCGCACGACGATGGGCGTACCGCCGTACGCCTGGCTGGCCCAGTACCGGGTCGCCCGGGCCCGCCGCCTGCTGGAGACGGGTCTGCGCCCCGCCGAGGTCGCCTCGCTCGTCGGTTTCGCCGACCAGGCCCACCTCACCCGCTGGTTCCGCCGGGTGCTGGGGGTGACCCCGGCGGCGTACCGCAACAGCGTTCAAGACGGGGGGCGTTGACCGGCCGCAGACTTGACCGCATGACTGCACGCGGCTGGTTCCTGTTCTCCCTCATGGGAGTGATCTGGGGCATCCCCTACCTGATGATCAAAGTGGCGGTGGACGCGGTGTCCCCGACCATGGTGGTGTTCACGCGGTGCGCCCTCGGCGCAGCCCTACTGCTCCCCTTCGCCCTGCGGCAGAAGGGCCTGACCCGCAACGTACGGGACCACTGGCGGCCCATGCTGGCCTTCGCGTGCCTGGAGATCGTCGGCCCCTGGCTCACCCTCACCGACGCCGAACGGCACCTCTCCAGCTCCACGGCGGGCCTGCTGATCGCGGGCGTCCCGATCGCCGGGGTGGTCGCGGCCCGGCTCTTCGGCGACACGGAACGGCTGAGCGCGCGGCGGGTGACCGGCCTGGGCGTCGGCCTCGCCGGAGTCGCCGTGCTCACCATCCCGCACCTGACCGGCGGCGACGCCCGCTCCCTGGCCGAGGTCCTCGTCACGGTCCTCGGCTACGCGACGGCACCCCTGATAGCGGCACGCCGCATGAAGGACGTCCCCACCCTCCACCTCATCACCCCCTGCCTGGCCCTCACCGCCCTCCTCTACGCCCCCGCCGCCGCGGCCACCTGGCCCTCCACCGTCCCCCCGGGCCGGGCCCTCGTCGCCCTCGCGGGCCTCGGCGCCATCTGCACGGCGGTCGCCTTCATCGCCTTCCTGGAGCTGATCAAGGAGGTCGGCCCGGTCCGGTCCTCGGTGATCACGTACGTCAACCCTGCGGTGGCGGTGGCGGCCGGGTCGGTCTTCCTGGGCGAGCCGCTGACCCCCACCATCGGGGTGGCCTTCGCGCTGATCCTGGCGGGATCGGTCCTGGCCACGGCGGCCGGTACGCGCCCGCGCAAGGCCCCGGTGACCGAGGTGGCACCGCAGCCCAGCCGGGCGGACGCCGGCCGAGGGCCTTCTGGAAACGACGGACTTCCTCTGACCTCCTGCGAGGCGGGACGGAACCACCCGCCCCGCCCGGTACCATGGTCGACACGGCAGACGAGCCGGGCGGGCGGCCGCGTGGAGTCCCCTAGGGGGCTTCCCGAGGAACGTCCGGGCTCCACAGGGCAGGGTGGTGGCTAACGGCCACCCGGGGTGACCCGCGGGACAGTGCCACAGAAAACAAACCGCCCGGCGCTCCGGCGCCGGGTAAGGGTGAAACGGTGGTGTAAGAGACCACCAGTGCCCAGGGTGACCTGGGCAGCTAGGTAAACCCCACCCGGAGCAAGGTCAAGAGGGGCGCTGTAAGAGGCGCTCTGCGCGGACGTTCGAGGGCTGCCCGCCCGAGTCCGCGGGTAGACCGCACGAGACCGGTGGCAACACCGGCCCTAGATGGATGGCCGTCGCCGGAGGGACCGCGAGGACCCTCCGGAACAGAACCCGGCGTACAGCCCGACTCGTCTGCCGCCACCTGTGGCTTTGCCTGGGAAAGCGCCTCTGACCCGTGTCGGAGGCCTTTTCTGATCTTTCAGCGTCTTGCCGCAGCTCCAGTGCAGGAGTGTCGGGTGCCGTAGGCGCTGTCGTGCGTCACGGCGTTCCGGCCGGGAGGTAGGGGCCTGCGCCCTTCATGGTGCGCTGGATGGGGGTGGTCGCGGTGTGGCGCAGGCCGGGCAGGGCCGCCACCGACTCGGTGAGGTAGCGGTAGAAGAGATGCGCGGTCGGGACGTCGACGCTGGCGTAGAGGTTCGTCGTACCGGTCACGGCGCCGGCGAAGGCCACCTCGGGGTGTGCGGCGAGCGCGGCTCCCGCGGTGGCGAGATGGGCCGGGTCGATCTCCAGCCACAGGGAGGCCCGGAAGTTCTCCCGCATGACGTCCGGGGGGTATTCGACATCGAAGTACAGAACGCCGGACACGGTGAGTTCGGCGATGCGGCGGCGCACGGTCGACGGGGACAGACCCGTCGCGGCGGCCAGCTCTCCGGCTCCCGCCCTGCCGTCCCGGGCCAGCAGGTCGAGCAGGTGCCGGTCGCTGTCGTCCAGCGTCACCGGAGGCGCGTCGTCCGGGGCCGGCTCGGGTGTCACCCGTGGCGTGAGTGCCTCGATCTGCGCGGCCGTCAGCGGTCCGCGCTTGTTGATCGGGCTCAGGTCCCGGCCGAAGAAGATGTGCAGCAGGCAGTGCGCCGACACGTCCACCACCTGGGGCGTGCGCGGCAGCTTCTGCAGGAGCGGTGAGTCGTCCAGGCCCAGGCCGCGGGTCCGCACCAAGCAGCTGATCTCGGTGCCGCCGGAGCTGAGATGGATCCAGGTGGTGTCCGTACGCCGCGCCAGCGCCTCCCCGATGGAAGAGGCCGCGTCCGGCGTGCACCGAACCCGTACGAGCCAGCCGGAGTCCCCCATCCGCCGGGGATCGGTCAGCCCCAGGACCCGGATCCTCCCGGAGGACCGCAGCCGTGACCAACGGCGCGCGGCGGTCTGGTCGGAGACGCCGAGGGCGTTGGCGATCTCCCGGAACGAGGCCCGTCCGTTGATCTGAAGGGCCTGCGCGAGCGCCATCTCCTCGTCCGACAGTGCGCGGTCGGCGCGACGAGGGATGTCGAGATAGGTCATCACAGCGCTCCATCATGTCGGGTCCGCGCAGAGGGTGGGCTCTGACTAACAGAACCACCTGAAGGTGGTCCACGCTCGGTGCCGGACAGCGCTTCTGGTTCGAACTCGCGTCCCGCACTCCGCATTCCGAATCTCGAACTCCGAATCTCGACCTCCGAACGGAGACCCGACATGCGCAAGTGGTGGCCCCTCACGGCGGTCTGCCTGGGCGCCTTCATCCTGCTGGTGGACGTGACCATCGTGAACGTGGCACTGCCCAGCATCGCCGACGACCTCGACGCCTCCTTCACCTCGCTGCAATGGGTGATCGACGGTTACGCCCTGGCCCTCGCGGCCCTGCTGCTGGCCTCCGGTTCCCTGGCGGACCGGTTCGGCCATCGACGGTTCTACGTCTACGGTCTGGGCCTGTTCACCCTGGCCTCCCTCGTGTGCGGCCTGGCCCCCGACGCCGGGGTGCTGATCGGTGCCCGTGTGGTGCAGGGCGTGGGCGGCGCGGCCATGTTCGCCACCTCGCCCGCCCTCCTGATCACCACCTACCAGGGCAAGGACCGGGGCACGGCCTTCGGCGTGTGGGGCGCGGTCAACGGAGCCGCCGCTGCGGCGGGCCCCCTGCTCGGCGGCCTGCTCACCGAGCACATCAGCTGGCCGGCGATCTTCTTCGTCAACCTGCCGATCGCCGCCGTCGCCATCGCGTTGACGCTGCGCGTGGTGCGCCCGGACGGGACCGGCACCGGCAAGGCGTCCGGCCCCTGCGCACCGGCGCGCATCGACGTCCCCGGCGCGGCGGCCTTCACCACCGCCGCGGGCGCGCTCACCTACGGGCTCATCCGCGGCGCGGACGTGGGCTGGACCTCGGCCGGGATCGTGGCGTCCTTCGCCGTCGCCGCTCTGGCGCTCGCCGCGTTCGTGGTGATCGAGCACCGCACGGCGCGGCGCGGCGGCGCCCCGATGCTGGATCCCGCGCTGCTGCGCCGTCCGTCCTTCGCGGGCCTGATGAGTGGCGCGCTGCTGCTGCAGGCCGGCGCGTTCGGCTGTCTCGTCCTGCTCTCCCTGTGGCTGCAGTCCGTCCTGGGCCTCAGCCCGGTCGCGGCCGGCCTCGCGCTGACCCCCTTGGCGGGGGCGTCGTTCCTGGTGGCCGCCGTGGCCGGCCGCCACATCCAGCGGCTCGCCCCGCGCCTGCCGATCGGCGTGGGCCTGCTGCTCGTCGCGGCGGGCATGCTGCTGCTGCGCGCGGGGATGACGGCCGACGCGGGACGGGCCGCGCTCCTGTGGGGTCTCGTGGTCAGCGGCGTCGGTGTCGGCCTGGCGACACCGGTACTGGTGTCGGCCGCCACCTCCACCGTGCCGCCGCGTCAGGCGGGGGTGGCCGGCGGGGCGGTCAACACGTTCCGCCAACTCGGCATGACGCTGGCCATCGCCGTCTTCGGCGCGGTCTTCACCAGCCGGACAGCCGCGCTACTGGCCGGCTCCGGCACGGTACCGGACGCCGACAGGGCCGCCTCCGCGCTGGCCGGCGGCCAGGCGCAGCGCCTGATCCAGGCGGCACCGCCCGCACACCGCGACGCGGCACGCCACCTGGTGCACCAGGCCTTCGCGGCAGGCCTGGACCGGGTCTTCCTGCTGTCGGCGACGGCGGCGACGCTCGGCGGACTGATCGTCCTGATCCTGGTACGACCGCAGCCCCGGACGGCCACGGCACATGGCGACGGCGCCCCGGCCGCACCCGCACCGGGCCGTTCCCAGAGCCCGGCCGCCGCCGATCCTGGTGTGCACACGGCATGACCTGTCCGACCGAGGACCCTGCCGGGCCGCCCCCAGACGCAGGCGGCCCGCGCACGTTCCGGGTGTGTGCGCACCGGAAGCCGCCGGGCTGCCGGGCGCGGCCGGATCCTGGGCATCATCCATCCCATGGGCCTGACGGCCGTCGCCATGGTCTGCCCGCCGTTGAGGTTGTCGTCATGGCGCATCGCGGTCCTGACCCCCGGTCGCGTTCACCGTTCTCTCATCGGGCTGCATCGAGGGGACCGTTCATCCGCCCGCGACGTCCTCGGCCTCCCAGCGCAGCAGGTCGCCCGGCTGGCACTTGAGCACGTCGCAGAGTGCGGCGAGCGTCGTGAAGCGGACCGCCTTGGCGCGGCCGTTCTTGAGTACCGCCAGGTTGGCGGGCGTGATCCCTACGCGTTCCGCGAGTTCGCCGACGGACATCTTGCGTCTGGCCAGCATCACGTCGATGTCGACGACGATCGGCATCAGATCACCTCGTCCAACTCGGCCTGCATCTGCGTCGCTTCGACGTCGCGTGCGACAGCCTGGGCGAGCAGCATCCGCAGCACGAGCACGATGAGTGCGACCCCCAGGATGGCCAGGCCGATCCCGCCCATGATGACGGTGACGCCCGGGTCGTCCCGCTGACCCGGCGCATTGACGGCCGTGACCGCGAACCACAGGAGGGCGGCCGCCACGATCGCGCCGATCACGCCGTCCACGTACCGGAAGGCGGCGTGGGAGAACACGGTTCCGCGTCGCACCATCGCCACCAGCCGCCATACGCAGACCAGGGCGACCTGGGCCGACACCATGCCCAGGATCGTGATCACGCGGAATGCGGTCAGCGGGAGCGCCCCGTCCTCCGGGTCGCGCCCGCTGACCAAGGTCCACACCATCGCTGCCTGTACGCACACGGTGCCGACGAGCACCACTACGAGCACGGCGCGCAACGCACGCACTGTCATCTTTCCCATGACCCGACCTTCTAACGAGTTGCGATGGGAATCTATCGAATTTCGATAGGAGCGGCAAGGTTCACCGGTTCGCGGGCTCGTACCCGGGCTCCGTTCTCGACGGGCGGCGGGTGAGGACGGTGGCCATCAGCCAGCGGGCGGCGAACAGGGCCCAGCAACGCCCACCTGGGCGGGCCGGCGAGCACCGTCACGGCGACCGCCGTGGGGGCGCACAGCCCGGCGACCATTCCGGGCGCGCCGGGCCCGGCCGGTGCGTCGAGCCCAGCAGCACCAGCCCGTACAGGGCCACGACGATGACGTAGCGCCGGTATGCGTCCTGAGAGTCGGGGCAGAGCGTGTTGATGACCAGTACCCCGGCAGGCCGGGCGCCGCTCACGGTGAGGGCATCACACCTGCGACGCCGCCATCGATACCCGCGCCCGCCCCAGCCACTACCGCTCTGAGGCAACTCCCTGACTGCGCCCCGGCGTTACAGCATGACCGTCCGCCGCTCACGCCCGCTCGGTCCTCAGTGACCGCTCCGCCACCCGCGCCAGATGCCGGCCGAAGACCTCCCGCGCCTCCGGCGTCAGTGTGCGCAGCGCCACCAGGGCCGTGATGACGACGTCGCACAGCTCCGCCTGGACGTCCTCCCACGTGTGGGTGACTCCCTTGCGCGGGTTCTGGCCGCTCGCGCCGATGACCGCCTGGGAGACCTCGCCGACCTCCTCCGACAACTTCAGGATGCGGAGGAGTGTGCCCTCGGTGCCGTCATGGGTCCGGTTGGTGTCCAGCCAGGACGTCAGGGCGTCGATGGTGGGCCAGAGGTCCGGCGCGTGGGCGTGGGTGTGGTCGCTCATGCCGGCAGCCTGCCCCATGCTCGGGCGGACCTACTCTTCGAACAGGGGTTCCTGTTCGGCCTCGGCCTCCTTGGACTGCTGCAGGCGCTTGTTCCGCGCCCCGACGACCACCGCCGTCGCCGCCGCCGTGACGCCGAGGGCCGTCGGGACCATCCAGCCCCGGTTCGCGAAGTGGCCGAGGGCGTGGTCGAGGGAGAGGCGGCCGGGGCCGGTGATGGCGAGGCCGGTGGCGGCCAGTGCCAGGCTGGCCGCGTACTCGTAGCCGCCCTCCTGGGCGAAGAAGCCGTTCGGCTTGTGCACCGCCGCCGCGCCCGTCATCGCGCCGGCCGCCGCCGCGCCGGCCGCGGGGGTCGCCAGGCCCAGTGCCAGCAGCGCACCGCCGCCCGTCTCGGCCAGGCCCGCCGCCGTCGCGCTCGCCTTGCCGGGGGAGTAGCCGACGGACTCCATGAACTTGCCGGTCCCCTCCAGGCCGTGGCCGCCGAACCAGCCGAACAGCTTCTGCGCGCCGTGCGCCGCCAGCACTCCGCCGGTTCCCAGCCGGAGCAGCAGGAGGCCCAGATCGCGTCGGTCGTAAGAGGTCACGGTTGCTCCCCAGGAGTGGTCGGCGGGAACGGTCTCCTCACGCGTTTCCAGCGTCGCGCCGTCCACACCTCACATGGTTCGCCGCAAGGGCTTGCCTTCGTGTGCGCTTCAACTTCTAGCGTCCTTCCCATGGAGAGCAGGGAGAACATGCGCAACACGGCGGGCAACCGCACACTGGGGCGCAGTGACATACAGGTCAGCGCGCTCGGCTTCGGCTGCTGGGCCATCGGCGGGGAGTGGCAGGCCGCCGACGGGCAGCCGCTGGGGTGGGGCAAGGTGGACGACGAGGAGTCCGTACGGGCCGTGCACCGTGCCCTCGACCTCGGCGTCACCTTCTTCGACACCGCCGACACCTACGGCGCCGGGCACAGCGAGCGCGTACTCGGCCGCGCCCTCGGCAGGCGGCGGGCCGAGGTCGTCGTCGCCACCAAGTGGGGCAACGTCTTCGACGAGGAGACCCGGACCCTCACGGGCGGCGACGACTCCCCGGAGTACGCCCGCCGCGCACTCACCGCCTCGCTGCGCCGCCTCGGCACCGACTACGTGGACCTCTATCAGCTCCACCTGTCGGACGCCGACCTCGGTCGGGCGGCCGAACTGCGGGACCTCTGCGAGGAGTTCGTCAAGGAGGGGCTCGTACGCGCCTATGCGTGGAGCACCGACGATCCCGCACGCGCCGCCGTCTTCGCCGAAGGGGAGCACTGCACGGCCGTACAGCACGCGCTCAACGTCCTGCAGGACGCCCCGGAGATGATCCGGCTGTGCGAGGAGTCGGGGCTCGCGAGCATCAACCGCAGCCCGCTCGCCATGGGTCTGCTCACCGGCAAGCACGCGCAGGGGGCCGCCCTGGAGTCCGGGGACATCCGCAGCCGGCCGCCCGCCTGGCTCCAGGGGTTCAGCGGCGGGTCGGGCGCCGACCCGCAGTGGCTCGCCCGGGTCGACGCCCTGAAGGACGTTCTCACCAGCGACGGTCGCACCCTCGCCCAGGGCGCCCTCGCCTGGCTGTGGGCGCGCAGTCCTCGTACGGTGCCCATTCCCGGCTTCCGCTCGGTCGCGCAGGCCGAACAGAACGCGGGCGCCATCGCCAAGGGGCCGCTCACCGCCGCGCAACTGGCCGACGTCGACCGGATACTCGGGAGGTGAGCGGCGCCCGCCCGAGCGGCCACCGCCTCAGAAGCGCACGCTCTGCTCGGTCAGGGTGATCCGGCCGGCGTCGATGGTGGCCAGGCGTGGTGCGCGGCGGGCGATGGACGAGTCGTGGGTGACCATGACGAACGTCAGCCCGTGCTCGCGCCACAGGCCCTCCAGCAGGGCCATGATGTCGTCGCGGGTGCCCTCGTCGAGATTGCCGGTGGGCTCGTCGGCGAGCAGTACCTTCGGCCTCTTCACCAGCGCGCGGGCGATCGCGACGCGCTGCTGCTGGCCGCCGGACATCTCCGACGGGACGTGGGAGAGGCGCTCGCCGAGGCCTACGGAGCGCAGCGCCTCGGCCGCGCGCTCGCGGCGCTCGGCGGGCCTGACGCCGAGAGGGACCAGGGCGGTCTCCACGTTCTCCTGCGCGGTGAGCGTCGGGATGAGGTTGAACGCCTGGAAGATGATGCCGATCTTCTCGGCGCGCAGCCGGGTCAGCTTTGCCTCGCTGATGCGCGCGAGGTCCACGCCGTCCAGTTCGACACTGCCCTCGGTCGGGCGGTCCAGGCCGCCGACCATCTGCAGCAGCGTGGACTTGCCGCCGCCGGTGGGGCCCTGGATGACGAGCTGGTCGCCGTCGGCGATCGTGAGGTCGACGCCGCGCAGCGCCTCCACCGTCTCCTTGCCACGCGTGTAGCGCTTGGTGACGCCGGTGAGTCTGTACATGGGAACTCCGTAACGGGAAGCGACGGGAAGCAGGAGGGACTTACGAGACGCTGCGCAGGGCGTCCGCCGGCCGCATCCGGGAGGCCCGCCAGCCCCCCATGGCGCCGGCGATCAGGCCACCGGTGACCGCCAGGCCCACCGCGAGCGCGATGGTGGTCACCGACACCGGGGCGGACAGCGCGATCTGCAGGGTGTTCGAGGAGGCCTGCCGGCCGGGGCCGCCGCCCGGTCCACCGCCGCCGGGGCCGGCCATGCCGCCACCATCGCTGTTGCCGAGCTGCGCCGTCAGCTTCGGGCTGATCGCGGTGACCGTGTAGGCGGCCGCGAGGCCCAGCGCGATGCCGAGGCCGCCGCCGATCAGGCCGTTGACCACGGACTCGCCGACCACCTGGCGGGTCACCCTGCGGCTCGGCCAGCCGAGCGCCTTCAGCGTGCCGAACTCACGCACGCGCCGGGACACGGCGGAGGAGGTGAGCAGCGCGGCCACCAGGAAGGCGGCGGCGAGGACGGCGATGGACAGCCACTTGCCGACGCCGGCGGCGAGGTTCGAGGCGGTGGAGAGGGAGCCGGAGACCGTGGAGGCCAGGTCGGACGAGGTGGTGACCGTCGTGCCGGAGATGTTCGACTGGATCTCCTTCTTCACCGCGGAGATCTGCTGGGAGCCGGTCGCCTTGACGTAGATCGTGGTGACCTTGTTCTTGGCGTCGCCCAGCGTCTGGGCCTGCTTGAGCGGCAGGTACACATCGGTGGTGGACTCGCTGCTGTCCGGGGTGGCGATGCCGATGACCGTGTACTTGGTGCCGGAGATCCTGAAGGTCGAACCGACCTTGTACTTCTTCTCCTTGGCATAGGACTTGCCGACCACCGCGACCTTGGCGTTCGTCTGCGCCGAGGTGAAGGTCCTGCCGGAGGTGATCTTCATCGCGGCGAGCGGGCCGAGGCCCTGGTCGGTGACGTCGACGCCGACCACGGTGTAGCTGTTGACGTTGAAGTCGGCCCCGCCGCCCTGTACCTGCGGCTGACCGCCGCCGCCGTCGTTGCCGCCGCCGGGGCCGCCCTGCCGCTGGGAACCCGAGGAACCGGAGGACGTGGAGCTCTGCGCCTTGCCCTGGGTGAAGGAGCCGTCGACCTTGGTGACGTTCAGGGACAGGGCGCCGACCGCGCTGTCCACGCCCTTCTGCGAGGTGACCTTCTCCACCAGCGAGGACTTCAGGGCCTGGCCGCCCTGTGTCATCACCCGGTCGGAGCTCTGCGAGGTCTTGCTGCTGGACCTGGCGTCGAACTTGAAGTTCGGGCCCTGCCCCGAGCTGCCTGCCTTGGGCGCCGACCGGGCCTTGGTGACGGTCATGTCCGTCCCGAGGCCGTACAGCGATTTCAGGACTTTGTCCTGCGCCTGCTGCATGCCGGCCGACACCGAGTCGACGGTGATGACCAGCGCGATACCGAGCGCCAGACCCATCGCGATGACCAGAGCGGCCTTCTTGCGCCGGCTCAGCTCGCGCTTGAGATAGATGCCAAACATCCCGTTCCTCTAGGTTCTTGGCGCCCGCTGTGGGCGCGGCGCCAAGCTATGGAGGAACCTTTGAGTGGACCTTGGTAAAACGTGTGTCAGGGCTGAGAAAACGGGTAGGCGGTCAGATTTTCCTATGTCGGCCTCGGTGTACGGTCCCGGAGTGCATGATTGTTCTCGGCTCAGTCGGCGTGCCCTCCTCGGTCTGACGGCCGCCGCCCTTCCCCTGTCGGCAGCCGGCCCCGCCTCCGCGGCGACGGCCATAGGCGGTGTGCGACTGGCCCGCCCAGGGGTCCAGGTGAGTGGCGCCACCGGGCTGCCCAGGAAACTGACCGCCCGGTCCTGGCTCGTCGCCGACCACGACACCGGCGAGGTGCTCGCCTCGTTCAACGCCCACCAGCGTCTCGCACCCGCCTCCACGCTGAAGATGCTGTTCGCGGACACGGTGCTGAAGAAACTGGACCGCGGCCTGAAGTACAAGGTCACCGACGCCGACCTGGCCGACGTCCCGGCCGGTTCCAGCCTGGTCGGCGTCAAGCCCGGCATCACCTACAGCGTCCACCAGCTCTGGCAGGGCGTGTTCCTGCGCTCCGGCAACGACGCGGTGCACGTCCTCGCCCACCTCAACGGCGGGCTGGCGAAGACGGTCGCCGAGATGCAGGCCAAGGCGGAGGACCTGCAGGCCCTGGACACCCATGTGGTCAGCCCCGACGGCTTCGACCACAAGGGCCAGCTCTCCTCGGCGTACGACCTCACCCTGTTCGCCCGGCACGGGCTGAAGGACGGGGACTTCCGGGGCTACTGCGGTACGCGGACCGCCGACTTCCCGGCGGGCGGCAAGAAGACCTTCCAGATCCAGAACACCGACCGGCTGCTGACGGGGGCCTGGGGGCTGGACACCTACGACGGTCTCATCGGGGTGAAGAACGGCTACACCAGCCATGCCGGCAACACGTTCACCGGCGCGGCCGTACGCGGCGGGCGTACTCTGCTCGTCACGGTGATGCACCCCAAGAGCGGGGGCAACGCCGTGTACGAGGAGACCGCCGCACTGCTCGACTGGGGCTTCGGCAGGGGGCGTTCGGCGCAGCCGGTCGGCGCGCTGGTCGAGCCGCTCAGCGAGGGCGGCGCGAAGGTGAGCGCGAGCGCGAGCCCGGCTCCGAAGCGCAAGGGGGCCCAGCCGGCCGCCGGGGCGCCGGGGACGCCCTCGGGGGGCTCGTCGGCCTGGCGGCTGCTGGAAGGGGCCGGCGGGGCGGTCGCGTTGCTGGGCGCGGGCGCGTGGGCCCTGCGACGGCGCAGGGCTGCCGCGGTTGTGGACGGGGTGCCGGAGACGAAGGCCAAGCCCGACGGGAAGGCCATGCCCGGTGCGAAGGCCAAGCGCGATGCCGAGGCCGCACCCGGCGCGAAGGCCGGTCCGGACGCGAAGGCCGCGCCGGACGCGTAAGCCGCACCCGGCGCGTCAGCCGTACCCGGCGCGAAAGCCGAGTCCGGACCAAGGCCAAGCCCGACGCGAGGGGCAAGTCGGACACGGAGCAGCCGGGCTGAGGCCGAACGGCACACCCCCCGGCCCGCCCGCATGCCCGCCCGCAAGGGCGGGCAAGGGCCATGACGCGGCCCCGCCTCGACAACCCGGCAACGCCGCGACCATGCGCAACAGGCGCTCCATGGCAGGCGCAATGGCGCTCCGCAGCAGGCGGAAAAAGGCGGCCGACCCCCGGTCTGCTCAAGCGGCAGCCGATCCACCCACCGGTGCGTACCCGCGCTCCGCGCGAGGTCCACCCCCAGCCCGGTGCGGTGGAACGGCTGCCGCCACCCCCCCATCGGTGTGGTCAGCGAATACCAGAGGTCCAACTGTGAAGCTCTGGTGAAGGAAATTTGAGCATAGGGTCCCTATCGCCCGCAATAGCGCGGATGTTGCAATTCCGTTTGTGCGGGGCGAGGGAGTGACGGGGCGTCGGTGCTCAGCCCCGCCCCACGTACGGCATCGTCGTCGCCAGGACCGTCGCGAACTGCACGTTCGCCTCCAGCGGCAGTTCGGCCATGTGCCGGACGGACGCGCAGGCGGCGTACCGGCGGATGAAGGGGCAGGATCCTGCCCCACTCTCGGCTTCGCTCGAGCGGGAGGTGCCCTCCGTACGCCGTCCCGCCGGCGCCACCGTCCAATCGGTCCGCAGCAGTTCCACGGCGACCGCCCGTCCGAAGCCGGAACCGGCGCCGGTCACCACTGCGATCCTCGTCCGCGTGTCCGTCACGGCGCGGGAGCGTACGAGGCTCCCGTGTCGAGTTCACCGGGATAACGCACCCCGATCCGCTCCCGTATCGCGTCCAGCGTCCGCATCACCGCGAGCGTGCCGTCCAGCGGCACCAGCGGGGACTCCGTCTCTCCGGCCCGCAGCGCCCGCATGACCTCCTTCGCCTCGTGCCTCAGGCTGCTGCGCGGCCCGTCGGCCGGGTCGGCGGCGAACTCCTCGGGGGCACGGCCGTCGCGGTGCAGCACGAACCGGTCGGGGTGGAAGAAGCCGTCCGGGATGTCGATACGGCCCCGCGAACCCGTCACCGACGCCGAGACGGACGTACCGCCCACGATCGAGCAGTGCACCGAGGCGAGCGCGCCGTCGCCGAAGGACAGCAGGGCGCCCGTCTGCAGGTCGACGCCCTCGGCGGACAACGTGGCCCGCGCGGTCACGTCGGACGGCGCGCCGAGCAGCAGGTGCGCGAACGACACCGGGTACACGCCCAGGTCGAGCAACGCACCGCCGCCGAGCGCCGGGTCCCGCAGCCGGTGCGCGGGCGGGAAGGGTCCGGCGAGGCCGAAGTCGGCCTGCACGGTGCGTACTTCGCCGATCGCGCCGTCGTCGACCAGCGCCTTCAGCCGCCGGATCAGCGGGTTGCAGTACATCCACATCGCCTCCATCAGGAAGCGACCGCGTTCCCGCGCCGACCCGACCAGTTCCTCGGCCTCGCGCAGGTTCAGCGTGAACGGCTTCTCGCACAGCACGTTCCGCCCCGCCTCCAGGCACAGGCCGGCCGCCACCCGGTGTGCCGAGTGCGGGGTGGCGACGTACACGACATCGATGTCCCCGTCCTTCGCCAGCGACTCCCAGTCGCCGTACGCCCGCGGGATCCCGAACCGCTCCGCGAACGCCCGAGCCGACTCCTCGTTTCGGGAGGCCACCGCCACCAGCTCCGCGTCGGGCAGGTCCACCAGGTCCGCCGCGAACGCGGCGGCGATCCCGCCCGTGGCCAGGATTCCCCACCGCACGCTCTGCTCCGCCATCCCCACCCCTCGCTCATGTGATCCCCGGCACTGTGTACGACCGGTGTTCTCCGAGCTGAGAGCATAGGTGGCGGTCGGGTCGTAGAGGGAGGGGCACATGGGCGAGCACGCGACGGCGTCGACACCGGGGCTGGGGGAGGGGTCCGAGCCGCGGCAGCCGGCCGCCCCGGCCACGCGCCGCGCCGGCCTCCTGCTCGTCCTCATGCTCGGCGGCCTCACCGCGACGCCCCCGCTGGCCATGGACATGTACCTCCCGTCCCTTCCGGCGGTCACCCGCTCCCTGCACGCACCCGCCGCGACGATCCAGCTCACGCTCACCGCCTGCCTGGCCGGGATGGCGCTCGGGCAGCTCGTGGTCGGCCCGATGAGCGACCGGTGGGGCCGCAGGCGCCCACTGCTCATCGGCCTCGCCGTCTACGTGGTGGCCACCGCCCTGTGCGCCCTCGCGCCCACCGTGGCGACCCTGGTCGCCTTCCGGCTGGTCCAGGGTCTCGCGGGCGCGGCCGGGATCGTCATCGCGCGGGCGGTCGTCCGGGACATGTACGACGGCGTGGCCATGGCCCGCTTCTTCTCCAACCTCATGCTCGTCTCCGGGGTGGCGCCCATCGTCGCGCCGCTGATCGGCGGACAGATCCTGCGGTTCACGGACTGGCGGGGCGTGTTCGTGGTCCTCACGGTGGTCGGGACCCTGCTGACCGGCGTCGTCTGGTTCCGGCTGCCCGAGACCCTGCCGCCCGCGCGGCGCCACGGCGGCGGTGTCGGTGCGGCACTGCGCGGGATGCGCGCGCTGCTCACCGACCTGCCCTTCACCGGCTACATGCTCGCCGGCGGCTTCGCCTTCGCCGCGCTCTTCGCCTACGTGAGCGCCTCCCCGTTCGTGATCCAGGAGATCTACGGCGCCTCCCCGCAGACCTTCAGCCTGCTGTTCGGCATCAACTCCGTCGGCCTGGTCATAGCCGGGCAGGTCAACGGCAAGATCCTGGTCGGCCGGGTCCGGCTCGACGCGGTGCTCGCCGTCGGCCTGACCGTCACCACCCTGGCCGCCACCGCGCTGCTGCTGATGTCCGCCGGCGTCTTCGGGCACGTCGGTCTCGCTCCCGTCGCCGCCGCCCTGTTCGTGCTGATGTCCGCGATGGGCTTCACCCTGCCCAACGCCCAGTCCCTCGCCCTGCTGCGCACCCGGCACGCCGCCGGCTCCGCCTCCGCGCTGCTCGGCACCTCCTCCTTCCTCGTCGGAGCGGTCGCCTCGCCGCTCGTCGGCGTCGCCGGGGAGCACACCGCCGTACCGATGGCGGTGGTCCAGTTGGCGGGGGCACTGGTTGCGCTGGCGTGCTTCGTGGGAATGTGCCGACCCTGGAACAGGCGTACGAGGATGGAGGGAGCGGAGAGCTGAGCGCACCGAGACTGCGCGTCGACACCCCGGAACGGGCCGGGCTCGACCCCACGGAACTCGGCCATCTGGCCCGGGAGGTCCGCGACCTCACCACCGGCGACCGCCCCTGGGCGGCGGGCGTCGTCGTGGTGGCCGGGCGCGGGCCGGTGATCGCCGTGCGGGAGGCGGCGGGCTGGGCGGTGCGGTACACCGCCTACGACCCGCAGAGCGACGCGGGTGTGGAACCGCCGCGCGCCGCCCGGGTGCCCATGACCGTCGACACCCCCTTCGACCTGGCCTCCCTCACCAAGCTGTTCACCTCGGTCGCCGCCGTCCAGCAGATCGAACGGGGCACCCTCGGCATCGACGCCCTGGTGGGCGCGTACCTCCCGGAGTTCCGCGCCGCCGCCGAGCACGGCATCACCGTACGGCAGCTGCTCACCCACACCTCCGGGCTGCGCCCCGAGCTGCCGCTGTACGCGTGCGCGGACGACACCGCACGGCTGGCGCTGCTGCGGGCCGAGGCGCCGGTCGAGCCACCGGGGACCCACCTCTACTCCGACCTGAACATGCTGCTGCTGCAGTTCGTGCTGGAGCGCATCACCGGCCGCACCCTCGACGTCCTGGTGCACGAGGGGATCACCCGGCCGCTGGGGATGACCGCGACCGCCTTCGGGCCGTGCCCGGACGCCGCGGCCACCGAGGACCAGCGGCGGCCATGGGCCAAGGCGGACCGGGGGATGGTGCGGGGCGTCGTCCACGACGAGAACGCCTGGGCGCTGGGCGGGGTGGCCGGCCACGCGGGCCTGTTCGGCACGGCCACGGACCTGGCGATCTTCTGCCGCACCCTCCTCGCGGGCGGGGCGTACGGCCCCGCGCGGATCCTCGGCCCCGACTTCGTGGAACTCCTGCTGACCCCGCCCGGCCTCGGCTTCGCCGTGGACCAGCCGTGGTTCATGGGCGAGCTGGCGGGCAGGGGAGCGGCTGGCCATACGGGCTTCACGGGGACGTCCCTGGTGCTGGACCCGGCGACGGACACCTTCCTCGTGCTGCTGGCGAACACGGTGCACCCGCGTAGACGGCCACCGGACAGCGGGCCCAGGGCGGCGGCGGCGACCCGTCTGGCGAGGGCGGTCCGGGACGCCTGAGAGAATCGGCGGGTGAACGCCCCCGCCTCCGCAGCCGACACCCTCCGCGCGACCCTCACCGGCCTGCTCGACGGACTCCCGCCCAAGCAGGCCGCCGGAGCCGTGGAACGGCTGATCGCCAACTACCGGGGAGACACCCCGACCGACGCGCCGATCCTCCGGGACCGCGCGGACGTCGCCGCGTACGCCGCCTACCGGATGCCGGCCACCTTCGAGGCGGTGCGCTCGGCGCTGGCGGCGTTCGCGGACGCCGTACCGGGATGGACGCCGGGCAGCCACGTCGACGTCGGCGGCGGCACCGGCGCGGCGACCTGGGCGGTCAGCGCCACCTGGGCGGGGACCCGGCCGGTGACCGTGCTGGACTGGGCCGCGCCCGCGCTCGCGCTCGGCGAGGAGCTCGCCGCCGCCCACCCGGAACTCGGGAACGCCCGCTGGCAACGCGCCCGCATCGGCGCCGCCCTCACCCTCGACCCGGCCGACCTGGTCACCGTCTCCTACGTCCTCAACGAACTCACCGAGCCCGACCGCACCGCCCTCGTCGACGCCGCCGCGCGGTCCGCCCAGGCCGTCGTGATCGTCGAGGCGGGCACCCCGGCCGGTCACGCCCGGGTCATCGAGGCCCGCGACCGGCTCGTCGAGGCAGGCTTCCGGATCGCCGCGCCCTGCCCGCACAGCGCCGTCTGTCCCCTCGCCCCCGGCACGGACTGGTGCCACTTCTCCGCGCGGGTCAGCCGCTCCTCCCTGCACCGGCAGGTCAAGGGCGGCTCGCTGGCCTACGAGGACGAGAAGTTCAGCTACGTCGCCGCCACCCGCCTCCCCGCCGTCCCCGCGCCCGCGCGCGTCGTCCGGCGCCCGCAGATCCGCAAGGGCCAGGTCCTCCTCGACCTGTGCGAGGCCGACGAGCACAAGCGCCGCACCACGGTCACCAAACGCCACGGCGACCTGTACCGGGCGGCCCGGGACGCGGACTGGGGCGACGCGTGGCCGCCGGCACCGGAGCCGGAGCGCTCCTGACACCGGGTCACGGCCCGGGTTCGCCCCGCGCTGACCGCATGGTCACCCTTGCCCCGGATGCCCCCGGCGCACGGGAAGGTGGGACCATGGGGCATGCTGTCCGCACAACAGCGATGCGAGGCGATAGATGAGCGGGACGTTCGACGGCCGGTCCGGCCGGCAGGGCAGACTCTCCCAGTGGCTGCGTGGCCGCCGCCCGAAGGAGACCGCCGACGACGGCGGCCGTGAGGCCCTGCTGCTGGCCGCCGCCGAAGCGGGACTGCCGCTCGCGCCCGCCGCGCACCCCGCGCCCGGCTACCGCTGCTCCTGCGACCGGGTCGGCTGTCCGACTCCTGCCCGGCACCCCGTGTCCTTCGCCTGGCAGACGCAGTCCACCACCGACCGCGCCCAGATCGAGCGTTGGGCCCGGCACCAGCCGGAGGCCAACTTCATCACCGCCACCGGCATGGTGCACGACGTCCTCGACGTGCCGGCGGAGGCCGGCCGGGAGGCCCTGGAGCGGCTGCTCGGCTCCGGCGTCGAGGTCGGTCCGGTCGCCGAGAGCGACGACGGCCGCATGCTGTTCTTCACCCTCACCCGGGGCACGCCCGAGGACGAGGACGAGTGGTGGCCCTGCGAACTGGACTGCCACCCCGAGACGATGGACGAGCACCCGGGCCTGCGCTGGCACTGCCGGGGCTCGTACGTGCTGGTCCCCCCGGCCCGGCTGCCCGGCGACGGCAAGGCGGTGCGCTGGGTACGCGGCCCGGAGCATCCGCTGCCCGACCCGCTGAGCCTGCTGGAGGCCCTCACCGACGCCTGCGCCCGCCACGCGGGCCAGGAACCCGGCCACCCGGCGGCGGCCTGGCCCCTGCGGCACTGAACCCCCTAGCTGCCCTGAGCGCCCGTCAGACCCTGGATGCGGCCCAGCAGCGACACCTTGCCGCCCGGCTTCGGGTCCAGGGCGACCTCGTTGGAGACGAACTCCAGCGTCAGGGACTGCTTGACCTCGCCCTTGGTCAGGGCCTTGACGTCGGCGCCCCTGGAGGGCACGGAGGTGCCCGCGGCGGCGGTCTCCTTCTCGTAGTGGTGCGTGGTGAAGAACACCAGCGCCCCGCCGTCCGCCGTGCGCAGGGCCAGCGGCGCGTAGTCGCCGCGCGTCAGCGGTTCGTCGATGTACTGCGTGACCAGACCCGGCTTCCTGGCGCTCTTCGCGCGGTCCGCGCGCCACCCGCTGGTGTGCGCGCCGTCCGCGAAGCTGCTCCCGCCGCTCTTGAGGTACGTCGCGTAGTCCTGGCTCAGCGCCTGCGGCTCGACCGCCAGTGACGCCGAGGTCGCGGGGACGGCCTCGCCCCAGCCGTCCGCGTCCTTCTTGAACTCCGGCACGCTGCCGGGGGCCACCAGCGTCACGTACGCCGCCTGCCACGGCTCGGCCAGGTCGCCGCGGGTGAAGACGAACAGCCAGCGGACGGAACCGCCCTTGTTGGCGGCGGTGTCCGCGACGAACCAGCGGGGCCAGCCCGCCTTCTTGACGATGGTGAACTTCGCGTCCGACAGCTTCAGCGGCGTGTGCGCCGGATTGCCGCCCGGGCTGTTGATCTGCCCCGCCTTCAGCCGGGCCCCGTCGATGTCGCCGAACGCGCCCGTGACGTGGTCGGCGTCCAGGGAACGGTCGTACGCCTTGTCGGCCTTGTTGTACGCGTCCGTGAACTGCCGCAGTGCCTTCGCGGCCTCGGCGCGGGTCGCGGCGGGGAGCACCTCGCGCTCCCCGTGCACCACCATGCATCCGCTCGCCGTCAGCGACAAAGCGGTCAGCGAAGCCGCTATGAGTGTGTTCCGGTCACGCCTGCGAAGCCCGCGAGGGCTGCGATCCCTGCTCATCGGGTCCCTTCACCTTCCCCTTCCCGGAGGCGAACCCTACCGGGAGGGAACGGTGTACGGACGCCGGGTGCCCCGGGCGGCGGTCCGGCGCTCAGGCCTTGCCGTGACTCAGGCCTTGTCGTGCGCCGCGGGCGGCGCCGGCTGCGACTTGCCGCGCAGCTGGGCGAAGAAGTCCGACGGAGCGAGGAACACCGCGAGCGTCGGTACCAGATACAGCAACCACACCGTGACCTGTACGACGGTCGGATCGGGCTGGAAGTTGAGGACGCCCTTGAGCAGGATGCCGTACCAGCTCAGCGGCGGGATGACATCGCTGATGTCGAAGGCCAGGTCGGTTTGGCCCGGGATGATGGCGGCCTCCTGCAGATCGTGGAAACCGTAGGCGAGCACGCCCGCCGCGACCACGACCAGCATGCCGCCGGTCCAGGTGAAGAACTTGGCGAGGTTGATCTTCAGGGCGCCCCGGTAGAACAGCCAGCCGAGGAGCACCGCCGTCGCCAGGCCGAGCGCCGCGCCGACCAGCGGGCGCGGGGTGCCGTCGGAGGCCGAGTGCACCGACGCCCACAGGAAGAGGGCGGTCTCCAGGCCTTCGCGGCCCACGGCCAGGAACGCCGTCGCGACCAGCGCGCCCGTGCCCATCGCGAGGGCCGCGTCCAGCTTGCCGTGCAGTTCCGCCTTCAGGTGCCGGGCGGTGCGCCGCATCCAGAACACCATCCAGGTCACCAGGCCCACCGCGACGATCGACAGGGAACCGCCGAGCGCCTCCTGGGCCTTGAACGTCAGCTCCTGGGAGCCGAACTCCAGGACGCAGCCGAAGCCCATGGCGATGGCGACCGCGGTGCCGATGCCGATCCAGATCGGCTTCAGGGCGTCCCTGCGGCCGGTCTTGACCAGATAGGCGATCAGGATGCAGACGACGAGGCTGGCCTCCAGGCCCTCGCGCAGAGCGATCAGATAGTTGGAGAACACGGGCTACGCCTCCTCGGTGAGCAGTGTCCGGCCCCACCAGTCGTCCTGGTCGCGGACGCCGGGCGGGACGGCGAACACCGCCGAACCCACGTGCTGGATGTACTCGTTGAGCGCGTCGTGCCCCGCCAGCTTGCGCTGCAGCGGGATGAACCCCTTGCGCACGTCGCGCTGGTAGGCCAGGAAGAACAGGCCCGCGTCCAGGCGGCCGAGCCCGTCTGTGCCGTCGGTGAAGGAGTAGCCCCGGCGCAGGATGGTGATCCCGTTGTTGGAGTCGGGGTGCGCCAGGCGCACGTGCGCGTCCGGCTTCATCGCCTTCAGGAACGGCTCGTCGTGCTCCTTCGCCTTGCCGACCGGGGCGCCTTCGCCCTTGTCGCGGCCGAAGACGTCCTCCTGCTCCTGCAGCGAGGTCCGGTCCCAGGTCTCGATGTTCATCCGGATCCGCCGGGCGACCAGGTACGAGCCGCCGGTCATCCACCCCGGGCCGTCGCCGTCGCCGACCCACACGAACTTCTTCAGCCGGTCCGTCTCCGTGCCCGCGATGTTGCGGGTGCCGTCCTTGAACCCCATGAGGTTGCGGGGTGTCTGGGCGTCCGGCGTGGTCGAGGAGGTCTTGCCGAAGCCCAGCTGGGACCAGCGGATGGCGACCTTGCCGAAGCCGATCCGGGCCAGGTTGCGGATCGCGTGCACGGCGACCTGCGGATCGTCCGCGCAGGCCTGGATGCACAGGTCGCCGCCGGTGCGGGACTTCTCGAGGTTGTCGCCGGGGAAGGCGGGCAGGTCGACCAGGGCCGCCGGCCGCTTGTCCTTCAGCCCGAACTTCTCGAACAGGGAGGGCCCGAACCCTATCGTCAGGGTCAGCCGTGAGGGCTTCAGCCCCAGCGCCTCACCGGTGTCGTCCGGCGGTGCCTCGGCGAGCCCGCCGTACGCGCCCTCGCCGACCGCCTTCCCGGAGGTCATCCGGCGCGCGGCGGCCGTCCAGTCCTTCAGCATCCGCACGAACTCGTCGCGGTCGTCGGTCTTGACGTCGAACGCGGCGAAGTGCAGCCGGTCCTGCACCGGTGTGGCGATGCCCGCCTGGTGGGTGCCGTGGAAGTCCACCGCCGCGCCGGTGTCGGCCGCGGCCGGGTCGGCGTCGTCGCCGGTCCTCGCCATCGCCACCGCACCGCCGGCCGCGGCGGCCCCGAGCGCGAGGCCGGCGCCGCCCCAGCCGATCAGGGCGCGGCGGGAGGGGCTGGTTCCCTGGGTGTCCGTCACTGTTGTCGTCCCCCTACTTCACGACGGCCGCGGCGAGCTTGGACAGGGGTTCCGCGAGGGCGTTCACCGCGTCCGACAGTTCCTTCTGCTGGTCGTCGGTGACCTTGTCGTAGGAGACGAAGTCGTACGAGGTCCTGTTCGACCGGTACTTGTCCAGCAGGGCGTTCAGCGCGCCGAACTGCTTGTCCAGTTCCTTGGTGAGGGCCGGGTCGTTCTTCTGTGCGACCGGCTTGAGCAGCTCGTACGCCTTCTGCGCGCCCTCGACGTTGCCCTTGAAGTCGACGAGGTCGGTGTGCGAGTAGGCCTCCTCCTCGCCGGTCACCTTGCCGGTGGCGACCTCGTCCAGCAGCTCCTTGGCGCCGTTGGCCATGGAGGTCGGGGTGATCTCGGCCTTGCCGACCCGCTTCTGCCAGTCCTTCAGGTCGGTCACCAGCTGGTCGGCGAGCGCCTTCTCCTCGGCGCCGGTCTTCTTGTCCTTCCACAGGGCCTTCTCCAGGCGGTGCCAGCCGGTCCACTTCTGGCCGGACTCCAGCCCGTCCTCGCGGATGTCGACCTTGGGGTCGATGTCGCCGAAGGACTCGGCGACCGGCTCGGTGCGCTCCCAGCCGAGCCGGGAGGGGGCGTAGGCCTTCTTCGCGGCCTCCAGGTCGCCGTCCTTGACCGCCTTCACGAACGTCCCGACCAGCGGCAGCGTCTGGTCGGCCTGGTCCTGGGCGTAGGCGCGGTAGTCGGCGACCGCCTTGTCGAGCTGCGGGTTCCGCTTGGCGGCGGTGGAGCCGCCCGTGACGGTGAGCTTCTGCCGCACACCGTGGCCCTTCATGCCCGGGCGGCAGGCGATCTCGTACGAGCCGGCCTTCACCTCGGCGGTCAGCGTGTACTTGGTGCCGGGGCCGACGTTCTCCTTCTCGGAGATGATCCGGCCGTCCGGGAGGACGATCTCGACCTCGGTGGCCTTGCTGCCCTTGTTCTCGATCCGCAGCGTGACCTGGCCGGCCGGGACCGACTTGGCGGAGGTGTCGCACGTGGAGTCGGC
This sequence comes from Streptomyces sp. NPDC001843, assembly GCF_042891955.1. Taxonomy (NCBI): domain Bacteria; kingdom Bacillati; phylum Actinomycetota; class Actinomycetes; order Kitasatosporales; family Streptomycetaceae; genus Streptomyces; species Streptomyces sp. NPDC001843. The sequence goes on along the minus strand of NZ_JBIATQ010000001.1, from coordinate 503,031 downwards.
GGCGGTCACCTGGATGGCGTCGCCGCCCTTGGCGTCGCTCTTCGCCGTGCAGGCCGAGAGGACGGTCAGAGCGGCCGCGGTCGCGGCGGCGGTGACGGTGAGCTGGACGGCTCGCATGCGGGCTCCAAGCGAAACGGTGTGGTGAGGCTGCCCTAACTTACCTGAGGCTTACCTCAGTACTACCCACCCGGTCCGTGATTCAGCTCGCACGGAAAGATCACAGACACGGCTTGATATCGACGGCGAAAAGTAGACACCAAGAGTAGGTAAAGAACAGGTCAAGTCGTCTTGTCGCCGGACATGCGAAGCGCCCTAACGCACTCCTGGCCCCTCCCTGGCTGCGCCCCCCGCCTGGGGCGCCCTCATCGCCCGGGTGATGTTTCAATTCCCCACGTGATCGGGACGTTCTTTGCTGCTGAACTCACCCTTCAGGGTGGAGTGGACTCATCCTCCCCTGCGAGGTGCGCAGCGCCGATCCCCCGTTCCGCATTCTCGGCGACGGTGAGCGGCACGACGGCGGCCACGCGGCGGCCGCGGCTGGTGATGTATGTGATTCGTCCACGCGCGGACGCGGCGTTAAGGACGTCCGCGAGGTGGCGGCGAGCGTCGGCCACGGAGACTTCCACAGGTTCATCGTTCACGCGCCCCAACGTACCGGTATGGACTTTCATGTACATTGATGTACATGCAGCTCAGGTACAACTACCGCCTCGAGCCGACGCCGGGGCAGCGCATCGCGCTGGCAAGGGCGTTCGGGTGCGCCAGGACGGTGTTCAACGACGGACTGCGTATTCGGCAGGAAGCCCACGCCGCGGGTATGCCGTACCTCAAGGACGCCGACCTTCAGAAGCAGGTCATCACCGCCGCGAAGCGGACTCCCGAACGTGCTTGGCTCGCCGAGGTGTCCAGCGTGGTTCTGGTGCAGGCACTGGCCGACCTGCACACCGCGTACCGGAACTTCTTCGCCTCGGTCACTGGCCGCCGCAAGGGCCCGAAGGTCGGTGCACCCCGGTTCCGGTCGCGCAAGGACAACCGGCAAGCGATCCGGTTCACTCGCAACGGCTTCCGGCTGCGCCCCGACGGCAGGCTGAACGTCGCGAAGATCGGCGACATCAAGGTCCGCTGGTCCCGCGCCCTGCCGTCGGATCCGTCATCGGTCACCGTGATCAAGGACGCGTCCGGCCGGTACTTCGCGTCGTTCGTCGTGCATACCGACCCAGCGCAAATCCTGCCGGAAGCCACGGGCGAGATCGGGATCGACCTGGGCCTCGCACACTTCGCGGTCCTCTCCGACGGCCGGAAGATCACCGCACCGAAGTTCCTGCGCCGCGCCGAGCGCAAGCTCCGCAAGGCACAGCGATCCCTCTCCCGCAAGGCAAAAGGCTCGAACAACCGCAGAAAGGCCGTCCTCCGCTTAGCCAAGGCACACGCCAAGGTCGCGGACGCGCGTCGGGACCACCACCACAAGCTTTCTACGGCGATCGTCCGCGATACCCAAGCGGTCTACGTCGAGGACCTCGCGGTGAAAGGCCTCGCCCGCACACGGCTCGCCAAGTCGGTTCACGACGCCGCGTGGGCCCAGTTCGTTGCCATGCTGGAGTACAAGTCCGCACGGTACGGGCGCGCCTTCGGCAAGGTGGACCGCTTCCTGCCGTCGTCGCAGACCTGCTCGGTGTGTTTCGTCATCGACGGGCCCAAGCCCCTCAACGTCCGCGAGTGGACGTGCGGGGCGTGTCAGACCATCCACGATCGGGACGTCAACGCGGCCCGGATCGTCCTCGCGGCCGGACGGGCCGAGAGGGAAAACGCCTGCGGAGGGACCGTAAGTCCCTCCGTCTGACGGAAGGCAGGACCCTGTGAAACAGGAACCCGGCTCAAGGCGCACCGCTATCGCGGACGCCAGGGAGGGAATCTCCCGCCTTCAGGGGGGAGAGGACGTCAATGACTACGACGTGCTGCGCGTCTTCTGCGCGGCCAACGGGGGATACGGCAACGAGCTGGGCGTCGTCCGCGACGGCTCGCGGATCCCCCACCCGGACGACCGCCAGGCCTTCGCGGCGAAGCTCGGCTTCAGCGAGACGGTGTTCGTCGACGACCCCGAGCGCGGGGTCATCGACATCTACACGCCCACGCTGCGCCTGCCCTTCGCCGGTCACCCCTGCGTCGGCACCGCCTGGCTGCTCGACGTACCCGAACTCGTCACCCCGGCCGGGGTCGTCGGCGCCCGCCTGGACGGCGAGTTCAGCTGGATCGAGGCCCGCCCGGAGTGGGCGCCGCCGCGCACCCTGCGCCAGTACGCCACCGCCGCCGAGGTCGAGGCGCTGCCCGTGCCGTCACCCGGCGAATGGATTTACGCCTGGGCCTGGGAGGACGAGTCCGCCGGCCGCATCCGCGCCCGCGCCTTCCCCGGCCGGAACGACGGCATCGAGGAGGACGAGGCGACGGGCGCGGCGGCCCTGCTGCTCACCGAGCGACTGGGCCGCGCCCTCAACATCACCCAGGGCTCGGGCTCCCAGCTCCTCACGGCCCCGCAGCCGCACGGGTGGGTCGAGGTGGGGGGCCGGGTGTACCTGGAGCGCGAGCCGGAACGCTAGAGGCTACGGCAGCGTGAGGATGTCCGCGCCGGTCTCGGTCACCACCAGGGTGTGCTCGAACTGGGCCGTGCGCTTGCGGTCCTTGGTCACCACGGTCCAGCCGTCGTCCCACATGTCGTACTCGTGCGTGCCCAGCGTCAGCATCGGCTCGATCGTGAAGGTCATCCCCGGCTTCATGACCGTGGTGGCGTGCGGGCTGTCGTAGTGCGGGACGATCAGGCCGGAGTGGAACGACGAGTTGATGCCGTGCCCGGTGAAGTCCCGGACCACGCCGTACCCGAAGCGCTTGGCGTAGGACTCGATGACCCGGCCGATGACGTTGATCTGCCGGCCGGGCCTCACGGCCTTGATCGCCCGGTTGAGGGACTCCCGGGTCCGCTCGACCAGCAGCCGTGACTCCTCGTCCACGTCGCCGACCAGGTAGGTGGCGTTGTTGTCGCCGTGCACCCCGCCGATGTACGCCGTCACGTCCAGGTTGACGATGTCGCCGTCCCTGAGCACCGTCGAGTCGGGGATGCCGTGGCAGATGACCTCGTTGACGCTGGTGCACAACGACTTGGGGAAGCCGCGGTAACCGAGCGTCGACGGGTAGGCGCCGTGGTCGCACATGTACTCGTGGGCGACCTTGTCCAACTGGTCCGTGGTCACGCCCGGCGCGATGAGCTTCGCGGCCTCCTCCATGGCCCGCGCGGCGATACGCCCGGCGATCCGCATCGCCTCGACGGTCTCGGGCGTCTGCACCTCCGGCCCGGTGTACGGCGTCGGCGCGGGCTTGCCGACGTACTCGGGGCGACGGATGTTTCCGGGGACCGGGCGGGTGGGGGACAGCTCCCCTGGGACGAGCAGCGACTGGCCAGACATGCCAGCGAGTCTAACCAGCGGGCGCGGGGGAATATGTCCGTGGCGAGAGGAGCTGGTCATGGCCCTGTTCAAGAAGCGGACGGCCGGAAAACCCGGCGAGTGGTACTACTGCCTGCAGCACAAGAAGGTCGAGGAGGGCCCGGAGTGCCCGGCCAAGGACCGCTTCGGGCCGTACACCACCCGTGCGGAGGCCGAGCACGCGATGGAGAGCGCCCGCGAGCGCAACCTCCAGTGGGAGAACGACCCCCGCTGGCACGACGCGCCGGCCGGCGGCACGAAGGACGACGACTGACCCGCCCCCGGAACGGCACCCCGGCGGGCCGGAAACGGACGCCGGCCTGGCGGCCCGCCCGGGCCCCGGTGGCGCCGGCTCGGCCGTGTGCCGCTTCTGCTTTCGTGCCGCGTGCTCGCGTTCCCTCAGCAGGGAGAAGCGCTGCGCTGTGACCTGGCGCCAGGCGGCCGGGAGCGCGGACGGAGGGGGCCGGGGCTGCGGCCGGCCGGTGAGGGCCGCGGTCCGGCCGACGCGGTGTGTCGCCGACGGCGCCGGACGTGCGCTGACCGGCGTGCCCGGGGTCCGGGCGACGGTGGCTCGGCCGCGTGCCGGCCTCTTCTTCCGCGTCGCTTGCTCACGACCCCGGCGGGGGAAAGGCCTTCCCCGGGCACGGACGCCAGGTGGTCAGGCCTCCGCCGCCGCCGGTGCGGACGCGGTCCGTAGGGCGCGCAGGCGGGTCGCGTGCTCGTTCGTCCGTACGTCGTACGTCATCAGCTTCGGCAGGCACAGCGCCAGCAGCCCCACCGCGCCCGCGCACAGCAGCCCGCCGGACCAGACGGACGCCCGCACCCCCCACCAGGCGGCGAAACCGCCCGAGCGGACCTGCCCGACGGTCGGTCCGACCGAGTACGACAGCAGCTCGATCCCGGCCAGCCGGCCGCGCAGCTCGTCCGGGATCGTCTGGTTCCACATGGCCCCGCGGAAGATCCCGCTGACCATGTCGCAGCCACCGGCCACGGTCAGGAACAGCAGCACCAGCCAGATGTTGCCGACGACGCCGACGGCCGCGATCGCCAGGCCCCACAGCGCGGCCGACAGCACCACCATCAGCCCGTGCCGGTGCACCCGCGACGTCCAGCCGCTGGTCAGGCTCACCAGCATCGACCCCAGCGGGACCGTGGCGTACATCAGGCCCAGCGACCAGTCGGCGTCCAGTTCGTCGGCGAGGAAGGGCAGCACCGCGAGCGGCATCGCCAGGAACATCGCCGCGAGGTCGACGGCGTAGGTGCCGAGCAGCTCCTTGCGGCTCCAGGCGTACCGGGCGCCCTCGGCGATGGACCGCAGGGACGGCTTACTCGCCTCGTGCGAGGCGGGGCACGGTGCGATGCGGACGACGTACGCCAACGAGATCACGAACGTCGCCAGGTCCGCCGCGTAGGCCGCGCCGAGCCCCGCGTACGCCACGACCACGCCCGCCACGGCCGGTCCCGCGACCCCGCCGACCGTCCAGCGCAGGGAGTTGAGCGAGGCGGCGGCCGGCATGTCGTCGTGGGCGACGATCCGCGGCCACAGCGAGTCCAGGGCCGGCCGCTGGACGGAGACCAGCGCCGACGAGAGGGCGGCGACGGCGTACAGCGGCCAGACGGCCGGGCGGGGCAGCAGCGCGTTGCCCAGCAGCACCGCGCTCAGCAGCCCCTGCCCGGCCTCCGTCCACCAGATCAGCTTCCGCTTGTCCAGCGCGTCCGCGAGAGCGCCGCCGTACAGCCCGAACACCAGCAGCGGCACCAACTGGACCGCTCCGACGGCCCCGACGGCCACCGTGGACCCGGTGAGGTCCTTCATCTGCACGGGCAGTGCCACGAAGGTGAGGAAGCTGCCGAAATTGCTGATCAACCCGGACACCCACAGCGTGCGGAAGTCGGCGGAGGCCCGCCACGGGGACAGATCGGGGAGGAGGTTGCGCAGGCCGGAGGTCACGAGCGGTCATGGTCGGGCGGAAGGAGGGACAGGGCAACTGGTTTTCTCCCCTGTGTGCTGCCTGCCCCTCACCAAGGGGCAGGGGGCGGCGCCGTCAGCATCTCCGCCAGCCGGGACAGCCGGTCCCGGAACCCCCGCCGGACCCTCGGACAGCCCGCGTTCTCGCCCGCCGCCGCGCTCACCAGGTGCTGCACTCTGTCCAGGTCCAGCTCCGCCCCCTCCGGCACCACCAGTGTCTCGTGGGCCATCGACTCCAGCTCGCCCCCGCCGGCACCCAGGGCCAGCACGGTCACCCCGGACCGGCGGGCGTCGTGCACCCGCTGGAGCAGCGGCGCGGGCTCCTCCGGAGCCACGACGAGCAGCGTCTCGCCCCGCCGCGCCGCCTCGATCCGCCCGGGCCCGACGGCCAGGTGCGCCGGGTCCGAGGGGCGCGCGTCGTGCCGTACCAGGGTCGGGGCCAGCTCGGGCGTGCCCGACCAGGCGGCCTCGTCCACCAAGTGGGCGGCCAGATGCCAGGGCTCGTACTGAGGGGTGCCCACCAGCAGCAGCCCTCCGCCGTGCGTCACCACGGACCCGCGCAGCGTGCCCGCGAACCGCCGGGTGGCCTCCAGCCACTCGGTCCCGGCGAGCACTTCGCGCAGCAATGCGACCCGTACGGCGTCCATACGACCGCATGGTGCCGCAACCGGTCACTCGTGACGCGGAATTCACCCTGAATTCGCCCGACTCGGGGACACTGCCCGATCACCGCGGAACCCTCCGGCCCGGGGGAGTCGCGGTGGGGCCCGTGACCCGGCTCACCCCAACCGTGGGGACCGTGGGGGCGGACGTAGAGTCGGCGCATGACCTCTAGTGACACCTCCAGCGACAGCGCACCGCAGAAGGCCCCCGCCAAGGACCCGTGGGACCTGCCCGACGTCTCCGGGCTGGTCGTCGGCGTGCTCGGCGGCACCGGGCCGCAGGGCAAGGGCCTCGCCTACCGGCTCGCCAGGGCCGGACAGAAGGTGATCATCGGCTCCCGGGCCGCCGAGCGCGCCCAGGCCGCCGCCGAGGAGCTCGGGCACGGCGTCGAGGGCGCCGACAACGCCGAGACCGCCCGGCGCAGCGACATCGTGATCGTCGCCGTGCCCTGGGACGGCCACGGCAAGACCCTGGAGTCCCTGCGCGCGGAACTGGCCGGGAAGCTGGTCGTGGACTGCGTCAACCCGCTCGGCTTCGACAAGAAGGGCGCCTACGCGCTGAAGCCGGAGGAGGGCAGCGCCGCCGAGCAGGCCGCCGCGCTGCTGCCGGACTCCCGGGTGGCCGCCGCTTTCCACCATCTGTCGGCGGTCCTCCTGCAGGACCCGGAGATCGCCGAGATCGACACCGACGTCATGGTGCTCGGCGAGGAGCGCGCCGACGTGGAGATCGTCCAGGCGCTGGCCGGACGCATCCCCGGCATGCGCGGCATCTTCGCCGGGCGGCTGCGCAACGCCCACCAGGTGGAGTCCCTGGTCGCCAATCTGATCTCCGTCAACCGCCGGTACAAGGCGCACGCGGGGCTCCGCATCACGGACGTCTGACCGCATGGGGGACACTGGTCGCCGAAGCAGTGTCCCCCGACAGGAGCCGCCAGAAATGCCCCGCCTCGCCCTCTACACCCTCGTCGTCTGCGTCCTCGCCGTGGCCGCGGCCGTCGTCTCCTTCGTCCAGGGAAGCTGGCCGGTGGGGGTCGTCTGGGTGCTGCTGGCCGGTCTGTCCTCCAACATGACCTGGTACTACCTGCGGCGGGACCGGGCCGGCTACTCCCAGAAGCGGTAGAGGCTCCAGCCGAGCGAGGCCTCGTAGTCACTCACCCCGAGCGCCCGCAGGACCGCGTCGACCACGTCGAAGAACACCTGGTTCACCGACGGCAGCCACAGCAGCGCGAACACGAACAGCAGCCCGAACGGGGCGAACGGCTCCACCTGCCGCTTGACGCCGTCCGACAGCCAGGGCTCGATCACGCCGTAGCCGTCGAGACCCGGGACCGGCAGGAAGTTCAGGAGCGCGGCCGACACCTGGAGCAGCGCCAGGAAGGCGAGGGCCAAACGGAACTCGAGGGGCACCCCGTCCAGCGCGTGCAGCCAGAACGGCGCCGTGCACACCGCCGCGAACAGCACGTTCGTCAGCGGGCCGGCCGCCGAGACCAGGCTGTGCCGCCAGCGGCCCCGGATCCGGCCGCGCTCGATGAACACCGCGCCGCCCGGCAGGCCGATCCCGCCCATCATCACGAACACCACCGGCAGCACGATGCTGAGCAGGGCGTGCGTGTACCGCAGCGGGTTCAGCGTCAGGTAGCCCTTCGCGCCGACCGAGATGTCACCGCTGTGCAGGGCCGTGCGCGCGTGCGCGTACTCGTGCAGGCACAGGGAGACGATCCAGGCGCCCGTCACGAACAGGAACACGGCGACGCCCGGCTGTTCGGCGAACCCCGTCCAGGTGGCCCATCCCGTGACAGCGGTGACGGCCAGTATCCCGAGGAAGACCGGGCTGATCCGGCGGTCGTCGGCGCGGGTGGTGGCGGTGGTCATGTAAGAGGCTCCCGTGGGACGGGGGGCGGTCGGGAAGCCGACCGTACCTGGCTGGGGACACGCAGGAAAACGTCTCGCGGTGTCCGCGCGGTTCCTGAAGGGTGGGGGCATGGCGCTGATGAGGGTGTTCTACGAGGACTGGCAGATGGAATGCTGCGGCCGCCCGTTCGCCGTGGGCGACGAGATCGGCTGGCGACTGGTCCCCTACGACGAGCCGCAGGTCCGGGAAGAGGCCCGCTACGGCGCCCAGGCGTGGGTGGAGAACCACGGCGGCCCCCGGCGGAAGACCACCGGCCGGGTCCGCTCCATCGACCTGGTCCGCGAGGAGTACGCGGAACCCGCCCCCGGAGACGGCGGCCTCTCACCGGTGCCCGGCACGTGGACACTCGAGCCCGTCGAGAAGTGCCCCAAATGGTTCGAGCACCAGGAGACGGTCACGAAGGCAGGCCTGCGCCGCGCCCGCCGCACGTCCGGCGCCCTCGTCACCCTGGACGTCCCCGACCCCGCGCAGCCCGAACCGCGTGAACCGCGTGACCGGCGGTGAGTGCGGCGGGGAGAATAGGGCCCGTGCGGTATCGCGTTCTCGGCACCACCCAGGCACTCCGCCCCGACGGTACGTCCGTTCCCGTGGGCGGGGCGCGGCTGCGTGCGCTGCTGACCGTGCTCGCGCTGCGGGCCGGGCGGACCGTGCCGGTGAGCGTGCTGGTGGACGAGGTCTGGGACGGCGAGCCCCCGGCCGACGCGACCGCGGCGCTGCAGGCGCTGGTCGGGCGGCTCAGGCGGGCGCTCGGGGCGGACGCCGTCGCCTCCGCGGACGGCGGGTACCGGCTCACCGCCGCGCCGGACGACATCGACCTGCACCGCTTCGAGCGCCTGACCGGCGAGGGACTGCGCGCTCTGGCAGACGGCGACCCGGCCAAGGCGGCCGCGGTCCTCGACGACGCCCTCGCACTGTGGCACGGTCCCGCCCTCGCGGACCTGCCCGACCGCACCGCCGAGGCCGCCCGCTGCGCCAACCGACGCCTGGACGCCCTGCGCGCCCGGCACACCGCTGCCCTCGCTCTCGGCCACGCCGACGGGGCACTGCCCGAGCTGACCGCACTGTGCGACAGCCACCCCCTGGACGAGGCCCTGCAGGCCCTGCGGCTGCGCGCCCTGCGGGACACGGGCCGCACGGCGGAGGCACTGGCCGCCTACGAGGACGTACGACAGCTCCTCGCCGAGCGGCTCGGCTCCGATCCGGGCCCCGAACTGCGGGTGCTGCACGCTGAGTTACTGAGCCCCGAGACGTCCTCGGCGGCGGTGTGCGCGCCCGGGACGTCCCCGCCACCGGGCAACCTGCCCGCCCGTCTCACCTCCTTCGTGGGCCGGGAGACCGACATCGAGGCCATCCGGGCGGATCTTACGGCGGCCCGGCTGGTCACGCTGCTCGGACCCGGCGGCGCCGGGAAGACCCGGCTGTCGCAGGAGGCCGCCGAGGCCGCCCGGGACGTCGCCCGCGACGGGGCGTGGCTGGCCGAACTGGCGCCCGTCGACGATCCCGAGGCCGTCCCGGAGGCGGTGCTCACCGCGATCGGCGCCCGCGAGACCGTGCTGCACGGCGCCGGCGCCGAGGGGCTGCGGGCCGTCGCCGACCGGCACGACGACCCCGTGGAGCGGCTCGTCGAACACTGCGGCCGGCGCCGGATGCTGCTCGTCCTGGACAACTGCGAGCACGTGGTGGACGCCGCGGCCCGCCTCGCCGAGCGGCTGCTGGCCCGCTGCCCGGAGGTGACCGTGCTCGCCACCAGCCGGGAACCCCTGGGCGTCCCCGGTGAGTTGCTGCGCCCCGTGGAGCCGCTGCCCGAGCCGACCGCGCTGCGGCTCCTCGCCGAACGGGGGGCGGCCGCCCGGCCCGGCTTCCGCGTCGAGGACGACCCGGAGGCGTGCGCCGAGATCTGCCGGCGCCTCGACGGCCTCCCCCTGGCCATCGAACTCGCCGCCGCCCGGCTGCGGATGCTCACGCCCCGCCAGATAGTCGACCGGCTCGACGACCGCTTCCGCCTGCTCACCTCCGGCAGCCGTACCGTGCTGCCGCGCCAGCAGACCCTGCGGGCCGTCGTCGACTGGTCCTGGGACCTGCTCGACGAAGGGGAACGGGAGGTGCTGCGCGGCCTGTCGGTCTTCGCGGGCGGCTGCGACCTCGCCGCCGCAGAGGCGGTGTGCGGACCGGACGCCTTCGACGCGCTGGGCTCCCTGGTCGACAAGTCCCTCGTCGTCGCCGCACCCGCCCCCGACGGCGCGATGCGCTACCGGCTGCTGGAGACCGTCGCCGAGTACGCGGGCGAACGGCTCGACGAGTCCGGCCGCCGGGAACGAACCGAGCGCGCCCACCTGACGTACTTCCGTGAACTCGCCCGCACCACCGACCCGTTGCTGCGCGGACCCGGTCAGGCCGGCGCCGTCGCGCGGATCCAGCTCGAGTACGAGAACCTGCGCACCGCCCTGCGCCGTGCGGTGGCCGGGCAGGACGAGCAGGAGGCGCTCTGCCTGGTCCTCTCCCTGGTCTGGTACTGGCAGATGCGCGACCTGCGCATCGAGGCCCGCCATCTGTGCAGCGACGTCATGGCACTCGGCCCCGACCCGTTCGCCGAGCCCGTCCGCCGCGCCGCACCGGTGTGGCAGCGCTGCACGGACGTACCGCCCCCGTACACCGGCGACGTGCTCGACGAGGCCCGGCGCGGTCTGCACCTGGCCCATCTCGCCTGCATGGACACCGAGCTGGACGCCTGGCAGACCCCCGCGGCGCAGGCGAAGCTGCGCGTCATCACCCAGGTGTACGAGCCCGGCATGCCGCAGACCTGCCGTCCCCCCGGCATGCTGTGGTTCTTCGCCGTGCTGCTGACCGGTGGCGTCGACAAGATGCGCACCATCATCGACGCCTGCGTGCGGACCTCCCGGGAGACACCGGGCTTCGAGTGGGAACTGGCCTCCACCCTCCAGATGCGCGCCAACATCCTTGCCAACCGCACCGAGTGGGCGAGCGACGCCGCGCGCGACGCCGACGAGGCACTGGAGATCTTCCATCGCCTCGGCGACGCCTGGGGCGCCGCCGAGGCGCTCTCCGCGCGCGGCGAGTCCCACGAGCGCAAGGGCGGGTACGAGTCGGCCGCCGCCGACTTCCGGGCGGCCATCGAGCACGCCGAACGCCTGGGCGCCCGCGCCCAGACGGCGGTGCTCGGCGTCCGGCTGGCCGCCGTCCTCCTGGAGGCGGGCGAGCCGGAGCGCGGCGAGCGCATGCTGCGCGAGGTAGTCGCCCGCCAGGACGGCAGCACCAACGAGGCGATGCCCATGGCCCGCCTCGTCCTCGCCGGCCGGCTCTCGCTCACCGACCGCGTCCCGGAGGCCCGCGAGCAACTCCGCCTGATCCGCCAGGATTTCGGGATCGCGCACTTCCCCGTCTTCGACGCCCTCATCCTCGGCCAGGAGGCCTGGGTGGACGCCCTCGACGGCCGCGCCGACGCAGCCCTGGACAAGATCCGGCGGGCGCTGGACCAGGCCGCGGACCCGCTGTCCCGGACCATCGCCCCGCATCTGCAGCCCGCGTATCTGACCATCGCCGCGACGGCACTCGCAGCGGTCGACGGCGGCTCCCGCGCCCGCGACGCCGCCCGTTGCCTGGCTGCCGCCGACGCGATGCTGCCGTCCGGTCATGTCGCGTCGACCATCGAGCGGGAGGTCCGTGGGCGTACCGAGGCGGCCGTCCGGGCCGTGCTCGACGAGGAGGCCTACGACTCCGCGTACGCCGAGGGCGGTGGCCTCTCTCCCGCGGAGGCCACCGCCCTGCTCTGACGCACCCACCCGGACGACCGGCACGGACGTCAGTTCTTGGTCCGGAACTTGTGGATCGCGACCGGTGCCATCACCGCGGTGATCGCCACCGACCAGCCAACCGTCACCCACAGGTCGTGCGCGACCGGGCCGCCGACCATCAGTCCGCGCGACGCGTCCGCGAGCGTGGACAGGGGGTTGTAGTCGGTGAAGGCCTGCAGCCAGCCCGGCATGTCCTTCGTCGGCGCGAAGATCGACGAGCCGAACTGCAGCGGGAACAGCACCAGGAAGCCCATCGCCTGCACCGACTGCGCGTTCTTCAGGATCACGCCCAGGGTGAGGAACACCCACATGATCGACGAGGCGAACACCGTGGACAGACCGACAGCCGCGAACAGCCCGCCCCAGTGGTGGATGTCGAAGCCGACCAGCACGGCGACGATCATCAGCACGACGGTCGCGAACAGCATCCGCGCCAGCTCCACCGAGATCTTCGCGAAGAGCACCGAGCCGCGTCCGATGGGCAGCGAGCGGAAGCGGTCCATGACCCCGGAGTTGAAGTCCTGGCTGAAGCCGGTGCCGACGCCCTGGGACAGCGTCATGCTCATCATCGCGATCATGCCCGGGATGACGTACTGCACGTACCCGTCCTGACCGCCGCCCAGCGCCTGCCCGATGGAGCCGCCGAAGACGTACACGAAGAGCAGGGTGAAGATGACCGGCATCAGCACCGCGTCCATCATCGACTCGGGGTCCTGCTTGATCCACAGCAGGTTGCGGCGGATCAGGGCGCCGGTGTGGCGCAGGTGGCCGCGCAGCGGGATGCGCGCGTCGGCGTCGGTGGCGGTGGCGGTGGCGGCGCTCATACGGCGACCTCCTGGCGGGTGTCGGCGGGCGTGGTGTCCTGCGGGGCACTGGCGCGGTGGCCGGTGAGGGACAGGAACACCTCGTCCAGGCTGGGCAGTTCGGTGGTGATGGAGGTGATCGTGATGCCGCGCGCGGTGACCGCGCCGACCACCGCGGTGAGCTGTTCGTCGCTGAGGATCGGCACCAGCAGGGCGCCGCTGTCGGTGTCCACGGTGGTGCCCGCGAGCCCGGTGATGCCGAGCTCGTCGAGCATGCGGGCGAGCGGGCGCAGCTCCAGCGGATCGGCCGGCCGCACCCGCAGGGTGCGCCCGCCGACCTTGGCCTTCAGCTCCTCGATGCCGCCCTTGGCGATGACCTTGCCGCGGTCCACGACCGTCAGCTCCGAGGCCAGATGCTCGGCCTCCTCCATGTACTGGGTGGTCAGCAGGACGGTGACCCCTTCCCCGACCATGGCCTTGACCTCGCCCCACACCTCGTTGCGGGTACGGGGGTCGAGTCCCGTCGTCGGCTCGTCGAGGAACAGCACCTGGGGCCGGCCGATCATGGAGGCGGCGAGGTCGAGCCGCCGTCGCATACCGCCGGAGTAGGTGCTCGCCGGGCGCTTGGCGGCGTCCGTGAGCGAGAACCGCTCCAGCAGCTCGTCGGCGCGGGCGCGGGCCTCCTTGCGGGACAGGTCGAGGAGCCGCCCGATCATGTAGAGGTTCTCCCAGCCGGGGAGCTTCTCGTCGACCGACGCGTACTGGCCGGTGAGCCCTATCACCCGGCGCAGCTGCCGGGGCTGCCGTACGGCGTCGTAGCCGACGACGGTCGCCTGGCCGGCGTCGGGGGCCAGCAGGGTGGACAGGATCCGTACGAGGGTGGTCTTCCCGGCGCCGTTCGGTCCGAGCACCCCCATCACGGTGCCCTCCCGCACATCCAGGTCCACGCCGTCCAGCGCCTTGGTCTCGCCGTAGTGCTTGACCAGTCCCCGCACCTTCACCGCGTGGCTCGCGCCGCCCGGGTTGTCATCGATTCGCGTCATGCCGAAGACGGTGCCAGACCCGACCGACAAACCACCGACAGCTCACCTACACCCGCCTGCACGCCACCGACACGCCCTCGCGCCCCGACCAACGATCGGCTCATTCGGACGACTCGCCGGGCTGCGTCACGTCTCTCCGGCCGGTGCCCCCGGCGCCCGCCCGAAGCGTCGGGCGAGTGCGCGCAACAGCGCGGAACGCCCGTGATCGGGCACGGTCCACAGGGTCTGCCCGTGCACGCTCCACTTCTCGAGCAGGGCGTTCGCCGCAAGGAACCCCGATGTGGCGGCGCGCTCCATGAGGGCCACGGGCAGGCCGGTGCGGACCAGATCGCCCGCTACGACGACATCGGGGTCCGGGGTGCGGACCGTGGGCCGGTCTGCGTACCCGCCCACGGCGAACAAGGGGCAGTCCGCTCGCCACTCATGGCAAGCGGACACGGTCCGCGCGGCGCCGGTCTCCGGGAACACCTGGTGCAGTTGCCTCACCAGGCGCTCTTCTTCGACGTCACGGGCGGCGTGCGGTGGCAGGGCGTAGGCGTGGAGTTCGACGACCGAGCCCCCGGTGCGCGCGGCCCAGCGTGCCGCCTCCCCTTCCCAGTGGGAGACCACGCTGATGTTGTCCAGGGAGGGATAGCCGCTGGTACCGAGGAAGCCCGGACGGCAGGGGTCGACGGGGCGGTCCAGCCACAGGCGGGACACTAGGAACGGGGGAGCGGTTCGCAGCCGGGCGATCCGGGCGCGCCAGGCCGCGTCGCCGAGGCGGGGCGAGGCCTCCACGACCGCCCGCAGTCCACCGGTGTCCAGGGCCAGAACGACGGTGTCGTACCGCTGCGCGGGACCGTCCGCCACGACCCGGAAACCACCCGAGGGATCAGGATGAACGCCGTGCACGGGGGCCGATGTCCGCACTTCGGTGCGGTGGCGGGTGAGATAAGCCGTCAGAGGGTCCCACAGGGCCTCCGGATACGGCGCGCGGGGCACGTCGAACAGGAGCCCCTCGCCGGAGCCGAGGAAGTAGATGTGGAACATCAACGCCATCTCGGCCGCCGACAGTTGGCGGGGGTCGGCGAAGAAGCTGCGGGAGAACACCTCGAAGGCCAGCGAGCGGGCCGCGGGAGGAAAGCGGATCGCTGCCAGGAAGTCGTGGGCGCTGACGTGGTCCAGCTGTTCGTGGACGCTGTGCGTGCGTACGTCGAGCAGGGGCAGCGCCGTCGGCCCGTTCATGGACAGCAGATCCCTGACGCGGAAGGTCGGGCTCAGGGCGGCGAAGGCAAGGGCGCTCCAGGGCGGTGTGCGCGGTACGTGGCGGAAGCTGTCGCGCAGGCCGCTGCTGTGCTGCAGGGGGTAGTCCGGCAGCGCGGTCAGCCCCTCCAGCCAGGGGTCGGTCCTGCGCAGCAGCCCGCGCAGGTTGTAGTACTGGCGGAAGAAGGCGTGGAAGCCGCGGCTCATGGTGGCGGGCCGGCCGTTGGCGAGGGTGACGGGCCACCCGGCCAGGCGGCCGCCCAGACGGGGTTCGCGCTCGTACAGCGTGACGCGGACCCCCCGCTCGGCGAGCGCGACGGCCGCGGCCACCCCGGCGATGCCGCCGCCGATGACCGCGGTCGAGGGCGGATCCCCGTCGATCCGGCGCCGACCGGGGCGTGGCTGGATGACACGGGCACGCCGGTCGCGCCCATGACGCCGGGCATACCGGTCACCCTGCGGGGTCATGACGGGTCGTCCGTTTCCCGTACGGGGCGGCGGCCGAGGAAGGTGTGGGTGATGCCGGTCTGCCAGCCGGGCAACCGCACCACGCGGACCTGGTCGAACCCGGCCCGGCGGAGCCGGTCGCCGAACGCGGGCGCGGTGTCGAAGGCGTCGACGCTGTGCCACAGGTGGCGGTGGAGATCCCGGTCCCCGGTGAGGGCGCCGAGCGGAAGGACGACCGAGTGGTACACGGCCGCCCAGACCATGCGATCCACGCGTCGCCCGCTGAGCGCGTAGTCGTGCACGGCGATCCGGCCGCCTGGTGCCAGCAGGTGGCGCACCATGCCGAGGGCGGCGTCCGGATCGGCGACGTTGCGGAACACGTAGGCGGCGAACACGGCGTCGAACGGTCCCTTCACCACCCCCGCGGACAGGTCCTCGAGCGCGGCGCGTACGAAGGTGACGGCGGGCGGCCAGTGCTTGGCGCGCGCCCTTTCCAGCATGCCTGCCGACGCGTCGATCCCGACGACCTCCGCCCGCGGCAGCACGGACAGGAGGGCCGCTGTGGAGGCGCCCGTACCGCAGCCGAGATCGAGCACCCGCCGGCCGGCGCCGCCGCCCGCGAGACCCAGTCGCCGGGCGGAGCGGCGCAACTGTCCGTGGTATCCGGGGTTCAGCGCGACCAGGCGGTCGTAGGCGTGGGCGCCCCGGTCGAAGGCGGCGGCCAGTTCCGGGCCGCGCAGCAAGGTCATCAGCTCGCTCCTGCGGGGGGACGGCGGGGGACCAGGGGCAGCTCGGCCGCCGTACGCAGCATCGACGGGACGGGAGTGCGCAGGCCGATGGCGAAGTCCTCGTACAGGCGGGTCCGCCCGTCGAGGAAACGCAGCAGGCGCTGCGGGGGGACACGGGTGAACAGACGGTAGAAGAAGTCGGGGCCGTCGACCCGTCCCGTCGCCAGCGCCCGGAGCAGGATGGCGTCCATCCCGCGCGCCCGGGCCGGATAGGCGGGCGGCGGCACCGGACGCCGACCGGTACGCAACGCTCGCGCGACCGCGTCCACCTGACGCTGGATCGCCGCGAAGGTGTATCCCGTGGCGGGACGCGTCGCCCCGCCCGCGGTGCCGATCCGGAACACCGAAGCGGGGCTCTCCCTGGTGAACGAGGCGTCCGTCATGGGGATCGCCCCGGTCTCCGACCAGAGCACCCGTACGGCGCCGAGCCCGAGGACGCCGTGTGCGTAATGGTCCAGTGCGGCGTCGTAGGCGTCCGAGCTCAGCGGCTCGGGACCGAACTCCGTGTACTCCACCAGGGCGGTGTGCCGGCCTGTGGGCAGGACGTACCCGAAGGACAGTCCGGGAGCGGGCTGAGGGGTGCGGAAGTCCATCAGGTCGACGACTCCGGGGTCGAACGCGGGTTCCTCCGTGCGCAGGTACCAGCCCCTGAAGTGCTGCAGCAGATGGGTGCGGGCGGTGGGCGCACGCCGCGGGGGACGTGAGTCGAAGACCCAGCGGGCATCCACCGTCACCCGTGCGCCGTCGGCGTCGACGGCCCGGATCCTGGCGGTGCCGTCGGGCAGGCCGCTGATGTCGTCGACGGTGGCCTCGACACGGCGCACCCCCGCACAGGCCTTCAGGTCGCGGTCGACCAGCGTCTGGAAGTCGTCGGACCGGATCATCATGTAGCGCATGGGTGAGATGCGTCGTTCGGCCGTCGCTCCGTGCCGGTCCCTCATCCGCAGCCGCTCCCAGGAGTCCGTCACCACGGCGTCGTAGCGGCCGGGGCCCGTCTCCCAGTAGCACCACGTGCGTCGGGGCGGCCGCAGCGGACCGGCGGGGGCCGTGATCAGTACGACGGAGGGCGCGGGCCCCTTCGGTGCGCCGAGCGACACCCGGTGGGCGAGCGAGAGCCCCGCGGCCCCCGCACCCACGATCGCGATGTCCGTCTCGGCCACGGTAACCCTCCACGACACCGCGAGTGCTGCTCCTGGTGGCCCGGCGCTGCCGGGCGCGCTGTGCAGAAGCATTCCGTACCGCCGCCGTGCGCGGATGCAGCCGCGCTGGACGTGCCCCTACCGGGTGGCCGACGCGTCCCATCAGGCGAAGGCCCCGGTCACCGGCGCTCCTGAGTGGAATGGGTGTTGTTGCCGCCGCTGCGACCGGCGGGCCGGCTGCGCGGAGCTTCTTCGGCTGCATCCGGTACGCCGCCTCCAGGCGAACGCATGGGTACAGCCCCGTGCCCGCACCGACGAGAGGAACCGGGATGCGCCCCAGCAGCGCCCAGCAGGGTACGCGTGACAAGCACCCTCCCGGTCCACGGCCGGTGCAGCAGCCCGTCCGAGCCCACGGCACCGGTCCCGCGCCGGGGCCGGAAGGGGCGGCGCCAGGGACCGTCCCGCACGTGGAGGCCGTGGACGCCGACGTACCGGCCGCCGTCGAACGGAGCCTGCGGCAGATCCTGGACGAACGCGTCGCACAGGCGTCGTCCCTCGACCCCGTGTTCGGCCGGGACCTGGCGGCACGACTGGCCGCCTTCACCTTGGCGGGAGGCAAACGCATCCGACCACGGTTTCTGTGGTGGGCGCTGCGTTCCTGCGGTGGTGGAGGCGAACCGGCACAGGCAGAGGCGGCCCTGCGCATCGCGGCCGCGCTCGAACTGATCCAGACCTGCGCCCTGGTGCACGACGACGTGATGGACGACTCCGACCGGCGCCGTGGACGGCCGTCGGTGCACGCCGACATCGCACGGCGGTACCCGCCACGGCGCGGCGACACCGGCCGCGGCTTCGGCAGGGCCGCGGCCATCCTGGTCGGTGACCTCGCGCTGGCCTGGGCGGACGACGTCATGGCCGCCACCGTGGCGGACCTGGCCGCCGCGGACTCCGTCGCCGCCCTCTGGCGCGCCCTGCGCACGGAGATGGTGGCCGGGCAGTACCTGGACCTGCACGGCCAGGCCACCGGCGCCCGTTCCCCGGCCGCCGCCGTGCGCGTCGCCTACCTCAAGAGCGCCCTGTACTCGGTCGAGCGACCGGTCGCCCTGGGCGCCGCGCTGGCGCAGGCCGATCCGCGCACCACCGCGGCGCTGTGCGCGGCGGGACGATGCTCGGGCATCGCCTTCCAACTGCGCGACGACCTTCTCGGTGTCTTCGCCGAGCCGCACGTCACCGGCAAACCCTCGGGCGACGACATCCGGCAGGGCAAGCCGACCTATCTCGTGGCCGTGGCCAGGCACCGGGCCGTGGCGGACGGCGACACGGAGGCGCTGACCGTACTGGACCGGTGCGTGGGTGCGGGCCGGCTGACTCAGGCGCAGATGGCGGAAGTGCGGCGGACACTGGTCCGCACCGGGGCCCGGGCCGCCGTGGAGCACCGCATCGAGCAACTGGTCGCCCGCAGCCTGCGCCATCTGGCCGATGCCGACCTGCGGCACCCCGGCCGCGAGCGGCTGCGGGACCTGTTGTGCGCCGCCGCGGGCGTCGTGACCGACCCTGACGCGGCCGCGTCCCCTTCAGAGGCCCGGACCGCGGACGGGACCGCGGCGGAACCGGACGCCGCACCGCCCGGCCCGGCACAGGGGTGGTCCCGATGAGGACGGTGGCCGGCCGCAGCGACCACGTCGTGGTCATCGGCGCGGGCCTGTCCGGCCTGTCGGCCGCACTGCACCTGCTGGGAGCCGGCCGCCGGGTGACCATCGTGGAACGCGAGCGGCTGCCCGGCGGCCGAGCCGGCCGACTGGAGCGCGGCGGCTACCGCATCGACACCGGCCCCACCGTCCTGACCATGCCCCACCTGGCCGAAGAGGCGTTCGCGGCCGTCGGTGCCCGGCTCGGCGACCACATCGAACTGCTGTCCCTGGACCCGGCCTACCGGGCGTGCTTCGCCGACGGCAGCAGACTGGACGTGCACATCGACGCCACCGCGATGGAGACCGAGGTCGAACGGTTCGCGGGACCACGTGAAGCGGCCGGGTACCGGCGGCTGCGCGCCTGGCTGACACGGCTCTACAGCGTGCAGATGCGCCGGTTCATCGACGCCAACTTCGATTCCCCGCTGGGGCTGCTCACCCCCGACCTGGCCCGACTGGCCGCACTCGGCGGCTTCGGCCGCCTCGACGCAGCGATCGGACGTTTCCTGGCCGACGAGCGACTGCGGCGGGTGTTCACCTTCCAGTCCCTGTACGCCGGTGTCGCACCGGCCCGGGCACTGGCCGCCTACGCCGTCATCGCGTACATGGACACCGTGGCGGGCGTGTACTTCCCGCGCGGCGGCATGCACGCCCTGCCCCGTGCCATGGCCACCGCCGCGGTCGACGCCGGCGCGGACCTGCTCCTCGGGCGTGAGGTCACGAGCCTGGAGCGATCAGGGAGCAGGGTCACGGCCGTCGTCACCGCCGATGAGCGGATCCCCTGCGACGCGGTCGTCCTCACCCCCGACCTGCCGACCGCCCACCGGCTGCTGGGCCGCCGGCCCCGCCGCCCGGTACCGCTGCGGCACGCGCCGTCGGCCGTCGTCCTGCACGTCGGCACGGACGTCACCTGGCCGCACCTGGCCCATCACACCCTGTCCTTCGGGACCGCGTGGCACGAGACGTTCGACGAACTGACCCGGACCGGGAGCCTGATGACCGACCCGTCCCTGCTCATCACCCGCCCCACGGCCGGCGACCCCGCCCTCGCCCCCGAGGGCAGGCACCTGCACTACGTTCTGGCACCCTGCCCCAACACCGACGTGGGACCGTCCGCCGCGGCGTGGCACGACCTCGCGCCCCGCTACCGCGACAGCCTCCTGGCCGTCCTGGAGGCACGCGGCCTGCAGGGCATCACCCGGCACATCGACGAGGAGTGCCTGGTGACCCCCGCCCACTGGGCCGCCCAGGGCCATGCCGCGGGCACCCCGTTCTCGGTGGCCCACACCTTCGCCCAGACCGGCCCGTTCCGCCCCCGCAACCTCGTGCGCGGGACGGACAACGCGGTCCTGGCGGGCTGCGGCACCACCCCCGGCGTCGGAGTGCCGACCGTCCTGATCTCCGGCAGACTGGCCGCCGCCCGCATCACCGGCGCACCCCGCCACCGTCCGCACACCTCCGTACCGCCTACGGCAGCGAGGAGCGTGCGCCCATGACCGCGCGGGAACTGAACGCCGCCGGCATCACCGACCCGGTACTGCGCGCCGCCTACGCCCGCTGCCGCCGCCTCAACGCCCGCCACGGCCGGACCTACTTCCTGGCCACCCGCCTGCTGTCCGCCGACCGCCGACCCGCCGTGCACGCGCTGTACGGCTTCGCCCGCTGGGCCGACGACATCGTCGACGGCCCCCGCGCCGCCGACCGCGACGACCGCGCCGCGACCCTCGCCCGGCTCGACGCGCGACTGCGCCGGGCACTGACCGGTCACCGGGGCGTGGCCGGCACCGACGAGCCCGTGGTGCTGGCCGTGGCCGACACCGCCGCCCGCTACGCCATCCCCACCGAACACTTCACCGACTTCATGGCCTCCATGCGCAGCGATCTGACGGTCACCGAATACGCCACCCACGACGATCTCTGCGCCTACATGCACGGCTCGGCCGCGGTCATCGGCCTGCAGATGCTGCCGGTACTCGGCACCGTGAGCCCCCTCGAAGAAGCCGCCCCGCACGCCGCCGCGCTCGGCCGGGCCTTCCAGCTGACCAACTTCCTCCGCGACGTGGGCGAAGACCTGGACCGCGGCCGTGTGTACCTGCCGGCCGACCTGCTCACCGCCCACGGCGTGGACCGGCCCCTCCTGCAGTGGAGCAGGTCCACCGGACGGCGGGACTCCCGCATCACCGCCGCGCTCCGGGCCGCCGAGGACCTCACCCGGGGCGTCTACCGTCAGGCCGCGCCCGGCCTGGCGATGCTGGACCCGCTGGCGCGCCCGTGCATCCGCACCGCCTACATCCTGTACCAGGGCATCCTGGACGCCGTCGCCCGCGACGGATACGCCGTGCTGCACCGGCGTGCCGTCGTGCCCCGCCGCCGGCGGGCGGTCATCGCCGCCGACGGGCTCGTCCGGGTCGCGGCCGCCCGCCTGAGGGACCGGCACGGCAGCGGGCTCGCTCCGGTCACCTCCGACTCGCCCGCCTCTGCTGCCCCGGCGGTCTCGGCGACGAGTTCCGTGCCGCCGTGGGGTGACGCGATGGAGACCGGATGAGCTCCGGACACACGCCGGCCCGAGGACGTGTTCCGCTGCGACTGCGACGCGGCTCGCCCCCATGGGCGCGCCAGCGGCCGACCTGGCGGGAAGCACGGCCCGCCGTCATCGCCTCCGCAGTCGAACGGGCCACGGCCCGGCCGTCCGGCAACTGGTTCGTCGTGGGCGCCGTCACAGACCTGCGGGCCACCCGGCCGCTGTCGCGGAACGTCGCCGGCCTGGAGGTGGTGGTGTGGCGGGACGGCAGCGGGCGCCTGGTGGGCGGGCCCGGCGTCTGCCCGCACCTCGGCGCACCGCTGGGCGACAGCCCGGTGCACTGCGGCACCCTGGTCTGCCACTGGCACGGCCTCGCCCTGGACGGTTCCCGGTCCGCCGGCTGGGAGCCTCTCCCGGTGCACGACGACGGCGTGCTGGTGTGGGTGCGCCTCGACGCCGTCGGAGGGGAACAACCGACGCGTGCTCCCGTGGTCCCCGTGAGGCCTGAGCCGGCGACCGCTCTCCAGACCGTGTGGCACGGTGTGGGGGTCTGCGAACCGGAAGACGTGATCGCCAACCGTCTCGACCCGTGGCACGGAGCCTGGTACCACCCGCACACCTTCGTCGACCTCACCGTCGTCGAAGCCCCGGCCGGCCCGCAGGACGCCGACCGCTTCGTCGTGGACGTCTCCTTCCGCCTCACTCGTCGCCTCGTCGTACCCGTCCGCGCCGAGTTCACCGCGCCCGAACCCCGCACCGTGGCCATGCGGATCACGGACGGCGAAGGGGAGACATCCGTCGTCGAGACCCACGCCACGCCTCTGGATCCCGACGACCGCGGCAGACCCCGCACGCTGGTCGTCGAGGCCGTACTGGCCACGTCCGACCGGCCGGGCTTCGTCCTCGCCCGCGCGGCCGCCCCTCTGCTGAGGCCCCTCGTGCGCGCCGCCGTGGGCCGTCTGTGGCGCGACGACCTGGCCTACGCGGAACGCCGTCGGCGCCTGCGTGAAACCGGCCGGTCACCCGGTTGACCCGGACGGCCCCGACCTGCGGGTGCGGTCAACCGCCGGTGCCGGGCCACTGCCACGTGTGGGTGCCGAACCACCAGGCGACGGCATGGACGAAGACCAGGAGGAAGAGGCCCACGAACAGTACGAACCCGAGCACGGCAGGCAGGGCCCACCCCCGCGGGCCCCGGTCGGCGGCGTCCGGACGCGGTGGCGGTGCTTTCGCGTTCGCCATGACTTCATCGTCGGTCGCCGGTCCGGGGGCCGCACCCCAGGCGGATCGGCCCAGCGGCGGCCCGTCACGCCGACGCGCCGCGGGCGGAACGCGGCAGCCCGCCGACGGGGGACGATCGGCGGGCTGCCTGTGGTGCGGCGATGGTCCTAGTGGACGGAGTGCTCCTCCAGCGGGAACGTCCCGCCGACGACGTCCTCGGCGAAGGCCTTGGCCGCGTTGCCCATGACCTCACGCAGATCGGCGTACTTCTTGACGAACTTCGGCACGCGACCCGAGGTCAGCCCGAGCATGTCCGTCCACACCAGCACCTGAGCGTCCGTCTCCGGCCCGGCCCCGATGCCGACGGTCGGGATCTGCAGCACCCGCGTGACCTCGGCCGCCAGCTCCGCCGGCACCAGCTCCAGCACCACCGCGAACGCACCCGCGTCCTGCACGGCCTTGGCGTCCCGCAGCAGCTGCGCCGCGGCCTCCTCGCCCCGCCCCTGCACGCGGTAGCCCATGGCGTTGACCGACTGCGGGGTGAGCCCGATGTGGGCCATGACCGGGATGCCGGACTCCACCAGCAGCCGGATCTGCTCGTGCGAGCGCTCGCCGCCCTCCAGCTTCACGGCGCCGACACCCGCCTCCTTCACCAGCCGGGTCGCCGAGCGCAGCGCCTGCACCGGGCCCTCCTGGTAGGAGCCGAAGGGCAGGTCGCCGACGATCAGGGCGCGGTTGGTGCCCCGTACGACGGCCGCCGACAGCATGGTCATCTCGTCGAGGGTGACGGGCACGGTCGACTCGTACCCGAGGTGGCAGTTGCCGGCGGAGTCGCCGACCAGCATGACGGGGATGCCCGCCTCGTCGAACACGGACGCGGTCATCGCGTCGTAGGCGGTGAGCATGGGCCACTTCTCGCCGCGTTCCTTGGCGAGGGCGATGTCGCGGACGGTGATGCGGCGCGTGCCCTTGCCCCCGTACAGCGCCTTGCTGCCGTCGGAGGGCTTCGTCTGGGCAGCCGAAAGCTGCGTCATTGCAACGGCTCCTAACGTCATCTCGAGGCGCCCTGACGGCGTCCCCGGACCGTCTCCATGGTGGCACCTCGTGCCAGTGACGGCCAAGGGGGCCCGGCGTGATCCCTCGCGCACGCCTCGCGTTCCGCTCGCGTAAGGCCTTCGTAAAGGAATACAGATACGAGACGGTGCCGTATTGGAATTACCCTAGGC
Organism: Streptomyces sp. NPDC001843; assembly: GCF_042891955.1. Classification (NCBI taxonomy): domain Bacteria; kingdom Bacillati; phylum Actinomycetota; class Actinomycetes; order Kitasatosporales; family Streptomycetaceae; genus Streptomyces; species Streptomyces sp. NPDC001843. The sequence goes on along the minus strand of NZ_JBIATQ010000001.1, from coordinate 479,082 downwards.
TCGTCCCCATGACTACTCCTGCCGTCCCTGCCCGCCGGATACCGGAAGAGGTCCACCGGCGCCGCTGGGCGATCCTCGGCGTGCTGATGCTGAGCCTGCTCATCGTGGTGCTGGACAACTCGATCCTGAACGTCGCCATCAAGACGATCTCGACCCCGGCGCCGACCGGTCTGGGCGCCACCCAGAGCGAGCTCGAGTGGGCGATCAACGCCTACACCCTCGTCTTCGCCGGACTGCTGTTCACCGCCGGCCTCGTCGGCGACCGGATCGGCCGCAAGAAGGTCCTGCTGGGCGGCCTCGTCGTGTTCGGCATCGGCTCGGCCCTGGCCGCCGAGTCCGGCTCGCCCGGCCAGCTCATCGCCTACCGCGCCCTGATGGCCCTGGGCGCCGCCTTCGTCATGCCCGCCACCCTCGCCGTCCTGATGAACGTCTTCGAACGCGAGGAGCAGCCCAAGGCCATCGGCATCTGGGCGGGCGGAGTCGGCCTGGCCATCGCCATCGGCCCGATCACCGGCGGCGTGCTGCTCGACCACTTCTGGTGGGGCTCGGTCTTCCTCATCAACGTGCCCATCGTGATCCTCGCCCTCGGGCTGATGGTGTGGCTGGTGCCCGACTCCCGCGACCCGAGCCCGGGCCGCATCGACCCCGTCGGCGTCGTCCTGTCCGTCGTCGGCCTGGTCCTGCTCGTCTACGGCATCATCAAGGGCGGCGAACTGGCCGACTTCACGGATGCCAAGGTGCTGGCGACCATCCTGTCCGGTCTCGCCGTCCTCGCCGCCTTCGTGCTCTTCGAGAAGCGCAGCGACCACCCGTCCCTGGACGTCACCTACTTCAAGAACAAGGTGTTCTCGGCCGCCATGAGCGCCATCGCGCTGGTCTTCTTCGCGCTGATGGGTGTGACGTTCTTCTCGGTCTTCTACACCCAGAGCGTGCGCGGCTACTCACCGCTGCAGTCCGGTCTGCTGATGCTGCCGCTGGCCGCCGCCCAGATGATCTTCGCGCCGCGCGCCCGGCTGGTGGTCGACCGGTTCGGCAACAAGGCCACCACCACGGCGGGCCTGGTGCTGATCGCCGCGACGCTCACCGCGTTCGCCACCTTCCAGGCGGACACGCCGATCTGGCTGCTGGAGGTCGTCTTCTTCCTCATGGGCGCCGGCATGGCGCACATCATGACCCCGACCTCCGTGGTCATCATGCAGGCCCTCCCCCGCGAGAAGGCCGGCTCGGCCTCCGCCCTGAGCAACACCTTCCGCCAGGTCGGCGGCGCCCTCGGCATCGCCGTACTCGGCTCGGTCCTGTCCACCGCCTACCGGAACGGCATCGAGGACAAGCTCGGACCGCTGCCGGTCGGCCTCAGGGACACCGCGGGCGAGTCCATCGAGGCCACGCTCGGCGTCGCCGCGAAACTCGGCCCCCAGGGCAAGGCCCTGGTCGACCCCGCCAACGACGCGTTCCTGCACGCCATGCACGTCACCGCGCTGTGCGGCACCGGCGTCGCGCTCGTCGGCGCCGTCGTCACGGCGCTCTTCCTGCCGGGCAAGCCGCCGGAGCGTCAGCAGGGCAAGGAGGAGACGCAGTTGGTGGCGGCGGGAGAATAGCCGACGGGGGAGTCGACGGAGGAGAGTCGAAGGACGGGGGAGGAGGTAGCTGCGCGACAATCGGCGCAGCAGGCGAAAGGACGGAAAGACGTGAGCCTTGCCGACAGCCGGTCCGCCGACAGCGACAGCCGGTCCCGGCCGGACGCCCCCAGCCGGGGCCGCCCCCGCAGCGAGGCGGTGGAACAAGCCATCCTCGAGGGTGTGATGAAGCTCCTCGAGGAGGGTGTCTCGCTGGCCGAACTGTCCATCGAGCGCATCGCCCGCACCGCCGGCGTCGGCAAGGCGACCATCTACCGCCGCTGGAGCGGCAAGGAGGAACTGTTCGTCGACGTCATGCGCGCCGCCGAACCCGACGACCCGGAACTCCCCGGCACCTCGATGCGGGACGACCTGGTCGTACTACTGGAGGCGCTGCGCCGACGCGGTCTGGTCAGCCGTTCCTCGGCGATCCTGCACAGCGTGCACGCCCAGATGAAGAGCAGCCCCAGGATCTGGGCCGCCTACCACGCCAACGTGATAGCTCCCCGGCGCGAACTCGGACTGCAGGTCCTGCGCCGGGGCCGGCTGAACGGCGAACTCCGCGCGGACGTCGACCTGGAACTGGCGAACGATCTGCTGGTCGGCCCCATGCTCGCCCGCACCGTCATGCGGTCCGACGCCGACCTCCACGAAGGACTCGCGGAGGAGATCGTGGACACCGTCCTGGCCGGCCTACGGCCCGTCAGTTCCCCGGATCCCGACGGCCGGAATGTGCGCGTTTCGTCACAGACGGCGTTGGTCACTCCGGTAACCGGAACTTCCTGAACCGACTTGTTCGTCCTCGTGCCCGTACGGCCGTCATGGGACGGCGGGAACGAGGTCGATCATCCCCTAGGGTCGGAAGGGACACGGGGAACAGGGTGTGCACGGCAGGCAGTGAGGCAGACGGTATGGCGCAGCAGGCGTACATGACGGAGACGGACAACGGCGGCTCGGGGCCCGAGCGCCAGGGATCTCGGCTTCGGCGCCTGGCAAACCGGTTCCTCGGCGGCTGGCGCGGGGACCCGCGCATCTGGCGCCGGGGTGTCGTCCTCGCCGTGCTCGCGCTGCTGCTCGCCCTCGTGATGCTGCTGCACTCGCGCATCCCCAACCGGGTCGGCAACCTCGGCAGCCTCACGGAGACCTTCCTGCCCTGGCTGGGGCTGGCCATCCCGGTACTGCTGGTCCTGGGACTGGTGCGGAAGTCGGCGACGGCGCTGATCGCGACGCTGCTGCCGGGGATCGTGTGGCTGAACCTCTTCGGGGGACTGCTCACGGACAAGTCCGGCACCGGCGGCGACCTGGTGGTGGCCACGCACAACGTCAACGCCGACAACCCGGACCCCTCCGGTACGGCCCGGGACGTGGCCGCGTCCGGTGCGGACGTGCTGGCGCTGGAGGAGCTGAAGGCGTCCGCCGTGCCGGTGTACGAGAAGGCGCTGGCGTCGACGTACAAGTACCACTCGGTGCAGGGCACGGTCGGGCTGTGGAGCAAGTACCCGCTGAGCGACGCCCGGGCCGTCGACATCAAGCTGGGCTGGACGCGGGCCATGCGGGCCACGGTGGCGACCCCGGAGGGTCCCGTCGCGGTGTACGTCGCCCATCTGCCCTCGGTGCGGGTGAAGATGGAGGCCGGGTTCACCGCCCGGCAGCGCGACACGAGCGCCGACGCGCTCGGTGAGGCGATCGCCGACGAGACGGTCGGGCGGGTCGTACTGCTCGGCGACCTGAACGGCACGATGAACGACCGCGCCCTCAACGGCGTGACCTCCCAGATGCGTTCGACGCAGGGCGCCGCGGGCAGCGGCTTCGGCTTCAGCTGGCCGGCGTCGTTCCCGATGGCCCGGATCGACCAGATCATGGTCAAGGGCATCGAGCCGGAGAGCTCCTGGACCCTGCCGCGAACGGGAAGCGACCATCTGCCGGTGGCGGCGCGTGTGAAGGTCACCACATCGGCAACCGGGTCCTGACCCCGCTGGAATAGCGGCCCGGAGCGCGTTTGTTCCGTACTTGAACATAGTGATACGACTGAGAAGTCGCGCAACTGTACGGAACTGCACGAAACGCTCTGAGAGGTCCCCTCATGCCCCTGGCCCTGCTCGCCCTTGCCGTGGGCGCCTTCGGCATCGGTACGACCGAGTTCGTGATGATGGGCCTGCTGCCCGACGTCGCGGAAGACCTGCACATCTCGATCCCCAGCGCCGGGCACCTGGTCTCGGCGTACGCGCTGGGCGTCGTCATCGGCGCCCCGCTCCTGGCCGCGGTCACCGCGCGGATGTCCCGCCGCACCGTCCTGATCGGCCTGATGGGCCTGTTCGTCGTCGGCAACGCCCTCTCGGCGTTCGCCCCCGGCAACGGGTCGCTGCTCGCCGCCCGGTTCCTGAGCGGTCTGCCGCACGGCGCGTTCTTCGGCGTGGGCGCGGTGGTCGCGACGACCATGGTGGCGCCGGAGCGCAAGGCCCGCTCCGTGTCCCTGATGTTCCTCGGCCTGACCGTCGCGAACGTCGCGGGCGTGCCCGCCGCCACGCTCATGGGCCAGCACCTGGGCTGGAGGGCGACGTTCCTCGGCGTCAGCGCGATCGGCCTGGTGGCGATAGCCGCGCTGGCCGCCCTGATCCCGCACGACCACGCGCACGCCTCCGCGGCCGGCCTGCGCGGCGAACTGGCCGCCCTGCGCTCGCTGCCAGTGTGGCTGGCCCTCGGCACGACGGTGGCCGGCTTCGGCGCCCTGTTCTCGGCGTACAGCTACATCACGCCCATGCTGACCCGGTCCGCCGGGTTCGCCGAGTCCAACGTGACACTGCTGCTCGCGCTGTTCGGCGTCGGCGCCACCGCCGGCAACCTGCTCGGCGGCCGTCTCGCCGACCACTCCCTGCGCGGCACGCTGTTCAGCGGACTCGGGTCCCTGGCCGCGGTCCTGCTGCTGTTCCCCGTCCTCATGCGCACGGAGTGGAGCGCGGCCCTCGCGGTCGTCCTCCTCGGCATGGCGGCGTTCGCGACGGGCTCTCCGCTCCAGCTGATGGTCATGGAGAAGGCCTCCGCGGCCCCCTCCCTGGCCTCCTCCGCCAACCAGGCCGCCTTCAACCTGGCCAACGCCGGCGGCGCCTGGATCGGCGGCCTGGCCCTCGCGGCCGGCTTCGGCGCGACGTCCCCGGCGCTCGCCGGTGCGGGCCTGGCGGTACTCGGCCTCGCGGTGGCCGGCGCGGCCTACACGGTGGACCGCCGCCGGGTCCCCGCCGCCGGACGGGAGCGCGTGGTCGCCTCCCACCTGCCCGAGCGGTCGGGTGCGTTGCACCACTGACCCGGCCTGCGATCAACTGCGCGCCTGAAGGCCGACGGGGCGTTCTCCGTTGCGGGAGAACGCCCCGTCTCCGGTTTCCGTCGGAACGGCCGTCAGATGCGCCGGACAAGGTGGACGGTCGGCCGAGGCCGCCTTGGGCAGGTCAGCGGGATCGAGCACCTGCCCTCGCTGCCGTCGGCCGCCCGCCCTCAGGTGTCCCGGCCGTTCACCTTCGCGGGAGCGGCGGCGCAAGGCGCCAGAATCCCGCCCACCACCAGCAGATCAGGCTCGGCCGGTCAGCCCTTCCTGTCCGGTCCGGCTCCGGAAGCCTGACGCAGGGTGATACTTCTGCCTGCCATCTGCGCAAGCGACTTGGCACGCGCGACAAAGATCTCCGGGTCGTCCATCCCAGCAGTCACCTGAGGCGGATAGATCTCGGAATCGACATGGTCGGGAAAAGCGTCGCGCAATGCGGTCAGAATATTCGTCTGATCAGGCTCGGGAAGGTCTCCGAGGAAAAGGTAGCCCGATAGGGCACCTGCCGTGACGTCTCGCTTTGCCTGATCGTCTGCCACATGGCGGAGAACGAAAGCGGCCACATCGTCGAAGAGGGCGGAAGTGGCGAACCAGTTGAGGTCCTCACCCGACTCGCCGACGGGGAACGACACGAGCTTTGTCATTGCTTCCTTGCCTTTACGACGAGCGGTGGGCGCCCCTTGAAGGGCCGCCCACCGCAAGTAGACGGACGGATCAGGTGTGGTCACCGACGTAGAAGATCCGGGCCTGATCGGCCTCCGGAAGTTCCTTGACGGCAGCCTTGATCGCCTTGATCTGCTCGGCCGTGTACGTGGACACGTCCACCGGAACGAAGGAAACGAACCGCCCGGATTTCTCCGTCTTCAGTAGATGCGCCTTGATGGACTTCACGAACTGTGGAATCTGCAGGTATTCCGAGGGTGAATTCCCGACTGCGTCATACCCTCGTCCGGCCTGATCATACCATTCCAGGTCGCCGGTCTTGTCCCGGGTGAGCTGCACCCCGCGCTCGCTTTCCACGCGCAGGGCCGAATGCATCTCGCCCTTGTTGAACTTCAGTCCCTTTGCCGGGTCGACGCCGAGCGAATACCGGCGGATGTACTCGACGAGACGGGCCTCCAGAGCGCCGCGAGTGATCTTCTCGCCTTCGGCGGCAGCGAGGTTCGCCACCGCGGCGGACTCCAGAGCCTCCATGGTCGCGCGATCGGCAACCCGGAGGTGATCGATCGCCTCCTCGACGCCCGCGCCGGTGCGCAGAGCCTTGGTGAAGACCCGGAAAGCCTCGATGGCCTCGGCGATCTTGCCGGCGGGAACGAAGGCGGCGGCCGCCCATGCGCAACCGGAGGCGGTCCCTCCGTCGTTGCCAGGTGTCAACTTGTGGTAGCAGTCGACGAAGTCCTTGACAAGGACGTTGTAGGCGGCTTTGCCCACGATCCTGATGAGGTCCCCGTAGTCGGCCTCCTGGAACGTGTACTCGATCGACTTGTGCAGGTCCTTGAACGTCTGCGTACCGAGGAAGACCGTGTCTGCCTTCGGGCATCCGGACTCGGTCGCCGGTACGTCCGGATTGGTGCACATGTAGAAGCTAACGGTCGCGTTGAACGTCAGATCGAAGTGCGTGGTGCATGGGCGGCCGATGCAAGGACTCTGCTGACGCGGGTCACCGACCAGTTCGATCTTGTCGACGATGGTGAACACACCGGCGATACCAGTGTTCCCGCCCGCGCCCACCTGCTCGTTGGCCTTCTCGCGTTCTGCCTGATCGGCGGCTTCCTGGGCTTCCGTGGCGTACTTGTCGGCGTCCTTGGCCGCCTGTTCCGCTTCGGTGGCGGCTGCGTCGGCGCGGGTGGCGGCGGCGCGGGCGTCCTTGGCGTCCTGTTCGGCCTGGGCGGCTGCGGAGCGGGCGGCTGCGGCGTCGAGTGCGGCGGTGTCGGCGGAGTCGCGGGCGTCCTTGGCGTAGCCCTCGGCGTTGCCGGCGGCCTTGTCGGCGGCTGCGGCGTCGGCGGTGGCCTGCTGGTCGTAGTCGATGGTGCGGGCCAGGGACGCTGCCGCTGCTGAGGCGGCCTTGGCGGCGTCGGCCGCGTAGCCGAGGGCCTCCTTGGAGTAGGTGCGGGCGTCGGCCGCGTACTGGGCGGCGTTCGCCGCGTGCTGGTAGGCCTCCTTGGCGTCGCCCTTGGCCTGGTCGGCGATGTTCTTGGCGGCCTGGGCCTCGGCTGCGGCGTTCTTGGCGTGTGCGTCGGCGACGGCCTGCTGCTGGTCGGCGATGGACTTGGACGCCTGTCCGGTCAGTACGACCAGGCCGGCGGCGGAGTCGGTGTCGACGTAGGCGGAGCCGAGCTGGATGGCGTCGTTGGCCGGGTTGGCTACCTGCTCGGCTGCCTTGCCTGCGTCCACGGCGGCCTGGGCGGTGACGTGGGCGAATCCGGCGGCCTTCGCGGCGGCGGCGAGTGCCTTGCCGGCCTCCACGTTGGCTGCGTCGGCCTGGGTCTTGGCGTCCTTGGCGTGCTGCTCGGCCTCGTCGGCGAGTTTGACGGCCGTCTTGGCCTCGGTTGACGCGTCCTGGGAGGCGCTGATGGCGTCGGCGGCGGCGCTGGTGGCGGTCTTGACGGCCGCGTCGGCCTTCAGTTTGTCGGCCTGGGCGGCGTCCGCGTCGGAGCGGGCGCGCTTGGCCGCGGCTTCGGCGCGGGTGGCGGCGGCGTCGGCGGCGGCCGCCGCCTGGGTGGCCGCATCGGCCTCGGAACGGGCCTTCGTCGCGGCTGCTTCGGCATCGTCGGCGGCGTTGTCCGCGTCGTTCGCGGCGGCGCGGGCTGCGTCGGCGGCGTCCCCGGAGTCCCGGGAGTCGGCGTAGGCGTCCTTGGCGTCGGCCTTGGCGCGGGCCGCGTCCGCCTTCTGCTTGGCGTCCCAGGCGTCGTCCCGCATGGCCTTGGCGTGGTCCTTGGCCTTGACCGCGTCGTCGCGCCGGTCCTCGGCGGTCTTCTCCGCCGTCTCGGCCCGGGACTTGGCGTCGCCGGCCTTGGTGGCTTCCGCCTCGGCGTTCCTGCGGTGCTGGGCGGCCTCGGCCTGCTTGGCCGCCGCCGTCTCCTTCTCCGCCCTGGCCGTCTTCTCCTCGGCCTCCGCCGCGAGCCGCTTGGCGTGCGCGTCGGCGGCGGCCGCCTTGGCGTCGCCCTCGGCCTTCAGCGCGACGCCGAGCTTGGCCTCCGCGGTCTCCTTGTCCGCCTTGGCGTTGTCCCGGTGCACCTTGGCCGCGTCGGCCGCCGCCTTGGCCTGCAACTCCGCGGTCTCGGCGGCCTTCTTGCGGAACTCCGCCTTCGACTGCGCGGCCTGGGCGAGGGCGCGCTGCGCGATGGTCGCGCTGTCCCCGGCGGCGGCACGGGTAGCGGCCTCAGCCGTCTCGCCCGCCTTCTCCAGCGCCGTCACCGCGGCAGCCGCGCCCTTGGTGACCTGGTCCTTCTGCTGACCCACCAGCAGACCACGGCCCCGCGGAGCACCGTTGGCATCAGCGATGCCGTAGGCCGCCTGGACGGCCGTGTCCGACGCGGTGGCGGCCTTCTGCGCGGCGGTGAGCTGCGTCTTGAGGACGGCGAGCTGCGCCTTCGCCGCGGTCTGCGCGGCGGTGACCCCGGCCTTGGCCTTGTCGAACTGGGCCTTGTCCGGGTAGTCCAGCTTGTCGTCGCCGGTGTGGGTCTTGGGCACGACGCGGAACTTCTGCGCGCTGGAGCCGTTGCAGGTGGACTGCACGGCGTCCTTGCTGTTGTCGAACCCGGGCAGGTGCAGGCACTTGCCGGTCACCGTGTTGCGCAGCGCGCCCGGGGTGCGGACGTCGAAGTCCCAGAACTGGGTCTTCGTGGCGGCGCAGTCCCTCATCTGGATCTTGGCGCCGTCGGCGTTGCTGCTGCCTGCCACGTCCAGGCACTTCAGGCTCGAATTGGGGTTCATCAGGCGGTAGCCACCGTCCTCGGACCCCCACAGATGCCACTTCTGGGCCGCGCCGCTGTTGCAGGTGTAGATCTGCACCGGGGTGCCGTTGGTCTTGCCGCCGCCGGCCACGTCGAGGCACTTGCCGGTGGCTCCCGGCACCTGGATCTCCAGCTGGCCGTCGCCGATCCAGCCGAAGCCCCCGGCGCTCCAGTAGTCCTGCCAGCGCGTGAGGTGGTCGGCGACCCAGGACTGGCCGAGCAGCTCGGCCATCGTCTCGGCGCCCTTGGTGAGGGCGGTGGTGGCGTCCCGGTTCGCGTTGAGGATCTGGTTGCGCTGGGTGGCCTGGGAGGCGATCTCCTGCTGCCATTCCTGCGCGGCGACGTCTTCGGCCTGGCGGAGCGTCTTGTTCGGGTCGATCGGGTCACGCCAGGCGCAGGTGGCGAAGCGGGTTTTCAGGTCCTCGACCGCGATCCGGTACTCCGCGCCGCCCGGCTCCGGCGCGGTGCGGGGCCAACCGCCCGAGGCCAGGAAGATACGGGCGTTGTCGGCGCCGGCATCCTCCGTGGCGAAGCCGTGCAGCCACTCGAACGCGTCGCGCTCGTTCCGCGCGCGGTTCCACTGGTCGGTGGGCAGGTTCGGGTCGGGGTCCTTGCCGTAGAGGGGGGTCCCCAGATCGTCGACGGCCTTGAGCGTCTTCTCGTCGGCCTTGGGGGTGGGGTCGTAGAAGTCGAACTTCTCGACCCAGTCGGGACCGCCGGCCCACTTGCCGAGGCCGGTCTGGTCGTAGAAGTCGCCTCCCTCGTGGACGCCGGGCACCCAGTGGAACTCGGTGTCGGTGAAGCCGCCAGGATTGGGCAGACCGTCCAGTGGCTTCTCCCACGCCGCCTCACGGGCGTGCAGCCGTTTCCAGTTCGCGTCGGTGGTGGCCTCGTCCTGGTTGTAGGCATCATGCAGCGGGCCGTTGTACGCCCCGTCGAGGGTGGCCAGTTCGCGCAGCTTCTCGGGGGTCTGGTTGAGGGCGTTCTGGGCGAAGGTGTACATGCCCGGGCCGCCGAGGCGCAGCGCGTCGCCCATCAGGCACTGGTCGAGACGCAGTTGCTCGTCGCCGGTGGTCTCGAACCAGTCGTCCGGCCGGTCGCTGGAGTGGGCGCCGGTCAGACTCGCGGCGAGATCGGGCTGGACCGCGAGGCCGGTGAGCAGGGCCAGCGTGGCGACGGAGGTGATGGCGGTGGTGAGCTTTCCCGCCCTACCGGGTCTCAGGGGCCCGGGCAGGCGGAACCATGGTCTGGGCTGCAAGGAGGCATCCCTTTCTTCGTTTCGTTTCAAGGGGCGCGGGCCGTGGGGGCGGCTGAAGAACAGGCAGCAGTGGCGTGTTCCTGAGGTCGACTCAGGAATGCGCGGGACTTGCCGGGTTCATGTGTACCGACGCCTGGCGCGACGGCATGACGATGCGACCCCTCCCCGTGAGCGACGGCGTTCCCCCGGTCGCTGAGTGACGTGCGCGTACGGAGTGATCAGGCTCCGCCGGTGCGCGGCGCCACTTTAGGCACACAGAGAAGAACCCGTACAGGTGTTCACTCTGTGCGGCAGTTGGTGGCGTGAACCTGGCGGCAAGTGAGTCTGCCCGGCAGTGGTGCTCATCCGCAGGCGCACCTGCGCTTTCCCGTGGGATGCCTGTGTGTGCTGACGGCCGGCGGGACGCGATGGGTGATCGCAGATGGCCGGTTTTCGTTCCCGGTAGCCTTCGTGTTCGCGACGCTCGCAGTTCCACGGCCTTGTCAGTGGCAGCAGGCAGACTGTGCCGCATGACTTCGGTGACGGCACAGGACTATGCCTGGATACGTTCCTACCCGTTGTTCGGCTACGCGCTGGAGGCCGGGTACACCCTGACCCTGGTGCGGGGTGTCGCCCCGGGGGAGGTGCTGCGGGTGATGGGGGCGGAGCCCCTGGGTTCGTGCACAGGGGCTGACGCGTTGATCGAGCGGCAGGACGAGCTGCGCGACCCGGCGGACTACTGGGACGACTCCTTCCTCGCGGGAGCGTTCACCGTCCCGGGCGAAGGTGGTGACTGGACACTCGTCCTGCACGTCGGAGAAGGGGGTATGGGCATGCAGCCGCGTTTCCTGGAGGCCCTGTCGGCCGGTGGGCGCGCGGTGGTGCACTCCAGTAATGGAGGCAAGCCCATGCACTTCTTCAATTGGTACGAGGACGGCGAACTCCGGACCACCTTCGAGCGGTCCACGTTCAGGGACGGCAGCACTCCCGACGCTCTCAACCCGGTGATGCGTGAGGTCGGCCTCGCGCTGTCGGACGACGAGGGCGAGACGAACGGGCTCTTCCACACCAAGGCGGCGGTCTTCGCGCTCGCCGAGCGGCTGACCGGGGTGCGGGTGACGGAGGAACTGCTCCGGGATTCCGAATACCAACTCGGGCATGTACCCGAGGAGCCCGCGGAGGACTGGACCGGCATCGTCATCGACATCACCGACGCCCACGGGGAACGTTTCTACAAGGAGTTCACCCGCGACGAGGTCGAGGCCGCTTCGGCCCGGGCGCGGGCCCAGGCCGCAAAGCCCGTCGCCGGCGATGGGGCTCCTGGCTCTTCGCCTGCCTGACCGGTTCGGTGACCCACTGCTGAAGGCGTGACCACCGTGATGCGCGCTTGCCCCCCAGGAGGGCCGTGACCCTCACCCCTTCAGGACGTCGAACCGCGCCAAGTCCCCCAGCCACGCCCGCGCGTTGCCGTCCGAAGGGGCCCGCCAGTCGCCGCGCGGCGACAGGGAACCGCCGGCCGCGACCTTGGGCCCGTTCGGCATGGCCGAGCGTTTGAACTGGGCGAAGGCGAAGAAGCGGCGGCAGAAGACCTCCAGCCAGTGCCGGATCTCGGGGAGGTCGTAGGCCACCCGCTTGGCGTCGGGGAAGTTCGGCGGCCAGGCGCCGGACTCCGGGTCGTGCCAGGCGTGCCAGGCGAGGAAGGCGATCTTGGAGGGGCGGAAGCCGTAGCGCAGCACGTGGAAGAGGGTGAAGTCGTGCAGCGCGTACGGGCCGATCTTCGACTCCGTCGACTGCATCTCCTCGCCCGGGACCAGCTCCGGGCTGATCTCGGTGTCGAGGATGGCGGCGAGCGTGTCGCCGGTCTCCTCGTCGAACTGGCCGCTGCTGATGACCCAGCGGATGAGATGTTGGATCAGGGTCTTCGGCACTCCGCCGTTGACGTTGTAGTGGCTCATCTGGTCGCCCACGCCGTACGTGGACCAGCCGAGCGCCAGCTCCGACAGGTCGCCGGTGCCGAGCACGATGCCGCCGCGCTGGTTGGCGAGCCGGAAGAGGTAGTCGGTGCGCAGACCGGCCTGGACGTTCTCGAAGGTGACGTCGTACACCGGCTCGCCGGACGCGAACGGGTGGCCCATCTCCCGCAGCATCAGCCGGGCGGTCGGCGTGATGTCCAGCTCGGCCGCGGTGACGCCGAGCGAGTTCATCAGCTTGTGGGCGTTGTCCTTGGTGTGGTCGCTGGTGGCGAAGCCGGGCAGGGTGAAGGCCAGGATGTCGCTGCGCGGGCGGCCGGCGCGGTCCATCGCGCGGGCGGCGACGATCAGCGCGTGCGTGGAGTCCAGGCCGCCGGACACGCCGATGACGACCTTCGGGCCGCCGATCGAGGCGAGGCGCTGCTGCAGGCCCGCCACCTGGATGTTGTACGCCTCGTAGCAGTCCTGGGCGAGGCGGTCGGCGTCGGCCGGCACGAACGGGAAGCGTTCCAGGTGGCGGCGCAGCCCCAGGTCGGTGAGCGGCGGATCGAGCTCGAACGTGATCGTCCGGAAGTCGTCGGTCCGAGCGTTGTGCGTGCGGCGGTTGTCGTCGAACGTGCCCATCCGCAGCCGTTCCTGCCGCAGCAGGTCGAGGTCCACGTCGGCCACCGCGTGAGAGTCGCCGAGCGGGAACCGCTCGGACTCCGCCAGCAGCACGCCGTTCTCGTAGATCATGGTCTGGCCGTCCCAGGACAGGTCGGTGGTCGACTCGCCCAGACCGGCCGCCGCGTAGACGTACGCGGCGAGGCAGCGGGAGGACGCCGAACGGCACAGCAGCTTGCGGTCCTCGGCCCGCCCGACCGTGATCGGGCTGCCCGAGAGGTTGACGAGGACGGTCGCGCCGGCGAGGGCCGCCTCCGCGCTGGGCGGCACCGGCACCCACATGTCCTCGCAGATCTCCGCGTGCAGTACGAGACCGGGGACGTCCTGGGCCTCGAACAGCAGGTCCACGCCGAACGGCACGGTCTCGCCGCCGAGGCGGATCGATCCGCCGCGCTCGTCGGAGCCGTCGCCGATCTGCCGGCGCTCGTAGAACTCCCGGTAGTTCGGGGGGTACGACTTGGGCACGACGCCGAGGACGCGGCCGCGGTGCACGATCACCGCGCAGTTGTAGACGCGGTTGCGGTGGCGCAGTGGGGCGCCGACGACCAGTACCGGCAGCAGGTCGGCCGACCCGGCCACCACCTCCTGGAGCGCTTCCTCGACCCGGTCGAGCAGCGCGTCCTGCAGCAGCAGGTCCTCGATCGAGTAGCCGCACAGCACCATCTCCGGGAAGACGGCGACGGCGACCCCCTCTTCGGCGCACCGGCGCGCCTGGCGCAGGACCGCTTCGGCGTTGGCGGGCGGGTCCGCGATGACGGTGTGACCCGTACACGCGGCGACGCGTGCGAACCCGTGCTGATAGATCGACCAGAAGTTCAAGGGAGGCACGGGGCCAGTGTAATCGTCAGAGCGACACGATGAGGGTGGTGGGTCGCCTGGAGTCACCTCACCCACGCCGAAGGGCCGCGGGATGATCACATCCCGCGGCCCTCAGGTGCCGTTACCGGCGGTGCCTCAGTGCTTCTTGTACGACTCCACGTAGCCGTTCGCGGGCGAGCCCACGCCGGTCACGTCGTCGTAGCCCTTGACCGCGGACAGCGAGCTGTCCTTGCCGAGGCTGCGGACCGAGGTCAGCAGGCCGTCGGTGGCGTCGAAGCCGTTGGCGAAGTCCACGCGGGCGACCGCGAGGTCCTTACCGGTCGGCTTGTCCACCACGTCGTGGTAGGCCTTCGAGCCGGCCTTGGCGTAGATGGCCGGGTTGGCGAAGCCGAGCGCCTTGCCGCCGTGCGCCTCCTGGGCCAGGGCCTGCACGGCCGCGATCACCGGGGCGGCCAGCGAGGTGCCGCCGATGCGGTACTCGCTGTACTGCTCCGACCCGTCCGGGAAGGTCTGCGTCTGGCCGACCAGGAAGCCGGTGTTCGGGTCGGCGATCGCCGCGATGTCCGGGACGACGCGGTTGCCGGCGGCGTTGTTGGCCTTGGCGAGCGAGTCCGGGACGACACCCTTCTGGTAGTAGGGCTCGGCCACGGTCTTGCTGGTGCCGCCGCCCGCACCCGAGGTGAAGGCGCCGGGGAAGCCCGTCCAGCTCTTGCCGTCGGCCGACAGCGAGGCCTTCTCGGTGCCCCAGCCGGTCTCCCACATGTACGTGTCGCCCTTGCCGACCGCCAGCGAGGTCCCGCCGACCGCCGTCACCCAGGCCGAGTTGGCCGGGGTGTCGACCTGCTTCGTCTTGGTGTTGGCGACCTCGTCGCCGTTGTCACCGGAGGAGAAGTAGAAGCCGATGCCCTCGACCGCGCCGAACTGGAAGACCTGGTCGTAGGCGGCGGCCAGGTCCGGCGTCTGGTTGGCCTCGATGTCGCCCCACGAGTTGGAGACGATGTCGGCCAGGTGGTTGTCGACGACCTTGCTGAGCGAGTCGAGCAGGTCGTCGTCCATGCAGGACGCGGCGCCCACGTAGGTGACGTTCGCGTTCGGCGCGACCGCGTGCACGGCCTGCACGTCGAGGGTCTCCTCGCCGTACCAGCCGGAGGCGTCGCACTCGTCGGCGCCGGTGTGCGTGTACTTCTTCGGCAGCACCTGCTTCAACTGGCCGGTCTTCCAGGCCGCGTCACCGTGCTTCTTCGCGTAGGTCTGCGAGTCGAAGGCGATGGTCGGCGAGGCGTACGCGTCCGTGATGGCGACCCGCACACCCTTGCCGGTGTACGTGCCGGCGCCGTAGGCGGCGCGCAGCTGCTTGCCGGTGTAGCCCTTGACGGCGTACGGGATCTTCTGGCCGTAGGCGTCGGGCAGCGTGCTCGCGATGTTCGAGCCGTAGTACGAGGAGAACGGCCCGGAGTTCTTGAACACCGTGCCCGGTCCGGGCAGCTGGTCGTCGTGGTTGGCCTTGTGCGGCGCGTTGTCCAGGCCGGTGACGGTCAGGACGGCGCCCTTCAGGCTCTCCGGCGCGGAGGCCGCCTTCGACGGCGCGCGGTAGGTCTTGGAACCCTTGGCGTAGTTGTGCAGCTGGGTGCCGAACGCCTTCTCGGCGGCGGCCACGTCACCGGTGACGGAGACGTAGTGCTGCGTGACCCCGGTGACCTTCAGTCCGGCCGACTTCAGCCAGGACTTGACGGCGGCCACCTGGGCCTTGGTGGCGCCGTAGCGGACCTGGGCCTGCTTGGCGCTGAGGTACTTGCCGTATTGCGGCGAGCTCGGGTCGGACACCGCCTTGGCGTAAGCCGCGAGGCCGGACGCGTCACGGCCGGCCAGGTAGACCCGGGCGTGGACCTGGGCGCTGTCGGAGGCGGCGCCCTTGTCCGCCTTGGCCGTGGCCCAGGCGGGCTTGGTGCCCGCGAGCGTGTCCCGGCCCGGGTTGTCCGCGGCGTGCGCCGCGGGTATGCCGAGCGCCAGCGCACCGGCGACCATGGGCAGTGTCGCTGCCAGGCTCACGGTGCGCAGGTTGGCGCGGTTGGATCTCATGTAACCCCCTGCGATGCGCCCCTGATGAGAGGCGCATGTAGGCATGTGTGGTCGGTCATCGGCGATCCGCGCCGGGCCCGCGGCGGTTCGGCCCGATGGATCACACGATCGGGGCCACTCTTTCGATGAACCGTTCATGCCAGGGGAACGCTAAAGTCAAGAGAAGCCCAAGGAACGGTCATGCAGGGGGATTTGGGGCTTTTGTCCTTGCAGGAGCGTTAAGAACGCGCTTGCGCCCCGCGCTCCTTGAGCATGTCCGCCATCAGCTGGATCTCCGACTGCTGCGCGTCCACCATGCCCTGCGCGAGCCTCTTCTCCACGCCGACCGTGCACTTGGCCACGCATCCCTCGGCCATGTGGATGCCGCCCTTGTGATGGTCCGTCATCAGCCGTAGGTAGAACACCTCGGCCTGCTTGCCGCTGAGTCCCTGCAGTTTCTTCAGGTCGCTGTTGGTGGCCATGCCCGGCATCAGCGCGCCGTCCTTGCCGGCGGGCATGTCACCCATCCCCATCCAGGTCATCGGCGGCTCGGCCGACACCTTGGGCAGCCCCCACAGGTCGAGCCAACCCAGCAGCATGCCGCGCTGGTTGGCCTGGGTCTGCGCGATGTCGTAGGCGAGCCGACGGACTTCCTCGTTCTTCGTGCGGTCGCGCACGATGTACGACATCTCGACGGCCTGCTGGTGATGGACCGCCATGTCCCGCGCGAAGCCCGCGTCCGCCGACTCCGCGCCCGGCGTGCTCGTGCCGGAGGCCCCGTCCTCGGCCACCGCGTAGGTGACCGCCCCGGCCGCGACGAGCACCGCCGCCGCGGCGCCCGCGACCCAGCCGACGAGCCGCATCACTTCATCGTCCCGCCGGTGCACGAGGCACCCGGCTCAGGGGTCTGCTTGCCCTGCACATAGGTGGCGAAGAACTTGTTCACCGCCGGGTCGTCGGCGCTCTTCGCGGTCAGCTGGTGGCCCCACGCCGACAGCATCAGCGGCGCCGCCTGGTTCTCGTACGGGCTCATCAGCGTGTACGGCGTCTGCTTCACCTTGGCGGCGAGCGCGTCCACGTCCGCTTTCTTCGCCTTGGCGGTGTACGTCACCCAGACCGCGCCGTGCTCCAGCGCGTGCACGGCGTTCTCGTCCTTCACGGGCGAGGTGTAGACGTTGCCGTTGCAGTTCAGCCACACCGGGTTGTGGTTGCCGCCCACGGGCGGATGCATCGGGTACTTCACGGACGTGGTGACGTGCGTCCGGGACAGCTTGCCCGACCAGGTCCGCACACCGTCCTTGTCGGTCGTGAAGTGCCCCGAGTCCCCGGAGCTCTTGGAACCGGCCGCCGTGTCCTTGCCGCCCGAGTCGTGCTGCGAGCGCACCAGCACGACACCGCCGACGGCGAGACCGGCGACCACCACCACGCTCGCGGCGACGGTCAGGATCCGGTTGCGCCGTTCCCGGGCCTGCTCGGCACGCCGCATCTCCTCTATTCGAGCCTTGCGCGCGGCGTTGCCGGTCATCTTCGCGGAACCCATGGGTGGTGTCCTTCTGGGGGAAAGGCAAGGGACGGGTGGGACCGCTGATCGTAATGGCAGACGGGTCACCGGCCGCAGTGAGGGCCGGAAACTGTACGGAAACGATAATTTGAATGCAGGATGCGCATTATCTACGCTGGCGGCATGCGGCTGCTGCGCTCCACCGACCTGGCCCTGCGGATGCTCATGCGGCTCGCCGTCGCCGGCGAGACCAGCCCCACGACCCGCGAGGTCGCGGGGGACATGGACGTGCCGTACACACACGCGGCCAAGGTCGTCGCCGAGCTGCAGCACATGGGCCTGGTCGACGCCCGGCGCGGCCGGGGCGGCGGGCTCACCCTCACCGAGCGGGGGCGCACCGCGTCGGTGGGCGCCGTGGTCCGCGCCTTCGAGGGCGACGGCGACGTGGTCGACTGCGAGGGCGGCGCCACACCCTGCCCCCTGAACTCCGCCTGCCGGCTGCGCGGCGCGCTGCGGCGGGCCCAGGAGGCGTTCTTCGCCACGCTGGACCCGCTCACGGTGGCGGACATGGTCACCGCCCCGACCGGCCCGCTCCTGCTGGAGATCGGCCGGGCGTCCTGAGGGCTCAGCGCTGAGAGCGCAGCCCTGGGGGCTCAGCCCCGCGAGGCCAGCCACAGGTCCGGGCCGAACACCTCGTAGTGGATGTCGGCGGGTGCCACGCCCTTCTCGATCAGCTGGGCGCGCACCGCCCGCATGAAGGGCAGCGGGCCGCACAGGTACGCGCGCGTGCCGCTCGGTACGACGACACCGCTCAGGTCCACCAGCCCGGACCGCGCCCCCGCCGGGGCCTGCTCCTCGTACCAGAGGTGCACGGCCGCGTCCGGCAGCTTCGCCGCGTACGCCTCGTGGTCGGCGCGCAGGGCATGGTCGGCGGGGGAGCGGTCGCCGTGGACGACGGTGACCGGGGCGCGGTGGCCGGTCTCCGTCAGCTGCGCCAGCATCGCGATCATCGGGGTCACGCCGATGCCCGCGGAGGCGAGCAGCAGGGGCGTGTCCGTGACGTCGTCCAGGACGAGGTCGCCGTACGGCTCCGACAGCTCGAGGACGTCGCCTTCGCGCACGCGCGCGTGAAGGTGGCCCGAGACCTCGCCCTCCGGGGTCGCGCCGCCGGCGTCGCCGGACACCCGCTTCACGCTGATCTGCCGCAGCGAGGAGCCCGGCGCCCCGGAGAGGCTGTACTGCCGTATCTGCCGCGCGCCGTCCGGCAGCTCGACGCGGACGGAGACGTACTGCCCGGCGCGGAAGTCCCGCACCGGCCCGCCGTCGACCGGGCGCAGCCGGAAGCTCGCCACGTCGGCGGTCTCCGTGACCCGCTCGACGACCTCCCACTCCCGCCATCCGTGGCTGCCGCTCTCCTCGTACAGCCGCTTCTCCACGGCGATGAGCGCGTTCGCCATCAGCCAGTACACCTCGTCCCAGGCGGCCGCGACCTCCGGCGTGACGGCCCCGCCGAGGACGTCGACGATGGCGGCGAAGAGGTGCTCGTGCACGACCTGGTACTGCTCGGGCGTGACGCCGAGGGAGGCGTGCTTGTGCGCGATGCGGGACAGCATGGCGTCCGGCCGCTGGTCCGGGTGATCCACGAGGTGCGTGGCGAAGGCGGCGATGGAACCGGCGAGGGCCTGGCGCTGGGTGCCGGCGGCCTGGTTGCCGCGGTTGAACAGGTCGCGCAGCAGTTCGGGGTGGGCGGCGAAGAGTCCGGCGTAGAAGCGCTCGGTGATCTCGCCGATGGCACCGCCGACGACGGGGAGCGTGGCGCGGACGGTGGCTGCGGACTGCTCGGAGAGCATGGCGGACTCCTCCTGGATCGACGGACCCGACACGGGTCCGGCACTGATCCAGACGCTATTTAAACTTGCATTTGAGATGCAACTTTAAGAGGCGTGGTGTTGCTCACGGGGGAGGACGGAACCGAGGCGGACCGCCCATTACAAGAGCGACTCACAGGGGGCAAGATGGGGCGAGAGCAGTACACCCGCCGTACCCGGGCCGTTCAGCCCCTGGACGGCCGGGCGATCAAGGTCGGCAACACGCGTGAAATGGTGTTGTGGTGGGATGCTCAGGTGCCCGACCGCCTCCCGTGGTATGAGGGACAGGCGGCCTGACCAGCAAGGATGGGGAAGCGGAAGATGGACAAGCAGCAGGAGTTCGTGCTCCGGACGTTGGAGGAGCGCGACATCCGGTTCGTACGCCTGTGGTTCACGGACGTGCTGGGCTTCCTGAAGTCCGTGGCCGTGGCCCCCGCCGAGCTGGAACAGGCCTTCGACGAGGGCATCGGCTTCGACGGCTCCGCCATCGAGGGCTTCGCCCGGGTCTACGAGTCCGACATGATCGCCAAGCCGGACCCCTCCACTTTCCAGGTCCTGCCCTGGCGCGCCGAGGCCCCCGGCACGGCCCGCATGTTCTGCGACATCCTCATGCCCGACGGCTCCCCGTCCTTCGCCGACCCGCGCTACGTCCTCAAGCGCGCCCTGGCCCGCACCTCCGACCTGGGCTTCACCTTCTACACCCACCCGGAGATCGAGTTCTTCCTCCTGAAGGACCGCCCCCTCGACGGCTCGCGCCCGACGCCCGCCGACAACTCCGGCTACTTCGACCACACCCCGCAGAACATCGGCATGGACTTCCGCCGCCAGGCGATCACCATGCTGGAGTCGATGGGCATCTCGGTGGAGTTCTCCCACCACGAGGGCGCCCCCGGCCAGCAGGAGATCGACCTGCGCTACGCCGACGCGCTCTCCACGGCGGACAACATCATGACGTTCCGGCTGGTCATGAAGCAGGTGGCGCTGGAGCAGGGCGTGCAGGCGACCTTCATGCCGAAGCCGTTCTCGGAGCACCCGGGCTCGGGCATGCACACGCACCTCTCGCTCTTCGAGGGCGACCGCAACGCGTTCTACGAATCCGGCGCCGAGTACCAGCTCTCCAAGGTCGGCCGCTCCTTCATCGCGGGCCTGCTCAAGCACGCCGCGGAGATCTCCGCGGTCACCAACCAGTGGGTCAACTCCTACAAGCGCATCTGGGGCGGCTCGGAACGCACCGCGGGCGCCGGCGGCGAGGCCCCCTCCTACATCTGCTGGGGCCACAACAACCGCTCGGCCCTGGTCCGCGTCCCGATGTACAAGCCCGGCAAGACGGGCTCCGCGCGCGTGGAGGTCCGCTCCCTGGACTCCGGCGCCAACCCGTACCTGGCGTACGCGCTGCTGCTGGCCGCCGGCCTCAAGGGCATCGAGGAGGGCTACGAGCTCCCGCCCGGCGCCGAGGACGACGTCTGGGCCCTCTCCAACGCCGAGCGCCGCGCCATGGGCATCGAACCCCTCCCGCAGAACCTCGGCGAGGCCCTCACCCTCATGGAGAACAGCGACCTGGTCGCCGAGACCCTCGGCGAACACGTCTTCGACTTCTTCCTCCGGAACAAGCGCCAGGAGTGGGAGGAGTACCGCTCCGAGGTGACGGCGTTCGAGCTGCGGAAGAACCTGCCGGTGCTGTAAGGGCAGCGGGGACGGATCCGTGCCGAGGGGGCGGTGGTCGTGGACCGTCGGCCCCTCGGTGGTTCAGCGGGGCAGGTGGGCCGGCCCGGGGGCGTGGCGTTGGGCCGGGGTGGTGGCCCGGTGGGGGTGCTGCTCCGGGCGTAGGCACTCGATCAGGTAGTCGCCGGTGGCCTCGTCGACCGTGACGCCGTGGGTTTCGCTGGCGAAGCCCGGGAAGCGGCGGTCGAAGGACTCCAGGGCGGCGAGGTAGCGGAGCAGGGGGCCGTCGGGGGTGCCGGTGTTCTCGCCGGGCATCAGGACCGGGATTCCGGGCGGGGTGACGGTGACCATGGCCGCGGCGATGCGGTCCGCCGCCTCGGTGAGGCGGACGCGTTCGGTGCCGCCGCGTACCAGGCGCTGGTAGCAGAGCTGGGGCGGGGCCACCGGCTCCGGCAGTTGCTGGAAGGCGGTGTCCAGCAGCTCCACGAGGCGGACCGAGCGCAGGTGGTCGTGCATCTCCTGGCAGAGCTCGGGGAGCGTCAGGCCGGCGTACCGATGGGCGTGCGCGGCGGTGAGCTCGGGGAGCACGCGGTCCAGTCGGGCCGCGCCGTCGTACAGCGCCTTGAAGTCCATCAGGGCGTCCAGCAGGGTGCCCCACTTGCCCTTGGTGATGCCCATGGAGAACAGCACCAGCGTGGTGTAGCTGTCCGTCTTCTCCACGACGATGTTCCGGGTGGCCAGGTAGGCGGTCAGGACGCGGGCCGGGATGCCGGTGTCCGCCATCTCGCCCGTGGCGCTGATTCCCGGGCAGGTCAGGGTGACCTTGATCGGGTCCAGCATGCAGTGGCCCTCGCTCAGCCCGGGGAAGCCGTGCCAGTCGGCGCCCGGCTCCAGGGTCCAGCAGGACGGCTCGGTGCCCAGCAGCTCGGCCGGTGCCTCGTCGAAGGGGAGACGTTTGCCGCTCGCCGGATCGGTCACCGTCTCGGGCTGCCACACGCCGAAGAACCACGGCGGCCGGTCTCCGGCGGCCTCGATGCGCCGCCCGACGCGCACCATCTCCTGGCGGAAGCGGACCGCCTCGGTCACCGCCTCGTCGACCAGCCACCGGCCCTGCGGCCCGTCCATCATGGCGGTGGCCACGTCCAGCGAGGCGATCATCGGGTACAGCGGTGACGTGGTGCCGTGCATCATCAGCGCCTCGTTGAACCGGTCGTGCTCCACGGGCGCCCGGGGCGCGGGCCGGACGTGCACCATGGCGCTCTGCGACAGCGCGGCCAGCAGCTTGTGCGTGGACTGGGTCGCGAAGACGGTGGGCCGGTCCGGGCCGGGGAAGGCCTCCTCGTCCACGGACATGCCGTAGCGGCCCGCGTAGAGGGGGTGGAAGCGGGCGTACGCGAACCACGCCTCGTCGAAGTGGAGGCGGGGCGTGCTGGGCGCGAACGCTCTCGCCGTCGCCGCCGCGTCGTAGCACAGGCCGTCATACGTGGAGTTGGTGAAGACCGCGTACTGGGCGTGCGGTGAGACGGCCCCCGCCGCGAGCGGGTGCGTGGCGATCCGGTCCGCCACCGCACCGGCGTCGAGTTCCGCCGGGGGCAGCGGGCCCGCCAGGCCGTAACCGTTGCGGGTGGGGATCAGGTAGACGGGGCGGGCTCCGGAGACGACCAGGCCGTGCAGCACCGACTTGTGGCAGTTGCGGTCCACCAGCGCGATCTCGTCGCGCGTGACGCTGAAGTGGCCGACCAGCCGGTTGCAGGTGGAGTCGCCGTGCAGCACGAAGTAGGTGAGGTCGGATCCGAACACCCGGGCGGCGTTCCGCTCCGCCTCGCCGATCGGTCCCGTGTGCTCGAACAGCGAGCCGAGCTCCTCGACCGAGATCGACAGGTCGCTGCGCAGCAGGCGCTCACCGAAGTAGTCGTGGAAGGCCCGCCCGGCGGGCGACTTGAGGAAGGCGACGCCGCCGGAGTGGGCCGGGGTGTGCCAGGAGTACTCGTGCGCGTCGTCGAAGCGGCGCAGCGCTCGGAAGAACGGCGGCAGGACCGCCTCCCGGTACGCGCGGGCGGCGGTCGTCACCCGCCCCGCGATGAAGGCCGGGGTGTCCTCCAGCGGCCAGACGTAACCCACCACCGACTCCGACACCCACAGCGGCAGGTCCCGTACGCCGTCGTCCGCCATGACCAGGAACACGGGCAGGTCCTGGAAGCGCCGTCCGATCCGGCGCAGCACGGCGGCCCCGCCGGGCTCGCCCCCGTCCCCGGGCAGGTCCCAGGCCACCAGCGCCGCGGCCAGCCCGGCCTCGGTGTGCAGCACCGCCTCCGCGTCGGCGGCACCGACCGCCCAGCGCACCCCGAACCCGCCCGCCTCGATGGCGTCCCGGATCCGCCGCAACTGCTCGGCGCTCGCACCCTCGTCCCGGTGGTGCTCCCGGACCGCGATCAGAATCCCGTTCTCGGCCATGCCGCCCCCCTTCCGGCGGCCGGCGCCGCCTCCGGCCGAGTGTCCGGCGGCGCCGGTGCCGACGGCGGCTTGCCGAGCGGTAAACCACCCCGAGGGCGGAAACCCCTGTCTGTGCGTTGACCTGTGCGTCAGCCGGCCCAGGGCCTCCTAGGGGCGCAGGGCGGTCTCGGAGCGGGTGCGTTCGTACTCGGCGGGGTCGAGGACCTCCCAGACCGCCTGGCCGATGGCGAGGACACCGCGGGCCGGCAGGCGCGAGGCACCGATGCGCGGGCAGTCCGGCAGGTGGGTGGGGCGGCCGAGGTCGACGCCGTCGAACACGGCCCGTGAGGTTTCGACGAAGTAGATCCGCTGGGGCATGAGCGTTCCGGTGTGGCCGCTCGGCATGACCCCGTGGAAGCGCAGGTCGCCCATGCCCAGCGCGCGGGCCAGCCGCTGCCGTGCCCGGAGCCAGGCAGGAGTGCGCCAGGTGGAGAGCGGCAGCGCCGCGCTGACGGTGTTCAGGAGGTCCAGGAGCCGGGTCGAGGTGGCCGTGAGGGTCCAGTCCAGCGGGGGAGAATCCATTGTCACCCGCAGCGAGGCCGGGCCGGTCCAGGTGAGCTCTATGTGCGCGTACCCCGTGCGGACGCACGCGGCGCCATAGTACCTGGGGCACGCGGTGTCCAGCCGTGCCCCGTCGACGTCGATCGTCCAGTCGCCGCCCGGGTCGCGGTGCCACAGCGTGCGGTACGGGCCGAAGTCGTTCTCCGGGAAGACGCGCAGCGCGAGCACGTGACCGGAGCCGAAGGGCAGCGCGAACACGCCCCAGCCCTTGACGTACTCGTGTCCCGGCCAGGGGGCGCGGCCCCGTACCGCCGGAAAGTCCTTCAACGTGGCGGACAGGTCGAGCATCTTGATCACCCCGCGAGGTCGGCCGCGTCGCGATGCCCCCTACATCAGCGTAGACACCTCAGGACGCCAGCTCGGCAAGCCACGACTCCTGGGGATCGCCGGAGGGATGCGAAGGCCCACAGACAGCCGGCGTGGTTGTGTGGACCGGGCGGTGTGGTGGTGCACGCCCGGGGCCCCTGCGAGCGAACCGGTGTGCGGACGGCCGCCCGGCGGATTCGTACGGGCCTCAGGACATGCTGCCCCGGCACACCGTCCCCGGGGCCGGGGTGCGGCCCGTGCGGAGGTATTGATCGACCGTCTCCGTGACGCAGCGGTTCTGCGGGTATGTGCCGTGGCCCTCCTCCTCGGCCGTCAGGAGTACGCCGACACCGTCGCCCAGGGCGCGGGCCATGTGGCGGGCGCCGGGGTAGGGGGTGGTCGGGTCGCCGGTGCCGCCGACCACGAGGACGGGGGCCGCGCCGTCGGCGTTCACCTGGGGCGTGACGCGCTCGCCGTCGAACGGCCAGTCGTAACAGAGGTAGACGCCGTTGGACCAGGCCGCGCCGAAGACGGGTGAGGCGGCCTTGACGCGGGCCTCGTCCCTGTCGAGGCGTTCAAAGCCGGGGCGCAGGCTGGAGTCCGCACAGGTAATCGCGGTCTGGGCGGCGCGGCTGATGTCGCGGGGGGCCGCCGCGCGGTCGGCGGAGCCGATGTCGTCCGCGCCCTTGCTCAGCGGACGGCCGTCGTTGTGGTCGATCAGCGCGGTGAGGGCCTTGGCGAGCGGCGACCAGCCGTCTGTGCCGAGATCGAGATGGTCGCTGACGGCGTACGCGAGGCCGTCGGCGTCGAGATTCCTTCCGCCGCCGGCCGGGGCGGGCTTCTTCTCCAGGCGGTCGGCCAGGCGCGCCATGCGTCGCGCGGCCTCCTCGGGCCCGTCGCCCGTCGGGCAGTGGCGGATACGGGCCGCGCAGTGCGCAGCGAACCGGTCGAACGCCGCCTGGACCGCCTTCACCTGCGACACCTGCTCCTCGTCGAGGTCTTCGGTCGGATCGACGGACGCCTCGAGGACGAGCCGTCCGACGTGCGACGGGTACAGGTGGGCGTAGACCGCGCCGAGCGCCGTTCCGTACGAGACGCCGAAGTAGTGCAGCCGCTCGTCGCCGAGGAGGTAGCGCATCAGGTCGAGGTCGCGCGCAGTGCGCGAGGTGCCGATGTACGGGAGGAGCGCCCCGGAGTGCTTGGCGCAGGCGGCGGCCCCGTCGTAGCCGGTGTCGTCCGCGGTTTTCCCGCAGCGCACGGGGATGGTCGCGCCAACGCCGCGCGGGTCGAAGGAGACCAGGTCGTAGCGGTCGAGGAGCGGCTTGTACTGGTTGAGGCGTGCGGGCAGTCCGCTCACGCCGGACACGCCGGGGCCGCCGAAGTTGAGGACGAGCGAGCCGATGCGGCGGGCGTTCGGGCCGGTGGCCTTGCGGCGGATCAGGGCGACGTCGATCGTCCTGCCGTCTGGTCTCCGGTAGTCGAGGGGGGCTTTCATGGCGGCGCAGTCGTAGCCCGTGCGCGCGGTGGGCGGCGAGGCGCAGCGGGACCAGTGGAGGTGCTGGCCGGTGGTGAGCGCGGTGGGCAGACCGGCGGGCGGGTTGTGCGCGGTGAACTCCGTACGCGGCTCCGCCCTCCGGCCGGGAGCGTCGTGCTGGAGCCAGGCGCCGACGGCCCCGATCACGGCGAGGACGACCCCGGCGATGATGCGCGCACCGACCGAGAGGCCCGGTCTGCGGCTTCGTATCGGATGTGCGTCACTCATTGAAATCCCCGTGTTCCCGCCCCCGGACACCCGTGCCGTGCCGCATGCCCGTACCCGTGATCGTCCGATCGTCGAATGAGTGCATGGTAGTAGGACGTGTATCTGATGTGCTCCCAGTCACTCGGCTGCCGTGCACCTCTTCGACGGCTCTCTGCTCGTCGCCCTTTGAAGAGCGACTCCGGCGTGCACTGGTGCACGCCATCGGGTGACATCCACATCCGCGAGGGCGTCCACCGCACGGCGAGTCTGTCCGATGGGAGCGTGAACGCGTCCGGTTGACGGAGGCCGGACGAGCAGGCGCCGCGTGAGGATTCAGAGGCAGCTCATCCGCAGCAATCACCGCCGCGAACCCAGGAGACCCTCGTGCTCATTGCCATCGTCGACTTCGACACCGCCGCCACCGACCGCGCGGCCGCCCTAGGCCATCTCGACGCCGAACGTGACCGGATCAGCGCCATGCCCGGCAACCTCGCCTTCCGGGTCTACGCCTCCCGGGAGGACGACAGCCGCATCACCATCGTGCACGAGTGGGAGGACGAGGCGTCGTTCGCCGGTTACCTGGGATCAGCCTCCTTCGCGCGTTTCGGCGAGGCGATCCGCCCCCTCATGGTCGGCGCGCCGGTGAGCCGGCGCTTCCGCGGCGAGTTGCTGGCGACGGTCGCCTGACCGGTACCACAACGGACCACTACGATCGGCCCGTGCGAGGCAATCGATGACCCGCAAGGCGTACAGCTTCGTCCGCACGTTCGCCGCGGGGCCCACTCGCGACTTCTGCGTCGATCGCCACTACCTCCTCTGTGCCTCCGCCGGTGCCCTCCGGCTGGAGGCACAGGGCCGGGCGTGGTTGCTGCCGCCGGCCCGGGCTGCTCTGATCGAGGCGGGCAGGGCGATCCAGGTGAGTGTCCCGCGGCCGGTCACGACCGCGTCGGTGCTGTTCGACACCGGATTCGCTCCGCCCCCGCCGGCGCCGTTGACCGTGTTCGACCTCAGCCCCCTCGCACGCTCCCTGGTGGCCGAGTGCGGCACGTGGGGCGACAGCGACCAACCGCTCACCGCGTACGCCGAGACCCTGTTCGCCGCGCTCGCCGCGGTGACCTGGCGGCTCGCCGAACAGCCGAGCCCGGTCGTCGTGCCGGTGGGGCGGTCTCCTGAACTGCGCCGAGCCCTGCGACTGACCGAGGAGCGGCTCGACCGTGAAGTCCGCTTCGAAGACCTGGCACAAGAGGTCGGTCTCGCGCCGCGGTCGCTGGCACGCCGGTTCTCGGACGAGACGGGCATGACCTGGCGGGCAGCCCTGCGCCGGATGCGGCTGCTGCGCGCGATCGAGGAACTCGCCGCGGGCGACACCCCGGTGACCAAGATCGCCTTCATGGTCGGCTACACCTCCCTGTCGGCGTTCAACGCCGCCTTCCAGGAGCTGACCGGCCGCACGCCCACCGACTACCGGGCCAGCTTCCGACCCTGACCAGCCTCGCCGCCGTGTCAGCCCCGCCCTCACCCCACGTAGGCCGGGGACACCGCCGACGTGCTGATGCGGCGTGGCTCGCCCGTGCCGTCCGCCGGCATCTCGTAGAGGTCGGCGCCGTAGTCGCCCGGCAGGGCGTACACCACCGTGTGGGTGTCCTTCCACACCGCCTGGTCGTCGACGCTGCGGGTCTCGGCGAGCGGGGTTTCGCGCATCGTGCGGAGGTTCAGGACGTACAGGCGCCAGGGGGCGTCCTTCGAGAGGCCGGGTACGCGCTTCTTGTACGCGATGCGGGTGCCGTCGGGGGACAGGGACGGGCATTCCACGTTGGTGTGGAGGGTGGTGACCGTACGGGCCTTCAGGTCGCCCCGGACCAGGTACGTCTTGCCCTTCGTCGCCAGCGTCGCGTAGAAGGTGCGGTCGTCGGACGCGAACGTGACGCCCCAGAAGTTCACGTCCGCCGCCCGGTAGGCGTGGCCGTCCTTGAGGATGCGGAAGGATTCCAGGGTCGGGATCAGCTTCCCCGTGCGGGTGTCCACGATCGCCGCGCGGGTCGAGAAGTTGGTGCCCGCGTACGAGTCACCGCCGACGAAGGCCGTCCAGGCGGCGAAGTGGCCGGTCGGCGAGACCCTGGCCCGGGACGGGATGCCAGGTACGTCGTAATGGGCCGTCACCTTCAGACGCGCGTCCAGGATCACCGCCCGGTACGTGTCCGAGACCGCCCCGTGCACCGCCTGGAGGCAGACGCCGGTGCCCGAAGCGGCGTAGAAACGCAGGCACTTGACGCCCGAGGCGGTGCGGGGGCCGGACGGGTCGGACGCCGGGACGGTGCTCAGCTCGTCTCGGTGCGGCCCCCACGCCATGTTGCGGAACACCATGCGGCCCGGACGCGTGAGGGTGACCGCCCCGGACGTGACCTTCGGGCCGCCCGCCTGAGTCCGGTCGCGGCGGTCCGCTCGGGCCGACGCGTGCAGTACGGAGGCCGTGGCGACCCCCGCGAGCGCGAGGAGAGCCGCGAGCAGTACGAGGATGCGGTTCCGTACCGTCATGCCGTTGTCGTGCCTTTCGGGCGGAGGGTGAAGGAGAAGGCCGCGCAGACCGCGAGGGCCGCCGTCGCCGCCGACAGCGCCGTACGGTCGCCCCACACCGTCCAGGCCGCGCCGAAGCCGAGGGAGCAGGCGAAGCGGGTCAGCGCCTGGCCCGTCTGGACCAGGGCCAGGCCCGAGGAGCGCAGGGCCTCCGGGACGCTGTCCGAGGCCGCCGCCATGAGGACGCCGTCGGTGGCCGCGTAGAACGTGCCGTGCAGCAGGAGGACGGCGTACGGCAGCACCGTGCCGTGCCAGGACGTGAGCAGCAGCCCGTACGCGAGGAGCAAGGCACCGTGGCCCGCCACGAACACCGGCCAGCGGCCCACCCGGTCCGCCAGCCGGCCCAGCGGCATGGCCAGGAGCAGGAACGCCGCCGCCGTGCCCAGGGGGAGCAGCGCGAACCAGCGGTCGGGGACGCCCAGCCTGCGCTGCAGCAGCAGGTACACGAATGAGTCGCTGACCGTGGCCAGGCCCAGCAGCAGCGCGCACACCGTGATGCGGCGCAGGTCGCGGTGGCGGAGCAGTCCGAGTGCGGCGCGCAGGGTGGGGCGCTCCCCGGCCGGGGCCGGGCGGCTCCCGCCCCCGGGCACGAACAGCACCAGCACCAGGACGCCCAGCACCGCCACGCAGAAGCTCACCGTGAACACCGCGTCGTAGCCGTCCACCGTCGCCCGCAGGATCAGGAAGGCGACCAGCGGGCCGAGCAGCGCACCCGCCGTGTCCATCGCGCGGTGCACTCCGAAGGCCCGGCCGCGGGTCTGCGGTGTGGACGACAGGGAGATCAGCGCGTCGCGCGGGGCGGTGCGCAGGCCCTTGCCGGTGCGGTCGGCGGCCAGGACCAGGCCGATGGGGGTGAGGGTGTGGGCGAGCAGCAGCAGAGGTTTGCAGAGTGCCGAGAGGGCGTATCCCGCGCCCGCCACCCACTTGTGGCGGCCGCCGCCCCGGTCGGCCAGGTGCCCGCCGGCCAGCCGGACCAGCGCCGAGAAGCCGTTGTAGACCCCGTCCAGGAGACCGAAGCCCAGCGGGGAGAGGCCGAGGCCCGTCACCAGGTACAGCGGCAGCACCGCCGTGACCATCTCCGACGAGACGTCGGTGACCAGGCTGACCGTGCCCAGCGCGAGGACCGTGGGGGCGACCGCGGCACGGCGCCGCCCGGCGGAAGGCCGGACGGCACCGCTCGCGGACGCCGGCGCGTCGGGAGTACTCGCGCGGCTGTCCGCTACGTACACCTC
Organism: Streptomyces sp. NPDC001843; assembly: GCF_042891955.1. NCBI lineage: Bacteria > Bacillati > Actinomycetota > Actinomycetes > Kitasatosporales > Streptomycetaceae > Streptomyces > Streptomyces sp. NPDC001843. The sequence goes on along the minus strand of NZ_JBIATQ010000001.1, from coordinate 449,509 downwards.
AGGACGCCCAGATTCCGGTGATGTCCTTGGCGGAGGCCGCGTTGCCCGCGTGCGCGGTCAGGCCCTGGGTGTCCTCCAGGGTGCGCAGCAGGTCGTAGTGGTTGTAGGTGGTGGCGGACGACGACCCGGCCGTCACCGGCTGGCCGTACAGGACGGTCGGGATGCGGTTGCCGCTGAGCCGGTTGTCCTCGTCGAAGGTGACGACCAGGAGGCTGTTGTGGGTCTTGGCCCAGGTGGCGTAGGCGCCCAGGTTGTTCTTCAGCCAGGTGTCGCCGGTGGACACCGAGCAGTCGTGCATGTCGCTGCACAGGTTCGGGACCACGAAGGAGAGCTGGGGGAGAGTGGAGTAGTCGGTCGGGAACTGGGCGAAGGTCTTGGCCGACGAGGTGGGCACGTTGCTGAAACCGAACCACGGGTTGTGCTTTCGCGCGTAGTTGCCGCTGCTGCACGTGGTCGAGCCCTGGCTGGGCAGGGACTCGTTGTAGCTGCCCCAGGTGCGGCCCGCGGCGAGCTGCTCGGAGGCCAGGTTGGCGGCCGAGGAGAAACCGGGGGTGTAGCAGCTGTCGTCGGTGATGCCCTGGGTGGAGCCGGAGAAGAGGGCGAAGTAGTTCGGCTGGCTCGGGTGGGTGATGGCGTAGGACTGGGTGAGGTTCGCGCCGCCGCTCTTGAGCGAGTTGATGTACGGGGCGCTGGAGGAGCCGATGACCTGGCTGTAGGCGTGGTTCTCCATGACCACGACGACCACGTGGTCGGGGGTCGGTACGGCGCCCGCGGCGTGCGCGGAACCGGCGCCGAGCCCGGTCCACAGCCCGATCGCGGCCGCGGCGAAGGCGGTTGCCGACGCCACGGCGGTACGGGCACGGCGGTACGCGGACTTGGCAGAACTGCCGGACACATCAACCTCCGGAGGGGGGAGCGGGGCTGGCGGTGCGGACAGAGCATGCGCACGCCGACAAGCCGCCGCGTCACGGTGTCCGGCCCGGCGGGTGAAGACCGGGTGAACTGCTGCCGCGGGCGCGGGGCGTACTGAGGCCGGGATCTCCGGGTACCCACCGGCTCATGGCGGAGATCCTGGTGGGGACGTGCTCCTGGACGGACCGGGCGCTGGTGACGAGCGGGTGGTACCCGCGGGGGCGGCGTGACGCCGAGGGGCGGCTGCGGTACTACGCCGAGCAGTTCCCGGTGGTGGAGGCGGACTCCGCGTACTACGCGCTGCCCAGTGCGCGCACCAGCCGGCTGTGGGTGGAGCGCACCCCGGACGGCTTCGTCTTCGACGTCAAGGCGTTCTCCCTGCTCACAGGGCATCCGACGCGGCCGGCGGCGCTGCCCGCCGACTTACGGCCCGCGGTGACCCGGCGGTGGTCGGCCGAGGCCGATCCGGGTCTGCTCGACGAGGTGTGGGCGCGGTACGCGGAGGCGCTGGAGCCGCTGCGGCGGGCGGGGCGCCTGGGCACCCTGCTGTTCCAGTTCCCGCCGTCGCTCGCTCCCGGGGCGGAGGCCGAGGCGTTCCTGCGGCGGTGCCGGGAACGGGCCCGGGGGTGGCCGTTCGCCGTGGAGTTCCGGCACCCGGGGTGGTGGCGGGACGACCGCGAGGCGTCCACCGTCGCGCTGCTCGCCGACCTGGACGCGGCGGCCGTGGCCGTGGACACGGTGCGGGGGCTGCCCACCTCGATGCCGCCGGTCGCGCCCGTGGCGGTGCGGCGGCTCGGCGTCGTCCGGTTCCACGGGCGCAGTCCGCACTGGGGGACGGGTACGAAGGAGGACCGCTTCCGGCACGATTACACCGAGCGGGAGCTGACGGAGTGGCTGCCCGCGGTGCGGTCCCTGGCCGACCGCACGGACCGGCTGCACCTGCTGTTCAACAACTGCTGCGCCGACGCGGCGGTCCGGGCGGCCGGGATGATGCGGGGGCTGCTCGTGTCGGCGGCGCTGCCCCACCAGGTGCGGCGGGCGGCTGCGGCGGTGCGTGGGGGCTGACCGGCGCGGGTGGCCGGGCCGAGTGTTTCTCGCCCCCGCCGCCCCTGCCCTTCCCGTCCTCAGGGGCTCCGCCCCTTCGACCCCGCCAGGGGGCTGCGCCCCCTGGACCCCCCTTCGGCCTGAACGGCCTCGTCCTCAAACTCCCCCCAGAGGGGGCGCCCCCAGACGGGCTCAGGAATGCTGGCCGGCGCCCGGGCGCCTCGCCTCCAGGCGGCTGCGCCTGTGGCACATGGCGACCGTTCCTAGAGACTGAGCGGGAGTGAGTCCTGGTGCCAGGGCTCGTGCTCAGCCGCGTGCCCCGAACGGTTGTGGGCACGCTGGTCGCCCGCTTTCGCTCCGCGTCCGGCGCCGACGGATCGTGTCCGTGGTCCGGGGATGCGGGGGCGGGGTCCCTCACGCCCCGGAACTCCTGATGCGGCCTGGACGGTCCGATGCCCCTGCTCATCGCTCCGGTGAGCAGGGGGCGGTGCCGTCCGTCGCCGGACCGGATGTCCCAGGGCGCGCCTTCCGATCGCCACGGCGGCAGCCTCGTGGCGCGTGGTCTTCCTGGTCGTGGTGGTCAGGGGCTTCTGCCAGTGCTGGGCGCCCCAGCGGCTGGTGTAGGCCGGGTCGACAGCGACCAGAGAGATGCCCAGTTCGGCGGCCATCGACACCAGCCGGGCGCGCAGCCTGGCGGTAGGCAGGCCGGAGATCAGCTTGCGGAACCGTTTGCGCCGACCGTGCTTCTCCCGGGTCTTCTCCGCGGTGAAGTCCAGGTCCTCGATCGCGATCGCCAGATGGTGGCGTTCGGCCCAGTGCAGCAGGCGGATCAGGGCGTGCCGGACCTGAGCATCCCGGTGGGATGCGCTGCCGGTCAGGTCGTAGTCGAACCTGCGCGGCGCACCGACCGGGTTGCCGTGTGCGTCCAGGCGCCAGGCGGCCAGGTGATCGGCGTTCATGTCCACACCGACCAGCCCAGTGGCCAGGGCGGCCTCCAGCGGCACCGTCTGGACCTGCGGGATTTGCCAGGAGGCGGTCATGTACCAGCGGCCGCGACCGGTGTCGTAGTGGATGCGGTACGCCACGGCCCGGTTCGCACAGATGCGGTCGGCCCACTGCTCGCCCCGGTGTCGGAAGCCGACCCGGCAGGCGAGCACATACCGGCCGTGAGACGCGTTCGCCAGGTGGGCCAGCGGCGCGGGGAGCTTGATGCTCACCTCACCGTCCGGACTGACCCTGATCGTCTCGTTGCCGTACCGCTTACCCGACTCGCCATCGGCTTGGAGGAACCAGCGCTCGGCCTCCCACCGGCGGCGCCACCCCGACTCGGTCATGTTGGCGGCCTCAAGGTTGTTCCGGGCGCGCAGCAGCCTCTTGCCGCCCCGCACCACTGACACACACCCGGCTTGCCACTTCGCGCGTTCATGTTCCAGCCGGTCTCCCAGCAGGCGCAGGCGCCGGGACTTGGCGAACCACTCCTGCCTGGATCGGTAGCCACCCGGCCGACCCCCCGAGCCCTTCGCACCGATGGGCAGCGACAGCCGGTACGCGATCGCGTCGACACCTGCCTGGAGGGTCTGGACGTGGGCGAGCTGACCGCGTCGGGCCAGCGCCCACTGGTCATGCGTGGCCTTGGTGATACTGCCCGCCCAGCGTGAAGAGGACTCTCCGGTCAGAGCACGCTTGCGCCGCGCCCACTGCTCACCGTCATGGTCCAGGCCCGCCGCACAGCGGGCCTTCAGATCCCGGCCCGCCAGAGAGCCGAGCAGGCCACCGACCAGGCGTAACACCTTCTCGTCCCTGTCGGTCATTCCCTTGAGGCTGGCACGGACCGCCACCCCGGACGGGCCCGCCACCACGAACGAGGCCGCCACCACGCGCAACCCGCCCATCCCTCACCCCCCTTGCGCGGCTCGAAGATCCGTCACCACACCCAACGAACACCTCCCGCAAAGGTCACGCATTCGAGACGTGAACTTCCGTTCCGCACGCAGGCAAGGGAGCAGGTCGCCACCAACAACCGACATGCTCACTCATACGCGCCAGAACGCCCTCACGCGCTGTTGACCAGCAGCAATTCCCAACCCTCGCCGCGCTCGTCGACTTCGGGCCGCGGGCCCAGCGCGAGCTCTCCGACCTGCTCACCATCCACACCAGCGACATGGCCAAGCTCCTCGACGAGCTCACCCGGCGCGGTGACGTCACCCGGGACCGCGACCCCGCGGACCGCCGCCGCGTGCTGGTGGCCGTCACACCGGCCGGCAGGCGCACCCTGGCCGATCTCCAGGCCGACGCCACGGCCGTCCAGGACACGATCCTCGCGCCCCTCACCGCCGAGGAGACCGCCGTACTGCACGGGCTCCTACTGCGTCTGTACGAGGAAGCGGGCAGGAACCGGGACGGGGCACGTGACGGGGACTCCGGTTAGGCTCTGGCCAGTACGACCTTGATCCGAGGGAGGCCGGGGATGGCGGGGCCGGGGCGCAGAAGCAGTACCTTCACGCGGCTGCTGCGGCACGGCTTCACCGATCCGTCGGCCGCCGAACGGCTGCTGGACGGTTCCGAACTGGCGGCCGTGCGCAACGACCCGGTGCTGCTGGAGGCGCTGGGCGCGACGGCCGACCCCGATCTGGCGCTGCTGGGACTCGTACGGCTGCTGGAGGCGCAGCAGGGCCGGGAGCTGCTGGACACCGTCATAGCGGCCAAGCCGCTGCGGGACCGGTTGCTTGGCGTGCTCGGCGCGTCCACCGCGCTCGCCGACCACCTCGCCCGGCATCCGCAGGACTGGCAGGCCCTCGTCACCTACGAGCCCAGAGACCTGCACCCCGGGGTGGAGGAGTTCGAGCGCGGGCTGGCCGAGGCCACCGACCCCGTGTCCCTGCGCGTCGCCTACCGCCGCTGCCTGCTGTCCATCGCCGCCCGCGACGTGTGCGGCACCACGGACGTCGCCGAGACCGCCGCCGAACTCGCCGACCTGGCCACCGCCACCCTGCGCGCCGCCCTCGCCCTGGCCCAGGCCGCCGCGCCCGCCGACGCCGCCGCGTGCCGGCTCGCGGTGATCGCGATGGGCAAGTGCGGCGGCCACGAGCTGAACTACGTCTCCGACGTCGACGTCATCTTCGTCGGCGAGGCCGCCGACGGCGTCGACGAGGGCAAGGCCCTGAAGTCCGCCACCCGGCTCGCCTCGCACATGATGCGGATCTGTTCCGAGACGACCGTCGAGGGCTCGATCTGGCCCGTGGACGCCAACCTCCGGCCCGAGGGCAGAAACGGTCCGCTGGTGCGGACACTGAGCAGCCACCTCGCCTACTACCAGCGCTGGGCCAAGACCTGGGAGTTCCAGGCCCTGCTCAAGGCCCGCCCGGTCGCCGGGGACCTCGGACTGGGGGAGGAGTACGTCGCCGCCGTCGAACCCCTGGTCTGGAAGGCCGCCGAGCGCGAGAACTTCGTCGCCGACGTGCAGAAGATGCGCCGCCGCGTGGTGGAGAACATCCCCGCCGCCGAGGTCGAGCGCGAGCTGAAACTGGGCCCGGGCGGCCTCAGGGACGTCGAGTTCGCCGTGCAGCTGCTGCAACTGGTGCACGGCCGTACCGACCCGTCGCTGCGCAGCGGCACCACCCTCGACGCCCTCCAGGCCCTGGCGGCCGGCGGCTACGTCGGCCGGGCGGACGCCGTGCAGCTCGACGAGGCCTACCGCTTCCTGCGCTCCATGGAGCACCGCATCCAGCTCTACCGGCTGCGCCGCACCCACCTCGTCCCCGAGGACGACGCGGACCTGCGGCGCCTCGGCCGCTCCCTCGGTCTGCGCGCCGACCCGGTGGCCGAGCTGACCCGTGAGTGGAAACGACACGCGGCCGTCGTACGCCGGCTGCACGAGAAGATCTTCTACCGGCCCCTGCTCGACGCCGTCGCCCAGCTAGCCCCCGGCGAGGCCCGGCTCAGCCCGGTGGCGGCCCGGGAACGCCTGGTCGCCCTCGGCTACGCCGACCCCGCCGCCGCACTGCGCCACCTGGAGGCCCTGGCGTCCGGCGTCACGCGCAAGGCCGCCATCCAGCGCACCCTGCTGCCCGTCCTGCTCGGCTGGTTCGCCGACTCCGCCGACCCGGACGCGGGCCTGCTCAACTTCCGCAAGGTCTCCGACGCCCTCGGCAAGACCCCGTGGTACCTGCGGCTGCTCAGGGACGAGGGCGCGGCGGCGGAGAACCTCGCCCGCGTCCTGTCGGCCGGCCGCCTCGCCCCCGACCTGCTGATGCGCGCCCCCGAGGCGGTCGCCCTGCTCGGCGACGGCGACGGCGGGGGCCTCGAACCCCGCTCCCGCGCCCACCTCGAGCAGGAGATCCTCGCCGCCGTGGGCCGCGCCCAGAACGCCGCCCAGGGCGTCACCGCGGCCCGTGGCGTCCGCCGTCGGGAGCTGTTCCGTACGGCCGCCGCGGACATCGTCGACTCCTACGGCACCGAGGCCAACCCGGCCGAGCCCGACCAGGGCGCCCTGGTGGACCGGGTCGGCGGCGCCGTCTCCGACCTCACGGCGGCCACCCTCGCCGGCACTCTGCGCGCCGTGGTCGGCGAGGGCTGGGGCGACACCCTGCCCACCCGGTTCGCGATCATCGGCATGGGCCGCTTCGGCGGGCACGAGCTCGGCTACGGCTCCGACGCCGACGTCCTGTTCGTCCACGAACCACAGGACGGCGTGGACGAACGGGAGGCCGCGGACGCCGCGAACAAGGTCGTCGCCGAGATGCGCCGCCTGCTCCAGCTGCCCAGCGCCGACCCGCCCCTGCTCATCGACGCCGACCTGCGCCCCGAGGGCAAGTCCGGACCGCTGGTGCGCACCCTGAAGTCCTACGAGGCCTACTACCGCCGCTGGTCCGTGACCTGGGAGTCGCACGCGCTGCTGCGGGCCGAGCCGGTCGCCGGGGACGAGGACCTGGCCCGCCGTTTCATCGAGCTGATCGACCCGCTGCGCTACCCGGAGCAGGGCCTCGGCGAGGAGGCCGTGCGCGAGATCCGTCGGCTGAAGGCGCGCATGGAGTCCGAACGCCTCCCGCGCGGCGCCGACCCGAAGCTGCACACCAAGCTCGGGCCCGGCGGGCTGTCCGACGTCGAGTGGACCGTGCAGCTGCTGCAGCTGCGGCACGGCCGCCGCGAGCCCGGGCTGCGCACCACCCGTACCCGTGCGGCCATCGCCGCCGCCCGCGACGCCGGTCTCATCGCCGCCGAGGACGCCGCGACCCTCGACGAGGCCTGGGTCCTCGCGACCCGTGTCCGCAACGCCGTCATGCTGGTCCGCGGGCGGGCCGGCGACACCTTCCCCTCCGACGCCCGCGAGCTCGCAGCCGTCGGCCGCTACCTGGGCTACGGCGAGGGCCGCGCCGGCGACATGCTCGACGCGTACCGCCGTACGGCGCGCCGGGCGCGGGGAGTGGTGGAGGAACTCTTCTACGAGGGCTGAGTCGGCGGAGGCCGAGTCCGCGGAGGCCGACTCCGCGAGGGCCGCTTCACGCCTCGCCGGCCGGTACCGGCTCGGCCACCTTCCGGGCCGGGGTCACCCGTGGCAGGGCGTGGGGCAGGGACCCGTACCAGATCCGGGCCACCGTGAGGCCGAAGCCCAGACACAGGGCGCCGCCGACCGCGTCGAGCCAGAAGTGGTTGGCCGTGGCCACGATCACCAGCAGTGTCGCCGCCGGGTACAGCACCCCCAGCACCCGCGCCCACGGCACGCTCGCCAGCGTGAAGAGGGCCAGCCCGCACCACAGGGACCAGCCGATGTGCATCGACGGCATCGCCGCGTACTGGTTCGACATGTGCTTCAGGTCGCCGGAGGCCATCGACCCCCAGGTCTGGTGGACGGCCACCGTGTCCACGAAGCCGCCGCCGCGCATCAGCCGGGGCGGGGCGAGCGGGAACAGGTAGTAGCCGAGCAGGGCCACCCCCGTCGTCGCGAACAGCACCGTCCGGGCCGCCGCGTACCGGCCCGGATGGCAGCGGTACAGCCACACCAGCACGGTCAGCGTCACCGCGAAGTGCAGTGTCGCGTAGTAGTAGTTCATGGCCACGATCAGCCAGTTCACCGCGTTCACGGTCTGGTTGACGGACTGCTCGACGGCGATCCCGAGGTGGTGCTCCAGTTGCCAGATCCAGTCGGCGTTGCGCAGTGCCTCACCGCGCTGCTCGGGAACGGCGTTGCGGACCATCGAGTACGTCCAGTAACTCACCGTGATGAGCAGCATCTCGAACCACAGCCGGGGGTGGCGCGGAACGCGCATCCGGCGCAGCACACCGGCGGCCACTCCGTCCGTGACAGGGTGCGGAACGGTCTTCTGTGCGCGACCTTCCGGATCAGTCACGGTCGAATCACCCATAGGCACAGAGTCTGCCAGAAAAGGTGTCAAGCCCGGATCATCGCGCGGCCGGGTTCTGGTCACGCGTTGTACACCCAGGACCACCCGGGGGCGGCCCGGTCGTCCGGAACGGAAGGAGAGGGAAGGGGGAGGGGGAGGGGAGGGGAGGGGCAGACGCCTAGGGGCGTTTCCGGTCCCCGGGCGCCGACGCGGTCGACCCGCGCACCACCAGTTCCGGCATGAAGACGAACTCGCTGTGCGGCGCCGGGGTCCCGCCGATCTCCTCCAGCAGCGTCCGCACCGCCGCCTGGCCCATCGCCGGGACCGGTTTGCGGATGGTGGTCAGCGGCGGGTCGGTGAACGCGATCAGAGGGGAGTCGTCGAAGCCCACCACCGACACGTCCCGGGGGACCTGCAGGCCGCGCTGCCGGGCGGCCCGTATCGCGCCCAGGGCCATCATGTCGCTGGCGCAGACCACGGCCGTGCAGTCCCGGTCGATCAACGCGGTTGCGGCGGCCTGACCGCCCTCCAGCGTGTAGAGGGAGTGCTGCACGAGCTCCGACTCGACGGCCTCGGCACCCAGGCCCAGCAGGTCCTGCATGGCGCGCACGAAGCCCTCGATCTTGCGCTGCACCGGGACGAACCGTTTCGGTCCGAGCGCCAGGCCGATCCGGGTGTGGCCCAGCGAGACCAGGTGGGTCACCGCCAGGGTCATCGCCGCCCGGTCGTCGGGGGAGATGAACGGCGCCTGCACCTTCGGCGAGAAGCCGTCGACCAGCACGTACGGCACGCCCTGCGCCCGCAGCCGCTCGTAGCGCTCCATGTCGGCGGTGGTGTCCGCGTGCAGCCCGGAGACGTAGATGATCCCGGCGACCCCCCGGTCGACGAGCATCTCGGTCAGCTCGTCCTCCGTCGACCCGCCCGGGGTCTGGGTCGCCAGCACCGGCGTGTACCCCTGCCGGGTCAGCGCCTGGCCGATGACCTGCGCCAGGGCGGGGAATATCGGGTTCTCCAGCTCAGGGGTGATCAGGCCCACCAGGCCCTCGCTGCGCTGCCGCAGCCGGACCGGACGCTCGTAGCCGAGCACGTCCAGGGCGGCGAGCACGGACTGACGGGTGGTGGCGGCGACGCCCGGCTTCCCGTTGAGGACGCGGCTGACGGTCGCTTCGCTCACCCCCGCCTGCGCAGCGATGTCCGCAAGCCGTGTGGTCACAGGCATGGACTGTACCGGCCGGGAATCGCCTTGCCCACCGATCGGACGCCGTGCACGGGCGGTCGGACGGCCCGCTGCCGGTTGCTGCGTCATCGCGCTCCCTCGTCCTTCTGGTCGGCCTCGAATGGAAAGAGCTTGCAGAGTCTTGCACAAGTGGCCCCCTCCCCGCTGAGCGGCCCGGAAACCCGGTTGCGAGCGGGTCGAGGACAGGTCACGACCCGGTAACCCGCCCGCTCTCTTGCACTTTTTTGCTGCAAGGTCTTTCGCGGCGCTTGCATCGCTGTTACTTTCCCAGTCGCCCGGCCGCCCGCAACGGCGCAGTCGGCAAGACGGCAGGGGTGGCGGACGGGACCGCCCCCCGCGGCACGCGGGCTCAACCCTCAAGGAGAACTCATGCGGCGTGGCATAGCGGCCTCCGCGCTGGTGGCGTCCCTCGCCCTCTCGGCGACGGCATGCGGCGGGAGCGACAGCGACAGCGGAAAGTCGGACGGCCCGGTGACCATCACCTGGTGGGACACCTCCAACGCCACCAATGAGGCACCGACGTACCAGGCCCTGATCAAGCGGTTCGAGGCCGCCGACAAGAACATCAAGGTCAAGTACGTCAACGTCCCCTTCGACCAGGCGCAGAACAAGTTCGACACCGCCGCCGGCTCCCAGGGCGCCCCGGACATCCTGCGCTCCGAGGTCGGCTGGACCCCCGCCTTCGCCAAGAAGGGCTACTTCCTGCCGCTGGACGGCACCGAGGCCCTCGCGGACAAGGACAAGTTCAAGTCCAACCTGATCACCCAGGCGCAGTACGACGGCAAGACCTACGGCGTGCCGCTGGTCACCGACACCCTGGCGCTCGTCTACAACAAGGCCCTGTTCAAGAAGGCCGGCATCACCGAGGCCCCCAAGACCTGGGACGAGCTGAAGTCGGACGCCGCCAAGGTCAAGGCCAAGACCGGCGCCGACGGCTACTGGGGCTCCACCGCGGCCTACTACGCGCAGACCTTCCTCTACGGCGAGGGCACCGACACCGTCGACGCCTCCGCCAAGAAGATCACCGTCGACTCCGCCGCCGCGAAGAAGGCCTACGGCACCTGGCTGGGCCTCTTCTCCGGCAAGGGCCTGCACAAGGCCGACACCACCGCCGACGCCTACGCCCACATCCAGGACGCGTTCGTCAGCGGCAAGGTCGCCGCGATCATCCAGGGCCCCTGGGAGATCACGAACTTCTACAAGGGCTCCGCCTTCAAGGACAAGTCCAACCTCGGCATCGCCACCGTCCCGGCCGGCTCCACCGGCAAGGCGGGCGCCCCGACCGGCGGCCACAACCTGTCGGTCTACGCCGGCTCGGACAAGGCCCACCAGGCGGCGGCGCTGAAGTTCCTGAACTTCATGACCTCGGCGAAGTCCCAGGAGACCATCGCCCTGAAGAACTCCACGCTGCCCACCCGCGACGACGCCTACACCGCCCAGGTCAAGGCCGACCCCGGCATCGCCGGCTACCAGGGCGTCCTCGCCGCCGCCCAGCCTCGCCCGGCGCTGCCCGAGTACAGCTCCCTGTGGGGTCCGCTGGACATCGAGCTGCCCAAGGTCGCCGGCGGCAAGGAGTCGCTGGACAAGGGCCTGGGCAACGCCGAGGTCGCCATCACCAAGCTGGTGCCCGACTTCAGCAAGTGACGCCCGCGTGGCCGCCGGATCTCCCCCACGCTCGAACGAGCTCGCGCGGGGGGACCCCCAGCCCAGGGGGGAAGGATCCGGCGGCCACCGGCCTGCGCCCAGCCCGTCCCCTGATCCACAGGCCCTTGAGAAGGTTGTCGAACCATGACAGTCGCCATCGACCGCGCGACCGGCAAGCGCCGCGGTGACCGCGCGCCTCGGCCCGGGCTGGGGCAGCGCGTCAGACACGGATTCAGCAAGCACTGGTACGCCTACGCGATGATCGCACCGGTGGTCCTCGTGCTCGGCGTCGTCGTGGGCTACCCGCTGCTCCGCGGCTTCTACCTGACCCTGACCGACGCCAACAGCCTCAACTCGGCCCGCACCATCGGCGTCAACCACATCGACGCCACGTACAAGTTCATCGGGATCGACAACTACAAGGACATCCTGTTCGGCCCGTTGTCCTACGACCGGTTCTGGTCCCACTTCCTGTGGACCGTCTTCTGGACGGTCGCCTGCGTGGCCCTGCACTACACCATCGGCCTGGGCCTCGCGCTGATGCTCAACGAGAAGCTGCGCGGCCGCACCCTCTACCGGGTACTGCTGGTCCTGCCCTGGGCCGTGCCGACGTTCGTCACCGTCTTCTCCTGGCGGATCATGCTCTCCGACTCCGGCGTGCTCAACCAGGCCCTCCACACGCTGCACCTGCCCCAGCCGCAGTGGCTGGAGGACACCTTCTGGCAGCGGTTCGCCGCGATCATGGTCAACACCTGGTGCGGTGTGCCGTTCCAGATGCTCTCCCTGCTCGGCGGCCTGCAGTCCATCGACTCCTCGCTCTACGAGGCCGCCGAGATGGACGGCGCGAGCGCCTGGCAGCGCTTCCGGCACGTCACCCTGCCGGGCCTGCGCTCGGTCAGCTCCACCGTGGTACTGCTAGGCATCATCTGGACGTTCAACCAGTTCGCCATCATCTTCCTGCTGTTCGGCCCCACCGGCGCGCCCGACGCCCAGATCCTCGTCACCTGGGCCTACTACCTGGGCTTCGGACAGCAGCCGCGCGACTTCGCCCAGTCCGCCGCGTACGGCGTGCTGCTGCTGTCGGTCCTCACCGTCTTCACCTCCTTCTACTTCCGCTGGCTGAAGCGCAATGACCAGCTCGCCGTCTGACGCCGCAGGAGCCGCCGCCATGAGCACCACCACCCTGGAAAAGACACAGGCCGGGCCCGCCCCCGCCGCGCGGCCCGCCCGTCGCACCCGCCGGCGCGGCGAGCGCGGCCCGCTCGGCGCCGCCCTCCTGCACACCGGCCTCACCCTGGCGAGCCTCGTCGCGCTCGCCCCGGTGGCCTGGTTGGTCTTCCTGTCCCTCGGTCCGGACAAGGACGACTACCTGCACCCGGGGAAGATCCTGGGCAAGCTCACCTTCTCCAACTACGGCTTCGTGCTGCGGCACACCGCCTTCTTCGACTGGTTCAAGTCGACGATGATCGTGGCCCTCGGCACCACCCTGATCGGCGTCTTCGTCGCCGCCACCACCGGTTACGCCGTCTCGCGCATGCGCTTCCCCGGCTACAAGCCGCTGATGTGGGTGCTGCTGCTCACCCAGGCCTTCCCCGTAGCCATCCTGATCGTGCCGATGTACGAGATCTTCAGCGAGCTCGGCCTCATCGACACCTACTGGGCGCTGATCGTCATCAACTGCACCACCGCCGTGCCGTACAGCGCCTGGCTGCTCAAGGGATACTTCGACACCATCCCCTTCGAGATCGACGAAGCGGGCCGCGTGGACGGGCTGACACCCTTCGGCACCTTCGCGCGGCTGATCCTGCCGCTGGCCCGCCCGGGGCTGGCCGTCGCAGCCTTCTACAACTTCATCACGGCCGTCGGCGAGGTCGCCTTCGCGACCACCTTCATGCTCGACGACTCGAAGTACACCTTCGCCGTCGGGCTGCAGAGCTTCGTCAGTGAGCACGACGCGCAGTGGAACTATATGGCCGCCACCGCAGTGTTGATCTCGATACCCGTGTCCGTGTTCTTCTACCTTGTCCAGAAAAACCTGGTGACCGGCCTCACCGCCGGCGGCACGAAGGGCTGAACCGGACCGCGGACGCCTCTTCATCGAACTGCAAGCACCCATAACAAGGACGCCATGAGCCAGCACTCCGCCGACCCGGCACCGAGCCCCGTTACCGAGTCAGCTGTCGCCACCGTCGCCCAGCGCCGCGACTGGTGGCGGGACGCGGTGATCTACCAGGTGTATCCGCGCAGCTTCGCCGACAGCAACGGCGACGGCATGGGCGACCTGGAGGGCGTGCGCTCCAGACTCCCCTACCTGCGCGACCTCGGCGTGGACGCCGTGTGGCTCAGCCCGTTCTACGCCTCGCCGCAGGCCGACGCCGGCTACGACGTGGCCGACTACCGCGCCGTCGATCCCATGTTCGGCAACCTGCTGGACGCCGACGCCCTGATCCGCGACGCACACGGGCACGGCCTCAGGGTCATCGTCGACCTCGTGCCCAACCACTCCTCCGACCAGCACGAGTGGTTCAAGCGGGCGCTCGCCGAGGGCCCCGGCTCGCCGCTGCGAGACCGCTACCACTTCCGTCCCGGCAAGGGGAAGGACGGCGCGCTCCCGCCCAACGACTGGGAGTCGATCTTCGGCGGCCCGGCGTGGACCCGGGTCACCGAACCGGACGGCACGCCCGGCGAGTGGTACCTGCACCTCTTCGCGCCCGAGCAGCCCGACTTCAACTGGGACCACCCGGCGGTGGGGGACGAGTTCCGCTCGATCCTGCGCTTCTGGCTGGACATGGGCGTGGACGGCTTCCGCATCGACGTGGCCCACGGGCTCGTCAAGGCGGCGGGGCTGCCCGACCTCGGCGTCCACGACCAGGTGAAACTGCTGGGCAACGATGTCATGCCGTTCTTCGACCAGGACGGCGTGCACGAGATCTACCGCCGGTGGCGGCTGATCCTCGACGAGTACTCCGGTGACAGGATTTTCGTCGCCGAGGCCTGGACCCCGACCGTCGAGCGCACCGCGAACTACGTCCGCCCCGACGAACTCCACCAGGCCTTCAACTTCCAGTACCTGAGCACGGCGTGGGACGCGGACGAACTCCGCCAGGTCATCGACCGCACCCTGGAGGCCATGCGCCCGGTCGGCGCCCCCGCCACCTGGGTGCTGTCCAACCACGACGTCACCCGGCACGCCACCCGCTTCGCCAACCCGCCCGGCCTCGGCACCCAGATCCGCACGGCGGGTGACCGCGCGCTGGGCCTGCGCCGGGCGCGCGCGGCCACCCTGCTGATGCTCGCCCTGCCCGGCTCGGCGTACGTCTACCAGGGCGAGGAGCTCGGCCTGCCCGACGTCGTGGACCTGCCCGACGAGGTGCGCCAGGACCCGGCGTACTTCCGCGGCGCCGGCCAGGACGGCTTCCGCGACGGCTGCCGGGTGCCGATCCCGTGGACCCGCGTGGGATCCTCGTACGGCTTCGGCAGCGGCGGCAGCTGGCTTCCCCAGCCGTCGAGCTGGGGGGAGCTGAGCGTCGAGGCGCAGACCGGGGTGCCGGGCTCGACCCTGGAGCTGTACCGCGCCGCGCTCGCCGCCCGCCGGGACCATCCCTCGCTCGGCGCGGGCGACGCGGTGGAGTGGCTGCGCGCCGCCGACGGCGTCCTCGCCTTCCGGCGCGGGGAGTTCGTGTGCGTCGCGAACACCACGGGGGAGGCGGTGACCACCCCCGCGTACGGCCGGGTCCTGCTCACCAGCGGTGAGGTGACCGAGGCCGACGGCGAGGCGAAGGTGCCGGCCGACACCACGGTGTGGTTCACGACGGCCTGACGGCCCCTCGAAAAGTACTCGCATCAACTTCACCCGGCCCGCTGCCTTTTCAGGCGGCGGGCCTTTAACATCTGCGTCACCCGCAAGTCGGCTGGAATTTTTCAGCAAGAACCTTCAATGGTGAAGGACCCCACATGGCACGCAGAACTCTCCTCGGGGCGCTGGCACTCTCGGGTGCTCTTGTCATGAACCCGACTATCACGCACGCCTCCCCGCCCGGCGCCAAGGACGTCACCGCCGTCCTGTTCGAGTGGAAGTACGCCTCGGTCGCCAAGGAGTGCACCAGTACCCTCGGCCCGGCCGGCTACGGCTACGTCCAGGTCTCCCCGCCCGCCGAGCACATACAGGGCTCGCAGTGGTGGACGTCGTACCAGCCGGTGAGCTACCGGATCGCGGGGCGGCTGGGCGACCGCGCGGCCTTCCGGGACATGGTGAACACCTGCCACGCGGCCGGCGTGAAAGTCGTGGTGGACACGGTCGTCAACCACATGTCGGCGGGCTCCGGCACCGGCACCGGCGGCTCGGCGTACACGAAGTACGACTACCCGGGCCTGTACTCGGTCCACGACTTCGACGACTGCACCGCCCAGGTCGGCGACTACGCCGACCGCTGGAACGTCCAGCACTGCGAACTCGTCGGCGTGGCCGACCTGGACACCGGCGAGGAGTACGTCCGCAAGACCATCGCCGGCTACCTGAACGACCTGCTCTCCCTCGGCGTCGACGGCTTCCGCATCGACGCGGCCAAGCACATCCCGGCGGACGACCTGGCCGACATCAAGTCCCGACTGACCAACCCTTCCGCCTACTGGAAGCAGGAGGTCATCTACGGTGCCGGCGAGGCGGTGCAGTCGTCCGAGTACACCGGCAACGGGGACGTCCAGGAGTTCCGTTACGCCTTCGACCTCAAGCGCGTCTTCAACAACGAGAGGCTCGCCTACCTGAAGAACTACGGCGAGGGCTGGGGCTACCTCAGCAGTTCGGTCGCCGGCGTCTTCGTCGACAACCACGACACCGAACGGGGCGGCTCCACCCTGAACTACAAGGACGGCGCCGACTACACCCTGGCCAACGTCTTCATGCTGGCCTGGCCCTACGGCGCGCCGGACATCAACTCGGGCTACGAGTGGACGGACGCCGACGCCGGTCCGCCGGGCGGCGGCACGGTGAACGCCTGCTGGCAGGACGGCTGGAAGTGTCAGCACGCCTGGCCGGAGATCAAGTCGATGGTCGCCTTCCGCAACGCGACCCGGGGCCGGGCCGTCACCGACTGGTGGGACGACGGCAACAACGCGATCGCGTTCGGCCGGGGCAGCAAGGGCTACGTGGCCGTCAACCACGAGTCGAGCGGCATGACCCGGACGTACCAGACGTCCCTGCCCGCGGGGACGTACTGCAACGTGCAGAACAACAGCACGGTGACCGTGGACGCCGGCGGCCGGTTCACCGCCACCCTGGGCTCGAACACGGCACTGGCGCTCTACGCCGGCAAGTCCAGTTGCTGAGTCCGTCTGCCGGCGACTCGTGAAAACTCTTTCTTCTGGTTTCACGAGTCTTGCTGCAAACCTTTCGTCGGCGGTACGGTCACGCGGGGTCGGACCCAACAGAGCCGTAATCGCAAGGAGTTCCCACCTGTGATACCGAGATGGCCGGCGCCCCTCAGGCGCCGTACCGCCCACGTCGGACGGGCAGCGGCCGTCACCGCCGCGGCCCTCGTCGCCACGCTGGCCCAGCCGCCGGCCGCCGAAGCCGCCGCCCCGCCCGCGCCCCCGTCGGACGCGGTCCTCGCCGCCCAGCCCGCCCGGCACGACGACACCCGCGAGCAGTTCTACTTCGTCATGCCGGATCGTTTCGCCAACGGGGACGCGTCCAACGACAGGGGCGGCCTGACCGGCTCACGCCTCAGCACCGGCTACGACCCCACCGACAAGGGCTTCTACCAGGGCGGCGACCTCAAGGGCCTGACCAAGCGGCTCGACTACATCAAGGGACTCGGCACCACGGCCATCTGGATGGCGCCGATCTTCAAGAACCGCCCCGTGCAGGGCACGGGCAGCAACACCTCCGCCGGTTACCACGGCTACTGGATCACCGACTTCACCAAGGTCGACCCGCACTTCGGCACCGACAAGGACCTGCGGACCCTCATCTCCAAGGCGCACGCCAAGGGCATGAAGGTCTTCTTCGACGTCATCACCAACCACACCGCCGACGTCGTCGACTACGAGGAGAAGTCGTACGACTACCTGTCCAAGGGTGCCTTTCCCTATCTGACGAAGGACGGGCGGCCGTTCGACGACGCCGACTACGCGGACGGCCGCCGGAGGTTCCCGGCAGTGGACGCCGGTTCCTTCCCGCGCACCCCGCGGGTCACCGGCGACAGCAAGGTCCCGGCCTGGCTCAACGACCCCACGATGTACCACAACCGGGGCGACTCGACGTACGCCGGCGAGTCCGCCACCTACGGCGACTTCTCCGGCCTCGACGACCTGTGGACCGAGCGTCCCGAGGTCGTCCACGGCATGGAGAGGATCTACCAGCGGTGGGTGAGGGACTTCGGCATCGACGGATTCCGGATCGACACCGTCAAGCACGTGAACATGGAGTTCTGGACCCAGTGGGCGACGGCGCTCGACAAGTACGCCGCCGCTCACGGCCGGAAGAACTTCTTCATGTTCGGCGAGGTCTACTCCGCCGACACCTCGGTCACGTCGCCGTACGTCACCCAGGGCCGCCTCGACGCCACGCTCGACTTCCCCTTCCAGGACGCGGCCCGCTCCTACACCTCCCAGGGCGGCAGCGCGCGGAAGCTGGCGTCGGTCTTCGGCGACGACTACAAGTACACGACCGACAAGGCCAACGCCTACGAGCAGGTCACCTTCCTCGGCAACCACGACATGGGGCGCATCGGGTACTTCCTGAACCAGGACAACCCCAAGGCGTCCGACGCCGAACTGCTGGCCAAGGACAAGCTGGCCAACGAGCTGATGTTCCTCAGCCGCGGCAACCCGGTCGTCTACTACGGCGACGAGCAGGGCTTCACCGGCTCCGGCGGTGACAAGGACGCCCGCCAGACCATGTTCGCCTCCGAGGTCGCCGACTACCTCGACGACGACGAGATCGGCACCGACCGCACCCACGCGAGCGACTCCTACGACACCGGCGCCCCGCTCTACCGGGAGATCGCCGCCCTCTCCAGGCTCCGCAAGGCCCACCCGGCGCTGACGGACGGGGTCCAGACCGAGCGGTACGCGGCCGACGGCGCCGGGATCTACGCCTTCACCCGTACGGACGCCAGGACGGGCCAGGAATACGTCGTCGCCCTCAACAACGCGGGCGAGACGAGGACGGCCACCTTCGCGACCGGCTCGGCCGACATGTCGTACCGGGGCGTGTACGGGGCCAAGGGCACCCTGAAGTCCGACGGCGACCGCGGGCTCACCGTCCCCGTCCCCGCCGGTTCGGCCGTCGTCTACAAGGCCGCCGGCCCCCTCGCCGAGCCCGCCGCCAAGCCCACGATCACCCTCAGGGCCCCGGACGCCGGAGCCACGGGCACCGTCGAGCTCTCCGCCGACGTCACCGGGGGACAGCTCGACCGCGTCGTCTTCGCCGCCCAGGTCGGAAACGGCGGATGGCACACCCTCGGCTCCGCCGACCACGCCCCGTACAAGGTCACCCAGGTGATCGGCGAGGACGTACCCGCCGGGACCGCCCTGCGCTACAAGGCGGTCGTCGTCGACTCCGCCGGGCACACCGCGAGCGCCACCGCCGCCGGCACCACCGGCACCCCACCCGCGCCCGAGGTGCCCACGGCCTCCTCCCGGGACTACGCGATCGTCCACTACAAGCGCACCGACGGCGACTACGCCGACTGGGGCCTGTACGCCTGGGGCGACATCGCCGACGGCGAGTCCACCACCTGGCCCGCCGGTCACCCCTTCACCGGCCGGGACGCCTACGGCGCCTTCGCCTACGTCAGGCTCAAGCCCGGCGCCTCGAACGTCGGCTTCCTGATCGTCGACAAGGACGGCGACAAGGACGTCTCCGCCGACCGGTCCATCGACGTCACCAGAACGGGTGAGGTGTGGGTCGAGCAGGGGAAGACGGCCGTACTGACCGAGAGGCCGGACCACCCGGCCCAGGACAAGACCAAGGCGGTCGTCCACTACCACCGCGCCGACGGGAACTACGACGGCTGGGGCCTGCACGTCTGGACGGGTGCCGCTAACCCCACCGACTGGTCGAACCCCCTGAAGCCGGTGAAGACTGACGCCTATGGCGCGGTCTTCGAGGTACCGCTCACCGAGGGTGCCACCAGCCTCGGTTACATCATCCACAAGGGCGACGACAAGGATCTCCCCACCGACCAGTCCCTGGACCTCAGGAACAACGGCTACGAGGTGTGGCTGTTGAACGGCCAGGAGAAGTACCTGCTGCCGCTGCCCGCGGGCAGTGCCGCCGCCCTCGACCTGACCACCTCCAAGGCGGTCTGGATCGACCGGGACACCCTCGCCTGGAACGGTGCCGACGGCGCCGCCTCCACCCAGTTGCTGTACTCCCGGGACGGCTCGATCGCCGTCAAGGACGGGACGCTGACCAGCGACGACGAACGCTGGCTGCGGCTGTCGAAGACCACGCTCACCGATGCGCAGAAGGCGAAGTTCCCGCACCTGAAGGACTACACCGCCTGGTCCGTCGACCCGCGCGACCGGGGCCGGGTGCGGCAGGCGCTGCAAGGCCAGCTCGTCGCATCGCAGCGCGCGGCCAACGGCGCGGTGCTCACCGCGACCGGCGTGCAGATCGCGGGCGTGCTCGACGACCTGTACCCGGGCGCGACCAAGGCGGAGCTCGGACCGGTGTTCCGTGACGGGAGGCCGACCCTCGCCGTCTGGGCGCCCACCGCGCAGAAGGTGTCGCTGGACCTCGACGGCACCACCGTGAGGATGCACCGCGACGCGGCCACAGGCGTCTGGTCCGTCACCGGCCCGGCGTCCTGGAAGGGCAAGCCCTACCGGTACGTCGTCAAGGTCTGGGCGCCCAGCGTCCGCAGAATGGTCACCAACGAGGTCACCGACCCGTACTCGGTCGCCCTCACCGCGGACTCCCGGCGCAGCCTCGTCGTCGACCTGGACGACAAGTCCCTCGCCCCGAGCGGCTGGTCGGCCCTGCGCAAGCCCGAGGCCGTACCGCTGAAGGACGCGCAGATCCAGGAACTGCACATCCGGGACTTCTCCATCGCCGACAAGACCGTCCCGGCGAAGGACCAGGGCACCTACCTCGCGTTCACCGACAAGGACAGCGACGGTTCGAGGCACCTGCGCGAGCTCGCGAAGTCGGGCACCTCGTACGTCCACCTCCTGCCCGCCTTCGACATCGCCACCATTCCCGAGAGGAAGGCCGACCAGGCGACCCCGGACTGCGACCTGGCGTCCTACCCGGCCGACTCCGACAGACAGCAGGAGTGCGTCGCCGCAACCGCCGCGAAGGACGCCTACAACTGGGGCTACGACCCGTACCACTACACGGTCCCCGAGGGCTCGTACGCCACCGACCCGGACGGCACCGCCCGTACGGTCCAGTTCCGCAGGATGGTGCAGGCGCTGGGCCAGGACGGCCTCAGGGTCGTCATGGACGTCGTCTACAACCACACCGCGGCGAGCGGCCAGGCGGACACCAGCGTGCTCGACAGGATCGTGCCCGGCTACTACCAGCGGCTGCTCGCCGACGGCTCGGTGGCCACCAGCACCTGCTGTGCGAACACCGCGCCGGAGAACGCCATGATGGGCAAGCTGGTGGTGGACTCGATCGTCACGTGGGCCCGGCAGTACAAGGTCGACGGGTTCCGCTTCGACCTGATGGGCCACCACCCGAAGGCCAACATCCTCGCCGTCCGCAAGGCCCTCGACGCGCTGACCGTCGAGAAGGACGGCGTCGACGGCAAGAAGATCATCCTGTACGGCGAGGGCTGGAACTTCGGCGAGGTCGCCGACGACGCCCGGTTCGTGCAGGCCACGCAGAAGAACATGGCCGGCACCGGTGTCGCGACCTTCTCCGACCGCGCCCGTGACGCCGTGCGCGGCGGCAGCCCCTTCGACTCCGACCCCGGCGTCCAGGGCTTCGCGTCCGGGCTGTACACCGACCCCAACTCCTCGACCGCCAACGGGACGAAGGAGGAGCAGAAGGCCCGCCTCCTGCACTACCAGGACCTGATCAAGGTCGGCCTGACCGGCAACCTCGCCGCCTACCGCTTCACGGACTCCGGCGGCAGGGAGGTCACCGGTGCGGAGATCGACTACAACGGGGCCCCCGCCGGGTACGCCGAGTCCCCGGGCGACGCGCTCGCCTATGTCGACGCGCACGACAACGAGTCGCTGTTCGACGCCCTCACCTACAAGCTCCCCAAGGACACCTCCGCGTCCGACCGGGCCCGGATGCAGGTGCTGGCGATGGCCACCGCCACCCTCTCGCAGGGCCCGGCGCTCTCCCAAGCCGGCACCGACCTGCTGCGCTCGAAGTCGCTGGACCGCAACTCCTTCGACAGCGGCGACTGGTTCAATGCCGTCCACTGGAACTGCTCGGACGGCAACGGCTTCGGCAGGGGCCTGCCCATGGCGGCCGACAACCGGTCCAAGTGGCCGTACGCCAAGCCTCTCTTGAGCACGGTGAAGGTCGGCTGCCCGCAGATCGAGGGCGCCTCCGCCGCGTACCGGGACCTGCTGGGGATCCGTACGACGGAAGGGGCCTTCTCCCTCGGCACGGCCGGCCGGGTGCAGTCCCGGCTGTCCTTCCCGCTGTCCGGCAGGGACGAGACGCCCGGGGTGATCACCATGCGGCTCGGGAACCTCGTCGTGGTGTTCAACGCGACGCCCGGGAAACAGGAACAGCGCATCACCGCGCTCGCCGGGCAGCACTACCGCCTGCATCCCGTGCAGGCCTCGGGCGCGGACCCTATCGTCAAGTCGGCGTCCTACGCGGCGGAATCCGGCACGTTCGCCGTTCCGGGTCGTACCGTGGCCGTCTTCACCCGGAGCTGACGGACCCGCACTAGCGTGGGCGGGGCGGACCGCGTTCGGCGGGGTCCCCCCACCTAGGGCCCGGGAGAGATGGACGGCAGCGGCAGGTACACCGGCACCACGGTGCTGGTCGTCGACGACGTGGCGGCCAGCCGGTACGCCATGGGCGCGGTGCTGCGCCGGGCCGGTCACCGGGTCGTACCGGTGGCCAGCGCGGGCGAGGCTCTGGTGGAACTCGACGTACGGCTGCGCGAGGGCGCCCTGCCCGACGTGGCCCTGGTCGACGTCGGGCTGCCCGACATGACCGGCTACGAGCTGTGCCGCCGGGTCAAGGCGCAGCCGCCCATGGCCGCGCTGCCCGTGGTCCACTTCTCCGCCGCCGCGCTGGCACCCGGCGACCGCTGCCGGGGGCTGAACGCGGGCGGGGACGCCTATCTGACGATGCCGGCCGAACCGGAGGAGATCCAGGCCGTCGTCCGGGCCGCGGTGCGCGGGGCCCGCCGGCACACCGGCGCCGAGTCGCTGGTGCGCCGGATGACACTGCTGTCCGAGGCCACCGTCGCCGTGCAGGCGGCGCGCTGCGCGCGGGAACTGGCCGAGGCGGCGGCCGAGGGCGCGGCCCGGCTGACCCGCACTCCGTCGGTGGCCTTCGTGGTCGGCCCCGACGGTGAGCTGTACCGGGGGACGTCCCGCGACCGCAGCGTCCTGGCCCTGCCCGACGCGACCGCGCACACGGCCGTGGCCCGGCTGGTGACCCGGCTCGCCGAGGGGCGGACCGGGACGCACTCCACCGTCGTGCCCGCGCCGCTGTGGCCGGCCGGGTTCTTCCGGCCCGGCACCGAGGACGACGCCCGGCTCGTGGTGGCGCAGACCCGTTCGAACCGCACGCCGGTCTGCCTCGCCACCCCGGTGTCCCGCGCGCCCGGCACCGACCCGGCGGACGAGGCACTGCTCGCCCGGCTCGCGCAGAATGCCGCGCTGGCCGCCGAGCCGCTGCTGATGTACCAGGTGGAGCGCCATGTCGCCCTCACCCTGCAGCGCAGCTTCCTGCCCCCGCCGGAGAAACTGCGGCTGCCCGGCCTCGAGATCGTCGTCCGCTATGTGCCCGCTTCCCGGCAGACCGAGATCGGCGGGGACTTCTACGCCGCGCTGCGCACCGACGCCGGGGTGCTCACCGCGGTCGGGGACGTCGCCGGGCACTCGCTGGAGGCGGCCACCGTCATGGTGGAGATCCGGCACGCGCTGCGCGCCTACTGCGTCGAGGACAGCGACCCGCGCCTGCTGGCCGCACGGCTCGACCGGATGCTCCAGCACCACCACCCGGACGTCACGGCCACCGTGTGCCTGGTGCTGGTCGACCCGGACAGCGGGCGCGTACGGGTGGCCAACGCGGGCCACATCCCGCCGCTCGTCGTCCGGGACGGGAACCGCGCCGAGTACGTGCGGGCGGCCGGGCCGCTGCTCGGCCTCGGGCTGGAGCGGCCGCCGGCCACCGAACTGCTGCTGCGGCCCGCCGACCGGCTGCTGATGGTCACCGACGGTCTGATCGAGACCCGCGGCACGGATCTCGCGGTCTCCCTGGCCCACCTCCGCAAGGCCGCCGCCGGTGCCCCCGCCGGGGTGGGCGCCCTGTGCGACACCCTGCTGGACTGCTTCGGCCACGACCGCGAGGACGACATCGCGATGCTGGCCCTACGCCTGGCGAAGCGGGCCGATTAGGGTGACCTCGTTGTCATAGAACAGGAGTGCGCACCCATGCCGCAGATCACCGTCGACTACTCCGCCGTGATGGCCCCGGCCTTCGACCGCGCCGGTTTCGCCCACGCCCTGCACACCGCGACGGTCGAGATCGCGGCCGCCAAGCCGGAGGCCTGCAAGTCGCAGTTCCGTCCCAGCGCGTTCACGGCGTTCGGCTACGAGGACCCCGAGGACGAGCAGCACGCCATCGTCCACGTCACGATCGGCCTGCTGGCCGGCCGTACCGAAGAGACCAAGGCGAAACTGACCGAGACCGTCCTCGAACTGCTGCGCGAGCACGTGGCGGACGACGGTTTCGTCCTGCACGCCTCCGCTGAGGTGCGCGAACTCGACGCCTCCTACCGGAAGTTCGAGCGCTGACGGTTCAGGTACCGAGAGCGATCAGCCGGGTCACCAGGTCACTGAAGGGGCCGTCCGCCGGCTCCTCCTTCAGCATGCCGCGCAGGACGGCCGACATCTCCTCGTCGTAGGCGGCGCTCACGGCGGCCAGTGCGGCGAAGTCGTGCACGAGCTGGACCTCCAGCTCGGCGCGCGGGATGCGCCGGCCGTCCAGCCAGATCAGGGCCGTCGACTCGGCGAGCGAGATCCAGGAGCGGATGACCAGTTCCAGCCGCGCGGGCGGCTCGGTGACGCCCAGGTGGATAAGAATCTGGTCATACGCGGCCTGCCGTACGGAGTCGACGAGCGCGTTGGTGGCCGAGGAGCCGGCAGCCGGGCCGCCGCGCATCAGCGCCGAGAAACCGGGCCCGTGCGCGTCGACGAAATCGAAGTAGCGGCGCATCACACGCAGCAGCCGAGCCCCCAGCGGACCCTCGCGCGGCTCCGCGAACCGGCCCGCCAGGTCTTCCGCGGCACGCTTCAACGCCGCTTCGTACAGGCTGAGTTTGCCGGGGAAGTAGTGGTAGACCAGTGGGCGCGAGATGCCCGCCGCCGACGCTATCTCGTCGATGGAGACATCGTCCGGCGAGCGCCGGCTGAACAGTTCGAGGGCGACGCCGATCAGCTGTTGCCGCCGCTCCTCGACGCCCATTCTGCGGCGAACCCCGGTAGTCATGCGAACACCTTACCGATCGAAATCGGCCGTTGTTGTTCGCCTGTCGAGCGACGAGGGCAACGCGTCAGTGCAGGCCGTTGACCGTGGTGCCGTCCCTCAGGGTGCCCTTCAACTCCACCCGCGCTCCACGCTTCGCCGGTACGGCGAGCAGGTTGCCCTCGGTGGTGGCGGTGACCCCGCCGGTCGCCCGGATCGACGCGGTGTCCCAACTGCCCGCGGTCAGCAGGTACCAGGCCCCCGCGCCGGACTTCCACAGCACCCCGGCGAGCACATGCGGATCACGCGGACCGCACGCCGTCACGTCCGTGCCCTTGGCCGCGACCGCCCCGTACCGCGCGCGCGGTGTCTGGAACTGCGCCAGGACCAGCGTGCCGTCGCCGCGCCAGGTCTCGGCCCGGGTGCACACCCAGGTGCCCGTGCCGCTCGCGTCGGGCAGCGGCTGGTCGGCGAAGGACCAGGCGTTGACACTGCGTACCCCGGCGGAGCGCTGGGCGGCCAGCGAACAGGCGAACGGCGCCCAGGTGCGCAGCGCCTGCGCCCCGGACGCCTCACCGGACTTGCCGGGCCGCCCGGAGGTGAGCCGGGCCGGTACCAGCTCGCCGAGGTCGGTGACCAGGTGGGTGCCGGAGGCGTCGGTCAGCTGCAGCACGTTCCAGGAGGTGCACGCACCCGACCGCAGGGCCGGGCTGGCCAGCGGTGAGGTGACCCCGTCGGCCACGTTGAGGTCCATGGCCCCGGCGCCGGGCTTCATCAGATCCCGCTCGGCCGCCTTCTGAACCCAGGGCGCGGTCAGGTAACGGACGTTCTCGTCCGACCGGCTCAGCACGAGCGCGCCGGCCTCGGCCTTGCGGGCCCCGTCGACGCGGGCGAAGTCGAGCGCGGCGCCCGCCGTGCCGTCCTTCGGCTCGGCGTAGCGGGCGATGCGCAGACCGTCGTACAGCAGCACCACGCGGGCGCCGTCGACCTCGCCCGCGTACAGCAGTTGCGGCGGGCCGGCCGGGCCGCCGGTCTGGGTGCCGGGGGTCGCCGAGAGCTGGACCGTGCCACCGGGGCGGGCCCAGACGGCGAGGGCGCGGCGCAGCAGCGCGGTGTCCTTGGTGAGGGAGCCGCGCGCCGGCCACACCGAGAAGTCGGTGCGGGCGGCGGTCCGCCAGGCGGCGGGGGAGACCCGGACCAGCCGTCCCGGGTCCAGGGCGGCCTCGGCCGCCGGGTTGCGCGCGTACGCGGGGGCGGCGGCGCCGTCGGGACCCCAGCCGCCGCCCGGCAGCAGGACCAGCGCGCCGCACACCGCGAGCGCGGCCGCGGCGGCGAGCGCCGCCTTGCTCTGCTGTCTGCGCCGCATCAGGTCGGTGGGCCGGGCCTGCAGCGAGCAGGGGTCGAACTCGGGGGAGGTGAGCAGCGCGTGCCGGGCCGGGATGTCGTCGGCCTCGCGCAGCGCCGCGTCCGGGTCGGGGACGCCGGCCGCGGTCAGCAGCGCGTGTACGTCGGCGTCCGGGAGCTTCTCCAGGCCGCGCAGCACGTACGCGGCGCGGGCCGGCCCGGACAGGGTGGCCAACTGCTGGTCCAGGGCGAGTTCGTCGGCGCCGCCGGAGCGCGGGAAGAGGCGCAGGCCCCACACCTGGGGCAACAGTGGCGGGAGCTGGGCACGGGTGGGCCACACCCTGCGCCACTGCGGCGAGCCCGCCTCCAGGGCCGTACGCACCACCTGGAGGCGGACGAAGGCGTACCCCGGGTCGCCGTCACGGCCGGTCGACTGGGCCGGGATCACGGAGGACGACTTCCGGCCGCGGGGCAGGGCGCGCTGGGTCAGCGCATGCGCGGTCAGGACACGCCTGCCCCGGCCGGGGCCGGGCGGCAGCACCAGGTAGGCGAGCCGGACGAGCCGGGGGTAGTGCTCGACGAGGGCGGCCTCGGCCTGCTCGACGTCGACGACCCGGCCGGCGGCCAGGGAGGAGGCGGGTGCGTGTTCCTGGGCTACATCCTGTGACTGCACGTCCGGAAAACGAGCGAGGTAGGCGATGGTCACCCGCCATCCGGGTGATCGTGCCCCCCGGATCGGGTGGTTCAGTCCCCGGTCTCGCCCAGGGCCCGCGCGTAATTGGCCATCGACCGCTGATAGCGGGGCAGATGTGGGGCCAGGGCGCCGAGGACGAGGGACAGGCCCTCGCGGTCCCGGCCGAGGCTGGACAGGCACAGGGCGAGGCAGGCCCGTACCGCGTCGTCCAGCTCGTCCGAGGGCGCGTCCAGTTCGGGCGTGAGCAGCTCGACGCCCTCCTCCGCCCGGCCGATGTTCCGCAGGGAGCTGGACAGCTGGATCTTGGCCCGGCGGCCCTTGTAGCCGCTGACCTCGCTGAGGCCCAGGGCGAGCGCCTCCCGGTACAGCGGTGCCGCCTTGTCCGAGTGGCCGGTGGAGTCCCAGGCGCAGGCCTGCTCGAACGGGCCGAGCGGGCTGCCCTCGGGCAGCTCCGCGACGAGCTTGTCGATCACAGCGCGGAACTCGGCCGCTCGCTCCTCCGGATAGTCGTCGAAGGTCGCCCAGGCGGCGGTCACGCGGTCTTCCCAGTCTTGGTTCACCCGCACACCTTCGCACAGGTGTGCCAGCGGCCACACCGGATTTGAGTACACCGGGCACGGGGCCCGTATCGAAGGGCGGGGCCCCTCGCCGGGGCTCTCTGCGGCATGCTTCTCGCCCGACGGGACCGGAGGAAACAGATGAGGCTCACCCGACCGATGCTCGCCCTGACGGGCGCCGCCGCCGTGCTGGTGCTCGCGGGCTGCGGCTCCGGCGACACCAAGGCCAAGGACGCGGTGCCGACCACGGCCACCGGCAGTCTGGAGAGCCTGGCCGCCGAGGTGAAGTGCTCGCCGAACATCCAGACGGACGCCGACGAGCTCCGCCAGGCCATCTGCAAGAACACCGCCGGCCGGTTCATCCTCGCCACCTTCGCCACCGACCGCGGCCAGCGCGAGTGGATCAACGACGCCAAGGACTACGGCGGTTACTACCTCGTGGGCCGCAAGTGGGTCGCCGTCGGCGACGACGGGGTGGTCAAGGCGCTGCGCAAGAAGCTCGGCGGTGACGTGGAGATCGGCACGAACCACAAGGCCCACGGATCCCACGACAGCTGACCGCAGGTGCGCACACGGCGAAGGCCGGTGGCGGGAGGGACCCGCCACCGGCCTTCTTCATCGGCCCACCTCAGTGGGTCACTGGCACTGCTGACCGCTGTTGATGCAGTTGGCGATCTTGTTCGCCAGGCCGCCGGTCGTGACGCTGATGAAGTCGTCGTGGTCGGTGGCCGCCTTGTGCAGCTGGTCCGGGAAGCCGTCCACCGCGTAGGCGTTCTTCACGACGCCGTTCTGCACGGTCGGCGGGTTGATGTTGTAGACCAGGCGCATCGTCAGCTGCGGGATCGCCTTGAAGCCGTTGCCGCAACGGCCGCTCGCCGGGTCGGCGAACGCCACGTGCGTGCGGTGGTTGGCGCTGTCGATGTTCTTGCCGTCCCAGCAGCTCTGGAAGGCGAAGGTGCGGACCACCTGGCTGCCCTTCGGGCAGATCGGGTACTGCGTCGTCAGCTGGACCTTGTTCTCGAAGCCGGTGCAGCTCCAGTGCGCGTTGGCGTTGCCCAGACCGTTGGTCGTGGTCTTGGCGTCACCGGTGATGATGCGCAGGAACTGCGGCATCGCGACGACCTTGCTCTGCGGGTTGCCGACGTACTTGATCTCCGCCTGGACGGGGGTCAGGATCTTGCCGACGTTGCCTTCCTTGCCACCGCCGTCCTTGTTCTGGTCGAAGTCCTGCGTGCCGTCCTGGATACGGACGACCGGCCAGTAGTACGAGGACAGGTCGTTCTTGTTCTGGCAGCTGGTGCCGCCCTGCAGGAACGTCTGGTTGCTGGAGAAGGCGTTGACCTTCTGGTTGCCGACGTAGTCGTGCAGGTGGTGCGCGCCGTTGGCCACGCCGGGCGCCACGATGACGTTGTCGGTGTTGTGGTTCTTGTTGGCGTTCACACCGCACTTGGTGGTGAAGGTGCCCTTGGAGGCGTTGCCACCGGCCTGCGGCTTGCCCTGGACGTTCGCCGCGGCCTTCGTGATGTCCACGAAGTCGGCCGCGGTCGGGCCGTTGCCGGCCTGGCCACCGTTCTGGTTCTGCTGCTGGCCGCCCTGCTGCTGGCCGCCGTTCTGCTGCTGGCCGCCCTGCTGCTGACCACCCTGCTGCTGGCCGCCGTTCTGCTGCTGGCCGCCCTGCTGCTGGCTGCCGTTCTGCTGGCCACCCGCAGTGGTCTGGTTGGCGGTCATCGTCGTGCAGGCGGCGAGCTGGGCCAGCGACGTGTCGAACTTGCCGCCGACGCGCTGGACGTCGAGCCTGATCCGGTCGATCGTCGCGGCCCGCTTCTCCTTCAGGGGCCCGACGATCGCGTTCTGGACGAAGCTCGAGTCGCCGGCCTGAGCCTGGCGCGTGGAGGCGAGCCTGGCGTAGGCCTCGGTGACCTGCTTGTCGAGGTTCGCCAGCTCCACTGCCACGCCCTTCTGGGCGTTGGCCGGTACATTCGTCAGCTTCTGGCCCACGTCCGGGCAGGCGATCGTTGCGACCTGCTGGGCGGCGGCCGACTTGACCTGGTTCTGCGCCGAGTCGTTCGACTCATGCGCCGAAGCGTAGAAATTCGCCCAGATCAGCCCGCCCCCGCCGAGCGCTAGGGCTGCCGAGGCGGCGATGGCCTTGGTGGCCAGCGGCGTACGGCGTTTGCGTGTGTTGCGTCCCATGGAACTCCTCTGACTTCCTTGCGGGGCAGCATCGAGGCGCCCGACAGGAGTGAAGCGGCGCCATTCCATACGGGTGCCGCCCCAGAGGTGTTCAGCCGTCTCACAAATTCATCAGAGAATCTCTGCACCGGCTCCCCCAACCCCCCTCTGACCAGCGCAAGTTGCAGACAGTTGCGACCGGTCAGCGGTCCCGGTCCAGATACGCCAGCACCGCCAGGACGCGCCGGTTGTCATCGTCCGACACCTCAAGTCCGAGTTTGGTGAAGATGTTGGCGGTGTGTTTGGCGATCGCCCGTTCCGTCACGACGAGCTGCGCGGCGATCGCCGTGTTGGACCGGCCCTGCGCCATCAGCTCCAGCACCTCCCGCTCCCGGGGCGTCAGCCGGCCCATCGGCTCGTCGCCGGCCGCCCGCCGGGACAGCAGCTGCTGGATCACCTGAGGGTCCATCGCCGTACCGCCCGCCGCCACCCGCCGTACGGCGTCCACGAACTGCTCCGCGTCGAATACCCGGTCCTTGAGCAGATAGCCCACCCCGCCGCTGCCGTCGGCCAGGAGTTCCCGGGCGTAGAGCTGCTCCACGTGCTGCGAGAGGACCAGCACGGGCAGCCCCGGCCGGTCCTGGCGGGCCCGCAGCGCGCACTGCAGGCCCTCGTCGGTGTGGGTGGGCGGCAGCCGGACGTCGACCACGGCGACGTCCGGCTTCAACTCGGCTAAAGCACGGGTCAGTTCGGGCCCGGACTCCACGGCGGCCACGATCTCGAAGTCGTAGGCCTCCAGCAGCCGGACCAACCCGTCGCGCAGGAGGAACAGGTCTTCGGCTAGGACAACGCGCACGGAATCTCCATGGTGACCATGGTGGGGCCGCCCGCGGGAGAGCTGACGGCCAGGACACCGTCGAATGTACCCAGCCGTCGCTCGATCCCCGAGAGCCCGGAACCGGCCCCGGCCATCGCCCCGCCCTTGCCGTTGTCGGTCACCGTGATCCGCAGCATGCCCTCCGCATGGTGGACGTCGACCCAGATCCGGTCGGCGCCGGAGTGCTTGACCGCGTTGGTGAGCAGCTCGCTCACCGCGAAGTACGCGGCCGACTCGACCGGAGCGTCCGCCCGGCCGGGCAACTCCACGCTCACTTCGGTGGCCAGCGGCAGCCGCAGCGCCAACGCCCGTACCGCGTCGCCGAGTCCGCGCTCGGCCAGCACCGGCGGGTGGATGCCGCGGACCAGGTCGCGCAGCTCGGTGAGGGCGTCGGCGGAGGACTGGCGGGCCTGCGCGAGGAGCTGCCTGGCCTTCGCCGGGTCCTTGTCGAGGAGCATCTCGACGGTGCCCAGATCCATGCCCATGGCGACCAGCCGGGCCTGTGCCCCGTCGTGCAGGTCCCGCTCGATCCGGCGCAGTTCGGCGGCGGAGGTGTCGACGGCGTCCCGCCGGGTCTCCGTCAACACCCGTACTCGCTCGGCCAGTTCGGCCTGGCTCGCGCCGAGCACGGCGCGGGTGAGCCGGAAGTGCGCGGTGAGCAGCCGCGGGGCAAAAGGAGTGAGGAGGAGGAGCGCGGCGGCCAGGGCGCCCGCGGCGAGGGCGGAGCCCTGGCCGGTGACGTGCACGAAGCCGTACCAGTACCCGCCGAACCTGGAGAGTGGCCGCCACAGCCCGGCGGCCACCGCGAACCCCTCCAGCGGGTAGAGGAGGAGCAACGCCGGCAGCAGCGCCGTGACGTATCCCGCCGTCATGTCGACCTGCAGCCATCGAAGGTCCCGCCACACCGCCGGGTCGCGCAGCAGTGTGGAGGTGCGCGTCCAGGGTGTGGCGTTCTGGGGTATCGGCTGGTAGGCCGACGGGATCCGGATCCCGTACCACTGGGCCGCCAGTCTTCGCCGCACGTCCGCGAACTTCCGTACCGCCCCCAGGAGCGGGGGTGTCGTGAAGACGCCTATGCCGATCGGCACGAGAGAAATGGACACGAGGGTCAGCGTCGAGCAAAGGACCGCGACCGGCAGCATCCACAGGGAGAGGCCCAGGCTCCGTACCCCGGCCAGTAAGACCACCCGCGTGCGCGTCGCGAGCGGGGCGTTCTTCGTGGTGGTGTTCATGCCGTAAGTCTCGCCCGGCGGAGGAGCACGGGTCACTGGCGCGAAGCCCCCGGTCAGGGGGTGGTGTCAGATACACCCCCGGTCGCCTACGCTCCCGGTCGCCGCGAGCACCTTCGCCTCAACCTCCGGGTCGAGGCCCAGCCGCGGACGGTCCGGGCGTTGCGGTGCGGTGCCGCCGATGGACCGCAGCCAGTGCCAGGTGTCGGCCACGGTCTCGGTCACGGGCCGGCAGCGCAGGCCCGCCCGGACGGCGCGCGAGACGTCCGCGCCGTGCACGGCGTCGTGCATCTCGGTGCCCGGTGGCGTCCACACGGGCAACTGGGTCCACGGCTGGATGCCCGCGTCGAGCACCACGTCCGGGTCGGTCCAGCGCAGCTCGGCACCCGTGCAGGTCACGGTCACGCACGCGTCGAGCAACTCGCCCATGGTGGCGTGGCCCTGCGGGCTCATCAGGTTGTACGGCCCGCTCAGCCCCGCCTCCGCCGCGTCGAGGATCCACTCGGCGAGGTCACGGACGTCGACGTACTGCAGGGGCAGCTCCCGCGGGCCGGGCGCCAGCACGGGCCCGCCCCGCGCGATCCGGGACAGCCACCAGGGCAGCCGGCCAATGTTCTCGTACGGCCCGAGGATCAGCCCCGCCCGCACGAACAGCGAGCGGTCCGCGCCGAAGGCGTCCAGCGCGGCCAGCTCGCCGCCCAGTTTGTCCTGCTGGTACTCGGTCTGCTCGGCGTCGGCCGCGGCGCCCTCGACCAGGGGCGCGTCCTCGGTGTACCCGGCGGGCGGGGCCCACGCGTACACCGAACAGCTCGACACGTACACGTACCGCTCGGCGCGGCCCCGCAGCAGCCGCGCCGCGTCCCGCACCGCGCGCGGCGCATGCGACCAGGTGTCGACGACGACGTCCCACTCGCCCTCGGTCAGGGCGGCGAGCCCGTCGGGCGCGGTACGGTCGCCGCGCAGCGCCTTCACCCCGGGGAGGGGCTCGTGCCGCCCCCGGTTGAGGACGGTGACGTCCCAGCCCCGCCCGAGCGCCGCCTCCACCACGGCCCGTCCCGCGAACTCCGAACCACCCAGCACCAGAAGTCTCATACCGGTGACTCTGCCCACCGGGACCGTGGAACGGAACGGCGCTCTGCCGTCAGCAGATCGTCAACGACCGGTCGGCGGGGTGTACTTGTAGCCGACCCGGCGCACCGTCTGGATGGTCCCGCGATGCGCGGCGCCGAGCTTGCGGCGCAACCGGGCGATGTGCACGTCGACCGTACGGCCGTCGCCCACATGGCCGTAGCCCCAGACCGTGGTGACCAGCTGGTCGCGGGTGTGCACCCGGTGCGGGTGCGCCACCAGGTGGGCGAGCAGCTCGAACTCCAGGTAGGTGAGGTCGAGTTCGCGCCCGTCCACGCTCGCGGTCCGCTGTACGGCGTCGATCCGCACCAGCGGGTCGACGCCCGGCGCGGCCGTCGTGCCGGGCTGGTCGGGCACCGCGACGGGCAGGAACGGCGGCTGCTGGTCGGCCGGGACCAGCACCAGGTAGCCGATCATCGGCGGCTGGCCCGGCAGGGTGGGCAGGGTGTGCTGCGGGGCGGGCAGCCAGGTGGCGCCCGGCGGCAGGAACTCCGCGACGTCGACCACCTCGTCCCGGTCGACGGCACGCAGCCGGTGCCGGGAACCGTGGGCCGCTGGGGCGGAGGCGGGGGCGGGGGCGGTGGTGAGGGAACGAGTGGTCGCCATGAGAGGTCAGCTCTTTCGCGCGAGGAGGCCGTCGGGGAGGACGTACGTCGTTTCGCGCTGGCCGAAGGCCGGGGTGTACGGCTTTAGAGGGCCCGCGCGTTCACCGCGCGGCAACACACCCGGTCGAAGTCGTGGTGCTGACGGGAAGGCCAGAAGGGCTCGAGGTCGTGGCGACCCGTCGCGGTGCACTTCTGGAAGCTGGCCATGTCCTTATTGAAGCAGACATGGGCCCGTGACAGGAGTCCTCTCTCACTCCTCGGACCGGCCGACGCACGAAAGGGCGCCCGCCATAACGGCGGGCGCCCCTCGGAAGAGACCGCGGTCAGGCCTGACCGGCCTTCTCCAGCGCGGTGCAGCAGGTGTCCACGATCAGGCGGGTGACCACGTACGGGTCGACGTTGGCGTTGGGACGGCGGTCCTCGATGTAGCCCTTGCCGTCCTTCTCGACCTGCCACGGGATGCGGACCGAGGCGCCGCGGTTGGAGACGCCGTAGCTGTACTCGTTCCACGGGGCGGTCTCGTGCAGGCCGGTCAGGCGGTCGTCGATGCCGGCGCCGTAGTTCTTGACGTGGTCGAGCGGCTTGGAGCCCTCGCCCAGCGACTCGCACGCGGTGATGATCGCGTCGTAGCCCTCGCGCATCGCCTTGGTGGAGAAGTTGGTGTGCGCTCCGGCGCCGTTCCAGTCGCCCTTGACCGGCTTGGGGTCGAGGGTGGCGGAGACGCCGAAGTCCTCGGCGGTGCGGTAGAGCAGCCAGCGGGCCACCCAGAGCTGGTCGGCGACCTCGAGCGGGGAGAGCGGACCGACCTGGAACTCCCACTGGCCCGGCATGACCTCGGCGTTGATGCCGGAGATGCCCAGGCCCGCCTTCAGGCAGTTGTCCAGGTGGGCCTCGACGATCTCACGGCCGAAGATCTCGTCGGCGCCGACACCGCAGTAGTAGCCGCCCTGCGGTGCGGGGAAGCCGCCCTCGGGGAAGCCCAGCGGGCGGGAGCCGTCGAAGAAGGTGTATTCCTGCTCGATGCCGAAGATCGGCTCCTGCGCGGCGAACCGCTCGGCGACCTCGGCCAGCGCGGCGCGCGTGTTGGAGGCGTGCGGGGTGAAGTCGATGTTCTGGACCTCGCAGAGCACGAGGATGTCGTCGCCGCCGCGGATCGGGTCCGGGCAGGAGAAGACCGGCTTGAGCACACAGTCCGAGGCGTGGCCCTCGGCCTGGTTGGTGGACGACCCGTCGAAGCCCCAGATCGGCAGTTCCTGGCCCTTTGCGGAGTCCCCGAGGATCTTCGTCTTGGAACGCAGCTTGGCCGTCGGCTCGGTGCCGTCGATCCAGATGTACTCAGCCTTGAAGCTCACGGGCCACATCCTTCGGGGTGTGTCTGGGCGCACTTGCGGGTGCTGCGGCGCTACGGCACTGGGGCGCCGCCGTCGATGCCCGGCAGCCTGTCAACGGGCGGTTTCCCGGTCATTGCCCGACTGTGAACCGCGTGTTACCTGGTGGTTCTGTGTCCGGACTCACGTGGTGAGCAGGGCCGAACGGGGTATCGCGGGTCACTCCTCACCGGTGACCGCGTCACGCACCCCGCCGAGGAAGCCCCGGATCGCGGCCAGCTGGCGTTCGTCGTAGCCACGCAGCAGTTCCACCGACCGCTCGATCAGCGGCCCGAAGAACGACCCGCCCAGCTCGACGGCACGCTCGTCCACCTCGACGACGACCTTCCGCCGGTCCCGCTCGCCGCGCAGCCGCCGTACATGGCCCGCCCGCTCCAGCCGGTCCAGCAGCGCCGTGGTCCCCGCCGAGTTGAGTCCCAGTCCCGCGCCGAGCCGCCCGGCGGTCATCTCGTCCCCGGCCCGGCGTGCGTCCATGAGGGCGATCAGGGCGCGTACGTCCGTCGGGTGCATGGCGTTGCGGTCGGCGAACCGCGCGCTGTGCAACCCCAGTTCGACCGTCACCGCACGCAGCAGGTGGACGATCTCCATCTCGGGGCCCGGTTCGGCGGTCGGCATGCGGGGTCCTCCGGAGGTGCGGCTATCATCTCGTCTCGTTCGGCGAGTATCTCGCCCAACGAGATATTAGGGGGTCCGTATGGCCGGCTTCGACACCGACGCGTTCCGGGTTGCGTACGACAAGGTCATGGCGAAATGGCCGGGGGAGCGGGAGGAGGTGACCGTGGCCACCCCGCTCGGCGAGACACACGTCAACGCCTGCGGCCCGAGCGAGGCACCCCCGCTGCTCCTGCTGCCGGGCGGCGGTGGCGCGACCTCGGCCTCCTGGTACGCCCAGGCGGGCGACCTGGCCCGCACCCACCGCGTCCTCGCCGCCGACCTGATCGGCTTCCCCGGCCGCAGCGTGCCGGGCGCCGACCGTCACCCCCGTACGGTCGCCGACCTGGTGGCCTGGCTCGATGCGCTTCTCGACGGCCTCGGCGTGGCGGAGACGGACCTCGGCGCGCATTCGTACGGCGCCTGGATCGCGCTGCACTACGCGCTGCGCGCCCCCGGCCGGGTACGCCGCCTGTTCCTCCTGGACCCGACCCAGTGCTTCGCCGGGTTCAAGGCGGCGTACCTGCTCCACGCCCTGCCGATGCTGCTCGGGCCCTCACCTCGCCGGGCGCGGGCCTTCCTGGAGTGGGAGACCGGGGGAGCGGTCCTGGACCCCGACTGGCTCCGCCTCCAGGAGGCGGCCGCCGGCTTCCCCTCCGTGAAGCCGGTGACCCGACCGCGCCCGGCGCCGGACGCCCTGCGCGGTCTGGACATGCCGGTCCTGCTGCTCCTGGCCGAGAGCAGCAGGACGCATGACACGTACCAGGTGGCGGACCGGGCCGGCGCGGTGCTGCCGCAGGCGGAGACGGTGGTGCTCGAGGGGGTTTCGCACCATGCGCTGCCGCAGGCCGCGCCCGCCGGCCTGGCCGGTCACCTCAACCGGTTCCTGTCGGCCTGAACCTCACCCCACCTTCTCGATGACGGCACGGCGGATCAGGAACTTGCCGGGCTCCCGGACCTGTTCGAAGGCCGCGTTGTTCAGCAGCACGCAACTGCCGGACACCGAGGTGACCTTCACCGTCGTGGACTTGTTGTTGTCCAGGTTGGTGA
Organism: Streptomyces sp. NPDC001843; assembly: GCF_042891955.1. Lineage (NCBI taxonomy): Bacteria > Bacillati > Actinomycetota > Actinomycetes > Kitasatosporales > Streptomycetaceae > Streptomyces > Streptomyces sp. NPDC001843. The sequence continues at coordinate 413,015 of NZ_JBIATQ010000001.1, read as the reverse complement.
CCTTCAGCGTGGTCCCTGCCGGGAACTGGTTGCTGGAGGCCGCCGGGGCACCGCCCTCGCCGGAGAGCGTGACGGTGGAGCCCTTGCAGACCTGCTGGCCGGAGGCGGCGGCAGTGCCACTGCCGGCGTTTCCCGCGTCGCCGGCGGCGGCCGTCTGGGCGGGCTGGGCGGACTGCGCCGGTTGGGCGGACTGCGCCGACTGCGTCGCCTGGGAGCCCTGAGCCGACTCCCCAACGACGCAACCGGACGCCTTCTGCTGCACCTTGATCTGGTCGATGACCGCCTGACGGTTGGCGATCCTGGCCTCCGACTGGGCGTCGGGGTCGGCCTTCTGGCCGTCGATGAACTTCTGGTTGTTGCCGAGGGCCGTGGCCAGCCCCTGGCAGACGGTCGAGTCCGCCGCCGAGGACAGGGTCTTGGCCTGCTGCGGACTCTGTGCGGCGTTCGAGGTGGACGCCATGGCGAAGGCCCCGCCTCCCGCCACCGCCGCGGCACTGACCAGCAGTGCGATCTTCTTCTTCGTACCGAGCTTTCTCCTACGCGACATGCGCGCCTCCTGAAGAGGTAGGGGAGCGTACGCCGCTATGTACGAGATACCGAACGAGGTTACTCAGTGGTTGCGTGAGTCTTCTGAAGTGTCCTGCGTCACAGGGGAGTCACAGGCGGGTTACTTCCTGCTGAGGGCGTCCTGCACGGCCTCGTCCGTGCGGCCCACCACCGCGGTGCCGTCGTCAGCCGTGATGATGGGGCGCTGGATGAGCTTCGGATGCTCGGCGAGCGCGGTGATCCAGCGGTCGCGTGCGGAGTCGTCCCGCGGCCACTCCTTCAGCCCGAGCTCCTTGGCCGCCTCCTCCTGGGTGCGGGTGATGTCCCAGGGTTCGAGCCCGAGGCGCTCCAGCACGTCCCTGATCTCGTCCTGGCTCGGTACGTCCTCCAGATAGCGGCGGACGGTGTACTCGGCGCCCTCGGCGTCGAGCAGGCTGATGGCGCTGCGGCACTTGGAGCAGGCGGGGTTGATCCAGATTTCCATGGGCTCACCGTAGCCGGGCCTGCCGGGGCACGCCGGGCAGGCGGGTCCGGCGCCGGTCACCCAAGGGATGTGTTCGAATTTTCTGGTGCCCCACGGCCCCCTTCCGGAGCGGGTGTGACACAGCGCCAATTTCGTCGCTCACCTGGGCATTTGAGTGTCTCGGCGGGCTCCCTGAATGTCAGTGGGGGCCGGTAGACTGGTAGCAGTGTTCGAGGGAATCGCCGGACCCCCGGCGGAGCGCCCCGACCGCGACAGGAGGATGCCCGTGCCCGCTGCCGCACTGAAGCCGAAGTCCGTCCACTCCAGCCCCTCGCCCGTGGCGAAGCGCCCGCTGCCGCCCGGGCGTCCCCGGGAGTGGTACGTCACCCACAACCGCCGCCTCAAGGCCATGCGCCTCGCCATCGCCCTGCTCGACTCCGGCGTCTACGTGCCGAACCAGGCCCGCGACGAGACGATCCGGAGCACGGCGGAGCGCATCGGCATCCACCCGCCGTCGGCCACCACCTGCCACATGGTGCGGGCGCTGATGCGGTACTCGCGCTGAGCGGTGGCGCCGGGTGCGGATGCCCTCTGTCGGGTGTGGTGCCCGGCGCCGCAGTGGCCGTCTGCTGGGGGCTGCCGCCCCCAGACCCCCGCTTCGGCCTGAACGGCCTCGTCCTCAATCGCCGGACGGGCTGAGTACTACCGGCCGGCGCTGAAGACGCACTGCCGGCCCGCCGACTCTCAACCCGACAGCTCCCGTTCCAACGGCGTCCGGAACCGCGGAGTCACCCTCGCGTCACCCAGCCATCCCACCAGCCGTTCCGCCTGCTCCGCCACCGCGGCCTCCGCCTCGCGCGGGATCGCCGGGTCCAGGATCCGCCAGACGATCTCCCCGGACGGCCGCTGAGCCCACCCCCCGACCACCCGCCCGTCCCACCACACGGTGGGCCCCACGTTCCCGCTGCCGTCGAACAGCAGTGGCCGCAACTCGGGCGCGAGGTACCAGTCCCGCTGCTGCCAGCCCATCGCCGTGGGGTCCAGCCCGGGGAGCAGGGCGGCCCAGGGGGAGTCAGGACCGGCGACGGGGTCCGCGTCGCCCGGAACGACGTACCCCGGGCCGTCGTCCAGCGACACCTCCTCCGCCCCGACCGCCCGCAGCGCAGTCCGTACGTCCGTCACCCGCCAGCCCGTCCACCACTTCAGGTCGGCCTCGGTGGCCGGACCGCACGCGGCGAGCCAGCGGCGCAGCAGGTCGACGCGGGCCTCGGCGGGGTCCAGTTCGGGGTGCGCCGGGGCCACCGCCCAGCGGAACTGGCTCGACGTCCACGAGCCGAGCGGCCGGCCGCGGACCACCTTGCCCTCCACGCCCAGAACGCGCAGGAGGCGACCGGAGACCGTATGCATCGCCTCGTAGCTCTTGCCCGCCGCGTACACGAACTGCTCCCGCAACCGCGGCTCGTCCCGGGCCAGTTCCGCCGCCGTGGCCTGCCCGCGTCCGGCCAGCGCGGCCAGCGTCGCCGCCTCGACCTCCGCCAGCCAGGCGGCGTCCGGTCCCCCGCCCTTCGCCATGTCCTTGAGCAGCGCCGCGCGGGCGCGGGCGGCCACGTCCAGGCCCGTCGAGGCGTGGACCACGGCCGCCAGCCCGGTGGGGAACACGAACACCGTGTGCCGCATGCCGTGCATCCGCACCAGCGTGCGGTCCTCGTACAGCGCCCGCTCCGTCTCCGGCACGGTCTTCGCCGCCTCGGCCAGCCGCGCGCCCACCGCCAGATACACCGTCGCGGGGTCCGTGCCGTGCAGCGCCACCAGTGAGGCGGCGACCTCCTCGGGGGTCCCCGCCCGCTCCGTACCGGCCAGCCGGTGCCGCAGAGCCAGCCGCCCCCGCCGTTCCGCCCCGCCGATGTACCGTGGCCGCCCGCCGCTCATTCCGACCTCCACCCGCAGTCCGTGTGTCCGTGCGACCCATCCTCGCCGACCCCACCCACAACGGGCGGGCCACCGTCGGTGAGGCCCGCCAGCAGGGCGTCCGCGAAGTGCCGGCGGGCGTCCGCGTGGTCGCGGAACCACAGCCCCAACTGGTGCTCGGCCTGCGGGAGTTCGAAGCGGGTGTACTGGGCGTGCGCGGCCAGGGACTCCTGGACGGCCTCCGTCACCTCCGGCGGGATGACCGCGTCCGTGCCCGGTACCGCGAGGACCGCCCGGCCCCCGTAGGCCCTGAGCGTCTCCAGCGCGGATGACCGGCGCCAGCCGTCCGGCGTGCGGATGATGTCGCTGAACCGGCCGTCCCCCTCACCGAAGGGCACGTCCCACGCCTCCGGTGCGTACAACGCGGGGGCGCACAGCCCCAGGGCGACCACCCGGTCCCCGTAGTGTCCGGTGAGGTCGGCCACCGTCTGGCCGCTCATGCTGAACCCGACCAGCACCAGTGGCTCCGCGGCGGGCACCTGCGCGTCGATCACCGCGACCGCCTGCTCGAAACGCCGCCGCAGGCTCAAATCCCCTAGTGATCCGGTGCTGTTGCCGTGCCCCGAGAAGTCGAAGGCGAGTCCGCGGCAGCCCCGGCCGATGAACTCCGTCAGCAGCGGCCGCGACCGCTCCTCGCTTCCCTTGCCCGCGCCGTGCAGCAGGACGACCGCGGCCCGCCCGGGCCCGCCGCCGTGGACCCCGGCGAGCCGTTCTCCGTCGTACGCGTACGTGAAAGGGGTGAGGGAGTCGAGGAGGCTGAGGGTGGAGGGATCACTCATGGCCCTCATTCACTCACGGAAAACGGGATGCACGCCGGGTGACCGCCTCCTTACGCTGAATGCGAACCCACGGAAACGGAGGCCCGAGATGGGCACCATCGTCATGTCCGGGGCGGTCGTCCTGGTCGTCCTGGGATTCGGAAACCACACCTGGTGGCTCGCCGCGGCCGCCCTTCTCCTCCTCTACGTGCAGTACGGGCGGGAAGGATCCCCGTCCACCGGAGCGGACTCGGCGGGCACGCCCGCGTCGTACCAGGCGTACCGCGAACGCCGCGACCGACAGGCCAAGTGGGAGCGCCGCTACCGCCGCGAACGCCCCTTCGAGGCCCGTCGCCAGGAACGCGAGAAGAAGGCCCGTTAGACCCGGCGGGCTCCCCCGGTCACAGGCCGGGGGCGTCCCGGTGTGGGGCTCCCCCGGTCACAGGCCGGGGGCGCCCCACACCGGGAACCAGCGGTTCAGGTCCTGCTCGATGCGCAGGTCGTTCGCGAGGGCCGCCTTCACCCGCAGCTCCAGCGGGTTGTCGCGGCGCTGGACCGTGCCGGGCAGCGGGGCGAACGGGTAGAAGGTGCCCCTCTTGTACAGGTACACCAGCGCCAGCCGGCGTCCCGAGTCGTCCTGGAAGTCCGCCAGGGAGCACAGCAGCTGGGGGCCGAAGCCGTTGACCTCCATGGAGCTGTTGACCGCGTGCAGGTCGTTGACCAGCTGGGGCAGCTGGTCGGGGCTGCGCCGGGACACCAGCCAGGAGTAGCCGTAGTCGTCCTGGCGCAGTTCCACCGGTGGCCCGCTGCGGTCCGTGTCCGCGTCGAGGAGTGCCTGGACCTCCCGGTGCGTCTGCTCGAAGGCCGCGCCCTCGACCGTCGCGAAGCACACCGCGCCGTCCCCGGTCGGCGTGAACCCGGCCGCCGCCTCGAGGGTCACGGCCGCCGAGGGCAGCGCGAAAAGCTGGTCGAGGTCGGGCGCGACGGGCTTCGTACGGCCGAGGAGGATGTCCAGGAATCCCATGCTCAGCCCGCCCTGCCCGGCTGCGCGGCCTCACCGAGTTCACCGGAGATCCGGGCCAGTTGCTCCAGCCGCTGCTCCAGGCTGGGGTGGGTGGAGAAGAGCCGGGACAGCCCGGGCTCCCTGCCCAGCGCTGGGGTGAAGTAGAAGGCGTTGAAGGCCTGGGCCGTGCGCAGGTCCTCCGTCGGAATACGGGCGATGTCGCCGGACACCTTGGTGAGCGCGGAGGCCAGCGCCGAGGGCCGGCCCGTCAGCAGGGCCGCGGCCCGGTCCGCGGCCAGCTCCCGGTAGCGGGACAGAGCGCGGATGAGCAGGAAACTGATCGCGTACACGGCCGCCGAGACCGCCATGACGGCGGCGAGCACGGCGGCGGTGTTCTGGTCCCTGCGGCCTCCGAACAGCCCCGAATAGAACGCGAACCGCACGATCAGGCCCGCGATCACCCCGAGGAACGAGGCCACCGTGATCACGGCGACGTCCTTGTGCGCCACGTGCGACAGCTCGTGCGCGAGTACGCCCTCGAGCTCCGCCGGCTCCAGCCGTCTGAGCAGCCCGGTGGTCACACAGACCACGGCGTTGTCGGCGTTCCGCCCGGTCGCGAACGCGTTCGGCATGTCCATGTTGGACACGGCCACGACCGGCTTCGGCATGTCCGCGATGGCGCACAGACGGTCGACCACCGCGTGCAGCTCGGGATACTCCTCCCGCTCCACGACCCGCCCGTGCATCGCGAACAGCGCGATCCGGTCGGAGAACCAGTACTGCGCCCCGAGCAGCGCGGCGGCGACCACCACGACCAGCAGCCAGGACTTCAGCAGCACCAGCAACGCGGCGACGAACCCCACGTACAACAACCCGAGCAGGAACAGCGTGACCCCCATGCGGGCGGTCAACCGCCGGTCGCTCCGGAAGCGGCTCTGCATCTTGCATCACCCCGCAGTCAGGCACTCGTCCCGCTGTCCAGTGTGCACCTGCGGATTCCCATGAGGCGGTTCCGAACGGCCCTAGGAGCAGCAAAAGGTCCCTGTTGGGTTCTGTGCGTCCCCCGGGACGTCAGCGGTAGGCCCGCATCTGTGCGTAACCGAGCAGAGCGATCACCGCGGCCACACAGCCCAGCACCACGACCGTCGATATCCACGAGGAGCGGCGCGGCCTGACCGGGTCCGGGTCGGCGCGGAAGGGCGCCGGGTCCGGCGGGTTCTCCCTCCAGCGGGCGGCGAGCATCCGTGCCCGGGCGGACGGCTCCTTGTGCTCGGCCGAGTTCGCCCACCTGTGATCGAATTCCCGCTCCCAGTCGTCCTGCTCCGTCATCCCCGTTCAACCTCTCTCGTTCCGGCAGGGTCAGGAGGGATGGTCCCCCGATATAGGAGGCCTGGGACGGGCGGAAGGTTGCACAGGATGCCGGGTGGTCGCCGGGCGGCTAGCATCGAGAGTGAGAGCCGCGATGCGGGCTGTGACCGGCCCTGCTTCTGTACCCAGGCGGCAACCCTACGACCGCGCCGGGATCTCACCCAGCGGCCGCGGCCATCCGTCTCGTGCCCCCACAAACCGCACGAGGGGATGGGAGGAGGTTCACTGATGAAAGCACAACGCGCGAGGCGTCTCTTCGCGGCTTCCGCGATCGGCGTTCTGCTGGCCAGCGGTGCCACTATCGGTGCGGCAGGCACGGCCTCGGCAGCTGTTCCGACCAAGGCAACCACCGGCTTCGGCGGCTGCTTCGACCGCTGGGGCTTCAACCACTGCGGCTTCGACGGCTTCGGCTTCCGCAACAACGGCTTCAACAACGGCGGCGTCGTGGTGATCGTGGTCGGCTGAGAGCCCGACCGGCAGCCGTAACGGTGAGGGCCGCCCCCTTCACAGGGGGCGGCCCTCACCTCATGTCCGGCAGGATCACACGTCGAAGTAGAGCTCGAACTCGTGCGGGTGCGGACGCAGCTGCAGCGGAGCGATCTCGTTCGCGCGCTTGAAGTCGATCCACGTCTCGATCAGGTCGGACGTGAAGACGTCACCGGCGAGCAGGAACTCGTGGTCGCGCTCGAGGGAGTCGAGGACGGCCGGGAGCGAGGTCGGGACCTGCGCGACGTTCGCGTGCTCCTCGGGAGCCAGCTCGTAGAGGTCCTTGTCGATCGGCTCGGCCGGCTCGATCTTGTTCTTGATGCCGTCCAGGCCCGCGAGCAGCAGTGCCGAGAAGGCCAGGTACGGGTTGCCGGAGGAGTCGGGCGCGCGGAACTCGACGCGCTTGGCCTTCGGGTTCGAGCCGGTGATCGGGATACGCATGGCCGCGGAGCGGTTGCGCTGCGAGTACACCAGGTTGATCGGCGCCTCGAAGCCCGGCACCAGACGGTGGTAGGAGTTGACCGTCGGGTTGGTGAAGGCCAGCAGCGACGGGGCGTGCTTGAGGATGCCGCCGATGTAGTAGCGGGCGGTGTCCGACAGGCCGGCGTAGCCCTGCTCGTCGTAGAACAGCGGGTCCCCGCCGCTCCACAGCGACTGGTGCACGTGCATGCCCGAGCCGTTGTCACCGAAGATCGGCTTCGGCATGAAGGTCGCGGTCTTGCCGTTGCGCCAGGCGACGTTCTTCACGATGTACTTGAAGAGCTGGAGGTCGTCGGCGGCGGCGAGCAGCGTGTTGAACTTGTAGTTGATCTCGGCCTGGCCGGCGGTGCCGACCTCGTGGTGCTGGCGCTCGACCTGGAGGCCGGCCTTGCCCAGCTCCAGGGAGATCTCGGCGCGCAGGTCGGCGAAGTGGTCGACCGGCGGAACCGGGAAGTAGCCGCCCTTGTAGCGGACCTTGTAACCACGGTTGTCCTCGAGGGCGCCGGTGTTCCAGGCACCCGCCTCGGAGTCGATGTGGTAGAAGGACTCGTTCGCGCTGGTCGCGAAGCGGACGGAGTCGAAGACGTAGAACTCGGCCTCGGGGCCGAAGTACGCGGTGTCCGCGATACCGGTGGAGGCGAGGTACGCCTCGGCCTTCTTCGCCACGTTGCGCGGGTCACGGGAGTACTGCTCGCCCGTGATCGGGTCGTGGATGAAGAAGTTGATGTTGAGGGTCTTGTCACGGCGGAACGGGTCGACCCGGGCGGTCGACAGGTCCGCGCGCAGCGCCATGTCGGACTCGTGAATGGCCTGGAAGCCACGGATCGAGGATCCGTCGAAGGCGAGCTCGTCGTCCGGGTCGAACGCCTCGACGGGCACCGTGAAGTGCTGCATGACGCCCGGCAGGTCGCAGAACCGGACGTCGATGAACTTGACGTCCTCGTCCGCGATGAACTTCTTGGCCTCGTCGGCGTTCTGGAACATCCAGCTCCTCCTACTCCCGGCCGTTCCCGTGCCGGGGTGGTAGTTCGTAAGTGCGGCCAGTGCGGTGGCACACGCTGACCTCGACCCTAGGGACGGGTGATTTCTCGTGCGTGACCCATTTGTTTCGCAGAAGTTAACCGGTGCCGGTTCAACCCTAGCCCTGACGCACCCCGCCGTCCCAGGGGCATACAGGGGCGCAGTACCGTGGACGGGTGGAGGACAGACAGGCGAAGGTGGACAACAGGCAGGCCATCGGATCGTGGCTCTCCGGGCCGCGCGCGGCCATGGAGGACGCCGGGGCCGACTTCGGGTACCGGGGCGAGCAGCTCGGTCTGCCGGAGGAGGGGCCGGGTTCGATCGCCCGCCCGGGACGGCGGCTGGGAGCGGTGGCCGTGGACTGGGCCCTGTGCGTCTTGATCGCATACGGCCTGATCACGCACGGCTACACACCGGCCACCAGCAACTGGGCGCTGCTCGTCTTCTTCCTGCTGGGCGTCCTGACCGTCGGCACGGTCGGCTTCACCCCCGGCAAGCGTCTCTTCGGCATCCGGGTGGTGGCCGTGGACACCGGCCGCGTCCAGCCGCTGCGCTCCCTGGTCCGCACGATCCTGCTGTGCCTCGCCGTCCCCGCCCTGATCTGGGACCGCGACGGACGCGGACTCCACGACCGGCTGGCCAGGACGGTGGAGGTGCGGATCTAGCGTCATCACGACGAAGATCCAGCGTCATCACGACGAAGGGGGCGCCCGGTTCACACCGGGCGCCCCCATTCTCGTACCGGGAGGGTCAGCGCGCCTTGGGGCCGCCGCCGCGCGGCATCCGCATGCCCTTGGGCATCGGGCCCTTCGGCAGCGGCATGTTGCTCATCAGGTCGCCCATGGCCCGGAGCCGGTCGTTGGTCGCGGTGACCTGGGGGCCGGACAGGACGCGGGGGAGCTTCAGCATCGTGGTGCGCAGCCTCTTCAGTTCGACCTGGCCGTCGCCCGTGCCGACGATGATGTCGTGCACCGGCACGTCCGCGACGACCCGGTTCATCTTCTTCTTCTCGGCGGCCAGCAGGCTCTTCACCCGGTTCGGGTTGCCCTCGGCGACCAGCACGATGCCGGCCTTGCCGACCGCGCGGTGCACCACGTCCTGGCTGCGGTTCATCGCCACCGCGGGGGTGGTGGTCCAGCCCCGGCCGACATTGTCGAGCACGGCCGCGGCGGCACCCGGCTGGCCCTCCATCTGACCGAAGGCGGCCCGCTCGGCCCGGCGGCCGAACACGATCGCCGTCCCGAGGAAGGCGAGCAGCAGGCCCAGGATGCCCAGGTAGACAGGGTGGCCGATCAAGAAGCCGATCGCGAGGAAGACACCGAGGATGCCGATGCCGACGGCTGCGAGTACAAGACCGATCTTGCTGTCGGCCTTGCGGGTCATCTTGTAAGTAAGGGCGATCTGCTTCAGTCGCCCGGCATTCGCAGCGTCTGCTGCGGTTTCCTTCCTCGCCATGCCACGCAGTCTACGTGGCTCCGGGAGCGCCCACGACGGTGGTGTCCCGGCGGGTGCGTTCAGGGGGTGCGGTCCAGGGGCTGGTGCGGTGTGAGCGCCTGGTCCAGGAAGTGCTGGGCCTCGACCCTGTCCTTCGCGCGGCGGCGGTCCTCCAGGACCGAGGTCCAGGCGTTGCGGCGGGCGGTGCGCTGGCCGCCGCTCATGAGCAGGGACTCGACGGCACGGAGCGCGTCGGTGAAGGACGGGATGGCGTTGGCGCGAACGGGCGCGGCCTGCATGGTGGAGGTCCCCCCTCGGGAAGGCTGCGAGTGCGGGTGTACGTGGCGTGAGTCCAGCGTCACTGTTTGGTGTTACCAGGGTGTGACCGACCGGTCAAACACCAATGAAGACTCGCTTGAGGGGACCGGAACGGCGACGCGGCCCCGACAGGCGCCCCCATCTGCGGGGACGGTCGGGGCCGCGTGAAATCGGCCGCTACTGGCCAGTAGGACCTTGTGCGTGAATTCACACAGTCGCCGCTGAATGACGCTGTTCCACGGCCATCCGGTACAGGCGTCCCGCGCGGTACGAGGAGCGGACCAGCGGACCGGACATCACACCGGAGAAGCCGATCTGCTCGGCCTCCTCCTGCAGCTCCACGAACTCGTGCGGCTTCACCCAGCGCTCCACCGGGTGGTGGCGCACGCTCGGACGCAGGTACTGCGTGATGGTGACGAGTTCACAGCCGGCCTCGTGCAGCTGCTTGAGGGCCTCGCTGACCTCCTCGCGGGTCTCGCCCATGCCGAGGATCAGGTTGGACTTGGTGACCAGGCCGAAGTCGCGGGCCTCTGTGATGACCTTCAGCGAGCGCTCGTAGCGGAAGCCGGGGCGGATCCGCTTGAAGATCCTGGGGACGGTCTCGACGTTGTGCGCGAAGACCTCGGGGCGGGCGGAGAAGACCTCGGCCAGCTGCTCGGGGACCGCGTTGAAGTCGGGGGCCAGGAGCTCCACCTTCGTCCGGCCGCCCTCACGGTCGGCGGTCTGCGCGTGGATCTGGCGCACGGTCTCCGCGTACAGCCAGGCGCCGCCGTCCTCCAGGTCGTCACGGGCGACGCCGGTGATGGTGGCGTAGTTCAGGTCCATGGTGACCACGGACTCGCCGACCCGGCGCGGCTCGTCACGGTCCAGCGCCTCGGGCTTGCCGGTGTCGATCTGGCAGAAGTCGCAGCGCCGCGTGCACTGGTCGCCGCCGATGAGGAAGGTCGCCTCGCGGTCCTCCCAGCACTCGTAGATGTTCGGGCAGCCGGCTTCCTGGCAGACCGTGTGCAGGCCCTCGCTCTTGACGAGGTTCTGCATCTTCGTGTATTCGGGACCCATTTTCGCCCGGGTCTTGATCCACTCGGGCTTGCGCTCGATGGGGGTCTGGCTGTTGCGGACCTCCAGGCGCAGCATCTTGCGTCCGTCGGGTGCGACTGCGGACACGACCGGCTCCCTGTAGCTTCGATTCTTTGGCGTACACCAGGGTACGCCCGTGAAAATTCCAGCCCCTCCGGCGTTTGAGGAGCGGGGGTGCAGGGGGCGGAGCCCCCTGGCGGGGTCGAAGGGGCGGAGCCCCTGGATGTGGGACGGGGAGGGGTGGCGGGGGCGGGGAAAGCCGGGGCCGCGCCCGCGCGCTACGCCGGAGCCTTCTCGATGTCCCGCGGCTTCAGGTCGGCATTCTCCAGTACGTCCCTCAGGTGCCGCTCGACCACCGGCAGCACCTCCTCGATCGTCACGTCGCGGCCCAGCTCGCCGGCGAGGGAGGCGACTCCCGCGTCCCGGATGCCGCACGGGATGATCTTGTCGAACCACTTGTTGTCCGGGTTCACGTTGAACGAGAAGCCGTGCATCGTGACGCCCTTCGCCACCCGGATGCCGATCGCCGCGATCTTGCGGTCCTCGCGCCGCTGGCCGGCGTTGGAGGGCGCGTACTCCGGCCCGTTCAGCCTCGGGTCGAACTCCTCGTCCGTGAGGCGCGGGTCGAAGTCCAGCGACAGTCCGCCGAGCGCCGGCCGCCGCTCGACCGGGTCGCCGAGGACCCACACCCCGCTGCGGCCCTCGACCCGGGTGGTCTCCAGGCCGAACTCCGCGCAGGTGCGGATCAGCGCCTCCTCCAGGCGCCGGACGTGCGCGACCACGTCCACCGGGCGCGGCAGCTTCTGGATCGGGTAGCCCACGAGCTGGCCCGGGCCGTGCCAGGTGATCTTGCCGCCGCGGTCCACGTCGATGACAGGGGTGCCGTCGAGGGGGCGCTCGCTGTCCTCGGTGCGGCGGCCCGCCGTGTAGACCGGGGGGTGTTCGAGGAGCAGTACGGTGTCGGGGACCTCGTCGGCGAACCGCGCCGCGTGCACCCGGCGCTGCTCGTCCCAGGCCACCTGGTAGTCCACGGCCTCGGTACCGAATCCCATGCGGACGAACCGCAACTCACTCACGGCAAGCGCCTCCCTAGAAGCTCGTAAGGCACGAACGCGCCCAAGCCACTGTACGTCCGGCCGTCGCGCGTCAGCCGTGCGGGCAATCCTCACACGATCGGATGAATGCCTGCCGAATTGTGCGATCGGGTGCTTACTCTCCGCTACATTCGCGCCGTTCACGAGGCCATAAGGGCTGCTCACAGGCAATCCGGGCACAAGCGGCCAGGCTGCTTGGGTCCGAAAGGCAGGAGACCGCACCGCAGATGACGGACCGACCCGCGCAGCGCACCCCCAACCGCCAGCTCGCCGCGCTCATCGCAGAAGCGGGGTTCTCCAATGCCGGGCTTGCCCGTCGCGTGGACCAGCTCGGTCTCGAACACGGGCTGGACCTCAGATACGACAAGACATCGGTCACCCGGTGGCTGCGCGGCCAGCAGCCCCGGGGCACCACCCCCGCGTTGATCGCCGAGGTCTTCACCCGGCGTCTCGGTCGCCGCCTGACCGCCCAGGACCTCGGCCTGGACGCCTGCGCGCCCGTCTACGCGGGACTGGAGTTCGCGGCCGGCCCCGAGGAGGCCATCGACATCGTCAGCGGGCTGTGGCGCAAGGACTCCGGCAGCCACGCCGAGCTGCGCAAGATCGCCTTCACCCCGGCCGGTCTCGTGGTGCCCAGCCGGGACTGGCTGATCGGCAGGCCCGACGACAGGGTGGCCCGCGGGGAACCGCCCGCCCGGGTGCCCGCGCACGGCCGCCCGGTGGTGCCCCGCCAGCGCGGCCAGGCCGAGCGCGGCCCCGGCCAGAAGGTCACCGCCGGCGACATCGCCGCGCTCCGCTCCGTCGGCGAACTCTTCCGCACCCTCGACGACGCCTACGGCGGCGGCCACGCCCGCCAGGCCCTGGTGCGCTACCTGGAGCACGAGTGCGAGCCGATGCTGCGCGGCACCTACGGGGAGCAGACCGGCCGCCGGCTGTTCGCCGCCGCCGCCGACCTGACCCGGCTCGCGGGCTGGACCTCTTACGACATCGCCGCGCACGGACTCGCCCAGCGTTACTTCGTGCAGGCGCTGCGGCTCGCCCAGGCGGCCGGGGACCGGGCGTACGGCTCCTACGTCCTGGTCACCATGAGCCGCCAGGCCGTCTACCTCGGGCACGGCCGGGAGGCCGTCCAGCTCGCCCGGGTCGCGCAGCAGGGGGTGGGCACCGGGGCGCCGCCCGTGGTGCAGGCGCTGCTGTACGCGGCCGAGGCACGCGCGCACGGTGTACTGGGCGAGGTGCGGGCGTGCACCGGCGCGCTGGTGCGGGCCGAGCGCGCCCTGGAGGCGGCCCGGCCCGGGGACGAGGTGCCGTACTGGGCGCGCTTCTTCGACGAGGCGCAGCTCGCCGACGAGTTCGGGCACTGCCACCGGGACCTGCAGCAGTTCCGCGCCGCGGCCCAGCACGCGGAGCGCTCCCTGCAACTGCGCGCCCCCACGTACGCCCGCAGCCGCCTGTTCTGCCGGGTCGTTCTCGCCTCCGCGCGCCTCGGCCTGGGCGAACTCGACCAGGCCTGCGCCCTGGGCGCGGAGGCGGCGGGACAGGCGGCGGAGATGAGATCGGTCCGGGCGGTCGAGTACGTCAGGGACTTCGAACGCCGGCTGGAGCCCTACAAGGACGCGGCACCGGTGAGGGGCTACCGCGACAAGGTCGCGGCCCTCGGGTGAGCCCCTGATCCCTTCCCGCCCCCCGGTTCAGGCCGCCCTGCGCAGCGTGGCCGGCGGGTCCGCGCGGTGCATCGAGCCCGCCGCCCCCAGGTCCGCCAGGATCGCGGCGGCGGCCCGGTGGGCCGAGTGCAGGGCGCCCTGGACGGTACTGGTGTCGCGGTGGTCGCCGCACACGTACAGGCCCGCCATCAGCCGCACCGGCCGCCGCAGGTCGTGCGGGGGGCGCATCGCCGGGACGGCCTCGGCGGTGTGGTGCACGGCGAGGGTCTCCCAGCGGGTGGTCGAGGTGCCGTACAACCGGGACAGGTGCATGCGCACCGCGGTGTCCACGCCCTCCGGGGGAGTGCCGAGCACGGTCGAGGAGACCAGCGCGCGGCCCGCGGGCGCCCGGCTCGGGTCGACGTCGCTCATCACCGCGGTGTGCGCGACCGGACCGCCGCGGTCGGCCTCGAGGAGCAGTGAGGCGCCCGTCGTGGGCGGCTCGTCCGTCGTGTGGTGGACCACCGTCACCGGATGGAAGTCCGGCACGCGCAGGCCGGGCAGCAGCTCGGCCGCGGCGCGCGCGTCGGTCGCCAGCAGGACCGCGCGGCAGCGGAACTCGCCGTGCTCCGCGGTGGTCACGGTGGTGGTGGCGACGGAGGTGGCCCGGGCCCCGGTGTGCACCGTGCCGGGCGGCAGCAACCGTGCCAGCAGTTCCGGCAGCACCTCGGCGCCGCCTTCCGGTACGCACAGCCGGCCGCTAGCGAAGGCACGCAGCGCGAGGTCGGCGCACCGGCTGGAGGTGGTCAGCGCCGGGTCGCACAACAGGGCGGCGAGCAGGGGGCGCAGGAAGCCGTCGACGGTGCGGGCGGGCAGCCCGCGGGCGGCCAGGGCCTGGGCGGCGGGGAGTTCGGGGCGGGCCAGGAGGCGTTCGACGGGTGTACCGGCGATCCGGGCCAGGGACGCCTGCAGACGGGCCTGGTCGACGGCACCGCCCACCGGGGCGCCGGACTTCCGCACGGGCGACACGACGGCCGGGCTCCTGGGGGCGCTTGCCAGGGCGCGTACGGCATGGAGTGCGCCCCTGGCGCTTCCTCCGGCCGCCGGCGCACCCGCGCGCTGCCGGCGGCCGTCCCGGTGCAGCAGCACACCGGGTGCGAAGGGGCGCAGCACGAGGGCGTCGAGCCCCGGTGTCAGGCGTAGCTCCGGATACGACGTGGACAGGAGCTGGCCGATCCGGTCGAGCCGGAAGCCGTCGACCTTCTCCGTCGACATACGGCCGCCCACGTAAGGGGCAGCCTCCAGGACCGCGGTCGTCACTCCTGCGCGGACAAGCCGATGAGCCGCCGAGAGACCGGCGATCCCGGCTCCCACGATGACGACGTCCACCTGGTACACGGGCTCAAGCACGAGGCCCCTCCTCGAGGTTGTGCGTCCGGTGCAGGCGTCATGCCCCCAACCGGCTCCAGGGATACCCGAGTTCAGCTCGAGGGTAGGGCCGTGATCGGTCAACGACAGTCGCGCATGAACAGGGCACGGTCGCACGGCGGTCGCATCTGGTCACAAGAGTTCATCAGGCCGCCCGGATCGCGTCCTCGATCCCTGGGAACGCGAAAGTGAACCCCGACTCCAGCAGCCGCTTGGGCACCACCCGTTGGCTGCCCAGCACGTCCCCCGCCATCTCGCCCAGCGCCGCCCTGAGCACCGGCGCCGGGACCGCGAACGCGGTCGGCCGGTGCAGCACGCGCCCCATCGCCTCCGTGATCTCCCGGTTGGTCAGCGGCTGCGGGGCGGTGAGGTTGAAAGCGCCCGACAGCCCCTCGCCGGCGATGAGATGGCGCAGCGCGGCCACCTCGTCGTGCAGCGCGATGTACGACCAGTACTGCCGCCCGTCGCCCAGTCGGCCGCCCAGCCCCGCCTTGAACAACGGGAACAGCCGCCCCCAGGCGCCGCCCCCGCGGGCCACCACCAGCCCGGTCCGTGCGAACACCGTCCGCACCCCGGCCTCCTGGGCGGGCCCGGTGGCCTCCTCCCACTCCACGCACAGCGACGGCAGGAAACCGTCCCCGGGCGGGGCGTCCTCGTCGACCACGCGGTCCCCGGTGTCCCCGTAGATGCCGATCGCACTGCCGTTGACCAGCACCCGCGGCGGCTCGTCGAGCGAGGCGAGGGCCTGCGCCAGGGCCGCCGTGCCCAGCACCCGGCTCTCCCGGATCCGCCGCTTGTACTCCTGCGTCCAGCGGCGGTCGCCCACCCCCGCCCCGGCCAGGTTGACCACCGCGTCACAGCCGATGAGCCCGGCCGCGTCCACGTACCGGCCCTCCGGGTCCCAGCGGACCTCGCCCTCGCCCCGGGCCGCACGGCGGACCAGCCGCACCACCTCGTGCCCGTCGGCGGTCAGGGACCGCACCAGAGCGCTGCCGATCAGACCGGACGCGCCGGTCACCGCGATGCGTGAACGTTGCATGGCGCCCATCCTGCCCCGTGCGCGCGTGAAAACCCCGTGAGGATCCCCTCGCCCCGCCGTAGGGTGACCGGCATGCCGGAACCGTCCATACGCACCGCCAGACCCGAAGACGACGGGGCGCTGACCCGCATCGACGTCACCACCTGGTCGCACCTGCACGCGGTGATGCCCGAGCCGCAGCCCCCGTATCCGCCGTTCTTCACCGAGCGGCACACCGTCGAGGACACCCTGGTCGCCGAACTCGACGGCCGTGTCGCGGGCTATCTCCGCCTCGGCTTCCCCACCCCGCTCGCCTGCAACGCGCACGTGCGCCAGATCCAGGGCCTCGCCGTCGCGGAGGAGGCCCGCGGCCGGGGTGTCGCCCGCGCCCTGATCCGCGCCGCCTTCGAGGAGTCCCGCCGGCGCGGCGCCCGCCGGATCACGCTGCGCGTCCTCGGCCACAACACGCCCGCCCGCAAGCTGTACGAGTCCGAGGGCTTCGTCGTCGAGGGCGTCCTGCCGGAGGAGTTCCTGCTGGACGGCGCGTACGTGGACGACGTGTTCATGGGCCGCACTCTCTGACGCCCGCGCCGGCGGCCCCGGGCCTCAGGAGCTGACCAGGTCCCCGACGTCCACCGGCGTCGTCGCCTCCTTGCCGCGGTCGGCGTCGGAGGCCACCTCGTCCGCCGTCAGCACGTACCCCGTCTCGTCGTTCGCGGTGGAACGGGCGAAGACCACGCCGAACACCCGGCCGCCCGTGGTCAGCAGCGGACCACCGGAGTTGCCGGGCCGAACCGTCGAGCGTATGGAGTAGATCTCGCGGGTGACCGTGCCGTTGCTGTAGATGTTCTGGCCGGTCGCCCGTACCCGGTTCGCCACCGTGGCCGCCTGCAGATTGAGGTCGCCGTCCTGCGGATAGCCCGCGACCACCGCCGAGTCCCCGCGCGAGGCGGTGGCGTCGAAGCGGAGCACGGGGGCGCTGAGACCCGGCACGTACAGCACCGCCACGTCCCGGTCCGGGTCGAAGAGCACCACGCGCGCCTCGTACGACTGCCCGACGCCCCCGATGCGTACGGTCGGGTCGGCGATGCCCGCCACCACATGGGCGTTCGTCATCACGTGCTCCCGCGCGTACACGAACCCGCTGCCCTCGCGCCCCTGGGTGCCGGAGGACCCCTCGATCTTCACCGTGCTCAGCTTGGCGGCTCTCGTGGCGCTGGCCGTGACGCTGTCGCCGGAGGGCTTGGCGACCTCGGCCGTCGACTCGTTCTCGAACGGGTTGAAGACCTGCGGGAAACCCGCCTCCGTGAGGGCGGACGTCGCCCGGGAGAACCAAGTCGGCGTGGTGTCCGGCATCGAGTCCTGTACCGCGCCCAGCAACGCCGAGTCCCGTATCGCCGTCGTGACCATCTGGGACGAGGAGGCGCCCAGCACGCTCGCGGCCACCCACGCCACGATCAGCACGGCGACCGAGTTGGCCGCCGCCCCGCCTATCCCGTCGGCCACCCGCAGCGGCCCCTCGTCCAGCTCCCGCCGCAGCCGCAGGGCCAGCCGCCCCGCCAGCTCGTGCCCCACCACGCCCGGGACCAGCACCGTCAGCACCGCGGCGGTGGTCGCCGCCGGGGTCCCCCGTGTGACGAGGTCCATGATCCACGGCAGCACCCACACCCCCACGACCGCGCCGCCCACGAACCCGGCCAGCGAAACGCATCCGGCCACCAGCCCACGCCGGTAACCGGACGCCGCGTAGGCCAGGATGACCAGCACAAGCATGAGGTCGAGCAAGTCCACGGAGCCGCCTTTCTCTCGGACCCCCTAGTACGGGTGGGACGGGCCCAGTGATCAGTTGCACGCGCCGGACGCTCCCGGATCCGGCCACGATGCGTGTACCCGGGGAAACGTCCTGGACCGGGACGATGGTTCCGCCAGGTGGCACAGCACACATCGCGGGCGGAACGGACCCCTCCGGCATCGGCGGCGGCACGGCCGCGGCGTCCTGACTCGTCCGTGAGCGGAAGATTGGCAATCTGCTGGTCCTCCGCTCTCCGTTTGCTGGGCTGTCTCTCGACAGCGGGTTCCTAGGGTCGTTGCCACCCCCCGGAGGTCCGGTTCCACGGACCGCCGAACTCGCAAGTCGCGTCCACTGTTTGGAGACACCCTGATGCGTGCCCTGCCCCGCCGTGCCCTGCTCGCCGCTCCCGCCGCCGTGCTGATGTTCGCGCTCGCCGCCTGCGGCGGTTCCGACTCCGGATCCGACAACGCGAAGGCCGCGGACACCCAGCAGGCCCAGGGCGCGGCCGGCGCCGGGGCGGCGGGCGAGGCCGGTGACGCCGACGACAAGACCGAGCCGCCGCTGACCGGCGACATCAAGCAGAAGGCCGAGGCCGCCGCGCTCGCCAAGTACCCGGGCACGGTCGTGAAGTCGGAGGAGGACGCGGAGAAGCCCGGCATGTACGCGGTGGAGGTGAAGCAGGCCGACGGCACCTCGATCGAGGTCTACCTCGACAAGTCCTACAAGGTCACCGACACCAAGAAGGAAGGCACCGAGGAGAACGAGGACGCCGGCTGACGGGCGGGGCCGGTCTCCTCGCACGTGAAGAAGCCGGTACCGACCGGCCGCACGGCACGGCTGTGCGAGCCTGTCGCCATGCGGCTGCTGCTCATCGAAGACGACGACCGAATCGCCGGACCCCTGACCG
Source organism: Streptomyces sp. NPDC001843 (assembly GCF_042891955.1). Taxonomy (NCBI): domain Bacteria; kingdom Bacillati; phylum Actinomycetota; class Actinomycetes; order Kitasatosporales; family Streptomycetaceae; genus Streptomyces; species Streptomyces sp. NPDC001843. The sequence goes on along the minus strand of NZ_JBIATQ010000001.1, from coordinate 394,212 downwards.
AGGGCCTGGGGCGCTACGGGTTCACCGTGGACCACGTCCGTACCGGCGCCGCAGGCCTCGCCGACGCCACCGCCGCGCCCGACCTGGTACTGCTCGACCTCGGGCTGCCCGACATGGACGGCCTGGACGTCTGCCGCAGCCTGCGCGCCCGGTCGGCCGTCCCCATCATCATGATCACCGCCCGGGGAGAGGAGGCCGACCGCATCGTCGGCCTAGAACTCGGAGCCGACGACTACCTCGCCAAGCCCTTCGGCGTACGGGAACTGATCGCCCGCATCCGCGCGGTGACACGGCGCGCCGGAGCGCCCGCGTACCAGCCGACCGGGCCGGCGCAAGGGCCCGCGGCGCTCCCGTCGGCTGCCGGAGCGCAGGCACTGGGGTCGCTGACCGTCAACCGCCGCACCCGCGAGGTCCACCTCGACGGCTCCGAAGTCGCCCTGACACCGCGGGAGTTCGACCTGCTCGCCTATCTCGCGGAGGATCCCGGCACGGTGTACTCGCGCCAGCAGATCATGGACACGGTGTGGGACCCGCACTTCTTCGGCCCCACCAAGACCCTCGACGCGCACGTGGCCGCCCTGCGCCGCAAACTGGGCCATCCGGGCTGGATCACCACCGCCCGCGGAGTCGGCTTCCGTCTGACCGTCCCCGGCGGACCCGCCACCGACGAGGCGGCCGGATGACCCGCCGCCTGCTGTTCAGCTACCTGGGTCTGGCTCTGCTCGTGCTGGCAGGACTGGAGATCCCGCTCGGCTTCATCTACGCCCGCGGCGAGACCTCCCGTGCCTCCCAGAGCGTGGAACGCGACGCCTCCATGCTCGCCGAGGTGACCGAGGAGAACATCGAGAAAGGCCGGCTCGACGCCCTGCCCGAGGTGGTGGGCGACTACGCCGCCCGCACCGGCGGCCATGTCGTCGTCACCGACAGGCAGGGCATCGTTCTGGCCGACTCCGACCCCGCCGGCCGCACCGGCGTCAGCCTCGCCGCGCAGCCGGACATCGCCCGTGCCCTGCGCAACCGGCCCACCGTCACCACCACGACGGACGGCGCCGGTGGCGACGCCCTGTCCGCGACCATGCCCGGTTCCTCCGGCACCACCGTCCGCGGCGCCCTGCGCCTGACCTACCCCATGGATCAGGTCAGCGCCCGGGTCCACCGGATCTGGGGTGCCCTCGCCCTGGCCGGAGCCTGCGTCCTCGCCGTCGTCGCGCTGGTCGCCTTCAGCCTGGCGCGCTGGATCACCCGCCCCCTGCGGACACTGGAGGCCGCGACCGGCCAGCTCGCCGGGGGACAGCTCACCAACCCGCCCGACACCACCACCGGACCACCGGAACTGCGCCGCCTCGCCGCGTCCTTCACCCGTACCGCCACCCGGCTTCAGCACCTGCTCAAAGCCCAGCAGGCGTTCGCCTCGGAAGCCTCCCACCAGCTGAAGACCCCGCTGACCGCGCTACGGCTGCGGCTGGAGAACTTCGAGCCCTACCTCGACCCGCGCGCCCACGGCAGCCTGGACGAGGCGGTCGGCGAGGTCGAACGCCTCGGCCGCATGGTGCAGGGCCTGCTCGCCCTGGCCCGGCTGGAGAACACCGCCACCACCCCCGAACCGGTCGACCTCGACGCCGTACTAGCCGACCGCGTGGCGATGTGGGAGCCGCTGGCCGCCGAGCAGTACGTCGCCCTCGACATCACCGGCGCTCCCGTCGGCCACGTCTGGGCGATCCCCGGAGCCCTGGAACAGATCATCGACAACCTGCTCGCCAACGCCCTGCGCGTCTCCCCGCCCAGCACCACCATCACCCTCCACCGCACCCCCGGCACCCGACTCGACGTCATCGACCAGGGCCCCGGCATGAACGAAGCCGACCGGGCCCGTGCCTTCGACCGCTTCTGGCGCGCCTCCGACACCCACCACGACGGCACCGGCCTGGGCCTGCCCATCGTCCGCCACCTCGTCGACGCCTCCGGCGGCACCGTCACCCTCCACCCCGCACCCGGCACCGGCCTCGACGCCCGCATCGAACTGCGCCCCGCCACCGCGTCCCCGCGCGGCCCCGGCCCCACGGCCGGCGGTCACCGCTCGTCCGGCGGGCCGAAGAAGATCTCCTTGACCTCGCGCAGAGCGTAAGAGACCAGCACGTACCCGGCGGCCGGGTCGGCCCACCACAGGCCGGCGAGAGAATGCAGCAGGAGGCCGAGCAGCACGGCGGCGGCCAACAGGCCATCGAGCAGGGTGACCCGGCCCTCGGTCTCCAGCACCGGGTCGTCCAGCGCGGCACCGGTGCGTGCCTTTCCGGCGGCGAGCGCGAACATCACCGCGGCCGTCACCGCCGTCCAGCCGATGCCCAAGGGCGAGTGGCGGGGCCGGAAACCACTGGCCAGGACCCAGGTGGACTGCCCCAGCAGGTACACCGCCAGCAGTGCGAAGCCGACCCCGATCAGCTGGAGCGCGCGGCGCCGGCGGTCCTCGCCGCTGCCGGACAGCTCCCAGATCACCACGGTGGAAGCACCGATCTCGATCAGAGAGTCCAGGCCGAACCCTGCCAGCGCCACGGACCTCGCCGAGATCGCGGCGACGGACAGCACCCCGATGCCGATCACGTTCCAGCCGAGGGTGGTGTACTCCAAGGCGAGACCACGGCGGACGAGTCTCTGTCGGGCGGTGCCATCAGTGCCGGTCACCGCGAGATCCTCCCAGAGCTCTCGGCCGGCCGGGAAGATACGGCGTCCCGAGCTCCGTCAGGAAAAGTAATGGGACAGGTGAAAGGCAAGACCGCCGTCGTCACCGGCGGCAGCACCGGAATCGGCCTGGCCACCGCCGTGCGGCTGGCGTCCGAGGGCGCCCATGTGTTCATCACCGGCCGACGCAAGGTGGCCCTGGTGTTCACGCCGGGGAGGAATCGCCTCCCGTGGCGGCGTCGCGGAGCGTCGTAGCCAGGGCGCGGTGCGCACCTACGGCCTGCCCGGCTGGCCGAGTGGAAGGCGAACGCCTGTGCCCGTGTCCGCTGGTTGGGGTGACGGTGACCGCAGGGGGCTGCGGGTGTGCGGGGGTCGTACGTACGGTCGTCTGGCCGGGTTGATGTGATCGGGATGGGGCGGGGGTGTGGCCGTGAGCGAGGTGAAGGAGGGGGATGGGGTCGGGCATGCCCGGTACACCTACCGGCTGCGGGTGTCGTCCACGGCCCGCGCGAGGCTGGGGGCCGAGTGGGACCGCTGCCGCTGGCTGTGGAACGAGTGTGTCGCCCGTTCCAAGAAGGCCCACATGCAGGGGGAGGAGTGCGGTCCAGCGCGGCTGGACCGGATGCTGACCGCCGCCCGCGCCGTCATTCCGAGGCTGGCGGCGGGTTCCTCGGTGGTGCAGCAGCAGCTCATCCGCGACTTCGGTGCCTCCCGCGCGAAGGCGGTGAAGGACATCAGGGCGCGGCTGCCGTTGCGGCGGCGGGCCGGGATGCCGAGGTACAAGAAGAAGCACGAGGCGGATCGCACGCTGAACTACACCCGGCGGGGCTTCCGGCTGAAGGACGGGCGGCTGCATCTGGCGGGCGGGATCGTCGTGAGCGTGGTGTGGTCTCGCGCTCTGCCTGTTGAGCCGTCCTCGGTGCGGATCTACCGGGACAGCCTCGGGCACTGGTACGCCTCCTTCGTCGTCCCCGCCGAGGTACAGCCGTTGCCCGCTGCGGGGGCGGTGCTTGGCGTCGACTGGGGCGTCAAACAGATCGCCACCACCACCTCCGACGCACACGACCTGCCCCACCCCGAGTACGGCAGGAAGGCCAAGGAAAAGCTGTTCCGGTACGACCGGATGATGGCCCGCCGCAAACCGAAGAAGGGGCAGGCCGCCTCGAAGGGGTACCGGGAGGCGAAGCGGTGGCGGGCGAAGACCTACGCCAAGATCGCCCGGCAGCGGCAGGACGCGGGCCGCAAGTGGGCGAAGCAGGTGGTGCGCGACCACGACGCCATCGCGGTGGAGGACTTCCGCCCGAAGTTCCTCGCCAGGACCAGCATGGCCCGCAAGGCCGCCGACGCCGCGATCGGCGCCACCAAGGCGGCGCTGCTGCAGATGGGCCGCAAGCACGGCCGGGACGTGCGCCTGGTGCATCCGGCGCACACCACCATGGACTGCGCACGGTGCGGAGCGAGAACCAAGCACGCCCTGCCGCTGTCGCAACGCACCTACACCTGCACCACATGCGAAGCGGTGTCCTGCCAGGACAAGAACTCCGCGCATGTGATGCTCGTCCGGGCTGGTCTGGCCCCGGCTGGCGATGAGGGCGTAAGACTTTCTGGAGCGCCGCTCCAGGAGGCAGCCTGAGCCAGGTTCTCCCCTCCCCATTCGGGGAGGGGAGAAGTCAAAGGTTCCTCCCAGGCGGCTCACTGATCCCCCTGAGCGGGCCGCCATAGCGTCAGGGGCACGCACTGACCGAAGGTGGGGATCAAGATGAACACCGAGACGAAGAAGAGTGCCTGGACCGTCGTCTGCGCCGTCGCCACGGTCGTCCTCGGGCCGGCCGCCGTCACCGCCTCCGCGCTCGACCAGGCCAACAAGGCGCCGATGCACCACGCGGTGCGGGCAGAGCAGACGCAGGCGTACATCCCGTCGGACAGCACCGGCCGCCGCCGTGCCGACGTCTGAGGCCTATTCCTTGAAGCGGGCCCACAGACGGGGGTAGCGCTCGGCGAGCGCCCCCTCGTCCTCGAAGTCCAGCGGTGTGCCCTCCGGCTCCGCCGGTGCGGGGGCGATGCCCAGGTCCGGTGCCACCGTGCCGGTGAGCTGCTCGTACGCCTCGTCCGCCGCGTAGCCCAGTTCCTCGCCGTCGCCGTCGATCTCCTCGTCGAAGTCGTCCAGGAGCTCGGCCAGCGAGTCAGGGGCGTGCACGGCGCCCTCGTAGACCTCGCGGCCCTGGCCGATCAGCCAGCAGCGGAAGAAGTCGAACGCGTCGTCGCTGGCCCCGTCGAGGAGCACCCAGGCGGCGCCCCACAGGTCCCAGGTGTACGCGCGGTTGTAGCGCGCCTCGAAGTGACGAGCGAAGTCCAGGACCATCTCCGGGTCCAGCGTCAGGAGCCGGTCCACCAGCAGGTCCGCCTGCTCCTCGGGGTCGCCCTCGGCGGCGTCGCGGGTGGCGTCCACCAGCTCCCAGAACTCCATCTCGTCCATCACGGCTCCAGCATCGGCCCTCCGGCACAGGGACGCACGCGGAGTGCGGTGGATCGCTACGGACAGGAGTACAGCGCGGCCAGCCGCCTCGCGTCCAGTGCGAAACGCGCCCGCAGTGCCTGAGGCGCCAGCACCTGCACCTCCGGGCCGAGCGCGGTGAGCTGGGTGTGCGCCACCTCCTCGGACTCCACCCGCAGGGTCAGCGTCACCCAGCCGTCGTCGTCCGCCGCGCCCGCGACCGGCGTCGCGTCCCGCACGGACACCGGATCGACCGCGTACGGCAGCCTCCGCATCCCCTCCGCCGACAGCCGGACCGTCACCTCGGCCCGCAGGATGGAGCGGGCGAACCTCTCCGCCTGCTCCGCCCAGTGACCGGGGAGGTCGAACTCCTCGTCCCGGTCGAAGCGGGTCTGCGAGGGCTCGGCGGCGGTGAAGCGGTCCATGCGGTACGTGCGGAAGGCGCCGGCCTCGGGGATCCGCGCGCACAAATACCAGACGCCCGCCTTCAGCACCAGCCCGTACGGCTCCAGCGCCCGCTCCACCTCCGTACCGTCCCGCCGGTAGCGCGCCGTCACACGGCGGTCGTCCCACACCGCCTCGGCGATCACGGGCAGCAGCGCCGGTGTCTCCGGCTCGCGGAACCAGGCCGGCGCGTCCATGTGGAAGCGCTGCGCCGCCGTGCGCGGGGCGTCCCGCAGGGAGGGCAGCAGGGCCGCCGACACCTTCAGCCGGGCAGCCGAGGCCACGTCCTCCAGGCCCATCTCCCTGAGCGCCCCCGGTACGCCGGACAGGAACAGCGCCTCCGCCTCGGTCCGGGCCAGGCCCGTCAGCCGGGTCCGGTAGCCGCCGATCAGCCGGTAGCCCCCGGCCCGGCCCCGGTCCGCGTACACCGGCACCCCCGCCTCCGACAGCGCCTGCGCGTCCCGCGTGACCGTCCGCTCCGACACCTCCAGCTCGCGGGCGAGTTCGGCGGCGGTCATGGCCGGACGGGACTGGAGCAGGAGCACCATCTTGATCAGGCGGGCGGCACGCATGCGTTCATGATGCCGGAGGGCACCGACAGCGCCCACGGACAGCGAGAGGGGCACGGCGACCACGCCGTGCCCCTCTTGTCCAGCGACGGCCTACGGGCCGTACTGGCTACAGGCTGTACTTCTCCCGCGCTTCCTTCACCGCCGTCGCCTTGACCTCGCCGCGCTTCGCGAGCTGGGCGAGGGCCGCGACGACGATCGACTCCGCGTCGACGCCGAAGTGGCGGCGGGCCGCCTCACGGGTGTCCGAGAGACCGAAGCCGTCGGCGCCCAGCGAGGACCAGTCCTGCTCGACCCACTGCGCGATCTGGTCGGGGACCTGGCGCATGTAGTCGGAGACCGCGAGCACCGGGCCCTCGGCGCCCTGCAGCACCTGGCGGACGTACGGCACCCGCTCCTCGCCGCGCAGCAGGGCCGCGTCGGCCTCGAGCGCGTCGCGGCGCAGCTCCGTCCAGGAGGTGGCCGACCAGACGTCCGCCGCCACGCCCCAGTCCTCGGCGAGCAGCGTCTGCGCCTTCAGCGCCCAGTGGATCGCCGTGCCGGAACCCAGCAGCTGGATGCGGGGGGCGGTGGGGGTCCCCCCGGGCTCGAGCGAAGCCGAGAGTTTGGGGGAGGCCGGGGTGATGCCCGCCGACTCGGCCGTGTTGAAGCGGTACAGGCCCTTGACGATGCCCTCGTCGATGCCGGGGACCGACGGCTTGGCCGGCTGCGGCAGGGGCTCGTTGTAGACGGTCAGGTAGTAGAAGACGTTCGGGTCCTCACCCGGGGCCGCCTCGCCGTACATGCGGCGCAGACCGTCCTTCACGATCGCCGCGACCTCGTACGCGAACGCCGGGTCGTACGTCAGCGCCGCCGGGTTCGTCGCCGCGATCACCGGGGAGTGGCCGTCGGCGTGCTGCAGGCCCTCGCCGGTCAGTGTGGTGCGGCCCGCCGTCGCGCCGACGAGGAAGCCGCGGCCGAGCTGGTCGCCGAGCTGCCACATCTGGTCGGCGGTGCGCTGCCAGCCGAACATCGAGTAGAAGATGTAGAACGGGATCATCGCTTCGCCGTGCGTCGCGTACGACGTCGAAGCGGCGATGAAGTCGGCCATCGAACCGGCCTCGGTGATCCCCTCGTTGAGGATCTGGCCGTTCTGGGCCTCCTTGTAGTACATGAGCTGGTCGCGGTCGACCGGCTCGTACGTCTGGCCCTTGGGCGAGTAGATGCCGAGGGACGGGAAGAGGCTCTCCATGCCGAAGGTGCGCGCCTCGTCGGGGACGATCGGCACCCAGCGCTTACCGGTCTCCTTGTCGCGGACCAGATCCTTGACCAGGCGGACGAAGGCCATGGTGGTCGCCACGTTCTGGGAGCCGGAGCCCTTGTCGAAGGAGGCGAAGGCCTTCTCGGCGGGGGCGGGCAGGGGCGCGAGCGGGTGGACACGGCGGGCCGGGGCCAGGCCGCCGAGGGCCGCACGGCGCTCCTGGAGGTAGCGGACCTCGGGGGAGTCGGCGCCGGGGTGGCCGTAGGGGACCACTCCGTCGGTGAAGTCGCTGTCCTTGATCGGCAGGTCGAGCAGGTCGCGCATCGCCTTGAACTCGTCCACCGTCAGCTTCTTCATCTGGTGGTTGGCGTTCTTCGAGGCGAAGCCCGCGCCGAGAGTGTGGCCCTTGACCGTCTGGGCCAGGATCACGGTCGGCGCGCCCTTGTGCTCGACGGCCGCCTTGTACGCGGCGTAGACCTTGCGGGCCTCGTGACCGCCGCGCGAGAGGTGGAAGCACTCGAGGATCTTGTCGTCGCTCAGCAGCTTCGCCATCTCGACGAGCGCCGGGTCCTTGCCGAAGAAGTCCTGGCGGATGTAGGCCGCGTCACGCGTCTGGTACGTCTGCACCTGGGCGTCCGGCACCTCGCGGAGCCGGCGCACGAGCGCGCCCGTGGTGTCGAGCTGGAACAGCTCGTCCCACGCCGAGCCCCACAGGGTCTTGACGACGTTCCAGCCGGCGCCGCGGAACTGGGCCTCCAGCTCCTGCACGATCTTGAAGTTGGCGCGGACCGGGCCGTCGAGGCGCTGCAGGTTGCAGTTGATGACGAAGGTGAGGTTGTCGAGGCCCTCACGGGAGGCCAGCGCGAGCGCCGCCGTGGACTCCGGCTCGTCCATCTCGCCGTCGCCGAGGAAGGCCCAGACGTGGGACGAGGAGACGTCCTTGATGCCGCGCGCCGTCAGATAGCGGTTGAAGCGGGCCTGGTAGATGGCGGAGAGCGGCCCGAGGCCCATGCTCACCGTCGGGAACTCCCACAGCCAGGGCAGGCGCCGCGGGTGCGGGTACGACGGGAGGCCGTTGCCGCCGGCCTCCTGACGGAAGTTGTCCAGGTGCTGTTCGGTCAGCCGGCCGTCGAGGAAGGCGCGGGCGTAGATACCGGGGGAGGCGTGGCCCTGGATGTAGAGCTGGTCGCCCGAGCCCGTGGCGTCGCCGGACTCCTTGCCCTTGAAGAAGTGGTTGAAGCCGGTCTCGTACAGCCAGGCCGCCGAGGCGAAGGTGGCGATGTGGCCGCCGACGCCGTGCTTGCTGCCCCGGGTCACCATGGCGGCCGCGTTCCAGCGGTTCCACGCGGTGATCCGGGACTCCATCGCCTCGTCACCGGGGACGGCCGGTTCGGCGGCGGTCGGGATGGTGTTGACGTAGTCCGTCTCGAGGAGCTTCGGCAGCGCGACACCGCCCGCCTCGGCACGCTCCAGCGTGCGCCGCATCAGGTACGCGGCGCGGTGCGGCCCGGCCTCCCTGGCCACGGCGTCCAGGGAGGCCTGCCACTCGGCGGTCTCCTCCGGGTCGCGGTCCGGGAGCTGGTCGAGCGCGCTCGGCTGGATGGCGTTGGGGTCGGTCATGTCGCCGCCTTCCTCAGTCGAAGGGGGTTCCCTCATCGGTGAAGGGTTCGGGGGTGCCCTTGGTCTTTGGCAGGACAGGGCTGAAGGCTTCGGGGGTGGAAGCCCGTCGAGGACTGTAACTCCCTGATCGATGATCGATCAAAGGGTTGAGTGGCAAAACCTCTTGATTACGAGAAAGTCGGCACGCGGTGCCTTCAGTAGGGGCACCGAGTGTCGCCGCTGGGAGGCGTTTTCGCAGGTGAGCGCAGGGATGCTCGACTGCGGTTCAAGCGCGCGGAGCGCAGCCCAGCACGTGGGCCTTCACCAGCTCCGCGATCCGCGGGTCCCGTCGCTTGAAGGCCTGCACCAGCTCCTCGTGCTCCTCCGCGTACGACTGCTGGACCGTGCCCAGCCAGCGGATGGAGAGGGCGGTGAACACCTCGATGCCGAGGCCCTCCCAGGTGTGCAGCAGTACCGAGTTGCCCGCCGCCCGGACCAACTCACGGTGGAAGCCCACCGTGTGGCGGACCTGACCCGTGCCGTCGGCGTTGCGGTCGGCGTCGTAGAGCGCGATGACATGCGGCTCCAGGGCCGAGCAGTCCTCGGCGAGCCGGCCGGCCGCCAGTTCCGCCGCTATGGCCTCCAGCCCGGCCCGGACCGGGTAGCTCTCCTCCAGGTCGGCCGCGGTCAGATTGCGCACCCGTACGCCCTTGTTCGGCGCGGACTCGATCAGGCGCAGCGATTCCAGCTCGCGCAGGGCCTCCCGTACGGGGGTCTGGCTGACCTCCAGCTCCGTGGCGATCCGCCGCTCGACGATCCGCTCGCCCGGCTGCCAGCGCCCGCTGACGATCCCCTCCACGATGTGCTCGCGGATCTGCTCGCGCAGCGAGTGGACGACGGGCGCGGTCATGGGGGCTCCTTAGGGAGGGGCCGTCCTGCGGCCCCCGGGGGCTTCGACGATTAGACAATACGGCGGGTTCGCTCCGCGGGTAGGTCGCATGGGGGCGCTTTTGCGCAGGTGAGACGAGCCTTACACGGTGAGCACCCCGACAAACACGAACACCCCGCCCGGGAGGACCCGGACGGGGTGCCGCACTGCCTGATCAGGAGAGTCAGAGGCCGAGCTCGACCTCGAACTCGCCTGCCTCCAGGATCGCCTTGACCGCCGTCAGGTAGCGGGCGGCGTCGGCGCCGTCCACCAGGCGGTGGTCGTAGGAGAGGGTCAGGTACGTCATGTCGCGGACGCCGATGACCGTGCCCTCCTCGGTCTCGATGACGGCCGGACGCTTGACCGTGGCGCCGATGCCGAGGATCGCGACCTGGCCCGGCGGCACGATGATCGTGTCGAACAGCGCGCCACGGGAGCCGGTGTTGGAGATGGTGAAGGTCGCGCCGGACAGCTCGTCCGGGGTGATCTTGTTGGCGCGGACCTTGCCCGCCAGCTCCGCCGTGGCCTTGGCGATGCCGGCGATGTTGAGGTCGCCCGCGTGCTTGATGACCGGGGTCATCAGGCCCTTCTCGGAGTCCACCGCGATTCCGACGTTCTCGGAGTCGAAGTAGGTGATCGTGCCCTCGGCCTCGTTGATCTTGGCGTTGATGACCGGGTGGGCCTTCAGCGCCTGCGCCGCGGCCTTGACGAAGAACGGCATCGGGGAGAGCTTGACGCCCTCGCGGGCCGCGAAGGAGTCCTTCGCCTTGGCGCGCAGCTTCATCAGACGGGTGACGTCGACCTCGACGACCGAGGACAGCTGGGCCTGCTCGTGCAGGGCCTTGACCATGTTGTCGCCGATGACCTTGCGGATCCGCGGCATCTTCACGGTCTGACCGCGCAGCGGGGAGACCTCGAGCGCCGGGGCCTTCTTGGCCGGAGCGGCGGCAGCGGCCGGGGCCGGGGCCGGGGCAGCGGCGGCGGCCTTCGCGGCCTCGGCGGCGGTGATGACGTCCTGCTTGCGGATGCGGCCGCCGACGCCGGTGCCCTTGACGGTGGCCAGGTCGACGCCGTTCTCGGCGGCGAGCTTGCGCACCAGCGGCGTCACGTAGGCGCCCTCGTCGGTCGCCTGGGTGGCGGTCGGCGCGGTGGGCGCGGTGGCCGGGGTCACCGGAGCCGGAGCCGGGGCGGGAGCGGGCGCCGGAGCGGAGGGCACCGGCTCGGGGGCCGGGGTGGTCTCCTGCTGCGGGGCCGGAGCCGTGGGCGCCTGCGGGGCCGGGGCGGCCGGAGTGGGCGCGGGCGCCGGAGCGGCCGGGGCGGGAGCCGGGGCCTCGGCGGCGGGCGCCGGGGCCGGGGCGGCCGGAGCCGGAGCGGCGGCCGGGGTGGCACCCGGGGCGCCGATGACGGCGAGCTTGGCGCCGACCTCGGCGGTCTCGTCCTCGCCGACCACGATCTCCAGCAGCACACCGGAGGTGGGCGCCGGGATCTCGGTGTCGACCTTGTCCGTGGAGACCTCGAGCAGCGGCTCGTCGGCCTCGACGGACTCGCCGACCTCCTTCAGCCAGCGGGTGACGGTGCCCTCGGTGACGGACTCACCGAGCGCGGGCAGGACCACGTCCGTGCCCTCGGCACCGGAGGCACCGGCGGTGGCCTCGGCGGTCGGGGCAGGAGCCGGGGCGGCCTGCTCGGTCGAGGGGGCGGCCGGGGTCTGGGCGGCCGGAGCGGCCGTGGGGGTCGGCGCCGGCTCGGCGGCCGGGGCGGACTCGGCGGCCGGGGCCGGAGCGGCAGCGGGGGCCCCGGTGCCGTCGTCGATGACGGCCAGCTCGGCGCCGACCTCGACGGTCTCGTCCTCGGCGACCTTGATGGAGGCCAGCACACCGGCGGCGGGCGAGGGGATCTCGGTGTCGACCTTGTCGGTCGAGACCTCGAGCAGCGGCTCGTCGGCCTCGACGCGTTCGCCCTCGGCCTTCAGCCAGCGGGTGACAGTGCCCTCGGTGACGCTCTCACCGAGCGCCGGAAGGGTTACGGAAACCGCCATGGTTTCGGTTGCTCCTAACGAATTGCGGAAGTCTGTGTCGTCGCGAGTTGTCGCGCGCCCGTTGACCGAAGGCTCAGTCGTGGGAGTGGAGGGGCTTGCCGGCCAGGGCCAGGTGGGCCTCGCCGAGCGCCTCGTTCTGCGTCGGGTGGGCGTGGATGAGCTGGGCCACCTCGGCCGGCAGCGCCTCCCAGTTGTAGATCAGCTGGGCCTCGCCGACCTGCTCGCCCATGCGGTCGCCGACCATGTGGACGCCGACCACGGCACCGTCCTTCACCTGGACGAGCTTGATCTCGCCCGAGGTGTTCAGGATCTTGCTCCTGCCGTTGCCCGCCAGGTTGTACTTCAGAGCGACGACCTTGTCCGCGCCGTAGATCTCCTTGGCCTTGGCCTCGGTGATGCCGACGGAGGCGACCTCTGGGTGGCAGTAGGTGACCCGCGGGACACCGTCGTAGTCGATCGGGACGGTCTTGAGACCGGCCAGACGCTCCGCCACCAGAATGCCCTCGGCGAAGCCGACGTGCGCGAGCTGCAGCGTCGGGACCAGGTCACCGACGGCGGAGATGGTCGGGACGTTCGTCCGCATGTACTCGTCGACCAGGACGTAGCCGCGGTCCATGGCGACACCCTGCTCCTCGTAGCCCAGGCCCTGCGAGACCGGGCCGCGGCCGACGGCGACGAGGAGGATCTCCGCCTCGAACTCCTTGCCGTCGGCGAGGGTGACCTTGACGCCGTCCTGGGTGTACTCGGCCTTCTGGAAGAAGGTGCCCAGGTTGAACTTGATGCCGCGCTTGCGGAACGCGCGCTCGAGGAGCTTGGAGGAGTTCTCGTCCTCGACCGGGACCAGGTGCTTCAGGCCCTCGATGACCGTGACGTCCGAGCCGAAGGACTTCCACGCCGAGGCGAACTCGACGCCGATGACACCGCCGCCCAGGATGATCGCCGACTTCGGCACCCGGTCCAGGACGAGGGCGTGGTCGGAGGAGATGATGCGGTCGCCGTCGATCTCCAGGCCCGGCAGCGACTTCGGCACGGAGCCGGTCGCCAGCAGGACGTGACGGCCCTGGACGCGCTGACCGTTCACGTCGACGGAGGTCGGGGAGGACAGCCGGCCCTCACCCTCGATGTAGGTCACCTTGCGGGAGGCGACGAGGCCCTGCAGGCCCTTGTACAGGCCGGAGATCACGCCGTCCTTGTACTTGTGGACCCCGGCGATGTCGATGCCCTCGAGGGTGGCCTTGACGCCGAACTGCTCGCTCTCGCGGGCCTGGTCGGCGATCTCGCCCGCGTGCAGCAGGGCCTTGGTGGGGATGCAGCCCCGGTGCAGGCAGGTGCCGCCGACCTTGTCCTTCTCGATCAGGGCGACGTCCAGGCCCAGCTGCGCTCCGCGCAGGGCCGCGGCGTAACCACCGCTACCACCGCCGAGGATCACTAGGTCGAAAACGGTGCTGGCGTCGTTCGCCACGTCACGTCCTCCATGCATGTGCGCCACGCCGGTCGTCGGTGACCGGTCGGCGGCTGGTGTCCGGCCGCTCTTCTTCGGCCCTGTGGTGGGGGCCCTGTCCTGCCGAGCCCCATCTTCGCACTTGTCAGTCGTGTCCGAGACGCCGGGCCGGTGTGTGAGACGTCCCACGTTCAGATGTGCACGGGGTGGAGGCGCGCCCCTCGGGGGCGCAGCCCCGAGGGGCGCGGGGAACTGCGCGACCGGCCACCCACGGCCCGCAGTCGCCGTACGGCAGAGCGGACCGAGCTGAAAGGCGCCGCAGCCCCCGCGCCCGGGGGATCAGCCGAGGTCGCCCGAAGCCGCCAGCTCGGCCAAGCGCACCAGCGTCCGCACACCCGAGCCCGTGCCGCCCTTGGGCGTGTACCCGAAGGGCCCCTGCTCGTTGAAGGCCGGGCCGGCGATGTCGAGGTGGGCCCAGGTGATGCCCTCGCCGACGAACTCGCGCAGGAAGAGACCGGCGACCAGGCCGCCGCCCATCCGCTCGCCCATGTTGGCGATGTCGGCGGTGGGGGAGTCCATGCCCTTGCGCAGGTGCTCCGGCAGCGGCATCGGCCAGGACGCCTCGCCGACCTCCTCGGCGGCCTCGACGATCGCCGCGCGGAACGCGTCGTCGTTGGCCATGACACCGAAGGTCCGGTTGCCCAGCGCCAGCACCATCGCACCGGTCAGCGTCGCCACGTCGACGATCGCGTCCGGCTTCTCCAGCGAGGCCGCCCACAGCGCGTCGGCGAGGACCAGGCGGCCCTCGGCGTCGGTGTTGAGGACCTCGACGGTCTTCCCGCTGTACATGCGCAGCACGTCACCGGGGCGGACCGCGGTGCCCGACGGCATGTTCTCGGCGAGCGCCAGCCAGCCGGTGACGTTGACCTCCAGGCCCAGCCGGGCGGCGGCGACGACGGCGGCGAACACGGCGGCGGCGCCGCTCATGTCGCACTTCATCGTCTCGTTGTGACCGGCGGGCTTGAGCGAGATGCCGCCCGAGTCGTACGTGATGCCCTTGCCGACGAGGGCCAGGTGCTTCTTCGCCTTCGAGGACGTGTACGACAGCTTCACCAGGCGCGGCGTGGCCGCCGAGCCGCCGCCGACGCCGAGGATGCCGCCGTAGCCGCCCTTGGTCAGGGCCTTCTCGTCGAGCACCTGCACCTTGAGGCCGTGCTCCTTGGCCGCCGCCACGGCGACCTGGGCGAACGCCTCGGGGGTGAGGTCGTTCGGCGGCATGTTGATCAGGTCGCGGGCCCGGTTGAGCTCCTCGGCGACGGCGGCGGCACGTGCCACGGCACCCTTGTGGGCCGCGTCCCGCGGCTTGCCGCCGAGCAGCGTCGCCTCGGCGAGGGGACCCTTGCCGTTCTTCGCCTTCGACGACCGGTCGGCCTTGCCGTTGTCCTTGTACGCGTCGAAGGAGTACGCGCCGAGCAGCACGCCCTCCGCGATCGCGCCGATGTCGCCGGCGTCGCCGACGGGCAGCGCGAAGGCGGCCTTCTTCGCACCGCCGAGGGCACGCGCGGCCACACCGGCGGCCCGGCGAAGGGTCTCGGCGTCGTACCAGCCGTCCTTGTCCGGCGCCGCCCCCAGGCCCACCGCCACGACGAGCGGCGTCTTGAAGCCGGCCGGGGCGGGCAGCTTCGTCAGCTCGCCCTCGGCACCCGAGGCACCGAGGGTGTCCAGGACGTCGGCGAGCCTGCCGTCGTACGCCTTGTCCACGGCCTCGGCGCCCGGCGCGACGACGAGGTCCCCAGACTTGGGCGCAGTGCCCTTGGCGACACCGATCACGATCGCGTCGGCCCGCAGGCCGGGCACCGCGGCGGTGCTGAGAGTGAGAGCAGTCACGGTGGTGAAATCTCGCTTCCGATATGTAAGTTCTGTGGCCGATGCGGGTGGGTCGACCGGGCCCGGGGAGCGACCGCCCTGGCACCGAGCTGGGGAGGCGCGTTGCGACCGGGGCCTTCACCCTGTCGGCGAACACCCGGGACGAGCCTACGCGCGTCGTCGCGTTCACTCATTCCTGCGGGTGTACACGGCCCGGTCCCCCCGGGTTTACCACACGGCCGTCGACGGCATCGGCCCGCGGCCGACTCGCCCTCGGTCCTGGGCGCGGCCGGGAACTGACCTTCGATCAGCGGCCCAGGGCGAGGACGACGAGCGCCGTTGTCGCCGCGGTCTCCGCCAGCGCGCCGAACACGTCGCCGGTGACTCCGCCGAAGCGGCGTGTGCAGTGCCGGAGCAGGAGTTCGGCGACCGCGACGGCGCCTGCCACGGCCAGCGCGGCGCGGGCGATGTCGAAGGCGTCGAGGAGGGCGCCCGCCGCCCCGGCCAGCGTGACGACGCCGGCCGCGACGGCCAGGGCGCCCCCGGTCGGCACCACCCCGGCGACCGCGGCCCCGAGCCCCTCCGGCCGGGCCGCCGGCACCCCGTGGCGGGCGGCGAGGGTCAGTGCCAGCCGGGCCGCCGTGGCCGAGACGACGGCGGCGAGCGCGCCCCGCGCCCATGAGCCGCCGTAGGCCTGGGCGAGCGCGGCCACCTGGGCCAGGAGCGCGAAGACCAGCGTGAGCACGCCGAACGGCCCGATGTCCGACTGCTTCATGATCCGCAGCGCGTCCTCGGCGGGCTTGCCGCTGCCCAGCCCGTCCGCGGTGTCGGCCAGCCCGTCGAGATGCAGGCCCCGGGTGAGCGCGGCGGGTACGGCGGCGGTGGCGACGGCGGCGAGCAGCGGGCCCGCGCCGAGGAGGAGCAGCAGCAGACCGAGTGCGGCTGAGCACGCCCCGACCACCAGGCCGGCCAAGGGGGCGCACAGCATGCCGCCGCGCGCCGCCTCCCGATCCCAGCGGGTCACCCGGACCGGGAGCACGGTGAGGGTGCCGAAGGCGAAGCGCAGGCCGTCCGGCCAGGGGGTCTTGAGCACCGGCGCAGGCTACCCGGCGCTCGGACGGGCCGGTACGGCCGCTCCCGCGGGCGGGCACGACCCCGGGGCTAAAGTGCGCATATGGGACATTGGTGGTACCGGAACATCGTCGAGCCGGGCAAGCTGCCGCTGCTCCTCGCCCTCGGCGCCTTCGTCCTGACCTTCGTGGTCACCCGCGTGATCACCCGCCTGATCCGGGCGGGCAAGGGGCCGTTCGGCAACGTCACGGGGGCGGGCGGGCTGCACATCCACCATGTGGTGCCCGGGGTCGTCCTCACCGTGGTCGGCGGTTTCGGGCTGGTCGCCAGCGACCGGCACGCCTTCGGCGGAGGGCTCTTCGCCGTCGTCTTCGGCATCGGCGCGGGACTCGTCCTGGACGAGTTCGCGCTGATCCTGCACCTCCATGACGTCTACTGGACCGAGGACGGCCGCAAGAGCGTCGAGGTCGTCGTCCTCACCGCCGCCCTCGTCGGCCTGATCCTCGTCGGCTTCTCCCCGTTCGGCGTCAACGACCTCACCGAGGGCGAACTCCAGGACCGCGGCACCGTCATCTCCACCGTGGCCGGGAACTTCCTCCTCTCCCTCGTCGCCCTGACCAAGGGCAAGCTCCGCACCGCGATCTTCGGCGTGATCGTCCCGGTCGTCGCACTGGTCGGCGCGGTGCGCCTGGCCCGGCCCGGCTCCTACTGGGCCCGCCGCCTGTACCGCCGCCGACCGCGGGCGCGTGCCCGCTCGATACTGCGGGACTATCACCACGACCGGCGCTGGCTGCGCCCGGGTCTCGCCTTCCAGGACTGGATCGGCGGAAGGCCGGACCCGACGCCGTCGAGGGTGCCTGACCGGCGCTGACCCTCCCGCAGGGTCTCCGCCGCGCACAGCAGCCCCACGCCCGCCAGGGCCGCCAGGTGTTCCCTGCCCGCCAGGTTCTCCTTCGCCAGGACCTCCGCCAGCATCGCGGCGGCCACGCCACCCGCCGTGACGTACGCGCCGTAGCGCCACCCCAGGTACACGGCGAGGCCCACCACGGCCGCCGACGGGCCGGTGTCCACGACCTGGGCGTCCGTGGGGGGTAAGCCCAGCAGGTGGTGCGGGCCCAGCGCGATGCCGACGCGCGCGTACAGCGTGCCGGCGAGCGTGGCCACGTACGCGATGGCCAGCGTCCGCCGCCGGCCCAGACAGATCTCGGCGAGGCCGAACACGAACAGGATCTGGACGAGCGCGCCCCACACCGGCAGGTCCAGCGCCGGCACGAACAAGGAGAGCGGAGTCCGCAGCAGCGCCAGCCACACGGGGTCCGCCGCCCGTACGGCCCCCACGGACTGTATCGGCCGGCAGCCCCAGGACCGGTTCTGCACCAGCTGCACCGCCGCCGTCAGACACACCGCCCCGACCGTCATCGGGACCGCCCGCAGACGCCGCTTCAGCAGCGGCTCGCGCACGGTGGCGTACAGCAGCCCCCATTCGACGCGGACCCAGCGGGCGAGCGGGTTCATCTGCGGCCCTCCAAGTGCTTCCGGTGTAACCACTTCGGCAACCCCGGCGCTTCCAGGAACCCCTCCGCCCGCGCCGACGCGAGGCCGATGCGCAGCAGGTCCGCGCTCTTCTCGAAGAGCAGGAACCGGGGCTCCCAGATGGGCCGGTACTTCGCGTTGGCGCGGTACAGCGACTCGATCTGCCACCAGCGGGAGAAGAAGCTGAGCAGCGACCGCCACAGCCTCAGCACCGGCCCGGCGCCGAGGCGTGCGCCACGTTCGAAGACGGAACGGAACATGGCGAAGTTGAGTGAGACCTGGGTGATCCCGATTTCGGCGGCCCGGCGCAGGAGTTCGATGACCATGAACTCCATCAGCCCGTTGTCCGAGTCCCGGTCGCGCCGCATGAGGTCCAGGGACAGG
Organism: Streptomyces sp. NPDC001843; assembly: GCF_042891955.1. Taxonomy (NCBI): domain Bacteria; kingdom Bacillati; phylum Actinomycetota; class Actinomycetes; order Kitasatosporales; family Streptomycetaceae; genus Streptomyces; species Streptomyces sp. NPDC001843. The sequence goes on along the minus strand of NZ_JBIATQ010000001.1, from coordinate 375,929 downwards.
CCGTGCGGCCCCCAGGGGACGAAGGACAGCAGCGCCCGCAACTCGCCCCGCGCGTCCGCGCACTCGAGCATCACGCACTGCCCGTCCCCGGGGTCGCCGAGCCGCCCCAGCGCCATGCTGAACCCGCGCTCGGTCGCCCCGTCGCGCCAGTCGTCCGCCCGCCGCAGCAGGTACGCCATGTCATCGACGGGGATGTCCTCGTGCCGCCGGATGCGCACCGTGTACCCGGCCCGCCGCACCCGGTTGTACGCCTGCCGGACGGTCCGCATGGCCCGCCCCTCCAGGGTGAAGTCGGCGACCTCCACGATCGCCTCGTCGCCGAGCTCCAGCGCGTCGAGGCCGTGCCGCGCGTACACGATGCCCGCCTCCTCGCCGGCCCCCATCACGGCCGGGATCCAGCCGTGCTCGCGCGCCTGGGTCAGCCACGGCACGATCGCGCCCGGCCAGGCCTCCGGGTCGCCGATCGGATCCCCGGAGGCCAGCGACACCCCGCCCACCACGCGGTAGGCCACCGCCGCCTTCCCGGTCGGCGACCACACCACGCTCTTCTCCCGGCGCAGCGCGAAGTAGCCGAGCGAGTCCCGCTCGCCGTGCCGGTCCAGCAGTGCCCGCAGCCGTTTCTCGTCGTCCTCGGTGAGCGGGTCCACGGCACGTCGGGAGCGGAAGGCGGCGTAGAGCACGGCCAGGACGAGGAGCGTGCTCATCACGTTGATGACGACGTTGACCCAGTTCGGGGAGGTGATCCCCGGGAACCGCGCCTCGTCGGCGGCGACCGAGATCAGGCGGAGCGTGCCGTAGTGCCAGCGCTCGGCGAACGTCGAACGCCCGGCGTCCGGGGCCTGGTTGGTGGCCGTGACCAGCAGCGCGGCCAGAACCGAGGCGACGATCCCGCCCCCGACCGCGACCGTGACGGCCAGCTTGGGGTTGGACCGGTCGCCCTTGGCGTAGAACTCCCGGCGGCCCACCAGCAGCGCGCCGACGAAGGCGGCCGACAGGAACAGGGAGATCCAGTTCTGCGCGTACCGCTGGATCTCCGGGAACGCCATGGCGAACGCGAACAGGGCCAGGAACAGGCCGCTGAGCACCAGGTTCAGGATCCACGCGGCCCGCTTGCGGCGCCGCATGGTGATCGCCAGGAACGTGGTGAACACGCCCGAGGCGAAGCCGGCCGTCAGCAGGTACGGCGTGAACAGGTTCTCCTGGTTGTGCCGCCGCACGTCCTGACCCAGGGAGACCCAGACGGCGCTGAGGAAGTTGACGAAGGCGACCGCGCGCAGGTACCAGACGGCGAGGGCCGCGGCCCGCCGGGACGCCCCGGTGGACCGCCGCCCGTTCTCACCCGGCCGGTCCGGGGTGGCCTGCTGGTCCGCGGCAATTCGGGCATCTCCCATGATGGAGGATCATATGGGTGCCGCTGCGGCGAACCGTGTCTTTCCCGGCCGGACCGCCCTCCCGCCGGTTACTCCGCCCGCTCGGGCCCGGCCTCGACCTGCCCGGCCCCGAGCCCGTCGGACTCCTTCTCCCCGGCCTTCTCCTCGGCCTTCTCCTCCGGCTCCCGCGCGGGAAGCTCCGCCGCCAGCGCGGCCGCCGCCTGGACCAGCGGCAGGGCGAGCAGCGCCCCCGCTCCCTCCCCGACGGTCACGCCCTGCTCGAGCAGCGGCTCCAGCGCCATCCGGTCCAGCGCCTTCGCCTGCCCCGGCTCCCCGCTGTCGTGCCCGGCCAGCCACCAGTCCGGCGCCCGGAACGCGATCCGCTGCGCGACCAGCGCGCTCGCGGCCGCCACCACCCCGTCCAGGATCACCGGCAGCTTGCGTACCGCGGCCTGCAGCAGGAACCCGGTCATCGCCGCCAGGTCGGCCCCGCCCACCGTCGCCAGCAGCTGCAACTGGTCGCCGAGCACCGGCCGCGCCCGCCGCAGCGCGTCCCGGATCGCGGCGCACTTGCGCATCCACGCCAGGTCGTCGATCGGCTCGCCGCCCCGCCCGGTCACCACCGACGCGTCCGTCCCGCACAGCGCGGCCACCAGCACCGAGGCCGCTGTGGTCCCGCCGACGCTCACATCGCCGAGCACCACCAGGTCCGTACCGGAGTCGGCCTCCTCGTCGGCCACGGCGACACCCGCCCGGAAGGCCGCCTCGGCCTCCTCCAAGGTCAGCGCGTCCTCGACGTCGATGCGTCCGCTGCCGCGCCGCACCCGGTGCCGTACGACCTCCGCCGGCAGCGACTCGGGCTCGCAGTCCAGCGCCATGTCCACCACCCGCACCGGCACCCCGAGCCTGCGGGCCAGCACCGACGCCGGGCTCGCGCCCTCCAGCACCGCCCGGACCAGCCGGTCGGCACTGCCCGCGGGCCGGGCGGAGACACCCAGTTCGGCGACGCCGTGGTCACCGGCGAAGAGCACGACACGCGGCCGTTCGACCGGCCGGACCGGCACGGCACCCTGTGCGGCGGCCAGCCACTCACCCAGGTCGTCGAGGCGACCCAGGGACCCGGGCGGCACGATCCGGCCTTCCCGGCGGGCCTCGGCGTCACGGCGTACGCCCCCGTCCGGACGCTCGATCAGATCGGTGAAGTCGTCGAGATTAAGCGAGCTCATTCGCCGAACAGTACCGGCAGCGATCGAACAGTTCCGCGCCACATCGCCACCACACCCGCGCGATGTCTTTGCACCCAAGATCGGCATCCCATACGTTCCGCTTTGCAGCGGAATGTCGCACAGGGAGCCGCCCATGCAGCCCTCGCCCCACACCCCGCGGACGACCCCCCAGGGCGCCCCGCAGGCCACGGACCCCTTCCTGGAACCGCGCCGCGCGGACTGCCCCTGGTGCGGCTCCCGGCGACTGCGCACCCGGCTGTGCGCCCCCGACCCGCTGCGCCACCGGCCGGGCACGTTCGTCGTCGACGAGTGTCGCGACTGCGGCCACGTCTTCCAGAACCCGCGGCTCACGGCGGAGGGGATCGCCCTCTACCACCGGGACGCCTACCAAAGACACCTGGAGGAGTTCACCGAACGCGTCCTGAGCACCCGCGCCGTCCGCCGCCGGCACCGCGCCGCCGCCCACGCGCTGTCGGCCCTGCCCGATCCGGAGAGCTGGCTGGACGTGGGCACGGGACACGCCCGTTTCCCCGAGGCGGCGAAGGAGTTCTTCCCGTACACCAGCTTCGACGGCCTGGACCCGACGCCCCGTGTCGAGCAGGCCCTGCTGGCCGGACGGGTCGAGGAGGCCCACCGCGGCTACCTGTCCACCCCCGGGAACCCGGCCCGCCTGCGCTCCCGCTACGACGTGGTCACCATGTTCCACCACTTGGCGAACGCCCCCGACCCGCGAGCCGAACTCCGCGCCGCCCTCACCGTCCTGCGCCCCGGCGGCCACCTCGTCGTCGAGGTCCCCGATCCGCACAGCGTGTTCGCCGCCCTGCTCGGCAGGTGGTGGCTGCCCCACGGACAGCCGCGCCACCTGCACCTCGTGCCCCTGGGCAACCTCCGCACGGAACTCCAGGCCCAGGGCTGCACGATCCTCGTCACGGACCGCAGCGCCCCCCACATCCCCTACGACCTGTCGGCGGCGCTCCACCTGGCCCTGGCCCGAGCCCACCCCGCGCTCACAGCGGCGGCCACGCCCCTGGCCGCGGCGGCCTCCGCCCTGGACCACACCCTCGCCCCCGCGCTCCGCCGCACCCGCTTCTCCAACGCGTACCGCCTCGTCGCCCGCAAGGACAGACCGTAGAACCCGCGGCGCGCTCAGCGCACCAGCAGGTCGATCACACCCGTCAGGTCCTCGTCGCCGCCGCCCTCGGCCAGGCGGCGGCGCATCAGCTCGAAGTAGGGGCTGAGCAGTTCCGGGCTGACGCCCTGCTGCTCGGCGGTGCTCAGGAAGGTCGGCGTGCCGGCCACCTGCATGGCGAGGTTGGAGACGACGCCCTTGGTGTAGTCGCCGCTGCGCAGTCGGTCGGCGGTCTGGTGGACCGACGGGACCATCGCGACGAGCCAGTCGGCCAGCAGCGGGGCGAGCGAGGCGGGGTCGATGTCCTCCTTGCGGATCAGGGCGAAGGCGTGCGCGGCACCGGCGAACATTCCGTACATGGCGCTGAGCAGGGCCACGTCGTGCAGGGCCGCGAAGCCCGCGTCCTCGCCGACGTAGGTGGTGCCGACCGGTACCACCAGGGTCTCCCGGTGCCGCTCGAACAGCTCCCGCGAGCCGCTGTAGAAGACGTAGCCGCCGGCTTCCGGGACGCCGATCATCGGTGGGACGGCCATGATCCCGCCGTCCAGGTAGCGGGCGCCCCGCTCGCGTGCCCACTCGGCGCGGGCTCGGGCCTGGGCAGGGGTGCTGGTGGTCAGGTTGACCAGGTCCCTGCCGGCCAGATCGGTGCCGGCCAGCACCTCGTCGACCGAGGTGTCGTCCAGCAGGCAGACGACGGTAAGGGAATTCGCCGCGACCGCCTCGGCGGCGGTGTCCGCGACCCTTGCGCCCTCGGCGGCGAGTGCCACCGCCCGGGCCGGGGTGCGGTTCCAGACGGTGAGCGGGTGGCCGGCGGCAAGCCAGGTGCGAGCCAGCGCGGTGCCCATCGCGCCGAGGCCCAGCACGGTGACGGGAGTCTTCTCAACAGGGTTGTGTGCCATGCCGACTAGGCTGGTCACAGGGCCGGAGGTGATCAAGTACGCACTTGGTTGTGGGTGGTTACCCCGGGGTGAGCGAGCACGTCAGGAGGGCGCGGGCATGACGACGCTGAACCGGCCGGGCGCACCGGAGCGACACGTCTGCGGGATCGACGCCGCGATGGAGGTGATCGGCGGCAAGTGGAAGGTGCTGATCCTCTGGGCGCTCCACGAGCACCCCTGCCGTCGCTTCGGCGAGCTGCGTCGGCTGCTTCCGGGGATCACCGAGAAGGTGCTGGCCTCTCACCTGCGTGAGCTGGAAGCGGACGGCGTCGTGCACCGCGTCTCCTACGACGAGGTGCCGCCCCGTGTCGAGTACTCGCTGACCGAGGACGGGATGCGCCTCAACGACGCCCTTGGGCCGCTGGCCGCCTGGGGACGCGAGCGGCCGACCACTCCAGCCCGCCGGAGCGGCGACGCCGGCCGCCCCGACGACGCCACCGTCCCGGCCCGGGCCGTCACGGTGCCGGTCAGGGAGGAGCCGAGGTCATGACGACTCACTGCTGCGAGACGATGACCAACCGCGTGAACCCGCGCTGCGACGAGCACGACGATCCCTTCGCCTGCCCGGACGCGCTGGTCGACTTCAGCGCCCGGTTCCAGGAGTACGGGCTGATCGTCCACGACGGCGGCACGTCGAGCATCACGATCGACTTCTGTCCCTGGTGCGGGCGGCGCCTCCCCGAGTCGCAGCGGGACCGGTGGTTCGAGGAGCTGGAGCGCCGCGGGATCGATCCGGGGGAGGACGAGTTGCCCGCAGAGTTCCAGAACGCCCGCCGGCCGGCCAGGCTGCACCAGAAGTGACGAGCCGGCAGCTCCCGGGCCACCGCTGCGACACGCCCTAACCCCGCAGCACCACCGCCTGCCCCGCCACCACCAGCACCACCTGCTCGCACTCGCTCGCGAACGCCGCGTTCAGCCGCCCCAGCTCGTCCCGGTACCGCCGGCCGGAAGAGGTCGCCGGCACGATCCCCGACCCCACCTCGTTCGACACCGCGACCACGGTCCGCCGCGTCCCCCGCACCGCCGCGGTCAGCTCCCGCACCCGCTCCCGCAGCGCCCGCTCCCCACCGGACGCCCACTCCGCGTCGTCCCATGCCCCGGCGGAGTCCATCGCGTCCGTCAGCCACAGCGACAGACAGTCGATCAGCAACGGCGGCCCGTCCTCCCCTAGCAACGGCACCAGGTCGCAGGTCTCCGCCGTACGCCAGGAACCCGGCCGCCGCTCCCGGTGCGCCGCAACCCGCGCCGCCCACTCGGTGTCCCCGTTCCGCGAACCGCCCGTCGCCACGTACAGCACGTCGGGAAAGGCCTCGAGGCGCCGCTCGGCCTCCACCGACTTCCCCGACCGCGCACCGCCCAGCACCAGCGTCCGCCGGGGGACGTCCGGCACGTCCTCGTACGCGCCCACCGCCAGCGTCGCCCCGTCCGGCACCGCACGCGCCCCCGCCGCGGCCAGCCGCCGCCGCAGCTCCGCGCCGGGCGGTACGTCGTGGTCGAGGTGGACGGCGACGACGTCCGTGGTCGGCCCCACCGCGCCCACCGCCCGCAGCTTGGCCAGCGCGTCCGGCCGCCCCACGACGTCCGCCAGCACCATGTCGTACGTCCCGCCGTGCACCGCCCCGTTCTCCAGCCCGGCCGGCGCGCTGCCCGGCGGCAGGTACAGCAGCCGCTGCCCGTCCGGCCCGGTCACCGCGTACCCGGTGCCGCCCGCGTCCATCGCCAGCGCCCGCACCCGATGCCCCGTCAGCAGCGTCAACTCCCGGCCGTCCGGCACCCGCACGGGTTGCGGCAGGCCGTCCGGCACCTCGATCGCCGGTCCGTCGTGCGGATGGGACAGCACCACCTGCCGCACCCCGCCCAGCGAATGCCCGGCCCGTGCCGCCGCGAACGCCGCGCCGGGTGTCAGGTCGAGCAGCAGCAGCCCGTCGACGAGCAGCGCGGTGGCGGCCCGCGCGTCCGGCCCGAGGGCGGTGGCGCAGGCGGCGCAGGGGCAGTCGGGGCGGGGCAGGCCCGCGGGGGCACCGGTGCCGAGCAGAGTCACTTCCACGAACCTGATTTTCGCTTGTCGCCGCGGGTCTTGCGCGTCCGGTTAGGCTCGTGGCAGAAGCCGGACCAAGATCCGGCTTTCGCTCTGCACGTGGTCGCACCAGGGAGGCGTACATGGTGGCTTGGACGTGGCGGTTCGAGAAGGCCGACGGGACGGAGGTCCAGCCCGCGGTGCAGCCGGAGGAGTTCACCACCCAGGGCGATGCCGAGTCCTGGGTCGGTGAGCACTACAAGGCCCTGCTCGAGGGCGGCGCGGACCAGGTACGGCTGTTCGAGGACACCACGGAGATCTACGGCCCGATGAGCCTGCACGCCGAGGAGTCCTGACCCGCGGGGGCGGGGAGTACCGCGGCAGGTACTCACCCGCCCTCTTCTCCGCTCACTGCTCGCCCAGCGTCACGTACACGGTCCGCTGACCGCCGTCGCGGACGAAGGCCACCGGCATCCGCTGCCCCGGCCGGTCCGCCGCCAGTGCCTCGGACAGCGAGGTGATCGTGGTGATGTCGGTGTCGCCCAGCCTGGTGATGACGTCACCGGGCCGGATACCCGCCCGGTCGGCCGGGCTCCCGCCCCGCACCTCGACCACGGCCACACCCGCGGGCCGGAACGAGCTGTTGAGGACGGTCCGGCCGGTGATGCCGAGCGCGGCCCGGCCGGAGTCCGTCACCCTGCCGTTCCTCACGATCTGGTCGGCGACGGTGCGCACCATGGACGCGGGGATCGCGAACCCGATTCCGGGCGCCGCGCTGCCCCCGAGGTCCGGATCGGCGGCGGCGAGCGTGGGAATGCCGATGACCTGCCCGCTCAGATCGACCAGCGCCCCGCCGCTGTTGCCCGGGTTGATGGCCGCGGACGTCTGCACCATGTTTCCGATGGTGGCGCCCGTGCCCCCGCCCCCGCTCCCCTCGCTGACGGTCCGTCCGGTCGCCGACACGATGCCCTGCGTCACGCTGGACGACAGTCCGAGCGGCGAGCCCATGGCCAGGACGATCTGTCCGACCTGCACCTTCTCGGAGTCCCCGAACCGCGCGGCCTTCAGCCCGCCCGGAACCCCGTCCAGCTTGATGACCGCGAGGTCCTGCTCCGGGTAGGAGTACACCAGGGACGCGGTCAGCGGGTCCTGACTGTTGGCGGTGGTCACCCTGAACGTCTTGTCGTCGCCGACGACATGGGCGTTGGTGACGATGTGTCCGTCGCCGTCGTACACCACGCCGGAGCCGAGGGAGCCGCTCGCCCGGATCTGCACCACCGACGGCAGCACGTCCTTGATCACCTTCAGATACGCGCTCTGCAGGTCGGCCCCCGGCGCGGCGACCGCGGCGGCGGCCTCCTCCTTCCCGGCCGACGCCTCCGGTGCGGAACAGCCGGAGCCGAACGCCGTGCAGAGCGCGAGCGCCAGGAGGGCGCCGACGATCCGAGCACGCGAGGCATTCATGCCCCGAGTCTCCCCAGGGACTGATCACCCGGCCCGCCGAACTCACCCGAACGAGCACCTGCCCCGGCCTCACTCAGCCCGTCCGGCGTTTGAGGACGAGGCCGTTCAGGCCGAAGCGGGGTCTGGGGGCGCAGCCCCCAGCGGGGTTCAGGGGCGGAGCCCCCTGGCGGGGTCGAAGGGGCGGAGCCCCTGGGGACGGGACGGGTAGGGGCGGGGGCGAGAAACTCCGCGCCCAGCCTCTCCTGGCGCCCGCACCCGCGCCCACCGCCCCGCCGGCGGCGGGCGCGGCGGCAAGCCTCAGCCCCGTACCCCGCACAGGTGCAGGAGCGCCGCGACTCCCCGGTACGGGTCGGTTCGGCCGGCGCGCTCCTCGGCGGCCAGCAGGGTGTCCAGGTCGGCCGGGAGTTCCGCGCCGTCCGGTGCCGTGTCCGTGAAGACCCGCACGCCGTACCAGGTGTGCAGCGGAGCCCCAATCCCGGCGAGTGTGGCCGTCAGGGTGGCGAGCCGGTCCGCGCGTACGTCGAGGCCGAGGCGGTTCCGGTAGGCGGTCGTGTCGAACGCGGCCAGCGCGCCCGCCCAGTCACCGGACAGCCCTGGCCGCATGGCCAGCGCGTCGCCGTTGCGCACCAGCAGCGACAGCAGCCCGCCCGGGGCCAGCATCCGGGCCAGCCCGGCCACCAGGGGATCGGGCTCCTCGACGTACATCAGCACCCCGTGGCACAGCACCACGTCGAAACTGCCCGGCAGGAAGTGCACGCCGGTGTCCCGCCCGTCGCCCTGGACGATCCGCATCCGGTCGCGGATCCCCTCCGGCTGACCGGACAGCGCCTCACGCGCCGCCGCGATCATCGTCGCGTCCTGCTCGACACCGGTCACCTTGTGCCCGGCCCGGGCCAGCCGCAGCGCCTGCGTGCCCTGGCCCATCCCGACGTCGAGCACCCGCAGCCGCTGCCCGACCGGGAACCGCCCGGCTATCTGCTCGTCGAGCTGCCGGGCGACCAGCTCCTGCCGGACGACGTCCCGGAGCCCGCCCAGTTCGCTGAGCCAGGCCTCGGCCGCACCCCCCTCGAAAGCGTCCGCGCTCAGGGCCGCTCTCCGCGCTTGACCTGCGGCTTGGGCAGCCGGAGCCGACGCATCTGGAGGGAGCGCATGAGGGCGTAGGCCACCGCGCCCTTCCTGTTCTGGTCCGGGAAGCGCTCGGCCAGCCGCCCCCGCAGCCGGAAGCCGCTGAGGGCCGAGTCGAGCACGATCAGGACGATCACGACCAGCCACAGCAGCAGCGCGATGCTCTGCAGCGCGGGCACCCGGACCACGCTCAGCACCAGGATGACCACGGCCAGCGGCAGGAAGAACTCCGCCATGTTGAACCGCGAGTCGACCCAGTCGCGGGCGAACCGGCGGACCGGGCCCTTGTCACGGGCCGGCAGGTACCGCTCGTCGCCGCTCGCCAGCGCCTGGCGCTGCCGCTCCAGCTGGGCGCGGCGCTCCTCACGCTGCCGCTTGGCGGCGTCCTTGCGGTTCGTCGGAGTGCTGGCGAAGCTGCGGCGCTGGGCCTGGGCCTCACTGCGCTTCGGCGTGGGCCGGCCCTTCTTGGCCTGCGGGTCACGGGGCTGATTGGAGTCGGTCAGCACCGCCTTGTCGGCGGGGACCTTCTCATCCTTGGCACGGCTACGGAACACAAAACCCAAGGGTACGGGGTGGAGGGGAGTGAGCCCCAGCCCGGCCGGGAACGATTGGGCAACACCATTCGTCTCCAAGGGGACACAGGGGACGTTGCAGACGGTTCGCTCGGGGCACCCCCGGGACCCACCTACTCCCTACGCCGGAGCAGGCCGGACCGCAGTCGTCCTTGGGGATGAGCGCATCCGTCCCCGAACAGTGCGGTAATGGATGCAGGGCCCGTACTGTGGGTCTTGCAGCAGGATCTGTGAGCTGGAGTCCGTCAGAAGGGGGCGCGCGAAGCCCATGAGCGGTGTCATGAAGCGTATGGGGATGATCTTCCGCGCGAAGGCGAACAAGGCCCTTGACAGGGCCGAGGACCCGCGCGAGACCCTCGATTACTCGTACCAGAAGCAGCTGGAGCTGCTGCAGAAGGTCCGCCGCGGCGTCGCCGACGTGGCCACCTCGCGCAAGCGTCTGGAACTCCAGCTGAACCAGCTCCAGTCCCAGTCGAGCAAGCTGGAGGACCAGGGCCGCAAGGCGCTCGCGCTCGGCCGCGAGGACCTGGCCCGCGAGGCCCTGTCCCGCCGGGCCGCGCTCCAGCAGCAGGTGACGGACCTGGAGACGCAGCACTCCACCCTGCAGGGCGAGGAGGAGAAGCTCACCCTCGCGGCCCAGCGGCTGCAGGCCAAGGTCGACGCCTTCCGTACGAAGAAGGAGACCATCAAGGCCACCTACACCGCCGCCCAGGCCCAGACCCGGATCGGCGAGGCCTTCACCGGCATCTCCGAGGAGATGGGCGACGTCGGCCTGGCCATCCAGCGCGCCGAGGACAAGACGCAGCAGCTCCAGGCCCGGGCCGGCGCCATCGACGAGCTCCTCGCCTCCGGCGCCCTCGACGACCCCACCGGCACGGCCAAGGACGATCTCCAGGCCGAGCTGGACCGGATCTCCGGTGGTACGGATGTAGAGCTGGAACTGCAGCGCATGAAGGCCGAACTCGCCGGAGGCTCGCCCCAGCAGGCGATCGAGGGCGGCACCGGCCAGGGGCAGTCCCAGCAGCAGCCGCAGGACACCCCGCGCTTCGACAAGCAGTAGCCCGAGCGCGGAGAGCCACAGCCTGGAGGGCGACATGGCCGACATGATCGTACGGATCATGGGTGAGGGGCAGGTGAGGCTGGCGGACAGCCACCTCACCGAGCTGAACACGCTGGACGACGAGCTGCTGGCCGAGATGGAGAACGGCGACGGCCCCGGCTTCCGCCGCACCCTCCACGCCCTCCTGACCAAGGTCCGGGACCTGGGCGAGCCCGTCCCGGACGACTCCCTGGATCCCTCCGACCTCATCCTGCCGTCGCCCGACGCGACGCTGGAGGAGGTCAGGGAACTGCTGAGCGACGACGGTCTGATTCCGGGTTGACAGGGGCTGGGGGGCACAGCCCCCAGGAACGTACTGTGCACCTGTGAGCACCCTCGACCGCGCCCGTTGCCGCCTGCAGGCGCACCCCCTCGCCCTGGACGCGGCGCTGGCGGCGGGCGTGCTGGTGTGCATGGTGGTCGGGTCCTTCGTGACCCCGCAGGGCGAGAACGGCGTCGACTGGGGCGTGCACCGCCCCGACCCGCTCAGTCTGCTGCTCATCACCGTGGGTGCGGGTGCGCTCGTCCTCCGTCGCAGCGTCCCCAAGACGGTCCTCGCCGTCACCGGCACCGTCTCCCTGATCGAGTGCGTCACCGGCGACCCCCGCGCCCCGGTGGCCATGTCCGCCGTCGTCGCCCTCTACACCGTCGCCTCGACCACCGACCGCGCCACCACCTGGCGCGCCGGCCTGCTCACCATGACCGTGCTGACCGGCGCCGCCATGCTCGCCGGCCCCCTGCCCTGGTACGCGCAGGAGAACCTCGCCATCCTCGCCTGGACCGGCATCGGAGCCACCGCCGGGGACGCCGTCCGCAGCCGGCGCGCGGTCGTGCAGGCCATCCGTGAGCGCGCCGAGCGGGCCGAGCGCACCCGCGAGGAGGAGGCCCGCCGCCGGGTCGCCGAGGAACGCCTGCGCATAGCCCGTGACCTGCACGATGTCGTCGCCCACCACATCGCCCTGGTCAACGTCCAGGCCGGGGTCGTCGCCCACGTCATGGACAAGCGCCCCGACCAGGCCAAGGAAGCCCTCGCCCACGTCCGCGAGGCCAGCCGCTCCGCACTGAACGAACTCCGCGCCACCGTCGGCCTGCTCCGCCAGTCCGGCGACCCGGAGGCCCCCACCGAGCCCGCCCCCGGCCTGGGCGGCCTCGAAGACCTCGCCGACACCTTCCGCAACGCCGGTCTCCGGGTCGAGGTCGCTCGCGCCGACCAGGGCACCGAACTCCCGGCCGCCGTCGACCTGGCCGCGTACCGGATCATCCAGGAGGCCCTCACCAACGTGCAGAAACACGCGGGACCCGACGCCAAGGCCGAGGTCAGCGTGGTCCGCGTGGGCCCGAACATCGAGGTCACGGTGCTGGACGACGGCCGGCCCGGTGGGAACGAGCCGGTTGCTTCGGGCGGTGGCCACGGCCTGCTCGGCATGCGCGAACGCGTCACCGCCCTGCGCGGCACCCTCACCACCGGCCCCCGCTTCGGGGTCGGTTTCCGCGTCCATGCCATCCTGCCGATCAAGACGCCCACCGCCGCACCGGGAGATCCCGCATGACCATCCGTGTCCTGCTCGCCGACGACCAGGCACTGCTGCGCAGCGCCTTCCGGGTGCTCGTCGACTCCGAGCCGGACATGGAGGTGGTGGGTGAGGCGTCGGACGGCGCGGAGGCCGTGCGGCTGGCGACGGAGCACCGGGCCGACGTCGTCCTCATGGACATCCGCATGCCGGGCACGGACGGCCTGGCGGCCACCCGGCTGATCAGCGCGGACCCCAGGCTCGCCGACGTCCGCGTGGTCATCCTCACGACCTTCGAGGTCGACGACTACGTGGTGCAGGCCCTGCGGGCCGGAGCGTCGGGCTTCCTCGGCAAGGGCTCGGAACCGGAGGAACTCCTGAACGCCATCCGGATCGCCGCCGGGGGAGAGGCCCTGCTCTCCCCGACGGCCACCAAGGGCCTCATCACCCGCTTCCTCGCCCAGGGCGACGCGGGCGACGGCGACCCGGCTCGCGCGGAACGCCTCGCGGCATTGACCGGACGAGAGCGGGAGGTGCTGGTGCAGGTCGCCGGCGGCCACTCCAACGACGAGATCGCCGAGCGGCTGGAGGTCAGCCCGCTGACCGTGAAGACCCACGTGAACCGAGCGATGGCCAAGCTGGGTGCGCGGGACCGGGCGCAACTCGTGGTGATCGCTTACGAGTCGGGGCTGGTGCGGCCGAGGGGGGACTGACGGGCCCCTTCGGGTTCTGCTACCGCTTGAGGGCGCTGACGAAGGCGTCCCAGGCGGGGGCTGGGACGACGAGTACGGGGCCGCGGGGGGTTTTGCTGTCGCGGACGGGGACGATGCTGGGGAAGTCGTCGGTGATCTCGACGCATTCGCCGCCGTTGGTGTTGCTGTAGCTGCTCTTGCGCCAACGGGCGGAACTCAGTTCGGCGCTGTGTCGCATGTTCTGTAGTCCTCCATCGCCTTATGGATCAGCTGCACTGACTCGGGCAGCGAGAGAGCGTTGGCACGCAGTACTTCATACTGCCGCCGCCACTTGCTTGCCGCTTCCGCGTCCTCGTAGAGGTGACCGGCGTCAATGCCCTCTTCGTAAGCCACCGTTGAGCCGCCGGGCAGTGTCAGCAGGGTCAACGCTCCGCCCATCAGCGAGTGCGGACCCGCGCTGAACGGCATGACCTGCACCTTACTGTCCGCAGTATCCGCCTGGTCGAGTAGCAAGGCCAGTTGCTCGTACATGCATTCCCGTCCGCCTACCGGGCGTCGGAGAACGGACTCGTCGATGATCGCCCACCGGAGCGGGGGCTCGGCCGAGCGCTGCCTCTCCTGCCTCGACATCCGGGCTGTGACTCGCTCCTCGACCTGCTCTTCACTTAGATCCTGCTGACAGCGCAGCAAGGCCCGTGCGTATGCCTCGGTCTGCAGTAGACCGGGCAGCGCCTGGGCCCCGTACTGCTCGATGACCTTGGCCTGCCCTTCGAAGTCCATGTAGCGCCGGTATTGGTCCGGATGCGCCTCGCGCTTGGCCAGTTGGTACAGCCCGTGGAAGTGCCTGTCCGACCCGAACGCGACGTCCAGCCGGTCCGGCAGGTCCGGGGGCGGCATCAACTCCGCCGTCTCGATCCGGGCGAGCGTGCTCTTGCTGGAGTTCACGATGCCGGCGAGTTGTACGAGCGACAGGCCCGCGACCTCGCGATGCCGGCGCTGCTCGGCGCCGAAGTAGTGGCGGGCGGACAGGTACGGGGTCAGGGCCTGGGGCCGGAATGTCATGGGTCGCGCCTTCCTTGTCATCGTTCGTCCCGTTCTCAACGCTGGGACGACGAGCCGCTGTTGAGCTGCCGCATCACAGAGTGACCATGGTGAAGCACACGGTAATCATGGAGGAGTCGACGCGATGATGCGGGACGGATACGGCAAAACACTGCGGTTGCTGCCCTGGACCACACCGGAGGGTGCGCCCTGTTACCTCAGCACGGACGACCCCGGCAGCCGGCTCTCGGTGATGGCCGACGAACTGGAGGCCCAGTTGCTCGCCTCGGCCGCGGTTGTGCTGCGGAAGGCCAAGCCACTGCTCGCCGAAGCGAACGCCGGGCCACGGGAGTTGCGCTTCGCGGGAGTACGGCTCGCCGAGGCGTTGCAGGACGCTCTGCGGATCGCGGAATGCCGGGGCGCTCGGCTGCCGGAGCGCTGACGGTCAGGTCGCGGTTGGGCGAGGGCCTGGATGAGCCGCATCCAGTGCGCCATGTGCTGCTGGCCGTGGCGCGTGCTGAGGGTGACCAGTTCGGAGACGAGGCGGTTGCGGGTCTCGGGGTCCGCATCAGCTGCCGCCGTGGCGAGAGGGCGCGCGATACAGCGGGTGCCCACTGCAGCGGATACGCCGGGCCCGCACGATGCCGGTCAGTAGTGTGATGCGTATGTCTAACGGGATCGCCTGGATTGGCGCACACAGCACCACCGACAGATCCGCTGCTTTGCCTGGGATGCGCGGCGGGATATCGCTCACCTGCGCCCGCGGCGTGGACGCGGATGAGTTCCTCATCGCGCTGGGCGCCGATTTCGACGAGCTGGTCGCTCGCACACCATGCAGGGACATCACCGTGCCGGCCAGACGCCGAGGTGATCAGTCACCTGACGCGAACCGCGCCATGTACGGCACATACGGGGAGTGGGTGTACGTACTGGAGGACTGGGGCATGGCGACCTGGTACACCGGATTTCGAAAGGTGGAGTCGATGCGGCCGAGCCCGGACGAGGAGATCGTCTGCGTGACGATGAATCGTTGGAGCCCGCCGCCGAGGATCATTCATGTGCCAGGTGACGGGCGCGCCCGGCAGGCCGAATTCGGAGAGGACACCGGGGAGGCCTCCGGGCTGGACGGGGCGCTCCAGGCGGCGGGCGCGGTGTTCCCGGCCATCGGCGACGTCGGGGAAGCCGCCGTGGTGGCGTACTACGAGGAGCACGGGCCCCGGCTGCCTGCGGCGGTGTTCACCGCTGTCGGCGATTATTGCGGCCTGGTCATCGATCAGGAGGCCGTTCAGGCCGGTGACCTTCCCGGGCTCCTGCTGCCCATGGTGTGACGGCAAGCAGGCACCGGCCGCCACTCATGTTGGGGGGGGGAGGGGGCCGGTGCCTGCCGGGTGCAACGACTGCTACTGCGCCGTCAGCTTGCAGATGACGGGTGTTGCGCTGCCGTACAGGCAGGTGTTGCCCGGGGTCATGCGGGTGTCCAGCCAGTACGCGTCCTTGTCCATGATCCGCATCTCGCGCATGAAGCTCGCGAAGTGGTTACCCATGGATTCCTGGTTGTGCATGCCGGAGATGGCCGACCGGCCGCACACCTCCTTGAACGTCGGGTCGGTGCCGTTGAGGCTGAACAGGTGCACGGCCGATCCCAGCTTCTTGGCGTAGGTGCCGATGCACGCAGCGCCGGTGGGGGTGGTACCACCGGGCAGCAGGGCAGGGTTCAGGCCGCCCTCGGCCGTCGACATGCCCCCGCTGTTGTACGACGACGCGAACGCGAACTCGTCGCAGTTCAGGGCGTCGGCCGCGTCGACCAGGGCGCTGGCGTCACCGTTCTCCTTGGCCCATCCGGTGGGGCAGATCCGATTGCGGCTGCGGCTGTTCTGCGCCTCGTCGCCCATGTAGTACAGCGGCTTGAGCGCGGAGAGAGAACCCGGGTGCTTGGGCGTGTACGTCTGGATCAGCCACGCGTGCGCGGCGGCCTGCGGGAACGCCTTGGCGTTGAAGGCGTACGTCGGTGCGGAGTTGACGAACACGCAACCGGTGCCGGGTCCGGCATTCGTGGTGTCGCAGCGGATCTGGTCCAGGTCGGCGGTGGAGGCGCTGTAGCCCTTCGACCACTGGTAGCCGGTCTGGAACGGGCGGATTTTCCCGTCGGACGGCAGAATGTCCGCGTCGATCTTCACATCAGGCTTGTACAGGTACTGCTGACCGGAGACTGACGCGTCCCACGTGTACGGCGTCGTCAGCGACGTCGAGTGCATATCGCCAGGCGTCCACCATGTCTTCTCGGTCCAGGCGTCGGGGCCGGGCTCGACCGGCGTGCACGATCCCTGGCACAGGTGCTCGGCGATCTTCAGGTCGATCTCGGCGAAGTCCAGCGGAATCTGCTGTGCCGGTTCGATGGTGAGGTGCTCGGTGAAGCTGTTGGCTCCGTCGAGTTCGATCAGCCGCAGGAACGTGAAGTAGGCGATGGCGTCGGGTACGCCGTCGGTGCGGATCACAACGGGCACGGCCCGCACATCACATTCGTCCTTGCGTGTCGCAAGGACGCTGGGGAAATCCGTGTTGCACCAGGGGACGTTCTCCTGAGCGGTAGCCATCGACTTGGCGACCTTCTTGGGAGCCTCGTCCCTGGGGATCGGCGTACCGAAACACGCCTGCCGTCCGTCACTGTTGACAGGGCTGCACTGCTCGACGGCCTTCGGGGACTTGCCTACCAGCGGCGTCCCCGAGCTCCCGAGTGGCCTCGTCTGCACTCCCGTCGGCTTCATGACCGTCACGCTGGGGTCCGGCGCTGTGTAGTCGGGGGTGGGCAGCGTCAGGTCGACGGGCAACTCCACTCGGAACGGCGCCCACGGTGACCAGCTCGTCTCGTACAGGCTGCCGTCGAACGCGGACGTGTGGAAGACGTAGTTCGTGTTCATGGACAGCTTGCCCGCCGGCACGTCCACCGTGACGGTCGACCCTGACGCCACGTAAGGGGAGACGATCACGCCGTACTCGGAGTCGTTGAGCTTCACCTTCGTCTTCGGCTTGCCTGCCGCATCCGCCGTCCACACCTCGAAGGTCAGCGTGGACTTGTCACCGTCGGCGTCGGTCACCGTGTTCTTCAGCTGCACCTTCTGCGAGATGACCTGCTGGAACCCGGCAGCGTCCTTCCTCTTCGACGGCGCGGCCGTCGGATTCTTGCCCGATACCGGGCGGGAGTCGGCAGCAGCAACCGACTTCGTTTCGCGCCCCGCAGCGGGACGGCTGGAAGGCGCCGCGTTCGGGTCCGGCCCCGAAGCGCGGCCCGTGTCGGCCGCACTCGCCGCGCCGGCCCCCATGAGCAGCAGCATGGCCGCCCCGATGGCTATGTGTGAAACCGTGCGCTTTCTTCTGGATCTACCTAACAAGACGTGTCCCTTCTGACCCTGCCCGCGTATGCCAGGGGGCAGGGCTGGACGGTCAGATATGTCGCGCCTGGTTCTTCCTACGGTCCGCCGTGTTCACTCAACAAGGCTTCGCTACTGGGGCGTTCACCCTTAATGGGAGTTAGCAGACGTGACCTGGGACACGGTTGCTCGGATGTTGCGGCGATCCCGTGAAGGTCGTTGAGGGGAGCCTGAGGACGAGAACGGCGGGTTCGGCAGAAGCCGGACAACGCTGGTGAAGTGACACGGTGCCTGCCCGCAGCGGATGGCGGCGAAGCTGCCGATGAAGCCCGTCCGACACCCGGTCAGGTACTCGGTGCTGGCGGCGCGTATCGAACTGCGGCAGTCGGCGCACACGGAGAGGGCGGCCTGGGCCCCGGCTTGCGACAAGGACTGCGCCTACTGCTGCGCGATCCTGTGCGCCTGACCGGTCACCACTCAGCTGCCACCACTCGGCGCAGCCGGGACGTACGGAGGCACCCTCACAGACGGGGTGCCGGGATGCGGGGCGCTGTGGTGCTGTCCACCCTGTGGCGTGCCATCGACATGGACTTCGGCCTCGCCGTCCTGGCGGATGCCTTTGTCGACACCGACGCCGAGGTGCACCGGATGCTCACCGAAAAGCCGGTCCCGCGGTGGGCAGATGTGGTCGCCGTCGAGGATTGGATCAAAGCCAGCGCACCGTAATAGCGGAAGGCTGTCCGGGTCCTCGCCTGCGGCGGGCCCCAGGCACGCTGCTCGCTCGATCACCGCACACCGAAGGGCGGCGGTCGGGAGCGAAGGAGCCACCGCGATGGATGCCGAGGTAGCGGGCGAAAGACCGCGATGGCCGGCATCAGCGGCTATCTGAACTCCATCTGCGCCAGCCGGGCCATCCGGAACCCACACCAACACGGCCTGCCGCATCGCCAGCCGGCTTCTACCCCTTTCTGCCCTTTCACCACGAAGACCCCGGCCGGCGCGGCATTCCTGGCCTGCGGCCGATCAGCCGCACCCGCGCACGGGTACGACTGATGCACTTGCCCACCGGGGACCGCCTCGATCTGTCGACTCCTGCCGCTGGCAAGGCACGGACCTCATGCGCCGGCCCTCTTCCGGCAGGGGACCGACTGGCATCAGCGCGACGGTCGCTCACCTTTGTGAGCGACTACGGCAGCGCCAGCATCCGCTCCAGCGCCAGCTTCGCGAAGGTCTCCGTCTCCTTGTCGACCTCGATGCGGTTGACGAGGTTGCCCTCGGCGAGGGACTCCAGGGTCCAGACGAGGTGGGGGAGGTCGATGCGGTTCATGGTGGAGCAGAAGCAGACCGTCTTGTCGAGGAAGACGATCTCCTTGCCCTCCGGCGCGAAACGGTTCGCCAGGCGGCGGACCAGGTTGAGCTCCGTGCCGATGGCCCACTTGGAGCCGGCCGGGGCGGCCTCCAGGGCCTTGATGATGTACTCCGTCGAGCCGACGTAGTCCGCGGCGGCGACGACCTCGTGCTTGCACTCCGGGTGGACCAGGACGTTCACCCCGGGGATGCGCTCGCGCACGTCGTTGACCGAGTCGAGGCTGAAGCGGCCGTGGACCGAGCAGTGGCCGCGCCACAGGATCATCTTGGCGGAGCGCAGCTCGTCGGCGGTCAGGCCGCCGTTCGGCTTGTGCGGGTTGTAGACCACGCAGTCGTCCAGGGACATGCCCATGTCGCGGACGGCGGTGTTGCGGCCGAGGTGCTGGTCCGGGAGGAACAGGACCTTCTCGCCCTGCTCGAAGGCCCAGTCAAGCGCCCGCTTCGCGTTCGACGACGTGCAGATCGTGCCGCCGTGCTTGCCGGTGAACGCCTTGATGTCCGCGGAGGAGTTCATGTACGAGACGGGCACGACCTGCTCGGCGATGCCGGCCTCGGTGAGCACGTCCCAGCACTCAGCGACCTGCTCGGCGGTCGCCATGTCGGCCATGGAACAGCCGGCGGCGAGGTCCGGCAGGACGACCTTCTGGGCGTCGGACGTCAGGATGTCCGCGGACTCGGCCATGAAGTGCACACCGCAGAAGACGATGTACTCGGCCTCCGGGCGCGCGGCCGCGTCCCGGGCCAGCTTGAAGGAGTCGCCCGTGACGTCCGCGAACTGGATGACCTCGTCGCGCTGGTAATGGTGGCCGAGCACGAAGACCTTGTCGCCGAGCTTCTCCTTGGCCGCGCGGGCGCGCTCGACCAGGTCGGGGTCGGACGGCGAGGGCAGGTCGCCGGGGCACTCGACTCCCCGCTCGCTCTTCGGGTCGGCCTCACGGCCGAGCAGCAGCAGGGCGAGCGGCGACGGCTGTACGTCGAGCTCCGGGGTTTGGGCGGTGGTCACGACACGCACCCTTTCTACTTTTCCACTTTTCGTCGAATTGACGCTATCTATCATAACCCGCTTCACGTCACTTTGACGATGGTCATCGCGTCGATGTGACGTGAATCCCGGTGAGGCGGCCGGTGAGGCGTTTTCCGCTGCGAACCGCATGTGCGAGCATGAGGAGGGAACGACAAGACAAACAGCTCGGCCCGGAATGAATCCGCGGCCCCGCCGGTTGGAACCGTCGGCAAGCAGTCTCCGTACAACCCGGGAGAGATGTAGATGTCCGTATCGGACGAGACCAGCACCGTCACCGACGGCATCGTCCTGACCGACGCCGCCGCGGCGAAGGTCAAGGCCCTGCTCGACCAGGAAGGCCGTGACGACCTCGCCCTCCGCGTCGCCGTCCAGCCCGGCGGCTGCTCCGGCCTGCGTTACCAGCTCTTCTTCGACGAGCGTTCGCTCGACGGTGACGTCGAGAAGGACTTCGACGGGGTCAAGGTCGTCACCGACCGCATGAGCGCGCCGTACCTGGGCGGTGCCACCATCGACTTCGTGGACACGATCGAGAAGCAGGGCTTCACGATCGACAACCCGAACGCGACGGGCTCCTGCGCCTGCGGCGACTCCTTCAGCTGAGCCGAGCGACGTACGACCCGCACGACATGAAGGCGGCGGCCCCTCCGAGGGGCCGCCGCCTTCGCGTGTCTGCGGCTCGCGTTCGTCGGGCCTACGAGGACTTCGGCAGGCGAGCGCCCGGCCGCTCCTTCGGGACCTCCTGGCCGTCCGAGCCGACGACCTTCCGGTCGCCGAGCGGCCGGTCCAGGTGCACGGTCCGGTGGTAGACCTTGGCGATCAGGATGCAGACCTTGTTCTTCCACGGCGTCTCGGTCACCGTGACGGTCACCTTGCCGGAGTCCTCGGCCGCGGAGGCCTTGTAGTCGGCGCACACCCCGCCCTCGAACGCCACGGTCAGGCTGTTGCCCGTGGTGCTGTAGCCCGTGACCTTCACAGGCCGCTCGGACGGCGACGTCGACGGGGCCGACGGGGTGCCGTCCGACGGGGTGCTCGACGACGCCAGGTACTTCGGGTCGACGGCCGGATACGTCACCGTGTAGGCGTCCGCCGCACCCCGCACCTGGAACAGCCACGACGGCACCAGAGCCTGGCGGCCGTCGACGGAGTGCGCCGCCAGCCCGAACACCGCCTTCCGCACGGTGACCGTCTCCCGGGCCGGCGCCGACCCGGCCGTCCCCGACGGCGAGGTGCCGCACGGCTGCTCCAGCCGGTCCTTCTCCGGGACGGGACTGGCGCAACCGCCGATGCCCATCCGGTGGTCGTCGCTCCCGCTCCCGCTCCCGACCACAGGCGTCGCGTTCATCAGGTCCAGCGTCTTCTTCGCGCCCAGGACGGGGTACGTGTCCCCCTTCACCGGTGTCATCAGCTCACCGTGGCCGCCCACCACCTGGCCCCGCTCGCCGACCGTCAGACCCGTCGTCCAACCGTAGGTGGGCAGTCCGCCCACCACCGGGTCGGCGTTCACCACCCGCTGGGCGCCCACGATCCGGCTCGCGTCGATCTTGGCGTCGTCCTGGCCCAGCGCCTTCAGCACCGGCGCCGCCGCCTTCCTCGCGGCCGCCTCGCTCACCTGGTCGACGGCCGGGTGGGCGGGGTCCTGAGCGCAGGAGATGACCTTCCTGCAGTTGTCGGTGCCGGTCGCGTACCGGCTGTAGGTCCAGTTGCCCGGCGCCTCCTTGCCGACCTGCAGGACCGAGCCCGTCCCGTCCTTCGCGGACCCGACCCGCCAGGTCTGCCCCTCGGCCACCGGTGTGCCGGTCAGGCCCAGCGCCTTCGCCAGCCGGGCCACGTCGTCCTTGGCGACCTCCCCGCCCGCCCGGTACACGGGCGCGGAGCCGGGGCCGCCGGGCAGCGTGCCCTCGGCCTTGTAGGTGACGCCGTACGGGTTGGGCTCACCGGGCGCGATGCCCTGCGAACCGCCGTCCAGCGCGAGCGGCGGGGGAGTGCCGCCGGAGGACGCGGAGCCCGTACCGCTGTCCGACGCTCCGTTCGCGGTGGCCGTCAGGTACGCCCCGCCACCGCCGACGAGCAGCACGGCGGCGGCGACGGCGGCAGCGGCCACGGGGGAGCGGCGGCGAGCGGGACGTTCGTCGTCGACCTCGCCGTGCTCCCGCGGAACCTCCTCGACGGGCACCTCCGAGGCGGCTTCCGGGGCAGCAGCGGTCCGGGCCTCGGAGACGGCCTGCGGCTCGCGGGCGGGCTCCGGTCCGGACGCGGCTTCCGTCGCGGGCTGGGGCTCCGGCTCGGACGCGGCTTCCGTCGCGGGCTGGGGCTCCGGCTCGGATGCGGCTTCCGGTGCGGGCTCGGGCTCCGGCTCGGATGCGGCCTCCGACGCGGCCTCGGGCTCGGGCGCGGCCTCCGGCTCGGGTGCGGAGCCCGCCGTGGCCTCCGCCTCGGACCCGGCCTCCGGCTCCGGGACGGGCTCCGGAGTCGACTGCTTCGCCGAGGCTTCCCCGGCGGTGTGCGCGGCCGCGTCGTCGTTGTCGGGTCGCTCGGTGTTCACCGCATCGCTCCTTGCTGCGTCGTATCCCGCATCCCCTCCTCGGGGGACGGCGATGAGACGCGTCGGGTGAGCGAGCGGTTCCCTGAGCCGGACCGGACGAATCAGTCGCCGTAGTCCGACATGGCGTCCAGCAGTCGCGCCGAGGCCAAGGGAACGGTCACGCCGTGGATGAGCGACGGGGGCACCGGAACGGACGAGTCCCGGTCAGGTACCGCCCAGTGCGGGGCCATCCGGGCGCAGTCACCGCGCAGCACCGCCAGACCGCCGTCGAACTCGGCCGGAACGGGCGCGTGGAGCTTGATGTTCGTCATGACGGCACCGTAGGCACGCCCGGGTCGGCGAATAAAGATCTACCATCGGGTAGTTTCCCCGCTCCTGGGCCCGGCCCCGACCGGGTAGCGTGAAGTGTCAACTGCCCTCCCGTCCAGCAGGAGAGTCCTCGCCGTGCGCATCGCAGTCACCGGCTCCATCGCCACCGACCATCTCATGACCTTCCCCGGCCGCTTCGCCGACCAGCTGGTCGCGGACCAGTTGCACACGGTCTCCCTCTCCTTCCTGGTGGACAACCTCGACGTCCGCCGCGGCGGCGTCGGCGCGAACATCGCCTTCGGCATGGGCCAGCTCGGCACGCGCCCCGTCCTGGTCGGCGCCGCGGGCTTCGACTTCGACGAGTACCGGGCCTGGCTGGAGCGGCACGGCGTGGACACCGAGTCCGTCCGCATCTCCGAGACCCTGCACACCGCCCGCTTCGTGTGCACCACCGACACCGACCACAACCAGATCGGCTCCTTCTACACCGGCGCCATGAGCGAGGCCCGGCTGATCGAGCTGAAGACCGTCGCCGACCGCGTCGGCGGCCTCGACCTGGTGCTGATCGGCGCCGACGACCCGGAGGCGATGCTCCGCCACACCGAGGAGTGCCGCACGCGCGGCATCCCGTTCGCCGCCGACTTCTCCCAGCAGATCGCCCGCATGGACGGCGAGGAGATCCGGATACTGCTGGACGGTGCGACGTACCTGTTCTCGAACGAGTACGAGAAGGGCCTCATCGAGTCCAAGACGGGCTGGACCGACGAGGAGATCCTCGGCAAGGTCGGCCAGCGGGTCACCACCCTGGGCTCACGGGGTGTCCGCATCGAGCAGGAGGGTGAGGACCCGGTCGAGGTCGGCTGCCCGGAGGAGGAGCGCAAGGCCGACCCCACCGGCGTCGGCGACGCCTTCCGCGCCGGCTTCCTCTCCGGCCTGGCCTGGGGCGTCACTCCGGAGCGTGCCGCCCAGGTCGGCTGCATGCTCGCCACCCTGGTCATCGAGACCGTCGGCACCCAGGAGTACCAGCTGCGCCGCGCCCACTTCATGGACCGCTTCACCAAGGCCTACGGCCACGAGGCCGCCGCCGAGGTCCAGCGGCACCTCGTCTAGGACCTGTCCGGCGGACCATGTCGCAGACGCGGGGCTTGGCACGCCCATCTGCGGCGTTGTCGTCGGTTGTCGACGCTCCGCGTCGACGCCCTCCTCCGCCTTGCAGCTGGACGCCCCAGGCCCCGCTCACCAGCGCCGATGAGGCACCGTCCGATTCCTGCGATCTGATGCGCCGGACAGGCCCTAGCTCACGCGACCCGGCGGACCACGTACGCCGCACCGTGGTCCGCCGGCTCCTCGCCGACGTACTCCTGCCCGCGCATCTCGCACCACGCCGGGATGTCCAGGCGGGCCGCCTCGTCGTCGGACAGCACCCGGACCGTGCCGCCCACCGGCACGTCCCCGATGACCTTCGCCAGCTCGATGACCGGGATCGGGCAGCGCTTGCCCAGCGAGTCGACTACCACCTCGTCCGCCCGTACCGCCGCCGCCGCGGGCACCGGCGCACCGAGCTTCTCCCGCACCCCCGCCACCAGGTCAGGCAGCGCCGACAGGAACCGCTCCACGTCCTCCCCGGGCGTACCCGGCGGCAGCGACACCCGCACGTTGCCCTCGCTCAGCACCCCCATCGCCCTCAGCACATGGCTGGGCGTCAGCGTGCTGCTCGTGCACGACGAGCCCGAGGAGACGGAGAAGCCGCTCCGGTCCAGCTCGTGGAGCAGGGTCTCCCCGTCGACATAGAGACACGAGAACGTGACGATCCCGGGCAGTCGCCGCTCCGGATCGCCCACCACCTCCACGTCCGGCACCGACTGAGCCACCCGCTCGCGGATCCGCCGCGTCAGCTCCCGCAGCCGTACCGTCTCACGGTCGGCCTCCGCCCGCACCGCCCGCAGTGAGGCGGCCGCGGCCACGATCGCCGGGATGTTCTCGAAGCCCGCCGCCCGCCCCGACTCCCGTTCGTCCACGGGGCCCCGCGGCGCGAACCGCACCCCCTTGCGCACCACCAGCAGCCCGACCCCGGACGGGCCGCCCCACTTGTGGGCGCTGGCCGTCAGCAACGACCAGTCGCCCTCGACCCGCCCCCAGCCCAGCGACTGCGCCGCGTCCACCAGCAACGGCACGCCCGCCGCCCGGCACACCTCGGCCACCTCGGCCACCGGCTGCAGGGTCCCGACCTCGTGGTTGGCCGACTGCAGACAGGCGAGCGCGGTGTCGGGCCGCAGAACGGTCTCGTAGGCTTCCGCGGTCACCGCCCCCGTACGTCCCACCGGTACCCGCGTCACCGACCCGCCGTCCGCCTCGAACGCCTCCGCCGAATGAAGGACCGAGGAGTGTTCGACGGATGACACGATCAGGTGGCGCCCGACCCGCCGCCGCCCCGCCAGCGCCCCCGCGATCCCGCTGTGCACGGCCCGGGTCCCGGAGGAGGTGAACGCCAGTTCGTCCACCCGGCACCCCACGGCCTCCGCGGCCGCCTCCCGAGCGGCGTCCAGCAGCATCCGGGCCCGCCGCCCCTCCCGGTACAACCGAGCGGGATCGGCCCACCCCTCATCCAGGGCAGCGAGCAACGCCTGCCGGGCAACGGGATGCAGAGGAGCGGAGGATGCGGCATCGAAATAGGGCATACGCAAACGCTATGACGCCCCCTGGCGCAGCGCCCCAAAGGGGCGCGGGACTGTGTCGACATGCGGCTCCGCCGCGTGGGCGCGACCAGCCACAAAACCCGCAGCCGCCAAACAAGCTAACCCCTCCCCCCACTAGGCACCCCTCCCGCAACCCGCCGGGAGGCGTCCAGTAGGGTTTGGTCCGCATAAACATCAAACCCCTGCCCGACGCAGGGCGGCGACCGACCAGCGAGAAGGCCGCAGCCAACAGCGCGGGCGAGACTCTCGGGAAGGCGCTACGTGAGTCCCAACGGCTCCGACCGCTCGCCGCGGCGCCCGATGCGGCGGAAGCTGCTGCAGGCAATGACCGCGGGCCTGGTCCTGGCGACCGCGACCGGTTGCACATACAAGGACTTCCCCCGCCTTGGTATGCCCACCCCGACCACGGAAGAGGCTCCGCGGATCCTCTCCCTGTGGCAGGGCTCCTGGGCTGCCGCGCTCGCCGTCGGCGTGCTGGTGTGGGGCCTGATCCTGTGGAGCGCCATGTTCCACCGGCGCAGCCGCACCAAGGTCGAGGTACCTCCGCAGACCCGGTACAACATGCCCATCGAGGCGCTGTACACGGTGGTCCCGATCATCATCATCTCGGTCCTCTTCTACTTCACGGCCCGGGACGAGTCGAAGCTCCTGGATCTCTCCAAGAAGCCCGACGTCACGATCAACGTCGTCGGCTTCCAGTGGAGCTGGGGCTTCAACTACATCGAGAACGTTCCCGGTTCCACCGGCAACGCGAAGACCGACCCGCAGCTGAACGCGATCCCGGACCGGTACAAGAACGCCTTCCCGGCGAACGCCGGCGGTGTCTACGACGTCGGTACGCCGGGCACCCGCAATCAGCAGACCGGCAACCCGGGTCCGACGCTGTGGCTGCCCAAGGGCAAGACGGTCCGCTTCGTCCTGACCTCGCGTGACGTCATCCACTCCTTCTGGGTGCTGCCGTTCCTGATGAAGCAGGACGTCATCCCGGGTCACACCAACGCCTTCCAGGTGACTCCCAACGCGTACGGCACCTTCAGGGGCAAGTGCGCCGAGCTCTGCGGCGTCGACCACTCCCGGATGCTGTTCAACGTGAAGGTCGTCTCCCCGGCAGCGTATGAGCAGCACCTCAAGGACCTCGTCAAGAAGGGGCAGACCGGTTACATTCCCGCCGGCATCGCGCAGACGAGCCACGAGAAGAACCGGGAGACGAACAACCTGTGAGCATCCTCAACGAACCCCAGGGTGCCGCGGCGGCTGACTCTTACGAGAACGAGCTGCCGGTCAGGCGCAAGCAGCCCGGCAATGTCGTGGTGAAGTGGCTGACGACCACCGACCACAAGACGATCGGGACGCTCTACCTCGTCACGTCGTTCGCGTTCTTCCTGATCGGCGGCGTGATGGCACTGCTCATGCGTGCCGAGCTGGCCCGTCCGGGCCTGCAGATCATGTCGAACGAGCAGTTCAACCAGGCGTTCACGATGCACGGCACGATCATGCTGCTGATGTTCGCGACGCCGCTGTTCGCCGGCTTCACGAACTGGATCATGCCGCTGCAGATCGGCGCTCCGGACGTGGCCTTCCCCCGGCTGAACATGTTCGCCTACTGGCTGTACCTGTTCGGCTCGCTGATCGCGGTGGCCGGCTTCCTCACCCCGCAGGGTGCGGCCGACTTCGGCTGGTTCGCCTACGCCCCGCTGTCGGACGCCATCCGCAGCCCCGGCATCGGCGCCGACATGTGGATCATGGGTCTGGCCTTCTCCGGCTTCGGCACGATCCTCGGCTCGGTCAACTTCATCACCACGATCATCTGCATGCGTGCCCCGGGCATGACCATGTTCCGCATGCCGATCTTCACCTGGAACGTGCTGCTGACCGGTGTCCTGGTCCTGCTGGCCTTCCCGGTCCTGGCCGCCGCGCTGTTCGCCCTGGAGGCCGACCGCAAGTTCGGCGCCCACGTCTTCGACGCCGCCAACGGCGGATCACTCCTGTGGCAACACCTCTTCTGGTTCTTCGGCCATCCAGAGGTGTACATCATCGCGCTACCGTTCTTCGGCATCATCTCCGAGGTCATCCCGGTCTTCTCCCGCAAGCCGATGTTCGGCTACATGGGCCTGATCGCCGCGACCATCTCGATCGCCGGTCTGTCCGTGACGGTGTGGGCGCACCACATGTACGTCACCGGTGGCGTGCTCCTGCCGTTCTTCTCCTTCATGACCTTCCTGATCGCGGTCCCGACCGGTGTGAAGTTCTTCAACTGGATCGGCACCATGTGGAAGGGCTCGCTGAGTTTCGAGACCCCGATGCTCTGGGCGACCGGCTTCCTGATCACCTTCACGTTCGGTGGTCTGACCGGCGTCATCCTGGCCTCGCCGCCGATGGACTTCCACGTCTCGGACTCGTACTTCGTGGTGGCGCACTTCCACTACGTCGTCTTCGGCACCGTCGTGTTCGCGATGTTCTCCGGCTTCCACTTCTGGTGGCCGAAGTTCACCGGCAAGATGCTGGACGAGCGCCTCGGCAAGATCACCTTCTGGACGCTGTTCGTCGGCTTCCACGGCACCTTCCTGGTCCAGCACTGGCTGGGTGCCGAGGGCATGCCGCGCCGTTACGCGGACTACCTGGCCGCCGACGGCTTCACCGCGCTGAACACGGTGTCGACGATCAGCTCGTTCGTGCTCGGCCTGTCGATCCTGCCGTTCCTCTACAACGTGTGGAAGACGGCCAAGTACGGCAAGCCGGTCGGCGTGGACGACCCGTGGGGCTACGGCCGCTCGCTCGAGTGGGCGACGTCCTGCCCGCCGCCGCGGCACAACTTCCTCACCCTGCCGCGGATCCGCAGCGAATCCCCGGCGTTCGACCTGCACCACCCCGAGATCGCCGCTCTTGAGCAGCTCGAGCACGCCGGTCACGGCAGCGGCAGCGCCATCGCGGGCAGCAAGGAGGCCGGCAAGTGAAGATCCAGGGCCGGATGTTCATCTGGCTGAGCTTCTTCATCCTGATCATGGCCGTCGTGTACGGCGTGTGGTCGAAGGAGCCGGCCGGCACCACGGCGCTCTTCCTGGCCTTCGGCCTGAGCATCATGATCGGCTTCTACCTGAGCTTCACCGCTCAGCGGGTCGACGCGGGTGCCCAGGACAACAAGGAGGCCGACGTCGCGGACGACGCGGGGGAGCTGGGCTTCTTCAGCCCGCACAGCTGGCAGCCGCTCGCCCTCGGCACCGGTGGGGCGATCGCCTTCCTCGGTGTCGCGGTCGGCTGGTGGCTGATCTACTTCGCGGCACCGATCATCCTGGTCGGCCTGTTCGGCTGGGTGTTCGAGTACTACCGCGGTGAGAACCGCACCCAGTAGTACGTACATGCTGTAGCAGCGCCGAGCGCACCGGGAGCCCGGACACTCCGTCAGGAGGTCCGGGCTCCCCCCTTTGCCGTACGGCCCTTCCCCCGTAGGGGTCACTCAGCGCGCCGGGGCTGACGACGCTCCTTAGCGTGAGCTCATGAGCACCTCTGCGCACACCCGCACCGTCATCAGCTGCGCCCTGCTGGTGGCCGCCCTCGGCGCGGGCGTCACCGCCTGCGGATCACATGGCAGCCCCCTGGCGGACGAGCCGTACGACGCGGCGGACCAGATCTCCTTCAACGGCCTCCCCGACGACGGCAAGAAGGCCGACCCGGACAAGCCCATCGAGGTCACCGCACAGGGCGACGGGCGCATCACGGACGTCACCGCCGTGGACGCCACGGGACGCCATGTGGCGGGCGAGCTCGCCGCTGACGGCAGCCGCTGGCACAGCACCGCCCCGCTGGCCGCCAACGCTCACTACACGGTGCGGGTCAGCACGGAGGACGAGGACGGGGCCCCCGGCCGCCGCACCGTCACCTTCGACACCAGCCAGCCGAAGATCACCAAGCGCCTGGGCGTCACCTTCGGGCCCGGCTCGGGCGTGTTCGGGGTCGGCCAGCCCATCACGGCGAAGCTGAACCAGGAGATCAAGGACAAGGCCCAGCGGGCCGTCGTCGAGCGCGCCCTGAGGGTCGACTCCTTCCCGGCCGTGGTCGGCTCCTGGTACTGGGTGGACGGCAAGGAACTCCACTACCGCCCCAGGGAGTACTGGCCCGCGCACGCCACCGTCCAGGTGCACAGCAACCTGGACGGCGTGAGGATCAGCGACCGCCTCTGGGGCGGCACCGCCAAGCCCCTGAAGATCACCACCGGCGACCGGATCGAAGCCGTCACGGACGCGTCATCGCACCAGATGACCGTCTACAAGAACGGAGCGGTGATCAACGAGATCCCCGTCACCACCGGAAAGCCCGGCTTCGAGACCCGCAACGGCGTCAAGGTCGTCCTGGAGAAGCAGAGTTTCGTACGCATGCGCGGCACCACCGTCGGCATCGCGGAGGGCAGCTCCGACTCCTACGACCTGCCGGTCTACTACGCGACCCGCGTCACCTGGTCCGGCGAGTACGTGCACGCCGCCCCCTGGTCCGTCGGCTCCCAGGGCTCCGCGAACGTCAGCCACGGCTGCACCGGTATGAGCACGTCCAACGCCGAATGGTTCTTCGACACCATCCATCAGGGTGACATCGTCAAGGTTGTCAACTCCAACGGCGACCCGATGGAACCGTTCGGCAACGGTTTCGGCGACTGGAACGTCGACTGGAACAAGTGGCGCACCGGCAGCGCGCTGGCGAACGGCACGCCGGACGCGGCCGAGCCCCAGGTCGCGCCACGCCTCCAGCCGGCGGCCGTGTAGGACCCCTGAGGGGCGCGGGGGAACCCGCGCCCCGGGTGCCCTACGCGCTCAGCAGCCGCTTCTTCTGCAGCAGGGAAGTGAGGGCGGCGGCGAACTCCACCGGGTCCACCGGCAGCGTCACGGCCGCGTCGGCCCGGCTCCAGGTGGCCAGCCAGGCGTCCTGGGGCCGCCCGATCAGCAGCAGCACCGGAGGGCAGTCGAAGATCTCGTCCTTGATCTGCCGGCACATCCCCATGCCCCCCATGGGCACGGCCTCGCCGTCCAGGACGCAGACGTCGATCCCGCCCCTGTCCAGCTCCCGCAGGACGGCACCGGGGGTCGCGCACTCCACGAACTCCACCACAGGCGCGTCCGGAGCCGGCCGGCGTCCGGTGGCCAGCCGCACCTGCTCGCGGGTGCCCGAGTCGTCGCTGTAGACCAGCACCGTTGCGGTCGGCTGCATAGTTCCTCCGATACACAGGGACGTACACCGTCGTACGAACAGGACCGATGCGGCGGATGCTACCCCCTTGCGCACCCTGTCAACACAGGGCCGGACAGGACTCGCGAGAACCGTTCGGTGAGCCGTCCGGCCCCCGCGCGGGCTGCGAACACTCCGAACGGCACCCCCGGGGGTGAGGGCGGGATAAGCGACCGACATAATGTCGGTCGTGGCGACAGCAACGACAGTAGAAACCGGGCACGCGCACCCGTCGGTCAACCGGCCGAACCTCACCAGCGTCGGAACCATCATCTGGCTGAGTTCCGAGCTGATGTTCTTCGCGGCCCTCTTCGCGATGTACTTCACCCTGCGATCGGTGACGGGTCCGGCGCACTGGAAGGAGATGGCCTCCAGCCTGAACCTTCCGTTCTCGGCGACGAACACCACGATCCTGGTGCTCTCCTCCCTCACCTGCCAGCTCGGCGTCTTCGCGGCCGAGCGCGGTGATGTGAAGAAGCTCCGGGGCTGGTTCATCGTCACCTTCATCATGGGTGCGATCTTCATCGGCGGCCAGATCTTCGAGTACACCGAGCTGGTGAAGAAGGACGGGCTCTCGCTCTCCTCCGACCCGTACGGTTCGGTGTTCTACCTGACCACCGGCTTCCACGGCATGCACGTGACGGGAGGTCTGATCGCGTTCCTGCTGGTCCTCGGCCGCACCTACGCGGCGAAGAGGTTCACGCACGAGCAGGCGACCGCCGCGATCGTCGTGTCCTACTACTGGCACTTCGTCGATGTCGTCTGGATCGGCCTCTTCGCCACGATCTATTTGATCAAGTAGCCGGGACCGCTCCCGAACCTCACCGAAGCATCGACGCAGAAGATCCTGACACCGGGGTAATCCGTGAAAAAGCTCTCCGCACGACGACGCCATCCGCTGGCGGCAGTCGTCGTCCTACTCTTCGCGCTGGCGGCCACTGGGGGGCTGTACGCCGCGTTCGCGCCTGCGAGCAAGGCGCAGGCCGATGAGTCCTCCCAGTCCCTGACCATCGAAGAGGGCAAGAAGCTCTACGAGGTCGGTTGCGCCAGCTGCCACGGCACCGGTGGCCAGGGCTCCTCGGACGGGCCGAGCCTCGTGGGCGTGGGCGCCGCGGCCGTCGACTTCCAGGTCAGCACCGGCCGTATGCCGGCCGCCACCTCGCAGGGCGCGCAGGTCCCGAAGAAGAAGAACATCTACACCCAGGCCCAGATCGACCAGCTCGCGGCGTACATCTCGTCGCTGGGTGCCGGTCCGAACGTCCCGACCAAGTCGCAGTACGACCCGAGCGACGGGGACATCGCCAAGGGCGGCGAGCTGTTCCGCACCAACTGCGCACAGTGCCACAACTTCACCGGCAAGGGTGGTGCGCTCACCAAGGGCAAGTTCGCCCCGTCCCTGGAGGGTGTCGCCCCGAAGCACATCTACGAGGCCATGCAGACCGGCCCGCAGAACATGCCGTCCTTCCCCGACACCACGCTGACGGAGAAGAACAAGAAGGACATCATCGCGTACCTGCACGCGGTCAACGGCGATGAGACGGTGAACCCCGGCGGTCTGGAACTGGGCGGCCTCGGGCCGGTCAGCGAGGGCCTGTTCGCGTGGATCTTCGGTCTCGGCGTGCTTGTCGCAGTCGCCGTCTGGGTCGCCGCTCGGACCGCAAAGGCCAAGAAGTCATGAGTAGCCAAGACATTCCAGAAGAGAACCTGCCCGCCGAGCAGGACACCACGCACGGCGCCGTGGGCGTAGCGGACGAGCAGAACCCGTTCGCCGACCCGGGGCTGCCCCCGCACGAGCACCGGATCCAGGACATCGACGAGCGGGCCGCCAAGCGGTCCGAGCGCGTCGTCGCCCTGCTGTTCACGGTCTCGATGCTGGCCACCATCGGCTTCATCGCGTCCTACGTGACGATCCCGGCCGACAAGAACATCTTCGTGTTCCCGATCGGGCACATCAGCGCGCTCAACTTCGCGCTGGGCCTGTGTCTCGGCACGGCGCTGTTCTGCATCGGCGCGGGCGCGGTCCACTGGGCCCGCACCCTGATGTCCGACGTCGAGGTCGCCGACGAGCGTCACCCGATCGAGGCCTCGCCCGAGGTCCGGGCGAAGGTTCACGCGGACTTCAAGCAGGGCGCCAAGGAGTCGGTGATCGGCCGCCGCAAGCTGATCCGCAACACGATGCTCGGCGCGCTCACCCTGGTGCCGCTCTCCGGTGTCGTCCTGCTGCGCGACCTCGGTCCGCTGCCCCAGACCAAGCTCCGCCACACGCTGTGGTCCAAGGGCAAGCTGCTGGTCAACATGAACACCAACCAGCCGCTGCGTCCCGAGGACGTGCAGGTCGGTTCGCTCACCTTCGCCAAGCCCGAGGGCCTGGAGGAGGCGCAGGAGGATTTCCAGAACGAGATCGCCAAGGCGGCCCTGATGATCATCCGGCTCCAGCCGGACAACATCAAGGACAAGCGCGAGCTCGAGTGGTCGCACGAGGGCATCGTCGCGTACTCGAAGATCTGCACCCACGTCGGTTGCCCGATCTCCCTGTACGAGCAGCAGACGCACCACGTGCTGTGCCCGTGCCACCAGTCCACCTTCGACCTCTCCGACGGTGCCCGAGTGATCTTCGGCCCCGCCGGTCACGCCCTGCCCCAGCTCCGCATCGGCGTGAACGACGAGGGCTACCTCCAGGCGCTCGGCGACTTCGAGGAGCCCGTCGGTCCTGCATTCTGGGAGCGCGGATGAGTACTGCAGCCAACGACCAGACCCGCCCCCGCGGGAAGGCACCGGCCGGCGAGCGCGTCGCCGACTGGGCCGACGGCCGGCTCGGGATCTACTCCCTGGCCAAGGCCAACATGCGCAAGATCTTCCCCGACCACTGGTCGTTCATGTTGGGTGAGGTCTGCCTCTACAGCTTCATCATCATCATCCTCACGGGTGTGTACCTGACGCTGTTCTTCCACCCGTCGATGAACGAGGTGGAGTACCACGGCAGCTACGTCCCGCTGCAGGGACAGCTGATGAGTGAGGCGTTCAGCTCGACCCTGCACATCTCCTTCGACGTGCGCGGTGGTCTGCTCGTCCGGCAGATCCACCACTGGGCCGCGCTGATCTTCCTCGCCGGCATGTTCGTGCACATGATGCGCGTGTTCTTCACCGGCGCGTTCCGCAAGCCGCGTGAGATCAACTGGCTGTTCGGCTTCCTGCTGTTCGTCCTGGGCATGTTCACCGGCTTCACCGGTTACTCGCTCCCGGACGACCTGCTGTCCGGCACGGGTGTGCGCTTCACCGAGGGCGCGATCCTGTCCATGCCGATCGTCGGCACGTACATCTCGTTCTTCCTCTTCGGCGGCGAGTTCCCCGGCCACGACTTCGTGGCCCGGTTCTACTCGATCCACATCCTGCTGCTGCCGGGCATCATGCTCGGCCTGGTCGTGGGCCACCTGATCCTGGTCTTCTACCACAAGCACACGCAGTTCGCGGGCCCCGGCAAGACGAACAACAACGTCGTCGGCATGCCGCTGCTGCCGGTCTACATGGCCAAGGCCGGAGGCTTCTTCTTCCTGGTCTTCGGCATCATCGCGGCCATCGCGGCGGTCGCCCAGATCAACCCGATCTGGGCCATGGGCCCCTACCGCCCGGACCAGGTGTCCACCGGCGCCCAGCCCGACTGGTACATGGGCTTCGCCGAGGGTCTGGTCCGCTACATGCCCGGCTGGGAGATCAACTTCTGGGGTCACACGCTCGTCCTGGGCGTGTTCATCCCGCTGGTCCTCTTCGGCCTGGTGCTGGCGGCGATCGCGGTCTACCCGTTCATCGAGTCCTGGGTCACCGGCGACAAGAGCGAGCACCACATCCTGGACCGCCCGCGCAACGCCCCCACGCGCACCGGTTTCGGTGTCGCCTGGGTGACGGTGTACATGATCGGTCTGGTCGGCGGCGGCAACGACCTGTGGGCCACGCACTTCCACCTGTCGATCAACGCCGTCACCTGGTTCGTCCGGATCGGCTTCTTCGTCGGACCGGTCGTCGCGTTCATCGTCACCAAGCGGATCTGCCTCGGACTGCAGCGCCGCGACCGCGACAAGGTGCTGCACGGCCGGGAGACCGGCATCATCAAGCGCCTGCCGCACGGTGAGTTCATCGAGGTCCACGAGCCGCTCAGCCAGGAGCAGCTGCACACCCTCACGGCCCACCACCAGTACGAGCCGGCCCAGATCGGCCCCGCCGTCGACGAGAACGGCGTCGAGCGGAAGATCAAGGGCGGCGAGAAGCTGCGCGCCAAGCTCAGCAACGCCTACTACGGCGAGGACAACCAGATCCCGAAGCCGACCGTCGAGGAGTACAAGGAGATCACGAGCGGCCACGGCCACCACTGATCGCTGCGCACGCCACGCCACGCGCGAAGGGCCCCGTCCGGTGTTCGGACGGGGCCCTTCGCCATGCCCCCGGCTGGATAGGGTGGGGTCACACCCTGCTACGACCGATCAGGAGCGGCTATGAGCGCTGTGACCCCCGCTGGAGGCGACACCGCGGCGGGCCGTTCCTGGCCCGAGGTACTGAACGCCCTGCTGTACGGCCGTGACCAGAGCGCCGACGCGACGGCCTGGGCGATGGACCAGATCATGCGCGGCGAGGCGACCGACGCGCAGATCGCCGGCTTCGTGGTGGCGCTGCGCGCCAAGGGCGAGACCGTCGAGGAGATCACCGGCGTGGTCCGGGCGATGTACGAGCACGCCAACGTGATCGAGGTGTCGGGCCGCACGGTCGACATCGTCGGCACCGGTGGCGACGGCGCGAAGACGGTGAACATCTCCACGATGTCGGCGCTCGTGGTGGCCGGAACGGGCGCGAAGGTCGTCAAACACGGCAACCGGGCCGCCTCGTCGGCCTCGGGCTCGTCCGACGTACTGGAGAAGCTGGGCGTCAATCTGGACCTGACGCCACAGCGGGTGGCCGAGGTCGCGGAGGAGGCGGGCATCACCTTCTGCTTCGCGGTGAAGTTCCACCCGGCGCTGCGCCATGTGGCCGCCGCCCGCGGCCAGTTGGGCATCCGGACGGTCTTCAACGCACTCGGGCCGCTGACCAACCCGGCGAAGGTGAAGGCGCAGGCGGTCGGCGTCGCCGACCCCCGCCTGGCGCCGATGATCGCGGGCGTCCTGGCCGGACGCGGCAACTCCTCGCTCGTCTTCCGCGGCGACGACGGCCTCGACGAGCTGACCACGACGTCCACCTCCCACGTCTGGGTGGTCAGGGACGGCAAGGTCACCGAGGAGACCTTCGACCCGCGGGACGTCGGCATCGAGCTGGTGCCGGTGGAGGCGCTGCGCGGCGGTGACCCGTCGTACAACGCCGACGTGGCGCTGCGCCTGCTCGACGGCGAGACGGGCCCCGTCCGCGACGCCGTCCTGCTCAACTCGGCGGCGGCGCTGGTGGCCCTGGACCCGACGCGGGAACCGCTGGCCGAGCAGTTGCGTGCCGGGATGCGCAAGGCGGCCGAGTCGATCGACTCGGGATCGGCCAGGCGGACCCTCGACCGCTGGGTGGCGGCGAGCAACGAGTAACGCCGGGCAGCCGCGGGAGTACAGTGAAACCGTGACAAAGCGGTCCCGCGGCCGCTCCGTCTCGGCGTGGGGTGCCCGGGAACACGGGCCGCAAGGAGCTAGGCATGATCCACTCAGCCGATATCCGCGAGTGGCGCAACCGCGACGTGATCGATCCCAGGGGCCGCAAGATCGGCGCCCTGGAAGCGGTCTACGTGGACACCACCACCGACACGCCTGCCATGGTCACCGTCCGCACCGGACTGCCGACCCGGCACCGGCTCGTCTTCGTCCCCCTCGACGAGGCGACCCTCGGACCCGGGTACGTGAAGGTGGCCCACCCCAGGGGGCAGGTGAAGAAGGCACCGTCCATCGGCATGGACGACGTCCTGCCGGTCGAGCGGGAGCACGAGATCTACGAACACTACGACAGGCCCTACGAGGCCGCTGCCGAACGCGGGCGCCGTCTCGCGCGCGGCTGACCGACCCGTCGGAGGATGTGGTCACCCATGGCGCTCTTCCTGTTCCTGATCCTCGTGGCGATCATCCTGGGACTCATCGGCGTGGCGGCGCACGGGCTGTTCTGGCTCCTGGTCATCGGCGCGGTCATCCTGGTGGCCGACCTGGTGCTGTTCGGCGTCCGCTGGTCCCGGCACCACGGACACCACGCCGTGCGGTGAACCCGGCCCAAGGACCGCCGTCCCGCCATCCGGACACGAGTTGCGGACGGTGATCAGCCCACGTACTTTCTCTGACCAGGTCATGAGTGACAGTCATTCGGCCCCGGCCGACTGTCCGGCAACCCTCCGTCCGTGGCGGGGTGCCCCGGGTGAAGACCAGGCCGTAGGCAGCGAGGTCTACGGCAAGCGCGGACCCCTCGCACACCAGGGGTCCTGGTCGACGAGGGAGCCTTCCGTGAGCAAGCGAATGCGCTAGGGCGTCGAGCCCCGCCTCCGCATCCCCCTTTTCACCTCATCCGTGCTTGAGCGCCGTCCGCTCGTGCGGTGAGTTCCGCCTGCCTTCACGGGAGTACACCCATGTCCGTCTCCGCCGTTGCCGCCGACCAGTCCGTCTGTGCCCCGCTGCCCGTTCTGGGCCGTGATGTCACCGTTCCGCTCGTCACGGGTGGCGAGGTCACCTACGCCGCGCTCGACTACGCGGCCAGCGCCCCCGCGCTCCAGCGGGTCTGGGACGACGTGGCCGCGTACGCCCCGTACTACGGCAGCGTGCACCGGGGCGCCGGATACCTCTCGCAGCTCTCCACGGACCTCTTCGAGAACGCCCGGAAGACCGTCGCCGACTTCCTCGGCTGCCGGGCGGACGACCAGGTCGTCTTCACCCGGTCGACCACGGACTCGCTGAACCTCCTGGCCCGCGCGCTCCCCGCCGACTGCCAGGTCTTCGTCTTCGAGACCGAGCACCACGCCTCCCTGCTGCCCTGGCAGGACGCACGGGTCACCTACCTCGACGCCCCCCGCAGCCCGCGGCAGGCCGTCGACACGCTGGAGCGGGCCCTCGCCGAGCGCACTGTGTCGATCGAAGGGGGCTACGGCCCGGCCCTGGTCTGCGTCACCGGCGCCTCCAACGTCACCGGCGAACTGTGGCCGGTCCGCGAGCTGGCCGCCGCCGCCCACGCGCACGGCGCCCGGATCGTCCTGGACGCCGCCCAGCTCGCCCCGCACCACCCGGTGAGCCTCAGGGAGCTGGACGTCGACTGGGTCGCCTTCTCCGGGCACAAGCTGTACGCCCCGTTCGGCTCCGGTGTGCTGGCCGGCCGCGCCGACTGGCTGCGCGCGGCCGAGCCGTACCTCGCGGGCGGCGGCGCCAGCCGCAAGGTCACCCGGCGTGACGACGGGGGAGTGGACGTGGAGTGGCACGACAGCGCGGCCCGCCACGAGGCCGGCTCCCCGAACGTCATCGGCGCCTACTCCATCGCCTCGGCCTGCAAGGCGCTCGACGAGGCGGGCTTCGACGCCCTGGTCGCCCGCGAGCAGCACCTGATCGCGAAGGTCCGCGCGGGCCTCGCCGAGATCCCGGAAGTCCGGGTCCTGTCCCTCTTCGGCGACGACGCCCCGCGCGTCGGCGTCATCTCGTTCGTCGTCGAGGGCTGGAACAGCTCCCACTTCGCCGCCGCGCTCTCCGCCGAGTACGGCATCGGCGTCCGCGACGGCCTGTTCTGCGCCCACCCCCTCGTCCGCACCCTGCTGGGCAGCGACCCGCAGACACAGGGCGAGTGCGGCGCCCCCGAGGCCGCGCCCGGCGAGAAGTCCCTCAACGCCATCCGCGTCAGCTTCGGCGCGGGAACGCCGGACGAGCACGTGGAGCGGTTCGTGAACGCGGTGAGGGAACTCGTCCGGGACGGCGCCAAGTGGCGCTACCGCACCGAGGACGGCCGCTGCGTCCCGGCGGTGTGACCACCGCGGCCATCACGGCTGTACCTCGCCCAGGCCCGCGGACGTGCGGCTCACCACGCCCGCGGGCGGCGCCGGCTCGGAATCCGTCCTTCAGTGACGCACCCCAGGTCTCCGCGGGCCGCCCACCTCCGTGGTGGTCAGCAGCCGCCGCATCCACGAGCCCCGGCCACCGGCATCGCGGCGGCCGGCCTGGGCGCCTGGCGCCGGACCGGCCGGACAGGCCTCAGTTGTCCAGCCCGATCGCGAACGCCGCCTCCAGGTCGTGCTGGGAGTAGGTGCGGAAGGCCACGTGCGTGTCGGTGGCCTCCACGCCGGGGATCTTGCTGATCCGGCCGGGGATGACGTCCGCCAGGTCCTCGTGCTGCCGCACCCGGACCATGGCGATCAGGTCGTAGGTGCCGGTGACCGAGAAGACCTCGCTGACGCTGTCCAGCGAGGCGATCCGCTCCGCGATCTCGGGGATCCGGTCCACGCTGGTCTTGATGAGCACGATCGCGGTGATCACGGCTGGTTCTCTCCCTCGGGGGCCTGGGCTGGGGCGGCCTCAACTCTAGGGCAGCCCCTGTTCACCCGCCCGAACAGCATCCACGCGACGACGAAGCCCAGGCCGAAGCCCACCAGGTGCGCCAGGTAGGCCACACCCGGTCCCTGGGGGGCGCGGCCCGCCGCCAGCCACTGCAGGGCCGCCCAGAAGGGCAGGACCACCCAGGCGGGGAAGCGCAGCGGAAGGAAGAACAGGAAGGGGAGGAGACTGGTGACGCGGGCGCCGGGGAACAGGTAGAGGAACGCGCCGAGGACCGCCGAGATCGCCCCGGAGGCCCCCACCAGGGACTGTTCGGAGGCGGCGTTGGCGGCGGCGTAGCCGAGCAGCGCCAGATAGCCGCAGCCGACGTAGAACAGGGTGAACTGCACGCGGCCCATCCGTTCCTCGGTCATCGCCCCGAAGACGTAGAGGAAGAGCATGTTGCCCAGCAGATGCACCCAGCTGCCGTGCACGAACAGCGCCGTGGCCGGGGTGAGGGCGGTCCGGGCCGGGCCGTCGAACAGCTCGGCGGGGATCACGCCCCAGCGCCGGAAGTAGGCCCGCTGGGCGGCGAGCAGGGCGTCGCCGGAGCCGTAGGCCGGATTGAGCCCGCCCGCCGGACCCAGCAGGAACAGCAGACAGCACAGGACGATCAGGGCGTACGTCATCGGCGTCGACTTGCTGATCATGGCTACAGAGCATGACGTAACGGGACGCAAGTGCAGGAACCGCCTCGCCGCCGTGGACGGACGGGCGGCGAGTTGCCGCCAGGCCGTAGGGTTACGAGCCACACGCGTCGCGGAGACGATGTGTCACGGACCACGGACACTAGAAGGAAGCGAACAGTCACGATGCCGGTTCCCCTGCCGACCGCCGAGACCCGGTGGCGCTGCACCCTCTGCGGCAACCTCACCCGTTTCGACGTGACCCGCTCGTCGAAGGTCGTCGAGTACGTCCACCTCGACCTCGCCGGTGAGCCGAAGGTCGAGGAGCGGGAGGTGGTCAGTGAGACCATCGAGTCGGTGCGCTGCCGCTGGTGCAACGCGGTGGACCAGGTGGAACTCGTGGACAGGCCGGGCGCCGACTCCTAATCGGAGCGATGCACACGTAATGGGGTGTGACGGATGGTGGAGACCACGGGCGGGGGGCCGGGCGACGGCACCGCCGAGGTGCTTGACCGTCCGCTGCCCGACGGCGTGCGGCGGCGGGTCGTGCAGATCGTCTCGGACGGCTTCGGCGGGCTGACGGTCGCCGAACTGCCCGCACAGCTAAGGCAGTACGCCCGTTTCACCCCAAGTCGCCGTGCGAAGTTCGCTGGCAACGCGATGGCGGCGGCGCTGGAGACCGACCCGCTGTTCCGGCAGCGCATCGGCGAGAAACTCAGAGAGGCCCAGCCGGAACTGACCGGCGCCCTCGACTCCGGCTCCCCGCCTCCGGCCGCGGACCCGCTCGACGTGGCGGCCGCGGCCTACGTACTGCGCCCCACGGGCTGGGTGAAGCTGGTGGCCGCGGCCGGCGAGGAGGCCCAGCGGGCGGACGCCGAACGCGCCGACGAGGAGAGCCGCGCCGAGCTGGAGCGGCTGCGCGAGGAACTCGACCGGGCCCGCGAGCAGACCCGGGCCGAGACCGAGCGGCTGCGCGCCGAGCTGGACGCGGCCAGGAAGGAAGCGGAATCGCTTCACCGCAAGCTCCGCGCCGCCCTCAGCGACGTCAAGCGCGGTGAGGCGGCCCTGCGCAGGGTGCAGGGCGACATCGAGGCCGTACGCGCCGAGGGGCAGGCCCAGGTGTCCGCCGCGGAGAGCGAGACCCGGCGGCTCAAGTCCCGCCTGGGCGAGGCCGAGGCCGCGCTGGAGGCCACGCGCAGAGCAGCGCGCGAGGGGCGCAGTGTCGAGGACATGCGCGTCCGGCTGCTCCTTGACACCCTTCTGGACGCGACGCAGGGGCTGCGCCGTGAACTGGCCCTGCCGCCGGTCTCGGTGCGGCCGGCGGAGACGGTCGACGCGGTCGAACCGGGACGGATGACCCCGAAGGACATCGCCGCGCGGGCGTTGTCCGAGAACGACCCCGCGATCCTCGACCAGCTCCTCGCCCTGCCGCAGGCGCACCTGGTGGTCGACGGTTACAACGTCACCAAGACCGGCTATCCGCAGATGCCGCTGGAGAAGCAGCGGCTGCGGCTGC
Source organism: Streptomyces sp. NPDC001843 (assembly GCF_042891955.1). NCBI lineage: Bacteria > Bacillati > Actinomycetota > Actinomycetes > Kitasatosporales > Streptomycetaceae > Streptomyces > Streptomyces sp. NPDC001843. Next base: position 334,575 of record NZ_JBIATQ010000001.1, on the reverse strand, counting down.
TCGGCCAGCTCTCCCAGCTCGCCGCCCAGACCGGCGCCGAGGTGACGTGCGTCTTCGACGGGGCCGAACTGGCCGCGCCGGTGCTGCTCGCCCCGCCGCGCGGGGTGCGCGTGCTGTTCTCCAAGCCGGGCGTCACCGCCGACGAGCTCATCCGCCAGCTCGTGCGCGCCGAGCCGCCGGGCCGCCCGGTCATCGTCGCCTCGACCGACCGCGAGGTGGCCGACGGGGTCGCCAGGGCGGGGGCGCGTCCGGTGGCTTCTGCGGTGCTTCTCAAGCGCCTGTCCTGAAAACGGCAACGTAGAGGTTTAATGCCCGAATTGGCGGTTCTGTCACGCAACGTAGTGTCAACCGCGCATCACTCCTTGTGGGTTGAGTGCAAAGAATGCATTGCGTGACGAGGTTTTTTGGTGTGAGGATTTGATCTGATCACAAGAGGGTCACTAGGGTCTGGGCTCGAACCTCCGAGCGGGTGATCACTCACAAGAAGGAGTTCGCCTGTCGTGGCGTCCCACCGTCGACCCAAGCAGCCCAGTCGCACGCGCGTCACCGTGCTGACCACCGCGGCAGCCGCCGCCGTCGCGTTCAGCGCGAACGCCGCCAACGCCGCGCCCAGCGCGAAGCTGAGCAAGACCGAGGTCAAGGCGAAGGTCGACAAGCTCTACGAGGAGGCGGAGCAGGCCTCCGAGAAGTACGACGGGGCCAAGGAGAAGCAGGAGAAGCTCCAGAAGGAGATCTCCACCATCCAGGACAACGTCGCCCGCGGCCAGCAGGACCTCAACAAGCTCCGCGACGGCCTCGGTTCGATGGCCACCGCGCAGTACCGCTCCGGCGGCATCGACCCCTCGGTCCAGCTCTTCCTGTCCTCCAACCCGGACGACTACCTCGACAAGGCCTCCACCCTCGACCAGTTGAGCAGTCAGCAGGTCGAGGCCCTGAGGGAGATTCAGGACAAACAGCGCGAACTCGCCCAGGAGCGCGCCGAGGCCACCGAGAAGCTCAAGGACCTCGCCTCCACCCGCACCGCACTGGGCAAGAAGAAGCAGGAAGTCCAGGACAAGCTCGCCGAGGCGCGGAAGCTGTACAACACGCTGACCGCCAAGGAGAAGGCGGCCCTCGCCGCCGAGCAGAACCGCGCCAGCCGCTCCTCCACCGAGCGCGTCAACCTCGGTGACGCCCCGGCCGGCTCCAGCCGCGCGGCCGCGGCCTTCGCCGCCGCCCAGACCAGGATCGGCTCCCCCTACCAGTGGGGCGCCACCGGTCCGTCCACCTTCGACTGCTCGGGCCTGACCTCCTGGGCCTACGCCCAGGCCGGAGTCTCCATCCCGCGCACCTCCGAGGCGCAGGCCAACGCCGGTACGCGCATCTACAACCAGTCGGACCTCAAGGTCGGCGACCTCATCATCTTCTTCGGCGACTATCACCACGTCGGTCTGTACGCGGGCAACGGCCAGGTGCTGCACGCCCCGCACACCGGTGCCGTGGTGCGCTACGAGGCGATGAGCAACATGACGTTCGAGTTCGGCGTCCGCATCTCCTGACCCCGCGGGTGCGCCCGAACGGGCGATTCGCGACAACCCAAAACTGACTCCACGCCCCGCCGGTGACCTGCGTCAGCGGCGGGGCGTCGGGGTGTCGGGCCCCCGACCTCCTTGGACGCTGCGTGTCCGCGCGGCTACTGTCTGCCGAGCTCTGTCAGCTCTGCCAGACATTCGCCAGCGGAAGGAGTGCGGCTTCCCGTGGGGTCCCATCGCCGTCTTGCACCGTCCGGGTTCGACCGGGGCGCCGGCGCCGCCCTGAGCGTGTTGTCCGTCGCGACCGCCGCGCTCGGCGCCGTACCGTCGAGTGCCGCGCCGCACGGGGACACCCGCGCCGAGGTGGACCGGCTCTACCGGGAGGCCGAGCAGGCGACCGAGGCCTACGACAAGGCCGACGAGCGCACCGACAGACTGCGCGAGGAGGTCGGTGACGCCCGGGACAGGATCGCCCGGCAGCAGCAGCGCATCAACACCATGCGGGACTCGCTCGGTGCGGTCGCCGGCGCCCAGTACCGCTCCGGCGGCCTCGCCCCGGCCGTCGCCCTGCTGCTCTCCGACGACCCGGACGACTATCTCGACCGGGCCACCACGCTCGACCGGATCGGTGCCCGCCAGTCCGACCGGCTCACCCGGCTTCAGTCGGCGATGCGCGAACTCTCCCGGGAACGCGCCAGGACCGCGGGGAAACTCGCCGAACTGGAGAAGAGCCGCAAGGAGGTGGCCGCCCGCAAGCGGGCCGTGGAGAAGAAGCTCGCCCGGGCCCGGCAGCTGCTCAACTCCCTGCCCGCCGCCGAGCGCGCCGCCTATGTACGGGCCTCCCGCTCGGGCCGCGGCGGCATCTCCGAACTCTTCGGTGCCACCGCCCCGAACGCCCGCGCCGCAGCGGCCGTCGCCGCCGCCCGCTCCGCCCTCGGCCGCCCCTACGTCTGGGGAGCCAACGGCCCCTCGGCCTTCGACTGTTCGGGCCTGACCCAGTGGGCGTACGCACAGGCGGGCGTCCATCTGCCGCGCACCTCGCAGGAGCAGCGGTACGCCGGCCGGCAGGTCCCCCTCTCCCAGGCCCGGCCCGGCGACCTGGTCGTCTACCGTTCCGACGCCGGTCATGTCGGCATGTACGCGGGCAACGGCCAGGTGATCCACGCGCCCTATCCCGGCGCCCCGGTGCGCTACGACCCGGTCGGGATGATGCCGATCTCCTCGGTCACCCGGCCCTGACTTTCCGCGCCGGGCCGTACGATCGGCGAGTGGCTGGACGCGGACGGGCGTGGCACGCCCCCTTGGTGGGGCTCTGTCTGCTGCTCACCTCCCTGACGGGGTGCCGCGGGCAGTCCGGTACCGACGCGGCGAAGGCCGAGGTGCAGCAGATGCTCGACCGCCGGGCGGCGGCCCTGCTGCGACACGACGAAACGGCGTACGACGCCACCGGCAGCCCCGCGCAGTACGGGCACCTGCGCGCGGTGCCGCTGGCGTCCTGGGCCTACCGGCTGACCGCCCTGCACCGTGACGGCACCGGCGCCACCGCGGACGCCCGACTGCGCTACCGCATCCGGGACTACGACAAGGCGCCCGTCACCACCGACCGCAGGCTCACCCTCACGCGCACCGCCGGCGGACACTGGTACGTCGCCGCCGACCGGCCCGCCGGGAAGGCCGGGCAGCAGTTGTGGGACGAGGGCACCGTCGTGGCCGCCCGGGGAGAGCACAGCCTGGTGCTCGGGGTCGGGCAGTCCGGTGCCGAGCTGCGCGGCTACGCCCGGCTCGCCGACCGGGCCGTCCCCGCGGTGTCGCGGGAATGGGGCACGGACTGGACCCGGCGGGTCGTCCTGCTCGTACCGGAGGACCTGGCCGGGATGGCCCGGCTGCTCGGCTCGCCCGCCTCCTCCTACCGGGGCATCGCCGCGGTCACCACCGGCGAGGTAGGAGGCTCCGGCAGCGCGCCCGCCGACCGGGTCATCGTCAACCCCGAGGCGTACGCCATCCTCGGCGACGTCGGCAAACAGGTCGTGCTCACCCACGAGACGACCCACGTGGCCACCCGCGCCCACACCGACGCCGCCACCCCGCTGTGGCTCTCCGAGGGCTACGCCGACTGGATCGGCTACCTCGGCACGGGCCGCACGGCGCCACAGGCCGCGCCGGAGCTGACGCGGGCGGTCCAGGACGGCCATGTGCCGGCACACCTGCCCGCCGACAAGGACTTCGGCTTCAGCACGGAAGCCGTCGCCCTGGCCAGGGCGTACGAGAGCGGCTGGCTGGCCTGCCGGATGATCGCCGACCGCTGGGGCGAGGTCCGGCTCGGCGAGTTCTACCGGGCCGTCGGCGCGCACACGAAGCGAGCGGGCGCGGTCGAGGACGCGTTGAAGAAGGTCCTCGGCACCACACCGGAGGAGTTCACCGCACAGTGGCAGGACTACGTCCGGGCCCAGCTCGGCTGAGCCGGCGGCGCGCACCGGGATCAGCGGCGCGCACCGGGATCAGGGGGACACCGGGGTCTCCGTCGAGGGCGAGCTCTGGCTCGGCAGCGCGGGCAGACGGGACGGCAGGACCGTGGAGCGCCACAGGCGGCGGGCCGCGGTGACCGAGGCGGCGACCAGCAGGGCGTTGCGCAGGAACAGCAGGCCGGTGCCGTACCAGTCGCTGGCCATGACGTGGGTGAAGTTGGTGGGGAACTCCAGGACCGTGACCGCGGTCGCCGCCAGCACCAGCAGCGTGGGCACGCCCATCCGGCCGGCCCGGAAGCACAGGCAGACCGCGGCCAGGCCGACCAGCCACACCATGTACTGCGGACTGATCACCCGGCTCGTCACGGTGAACATCAGCACCGCCGTGAACGCCGCTTCGGCGAGCGTGTGCGGCTCGAACCGGTCCGCGTTCGTCACCTTCGTCGCGTTCATCCGCCACAGCAGCAGCCACGCGAAGCAGACCACGGTCAGCGTCAGGGACGCGGTGCTCACGACGCCGACGTACGGGCCGAGGAACTCGATCGAGCCGTAGTTCAGCAGCACCTTGCCCTGCCAGCCGAAGTGCCGCGCCACATGGAAGACCAGGGCGCCCAGTGACTCCACCTCGGTGCCGCGGTCACGCTGGAAGGTGAGGAAGGCGAACGGGCCGGGCATGGTGACCGAGAACAGCGCGGCCAGGCCGGCCGCGGTCGCCGCCGCCGCGCCCCACGCCCGGCGCCGCACGCAACCGACCAGCAGCAGCGCCGGCCACACCTTGAGCATGGCCCCGAAACCCGCCAGCGCTCCCATCACCCGGGGGCGCCCGGCACCCGCGAGCAGCGCGGCCACCGCGACCGCGGTCACCATCACGTCGTAGCGGGCGTACAGGGTCGGGCCGAGCAGCGGGGCGCCCACCACCCACACCAGGGCACCGCGCAGCGACTTGCCGGGGCGCCGGCCGGCGTACAGCAGCAGGCCCAGCACGGCCAGATCGGCGAGGACGGCCAGGACGAAGAAGGCGTGGGTGTAGCTGAGGAAGGGCAGGGTGGCGGGGGAGAGGATCGCCAGCGCGGCCGCGGGCGGGTACTGCCAGGTCACGTCGTCCAGCGGGAAGGTGCCGGTGCGCAGCACCTCGTACCAGCCCCGGTAGGTCACGGACACGTCGGACGTGACGTCCGCACCCGGGAGGACGAGCACCCGCAAGACGTAGAGCAGCACCACCAGCCGGGTCGCCGCCCAGGTCACCGACAGCCCGGCCAGGGACCACCCGGCGCCCTTGCTCTCCACGCGATCCCCTGCCGTTCGATTCACCACCTGAGGGGGACATGATGTCCTGTCCGCCTGCGGGCGCGCCACAGACTCGGCCGCTCCGGGCCGGGCACGGCCCGTTCGATAGGGTCGGCGGCGATGCACAAGACCCTCATCGTCACCAACGACTTCCCGCCCCGGCCGGGCGGCATCCAGGCGTTCCTGCACAACATGGCACTGCGCCTGGACCCGGAGCGGCTGGTCGTCTACGCCTCCACCTGGAAGCGGAGCCGGGAGGGCATCGAGGCCACGGCCGCGTTCGACGCCGAGCAGCCGTTCACCGTGGTACGCGACCGCACCACCATGCTGCTGCCCACCCCGCAGGTCACCCGGCGGGCCGTCGGGCTGCTTGACGAGCACGGGTGCACCTCGGTGTGGTTCGGGGCGGCGGCCCCGCTCGGGCTGATGGCCCCGGCCCTCAGGAAGGCGGGCGCCCGGCGGCTGGTGGCCACCACCCACGGGCACGAGGCGGGCTGGGCCCAGCTGCCCGCGGCACGGCAACTGCTGCGCCGGATCGGCGAGTCGACGGACACCGTCACCTACCTCGGCGAGTACACGCGCTCGCGGATCGCCGCCGCGCTCAGCCCCGAGGCGGCCGGGCGGATGGTGCAGCTGCCGCCCGGCGTGGACGAGAAGACCTTCCATCCGGGGTCGGGCGGCGCCGAGGTGCGGGCGCGGCTCGGGCTGACCGAGCGGCCCGTCGTGGTGTGCGTCTCCCGGCTGGTGCCGAGGAAGGGCCAGGACACGCTGATCCTGGCCATGCCCCGGATCCTCGCGGCCGAGCCGGACGCCGTACTGCTGATCGTCGGCGGCGGCCCCTACGAGAAGGATCTGCGCCGCCTCGCCCACGAGACCGGCGTGGCCGACTCGGTGCGCTTCACCGGCGCCGTGCCCTGGTCCGAGCTGCCCGCGCACTACGGTGCCGGGGACGTATTCGCCATGCCGTGCCGGACCCGGCGGGGCGGTCTGGACGTCGAGGGCCTAGGCATCGTCTACCTGGAGGCCTCGGCCACCGGGCTGCCCGTCGTCGCCGGTGACTCCGGCGGCGCCCCCGACGCGGTGCTCGACGGCGAGACCGGCTGGGTGGTCCGTGGCGGTTCCCCGGCCGACGCCGCCGAGCGGATCGTCGCCCTCCTCGGCGACGCCGAACTGCGCCGCCGGATGGGGGAGCGGGGACGGAGCTGGGTCGAGGAGAAGTGGCGCTGGGACCTTTTGGCCGAGAAGTTGAAAGGAATCCTCTAGCCGGAGGCCGATAATCCGCCGATGCTGCGCGCATGACAGCCAAACTGATGCAGCGTCAGCTGACGAGACGTCATATCCTTGGTATGGCCGCCCTGCAGACGGCGGCCACCCTCGGCTTCACCCGCGTCGGCCTGCAGTCGGCCCACGCGGTGGAGCCCGCAGCGGTCGAGTCCGCCCCGGCCATCGTGATCGGCTCCGGCTACGGCGGTGCCGTCGCCGCCCTCCGCCTCGGCCAGGCCGGGATCCGCACCGTCGTCCTCGAGATGGGGCGCCTGTGGAACACCACCGGCTCCGACGGCAAGGTGTTCTGCACCACCACCGCCCCGGACCAGCGGTCCATGTGGTTCCGCACCCGCACCGAGGCACCGCTGGCCACCTTCCTGTGGCTGGACCTCGTCAACAGGGACATCACGCCCTACCCCGGGGCCCTGGACCGCGTGCACTACGACGCCATGTCCGTCTACGTCGGCCGGGGCGTCGGCGGCGGCTCCCTGGTCAACGGCGGGATGGCGGTCACCCCGCTCCAGTCGTACTTCGCCGAGCTGTTCCCGACCGTCGACGTGAACGAGATGTACGGCACCTGGTTCCCGCGCGCCCGCGCCATGCTCGGCGTCAACAGCGTCGACCCCGCCTGGTTCGAGTCGACCGAGTGGTACCAGTTCACCCGCACCTCACGGAAGGCCGCCACCGCCGCCGGCCTGAAGACCACCTTCGTCCCGAACGTCTACGACTTCGGTTACATGCAGCGCGAGGCGGCCGGCACCGCGACCAAGTCCGCGCTCGCCGGGGAGGTCATCTACGGCAACAACTACGGCAAGCGCAGCCTGGACAAGACGTACCTGGCCGCCGCGCTCGGCACCGGCAACGTCACCGTCCACAGCCTGGAGAAGGTGCGGGCCATCAGCCGGGCCGGCGACGGTTCGTACGTCCTGACCGCCGACCGCATCGACAACACCGGCAAGGTCGTCGAGACCAAGAGCTACGGCTGCACATACCTCTTCCTCGGCGGCGGAAGCCTAGGCACCAGCGAACTCCTCGTCCGCGCCCGGGACACCGGCACCCTGCCCGACCTGAACGCGAACGTCGGCGCCGGCTGGGGCACCAACGGCAACACCATGGTCGGCCGCGCCAACCACGTCTGGGACACCGTCGGCGCCAACCAGGCCACCATGCCGGTGATGGGCATCGACGACTGGGCCAACGCCGGCAACCCGGTCTTCGCCGAGATCGCCCCACTGCCCATGGGCATCGAGCACTGGGTCAGCATGTACCTCGCCATCACCAAGAACCCGCAACGGGCGAAATTCACCTACGACTCCGCGTCGGGCGCGGTGAGACTGGGCTGGACGGCGGCCCAGAGCGCGGTGTCGGTCGCCATGGCCAAGAAGCTGTTCGACCGGATCAACTCGGCGAACGCCACCATCTACCGCTACGACCTGTTCGGCTCGACCAGCAAGGTCTTCGCCGACGACTTCACCTACCACCCGCTGGGCGGCTGCGTCCTCGGCAAGGCCACCGACGACTACGGCCGGGTCAAGGGCTACTCGAAGCTCTACATCACCGACGGCTCGCTCGTGCCCGGCTCGACCGGAGTCAACCCCTTCGTGACGATCACCGCGCTCGCCGAACGCATCATGGCGCGCGTCCTCGCCGAGGACATCGCGCCATGAGCCGTCGCGGAAGGGGATGACCGCCGGGGCGACCGCGGGCGACTACTTCGCGTAGATCGCCTCGACGTCGGCCGCGTAGTCCTTCGCCACCACGTTCCGCTTCAGCTTCAGCGACGGCGTGAGATGGCCCGACTCCTCCGTGAACTGGGAGGGCAGAATGCGGAACTTCCGCACCGATTCCGCCTTCGACACCGCGGCGTTGCCGTCGTCGACCGCGGCCTGGATCGCCGCCAGCAGATCCGGGTCCTCGCGCAGCGACGCCGCGGTGGAACCGGCCGGCTTGCCGTGCTCGGCACACCACCGGCCGAGGAACTCCTCGTCGATGGTGACCAGCGCGCCCACGAACGGCCGCCCGTCACCCACCACCATGCACTCCGCGACCAGCGCGTGCGCCCGGATGCGGTCCTCTATCACGGCCGGGGCGACGTTCTTGCCGCCCGCGGTGACGATGATCTCCTTCTTGCGGCCGGTGATCCTCAGATAGCCGTCCTCGTCGAGGGTGCCGATGTCACCGGTGTGGAACCAGCCGTCGGCCAGCGCCTCGGCGGTCGCCGCCTCGTTGTTCCAGTAGCCCTTGAACAGGTGCTCGCCGTGCAGCAGCACCTCGCCGTCGTCGGCGATACGGACCACCGAGCCCGGCAGCGGCTGCCCGACCGTGCCGATCTTCTGCCGGTCCCAGGGGTTGAACGCGGTGGCCGCGCAGGACTCGGTCAGACCGTAGCCCTCCAGGACCGTGAAGCCGATGCCGCGGAAGAAGTGGCCGAGCCGCTCGCCCAGCGGGGCACCACCGGAGATGGCGTACTCGCCGCGCCCGCCGAGCACCGCGCGCAGCTTGCTGTAGACCAGCTTGTCGAAGACCTTGTGCTTGATCTTCAGACCGACGGACGGGCCGGACGGCGTGCCGAGCGCCTTGCTGTACGCGATGGCCGTGTCGGCCGCCTTGTCGAAGATCGCGCCCTTGCCGTCCGCCTGCGCCTTGGCCCGCGCGGTGTTGTACACCTTCTCGAACACCCGCGGCACGCCGAGGATCAGCGTCGGGCGGAACGCGGCCAGTTCGTCGGTGAGGTTCTTGATGTCCGGGACGTTGCCCAGCTTGATCGGCGCCATCATCGGGGCGATCTGCACCAGACGGCCGAAGACGTGCGCGAGCGGCAGGAACAGCAGGACGGAGCACTCACCGGTGCGGAACAGCGGGCGCAGCCGCTCCACGACGTTCCCGCACTCGGCGAAGAAGCTGCGGTGGGTGAGGACACAGCCCTTGGGGCGGCCCGTGGTGCCCGAGGTGTAGACGATCGTCGCCGGGTCGTCGGCCTTCGCCAGCGAGCTGCGCTCCTCGACGGTCGCGTCCGCGACGTCCTGGCCCAGCCGGCCCAGCTCCTCCACGCCCCCGGCGTCGATCTGCCAGACGTGCTTGAGCCCGGGCAGCGACTCGCGCACCGACTCCACGGCGGCGGCGTGGCCCGCCTGCTCCACGATGCAGGCGGTGGCGCCCGAGTCGGAGAGGATCCACTGCACCTGCTCGGGCGAGCTCGTCTCGTACACCGGCACCGTGACCGCGCCCGCGCTCCAGATCGCGAAGTCCAGCAGCGTCCACTCGTACCGGGTACGGGACATCAGGCCCACCCGGTCGCCCGGCTGGACGCCGGCGGCGATCAGGCCCTTGGCGGCGGCGCGCACCTCGGCCAGGAACGCCGTGGCCGTCACGTCCTGCCACACACCGCCCACCTTGCGGGCGATGACGGCGACGTCGGGATGCTGCGCGGCGTTTCTGCGGACGATGTCGGTCAGATTTCCGTCCGCAGGGACCTCGTACAAAGCCGGAAGGCTGAACTCGCGCAAGACTGCTGCTCCTCATAGGGCGCCGGCGCCACGACGTTGTGTGATGCGACGGTCGGTCCAAGGCTCGGGCAAGTGCTCGGAGATTCAGCTGTTGAAATCCTGAGCACGACTGGACTGCCCGGACGTTACCCGCCGGTATGGCTTCTTCGACAGGGGGGCCCGGCGAGATGTTCGCTGCGTCACACGGGTTGATGTTCCTGAGCGCACAGTAGTCGACGCACTAACTGACTAGCCAGTAACCGCAGGCCCGGTCGCCACTGTTCACAAGTGCACCGCGCCGCCTACTCTTGATCACCATGGCCCCTACATCAGTCGCCCGCTCCCGAACCCGTGTCACCCGCGTTCACGTGATCAGCGACGTGCACGGCAACGCCCGTGACCTGGCCGCGGCCGGCGAGGGGGCCGACGCGCTGATCTGTCTCGGGGATCTGGTGCTCTTCCTCGACTACGCCGACCACTCGCGCGGCATCTTCCCCGACCTGTTCGGCAAGGAGAACGCCGACCGCATCGTCGAACTGCGCACCGCGCGCCGCTTCGAGGAGGCGCGGGAGTTCGGGGCCAGGCTGTGGGCGGGCATCGCCGCCGACCGGGCCACCGCCATCGAGAGGGCGGTACGCAAGCAGTACGCCGAGATGTTCGCCGCGTTCCCGACACCGACGTACGCCACCTACGGCAATGTCGACATGCCGCCCTTGTGGCGGGAGTACGCCGGGCCCGGCATCACCGTGCTCGACGGCGAGCGGGTGGAGATCGGAGGCCGGGTCTTCGGCTTCGTGGGCGGCGGCCTGCGCACCCCGATGCGCACCCCGTACGAGATCGGCGACGAGGAGTACGCGGCCAAGATCGAGGCCGTCGGCGAGGTCGACGTGCTGTGCACACACATCCCGCCGGAGGTGCCGGAACTGGTCTACGACACGGTCGCGCGCCGCTTCGAACGGGGCAGCCGCGCCCTGCTCGACGCCATACGCCGCACCCGGCCCCGCTACTCCCTCTTCGGACACGTCCACCAGCCGCTGGTCCGGCGCATGCGGATCGGGGCCACGGAGTGCGTGAACGTGGGGCACTTCGCGGGCACCGGAAAGCCCTGGGCGCTCGAATGGTGAGGGGCCGCGGGGCACGGGGTGAAGTCGGCTGGTGGCGGGCGCGGTAGCCTTCCGCTGCACACCCGTGCGCATGACCACCACGTACGACGGCCACGCACGACGACCACGCACGACGACCACGCACGACGACCACCCGACTACCGGCCGCATCCGGAGGAGCCACGGCGATGGCGGAACACACCAGCTCGAGCATCACCATCGAGGCGGCACCGGCCGATGTCATGGGGGTGATCGCCGACTTCGCCCGCTACCCGGACTGGACCGGCGAGGTGAAGGAGGCCGAGGTCCTCAAGACCGACGACGCGGGCCGCGCCGAGCAGGTCCGCCTCGTCATGGACGCGGGCGCCATCAAGGACGACCAGACCCTCGCCTACACCTGGACCGGCCAGAACGAGGTCTCCTGGACCCTGGTGAAGTCCCAGATGCTGCGCTCCCTCGACGGCTCGTACATCCTCAAGCCCGCCGGCGCCGGCGCGACCGAGGTCACCTACCGGCTGACGGTGGACGTCAAGATCCCGATGCTCGGCATGATCAAGCGCAAGGCCGAGAAGGTCATCATCGACCGGGCGCTGGCCGGGCTGAAGAAGCGGGTGGAGTCGGGCGAGAAGTAGGTTGCCCGGAACGTCCGCCGAGCGCGGGTAGCGTTCAGCCCCATGCGCACCATCCTGATCACCGGCCCCGGCGGCTGCGGACGTACGACCGTCGCCGCTGCCGCCGCCCTACGTGCCGCGGGCCACGGCACCCGCACCCTCGTGCTGAGCGCCGACCGCACCGACACCCTCGGGGCGGCACTGGGCACGGCCACGGGCGCCGCCCCGGTACAGGTCACGCCCGAGCTCACCGCCTGGCGGCCCGATGCGGCCGAGCGCTTCCGGGACGACCTCACCGCCTTCCAGAGCCGCGCCGCCGGCGTGCTCGACCTGCTCGGCGCCGCCCGGCTGGACGCCGAGGAGGTCACCCCGCTCCCCGGCGCCGAGGAACTGTCCTTCCTGCGCGCCCTGCGGGACGCCGCCCTCTCCGAGCGGTACGAACTGCTCGTCGTCGACCTGCCGCCCGCCCCGCAGGCCCTCACCCTCCTCGCCCTCCCGGAGGAACTGCGCCGGTACCTGCGCCGCCTCCTCCCGCCCGAGCGCCAGGCGGCCCGCGCCCTGCGCCCCGTCCTCGGCCGGCTCGCCGGGGTCCCCATGCCCGCGGACTGGCTGTACGAGACGGCCGCCCGCTGGGACGTCGAACTCGCCGCCGTCGAAGCGGTCGTCGCCGACCGGCACACCGCCGTCCACCTGGTCGCCGAACCCGGGCCGGCCGCCGCCGACGCCGTCCGCACCGCCCGTCTCGGGCTCGCCCTGCGCGGCCTGCGCACCGAGGCACTGATCGCCAACCGCGTCCTGCCGGACACCGCCCACGACCCCTGGTCGGCGGGTCTCGTCACCCAGCAGGGCAAGACCCTGGCCGAATGGCGCGCGTCGTTCGACGTCCACGGGGTCGCCCACCTGGGCCGGGACCCGCGCGGCGCCGACGACCTCGCCGCGCTCGCCGTGCCCGGGGCCGACCCGGCGCCCGCCCCGGTCGAGTGGCCCGTCACCGACCGGATCACCGAGGACGGTGTCCTGGTCTGGCACATTCCGCTTCCCGGCGCCATACGGGACGAACTGGACCTGGTCCGGCGCGGCGACGAGATCGTGATCACGGTCGGCCCGTTCCGCCGGATCGTCCCGCTGCCCTCCGCGCTGCGCCGGTGCACCGTCGCGGGGGCCGCCCTGCGCGACGGCGAACTCCGCATCCGGTTCGAGCCGGACCCCGGCCTGTGGCCGCGCGAGCAGTGAGCCCGGCCGGGGTCCCGGCAGCGGTGAACCGAGTACGCCCGTTCGGGTAACGTCGTAAGAGCGAACCGTAGTCAGGAGTCCGTCATGAGCGAAGAGCGCCCCACGCCCGACGCCCCGGAACCGGAGGCCGTCGACGAGGTACGGGCGACCGACGCCGACGCCTGGGCCACGGCCTGTGCCGAGGACCTCGCGGCGGAGAAGGCCCGCCGACGCACCGAACACGGTCCGCCTCCGGGCGCGGCCGCCGAGGAACTGCGCAAGCTGGTCGACGCGGTCGCCGACAAGCTGTCCGGCATCCAGTCCCCGCTGCTCGGCGCGGTCGCCGGACCCGCCGCCCAGCAGGTGGTGCGGCAGGTCGTACAGCAGGCGAAGGCCGCCGTGGAACCCGTCCTGGAGCGCAACCCCGACGTCTTCGACCACCTGGCGGCGGCCGGGAACGAACTGCTGGCCGCCTACCGCTCGGCCGTCCAGTCCCAGGAGCGGCGCTGGACGTCCGACCCCGGCGGCCTCAAGGACGACCTGAGGAAAGCCTGGAACGACCGTGACGACCCGGGCGAGGGCACCGGCCCGGGGCAACGCATCGACCTGGACTGAGGGCCCCCTGCAGAGCCTGCCGCCGGCTTCCCGTCGTCCGCCCGCGAGGCGGACGACGGGAAGCCGGCGGCAGGGCCTCGGGTACGGTTGGCGGTAGCGGGGCTCGACCGAAACTGAGGGATTCATGGGACTCACCATCGGCGTCGACATCGGCGGCACGAAGATCGCGGCCGGCGTGGTCGATGAGGAAGGCAACATCCTCTCGACCTTCAAGGTGCCGACCCCGGGCACGCCCGAGGGCATCGTGGACGCCATCGCCTCGGCGGTGGAGGGCGCCCGCGCCGGGCACGAGATCGTCGGCGTGGGCATCGGCGCCGCCGGATACGTCAACCGCCAGCGCTCCACGGTCTACTTCGCGCCCAACATCGACTGGCGCCAGGAACCGCTGAAGGAAGAGGTCGAGGCCCGCGTGGGCCTCCCGGTCGTCGTGGAGAACGACGCCAACGCCGCCGCCTGGGGCGAGTACAAGTTCGGTGCCGGCAAGGGCCACCGCAACGTCATCTGCATCACGCTCGGCACCGGCCTCGGCGGCGGCATCATCATCGGCAACAAGCTGCGCCGCGGCCACTTCGGCGTGGCCGCCGAGTTCGGGCACATCCGCATGGTCCCGGACGGGCTGCTGTGCGGCTGCGGCTCGCAGGGCTGCTGGGAACAGTACGCCTCCGGACGCGCCCTCGTCCGCTACGCCAAACAGCGCGCCAACGCCACCCCCGAGAACGCCGAGATCCTGCTCGGCCTCGGCGACGGCACCCCCGACGGCATCGAGGGCAAGCACATCTCCATGGCCGCCCGCCAGGGCGACCCGGTCGCCGTCGACTCCTACCGCGAGCTGGCCCGCTGGGCCGGCGCCGGCCTCGCCGACCTCGCCTCCCTCTTCGACCCCTCCGCGTTCATCGTGGGCGGCGGCCTCTCCGACGAGGGCGAACTGGTCCTCGACCCCATCCGCAAGTCCTACAAGCGCTGGCTGGTCGGTGGCAACTGGCGCCCGGTGGCGGACGTCATCGCGGCCCAGCTGGGCAACAAGGCGGGACTCGTCGGCGCGGCGGACCTGGCCCGCGAGCCCGACCCGATCATGTAGAAGACCCGTGCTGTACAGGGGCGCGAGGCGGAAACCTCGCGCCCCCGGTCATGGGCGTACATTGATCGCATGGCGCTGCTTCCGAACTCCCGGACCGAGCCCGACGGTTCAGCCGTCATCCGCGTCCTCGGCTACAACATCCGCTCGATGCGCGACGACACCGACGCCCTCGCCCGGGTGATCACCGCCTGCGACCCCGACCTGGTCCTCATCCAGGAAGCCCCGCTCTTCTTCCGCTGGCGCAAGAAGCTGGCCCGCCTGGCGGCCGCATCCGGCCTGGTCGTCCTCACGGGCGGCGCGACGGCCGCGGGCCCGGCGATCCTCTGCAACCTGCGGGCCACGGTGGAGCGGACGGAAGACGTACTCCTCCCGCTCACCCCCGGACTGCACAGGCGCGGCTTCGCCACGGCGGTGGTCCGCTTCGGCGGTGCCCGCCTCGGCGTCCTGAGCTGTCACCTCAGCCTCCAGAAGGACGAGCGGTACGAGCAGGGCGGCATGCTCCTCGACCGTCTGGCAGGCCTCGGCACCCCGCACGCGATCGCGGGCGGCGACCTCAACGAGCGCCCCGACGGCCCGACCTTCCGGCGCCTCGCCGACGGCCTCCAGGACTGCCGGGCCACCGCCCCCTGGGGCGGCGAGCACACCTGGACCCGGGACGAGCCCCACCGCCGTATCGACGCCGTCTTCGCCACCAAGGGCATCGAGGTCCTCGGCTGCGGAGTACCCCTCGGCCATCCCGGTGTGACCGAGGCGGACCTCATGAGGGCGACGGACCACCTGCCCGTGCTGGCCTCACTTCGGGTGCCCGCGGCCTGAACACCGGGAGGCAACGGCGAGGACGGCCACGGACCGTCTGCCGGTCCTGGCCGCCCTCAAGGTCCCGGCAGGCTGACGCGCCGCTCAGACGACCGCGCCCCGCCCCGGATCGTCGTCCTCGTCGTCGTCCGTCCGCATCCGCACCACCAGCGCGGTGAACCCGCCGAGGAAACCGCCGATGCCGAGGGTCGCCAGCCACCAGGTCATCTCCCAGCCGAACACCACGGCGAGCAGGAGCAGGATGGGGCCACCGACCACACCCAGCCAGGCGAACCGGGCGGTGGTGTCGGTGTCGGGCAGCGGCGGCGGCTCGGGCGGCACGAAGTGGCCCTCGTCGTCCTCGTCGAAGTCGTCCTCGGACGCCTCCCGCGCCGTGTAGTCACGCGGGCCGACACCGGGCGCGAAGGAGACCGAGCTGCCCAGCGGCCGGGCAGGCGGCCGCTGCCGCTCCTCTTCGTCGTCGTCCGTCTTCTGCTCTGGGTTCCCGTTCTTCTTCTCGGAGTTCCCGTTGAGGTTCTGCCCGAGATCCGTCTCGGGCAGCGCGAGATCCTCGACCGGCAGATACGGCTTGGTGCCCGGTGGGTCCTCGGGCTCCTCCCCGTACCCGGCGACGATCGCCGCCCAGGCGGCCTCCTCGTCGAAGGGAACGCCCTTCTCGTCCGGCTCGCGGTCCTCGCGGTCGGAGTCGTGCTCAGCCAACTGCGGCCGTCCCTTCCTTGCCGACACTGGGTGCGAGCCGGCCGATGAAGGCAAGGCTCTCCTCGAAGATCCGGTCCGCATCATGGTCCAACGTCGCCACGTGGTAGCTGTGTTCCAGCACGACCTCCGTTACGTCGATCGAGGACACCCGGCTCAGCACGCGGGCTGAGTCGGCAGCCGGCACGACATGGTCGCGCGCGCTGCGCAGGAGCAGCAGCGGCTGCGTGACCTGCGGCAACTCGCCGTCCACCAGCCGGAAGAAGTTCCGCAGGGAATGGGCCGCGTGCAACGGCACCCGGTCGTAGCCCAGCTCCGAGGCCCCCTCCTTAGCGATGTCGCTCGCGATCCCCCTCGTCGTACGGACGAGGTGCCGGGCCACCGGAAGGGCGTACGCGGACAGGCCGTGCACCTTGTTCGCCGGGTTGACGACCACCACGCCGTCGACCTTCTCCCCGTGCCTCGCGGCGAGCCGCAGCGCCAGCGCACCGCCCATCGACAGGCCCGCCACGAACACCCGCGCGCAGCGCTCGCGCAGCAGACGCAGCTCCCGGTCGACCTCCGCGTACCAGTCCTGCCAGCCGGTGACCTGCATGTCCTCCCAGCTCGTACCGTGACCGGGCAGCAGCGGCAACGACACGGTCAGGCCGTGCGCGGCATGGTGCTCCGCCCAGGGGCGCAGCGACTGCGGCGCTCCGGTGAACCCGTGGCACAGGACGACACCCACCGGACCGCCGTCGTGGCGGTACGGCTCGGCTCCAGGGAGAACCGGCATTTCGGTCTCCTGTTCATGAGAGGGGGCGTGAACGACTCCACGTGTTGCTTCACCGTACGCGACCCCACTGACACCGACCAGGGCCGTCGGCGCCATTGACGGCGGACCGGGTTAAGGTCTGATCGACGGGAACAGGAGGCACTCGGTTGTTGTACGGCACGATGAAGGTCGCCATCGGGGGACCGCTGAAGGTCGCCTTCAGGCCCTGGGTGGAAGGCCTGGAGAACATCCCGGCCGAGGGCGCCGCCATTCTGGCGAGCAACCACCTCTCGTTCTCGGACTCGTTCTTCCTGCCCGCGGTCCTCGACCGCAAGGTCACCTTCATCGCGAAGGCGGAGTACTTCACCACGCCCGGCGTGAAGGGGCGGCTCACCGCGGCCTTCTTCAAGGGTGTCGGCCAGCTCCCGGTGGACCGCTCCGGCGCGCGCGGTGCGGGCGAGGCGGCCATCAAGAGCGGGATAGAGGTCCTGGAGCGCGGTGAGCTGTTCGGCATCTATCCCGAGGGCACCCGCTCGCCCGACGGCCGGCTGTACCGGGGCAAGCCCGGCGGCCTCGCCCGCGTGGCCCTCGCCACCGGCGCGCCGGTCATCCCCGTCGCGATGATCGACACGGAGAAGATCCAGCCGCCCGGGAAGGTGATGCCGAAGCTGATGCGGCCCGGCATCCGCATCGGCAGGCCCCTGGACTTCAGCCGCTACCAGGGCATGGAGCACGACCGGTTCGTACTGCGGGCGGTGACCGACGAGGTCATGTACGAGATCATGAAGCTCTCCGGCCAGGAGTACGTCGACATCTACGCCACCGCCGCCAAGCGCCAGATAGCGGAGGCCGCGAAGGCGTCCAAGGAGGCGGAGAAGGCCGAGAAGGCGGAGAAGGCCGGGAAGAAGAGCGCCGAGTCCTAGCCGGGAGTCGGCGGCGTCGGGGGAGTCGGGGATCCGGGGGGCGTGGGGGACATGGCCAGGCGCGAGCGAGTCATGCGGATGTCGGTGGAGCTGCCGCTGTGGCGGGCGCTGACCGGTTACCGCGTGCTGACGATGCTGTACGCGGTCGGCCTGTTCGCCTCCGCCTACGACGAGTACGACCGCCCCGGCGTCGCCATCGCCTACTACGCCGTCCTGTTCGTCTGGACGCTCGCCACCCTGCCCCGCGTGCAGAACGCGGTCGCCTGCACCAAGCGCTTCCTCGCCCTCGACCTCACGATCGCGCTCGTCGGCATCGTCCTCACACCATGGGTCGTCACCAGCCGGCACATCGCCCTCGGCGGCCCCACCCTGCCGTCGATATGGACGGCGGGCTCCGTCCTCGCCTTCGCCGTCAAGGGCGGCTGGCGCTGGGCCGCGTTCGCCTCCACGCCCGTGGCGGTCGCCAATCTGATCGAGCGCGGCAGCCCGGCCAGGGACACCGTGCACAACGTGATCCTCGTGTGGGTCGCGTCCATAGCCATCGGCTACGTCGTCGAGGTGGCCCGCGCCTCCGAGCGCACCCTCGCCCGCGCCCTGGAGATCGAGGCCGCGACCCGGGAACGGGAGCGGCTCGCCCGGGACATCCACGACAGTGTGCTGCAGGTGCTGGCCATGGTGCAGCGGCGCGGCGCGGTCATCGGCGGCGAGGCGGCCGAGCTCGGCCGGATGGCCGGGGAGCAGGAGGTGGCGCTGCGCACGCTGGTCTCCGGCGGCCTGGTGCCCGTCCCGCGTGCCTCCCAGGACCCGGCCGAGGGAGCGGTCGTACGGGCCGTGGAGGAGCCGGACGTCCCCACCGGCCCCGTCGATCTGCGCTCACTGCTCGCCCCGTTCGCCGGCGCCCTCGTCAGCCTCGCCGAGCCCGGTGCCCCCGTGTTCCTCCCGTCCGGCGCCGCACGGGAGCTGGCCGCGGCGGTCGGCGCCGCCCTGGACAACGTCCGGCAGCACGCGGGCGAGGGGGCGCGGGCCTGGATCCTGGTCGAGGACGAGCCCGACGAGGTCGTGGTGACCGTACGGGACGACGGACCCGGCATCCCGGAAGGGCGGCTGGACCAGGCCGAGGGCGAGGGGCGGCTCGGGGTGGCCCTGTCCATCCGGGGGCGGCTGCGCGACCTCGGCGGCAGCGCCGAGCTGGTCTCGACACCGGGGCAGGGCACGGAAGTCGAACTGAAGGCACCGAAGGACCGCGAGGTCTCCCGGGGGAAGGCGGACAGGCGATGACACGGCAGCAGGACCCGATCAGGGTCATGGTGGTCGACGACCACCCGATGTGGCGCGACGCGGTCGCCCGGGACCTGGCCGAGTCCGGCCTCGAGGTGGTGGCCACCGCGGGCGACGGCGAGCAGGCGGTGCGCCGCGCGAAGGCCGCGGCCCCCGACGTCCTCGTGCTGGACCTCAACCTGCCCGTCAAGCCGGGCGTCCAGGTCTGCAAGGAGCTGGTGGCCGCCGATCCGGCGCTGCGGGTGCTGGTGCTGTCGGCGAGCGGTGAGCACGCCGACGTGCTGGAGGCGGTGAAGTCCGGCGCGACCGGCTATCTGCTGAAGTCGGCGTCCACGGAGGAACTGCTGGACGCGGTGCGCCGTACGGCGGTCGGCGACCCGGTGTTCACGCCCGGCCTCGCCGGTCTGGTGCTCGGCGAGTACCGCCGGCTCGCCTCCGAGCCCGCCCCCGCGCCGGACACCGACTCGCCGAAGGCGCCCCGGCTGACCGACCGCGAGACCGAGGTGCTGCGGCTGGTCGCCAAGGGCCTGAGCTACAAGCAGATCGCCGAACGCCTGGTCATCTCGCACCGCACGGTGCAGAACCACGTGCAGAACACCCTCGGCAAGCTCCAGTTGCACAACAGGGTGGAACTCGTGCGGTACGCCATAGAACGCGGACTTGACGACGAGTAAAGCAAATTCCCGGCGGTTCACCGGAATTGCCCTTCCCGCCTCTCGCTGTGTGACGTGAATCACCACTACCGTTACTCTCCGTCAGGCAACCGCTGCGAAGGGACAATTCCATGCGGGTCGGAGTACTGACCGGAGGCGGCGACTGCCCCGGGCTCAACGCCGTCATCCGGGGCATCGTGCGCAAGGGCGTACAGGAGTACGGCTACGACTTCGTCGGCTTCCGGGACGGCTGGCGAGGGCCCCTCGAGGGCGACACCATCCGCCTCGACATCCCCGCGGTGCGCGGCATCCTGCCGCGCGGCGGCACGATCCTCGGCTCCTCGCGGACCAACCCCCTCAAGCAGGAGGACGGCGTCCGCCGGATCAAGGACAACCTCGCCAAGCAGGAGGTCGAGGCGCTGATCGCGATCGGCGGCGAGGACACCCTCGGGGTCGCCGCGCGGCTGTCGGACGAGTACGGCGTGCCCTGCGTGGGCGTGCCGAAGACCATCGACAACGACCTCTCCGCCACCGACTACACCTTCGGTTTCGACACCGCGGTCGGCATCGCCACCGAGGCCATCGACCGGCTGCACACCACCGCCGAGTCCCATATGCGGGTCCTGGTCTGCGAGGTGATGGGCCGTCACGCCGGCTGGATCGCCCTGCACTCCGGACTCGCGGGCGGCGCGAACGTCATCCTCATCCCCGAGCAGCGCTTCGACCTCGACCAGGTCTGCGCCTGGATCACCTCCCGTTTCAAGGCCTCCTACGCCCCGATCGTCGTCGTGGCGGAAGGCGCCATGCCGAAGGACGGCGACATGGTCCTCAAGGACGGATCGCTCGACTCCTTCGGCCACGTCCGCCTGTCCGGGGTCGGCGAGTGGCTGGCCAAGGAGATCGAGAGGCGCACCGGCAAGGAGGCCCGCACGACCGTGCTGGGGCACATCCAGCGCGGCGGCACCCCCAGCGCCTTCGACCGCTGGCTCGCCACCCGCTTCGGCCTGCACGCCATCGACTGCGTCCGCGACGGCGACTTCGGCAAGATGGTCGCCCTGCGCGGCACCGACATCGTCCGCGTGCCGATCGCCGAGGCCACGGCGAAGCTGAAGACGGTGGATCCCGCGCTCTACGCCGAGGTCGGCGTCTTCTTCGGCTGACACGCCTTCCGGGCCCGGGAATCGCGCTCCCCGGGCCCGGAACGCTCAGTTCCTGCTGCCTGCCGTGCGGAGCCGGCCGATCAGCTCGCGCACGATCGCCGCCCCGTTCAGGGTCAGCACCGACTCCGGGTGGAACTGCACCCCGGCGAACCCGGGCCCCCGTACGGCGTGCACCTCGCCGTTCTCCGCCCGGCTCACCTCGATCCGGTGGGCGGCCAGCTCCCGGGCGGTCTCCTCGTCGCAGTGCGCGGTGAAGCTGTTGTAGAAGCCGACCGTCTCCGGGCGCCCGAACAGGTCCACCGTCGTCTGCGCCCCCTGGCAGGGCACCTCCTTGCGGACGATGTCCAGCCCGAGCTCCGCCGCGATCAGCTCGTGCCCGAGGCAGACCCCGAGCAGGCCGTGCCGGTGGTCCCGGACCACCTCGGCGGTCAGCTCGCGCAGGAACCGCATCTTCGGGTCGGTCAGGTCCGAGGGGTCGCCCGGGCCCGGCCCGAGCACCACCGGCCCCTCGTGCGCGAGCACCGCCTCCCGCAGACCCGGCTCGTCGTAGCGCCGGACGGTCACCTCGAGGCCGGCGGAGCGCAGCACGTGCGCCAGCATCGCCGTGAAGGTGTCCTCCCCGTCGACCACCAGGGCGTGACCGTCCAGGGCGGTGGACCTCTCCTGCATCCGCAGCCAGAAGGGGGCCAGCGAGGCCCGGCGCCCGTCCAGCGCGGCCCGGACCCGCGGGTCGTCGGCGAGCCGGGGGCGTTCCCGCTCGTCGCGCGGCCGGGCGGGCCGCACCCCGAGGGCCGCAAGCACGCCCGCCGCCTTCGCATGGGTTTCCGCCACCTCGCCCGCCGGGTCCGAGCCGCGGACCAGGGTCGCGCCGACCGGGACGCGCAGACGGCCGTCGCGGGAGATGTCGGCGGTGCGGATCAGGATCGGGGAGTCCAGGGTCTGGGCACCCCCGGAGTCCCGGCCGAGCAGGGCCAGGGCGCCCGCGTAGTAACCCCGTCCGCCGACCTCGTGGCGCTCGATCACCCGGCACGCGTTCTGCACCGGGGACCCGGTGACCGTCGCGGCGAACATGGTCTCCCTGAGCACCTCCCGCACGTCCAGGGAGGACTTCCCGCGCAGCTCGTACTCGGTGTGCGCGAGGTGGGCCATCTCCTTCAGCCGGGGGCCGACGACGACCCCGCCCATGTCCCCGACGGTGCACATCATCTTGAGCTCCTCGTCGACCACCATCGACAGCTCCTCGATCTCCTTGCCGTCGGCGAGGAAGCCGAGCAGATGACCGGCGGTGGGCCCCTCGTCCGGATAGCGGTACGTCCCGCTGATCGGGTTCATGACCACGGTCCCGCCGGCCATCCGCACGTGCACCTCCGGGCTGGCGCCGACCAGCGTCCGGTCCCCCGTGTGCACGACGAACGTCCAGTACGCCCCCCGCTCGCCCTCCAGCAGCCGCCGGAACAGCGCGAGCGCGTCGGCCTTGGAGAACCCGGGGATCTCCCCCTGGTACGTCCGCCGGATCACGAAGTTGGCGCCCTCGCCCCGCCCGATCTCCTCGCGCAGCACCCGTCCGACGATCTCGCCGTACTCCTCGTCGTCGACGTCGAAGCCACCGCCCTCGACCCGCACCTGGTGGGAGGGCAGCGCCGCCAGCGCGTCGGCGAGCGGGACCTCGTACGACTCCTCGGGCGTCAGCACCGCCAGGGGCGTGCCGTCGTCGCGGACGTCGAAGCCGCGCTCGCGGATCTGCCGGAAGGGGACCAGCGCGAGGCCCTCGTCGGGCAGGTCGGCGAGACGGTCGCGGGTGACGACCGGGCCGACGAGGACCTCGACCGTGCTCTCGTCGCGGCCGGGGGTGCGGCGGCGCAGCAGGGCGAAGGGTCGGGGGTCGGCAAGGAGCTGTGCCAGGTCCATGGGTTCCTCTTCCGTCGAACTGACGTCGATGTCGGTGAGGAACGACCCCGGGAAACACCGAAGGCCGCCCCTCGGGCGGCCTTCGCGAAGTCTTGCGTACGCGCAGTCAGTGGGCCGCCGGATGAGCGGTCCACCACCAGTTCTGGATCGAAAGCGCGAACATGCCGGGAACCCTACCGCACACCCGGCCGTCCGTACCGTGATCGCCCCGTCTCATTTTTCGGGCAGGAGGAAAATCCGTCGGCACGACCCCGTAGTGTTTACCGGGTGACCGTGAACGCTAAGACCAGCGCGAGCGCTGGCAACACCTGGCGAAACCTGCCCGCGGCGCAGCAGCCCGAGTACCCCGACGCCGAGGCTCTGCGCGCAGTGATCGCGGACCTCGAGTCGTATCCGCCGCTCGTCTTCGCGGGCGAGTGCGACCAGCTGCGCGCCCGGATGGCGGCCGTCGCCAAGGGAGAGGCGTTCCTCCTCCAGGGCGGCGACTGCGCCGAGGCCTTCGACGCGGTGTCCGCCGACCACATCCGCAACAAGCTCAAGACGCTGCTCCAGATGGGCGCCGTGCTGACGTACGCCGCGTCGGTGCCCGTCGTGAAGGTCGGCCGGATCGCCGGCCAGTACTCCAAGCCGCGTTCCAAGCCCACCGAGACCCGCGACGGCGTGACGCTCCCGACCTACCGGGGCGACTCCGTCAACGGCTTCGACTTCACCGAGGCCGCCCGCGTCCCGGACCCGGAGCGGCTGAAGCGGATGTACCACGCGTCCGCCTCGACGCTGAACCTGGTGCGCGCCTTCACCACCGGCGGCTACGCCGACCTGCGCCAGGTCCACGCCTGGAACCAGGACTTCGTGCGCTCCTCGCCGTCCGGCCAGCGCTACGAGCAGCTCGCCCGGGAGATCGACAACGCGCTGCACTTCATGCACGCGTGCGGGGCCGACCCGGAGGAGTTCAAGACCGTCGAGTTCTACTCCTCGCACGAGGCCCTGCTGCTGGACTACGAGTCGGCGCTCACCCGGGTCGACTCCCGCACCGGGCAGCTTTACGACGTCTCCGGGCACATGGTGTGGATCGGTGAGCGCACCCGGCAGCTCGACCACGCGCACATCGAGTTCGCCTCGAAGATCCGCAACCCGATCGGCATCAAGCTCGGCCCGACGACGACGCCCGAGGAGGCGCTGCAGTACATCGACCGCCTCGACCCCGACCGGGAGCCGGGCCGGCTCACCTTCATCGTCCGCATGGGCGCCGACAAGATCCGCGACCGGCTCCCGCACCTGGTCGAGAAGGTCACGGCGTCCGGGGCGACGGTGGCCTGGGTGACCGACCCGATGCACGGCAACACCTTCGAGGCGGCCTCCGGGCACAAGACCCGCCGCTTCGACGACGTGCTCGACGAGGTCAAGGGCTTCTTCGAGGTGCACAAGGAGCTGGGCACCCACCCGGGCGGTATCCATGTCGAGCTCACCGGTGACGACGTCACCGAGTGCGTGGGCGGCGGCGACGAGATCTTCGTCGACGACCTGCACCAGCGCTACGAGACGGCCTGCGACCCGCGCCTGAACCGCAGCCAGTCCCTGGACCTCGCGTTCCTCGTGGCGGAGATGTACCGGGACCAGTAGCCGTCGTGCTTCTTTCGGTGGGGCGCGGATCACATACGATCCGCGCCCCGCTCCGCTTTTGCGGGCCCGGCCCGACGGGTAAGGTTAGGTTTGCCTCACCGAGGAATCGGGACGGCAAGACTGATCGATCCCGTCGGGAGGTGAATCCGCGTGTACGTCTGCAGCTGCTTCGGTGTCACCGAGGCGCAGGTGAAGAAGCACGCGGAGGGCGGCGCCTGCACGCCCCGCCAGATCGCCTCCGCCTGCAAGGCGGGCACCGACTGCGGTTCCTGCGTCCGCCGCATCCAGGCCATCCTCGGCCGTGGCGCCTGTCCCACCCGCGAGCCGGCCGACCGGCTGCCGGCCCTGGACGAGGCCGCCTAAGGAAACGAGCCGCCTGGGAGAACGGCGGCCCTAGCTCTCCGGCTGTTCGATCAGCTGGGCGATGTAGAGGGCCTCGCCGAGCTTGTCCAGCAGTTCGAGCTGGGTGTCCAGGTAGTCGATGTGGTGCTCCTCGTTGGCGAGGATGTCCTCGAAGATGTTCGCGGACGTGATGTCGCCCTTCTCGCGCATCACCTTGATGCCACGCCTGAGCCGGTCGATCGCCTCCACCTCGATCTGCTTGTCCGCCTCGAACATCTCCCTGACCGTCTGCCCCACCCGGACATGGAACAGCCGCTGGTAGTTCGGCAGCCCCTCCAGGAACAGGATCCGGTCGGTGAGGACCTCCGCGTGCTTCATCTCGTCGAAGGACTCGTGCCGCGTGTACTTGCCGAGCTTCGTCCAACCGAAGTTCTCCTGCATCTTCGCGTGCAGGAAGTACTGGTTGATCGCGGTGAGCTCGGCGGTGAGCTGCTCGTTCAGGAACTCGATTACCTCGGGATCGCCCTGCATCGCAGAGGCTCCTTCCACATGGGGAACGGGGGAGGTTGCGGCGGCATGATTTCATCGGCGCAGAAGATCGTCCAGTAAGCGCATACTCAGTAAGTTAGTGCATGCTTACTCATGGTTTGCCCGCTTTGGCCGCCTCCCTGGTCATGTGCACTGCCCGGGGTCTGTCAGGATGGAGTCATGGGTCAGCCGGTGGATCGCGAGTCTGGAGAGTCAGGAGAGGCCGCACGGCCAGGGCTTCCGCCGGGGCAGCGACTCCAGCGCGGCTGGCCGGTCACGCACTACGGTCCGGTGCCCAAGTTCCGGCCCGAGCGCTGGGAGTTCCGGGTCTTCGGCGCCACCGCCGACGGTGAGAAGCACTGCTGGAACCACGAGGAGTTCACGGCCCTGCCGTACACCACCGTCGTGGGCGATCTGCACTGCGTCACGAAGTTCAGCATGCTCGGCGCCGAATGGGGCGGCATCCCGGCCCGGACGATCCTGGAGATCGCGCCGCCCGCGCCCGACGTCACCCATGTGATGGTCTGGGCGGAGTACGGGTTCAGCTCCAACCTCCGCCTGCCGGACTTCGCCTCCGAGCGCACCCTCTTCGCCACCCACAAGGACGGCGAACTCCTCACCGCCGAGCACGGCTTCCCGCTTCGCCTCGTCGTCCCCCACCTGTACGCCTGGAAGGGCCCCAAATGGGTCCGCGGGGTCGAGTACATGACCACGGACCGCCGCGGCTTCTGGGAAGAGCGCGGCTACCACAACATCGGCGACCCCTGGAAGGAACAGCGCTACTCCTACCAGGAGGAACCGGGGGACGGGCCGGAGCTGTGAAGCCGTGAACCTCAAGAGTCCCTGAGCTTCTTCAGGCGCTCCACGTCGGCCGCGTGGCCCTCCTTGCCGCCCGGGGTCTCGATGACCAGCGGCACTCCCGCGGTCGCCGGGTGGTTCATCAGGGCGCGGAAGGGGTCCTCGCCGATGTGGCCGGCGCCGATGTTCTCGTGGCGGTCCTTGTGGGCGCCCACCACGTCCTTGGAGTCGTTGGCGTGGATCAGCTTCAGCCGGCCCTCGCCGACCGTGTCCACCAGCAGGTCCAGTGTCTGATGCATGCCGCTGGGCCCGGTCAGGTCGTGGCCGGCGGCGAAGACGTGGCAGGTGTCCAGGCACACGCCCAGCTTCGGATGGGCGTCCAGTGCCTCGAAGTACGGCCCGAAGTCCCAGGTGCGGGAGCACAGGGAGGCCCCCTGCCCGGCCGTGGACTCCAGCAGCAGGTACGGATCGTCGTCGTGGGTGAGCTCGTCCAGCAGCGGCAGCAGGTGCTGCCGTACCTGCTTCAGCGCCACGGACCGCTCCCGGCCGCCGGTCGCGCTCCCGGTGTGCACCACGACCCCGAGCGCACCGATCTCCCGGCCACGCCGCAGCGAGTGCCGCAGGGACTCCACCGACCTCTCCACGGTCGCCTCGGTGTGGGAGCCGAAGTTGATCAGGTACGGCGCGTGCACGTACGCCGGTATCGCGCCCTCCGCGCACGCCTGACGGAAGGCCTCGTCCTGCCGCGGGTTCCCGGCGGGCGTCGCCCACCCGCGCGGGTTGGCGACGAAGACCTGCACGGTCTCGGCGCCCAGCTCACGGGCGTACGACAGCCCCACGGAGTGCAGACCACCGGCCACGGGCACGTGCCCGCCGACGGGATTGCGGGCGGGGCCGGGGGCGGGGACGGCGGAAGCGGGGTGCTGCGGTGTCACCCCTTCAGGGTGTCATGCCCCGGCCGCGCCCCCGTCACCGGATGGTGATCGTGATCTTCGACCCCTTGGGCGCCTTCTCGCCGCCCTCCACGGACTGCTTCTTCACGGTGTCGCCGAACAGCCCGAGCAGCCCGCGGTCCTCGTCGACCTGGAAGCCTGCGTCCTCCAGCTGCTGATGCGCGTCGTCCACGCTGTCGCCCACCACGTCCGGCACCTCCACCATCACCGGGCCCTTGGACACGGTCAGCGTCACCGTGTCGCCCTCGGCCGCCTGGCTGTCGCCCGCCGGGGTCTGCCGGGCGACCTTGCCCTTGTCGTACTCGGAGTTGACCTGCTGCGCGGACACCTTCACCTTCAGCCCGGCCTCCTGGAGATCCTGCTTCGCGCTGTCCAGGTCGTCGCCCGTGACGTCCGGCACGTCGATCGGGCTGCCCTTGCTGACGGTCAGCGCGATCGCCGAGCCCGCGCGCCGCACGGTGCCGGCGGCCGGGGTAGTGCCGATCACGGAACCGCTGGGCACGTCCTCGCTGAACTCCTGGGTCACCATGCCCGGCGCCAGCCCCTCCTCCTTCAGCCGCGCCCTGGCCTTCGCCAGCTCCTGGCCCGACAGGTCGGGCACCTTCACCGTCTTCGGGCCGTCGGAGATCGTCAGCGTCACCGAGTCGTTGCTGCGGATCCGGGCACCGCTCGACGGGTCGCTGCTGATCACCGTGCCCTTCTTCACCGTGTCGCTGTAGGCGTGCTTGACCTTCCCGAGCTCCAGCCCGGCCTTGTCCAGCCGCTCCCTGGCCTGGTCCTCGGTCCTGGTCATGAGCGGCGGGACCCTCGTGAACTGGCCGGAGTTGATGTACCAGACCCCCGCACCGGCCCCGAGGACCAGCAGCACGGCCGCGACGACCGTGACGAGCCCGCGCCGGGGCCGCCCCAGCCGGCGCCGCGACGGCTCTGCGGGCGGGGTCCGGAGCACGCTGGTGCGGTTGAGGGCCGCCTCGGCGTCCGGGACGTCGTGCTCGTTCACCGGCAGCGGGCGGGATGGGGGTCCCCCCGCGCGAGCGAAGCCGAGCGTGGGGGAGGTCAGCGCGCGCGGGATCACGCTCGTGCGGTCCTCCGCGTTGTCGTGCGCCGCCGCGACCGCCTGCGGCGGCACCGCGTCCAGCTGCTCGTCGCGGAGCGCCGCGTGGGCCTCACGCACCTGGGCGAGGAGGGCCACGGCGTCCTGCGGCCTGAGCTCGGGGGAGCGGGCGGTGGCGGCGGCGACCAGCTCGTCCAGCTCGTACGCCAGCCCCGGCACGACGGCCGAGGGCGGCGGGACGTCCTCGTGGATGTGCTTGTAGAGCACCTGGGCGGGGGTGTCCCCGGCGTGCGGCTTGCCGCCGGTGAGCATCTCGTAGAGCACGACGCCGCACGCGTACACGTCGACGCGCGGATCGGCCGTGCCGTGCTCTATCTGCTCGGGCGCCAGGTACGAGACCGTGCCGAGCACGGTCCCCGTCGTGCTGGTCACCGTGTCCACGGACCGCACGAGCCCGAAGTCGGCCACCTTGACCCGCCCGTCGTCCCCTATCAGGACGTTCTCCGGCTTCATGTCCCGGTGCACGAACCCGGCCCGGTGCGCGGCGCCGAGCGCGGCAAGCACCGGCTCCAGGATGTCCAGCGCCGCCCGCGGCTGCAGCGCGCCCCGCTCGCGCAGCACGTCCCGCAGGGTGCACCCCGCGACGTACTCCATGGCCAGGTAGACGTACGCCCCTTCGGCCCCCTGGTCGAACACCTGGACGACATTCGGGTGGGCGAGCCGGGCCACCGACTTCGCCTCCCGGATGAACCGCTCCACGAACGACACGTCCGCCGCGAGCGTCGGGTGCATCACCTTGAGCGCGAGGACCCGGTCCAGGCGGGTGTCCAGGGCCCGGTAGACCGTGGCCATCCCGCCGACCGCGATCCGCGCGTCGACACGGTAACGGCCGTCGAGCACCTGCCCGACGAGGGCGTCCTGAAGGGTCGTATCCACGCAGGCGAGTGTACGAGCCAGGACCGACACCCCCACGGTTTCGGCCAGGATCGCACCGGTACTGAAGCGCACCTGTGACGCTTCCCACGCCAGTGGGGGAAGATCCCGCCACGAACGGTGAGCCGCCGACGGCGAACGGGCCCCTCGGGAGACGTCCACCCCTCGATCGGCAGTAAAGGGTGGTGCGTGGGTGGGAGACAAAGGCGGGACTGCACCCCGCTCAGAACGCGGGCCGCTCCGGATCAAGCACAGCCAAGCCCTCCGCAGGAGAAGACGCCTCGGCGAAGTACCGTCGAGGAATCCGCCCCGCCAGCCGGGCCAACCGCCCCGCCTCCACCGCGTGCCGCATGGCGGTGGCCATCAGCGCGGGCGCCTGCGCCCGGGTGACGGCCGAGGCCAGCATCACCCCCGCACACCCCAGCTCCATCGCCAGCGCCGCGTCCGACGCCGTCCCGGCCCCCGCGTCCAGAATCACCGGCACGCGCGCGTGCTCGACGATCAGCTGGAAGTTGTGCGGATTGCGGATCCCCAGCCCGGATCCGATCGGCGACCCCAGCGGCATGATCGCGGCGCAGCCGACGTCCTCCAGCTTCCGCGCCAGCACGGGATCGTCATTGGTGTACGGCAGCACCGTGAACCCGTCGTCGACCAGCGTCTCCGCCGCGTCCAGCAGCTCCACCGGATCCGGCAGCAGCGTGCGCTCGTCGGCGATGACCTCCAGCTTCACCAGTGAGGTGCCCAGCGCTTCCCGGGCCAGCCGGGCGGTGAGCACGGCCTCCCCGGCGGTGAAGCACCCCGCGGTGTTCG
The DNA here is from genome assembly GCF_042891955.1 of Streptomyces sp. NPDC001843. NCBI lineage: Bacteria > Bacillati > Actinomycetota > Actinomycetes > Kitasatosporales > Streptomycetaceae > Streptomyces > Streptomyces sp. NPDC001843. The sequence continues at coordinate 304,716 of NZ_JBIATQ010000001.1, read as the reverse complement.
GCAGTACCCGGATACCGAGCCGCTCCAGCACTGACAGCACCGACCCGTGCACGCCAGGATCCACCCGCCGCATCGCCACGGTCGTCAGCTCCGTGCCGGAGGCGACCAGCGCCCGCTCCAGTACCTCGAGGCTGGGCGCACCGCCCGTACCCATGATCAGACGGGACGTGAAGGACGTACCGTCGATGACGAAGGGGTCGTCTGCCATGGTCAGCCTCCCTGCACGGCGGTCAGGACTTCGACGCGGTCGCCCTCGGCCAGGGCCGTGGCCGGCCACTGCGCGCGCGGGACGACGGTCTCGTTGAGCGCGGCGGCCACTCCGCGCGGCGCCGCCGTGAGGGACTTCACGAGGGTGTCGAGAGCGGTACCCGGGGCGACCTCCCGGCGCTCCCCGTTGACGGAGATGTTCATACGGGCTGCTCCATGAGTGCCGTGCTGAAGCGCTTCGGGGTGAACGGGCGTGCCTCCTCGGGCAGTTCGCCGGTGGTCAGGGCCTGTGCCAGGGCGTCGCCGGTGACCGGGGTGAGCAGCACGCCGTTGCGGTGGTGCCCGGTTGCCAGCAGCAGCCCGTCCAGACCGGTCGGGCCGAGCAACGGCGCGTTGTCGGGGGAGCCGGGACGCAGCCCGGCCCGGGTCTCGGTGAGCGGCAGTTCGGTGATGCCGGGCACCAACTCGTGCGCGTCGCGCAGCAACTGGTACACCCCGCCGGCGGTCACCGTCGTGTCCCAGCCCACTTCCTCGCTGGTGGCCCCGACGACCAGCTCGCCGTTCTCCCGGGGCACCAGGTACACATGGCTGCCGCGCACCACGGCCCGTACGGTCCGGTTCAGGAACGGCGCGTACCGCTCGGGCACGGTCAGCCGTACCACCTGCCCCTTCACCGGCCGTACCGGCGGCAGCAGGTCACCCGGCAGGCCCGCGAGCCGCCCGCTCAGGCTGCCCGCCGCGAGCACCACCTGGCCCGCGCCCAGCGCGTCGCCGTCCGCGGTGGTGACACCGGCCGCCCGGTCCCGTACGACGTCGAAGCGCTCGGCCCACGCCCGGTGGAAGACCACCCCGGCCCGCTCGCACGCGGCGACCAGCGCGGCCGCCAGCCGGCGCGGGTCGATCTGGTGGTCGCGGTCCACCCGCAGCCCGCCGCGCACGCCCGGCGCGAGCAACGGCTCCAGGCGCCGGCACTCCCGACCGGACAGCCACTCCGACTCCAGTCCCGAGCGGTGCTGCAGGGCGTGCAGTTCGCGCAGGTGGGCGCGGTCGTCGGCGTCCAGCGCGACGGCGAGCGTGCCGCACCTGCGGTAGCCGAGGTCCAGGCCGGTGAGGTCGGTCAGCTCGGCCGCGAAGTCCGGGTAGCGGCGGGCCGAGGCCAGGTTCAGGCCGAGCAGTGTGTGCTCGCCGTGGTGCAGTTCCGTGACGGCGGCCAGCATCCCCGCCGCCACCTGCGCGGCCCCTCCGCCCGGCTCCGGGTCCACCACGGCCGTGGCCAGCCCGCGTTGCGCGGCGCGCCAGGCCGTGACCAGCCCGATGATCCCGCCCCCGATGACGAGGACGTCCGATGTACGTGACGACATGGGCGTCGAGCCCCTCCCTTCGCCGGCATGACCCGGATCAGGTTCGTACGGTCGGAGGCCGCCAGCCTCCCTCTCAGCCCGGTGCGTCCGGGCTCCCGCGAGTGCTTTACGGTGGCCACCCTAGCCCTCAGGGCACCGGACTCGTAAGGAGGCCTCAGCTCATGGCCCGTTCGCTCGACGGCCTCGTCCTCGCGCCCGTCGCCGACCAGGCCCCCGGCCAGGTGGGCACGCGCACCCGCTTCTCCTACCACGAGAAGGACGGCGAGATCTGGGCCGAGTACGCGGGTGGGGACGTCGTACGCGGGTACCTGGTGGGCACGCGCGAGGGCGACCGGCTGGACTTCCGGTACGTGCAACTCAAACGGGACGGAACAACCTCCTCCGGGCGCTGCGCGTCGACCGTGGCCGAGTTGCCCGACGGACGGGTGCGGCTGGAGGAGGCCTGGGCGTGGGAATCGCAGTCGGGAGCCGGGACGAGCGTTGTGGAGCAGGTCACTGAGCACGCCCCCTGACTGACGCACAGTCAGTTGACTATGGTGATCGAGTGAGCGAGCAGACGCGGGAGACGCGGGAACAGGGCACGTCACAGACGCGGCGAGTGGTCGTGGTCGGAGCGGGCATGGCCGGCGTGCAGACCGCGGTCGCCCTGCGCGAACAGGGCCTGAAGGGCACCGTGACGCTGATCGGCGCCGAACCCCACCAGCCCTACGACCGGCCCCCGCTGTCCAAGGCCGTGCTGCTCGGCAAGGCCGAGGGTTCCGCCTTCGACGTGGACTTCGAGGCGCTCGGCATCGAACTCCGGCTCGGCCGCGAGGCCTTGGGCGTGCGCCCCGCGGACCACGAGCTGGACACCGAGGCCGGGCCCGTGCCGTACGACGTCCTGGTGCTGGCCACCGGCGCCGAACCGATCCGGCTGCCCGGCGCGGAGGGCGTGCCCGGCGTGCACCTCCTGCGCACCCTCGACGACGCCGAGCGGCTGCGGCCGGTGCTCGCCCGGCAGCACGACATCGTGGTCGTCGGCGCCGGCTGGATCGGTGCCGAGTTCGCCACGGCGGCCCGTGAGGCGGGGTGCGCGGTGACGGTCGTGGAGGCGGCGGACCGCCCGCTCGCCGGCGCGCTCCCGGCCGAGGTGGCCGCGCCGATGGCGTCCTGGTACGCCGACAGCGGCGCGGTGCTGCGCACGCACGCGCGCGTGGAGCGCGTCGAGCCGGGCGCGGTGGTGCTCGACGACGGCTCGCGGCTGCCCGCGGGCGCCGTCGTCGTCGGCATCGGTGCCCGTCCCGCCACGGCGTGGCTGGCCGGCTCCGGCATCGAGCTCGGCACGCACCACGAGGTGGTGACCGACGAACACCTGCGAACCTCGGCCCCCGACGTGTACGCGGTCGGCGACTGCGCCTCCTTCCCCTCCCGCCGGTACGGGGAGCGGCTGCTCGTCCACCACTGGGACAACGCCCTCCAGGGCCCCCGCACGGTCGCCGCGAACATCATCGGTGAGACCCCCGCGGCCTACGACCCCGTGCCCTACTTCTGGTCCGAGCAGTTCGGCCGCTTCGTCCAGTACGCCGGTCACCACGGCGCCGCCGACCGCACCCTGTGGCGCGGCGACCCGGCCGGCCCGGCCTGGACGGTCTGCTGGCTGAAGGAGGACCGGCTGGTGGCCCTGCTCGCCGTCGGACGCCCCCGGGACCTGGCCCAGGGCCGACGCCTGATCGAGGCGGGCGCAGCCATGCACCCCGAGGCGCTGACCGACCCGGCGAGGCCCCTGAAGGACGCCACGGCATAGCGCCGCGACCTGCCGCGTCACCCCGGGTGGACCCGCCTGGCTTCCGACTGTCAGTGGCAGATGGCAGGCTTGTTTCCGTGACCGAGATTGACGCGAAGATCGATGCGCTCGTCCCCGCCTGGCTGACCCTCCCCGACATCGCCGAACAGCTCGGCGTCGAGGTGACACGTGTGCGGCAGCTGGTCAAGGAGGGCCAGCTCATCGCCGTACGCCGTGGTGAGAACCGGGCGCTGCACGTCCCCGCCGCCTTCATCGACGGGGACAAGGTCGTCAAGGGCCTGTCCGGCACCTTGACGCTCCTCAGGGACGACGGCTTCACGGATGAAGAGATGCTGGAGTGGCTCTTCACCCCCGACCCCAGCCTGCCCGGCACCCCCGCGCAGGCACTGAGCGAGAATCGCGGCACGGAGGTGAAGCGCCGCGCCCAGGCGCTCGCCGTCTGAACCAGATCATCTGAAACCGAACACCGTCCGGCGTACGGGCCGCGGCCGCCGGGGCCCGGCCACGGTGGGCCACGGCCCGTACGCCGCCGACAGCGCGCCCGCGCCGCACGACACCCGGGGGACCCACGCATGACCGATACCGCTGCCGGCACCGCACGCGAGCGCCTGGCCGACGCCCGGCTCTACCTGTGCACGGACGCCCGCAGACGGCAGGGCGACCTGGCCGAGTTCCTCGACGCGGTGCTGGCCGGCGGTGTCGACATCGTGCAGCTGCGGGACAAGGGCATGGAGGCCGCCGAGGAGCTGGAGCACCTGGCGGTCCTCGCCGAGGCCTGCGCCCGGCACGGCAAGCTGCTGGCGGTCAACGACCGTGCGGACGTGGCCCACGCCGCCGCCGCGGACGTGCTCCACCTCGGGCAGGGCGACCTCCCGGTCCCCGCGGCCCGCGCCATCCTCGGCGCGGACGTCCTGATAGGCCGGTCCACGCACGCCGAGGCCGAGGCGGAGGCCGCCGCCGTGCAGGAGGGCGTGGACTACTTCTGCACGGGCCCGTGCTGGCCCACCCCCACCAAGCCCGGCCGCCACGCCCCCGGCCTGGACCTGGTCCGGCACACCGCCGCCCTGGGCACCGACCGCCCCTGGTTCGCCATCGGCGGCATCGACCTGGGCAACCTCGACGAGGTCCTCGACGCGGGGGCCCGCCGGGTGGTCGTCGTCCGGGCGATCACCGATGCCCCGGACCCGGGAGCGGCGGCGGCGGAGTTCACCAAGCGGCTGCGGCAGGCCTGACGCGGCACCCACAGGTGTCCACGCATGTCCAAGTGGTGGACGGCAGGCCGACAAATTCGGGCATATTTCCAGCCCTCGGTTGGGGGACCGGCCGCTCCTGGCTAACCTGCCGTTATGGCCCTCGGAACCGCATCCACCAGGACCGACCGCGCGCGCACGGTGCGTGACATCCTCGGCACCGGAAAAACGACGTACTCCTTCGAGTTCTACGCGCCCAAGACGCCCCAGGGAGAGCGGAACCTCTGGAACGCGCTGCGCCGGGTCGAGGCGGTGGCGCCCGACTTCGTGTCCGTGACCTACGGGGCCGGCGGGTCCACGCGTGCCACCACGGTCAAGGAGACCCAGCAGATCGTCGTCGACACCACGCTGACGCCGGTCGCCCACCTGACCGCGGTCAACCACTCCATCGCCGAGCTGCGCAACATCATCGGCCAGTACGCGGACGCGGGGATCCGCAACATGCTCGCCGTGCGCGGCGACCCGCCCGGCGACCCGATGGGCGAATGGGTGCCGCACCCGCAGGGCCTGACCTACGCGGCCGAGCTCGTCCGGCTCATCAAGGAGTCGGGTGACTTCTGCGTGGGCGTCGCCGCCTTCCCGGAGATGCATCCGCGCTCCACCGAGTGGGACACCGATGTCGCGCACTTCGTCGACAAGTGCCGGGCCGGCGCCGACTACGCCATCACGCAGATGTTCTTCCAGCCGGAGTCCTACCTGCGCCTGCGCGACCGGGTGGCCGACGCGGGCTGCGAGACCCCGGTCATCCCCGAGGTCCTGCCGGTGACGAGTGTGAAGATGCTGCAGCGGTTGCCGAAGCTCAGCAACGCGCTCTTCCCGCCCGCCCTGAAAGAGCGGATCCTCACAGCCAAAGACGATCCGGCGGCGGTACGCTCCATTGGTATCGAATTCGCCACGGAGTTCTGCGCACGGCTGCTGTCCGAGGGAGTGCCAGGACTGCACTTCATCACGCTCAACAACTCCACGGCGACGCTGGAAATCTACGAGAACCTGGGCCTGCACCATCCCCCGCAGGCCTAGACCGGCCGCACCGCGATACGCCACACTGCGTAGCGGCCACTGGGAGAGGGGCGTACATGGGCTGGGCGGTCCTCTACATCGCGTTCGGCATCGTCGCGCTGTGGTTGCTCGGTGAGGTGCTGCTGCAGTACAAGGCACGTCTGCGCTGGCGGCTGCTCGCCTTCGTCGGGTTCGTCGGTGTCGTGGTCGGTGTGCTGATCCCGTCCGTGCCGGTCATCGGTCTGGGCGCGGCCGCCTTCGCGGTCGGGCAGACCTACGTCACGCTGTCGTTCCGCCGCGGCTTCGCCGCGGGCTGGGCGGTCAGCCGTCCGGCCGCCGGTGAAGCCGGCCGGAGCAAGCGCCGCCGGGGCGAACCCGAGGACGACGGGCCCGCCCTCGACGTCTCCGGCGTCAAGGCGGCCGAGGCGGCCGGCTACAGCGGCGACTTCGGCCAGGACGGTGCCGCCTACGGCCTCGACGACTACGACCGTGACGACGTCTTCACCCCCGTCGCCCGCTCCGCCGGGCCCACGGCCGCCGAGACCACCGCGGTCTACGAGCCGCAGCCGATGCCCGACGAAACCGGCACGTACGGCATATACGGCGACTCCTTCACGGGCCCCGCCCACGCCTCCGCCGACCAGCCTCAGGAGACCTACGCTGCGGCGGCCCCGGGCACCGACCAGTCGTACGCCTACGACTACTCCGGCTACGGCCAGCAGAGTTACGCCTACGACGCCGGCCAGCAGCAGTACAACGGCTACTCCGACCCCTACGGCGGGACCGGGTACGACCAGGGTTACGGCGGCCAGGGTTACGACCAGCAGGGTTACGGCCAGGGGCACCACGGCACCGGTGGTTACGGCGAGACCCCCTCGGACGGCGTCTGGGTGCCGCAGCAGCGCACCGAGGAGCCCTACGGCGGCGACCAACTCGCCACCGAGCAGCCGTATCCCTACCAGTCGGGCGGGCAGCAGCAGGGGCACGGGTTCGACGAGCAGTACCGCTTCTGAACCCCGGCCCGGCCCCGCCGGCGCGCGGGTCTCACTGTGAGCCGCGGAAGTCCGGCCCCTCCACGATCAGCCCCGCGACCAGCGCGCCGGACATGCCGGCGTGGGGGAGCCCCCCACCGGGGTGTGCCCAGCCGCCCACCCGGTAAAGACCCGGCAGGCGTGTGATGTTCGCCGGATGCAGGAAACGGCCGTCGGCGGCGGCCAGCGCCGGAGCGGGGACGGCTCCGGCAGCCGAGCCCGTCTCGGCGGCCACATCGCCCGGCGTGCGCACCTCGTGCCACATCAGCCGCTCCCGCAGCCCGGGGACGGCGGACCCGGTGGCCTCCAGGACGAGCCGCGTGAAGCGCCGCACCAGGTCCTCCCGTTCCCAGCCCGCCTCCGTCGGCACCACGGCATGGACGACCACCGACTCGTACCCGCCCTCCGGGCGCAGGGTGGGGTCGTCGGGCCGCAGCACGGTCACCGTGGGCCGCACCGGCTCGGCGCCGCCGGGAGACGCCAGGAAGTCCTTCTCCGCCCCGGCGTCCGGCGCGTGCACGACCGTGCGGTGCGCGGTACCGGGCGCACGCTCGCCGCGGAGGGCCAGCAGCACGGTGAACCGGCCCGTACGGGACGCCGTGGTCTCGGCGCGCACGTCCCCGTCGGCGTCCAGCGGATGCTCCGTCAGGCCCCGCAGCCGCTCCGGGTCCACGTCCGCCACCACGTGGTCGGCCTCGGCAACCGTGCCCCCGGCCAGTTCCACGCCGGCGGCCCGGCCGTCCTTCTCCAGGATCCCGGTGACCTCCGCGCCGAAGGCGAACTCCACCCGGCGGGCCACGCACCGCTCGTACACCGCGCGCGCCAACTCCCGTATGCCGCCGCGCACATACCAGACGCCGAAGGCGTGCTCCATGTACGGCAGCACGGCCGCGCTCGCCGGAGCCGTCCGGGGGTCGAGGCCGTGGGCGAGGGCGTGGCCCTCCAGGAGCGCCGCGAGACGCGGGTCGCGCAGCTCCCACTCCCCGACCTCGGTCAGGGTGGCGGCACGCCGGGTGCGCAGCAGCCGTTTGTGCGGGACGGCCGGATAGGGCTCGCGCTCGGCCAGCACCCGCCAGTTCGGCCACAGGGGCTCTTCCAGCAGGGGGCGCCGGGTGCGGTCCCAGGCCTCGCGTGCCCGCACCAGGAAGTCGCCCCAGCGCCGGCCCGCGCCCTCGCCCAGGGCTTCGTCCAGGGCGGCCACGACACCCGCGCGCGAGGCGTTCTGCAGCGACACCGCGGTGCCGTCGGCGAAGACGTGCCGCGACGACGGGTCGACCTGCACCAGCTCGACGCAGGCCTCCAGGGGCTGCTTGCCGGTCTTGACGAACAGGTCGCGGTAGACCGCGGGCAGGGGCAGCAGTCCGGGACCGGTGTCGAAGCGGAACCCGTCCCGCTCGAACCGGCGCACCGCACCGCCGTACGTCTCCGTACGCTCGTACACCGCCACCCGGTGGCCCGCGACGGCCAGCCGGGCGGCGGCCGCCATCGCGCCCATGCCGGCGCCGATCACCGCAATCCGTGCCATGCCTGCGACTTTAGCGACCGGCACCGACAGTCCCGCCCAGGGGCTGTGGATGAGCGCGCAGGGCTGAGTATCCGTACCTAGTGCATGAGATGAGTACGCGCACGGATGGGCTGCCACCTGCGCGGACGAGAGAGTGGAGACACGGAGAAGGGGCCTGGTCCCGGCACCGGCGACACGGGGCGCCGGAACGGGGCCGCCCTCGATCCGCTCGTTGCCGCCGATCCGTCGGCGGAAGCGAGGCACGGGGGTGCCCGGGGGACGACCGCACGGGGGGACGTACGGGGGAGCAAGAGGGAGGCGCCGGTTCGAGGTGGCCCGCGGGGGACGCGGCCACACCGGACCGGCGCTTCTCACATGCACGCGCGCGTGCGGCTCGCTCAGCCCTTGCCGCTGACCCGCCCCTGGAGCAGCCGGGACAGCGCCGCGTGGACGTCGTCCAGCGACCGCTCCGGCTGGAACGACTTCCAGTCCAGCGCGGCCACCAGCACCATCCCCACCAGGGCGGCCGCGGTCAGCTGGACGTCGATGTCCTCGCTGAACTCGCCGTTCGCCACGCCCTCGCGCAGCACGCCCTCCACGACCGCGACGGCCTCCTGCCGGACCACCATCAGCGTCGACTGCCAGGCGCGGTTGGTCCGCCAGAGCTCGGCCACGTACAGCTGGGTGAAGGCCGGATAGCGGTCGATGAAGACCAGCCCGGCCCGGATCATCGCGTCCAGGGCGTCGACCCTGGTGCCGCCCTCGCTCGCCGTCCGCTCGGCGGCCTCGCGCAGGGAGGCGGTGAGGAGGCCGACACCGTGCCGCAGCAACTCCTCGAAGAGGACCGACTTGCTCGCGAAGTTGTAGTAGACCGTGCCCTTCGCGACTCCGGCCCGCTCGGCGATCTCGTCCACCGTCGTAGCGGAAAAGCCCTGTTCGGCGATGAGCGTGACGGCGGCCTCGTAGAGCTTCTGCCGGGTGGCCTCGCGGCGTGTGCTGCCACCCGACGTGGCGCTGCTGCTTTCCATGGCGTCGATTGTCACAGGAACGGCTCCCGAAGGGGACGCGAAAGGCGAGGTCACAGGCTCAGTTCCGGATGCAGCCGGTCCAGTGTCCACACCTGGCGGCGGCGGGCCGACAGGGCGGTGAGCGCGAGGGCCCCCGCGGTGAACGCCGCCAGCACGGCGCACGCCAGCCACACCGGGCCGAGCCCGCCGCCCGTGATGAGCCGGCGCAGGGCCGTCACGACGTAGCTCATCGGCAGGAAGGGGTGGATCGCGTTGAAGAAGCCCGGACTGGTCTGCACCGGGTACGTACCGCCCGCCGAGGTCAGCTGGAGCATCAGCAGGGCGAGCACCAGGATCCGGCCCGCCGCGCCGAAGCACGCGTTCAGCCACTGCACGATCGCCGCGAAGCAGGCCGCCACCAGGAACAGGAAGCCCACCGTCCCGGCCGCCCGGGTCATCTCCAGGCCGATCGCCCAGTGCAGCACGGACATCAGCGCGGCCGTCTGCAGCACCCCGATCGCGGCCACCGGCAGCCAGCCCGCGAGCGCGGTCCGCCAGGCGGAGGAGCCGACCGCGAGGGCACGCCGGTTGAGCGGCGGGATCAGCATGTACGCCACCATCGCGCCCACCCACAGGGACAGCGGGATGAAGTACGGGGCGAACCCGGTGCCGTAGTTCGGCGCGTGGTGCAGATCCCTGGAGGCCAGCTGTACCGGGTCGGCCATGACGCCGGTGCGCTTGTCGCGGTCCCGTTTGTCGTAGTCGGGGATCCTCTTCGCGCCGTCGTGCAGACCGCCGGCCAGCTTCCCGGATCCGTCGACCAGCTTGTACATGCCGCCGTCGAGGTCCTCGGCGCCCGACGCGGCCGTGCCGATGCCCTTGTCCAGGGTGGTCGCGCCGGTGCTCGCGGTACCCAGGCCGGTGTGCAGCTGCTCGGCGCCCGCGGCGACCTTGCCCGCCCCCTCGTTCAGCTTGTTGATCCGGGACACGGCGTCGTCGAGGTCCTCGGACAGGTGCGGGGCGCGCTCGGCGAGCGCCCGCGCCTGCGTCTGCAGCGTGCCGAGGTTCGCGCGCAGGGTGTTCAGGTCGCCGCCCTGGTCGGCGATCAGCGTGTTCAGGTCGTCGGCGACCGTGGCCACGTCGGAGGCCGCCGTCCTCGCCTTCTTCAGGTCGGGGCAGACCGGGTCGGGGAGTACGGGCGTCTCGCAGTGCGTCCGGTAGACCTCGTCCAGCGTGGTGGAGGCCGCGTGGGCGGTCCTCGCCGCCGCCGGGGCCGTCCTCACCAGGACGTCGAGGTTGTCCCGGACCGTCTTCGCCGAGTCGGCGACGAGCCGGGCGGTGTCCCCGATGGTCTTCTCGTTGTCCTTCACGAAGGGGCCCACCTTCGCGTAGACCCCGTTGACCTTGTCGGCGAGGGTCTGGGTGCCGTCGGCGACCTGCCGTGAGCCGTCCTGAAGGTCGCCCGCGCCCCGGTCGAGCTTCTTCAGCCCCTTGGCCAGCCTGCCGCTGCCGCTCTTGGCGTCCTTCAGTCCGTCGGCGAGGTCCTTGGCGCCCCGCTCCGCCTTGCCGATGCCGCCCTCCAGCTTGTCGGCGCCCTCGGCGGCCTTCTCCGTCTGCCCGTGGATGTCGGAGAAGGAGATGAAGATCCGGTCCAGGAAGGACCGGGACGCCTTGGTGGACGCCGCCGTGCGCACCTCGCTGAACACCGTCCGGGATATCTGCCCGACGATGTAGTTGTTCGCGTCGTTGGTGCGCACCTGCAGCGCGCCCGTCTCGGGGGAGTCTCCGGCGCTGGAGGCGATGCGCCGGCTGAAGTCGGCCGGCATGGTCAGCGACAGGTAGTAGGTGCCGTTCTCGACGCCCCGGCGGGCCTCTGCGGCGCTCACCTCGTGCCAGTCGAAGGTCCGGCTGTCGCGCAGCCCGTCGGTGATGTCGTCACCCGCCGTGATCTTCTTCCCGTCGGCGTGCGCCCCCTTGTCCTCGTTGACCAGGGCCACGGGGATGCGGTCGAGACGGCCGTACGGGTCCCAGAACGACCACAGGTACAGGGCGCCGTACAGCAGGGGCAGCACGAGGAGCGCGACGAGGGCGGCCCGGGGGAGCCGGCCCCGGCCGAAGCGCCTCAGCTCAAGGGCGGCCAGTTTCGGCGAGCGCATCGGCCGCCTCCTTCGCTTCCTCGTCGGCGGGCTCGGTGGACTCGGTGGATCGTGTGGACTCTGCGGGCCGGGTGGAGACGGTCAGGACGCCCTCGGGGGCGTCGGCGTACACCGCCACCACCGTCGTCCCCGCCGCGGCCACGGAGGCCAGCAGCGCGTGCGCCTCGGCCCGCTCCGCGTCGGAGAGCTTGAGGTCGGTGTCGTCCACGGCCAGCAACCGGGGGCCGCCGACGAGGGCCAGGGCGACGGACAGCCGCAGCGCCTCAAGCCGATCGAGGTCCCGTACGGTCGTCCGGGCGCCCTTGGGCAGGTCGTCCGGGTCGAGCCCGGCGGCGGCCAGCGCGGTGCCGAGCCGGCGCCGGGTCTCGTCCGCCCGCTGCGCCCGGGGACGCAGCAGGGAGCGCAGGGGGCCGCCGAAGCGGCGTTGCAGCAGCGCGCGTTCACGCAGGTGCTCCCCGACGGTGAGCGCCGGGTCCAGGTCGGTGACCCCGGCGACGCCCGCCACGGCGCTGATCCGGCGTACGGCGGACATCTGCCGCGGGAGTTTGAGGCCGCCGACGGTGGCCACTCCTTCCGTGGGCTTCATGCGTCCCGTGAGCGCGAGCAGCAGACACGTACGGCCTGAGCCGGAGGGCCCCTCGACCGCGATCAGCGAGCCGGGCTCCGCGTCGATCGAGACGCCCCGGAACGCCCAGCCGCGCGGCCCTCGCAGCCCGAAGCCGCGGGCCGTGACACCGAGGGCTGTGACACCGAGGTCCTGGGCACTGTCCTGTGACGGGTCCATGGCTCCCGCCTTCCCCCTGCGCGTATTTTTGAACTGACTGGTCAGTGCAAAAAGTAACCCGAACCTCCGATCGAAGCAAAAGCCCAGGTCAGAACGGATTGTCAGTGCCATACCTCACGATGGGCACATACGGCACCCCATAGCGGGGGCGCCGTGACCCAGACGACAGGAGGTTCGTCATGGCCCACTCGTCCGCAGCCGCCGCCCACCGGCGCCGCGCCACCGGCCCTGCCCCCTCACTGACCGGACCGGCGAGCGACGTGCACCCCGTGCTGCGCCGGTCCACGGCCCCGCCCGCCGCCCTCGACCTGCTCGCCCAGGCCCGTGCCGGACTCGACGAGGCCACCGTCCTGGAAACCCCCAACGAGCGCTACGCGACCGCCCACCTGGCCGCGCTGCGCACCGCCGCCGCCGTGCTCGCCGCACGCGGCCGCCCCGAGACCTCCCCGAGGCGTCGCGCACGCATCCGGAGCGCCTGGGAAGTGCTCCCCGAGATCGCACCCGAACTCACCGAGTGGAGTGCGCTGTTCGCCTCCGGCGCCGACCGCCGCGCCCGGGCCGAGGCGGGCATCCAGGGCGCCGCGAGCGGCCGTGACGCCGACGACCTGATACGTGACGTGGCGATGTTCGTCCGCCTCGTGGAGCGGATGCTGGTACTCCAGCCGGTGCTGCCCCAGCCCCGCCGCGACGCCGACGAGCCGGAGGGCCCGGCCGCCCCGCGCGAGATGCCGGACGCGGGATGAGACGGTGACCGCGAGCGGCGGCGGAGGCAATAGGGTGGAGGGCGCCTGAAGCGTTGCCGAAGCCTTCCGTCCCGAGGAGTCAAAAACCGTGTCGGACCCGATGCGCCCTCGCGCTTCTCTCCGTACCGCCGTGGTCTGGGAGGTCCTCCAGGACGCCCTTGACCGCCGGGTCAAGGCCACGGGTCGGGACGCGCTGGACGTCCTCGACACCGGCGGCGGCAGCGGCAAGTTCGCGGTGCCCGTCGCTCGCCTCGGCCACCGCGTCACCGTCGTCGACCCCAGCCCCAACGCGCTGTTCGCGCTGGAGCGCCGCGCCGCCGAGGCCGGCGTCGCCGACCGGGTGCGGGGCGTGCAGGGAGACGCCCACGGCCTGTTCGACGTGGTCGAGCGCGGCGGGTACGACGCGGTGCTGTGCCACGGTGTCCTGGAGTACGTGGACGACCCGGCCGAGGGCGTCCGCAACGCGGTGGCCGCCCTGCGCCCCGAGGGCGTCCTCAGCCTGCTCGCCGCCGGCCTCGGCGGCGCCGTGCTCGCGCGCGCCCTCGCGGGCCACTTCAAGGAGGCCAAGCAGGCGCTCGAGGACCCCGACGGCCGCTGGGGCTCCGGCGACCCGGTGCCGCGGCGCTTCACCGCCGAGCAGCTCACCGCCCTGGTCGAGGGCGCGGGCCTCAGGGTCGGTGCCGTGCACGGGGTGAGGGTCTTCGCCGACCTGGTCCCGGGCGTCCTCGTGGACACCGAGCCCGGCGCCCTCGACGCCCTGCTGAAGCTGGAGGCGGCGGCCGCCGAGCTCCCGGCGTTCCACTCCGTGGCCACCCAGTTGCACGTGCTCGGCGAGACGGCGGGGCCGAGGGAGGCGTGAGCCGCCCCACGTGCCACCGGGCGCACCCCGCTGATCAGCGCGTCGACGGCACATGGAGTACGCCACAGGCCCCCCGATCGAGGGGTTTGCGCCGTATGATCGAAGGAGACCGCTCGGCATGACGGGTCGGCCGCCGGGGAATGGAAGCCTCAGCGAGCCCGGCCCGGCATGGCGGTCCTGGTTGGCCAATTGGCGCAGAGGGGCGGGTTTCACGGGGGCGATTCCCTGCCTATCCTGAAGGGACCCCCCGGTCGCCCCGGCGACTGCACGATGAGGAGGACTCCGTGCCGCTCTCGGAGCACGAGCAGCGCATGCTCGAGCAGATGGAGCGAGCGCTGTACGCAGAAGATCCCAAGTTCGCGTCGGCGCTCCAGGGAAGCGGGCTGCGTACGTACACCCGGCGGCGGGTCTACCAGGCGGTCGCAGGCTTCCTCGTGGGTATCGCGCTCCTCATGGCCGGAATGGTCGCGCAGCTGATCTGGGTGAGTGTGGTGGGCTTCCTCGTCATGCTGGGCTGCGCGGTGCTCGCCGTCACTGGCTGGCGCAAGGCCCCCAAGCCGGGCGAACAGCCCGCCGGCGCCCCGCAAGCACGCCGTCAGGGCCGGCCCAAGCGCTCCATGATGGACAGGATCGAACAGCGCTGGCAGCGCCGCCGCGACGAGCAGGGTCACTAGCCTCCAGCGGCTCGAACGACAGACGTGAGAGGGGCGGCCACCATCCCGGTGGCCGCCCCTCTGGCATGCGGCGAAGCCCGTGACGCGGTCCGGCTGTCTCCCTCAGGGCTTCCGGCCCGCCGTCCCGGCACCCGTGCGCCGCGGGGACGCCCATCCCACGGACGTCGCCCACCAGCGGCCGGCCGGTCGGTGACGTCGTGACAGGGGCGGCCACCATCCCGGTGGCCGCCCCTCGTGCATGCCGCGAGGCCTTGCCGCTGGCCGGCGGTTTCCCGCAGGGCCTCAGCCCTGCTGGCCCGACGCCCTGCGGGGCGTCGGACGGGCCGCCGCCACGCGCGCCGTGACGGACGCCCACCACGCCGACGCCGCCCACAGCACCCGCACGGTCGAACGGGGCACGAACAACGCCCGCAGCCGCGTACGCGTACTCACCGTGCCCTCGAACGCGGCGATCACCTGCCGCACATCCTCCGCCAGCCCGGCCCTCGGGCGCGGCCGGGGCGCGTACAGGACCTGCTCCACGGCGTCCGCCACCCGGTGCACCGCGGCCCCGGCCACCGGGTCGAGACGGCCGAGCCGGACGATCCGGGCGGCCGCCTTGCGCGGGGTCTGCGACTCGTCCGGCGGAATGCCGAAGTCCCAGGCCGAATCGGTCAGTTCCTGCCAGGCCGCCAGCGTGTGCGCCGCCGCACCCTCGTCCGTACGGGCGTGCCCGCCCAGCCGCACGCCGCGCGTCCGGACCCGCCAGAGCATCGGTACGAACGGAACCAGAGCGACGGCGAGCCCGCCGAGCACCCACAGGGCGTACACCCACCACGGCCGGGGCTGCGGCTGATTGTCCTGCGCCGCCTGCGCGGACGGGCTGCCGCACGCCTCGAGCTTGCGCTGCTGCGCCGAGCAGCTCTCGCTCGGGGAGACCGGCACGGCCGGCGCCGCACTCGTCGACTGCGAGGGCCGCACCTGGTCCGGGAGGCTGCTGCCGGGTGTGTCCGTCTCGGTGTACGACGGTGCCGTGCCCCGGGTCGGGGTCGGCTCGAAACGGGTCCACCCCACGCCCTCGAAGTACAGCTCCGGCCAGGCGTGAGCGTCCTTCAGACCCACCGACACCGAGCCGTCCGCCTGCGGGGACCCGGGTGCGAACCCCACCGCCACCCGGGCCGGGATGCCCAGCGTGCGGGCCATCGCGGCCATCGCGAACGAGAAGTGCACGCAGAAGCCCTGCTTCTGCTTCAGGAAGTTGGCTATGGCGTTCGGGCCCCGGCCGACCTCCACCTGGGTGTCGTACTGGAAGCCGCCGGTCACGGCGAAGTAGTCCTGGAGCTTGACCGCCTCGTCGTAGTGGCTCGTCGCGCCCGCGGTGACCTCCTCGGCGGTCCGCTTCACCACCTTGGGCAGTGCTGACGGCACCTTGGTGTACTCCCGCAGCAGCGCCGCCGGCGCCTGCGGGGCCCCGGCCAGTTGCTGGGCGGTCGGCTGCACGTCCACGCTGGTCACCGTGTACGACTTGCCACGCGTGTTCTGACCGTGGTCACCGACGACCGTCATGCCCACCGGCTCGTAGCGCCAGTTGCCGCTGATCCGCACGCTGCTCGGCGGGTACGGCATCGGCAGCCAGTCCTGGGCGTACCAGTCCGCCGCCGTGATCGTGGTCCGCACGCTGCTGCGCTTGACGTCGGGGCTCAGTCCGATCGGTGTCGGGAACTGGTTCGGCACGCCCACGATGTGCCGTTGGGACGGCTTCCAGGTGGTGCCGTCGAAGTCGTCCAGCGAGACGATCCGCAGGTACAGGTCCGAGATGTCGTTCGTGCTCGTCTTCACGGACAGCACCTGGCGGTCCTGGTCCACGTTCAGGCTGTCGCGCAGCGACACCAGCGGGTTCACCGCGGAGATCGTGCCGCCGTGGCCGTTGCCCCTCCCGATGCCCGTACCGGCCGGGTCCAGCAGGCCGCCGCTCATCGCGGGCAGGGCCAGCGGAACGAAAAGCGCCACGCCCAGCGCCGCCGCGCCGATGCGCCGCCCGGTACGGACCGGGGCCACCGCACCGTCCGACGACCCGCCGGGCCTGCGGGGCGCCCCGCCGAACACCCGGCCCCACTGCGAGAGCCGGTCCCGGCCCTCGGCGAGCAGCAGCATCAGATAACCCGCGGCCGCGACCAGGAACCACAGCCAGGCGCCGCCGCCGTCGGACAGCCCGGCGGCGACGGAGTACAGCGCGAGCAGTGGCAGTCCCGCCGGGGCCGCGCTGCGGAAGGTCACCGCGAGCGTGTCCACCAGCAGACCGATCACCAGGACGCCACCGACGAGCATCAGCCGGATCCCGTCGGTCAGCGGCGCCGGGATCGCGTACCGGCTGACGTCGTCCGAGCCCTGCTGGAGCAGACCGGTCAGATGCCGGAACGCCTCGGGACCGGGTGTCAGCCCGGCGACGGCCTGCTGATGGGCGAAGACCAGGGTCAGCAGCAGCAGAGTCACCAGGGCCTGCGCCGCCACGGTCAGCGGCCGGGCCAGCGGCACCCGCCGGGTGGCCGCACCCACGCCGGTCTGCGCCGCCACCAGGAAGACCGCCTCGAGCAGCCACGTCGGCCGGTCCACCAGGGGCAGCAACGCACACGACGCCATCAGCGTGGCCGCCGCGGCGAACAGGGCCAGCCGAGCCCGCCCGCTCATGACAATTCCTCCCAGCCGGTCCTCACAGGGCCTCCCCGCCGCTCAACGCGGTCACGCCCCGGCGTTCGTGGTCCGCCTGACGCCACAGATCGTCCAAGGAGGCGCCACGGGGGACGCTCACGGTCGTCCAGCCCGCCTCGCGCAGCATCCGCAGCCGCTCGCCGTGCGGGTCCGCCGGTCCGGGAACGCCGGTCGGTTCCCGCAGCCAGACGTCGCCGTCCAGCAGAAAGGCGATCGCGCCGCCGCTGCGCCGGCGCATCTTGGCGACCACTGCGGCCTGTTCCTCGTCGAGATCGCCCAGGAACGCCACCAGCAGCCCTTCGCTGCCGCCGCGCAGCACGTCGTAGGCGCGGGACAGACCCGTACCGTCCGAGTGGTCGATCACGGCGAGCGTGTCCATCATCAGCCCGGCCGCGTCCGCCGTCTCCTGGCTGGCGCCGGCGAACCCGTCGGCGCCCTCCCCGGGCACCGCGCTGCCGGTGTCCGTCAGCAGCCGCACCGAGAAGCCCCGTTCGAGCATGTGCACCAGCACGGACGCCGTGCCGGAGACCGCCCACTCGAAGGCCGAGTCCGGGCCGACGCCCGCGTAGGCGATGCCCCGGGTGTCCAGCAGCACCGTGCAGCGGGACCGCTGCGGCTGCTCCTCGCGGCGCACCATCAGCTCGCCGTAGCGCGCGGTGGAGCGCCAGTGCACGCGGCGCAGGTCGTCGCCGTAGCGGTACCCGCGCGGGATCACGTCGTCGTCGCCCGCCAGCGCCACCGAGCGGTGCCGTCCGTCGCCGTACCCCTTCGCCTCGCCGCTGAAATGCACCGGTGACAACGGCTCCACGCGCGGTATCACCGTCAGGGTGTCGTACGAGGAGAAGGAGCGGGTCAGTTCGCACATCCCGAAGGGGTCCGTAAGCCGCAGCTGCAGCGGCCCCAGCGGATACCGGCCGCGCAGGTCCGAGCGGACCCGGTAGGACACCTCGCGCCGGCCGCCCGGCTCGACCCGGTCCAGCACGAAACGGGGCCGCGGCCCGAGGACGTACGGCACCCGGTCCTGGAGCATCAGCAGGCCGGTCGGCAGCCGCGAGACGTTGTCCATCCGCAAGTGCACGCGGGACTCGCTGCCGGCGGGCACCCGCGAGGGCGACAGCCGGCGGCTGCCGGCCACCCGGTAGCGGGTGCGGTACAGCACGGTCGCGCAGATCAGCGGCAGGACGGCCAGCAGCAGCCCGACCCGCAGCAGCTCGCTCTGTCCGAGGACGTACGCGCAGATCGCGGCGGCGACACCGGCGGCCAGGAACGACCGCCCCCGGGTGGTCAGCCCGGCCAGGGCCGTACGGACGCCGCCCCGCTCCCCGCGGTCGACCTCCGCCGGCCCCGTCCCCCCGGTGGTCATCAGAGCCTCCGCGGGGGCTGCTGGGGATACGCCGGCACGCCCCGGCCGAGACCGAGGCCGCTCTGCTGCGGCGAGGCCGCGGGCACCGGCGTGTTCTGCAGGATCTCCTGCACGACCTGTTCCGCGGTGCGCCGGTTGAGCTGGGCCTGTGCGGTGGGCAGGAGCCGGTGGGCCAGCACGGCCACGGCGAGGGCCTGCACATCGTCCGGCAGCGCGTACTCCCGCCCGCTGAGGGCGGCGGAGGCCTTCGCCGCGCGCAGCAGGTGCAGCGTCGCGCGCGGCGAGGCCCCGAGTCTCAGGTCAGGATGGGTGCGGGTGGCGGCGACCAGGTCGACCGCGTACCTGCTGACCGGTTCGGCGACATGCACGGCGCGCACCGCCTCGATCATCTTCACGATCTCGTGCGCGTGAGCCACCGGCTGGAGGTCCTCCAGCGGCGAGATGCCGCCGTGCACGTCCAGCATCTGCAACTCGGCCTCGACGCTCGGGTAACCGACGGAGACCCGGGCCATGAAGCGGTCGCGCTGGGCCTCGGGCAGCGGGTAGGTGCCCTCCATCTCGACCGGGTTCTGCGTGGCCACCACCATGAAGGGGCTGGGCAGTTCGTAGGTCTGCCCGTCGATGGTGACCTGGCGCTCCGCCATGGACTCCAGCAACGCGGACTGGGTCTTGGGGGAGGCGCGGTTGATCTCGTCGCCGATCACGATCTGCGCGAAGATCGCACCCGGCTTGAACTCGAAGTCCCGGCGCTGCTGGTCCCAGATGGACACGCCGGTGATGTCGGAGGGCAGCAGGTCGGGCGTGAACTGGATGCGCCGCACCGAACAGTCGATGGACCGCGCCAGCGCCTTGGCGAGCATCGTCTTGCCCACGCCGGGGACGTCCTCGATCAGAAGATGTCCCTCGGCGAGCAGTACGGTCAGCGAAAGCCGTACGACCTCCGGCTTGCCCTCGATCACTCCTTCCACCGAACTGCGTACCCGCTCCACGGTGGCAGTCAGATCTGTCAGGCTCGCTCGATCGTCATAGGTCGTCACCCGGCCCTCCTCGGCCCGTTCTTACAAGGGCCGTCGCTCTGCGGTGGCCCACCCCGAAACACGGACAGCACGCGGAAAGAGTTCCCGAGTGACGTCACACCCCGCATTCTTGCTGCCGTTACCGTTTCGTGTCACTCGCCTGTGGACAACTGCCCGCACTATGTCGGTCTCATGACCTTTTCGATGAGATTTTCGATGCCGGGTGGCGGGATTTCCGGGGTGGGCGGGCCGGTCAGGCCGGGTCGACCTCCCGCAGCAGACCCGTGCGGACGTCGAAGACGAAGCCGCGTACGTCGTCCGTGTGCAGCAGGAACGGCGAGGTGCGTACGCGCTGCATGGACTGCCGGACGTCCTGGTCGACGTCATGGAACGACTCGACCGCCCACGCCGGGCGCTGGCCGACCTCCATCTCCAGTTCGTTGCGGAAGTCCTCGGTGAGGGACTCCAGGCCGCAGCCGGTGTGGTGGATGAGGACGATGCTGCGCGTGCCGAGCTTGCGCTGGCTGATGGTGAGGGAGCGGATCACGTCGTCGGTGACCACACCGCCGGCGTTGCGGATGGTGTGGCAGTCGCCGAGTGCCAGGCCGAGCGCGGCGTGCAGGTCGAGGCGGGCGTCCATGCAGGCCACCACGGCGACCCGGAGGACGGGGCGGGCGTCCATGCCGGGGTCGGTGAACGCGGAGGCGTAGCGTTCGTTCGCCTCGACGAGGCGGTCGGTGACCTTGCCGCCGTTCGCTATGGCGCCTTCGGATCCGGTCGGGGCTGCAGAGGAAGTCGTCATAGCCACGACGTTACAAGTGTGCCGCTCAGGTGTGTCATCGTGGCTTGTTGTGAACTAACCCACACGGAGGGCAAACGTGTGCCGGAAGGGTGATTCCCTGCGAATTGCGCCCCCGCCCGGCACGCGATGCGCGACGCGCAGGCCGGTTGATTGACCGCGAGACACGGTGGACTAAAGTGACGCGAAGCGGGAGGCGACGCTCTCCCTGCTGGACTGATCTTCCCGCGCGGCGCGTACGCACGGCCCGGCCTCCTCCCGCTCCCGGCCGGCTGACGCCTCCGGCGCCGGCAGGCCTCCCCTTCTCGAGCGGGCGGGGACCAGGCGGTGCGTACCGCTTCGCGCCGCACATGAGAGGCACCCTTGACCCAGAGCCGACACGTTCCCGTGATGCTCCAGCGGTGCCTGGACCTGCTGGCGCCCGCCCTGGAGCGGCCGGGAGCGGTGGTCGTCGACTGCACCCTCGGGCTCGGCGGCCACAGCGAGGCGCTGCTGACCCGGTTCCCGGAGGCCCGGCTCGTCGCCCTCGACCGGGACAAGGAGGCCCTGCGCCTGTCCGGGGAACGGCTGGCGCCGTACGGGGAGCGGGCCGCCCTCGTCCACGCCGTCTACGACGAGCTGCCCGACGTGCTCGACCGGCTCGGCATCCCGCGCGTGCAGGGCGTGCTGTTCGACCTCGGCGTCTCCTCCATGCAGCTCGACGAGGCCGACCGCGGCTTCGCCTACGCCCAGGACGCGCCGCTGGACATGCGCATGGACCAGACGACCGGCATGAGCGCCGCCGAGGTCCTCAACACCTATCCGGCCGGCGAACTCGTGCGGATCCTGCGCGCGTACGGCGAGGAGAAGCAGGCCAAGCGGATCGTCGCGGCCGTCGTCCGCGAGCGGGAGAAGGAGCCGTTCAGCACCAGCGCGCGGCTGGTCGAGCTGATCCGGGACGCGCTGCCGCAGGCCGCCAAGCGCACCGGCGGCAACCCCGCCAAGCGCACCTTTCAGGCACTGCGCATCGAGGTCAACGGTGAACTCGCGGTTCTGGAACGGGCGATCCCGGCCGCGGTGAAGGCCCTCGCCGTGGACGGACGGATCGCCGTCCTGTCGTACCACTCGCTCGAGGACCGTCTGGTCAAGCAGGTGTTCGCGGCCGGTGCCGCCACCACCGCGCCGCCCGGCCTGCCGGTCGTCCCCGAGCGTTACCAGCCCCGGCTCAAGCTGCTCACGCGCGGTGCCGAACTTCCCACCGAGGAAGAGGTCGCCGAGAACCGCCGGGCCGCTCCGGCACGGCTGCGCGGGGCCCAGCGCATCAGGGAGGACGTCGAGTGAGCGAGCCGGGTCGGTCGGTTTCCCGAACGCAGTCGGTCGGCTCCCCGGACGCACCGGAGGGCAAGTGAGCGGCAAACCCGAACTGAGGGGACGGGCGGCCCGGCTGGCACGGCTCTTCCCGGCCGGTCCGGGGCAGGCGGCGCGCACTCCGTTCGTGCTCCTCGTCGTCCTGCTCCTCGGCGGCGGTCTCATCGGCCTGCTCGTGCTGAACTCCGCCCTGAGCGAGGGGTCGTTCAAACTCGACGACCTGGAGAAGCAGACCAAGAGCCTCACCGACCAGCAACAGGCCCTCCAGCGGGACATCGACGCCTATTCCGCCCCCGACGCCCTCCAGCGCCGCGCCCGCGAACTCGGCATGGTGCCCGGCGGCGACCCGGCGTTCCTCGACCCCGACGGCACCGTCAAGGGCGTCCCCAGCCCGGCCTCCGCGGCCCTGTCGACCGAGCCCGCCGTCCCGCCCGCGGCGCCCGTCGCCTCCGGCTCCACGTCCCCCGCCCCGGCACCGTCCCAGCCCACCAGCTCGGTGCCCGCAGCCCTCCAGCCCGCCACGACCACGACCCCCGGCAGGTGACGGAAGTGTCCGACAGGGAAGCACCGCGCCGTCGTGTGCCCGGCCCGGCCAAGCCGCCCGGGCCCCGTAAGGGGGGCAGTGCCGGGCGTCCGGGGCCCGGTGCCCGGCCGGCTCGGCGTCCGAGTGGAGCCGGCCGGCCGCGTCCGTCGGCGCCCCGCACCATCCGGCTCGGCAGCCCCCGCCCCCGTCTGCGCATGGTGAGCCTCGCGCTGACCCTGGTGCTGATCGCGTTCGTCGTCCGCCTGCTCCAGGTCCAGGCCGTCGACGCGAGCGCGTACGCCGCCAAGGCCGAGCAGAATCGCTATGTCGTCCACACCCTGGCCGCCGAGCGCGGCGGGATCACCGACCGCAACGGTGTGGCCCTGGCGATCAGCCAGGACGCGTACGACATCACGGCCGACCCCACGATGTTCAACCGCAAGCAGCTGAAGATCGGCGACGGCCCCGAACAGGCGGCCGCCCTGCTCGCCCCGATCCTCGGACAGGACCAGGCCGACCTGGTGCGCAAGCTGCGGCCCGCCAACAAGAACCTGCGCTATGTGAAGCTGGCGAGCCGCCAGACCCCGGAGGTCTGGAACCAGATCAAGGACCTCAGGTCCGCGCTCACCGAGAAGGCGGCCACGGACCACTCCACCGTGAACGTCCTGGCCGGCGTCTTCGCCGACCCCAGCAGCAAGCGCGTGTACCCCAACGGCGACCTCGCCGCCGGGATACTGGGCTGGGTCAACGCCGACGGCAAGGGCGGCGGCGGCATCGAGCAGCAGCTGAACAAGCAACTGACCGGCAAGGACGGCAAGGTCCGCTACGCCCAGTCCGGCGGCCGCCAGATCCCCACCGCCGGCTCCACCGAGACACCGGCCGTGCCCGGCGCCGACGTCGAGCTCACCATCGACCGCGACATCCAGTGGGCCGCCCAGAACGCCATCACCGACCAGGTGAAGAAGTCCGGGGCGGACCGCGGCTACGTGATCGTCCAGGACACCCGCACCGGCGAGATCCTCGCCATGGCCAACTCGCCCGGCTTCGACCCCAACGACCTGGCCAAGGCCGACGGCGCCGCCATGGGCAACGCCGCCGTCCAGGACGCCTACGAGCCCGGCTCCACCGCCAAGATCATGTCCATGGCCGCCGTACTGCAGGAGAACGCCGCCACCCCGCTCACCCACGTGGTCGTGCCCAACCGGCTGCACCGCGGCGACCGGCTGTTCTCGGACGACGTCGACCATGCGACCTGGTACCTCACGCTCAACGGCGTACTGGCCAAGTCCAGCAACATCGGCACCATCCTGGCCACCGGCCAGCTCGGCAGGACCCAGCCCCAGGCGAACAAGGTCCTCTACTCCTACCTGCGCAGGTTCGGCATCGGCAGCCCGACCGGGCTCGGTTTCCCCGGCGAGACCAGCGGCATCCTCGCGCCCGCGGGCAAGTGGTCGACATCGCAGCAGTACACGATCCCTTTCGGTCAGGGCTTCTCCCTCAGCGCCATGCAGGCCGCCTCCGTGTACTCGACCATCGCCAACGGCGGCGTCCGGGTCCAGCCGACCCTGGTGCGGGGCGAGAAGGGCGCCGACGGCCGCTTCGCCCCCGCCCCGAAGCCCAAGAAGAACCGGGTGATCAGCGAGAAGACCGCCAAGACCCTCGCCCGGATGCTGGAGTCGGTCGTGGGCGACGAGCAGGGCACCGGCATCAAGGCCCGTATCCCGGGGTACCGGGTGGCCGGCAAGACCGGCACGGCCAACCGTGTGGATCCGGCCACCGGCAAGTACCACGGCTACACCTCGTCGTTCGCCGGATTCGCACCCGCGGACAAACCGCGCATCACCGTCTACTGCGCGATCCAGAACGCCACGAAGGGCAGCTACTTCGGCGGTCAGATCTGCGGCCCGATCTACAAGCAGGTCATGGAGTTCGCGCTGAAGACCCTGCAGGTCCCGCCGACCGGTGCCAAGCCCGCGAACCTGCCCGTCGACTTCAAGCCCTGACCAGGAACGATCCCCGTGACAACGATCACTCCCGACCCCGGGAACCCCGATGCCCCCGGCCCCTCGCTTCGCTCCGGAGCCGGTACGCCCGGTACGCTCACCGCCGTGCCACACGCTGATCAGTCCCAAACCACCCAGAAGGGCGCTTCCGTGACATATCCGGGACCGCCGCGACCGGCGCGGGTCTCCGCCACACCCCTCGCGGAACTCGCCGATCAGCTGGGTGTCGAACGACCGGCGAGCGACGCGCAGGTCACCGGTGTCACCCATGACTCGCGCGCCGTCCGCCCCGGCGACCTGTACGCCGCCCGCCCCGGCGAGCGGGTGCACGGCGCCGACTTCGTCACCCAGGCCGCCGGCCTCGGCGCCGCCGCCGTGCTGACCGACCCGGCCGGCGCCGAACGCGCCGCCGCGACCGGTCTGCCCGTCCTCGTCGTGGACGACCCCCGCGGCTGCATGGGGGAGCTGGCGGCCACCATCTACGGCCACCCCGGCCGCGACCTGCTCCAGATCGGCATCACCGGCACGTCCGGCAAGACCACCACGGCCTACCTCGTCGAGGGCGGTCTGAAGACGGCCCGGTCCACCGGGCTGATCGGCACGGTCGAGATGCGCATCGGCGACGAACGCATCAAGTCCGAGCGCACCACCCCCGAAGCCACCGACCTGCAGGCCCTGTTCGCCGTCATGCGCGAGCGCGGGGTCGAGGCCGTCGCCATGGAGGTCTCCAGCCACGCCCTGGTCCTCGGCCGGGTGGACGGCTGCGTCTTCGACATCGCCGTCTTCACCAACCTCAGCCCGGAGCACATGGAGTTCCACTCCGGCATGGAGGACTACTTCCAGGCCAAGGCGCAGCTCTTCACACCACTGCGCAGCAAACTCGGCGTGGTCAACACCGACGACGAGTACGGCCGCCGGCTCGCCCGCGAGGCCACCGTCCCGGTGATCACCTACTCCGCCGAGGGCCACCCCGACGCCGACTGGCGTGCCGAGGACGTCCAGGTCGGCCCGATGGACTCGACGTTCACCGTGCTCGGCCCGCAGGGCGAGCGGATCGCCGCCAAGTCGCCGCTGCCGGGTCCCTTCAACGTGGCGAACACCCTCGCCGCCATCGTCGCCCTGGCCGCCGCCGGTCTCGACCCGCAGGCAGCGGCCGACGGCGTCGCCGCCGTACCGGGCGTGCCGGGCCGCCTGGAGCGGGTGGACGCCGGACAGCCCTACCTGGCGGTCGTCGACTACGCCCACAAGACCGACGCCGTCGAATCGGTGCTCAAGGCCCTGCGCAAGGTCACCAAGGGCCGTCTGCACGTCGTCCTCGGCTGCGGCGGCGACCGCGACACCACCAAGCGCGCCCCGATGGGCGCCGCCATCGCCCGGCTCGCCGACACCGCCGTACTGACCTCCGACAACCCCCGCTCCGAGGACCCCCTGGCGATCCTGGCCACCATGCTCCAGGGCGCGGCGTCCGTGCCCGCGCACCAGCGCGGAGAGGTGCTCCTCTTCGAGGACCGGGCCGCCGCGATCGCCGCCGCCGTCGGCCGGGCGCACCCCGGGGACACCGTGCTGGTCGCGGGCAAGGGCCACGAGCAGGGCCAGGACATCGCCGGCGTGATCCGTCCGTTCGACGACCGCCAGGTGCTCCGCGAAGCTATCCAGAAGACCCAGGGATGAACTTGTGATCGCCCTCTCCCTCGCCGAGATCGCAGCAGTCGTCGGCGGGCAGACGCACGACATACCGGATCCGTCCGTCCAGGTCACCGGGCCCGTGGTCCGCGACTCCCGGGAGGCGGTTCCGGGCAGCCTGTTCGTCGCCTTCGTCGGCGAGCGCGCCGACGGTCACGACTACGCGGCGCAGGTCGTGGCGGCCGGCGCGGTCGCCGTGCTGGCGTCGCGGCCCGTCGGCGTGCCCGCGATCGTCGTCGAGGACGTCCAGAGCGCCCTCGGCGCCCTCGCCCGGCACGTCGTACGACGGCTCGGCGCGACCCTCGTCGCGCTCACCGGCTCCGCGGGCAAGACCAGCACCAAGGACCTCATCGCCCAGGTGCTCCGGCGCAAGGCGCCGACGGTGTTCACCCCGGGCTCGCTCAACAACGAGATCGGGCTGCCGCTGACCGCCCTGTCCGCTACCGAGGAGACGCGCTTCCTTGTGCTGGAGATGGGCGCCCGAGGCATCGGCCACATCCGCTACCTCACCGAGCTGACCCCGCCGAAGGTGGGGCTCGTGCTCAACGTCGGCTCCGCCCACATCGGCGAGTTCGGAGGCCGCGAGCAGATCGCGCAGGCGAAGGGCGAGCTCGTGGAGGCCCTGCCCCCGGCCGAGGACGGCGGGGCCGCGATCCTCAACGCCGACGACCCCCTGGTCCGGGCCATGGCCTCCCGTACCCAGGCGAAGGTGATCCTTTTCGGAGAGTCGGCCGAAGCGGACGTACGCGCCGAGAACGTGCGACTCACGGACAGCGGACAGCCCTCGTTCAGGCTTCACACACCCTCCGGTGCAAGTGATGTGACCATGCGCCTGTACGGTGAGCACCACGTGTCGAACGCGCTCGCCGCGGCCGCCGTCGCCCATGAGCTGGGCATGTCCGCGGAAGAGATCGCCACCGCGCTCTCCGAGGCGGGCTCCCTCTCCCGCTGGCGCATGGAGGTCACCGAGCGCCCGGACGGCGTGACCATCGTCAACGACGCCTACAACGCCAACCCCGAGTCCATGCGGGCCGCCCTCAGGGCACTCGCGGCCATGGGCCAGGGGCGCCGCACGTGGGCGGTGCTCGGCAAGATGGCCGAGCTGGGGGACGAGGCGCTCGCCGAGCACGACGCCGTCGGACGGCTCGCCGTCCGGCTCAACGTCAGCAAGCTCGTCGCGGTCGGGGGGATCGAAGCCTCCTGGCTGCAACTGGGCGCATATAACGAGGGTTCGTGGGGTGAGGAGTCGGTGCACGTGTCCGACGCACAGGCGGCGGTCCACCTGTTGCGCAGCGAGTTGCGCCCGGGGGATGTCGTGCTCGTGAAGGCGTCCCGTTCGGTGGGGCTGGAGAGCGTTGCCCAGGCGCTCGTCGAGAGCGGTGCCGAGGGTGAGGTTGCCGCCCGATGATGAACCAGATCCTGTTCTCGGGAGTCATTGGTCTCTTCCTGACGCTGGTCGGCACCCCGCTGCTGATCAAGCTCCTCGCGCGCAAGGGTTACGGCCAGTACATCCGTGACGACGGTCCGCGTGAGCACGCCAGCAAGCGCGGTACGCCGACCATGGGCGGTATCGCGTTCATCCTGGCCACGATCGCCGCCTACTTCCTCAGCAAGGTGATCAGCGGCAAGCCGGTGACGTACTCCGGGCTGCTGGTCCTCGGCCTGATGGCGGGCATGGGCCTGGTCGGCTTCCTGGACGACTACATCAAGATCGTCAAGCGGCGTTCGCTGGGTCTGCGGGCCAAGGCGAAGATGGCCGGCCAGCTGATCGTCGGTATCGGCTTCGCCGTGCTGTCGCTGATGTTCTCCGACTCGCGCGGCAACACCCCGGCGTCCACGAAGCTTTCGTTCATCACGGACTTCGGCTGGTCGATCGGCCCGGTGCTGTTCGTGGTCTGGGCGCTGTTCATGATCCTGGCGATGTCGAACGGCGTGAACCTGACGGACGGCCTGGACGGCCTGGCCACCGGTGCCTCCGTTCTCGTCTTCGGCGCCTACACCTTCATCGGTGTCTGGCAGTTCCAGGAGTCCTGCGCCAACGCCCAGACGCTGACCAACCCGAACGCCTGCTACGAGGTGCGCGACCCGCTCGACCTGGCCGTCGTCGCCTCCGCGCTGATGGGCGCCTGCCTCGGCTTCCTGTGGTGGAACACCTCGCCCGCCAAGATCTTCATGGGGGACACCGGTTCGCTCGCCCTCGGCGGCGTCCTCACGGGCCTGGCCATCCTCTCCCGCACGGAGCTGCTGGTGGCCATCATGGGCGGACTGTTCGTCCTCATCACCATGTCGGTCGTCATCCAGGTCGGCTCCTTCCGGCTCACCGGCAAGCGCGTCTTCCGGATGGCGCCACTCCAGCACCACTTCGAACTCAAGGGCTGGTCCGAAGTCCTTGTGGTGGTCCGGTTCTGGATCATCCAGGGCATCTGTGTGATTGTCGGATTGGGTCTCTTCTATGCGGGATGGGCAGCGGACAAGTGACCTCCTCGGTGCCTGAAGGATCTTCGGAGTTCCAGGGCAAGCACGTCACCGTCGCCGGGCTGGGCGTCTCCGGCGTCCCGGCGGCCAAGGTGCTGCACGGCCTCGGCGCGCGGGTCACCGTCGTCAACGACGGCGACGACGACCGCGCGCGGGCCCAGGCGGCCGAACTGGAGGCGCTCGGCGTCACCGTGCGCCTCGGCGACGGCGACTCCCTGCCGGAGGGCACCGAACTCATCGTCACCGCGCCCGGCTGGAAGCCGGACAAGCCGCTGTTCACGGCGGCCGCCGAAGCGAACGTCCCGGTCTGGGGCGACGTCGAACTCGCCTGGCGGCTGCGCGGCCCCGACGCCGCGCGCTGGCTGGCCGTCACCGGCACCAACGGCAAGACCACCACCGTCCAGATGCTCGCCTCCATCCTCCAGGCGGCTGGCCTGCGCACCGCGGCCGTCGGCAACATCGGCGTCTCGCTGCTGGACGCCGTGCTCGGTGACCAGGAGTACGACGTCCTCGCCGTGGAGCTGTCCAGCTACCAGCTGCACTGGGCGCCCTCCCTGCGCGCGCACTCCGCCGCGGTGCTCAACCTCGCCCCCGACCACCTCGACTGGCACGGCTCCATGGAGGCCTACGCCGCCGACAAGGGCCGCATCTACCAGGGCAACCGGGTCGCCTGCGTCTACAACGTCGCCGACAAACTCACCGAGGACCTGGTGCGCGAGGCGGACGTCGAGGAGGGCTGCCGGGCCATCGGCTTCACCCTCGGCACCCCGGGGCCCTCCCAACTCGGCGTGGTGGACGGCATCCTGGTCGACCGTGCCTTCGTCGAGAACCGGCACAAGAACGCCCAGGAGCTCGCCGAGGTCTCGGACGTCAACCCGCCCGCTCCGCACAACATCGCCAACGCCCTTGCCGCGGCGGCCCTCGCGCGCGCCTTCGGGGTGCCCCCGCAGGCCGTACGGGACGGCCTGCGGGCCTTCACCCCGGACGCCCACCGCATCGCGAAGGTGGCGGAGCTGGAGGGCGTGACGTACGTCGACGACTCGAAGGCCACCAACACCCACGCCGCGGAAGCCTCCTTGGCGGCGTACGAGTCGATCGTGTGGATCGCGGGCGGTCTGGCGAAGGGCGCCGCCTTCGACGAGCTGGTCGCCAAGTCGGCAAAGCGACTTCGCGCCGCCGTCCTCATCGGCGCCGACCGCGCCCTGATCCGTGACGCCCTGGCGCGACACGCCCCGGAAGTACCCGTCGTCGACCTCGACCGGACCGACACTGGGGCGATGCTCCAGGCGGTGACGGAAGCCAAGCGGCTGGCGGTCGCCGGCGACACGGTGCTGCTTGCGCCGGCCTGCGCCTCCATGGACATGTTCACCAACTACAACCAGCGCGGTGACGCGTTCGCGGAGGCGGTTCGCGAACTCGGCGCGGGCGCCTGACGACGGGTCCCGTCTCAGCGGGTGCTTCGGGGCCCCTGGAGGGACGCGTGAGACGGATGTGGCTGAAGGTCGGGAGGATCCGGTGATGTCCGGTAGCCGTACGGGCCGGCCTCCGGTCCAGCGGGCCGTCAGGCGGCCCGTGGCGCCCCGGCCGCCCCGCGACAATCCGGTACGGCGGTTCGTCACGCGCGCGCGGAGGGCCTGGGACCGGCCGCTGACCGCCTACTACCTGATCCTGGGTGGCAGTGTGCTGATCACCGTGCTGGGCCTGGTGATGGTCTACTCGGCCTCGCAGATCACCGCGCTGCAGCTGTCACTGCCGGGGTCGTACTTCTTCCGCAAGCAGTTCCTTGCCGCGGCCATCGGCGGCGTGCTGATGTTCGTCGCCTCCCGGATGCCGGTGAAGCTGCACCGGGCGCTGGCCTACCCGATCCTCGCGGGCGCCGTCTTCCTGATGGCCCTCGTACAGGTCCCCGGGATAGGGATGGCGGTCAACGGCAACCAGAACTGGATCTCGCTCGGCGGCTCCTTCCAGATCCAGCCCAGCGAGTTCGGCAAGCTGGCGCTGGTGCTCTGGGGCGCCGACCTGATGGCGCGCAAGCACGACCGGAAACTGCTGACCCAGTGGAAGCACATGCTGGTGCCGCTCGTGCCGGTCTCCTTCCTGCTGCTCGGGCTGATCATGCTCGGCGGCGACATGGGCACCGCGATCATCCTCACCGCGATCCTCTTCGGGCTGCTGTGGCTGGCGGGGGCGCCGACCCGGCTGTTCGTCGGCGTGCTGTCGGTCGCCGGCGCGATCGGTGTGCTCCTGATCAAGACCAGCCCCAACCGCATGGCCCGGCTGGCCTGCATCGGCGCCACCGAGCCCCGCTCGGGGGTGGCCGACTGCTGGCAGGCCGTGCACGGGATCTACGCCCTGGCCTCCGGCGGGCTCTTCGGCTCCGGGCTGGGCGCGAGTGTGGAAAAATGGGGCCAACTCCCCGAAGCCCACACCGATTTCATCTTCGCCGTCACCGGTGAGGAACTGGGCCTGGCGGGGACGCTGTCGGTGCTCGCCCTCTTCGCGGCTCTAGGCTATGCGGGTATCCGCGTGGCCGGACGCACGGAGGACCCCTTCGTGAGGTACGCCGCGGGAGGCGTGACCACCTGGATCACCGCCCAGGCAGTGATCAACATCGGTGCGGTGCTCGGCCTGCTGCCGATCGCCGGCGTCCCCCTCCCGCTGTTCTCCTACGGAGGGTCGGCCCTGCTGCCGACCATGTTCGCCATCGGGCTGCTGATCGCCTTCGCGCGCGACGAGCCCGCTGCGCGGGCGGCGCTTGCGATGCGGCAACCCCGCTTTGGTAGAAAACGGGGGACCGGAGGTCCTCGGGGGCCCCGGAGATGGAACACGATGCGACGGCGTGCCTCGGCGGCGCGCTCGTCCGGAGAGCGGTGAATTTCGGTGCATGTCGTACTCGCCGGTGGGGGGACCGCCGGCCACATCGAGCCCGCGCTCGCCCTCGCGGACGCCCTGCGCAGGCAGGACCCGACCGTGGGGATCACGGCCCTTGGCACGGAGCGCGGCCTGGAGACCCGGCTCGTCCCGGAGCGCGGCTACGAACTCGCGCTGATCCCGGCGGTGCCGCTGCCCCGTAAACCCACGCCGGAGCTGATCACCGTCCCGGGGCGGCTGCGCGGCACGATCAAGGCCGCCGAGCAGGTCCTGGAGCGCACCAAGGCGGACGCCGTGGTCGGCTTCGGCGGCTACGTCGCCCTGCCCGGCTACCTCGCCGCCAAGCGTCTCGGCGTGCCCATCGTGATCCACGAGGCGAACGCCCGCCCCGGCCTCGCCAACAAGATCGGCTCCCGCTACGCCGCCCGGGTCGCCGTCTCCACGCCCGACAGCAAGCTGCGCGACGCCCGCTACATCGGCATCCCGCTGCGCCGCTCCATCGCCACCCTGGACCGCGCCGCCGCTCGCCCCGAGGCCCGCGCGCGCTTCGGTCTCGACCCGAACCTGCCCACGCTGCTCGTCTCCGGCGGCTCGCAGGGCGCACGCCGCCTCAACGAGGTGGTCCAGCAGGTCGCCCCCTGGCTGCAGCAGGCCGGCATCCAGATCCTGCACGCGGTGGGCCCGAAGAACGAACTGCCGCAGGTGCATCAGATGCCGGGAATGCCGCCCTACATCCCGGTAAGTTACCTGGACCGGATGGACCTCGCGTACGCGGCGGCCGACATGATGCTCTGCCGTGCGGGCGCGATGACCGTCGCCGAACTCTCCGCCGTCGGGCTTCCGGCCGCCTACGTCCCGCTGCCCATCGGCAACGGCGAACAGCGGCTGAACGCCCAGCCGGTGGTCAAGGCCGGCGGCGGCCTCCTGGTCGACGACGCGGAACTCACGCCCGAGTGGGTGCAGCAGAACGTCCTGCCCGTGCTCGCCGACCCGCACCGGCTGTACGAGATGTCCCGCGCCGCCAGCGAGTTCGGCCGCCGGGACGCCGACGACCTGCTCGTCGGCATGGTGTACGAGGCGATCGCCTCGCGCCGATAGGACGATATGCACGGAGGGCAGTGAGTGTGGCCGGACCGACGACCGCCGAGCGCGGTGATCGCCAGCAGGAGTCGTCCGGCCCGCCGCCCGGAAGGCGGTTGGGAAAGCTCCGCCTTCCCCGCCTTCGTGGGATCGTCGTACTGGCTGCCGCACTCGTGCTCCTCGTCGCCGGAGTGGTCTGGACGCTGTACGGCTCCAAGTGGCTGCGGGTGGACCACGTCTCGGTCCAGGGGACCGTGGTTCTGACGCCCGAACAGGTCCGCCAGGCCGCCCGGGTGCCGGTCGGCAAGCCGCTGATCTCCGTCGACACCGATGCCATCGCCGCGCGGCTGCGCCGGAAACTGCCCCGGATCGACGAGGTCGAGGTCGTCCGCTCCTGGCCGCACGGAATCGGGCTGAAAGTAACCGAGCGTGTTCCGGTGCTCCTCATCGGGAAGGGCGGACGGTTCGTCGAAGTGGACAAGGAAGGTGTCCGTTTCGCCACCGTTTCGCAGGCGCCGAAAGGCGTTGCCGCTCTGAAACTGGATCCGCCCCGGTCCGGTTCGGCCACCGCGAGCCTGCGCCGCTTCGGCGAGGACCGTCTGGTCCGGGAGGCGGTGGACGTGGCAGGTGACATTCCGGCCAACGTCGCGCGGGAGACACGGGTCGTCAAGGTGCGTTCCTACGACGACATCTCGCTGGAGCTGAGCGGCGGGCGCACCGTCGAGTGGGGCAGCGGCGAGAACGGCCGCGCCAAGGCCCGCACACTCAACGCTCTCATGAAAGCCGCTCCCCGCGCAGGGCACTTCGACGTCAGCGTCCCCACCGCCCCGGCGTCATCGGGGAGTTGACGCACATCCGCGCAGGCCAGCACCCTGGTTGGGCACTGCTATGCCTGATCACATAGGGTGAAAAGAAAAACGGGAGGTTCGGCGTGTTCGTTGAACGTGCGCCACTTGTCGACTTAGTGTCCTGTTCAGAAGACTTCAAGGAACAGACACACTGGTAACCCTAAACTTCAGGGTTAGGGTTCGGGTCGGCGTTCAGGACCGTCCCATTCGGCATCCGTCGTCGGATCGCGAAGCGCAGTGCTTCGGTGGCCCGGCGACACGTAACTCGAGGCGAGAGGCCTTCGACGTGGCAGCACCGCAGAACTACCTCGCAGTCATCAAAGTCATCGGTGTCGGCGGCGGTGGTGTCAATGCCATCAACCGGATGATCGAGGTCGGTCTCAAGGGCGTCGAGTTCATCGCCATCAACACCGACGCACAGGCGCTGTTGATGAGCGACGCCGACGTCAAACTCGACGTCGGCCGCGAACTCACCCGCGGACTCGGCGCCGGAGCCAACCCGGCCGTCGGCCGCAAGGCCGCCGAGGATCACCGCGAGGAGATCGAGGAGGTCCTCAAGGGGGCCGACATGGTCTTCGTGACGGCCGGTGAAGGCGGCGGCACCGGCACCGGCGGCGCGCCCGTCGTGGCCAACATCGCGCGCTCCCTGGGTGCCCTCACCATCGGTGTGGTCACCCGTCCCTTCACCTTCGAGGGGCGGCGCCGCGCCAACCAGGCCGAGGACGGCATCGCCGAACTCCGCGAAGAGGTCGACACCCTCATCGTCATCCCCAACGACCGGCTGCTGTCCATCTCGGACCGCCAGGTCAGCGTGCTCGACGCGTTCAAGTCCGCGGACCAGGTGCTGCTGTCCGGTGTGCAGGGCATCACCGACCTCATCACCACCCCCGGCCTGATCAACCTGGACTTCGCCGACGTCAAGTCGGTCATGTCCGAGGCCGGTTCGGCCCTCATGGGCATCGGCTCGGCCCGCGGCGACGACCGCGCGGTGGCCGCCGCCGAGATGGCGATCTCCTCGCCGCTGCTGGAGGCCTCCATCGACGGCGCCCGGGGTGTCCTGCTCTCCATCTCCGGTGGCTCCGACCTCGGCCTGTTCGAGATCAACGAGGCCGCCCAGCTGGTCAGCGAGGCGGCCCACCCCGAGGCCAACATCATCTTCGGCGCGGTGATCGACGACGCCCTCGGCGACGAGGTCCGGGTCACGGTGATCGCGGCCGGCTTCGACGGGGGGCAGCCCCCGGCCCGCCGGGACAACGTCATCGGCTCGACGTCGTCGTCGTCCACCGCCCGCCGGGACGAGCCGGCCCCGGCGCGGCAGCCCGAGAGCCGTCCGTCCTTCGGCTCGCTCGGCAGCGTCACGCCCAAGGAGGAGCCGGAGCCCGCGGCGGTTCCCGAGCCGGTGGCCGAGATCCCGACCGCCCCGCCGGCCCCGCCGGCCCCGCGGACGTACTCGGACAGCGCCGCCGAGGAGCTGGACGTACCGGACTTCCTCAAGTGACGCTTCTGCCGTGATAGGACAGCACGAGATCGTGAGCGGCGCGCACTTCGCCTTCACCGACCGGTGGGGCGGGGTGAGCGCCGTTCCCTACGAGGAACTCAACCTCGGCGGTGCGGTCGGCGACGACCCCGGCGCCGTACGGACCAACCGCGAGCTGGCCGCGAAGTCCCTCGGTCTGGACCCGGCGCACGTGGTCTGGATGAACCAGGTGCACGGGGCGGACGTGGCCGTGATCGAGGAGCCCTGGGGCGACGGCCCGGTGCCGGAGGTCGACGCGATCGTCACCTCGCGGCCGGGACTCGCCCTCGCGGTGCTCACCGCCGACTGCACGCCGGTGCTGCTCGCCGACCCGGTCGCCCGGATCGCCGCCGCCGCCCACGCCGGGCGGCCCGGCATGGTCGCCGGGGTGGTTCCCGCCGCCGTACGGGCCATGGTCGAACTCGGTGCCGAGCCGGGCCGGATCGTCGCCCGCACCGGACCGGCGGTCTGCGGCCGGTGCTACGAGGTGCCGGAGGCGATGCGCGCCGAGGTGGCCGCGGTCGAGTCGGCGGCGCACGCGGAGACGAGTTGGGGCACCCCTGCGGTCGACGTGAGCGCCGGAGTGCACGCGCAGCTCGAGCGCCTCGGGGTGTGCGACCGGGAGCAGTCGCCGGTGTGCACGCTCGAATCGGGCGATCACTTCTCGTACCGCCGCGACCGCGCCACCGGGCGGCTCGCAGGCTATGTGTGGCTGGACTGATGCGGCATGCCGGACCGTAAGGGTGAACTCGCCGGAAACCTGGCGAAGGTGGAGGAGCGCATCGCCGCGGCCTGCGCGGCCGCCGGGCGGGAGCGGGGGGAGGTGACCCTGATCGTGGTCACCAAGACCTATCCGGCGAGCGATGTGCGGCTCCTGTCGGGGCTCGGTGTGCGCCACGTCGCCGAGAACCGGGACCAGGACGCGGCCCCCAAGGCCGCCGCCTGCTCGGATCTGCCCCTTTCCTGGCACTTTGTCGGCCAGTTGCAGACCAACAAGGTGCGCTCCGTGGTCGGTTACGCCGATGTCGTTCAGTCCGTGGACCGTCCCAAGCTCGTCACGGCCCTGTCGAGGGAGGCCGTCCGGGCCGGGCGCGAGGTGGGGTGCCTGATCCAGGTCGCGCTCGACGCGGGAGAGGGCGGGCGGGGCGAGCGCGGCGGCGTGGCACCCGGCGGCATCGAGGAGTTGGCCGGCCTGATCGCCGGCGCTCCGGGGCTGCGGCTCGACGGGCTCATGACCGTCGCGCCGCTCACCGGGGAGTACGCCGGGCGCCAACGGGCCGCTTTCGAGCGGTTGATGGATTTGTCGACCGACCTGCGCCGAGCCCATCCTGCTGCGAACATGGTGTCCGCAGGGATGAGTGCGGACCTCGAGGACGCCGTGGCGGCCGGAGCGACACATGTACGCATCGGCACCGCGGTACTCGGAGTCCGCGCCAGGCTCGGGTAACGTCGCCAAGAAGTCGGACCACAGCAGAAAATATGGTCAATGTCGCCGAAAGGCGGGCAGAACGACCTCGTGGATCGCAGGCACTTGGCAGTCGTCAGCCGATCCACCACAGAGCGGAGGACTCAGAGCATGGCCGGCGCGATGCGCAAGATGGCGGTCTACCTCGGCCTCGTGGAGGACGATGGGTACGACGGCCGCGGTTTCGACCCCGACGACGACTTCGAGCCCGAACTGGACCCGGAGCCGGAGCGGGACCATCGACGGCACGAGCCGTCACACCAGTCGCATCAGTCCCAAAGGGATGAATCGGTACGAGTCGTGCAGCCCCCCGCGCAGCGCGACCCGGTTTCTCACGCCGCTTCGCTCCCCGCGGAATCGAGCCGCCCGGCGCGGATCGCGCCCGTGGCGTCCATCACACAAGAACGTCAATCCCTGGAGAAGAACGCACCGGTGATCATGCCCAAGGTCGTGTCCGAACGAGAGCCTTACCGGATCACCACGCTTCACCCCCGGACCTACAACGAGGCCCGTACCATCGGGGAACACTTCCGTGAGGGCACACCGGTGATCATGAATCTGACTGAGATGGATGACACAGACGCGAAGCGACTTGTCGACTTTGCGGCCGGTTTGGTGTTTGGTCTTCACGGCAGCATCGAGCGGGTGACGCAGAAGGTGTTCCTGTTGTCTCCTGCTAACGTCGATGTCACGGCGGAGGACAAGGCCCGCATCGCAGAGGGCGGGTTCTTCAACCAGAGCTGAGAAGTACCAACGGAACGAAGCACGGAGCAGGGGAGAGGGAAGCACAGACCATGAGCGTGTTCGCGCAGGTGATCTACATCGCGCTGATGGTGTTCCTCATCGTGCTCATCTTCCGGCTGGTCATGGACTACGTCTTCCAGTTCGCCCGCTCGTGGCAACCCGGCAAGGCGATGGTGGTCGTACTGGAGGCCACCTACACTGTCACCGATCCACCGTTGAAGCTTCTGCGGCGGTTCATTCCGCCGCTGCGTCTCGGGGGCGTGGCGCTCGACCTGTCCTTCTTCGTACTGATGATCATCGTCTACGTCCTCATCAACATCGTGGGAAACCTGGTGGGGTGAACGTGGACGAAAGGTCTTGCCGACTGCCGATGACTACGTTGAGGTGAAGAGATGCCGTTGACCCCCGAGGACGTGCGGAACAAGCAGTTCACGACCGTCCGCCTCCGAGAAGGCTATGACGAGGACGAGGTCGATGCCTTCCTCGACGAGGTCGAAGCCGAACTGACCCGTCTGCTCCGCGAGAACGAGGACCTGCGGGCCAAGCTGGCCGCGGCCACGCGCGCGGCTGCGCAGAACCAGCAGAACATGCGCAAGCCCCCGGAGCAGGACCAGCAGCAGGGCGGAATGCAGCAGGGCGGAATGCAGCAAGGCGGTATGCAGCAAGGCGGCATGCAGCAGGGTGGCATGCCGCAGCAGGGCATGCGAGGTCCTGGCGCGCCCGTGCCCGCCGGAATATCGGGCCCGCCGCAGCAGCAGATGGGTGGCCCCATGGGTGGCCCGCCCCAGCTGCCGAGCGGTGCCCCGCAGCTGCCCGCCGGCCCCGGCGGTCAGGGCGGTCCGCAGGGTCCCGGCCCCATGGGCCAGGGTCCGATGGGCCAGGGCCCGATGGGTGGTCAGCCCCCCATGCAGCAGCAGATGGGCGGTCCGATGGGCGGCCCCATGGGCGGTCCGATGGGCGGCCCCGGTCAGGGCCCCGGTGGCGACAGCGCCGCCCGAGTCCTCTCGCTGGCCCAGCAGACCGCCGACCAGGCGATCGCCGAGGCCCGCTCCGAGGCCAACAAGATCGTCGGCGAGGCCCGCAGCCGCGCCGAGGGTCTTGAGCGTGACGCCCGCGCCAAGGCCGACGCGCTCGAGCGGGACGCGCAGGAGAAGCACCGCGTCGCCATGGGCTCCCTGGAGTCCGCGCGCGCCACGCTGGAGCGCAAGGTCGAGGACCTGCGTGGCTTCGAGCGCGAGTACCGTACGCGCCTGAAGTCGTACCTCGAGTCCCAGCTGCGTCAGCTGGAGACCCAGGCCGACGACTCCCTGGCGCCGCCGCGCACCCCGGCCACGGCCTCCCTCCCGCCGTCCCCGGCGCCCTCCATGGCACCGGCCGGCGCGAGCGCCCCGTCCTACGGCGGCAACCAGCCCATGGGCGGTGCGCCGAGCCCCGCTGCCCCGTCCTACGGTGGCCAGCAGCAGATGACCCCGGCGATGACCCAGCCGATGGCTCCGGTCCGCCCGCAGGGGCCGTCGCCGATGGGCCAGGCTCCCTCGCCGATGCGCGGGTTCCTGATCGATGAGGACGACAACTGACGGCCGGCACGGTCAGTAGTACGCCGTAGGCGTCGGCAGCGTTCAGGGGCGGGGCCCCGGACTTCGGTCCGGGGCCCCGCCCTTTTTACGCGTGTTGACGCCGGCCGGTGGGTTCTTCATACCGAAGGCCCGGCCCCATCGGGGGCCGGGCCTTCGGCTTGCTCCTCGGCTACACCTTGCGCAAGCGGAACGTCAGGCTCAGGCCTTCGTCGGTGAAGGGTTCGCCGTAGCCGCCGTCGGCCTCGCCCTGGGCGAAGTCGGTCGCGAGGACCTCCTCGGCGATGAGCCCGGCGTGCCCGGTGAGCGCCGCGACGACCGCCGGGTCCGTGGACGTCCAGCGCAGCGCGATGCGGTCGGCCACGTCCAGGCCACTGTTCTTGCGGGCCTCCTGGATCAGCCGGATGGCGTCACGGGCCAGGCCCGCCTGCCGCAGCTCCTCGGTGATCTCCAGGTCGAGGGCGACCGTGGCACCGGAGTCGGACGCCACCGACCAGCCCTCGCGCGGGGTCTCGGTGATGATCACCTCGTCGGGGGCGAGGCCGACCGTCTCACCCTCGACCTCCACCGACGCAGTGCCCTCGCGCAGGGCCAGGGACAGGGCGGCGGCGTCGGCCGCGGCGATCGCCTTCGCCACGTCCTGGACGCGCTTGCCGAACCGCTTGCCCAGTGCCCGGAAGTTGGCCTTCGCCGTCGTGTCGACCAGCGAGCCGCCGACCTCGCTGAGCGACGCCAGCGCCTCGACGTTCAGCTCCTCGGTGATCTGCGCGTGCAGTTCGGTGTCGAGGGTGTCGAAGCCCGCCGCGGCCACCAGCGCCCGCTTCAGCGGCTGACGCGTCTTCACACCCGACTCCGCGCGCGTGGCGCGGCCCAGCTCCACCAGGCGGCGGACCAGGACCATCTGCCTCGACAGCTCCGGGTCGATCGCCGACAGGTCCGCCTCGGGCCAGGAGGTCAGGTGGACGGACTCCGGGGCGCCGGGGGTGACCGGCACGACCAGGTCCTGCCAGACCCGCTCGGTGATGAACGGGGTCAGCGGGGCCATCAGCTTGGTGACCGTCTCCACGACCTCGTGCAGGGTGCGCAGCGCCGCCTTGTCGCCCTGCCAGAAGCGGCGCCGGGAGCGGCGGACGTACCAGTTGGACAGGTCGTCGACGAAGGCCGACAGCAGCTTGCCGGCGCGCTGGGTGTCGTAGGCCTCCAGGGCCTGGGTGACCTGGTCGGTCAGCGCGTGCAGCTCGGACAGCAGCCAGCGGTCCAGCAGCGGGCGGTCGGCCGGGGCCGGGTCGGCCGCGCTGGGCGCCCAGCCGGACGTACGGGCGTACAGGGCCTGGAAGGCGACCGTGTTCCAGTACGTGAGGAGGGTCTTGCGGACGACCTCCTGGATGGTGCCGTGGCCCACCCGGCGGGCCGCCCAGGGGGAGCCGCCGGCGGCCATGAACCAGCGCACCGCGTCGGCGCCGTGCTGGTCCATGAGCGGGATCGGCTGCAGGGTGTTGCCCAGGTGCTTGGACATCTTGCGGCCGTCCTCGGCGAGGATGTGGCCCAGGCAGACGACGTTCTCGTACGACGACCTGTCGAAGACCAGGGTGCCGACGGCCATGAGGGTGTAGAACCACCCGCGGGTCTGGTCGATGGCCTCGGAGATGAACTGAGCCGGGTACCGGCTCTCGAACAGCTCCTTGTTCTTGTACGGGTAGCCCCACTGGGCGAACGGCATCGAGCCGGAGTCGTACCAGGCGTCGATGACCTCCGGCACGCGCGTGGCCGTCGCCCCGCAGCCCTCGTGCGGGCAGGTGAAGGTGACCTCGTCGATGAACGGGCGGTGCGGGTCCAGCTCCGACTGGTCGGTGCCGGTCAGCTCGGTGAGCTCCGCGCGGGAGCCGACGCAGGTGAGGTGGTTCTCCTCGCAGCGCCAGATCGGCAGCGGGGTGCCCCAGTAGCGGTTGCGGGAGAGCGCCCAGTCGATGTTGTTGTTCAGCCAGTCGCCGAAGCGGCCGTGCTTGACCGTCTCCGGGTGCCAGTTGGTCTTCTCGTTCTCCTGGATCAGGCGGTCCTTGACCGCCGTGGTGCGGATGTACCAGGAGGGCTGCGCGTAGTACAGCAGCGCGGTGTGGCAGCGCCAGCAGTGCGGGTAGCTGTGCTCGTACGCGAGGTGCTTGAAGAGCAGACCGCGCGCCTGGAGGTCCTCGGTGAGCTTTTCGTCCGCCTTCTTGAAGAAGACACCGCCCACCAGCGGTACGTCCTCCTCGAACGTGCCGTCCGGGCGGACGGGGTTCACGACCGGCAGGCCGTACGCGCGGCAGACCTTGAGGTCGTCCTCACCGAAGGCGGGGGACTGGTGGACGAGGCCCGTGCCGTCCTCGGTGGTGACGTACTCGGCGTTCACCACGTAGTGGGCGGGCTCCGGGAACTCCACCAGCTCGAACGGGCGCCGGTACGTCCAGCGCTCCATCTCGGCGCCGGTGAAGGTCTGGCCGGTGGTCTCCCAGCCCTCGCCGAGCGCCTTGCCGACGAGCGGCTCGGCGACGACGAGCTTCTCCGCGCCGTCGGTCACGACGACGTACCGGACCTCAGGGTGCGCGGCGACCGCGGTGTTGGAGACCAGCGTCCACGGAGTGGTCGTCCACACCAGGAGCGCTGCCTCGCCGGCCAGTGGGCCGGAGGTGAGCGGGAAACGGACGTACACGGAGGGGTCGACGACCGTCTCGTAGCCCTGCGCGAGCTCGTGGTCGGACAGGCCGGTGCCGCAGCGGGGGCACCAGGGGGCGACGCGGTGGTCCTGGACCAGCAGGCCCTTGCCGAAGATCTCCTTCAGCGACCACCAGACCGACTCGACGTACTCCGGGTTCATGGTCCAGTAGGCGTCGTCGAGGTCGACCCAGTAACCCATGCGGGTCGTGAGCGCTTCGAAGGCGTCGGTGTGCCGGGTCACCGACTCGCGGCACTTGGCGTTGAACGCGGCGATGCCGTACGCCTCGATGTCCTGCTTGCCGGAGAAGCCGAGCTCCTTCTCGACCGCCAGCTCCACCGGGAGGCCGTGGCAGTCCCAGCCGGCCTTGCGGGCCACGTGGTAGCCGCGCATGGTGCGGAAGCGCGGGAAGACGTCCTTGAAGACGCGGGCCTCGATGTGGTGGGCGCCGGGCATGCCGTTCGCGGTGGGCGGGCCCTCGTAGAACACCCACTCCGGGCGGCCTTCGGACTGCTCCAGGCTCTTGGCGAAGATCTTCTGCTCGCGCCAGAAGTCGAGCACCGCGTGCTCGAGCGCGGGCAGGTCGACCTGGGCGGGTACCTGGCGGTACGTCGGCGCTGTCATCAGCGAGCTTCCTCCAACGGATGTGCTGCCTTCCGTCGGAGGGACGAGAGCCGTATGTGTCACGTGCGCCGGGTGCGGCGCGCTCCCGCGGTACCACCCTCCTTGGCCCTCCGTGCGCCTGGCACGCCGGCGAGCCCCCTCATTGAGGTCGCGAAGCCGGTTCTACTGGCCGCGATGGTGCTGCGGCTTTCTTCCGGCGGCTCCGGGGTGATCTTCACGTCGCGCTCGCCCCCGGGCTTCCACCGTCCCCGGGTCGCTCTGGGCTGCGTACGCCGCTACTCGTCCCCATCCACGCTTTTCGCTCCGCCCAGTGTACGGCGCCGCGATGACAGCGGCAGAACGATTTCGGGTGCGGGGAGGAGGACGATGGGGAAGGGATGGTATGTCCCGAATGTGACCTGAATGGCGAGGTACGCGTGTTCGGATCCCGGGATGCCCGGCTCGGCGGATTACCCGGCTGGGAGCTGGGCACAACGCATGCATGCTTGTCGCGCGCGGGTCGCGGGGCGGGCGGATCGGGCGGCGTGCCCCGTTGCCGCGGGACTCGAGTCGATTTATCGTCCCAGCACGATTCGCGAGCGAAATCACAATATGTGAAGGGGCCGCGGCCATGGTGGCGAAGAAGACCGCGAGGGGCTCCGCCGAAGGGGCCGCCGAGCAGGGAGTGCGCGGGGCGGACGGGGCGCAGAAGACCGCGGTGCGCAAGACCGGGACCGCGGCCACGAAGACGGTGCGTGCGAAGGCCCCGGCCAAGAAGACCGTGGCCAAGAAGACGGCGGGCGAGAAGGCGGCGGGCGAGAAGGCGGCGGGCGAGAAGGCGGCGGCCGCCTCTCCCACGGCCTCCGCCGGGAAGACCGCCACCAGGAAGGTGACGACCGGGGCCGAGGGCGTGAAGGGAGCCACCAGGAAGTCCGCTGCCAGGAAGACGCCGGTCGCGGGTGCCGGTGACGAAAAGACGGTGGCCAAGGGGGACGGGTCCGGGAAGGCTGCGGTCAAGGGGGCCGGGGCGGGGAAGGGTGTCGCAGAGAAGGCGGTGACGGGGAGCGCCGGCAAGGGACGGCGCGGCAAGGGGACCGGCGCCGGGAGCGGCCCCGCCGGAGCAGTGAGCGGCGAGGGCGAGGCGGCCGCGCGGGCCGCCGGAAGTGACGCGGGCACCGAGGAGGCGGTGGCCGGGAAGAGTTCGGCCAAGAAGGCGGGCGCGGCGCAGGCCGCGAAGCAGACGGGAGCCACGACGGTGGTTGCGAAGAAGACTCCTGGCACGGCCACGGCGGCGAAGACGGCCGTCCCCAAGGCACGCCTCGCCGCGGTGAAGCCCGGCGAGCTCGCGGTGCGCCCCGGTGAGGACCCCTGGACCGCTGAGGAGGTCGAGGAGGCACGCGCCGAGCTGCAGTCCGAGGAGGCCCGGCTCAGCACCGAGATCACCACCTCGGAGCAGTCCCTGGTGGGGCTCATGCGGGACTCCGGGGACGGCGCCGGCGACGACCAGGCCGACACCGGCACCAAGAACATCACGCGGGAGCACGAGATGGCGCTGGCCGCCAACGCGCGTGAGATGCTCATCCAGACCGAGCGTGCCCTGGAACGGCTCGACGCGGGCACGTACGGTCTGTGCGAGAACTGCGGCAACCCCATCGGCAAGGCCCGTATGCAGGCCTTCCCGAGGGCGACCCTGTGCGTGGAGTGCAAGCAGAAGCAGGAACGCCGGTACTGACCGCTCCCGGCGCCCGCCGGGGGGTGCCGTAGTCTCGTCTGAAGTCAGGTACCTAGGTTGAGGGACTCACGTGGCAGAGGCGGAGCACATCATCGGTACGCCGGACACCCCGGACGCTGCTGGAGCGGCGGACGATGAGACCGCAGCGACCGCGGCGGCCCCGGCCGAGCGGCCCCGGGGCCGGCGCCGGATCGCGGTGCTGTTCTCGGTGGCCGCCTTCGCGTACGCCCTCGACCTGGTCAGCAAGTTGATCGTGGTCGCAAAGCTGGAGCACCACCCGTCGGTCCAGATCATCGGCGACTGGCTCGAGTTCACCGCCATCCGCAACGCGGGCGC
Source organism: Streptomyces sp. NPDC001843 (assembly GCF_042891955.1). Taxonomy (NCBI): domain Bacteria; kingdom Bacillati; phylum Actinomycetota; class Actinomycetes; order Kitasatosporales; family Streptomycetaceae; genus Streptomyces; species Streptomyces sp. NPDC001843. The sequence continues at coordinate 261,000 of NZ_JBIATQ010000001.1, read as the reverse complement.
GGCCTTCAGCCTCGGACAGGCCTACACGGTCATCTTCACGGTCATCGCGGCCGCCGTGATCGTGGTGATCATCCGCCTGGCCCGCAAGCTGTACAGCCTGCCCTGGGCGATCGCGCTGGGCCTGCTGCTCGGCGGCGCCCTCGGCAACCTCACCGACCGGATCTTCCGCGCGCCGGGCGTCTTCCAGGGCGAAGTGATCGACTTCATCGCGCCCAAGGGCTTCGCGGTGTTCAACCTGGCCGACTCGGCGATCGTCTGCGGCGGCATCCTGATCGTGCTGCTGTCCTTCCGCGGCCTGGACCCGGACGGCACGGTCCACAAGGACTAGGGGACCAGGGCCTGCCCGGGCTCTCGTACGGGGCTGTCTCACCCGTCCGGCATACTCGTCGGGGTGAGCACGCTTCCCGAGATCCGCACCCTGCCCGTACCCGACGGCCTGGAGGGCGAGCGCGTCGACGCCGCCATCTCCCGCATGTTCGGCTTCTCCCGTACCAAGGCGGCGGAACTGGCCGCCGCGGGCAAGGTCCAGGTCGACGGTGCGGTGGTCGGCAAGTCCGAGCGGGTGCACGGCGGCGCCTGGCTCGAGGTCGAGATGCCGCAGGCGCCCGCGCCCGTGCAGGTGGTCGCCGAACCCGTCGAGGGCATGGAGATCGTGCACGACGACGATGACGTGGTCGTCATCGTCAAACCCGTGGGCGTGGCCGCGCACCCGTCGCCGGGCTGGACCGGGCCGACCGTCATCGGCGGGCTCGCCGCCGCCGGCTACCGGATCTCCACCTCCGGCGCCGCGGAGCGCCAGGGCATCGTGCACCGCCTGGACGTGGGCACGTCCGGCCTGATGGTGGTCGCCAAGTCCGAGTACGCGTACACGTCGCTCAAGCGCCAGTTCAAGGAGCGCACGGTCGACAAGCGCTACCACACGCTCGTCCAGGGCCACCCCGACCCGACCAGCGGCACCATCGACGCCCCCATCGGCCGTCACCCCCAGCACGACTACAAGTGGGCCGTCACCGCGGACGGCAAGCCCTCCGTGACCCACTACGACCTCATCGAGGCCTTCCGCGCCGCGTCCCTGCTCGACGTGAAGCTGGAGACCGGCCGCACCCACCAGATCCGCGTCCACATGGCCGCCCACCGCCACCCGTGCGTCGGCGACCTGACCTACGGCGCCGACCCCACTCTCGCCAAACGGCTCCGCCTGACCCGCCAGTGGCTGCACGCCGTACGGCTCGGCTTCGAACACCCCGGGGACGGCCAGTGGGTGGAGTTCGAGTGCGACTACCCGGAGGACCTGCGGAACGCGCTCGACCAGGTCCGTGAGGAGACCTACGGGTGACCGGCAGGGACATGGCACGCTTGACACCAGCCGTCTGACGTCGATCTCCCGGAGCGTTGGCCGTGGACCAGTTGGCCCTCTTGTTCGTGCTGTTGCTCGGGGCCCTGGTGAGCGTGCCGGTGGGGGACCGGTTCGGCCTGCCGGCCCCGGTGCTGATGACGCTGCTAGGGATAGCGCTCGCGGTGTCGGACTTCGTGCCGAACGTGAACATCCCGCCGGACCTGATCCTGCCCGCGCTGCTGCCGCCGCTGCTGTACGCGGCGGTACGGCGGACGTCCTGGCGGCAGTTCGCCGCCAACAAACGGCCGATCTTCCTGCTCGCCGTCGCCCTGGTGTTCGTCACCACGGTGTGCGTGGCGGCCGTCGCCTCCGCGATCGTGCCGGGACTGCCGGTCGCAGCCGCCGTCGCGCTGGGCGCGCTGGTCGCCCCGCCCGACCCGGTCGCCGCGACCGCCGTCGCCGGCCAGCTCGGGCTGCCACGGCGGCTGGTGTCGATCCTGGAGGGCGAGGGGCTGTTCAACGACGTCACCGCCATCGTGCTGTACCACGTGGCGATCGCCGCCGTGATCAGCGGCAGCTTCTCGCCGTGGCGGGCCGGACTGGACCTCGTGCTGTCCGCGGTGGTCGCGGTCGCCGTGGGGCTGGCGCTCGGCTGGGGCGCGAACCGGCTGATGGACATCCTGGGGGACGCCACCCTGCAGATCGGGCTGACGCTGCTGGTCCCGTACGCCTCCTACGTGCTCGCGGAGGAACTGCACGGGTCGGGGGTGCTCGCGGTGCTCACCACGGCGCTCTTCCTCGCCGAGTACGCCTCCGACCCGGACGACGTGATGACCCGTCTCGCCGGGCACACCTTCTGGGACATCGTCGACACGCTCGTCACCGGGGTGGCGTTCGGGCTGATCGGCCTGGAACTGCACAACGCCATCCGGACGGCGTCCGGCCGCTGGGGCGAGCTGCTCGGCTGGGCGGCCGCGATCGTGGGCGTGGTGGTCGTCGTACGCCTGCTGTGGCTGCTGCCGGCGACCTGGCTGACCAAACGGCTGCACGCCAGGCGGGACACCGAGGAGGAGATCCCGGTGGGCTGGCGGGAGACCGTCGTCATGTGGTGGGCCGGGATGCGTGGCGTGGCCTCGGTGGCACTGGCACTGGCGGTGCCGCTGACGACCGACGACGGGTCGCCGTTCCCCGACCGGGACGAGATCGTGTTCATCGCCTTCGGGGTGATCATGGCGACGCTGGTGCTGCAGGGGCTGACCTTGCCGTGGCTGGTGAAGCGGCTGCGGGTGCGGGCGGACACCGAGCGGGAGAAGGAGCTCGAGAAGGAGCTGGCCGTGCGGGCGGCGAAGGCCGCGAAGCGGCGGCTGAAGGAGATCGAGGCGGTCGAGGAGCTGCCCGAGGAGCTGTCCGAGCAGATGGCGCGGCGGGCGTTCGACATCGGACTGCGGATCAGCCCGGACGTGGGGGAGGACGAGCGGCGGGAGGCGCACGAGAAGCGGGTGCGCCGGCTGAAACGGGTGCGCCGCATCCAGGGGGAGATGCTGAGCGCCGCCCGGCACGAGGTGCTGGCCGCCCGGAGCGAGCCCGGGGCGGATCCGGAGATCGTGGACCGGGTGCTCCGGCATCTGGACGTGCGCAGCCTGCGATGACGGCGGCCCCCTGCCGGACGGTGTCCGGCAGGGGGCCGCGGTGACCGTGTGCGGTCGTCAGCCCCGGCCCGTCCCCGGTTGCTCGTAGGCGCGGCGGTGGGCGCCGTCCTGGGACGGGATGCGGGGCCAGTGCGCGGGCAGCACCGCGTCGGCAGTGTTGACGCGGGGCAGGGCGTACGGATGCTCCTCGCGCAGCCAGCTGATCATCTCCTCGCGGACCACGACCCGCGTCGTCCAGATGTCGTCGGCGTCCTTCGCGGTCATCAGGGCGCGGACCTGGATGGTGGTGGGCGTCGTGTCGGTGACCACCAGGCCGTGGGCGCGGCCGTCCCAGGCGTCGCACTTGCGGAGGATGTCCCGGAGCTTCTCGCGCATCGCCTCGATGGGCGCGCTGTGGTCGAGGTGCCAGTAGACGATGCCGGTCATCTGCGGGGTGCCGCGCGACCAGTTCTCGAACGGGTTCGCTGTGAAGTACGACACGGGCATGGTGATCCGGCGCTCGTCCCAGGTCTTGACCGTCAGGAAGGTCAGCGTGATCTCCTCGACCGTGCCCCACTCACCGTTCACGACCACCGTGTCCCCGATCCGCACCATGTCGCCGAAGGCGATCTGCAGCCCGGCGAACATGTTGCTCAGCGTGGACTGCGCGGCGACACCGGCGACGATGCCGAGGATGCCGGCGGAGGCCAGCAGTGAGGCGCCGGCCGCGCGCATCGCCGGGAACGTCAGCAGCATGGAGGCGGCGGCCACCACGATGACGATCGCCGAGACCACGCGCATGATCAGCTCTACCTGGGTGCGCACCCGGCGCACCCTGGCCACGTCCCGGTGGGCACGGGCGTACCGGCTGTAGGACGTCTCGACGATGGCCGCCGCGATCCGGATCACCAGCCAGGCGGCGGACCCGATCAGCACCAGCGTCAGCACCCGGCCGATGGCGGTCTCGTGCGCCGGCAGCAGCTGCGCCTGGTCGTACGACCCTCTGAGCAGGGCTGCGCACAGCACGAGCTGGTAGGGGATGCGCCCGCGGCGCAGCAGTCCCCACAGCGGGGTGTCACTGTCCCGTTCGTCGGCCTTGCGCAGCAGCCGGTCCGTGGCCCAGCCGATGGCCAGGGTCAGGAGCAGCGAGCTGCCGATCACGATCAGAGGGCGGAGTACGTTCTCCATGCCTCCGAACGTAACCGGCCGTCGGCGGACATGAACATGTGACTTCGACCGCGTCCTGGGTAGGGCGCCAAGCGGTCACGGACCGCCACTGCCGTACCCGGCTGGCACCATGGCCTCATGAACATCATGCTCTTTCACTCGACCTATGGCCTCAGGCCCGCGGTGCGCCGGGCCGCGGACCGGCTGCGTGCCGCGGGGCACGAGGTGTGGACGCCGGACCTCTTCGAGGGGCGTACGTTCGACACGGTCGAGGAGGGCATGGCCTTCAATGACGAGGTCGGCAAGGACGAGTTGCTCAAGCGGGCCGTCTTGGCCGCCGCGCCGTACTCCGACCGCGGGCTCGTCTACGCGGGGTTCTCGCTCGGTGCCTCCGTCGCGCAGACCCTCGCGCTCGGCGACGAGAAGGCGCGCGGGCTGCTGCTCCTGCACGGCACCTCGGACCTGGCGCCGAACACCGCGGTGGACGAGCTGCCGGTGCAGTTGCACGTGGCCGAGCCGGATCCGTTCGAGACGGACGACTGGCTGAGCGCCTGGTACCTGCAGATGGGCAGGGCCGGCGCCGACGTCGAGGTGTACCGGTACGCCGGGGCCGGTCACCTCTACACCGACCCCGACCTGCCGGACTACGACGAGGAGGCCGCCGAGGCCACCTGGCGGGTGGCGCTCGGCTTCCTCGAATCCCTCTAGCGGGCGGCTACACCGGGTCGTAGGTCCGCTCGACCTGCTGCGTGCCGCTGCGCGTGCGGTACGAGCGCTCCCAGGTGGCGGTGGCGTTCGCGTCCGTACGGTCGGACAGCACGTAGTAGTCCATCTGGGCGCGGTCCGCGGTGATGTCCAGCACGCCGTAGCCGTGCCGGTCGGTGTCGACCCAGTGGACGTGCCGGTTGGCGGCCCTGATGACGGGTGCGGCGACGGCGGAGACGGTGCCCTCGGGCACCTTCACGATGTCGTCGAGGTTGTCGGAGGTCACCGAGGTGACCACGAACTCGGTGGCCGCCGACGCGGACAGCGGGTAGGTCCCGGCGTCCACGGGCACGTCGTTGGCCCACGCCATGTGGATGTCACCGGTCAGGAAGACGGTGTTGCCGATGGCGTTGGAGCGCAGGTGGGCCAGCAGTTCGCGCCGGTCGTCGGTGTAGCCGTCCCACTGGTCGGTGTTCAGGCCGAGGCCGTCCTGCGGCAGCCCGAGCAGCTTGGCGAGCGGCTTCAGGAGGTCGGCGGAGAGGGAACCGATGGCGAACGGCGAGATCATCACCGAGTTGCCGACCAGCCGCCACCTGGTGTCGGACGCCTTCAGCCCGGCCTTCAGCCAGTCGAGTTGGGCCCGGCCGGTGATGGTGCGGTCCGGGTCGTCGACCGAGCCGTTGCCGACCTTGACCTGTTGTGAGCGGAAGGACCTCAGGTCCAGCAGCGAGAGATCGGCGAGCTTGCCGAAGCGCAGGCGGCGGTAGGTCGTGCCGGCGATCGCCGGGCGCACCGGCATCCACTCGAAGTAGGCCTGCCTGGCGGCCGCCTGACGGGCCTTCCAGGTTCCCTCGGCGCCCTCCGTGTGGTTCTCGGCGCCGCCCGACCAGGCGTCGTTGGCGAACTCGTGGTCGTCCCAGATCGCGATGACCGGCGCCTTCGTGTGCAGGGCCTGCAGGTCGGGGTCGGTCTTGTACTTGCCGTGCCGTGTGCGGTAGTCGGCGAGGTCAAGGATCTCGTGGGTGGGTGCGTGCGGCCGTACGACGGTCCCGCGCGCGCCGTACTCACCGGTGCCGTACTCGTAGATGTAGTCGCCGAGGTGCAGCCACGCGTCCAGGTCGCCTCGGGCCGCGAGGTGTCGGTACGCGGAGAAGTGACCGGCCTCCCAGTTGGCGCAGGAGACCACGCCGAAGCGCAGGCCCGCGACGCTCGCGTCCGCCGCCGGTGCGGTGCGGGTGCGGGCCGGCGGGGAGTCGGTGCCGCCGGCCGAGAAGCGGAACCAGTAGTCGGTGGCGGGCTCCAGGCCGCGGATGTCGGCCTTGACCGTGTGGTCGGAGCCGGCCGTAGCGATGGTCGACCCCTTGGCGACGACGGCGCTGAACGCCCTGTCCTTCGCCACCACCCAGCTGACCTCGGTGTCCGGGCCGAGCCCGGACCCGGGTGTCGCCTCGGCGGTGGGCGTCACCCGGGTCCACAGCAGGATCCCGTCGGGCAGCGGGTCACCGGAGGCGACGCCGTGCAGGAAGGCGGGCGCCTCGGCCGCGCGGGCGGGCAGCGCGGCGGCGAGGGGACCTGCCAGGACAGCAGTCGCCGCCGCGGCCTTGACGACCGTACGGCGGCGGGGGGAGAGGGAGTTGACGCCCTCGGACGATATGGGAGCTCTGTATCGACTGGTCACGGCCGATCAGGTTACTGACCAGTATGCAAAAAGGGCAGGCGAACGCGGAAAGTTCGCCCGCCCTTCACGCGGTGGCTATGCCTTGAGGGCCGCGTCCACCAGGCGGTTGAAGTCCGCGACGGACATCGGCGGGTTGCCGTCGGGCTGGCCGTTGGTGGTGAGCTTCTTGCCGTTCATCACGAAGCTCGGAGTGCCGGTGACGCCGTCCTTGTTGGTGTCGAAGGTCTTCGACATGGCCAGCGCCCAGGCGTCGTAGGTGCCGTTCTTCACCGCGCTCTGGAACTTGGTGTTGCTCTTCAGCGCGGGCACCGTGTCGGCGACCTTGATGAGGTAGGCGTCGTCCTTGAACTTGTCGGTCGTCTCGTCCGGGTGCCACTTCTTCGAATACAGCGCGGTCTTGTACTGGAGGAACGCGTCCGGGCTGACGTTCAGCGCGGCACCGAGCGCGCTCAGCGCGTTCTTGGAGCCCTCGCCGTTGTCATGGTTGTCGATGAACGTGCCACCGATGTACTGGATCTTGAACTTGCCGTCGTCGATGTCCTTGGTCACCGTGGAGCCGACGGTCTGCTCGAACTGGGCGCAGACGGGGCAGCGCGGGTCCTCGTAGACCTTCAGGGTCTTCTTGGCGGTGCTCTTGCCGATGACGACGGTGGTGCCCTTCGCGCCCGTCGTGTTGGCCGGGGCGACGACCTTGGCGTCCTTCAGGCCCGCCCAGTAGCTGGGCTTGTTGGCCTGGACGACGGCGTAGCCTATGCCGCCGGCCGCCGCCAGCACGGCCACGACCGAGCCGGCCACGATGGCCTGCCGCTTCGTCTTGTCGCGCTTGGCCTGGCGCTCGCGCTCCTGGCGCAGCCGCTCCCGGGCCGCCGTCTTCGCTGCTGCACTGTTCCGCTTGCTCATGGTGGTGATCTCCCTATGGGACGCGCACATGCTGTACGCGGGATACGTGTGGGGGTGGCTGGTACTCGGCCGGCGTTCAGACGAACGCGAGCGAGTACGGCGGTCCGCGCCGTCCCAGGGAGTGCGTGCGGATCCGGTCCCGGACCGTGGCCGGGCGAGGGCGCGGGAGCCGTACGCGCCGCACCGCCGGTCCCGGCCGCACGGTCACCGCGGCCACCGCCAGCAGCAGTGGCCGGAACGTCGTCGCGGCCACGGCGCGCAGCAGTTGCGCCAGGGCCCGTTCGCCCCGGCGCAGCCAGGCGGCGGCCAGCAGGCCGACGGCGACGTGCGCGGCGAGCAGCAGCCAGGCGGTCACCGGATCGGCGTGGGCGAGTAGCGCGGCGAGCCGGTCGGTGTCCGTGCCCGTGACCCGGGCCAGCGGCGTGCCGACCTGTGTGCCGTTGCCGCACAGCACGTCCCAGCCGACCGAACGCAGCGGGCCCGCGACCGGGCCGCCCGCACGCCCGTAGCAGACGTGCTGGCCGGTGGTGAACACGGTGTCGGCGGCCAGCTCTAGCGGTATCAGCAGGGCGGCGATCCTGCCGAAGCCGCGCTCGCGGCCCGCGAGGGCGTACGCGAGGAGGAACACGGCGACCGCGACCGCGGCCACCGTGTTCGCCGGCAGCGGGACCCGGGACAGCAGCACGTGCGACGCGGTGCTGAGCGTCACGACCAGTGCCGTGAACAGCGCCGCGCGTACGGCTCTGAGCTGGATCCCGGATATGTCCATAGCGTGGAGAGTGTGACACGTCCTGCTGTAAGAGACCCCTAAGGGGGGCCTGTGGGTGGCTCTCCGGTCACAGACCGGGGATCCGGCCGTTGCGGAACAGGTCGACGAAGATCTGGTGGTCGGCACGCGCGCGTGCGCCGTAGGAGTGCGCGAAGTCGGTGAGCAGGTCCGCGAAGCCCTCCTCGTCGGCCGCGATCGCCGCGTCGATGGCCCGCTCGGTGGAGAAGGGCACCAGGGACTCGCCGGAGGTGTCGTCGGCCGCCGCGTGCATGGTGGCGGTGGCCCGGCCCAGGTCGGCGACGACGGCCGCGATCTCCTCCGGGTCGTCGATGTCGCCCCAGTCCAGGTCGACGGCGTACGGGGACACCTCGGCGACCAGCTGGCCCGCCCCGTCCAGCTCGGTCCAGCCCAGCCACGGGTCGGCGTGCGCCTGGAGGGCGCGCTGGGAGATCACCGTGCGGTGGCCCTCGTGCTGGAAGTAGTCCCGGATCGCGGGGTCGGTGACGTGCCGGGAGACGGCCGGGGTCTGGGCCTGCTTGATGTAGATCACGACGTCGTTCTCCAGGGCGTCGCTGTGGCCCTCCAGGAGGATGTTGTACGACGGCAGCCCGGCCGACCCGATGCCGATGCCGCGCCGCCCGACGACGTCCTTGACCCGGTAGGAGTCCGGGCGGGCCAGGGAGGTTTCCGGCAGCGTCTCCAGGTAGCCGTCGAAGGCCGCCAGCACCTTGTAGCGGGTGGCGGCGTCCAGCTCGACGGAGCCGCCGCCCGGGGCGAAGCGGCGCTCGAAGTCCCGGATCTCGGTCATCGAGTCCAGCAGCCCGAAACGGGTGAGGGAGCGGGCGTCACGCAGCGCGTCCAGCAGGGCACCCTGCGCGGTGTCCAGCGTGAAGGGCGGCACCTCGTCGCTCTTGGCGCCGGTCGCCAGGGCGTGGATACGCTCGCGGTAGGCGGCCGCGTAGATCGCGACCAGCTCGGTGATCTGCTCGTCGCTGAGCGCCTTCGCGTACCCGATCAGGGCGATGGAGGCGGCCAGGCGCTTCAGGTCCCAGGTGAAGGGGCCGACGTACGCCTCGTCGAAGTCGTTGACATTGAAGATCAGCCGGCCGTTGGAGTCCATGTACGTGCCGAAGTTCTCGGCGTGCAGGTCGCCGTGGATCCACACGCGCGAGGTGCGCTCGTCCAGGTACGGGCCGCCGCGCTTCGACCCGAAGTCCTTGTTCGCAGTGAGGTCGTGGTAGAAGAGGGCCGCCGTGCCCCGGTAGAAGGCGAAGGCCGAGGCCGCCATCTTCCGGAACTTCACGCGGAACGCGGCCGGGTCGGCGGCCAGGAGCTCGCCGAAGGCGGTGTCGAAGACGGCGAGGATCTCCTCGCCGCGCTGCTCGCCGTTGAGCTGGGGAACCGACATCGCTGGGTGCCTCCTGGTGCATGAATGTGTCCGACGGCGTCTGCCGTCTCCAACGCATGAAGGTACGCGTGGGTGCCCGCGGAATGTCATTCCCGAGGCATAGACTTCGACGCTGTCCCCCAGACTGTCCGCAGTCGGTCCACAGCCGGTCGGAAGTCCGTCGACGCCTGTTCTCCTTGGAGGCCGAAACCGTGTCAAAGCCGCCCTTCACGCACCTGCACGTCCACACCCAGTACTCGCTGCTGGACGGTGCCGCGCGGCTCAAGGACATGTTCAACGCCTGCAACGAGATGGGCATGACGCACATCGCCATGTCCGACCACGGCAACCTGCACGGGGCGTACGACTTCTTCCACTCCGCGCAGAAGGCCGGAGTCACCCCGATCATCGGCATCGAGGCGTATGTCGCGCCCGAGTCGCGGCGCAACAAGCGCAAGATCCAGTGGGGCCAGCCGCACCAGAAGAGGGACGACGTCTCCGGTTCCGGTGGTTACACCCACAAGACGATGTGGGCGGTGAACAACACCGGCCTGCACAACCTCTTCCGGCTCTCCTCCGACGCGTACGCCGAGGGCTGGCTGCAGAAGTGGCCCCGGATGGACAAGGAGACCATCTCCCAGTGGTCCGAGGGGATCGTCGCCTCCACCGGCTGCCCCTCCGGCGAGGTGCAGACCAGGTTGCGCCTGGGGCACTTCGACGAGGCCCTCAAGGCCGCCGCCGACTACCAGGACATCTTCGGCAAGGACCGCTACTTCCTGGAGCTGATGGACCACGGCATCGACATCGAGCACCGGGTCCGCGACGGCCTCCTGGAGATCGGCAAGAAGCTCGGCATCCCGCCGCTGGTCACCAACGACTCGCACTACACCTACGCGCACGAGGCGTCAGCGCACGACGCGCTGCTGTGCATCCAGACCGGCAAGAACCTCTCCGACCCGGACCGCTTCAAGTTCGACGGCACCGGCTACTACCTGAAGTCCACGGACGAGATGTACGCCATCGACTCCTCGGACGCCTGGCAGGAGGGCTGCGCCAACACGCTCCTCGTCGCCGAGATGGTCGACACCACCGGCATGTTCGAGGCCAAGAACCTCATGCCGAAGTTCGACATCCCGGAGGGCTACACCGAGGTCACCTGGTTCAAGGAGGAGGTCCGCCGCGGCATGGAGCGCCGCTTCCCCGGCGGTGTCCCCGAGGACCGGCAGAAGCAGGTCGAGTACGAGATGGACGTCATCATCCAGATGGGGTTCCCGGGGTACTTCCTCGTGGTCGCCGACTTCATCATGTGGGCCAAGAACAACGGCATCGCGGTGGGCCCCGGCCGAGGCTCCGCGGCCGGTTCGATCGTCGCGTACGCCATGGGCATCACCGACCTCGACCCGATCCCGCACGGCCTGATCTTCGAGCGCTTCCTCAACCCCGAGCGCGTCTCCATGCCCGATGTCGACATCGACTTCGACGAGCGCCGGCGCGTCGAGGTCATCCGGTACGTGACCGAGAAGTACGGCGCCGACAAGGTCGCCATGATCGGCACCTACGGCAAGATCAAGGCCAAGAACGCGATCAAGGACTCCGCGCGCGTGCTGGGCTACCCGTACGCGATGGGTGACCGCATCACCAAGGCGATGCCCGCGGACGTCCTCGGCAAGGGCATCGACCTCAACGGCATCACCGACCCCTCGCACCCCCGCTACTCGGAGGCGGGCGAGGTCCGCGGGATGTACGAGAACGAACCCGACGTGAAGAAGGTCATCGACACCGCCAAGGGCGTCGAGGGCCTGGTCCGGCAGATGGGCGTGCACGCCGCCGGCGTGATCATGTCCAGCGAGACCATCACCGAGCACGTGCCCGTCTGGGTCCGGCACACCGACGGCGTGACCATCACGCAGTGGGACTACCCGAGCTGTGAGTCGCTCGGCCTGCTGAAGATGGACTTCCTCGGCCTGCGCAACCTGACGATCATGGACGACGCCGTGAAGATGGTGAAGTCCAACAAGGGCATCGATCTTGAGCTGCTGAGCCTCCCGCTGGACGACCCCAAGACCTTCGAACTGCTCCAGCGCGGCGACACCCTCGGCGTCTTCCAGTTCGACGGCGGTCCCATGCGCTCGCTGCTGCGGCTGATGAAGCCCGACAACTTCGAAGACATCTCCGCCGTCTCCGCGCTCTACCGTCCCGGCCCGATGGGCATGGACTCGCACACCAACTACGCGCTGCGCAAGAACAAGCTCCAGGAGATCACCCCGATCCACCCCGAGCTGGAGGAGCCCCTCAGGGAGGTCCTGGACGTCACCTACGGCCTGATCGTCTACCAGGAGCAGGTGCAGAAGGCCGCCCAGATCATCGCCGGCTACTCGCTCGGCGAGGCCGACATCCTCCGCCGTGTGATGGGCAAGAAGAAGCCCGAGGAGCTGGCGAAGAACTTCGTCCTGTTCCAGAAGGGCGCCCGCGAGAAGGGCTACAGCGACGAGGCCATCCAGGCGCTGTGGGACGTGCTGGTCCCGTTCGCCGGATACGCCTTCAACAAGGCGCACTCCGCCGCGTACGGCCTGGTCTCGTACTGGACCGCCTACCTGAAGGCGAACTACCCCGCCGAGTACATGGCGGCGCTGCTGACCTCCGTCAAGGACGACAAGGACAAGTCGGCCGTCTACCTCAACGAGTGCCGCCGCATGGGCATCAAGGTGCTCCCGCCGGACGTCAACGAGTCGATGTCCAACTTCGCCGCCCAGGGCGACGACGTGATCCTCTTCGGCCTGTCCGCCGTCCGCAACGTCGGCACCAACGTCGTCGAGGCGATCATCAGGTGCCGCAAGACCAAGGGGAAGTACACCTCCTTCCCCGACTACCTCGACAAGGTCGAGGCGGTGGTCTGCAACAAGCGCACCACGGAATCGCTGATCAAGGCCGGCGCCTTCGACGCCATGGGGCACACCCGCAAGGGCCTCACCGCCCAGTACGAGCCGATGATCGACAACGTGGTCGCGGTCAAGCGCAAGGAGGCCGAGGGCCAGTTCGACCTCTTCGGCGGCATGGGCGAGGAGACCAGCAGCGAACCCGGCTTCGGACTCGACGTGCAGTTCACCGACGAGGAGTGGGACAAGACCTATCTGCTCGCCCAGGAGCGGGAGATGCTCGGTCTGTACGTCTCCGACCACCCGCTCTTCGGCCTGGAGCGCGTGCTGTCCGACAAGGCCGACGCGGGCATCGCCCAGCTCACCGGCGGCGAGCACGCGGACGGCGCGGTCGTCACCATCGGCGGCATCATCTCGGGCCTGCAGCGCAAGATGACCAAGCAGGGCAACGCCTGGGCCATCGCCACCGTGGAGGACCTGGCCGGTTCCATCGAGTGCATGTTCTTCCCGGCGACGTACCAGCTCGTGTCGACCCAACTCGTCGAGGACGCGGTCGTCTTCGTCAAGGGCCGCCTCGACAAGCGCGAGGACGTGCCGCGGCTGGTCGCGATGGAGCTGGCGGTCCCCGACCTGTCCAACGCGGGCACCAACGCGCCCGTGATCCTCACCATCCCGGCCACGCGGGTCACCCCGCCGATGGTCAGCCGCCTCGGCGAGATCCTCAGCCACCACAAGGGCGACAGCGAGGTCCGTATCAAGCTCCAGGGCCCGCGCAAGACCACCGTCCTGCGCCTCGACCGGCACCGTGTGAAGCCGGACCCGGCGCTCTTCGGTGATCTGAAGGTGCTGCTCGGGCCGTCCTGCCTGGCGGGCTGAGCGATGGCGGGCTGAGCGACCCCACCGGATCCTGGGCGCGCGGCCCGGAGACCGGCGTGAACGAGGGGCGTGTCCGGTCACGGACACGCCCCTCGTCAATGCCTGGGCTCAAAGGCCCGCGCGACGGTCTCAGTTGTGGCCGAAGCGCTTGTGCTGCTTACGGGCAACATCCGCCGGGCCGCCCGCCATCTCGGGCTCGTGCGCCTGAGCCGGAGGGCGCTGCGTGTGCTCCTGCGGCTGCTCCGCCTGCGAGGAACGGTTCTTCGGGCCGGCCTGCTTGCGGCTGTTCTTGTTCTTGGCCATGGTGATCTGCCTCCTGAAGGGGGTCTAGGGGCCAGGGCCGCCATCAGATTCACATAGGCTGACAATGAACGCATTCCGGATAATTACCGTCTGTGACAGGCTTGTCGGGGCGCCCGGTCCGGAAACGCCACGCCGAAGATCGAGTTCGGGCCGTTAACGCCCGCACGGTCGGGCAGACTCGAAGCAAGCCGCAAGCACAAACCTCCCGGGAAGAGGGTGAGTCGCGTGGACCGTTGCATCGTCCTGGTGGACGCCGGGTACTTGCTGGGGGCCGCCGCCAGCCTCCTCGCCGGAGAGCCCTCACGGTCCCGGATCACCGTCGATCACGCCGCCCTGATCCAGGCGCTGCGCGAGCGAGCGGAGGCCGACACCGAGCGTCCCCTGCTCCGCATCTACTGGTTCGACGGAGCCCCGGACCGCGTCCCCCAGCCGGAGCACCGCCGGCTGCGCGTGATGCCCCGGGTCACCGTCCGGCTCGGCGCGCTGACCCGCAGCGACGGGCGCTGGGCCCAGAAGGGCGTGGACGCCGCCATGCACGCCGAGCTCACCGAGCTGGCCCGCAACCGCGCATGCTCCGACGTCGTCCTGGTCACCGGCGACGGCGACCTGCTGCCGGGCATGATGGCCGCCAAGGAGCACGGCGTGGCCGTCCACCTGTGGGCCGTACAGGCCGCCGACGGCGACTACAACCAGTCCGAGGACCTGGTCGCCGAGGCGGACGAGCGGCGGGTGCTGGACCGCGCCTGGATCACACAGGCGGTACGGGCCAAGGAACTCACCGGCGTCTGCGCACCGCCCCCCGCGCCCCGTCCGGAGATCGCCGCGATCCTCTCCGCGCCGCTGCCCGAGTCCGCGCTGACCTCGGCCGCCGAGCGGCCCGCGGAGGAGGAGCACGCGCCCGCCGCCCGCGCCCAGGAGAACGGCGCGCAGGAGCGGGTGCCCGCACCCAAGGGCGTACCCACCCCCAAGGACCTCGCCGCGCTGCGCGCCCCAGGGGCCCAGGCCGCGCAGCACCCCACCACGGCCACCCTGCGCTGGTCCTCCGACAAGGGCTGGGTGGACCGGTCCGGGGTGGTGCCCGAACCGCCGGAGGCCGCCTCCATGCCGACCCTCGCCCAGCTGACCACGGCCGAGCAGCGGTGGGCCGACCGCGAGGAGGACATCACCACGGTCGGCGGAGACCCGTTCGAGGTCGGACAGGTCTTCGCCCGGCGCTGGATCTCCCGCCTGGGCGACCAGAGCCACCTGCAGAAACTGTCCGGGATGTATCCGCGCATCCCGCACCGCATCGACGGCGAGCTGCTGCGCTACGCGGCCCGTTTCGGTCTCCTCGCCCACAAGGACGACCAGATCGACGAACACGACCGGTACGCCATCCGGGCGGGTTTCTGGCGGGAGATCGACGTGCCCTCGTCCGCGGAGCACGCACCCGCGGGGGAGTGAACCGCCGACGGCCGTCCCCGCCCACGGGGCCCGGGCGCCCCAAAGGCGAGTAAAGCCCCCGGACGGCGTACTCTCGTCCCTTGTGAGTACGCGCGTGGCACAGGCACTTCGGCATCCCGATGACGTGGTGTGCATCGTGCGCGGGCTGACGAAGACCTATCCGGCCGTGCGAGGGCGGCGTGGTGCGCCGGGCGTCCCGGAGGTCCGGGCCACCGACGACGTGACGCTCGACGTCCGCCGCGGTGAGATCTTCGGACTGCTCGGACCCAACGGCGCCGGCAAGTCCACCCTCGTACGGCAGCTCACCGGGCTGCTGCGGCCGGACGCCGGCAGCGTGGAGCTGCTCGGCCACGACATCGTGCGGCATCCGGAGCGGGCCGCGCGCATCCTCGCCTACCTCGGCCAGGAGTCGACCGCCCTGGACGAACTGACCGTCTCCCTCGCCGTGGAGACCACCGGACGCCTGCGCGGCCTGGACGTCACCCGGGCGCGCGCCGAACGGGACGCCGTGCTGGACGAGCTCGGGCTCACGCCGATCGCCGGGCGGGCGCTGAAGAAGCTCTCCGGCGGGCAGCGGCGGCTCGCCTGCTTCGCCGCCGCCCTGGTCGGTGACCGCCCGCTGCTGGTGCTCGACGAGCCGACCACCGGCATGGACCCGGTGGCGCGGCGTGCGGTGTGGGGGGCCGTCGACCGGCGGCGGGCCGACCGGGGCACGACCGTGCTGCTCGTCACCCACAACGTCATCGAGGCCGAGACCGTCCTCGACCGGGTCGCCGTCCTGGACCAGGGCCGGGTCATCGCCTGCGACACCCCCGCCGGGCTCAAGGAGAGAGTGTCCGGCGAGGTGCGGGTGGATCTGGTGTGGCGGGACCAGGCGCCCCTGGAGGTGCCGGAGGTCGCCGTGCTGCGCGAGCGGGCCGTGGAGGCCGGGCGCCGCTGGACGCTGCGGCTCGCGCCGGAGGAGGCCCGCGCGGCCGTCGCCACGGTCACCGGCGGGGCCGCCTTCGCCGCCCTGGACGACTTCACGCTGGCCACCCCCAGCCTGGAGGACGTGTACCTGGCACTGGGCGGTGCCGCGCGGCAGGGTTTGGTGAAGGCGTGAGCACGCGGGGTGCCGCATCCGTACGGTCCACCGAGGGACGGCTCGTCCGCCGCAGGGAAGAGGAGCAGCTCGACGTGAGTGCCGTATCCGCGCAGTCTCCCTCGGGGAGCGCCGTGTCCGTGCCCGGGGCGGCGAGGGGCGCGGCGGAGCTGGCGCCGCCCGCGCGGCTGTGGCCGTCGCTGGCCGCCGTGTACCGGGCGCAGCTGTCCCGGGCCCGGGTTGCGCGGATGCCGCTGCTGTTCGTGGCGACCTTCCAGTCCGTCGGCATCATGATCATGATGCGCGGGGTGGTGGACACCCGGGGCGAGGCCCAGTCCGTGGTGGCCGGGTCGTCGGTCGTCGTCGTCGCGTTCGTCGCGCTGAACCTGCTGGCGCAGTACTTCGGGCAACTGCGGGCCGGCGGCGGCCTCGACCACTACGCCACGCTTCCGGTGCCTCCGGCGGCCGTGGTGCTGGGGGCGGCGGGGGCGTACGCCTCGTTCACCGTGCCCGGGACCCTGGTGACCGCCGTCTTCGGCTGCGTGCTGTTCGGGCTGCCGCTGGGCAACCTGTGGATCCTCCTCGCGGTGATCCCGCTCGCGGGCGCCGCGCTCTCCGGGCTCGGCGCGGCCTGCGGTCTGCTCGCGCCCCGGCCGGAACTGGCCACGCTGCTGGGACAGCTGGGCATGTCGGCGGCGCTGCTGCTGGGCGTGCTTCCGCCCGACCGGATGCCGGAGATCATCCGGCTGGCCCGGGATCTGCTGCCGTCCACCTACGGCGTGGAGGCCTACGCACGGACCTTCGCGGCGCGTCCGGACTGGGCGTTCGTCGCCGGTGACCTGGGCGTGTGCGCCGCGGTCGGGGTGGTGTCGCTGGCCGTGGCGACCTGGGCGTACCGCAGGGCCGCCGTCCGGTGACGCGCGGCACAGGGCGACCTGGCACGATGTCAGGGTGACCGCACCACTGACTCCGCCTCCGCCGCCGCACGAACCGTCCTCGCACCAGGGCTGGCAAGGGCCGCAGCCCGCCGGTGCCGCGGGGGGTGCCTACGGACAGGACGGCCCCGGGATGAAGACCGAAGTGCGGGAGGCCGCCGTCGTCACGGTGGCGCTGGCGCTCGGCGGGGTGCTGCTGGGGCTGCTGTGGTGGTGGCTGGCGCCGCATGTGCCGTTGATCGGTTCCGTGGACGACAAGGGCCGCTGGATCGTCTACCTCAAGGACACCGAGGGGGAGCAGGCCGTCGGCGTCGACGGAACGTTCACGCTGCTGGCGCTGGCCTTCGGGGTGGTCAGTGCGATCGTCGTCTTCCTGCTGCGGCGGCGCGGGGGAGTGCCGCTGGTGGTCGGGCTGGCCGTCGGCGGTGTACTGGGGTCGTTGCTGGCGTGGCGGCTCGGGGTGTGGCTCGGGCCGGAGAAGGACGTCCTCGCCCATGCCAAGGCCGTGGGCAAGGGCGTGACCTTCTCGGCTCCGCTGAAGCTCGGGGCGAAGGGTGCGCTGCTGGCCTGGTCGCTGGCCGCGCTGCTCGTCCATCTCGGCCTGATGGCGCTGTTCGGGCCACGGGATCCGGATCCCTACCAGGAGGGCCCCCACCAGGGGCCGTACGGGACGCCGCCCGCGCAGGGGTGACCGCCGGGCTGTTCTCGCCCCCGCCGCCCCTACCCTTCCCGTCCCCAGGGGCTCCGCCCCTTCGACCCCGCCAGGGGGCTGTGCCCCCTGGACCCCCCTTCGGCCTGAACGGCCTCGTCCTCAAACGCCGGACGGGCTGGATTTGGTGGCCGCGCCTTCCAGTTGGGTGGGCATAGGCCCGGGGGTCTGGGGACGGAGCCCCCAGCAGCCCGAAATCAGCCGCGCCCGATGGGGGCCAGTACCGCCTGCGTGAGCTGGGCCAGGTCGGCGGGCGAGAGCTCGACCTCCAGCCCCCGCCGACCGGCCGAGACGCAGATCGTGCCGTGGGCGGTCGCCGAGTCGTCCAGGACCGTCGGGAGCTTCTTCCGCTGGCCCAGCGGGGAGATGCCCCCGCGCACATAACCCGTAGTGCGTTCCGCCAGCACCGGGTCCGCCATCGCCGCCCGCTTGCCGCCCACCGCAGCCGCCAGGGCCTTCAGGTCCAGGGAGCCCGCCACCGGGACCACGGCCACCGTGAGGGTGCCGTCGACGTCCGCGACCAGGGTCTTGAAGACGCGCTCGGGGGAGACGCCCATCGCCTCGGCCGCCTCCTCCCCGTAGGAGGGGTGGGACGGGTCGTGGTCGTAGGCGTGGACCGTGTGGTCCACGCCCGCCGCCGTCAGGGCCACCGTCGCCGGCGTGCCGCCGGACTGCTGCGGTTTCTTGTTCTTGGACTTCTTCGCCATCGGGGAGGGGGGCCTCAGTTCAGACTCGTCGGGCCGCGCGTCAGCTCGGCCGCCGGCAACGACGGCAGATTACGGATGATCGCCGTCTCCGCGCGAAGGAGTTTCAGCTCGTCGCGCAGCCGGGACGCGATGTCCGGCGCCTGGAGCAGCCGCTGCTTGGCCGGGGTGTCGAGCATCATCGCCGCCGCCACCAGGAAGGAGACGACCGCGGGCTCGTCCGGCAGGTCCGCGCCCGTGGTCAGCGAGCGCTCCCGCGCACCCGCCAGCCGCTTCTGGTACTGGCGGAACGCCCGCAGGACGCCCTCGGCCAGTGCCCCGGCCTCGTCGCCCTGTTCCTCGGGCAGCTCCTCCAGCTCGGCCGTCAGGAACGGCCCCGACGTGTCCACGGACAGCAGCCGGACCCGGGTCGTCCCGGTCGCCAGTACCTCGAACGTGCCGTCGGCCCGCTCCCGTACGGTCGCCGCGTCCGCCACACAGCCCACGGCGTGGAACGCCCGTAGGGGATCGGTGCCGAAACCCGCGGCGGCCCCGCGTTCGAGCAGGGCCGTCGGATCCGGCATGCCCGGTTCGCTCGGCGCGACCTCGTGGCCGTCGCGGATCGCCACGACGGCGAACCGGCGCGGCTCTTCCTCGGGCGTCTTCAGCAGCTCGCGCATCATGGCGCGGTAGCGCTCCTCGAAGACGTTGAGAGGCAGCACCAGGCCCGGGAACAGTACCGAGTTCAACGGGAAGAGGGGGAGACGGACGGTGGTCACGGCGCCCCAGCCTAATGGTCACCGGCGCGGACGTGTCCGGGGTACTCACTTCGTGGTCGCGGGGGCGCCGGGATCAGTCCCGTCAGGAGTTCCTCGCGCAGCCGCAGGAAGTGCCCCAGCGGGTCGTCGGAGACCCGGTCCCACGGGAACGAGGTGGCGTACGGGCCGATCAGCCGCAGCTGGGTGCGGGCGTCCTCCCAGCGGTCCAGCCGTACGAGGACGTACGTCAGCTTGTTGCGGACCTCGGCGGGCCAGGGATCCGCAGCCGGGAACCGGCCGGAGAGCGCGATCGCCCGGTCGGCCGCCGCGTCCAGCCGTCCGCGCGGCACCTCGGGCCCGCAGCCGTCGGTGAGGTAGGCGAAGGCGGCCCGCGCGGGCAGCGCCTGCACGAGCGAGTCGGCCGGGGCGTCCTGCGCGGCCAGGTCGGCGAAGTCGAAGCACTCGCGGTGGGAGCCGTGCCAGGAGGCCGCCAGGTACCGCAGGGCCGCCACATGGCAGCCGTAGTGGTGCGGGGCGCGGCGGACGGCCGCCTCCCACAGCTCTTCGAAGTACCGGTGCCCGGCACGGGTGCCGCGCGCGTGGTCCAGGGCGATCCGCCAGGGCACCGGGTCTCGGTCGTCGCCCTTGGCGGCGGCCGTGATCAGCGGGCTCACCTCGCGCAGCAGCTCGGCCCGGTCCGGCGACGGCCAGGCGCGGTCCACCGCCAGCTGGGCCGTCATCAGCAGCACGTCGGGGTCGCCGGGGGCGGCCCCGCGCCACTCCTCGAACCACTCGGGGCGCGAGCGGGCGAAGGCGGCCAGGCGCCGTGTGTACCGGTCCCGGTTTTCCCACTCGGCGGCCGTGCGGGTGGCGGCCAGCAGCTCGGCGGCGGCGCCGTACTCGCCTCTTCCGGCCGCGACGAGTGCGGGGCCGAGGCGGTCGTCGGGCGCGTCGAGCAGTACCTCGTCACCGGCGGGCGGTCCGGCCGGGCGCGAGGGGATCCTCTTCATCCGGGTGGGGCGGATGAACGTGGGGAGAAGAGCCATGGTGAGGACCATTGAAAGACCGCTGGTCGGCGCCGCGCCAGCCCCTGACGCAAGGCCGATGAAAGTTGTACGTGCTCCGGTCAAGGAGCGGTAAAAGTTGATTACTGTTCAACTACTGATGGGTACCTGCCAAGCCGGCGGCTCAGCCCCGCCGCAGCAGCCGCGTCGCTCCGGCCGCCACCGTCGTCGCCAGGACCCAGCCCAGCAGCACCATCACCGCCGCCAGCCACTGCCAGCCGCCGCGCAGCTGCCACTGGCCCACCTGGCCCAGGTCGATGACCGGCAGCAGCAGGTCCAGGACGAACAGGGCCGGGCTCCAGGCCGGGTGTCCGTCGGGGTTCGTCGGCGGATGGCCGGCGTGCGCGAAGGCGAGCGTGCCCGCCGCCCACAGCACCGCCATCCACACGGCCGCGCGGCCCGGCCGGTACCCGTAGGCGACCGTCCAGTCCTGCGCGTACCCCCACAGCTTGGCGGCCGGCGGCAGCGTCTCGCGGCGGCGGCGCTGCTTGGCGAGCAGCACCTCCCGCGCGTCCTCGTCCTCCCCCGCCCCGCGCAGCACGGCGGCCAGCCGCTCGTACGGCTCCGGGTTGTACTCGGCGGTCGCCGCCGCCACCCACTCCAGGCGCTCGGTCAGCGGGAACGGTCCCTGTGGCACCAGGCTCTCGTACGTGAAACCGCCCATGTGCAGGCTCCCCGGCCCCGGCCAGCTCGCCGCCCGGTCCACGAGGTTCACCACCCGTGCCCCCGACAGCACCACCTTGCCGCGCTGCGGCCGTTCCCCGAGGAAGCGCAGCTCGGGCGTCTGCACCCGGCGCAGCGAGAGCTCCTGCTCGTCGGTGAAGACGAACCGGGCGCGCTCCAGGTCGACCGCGTCCCCGAACCGCCCGTCGTCGAAGCGCACCCCGCCCTGGCACTCGAAGCGCTGGATCCGCGTCCCGTGCGCGGGGGTGGTGCCGCTCAGCAGCGGGCTGCCCACGCCGGCGGGGGTCAGGTAGAGGGTGCGCTCGACGGTCAGCTGGGGGGCGTTCAGGGCCAGCCGCGCATACGGGTTGGTCAGCTTCGCGCCGCGCAGGCTCAGCGAGACGCCGACCTTGGCGCTGCGCAGGCTCAGCTCGCCGTGCGACTCCAGCAGCTCGGCCTGGAGGTCCTGGCCCACGGTCATGCCGTCGGCGGCGATCGAACGGCCGAGGCGGTCCCGGTGCACGATCGCCTGGTTGAGCAGCAGGTCCGTGCCGATGTGCGCGTCGGTGAGCCGGACGCCGCCGAGGAAGCGGCAGCGGGGCAGGTGCAGATCGCCCTCGGTGTGCACCCGGGCGGCCTCCAGACGGGGGACCGAGCAGTCCACCATGCGCAGGGTCGTGAAGCGGGCCTCGGGCAGCAGGACCTCCCGGTCGAAACGGCACCCCTTGAGCTCCACGTACGGCACCACCGTGCCGCCCGCCAGGTCCAGGGTCCCGCTGATCCGCACGCCGGACAGCTTCAGCGACGACACCCGGCCGGCCAGCGCGGGCGGGCCGTCCAGCAGCAGCCAGCACACGATGCGCGCCCGCACGGTCCGCTCGGGACCCCAGGGATGCCGGCCGTGCGGGTCGTCCACGACGGCGTCCCCGCTGCTCAGGTCGTACACGCTGCCGTTGCGGAAGGCCTGCCACATCCCCGCCTCGGCGGCCGTCAGATCCTCCGGCAGGTCCCCCGTCCGGAGGCCGTCCCCCTCGGTCACGCTGTTCCCTCCCTCCCCGGCTACTCGTGGGTCAGCCCGCTGGTACAGCCGGTGATGCCCACTGAGCAAGCTCCGAACGCCAGACGTGAAGGGGATCTTCCGGGTTCCGGCCACGTTCTGTATCAGCCATTGATACGCGCGGACGACAGCCGACGCCGGTCTGAGAGAATTGAGGGCGTGATCTCCCGAATCGATCTGCGCGGCGACGCCCTTCCCGAGGGACCCGCCCTGCGCGACCTGCTGCCCCGAGCCGACTTCGACGTAGCGGCCGCCCTGGAGAAGGTGCGTCCGATCTGCGAAGCCGTGCATCATCGGGGCGACGCGGCGCTGATCGACTTCGCCGAGAAGTTCGACGGGGTCCGGCTGAAGTCCGTACGGGTCCCTGCACAGGCGCTCACCGACGCGCTGGAACAGCTCGACCCGGCCGTGCGCGCGGCGTTGGAGGAGTCCATCCGCCGGGCCCGCCTCGTGCACCGCGAACAGCGCCGTACGTCCCACACGACCCAGGTCGTGCCCGGCGGCACCGTGACCGAGAAGTGGGTGCCGGTCGAGCGCGTCGGGCTGTACGCACCCGGCGGCCGGTCGGTCTACCCGTCGTCCGTGATCATGAACGTGGTGCCCGCGCAGGAGGCCGGCGTCGAGTCGATCGCGCTCGCCTCCCCCGCCCAGGCCGAGTTCGACGGCCTGCCGCACCCGACGATCCTCGCCGCCTGCGCGTTGCTCGGCGTCGAGGAGGTGTACGCGGCGGGCGGCGCCACCGCCGTGGCCATGTTCGCCCACGGCACGGAGTCCTGCGCCCCCGCCAACATGGTCACCGGCCCCGGCAACATCTGGGTCGCCGCCGCCAAGCGCTACTTCACCGGCAAGATCGGCATCGACGCGGAGGCGGGCCCGACCGAGATCGCGATCCTCGCGGACGCCACCGCCGACCCGGTGCACGTCGCCGCCGACCTGATCAGCCAGGCCGAACACGACCCGCTTGCGGCGGCCGTGCTGGTCACCGACTCCACCGAACTGGCCGACGCGGTGGAGAAGGAACTCGAACCGCAGGTCGCGGCCACCCGGCACATCGACGACCGGATCGTGCCCGCCCTCAAGGGCAGGCAGTCCGCGATCGTGCTGGTCGACGGCCTCGACGAGGGCCTGCGGGTGGTCGACGCCTACGGTGCCGAGCACCTGGAGATCCAGACGGCCGACGCCACCGCCGTCGCGGACCGGGTGAAGAACGCGGGCGCGATCTTCGTCGGCCCCTGGGCACCCGTCTCGCTGGGCGACTACGCGGCCGGGTCCAACCACGTCCTGCCCACAGGCGGATGCGCCTGCCACTCCTCCGGCCTGTCCGTACAGTCCTTCCTGCGCGGCATCCACATCGTCGACTACACGAAGGACGCGCTGGCCGAGGTCGCCCACCACGTGGTGACGCTGGCGGAGGCGGAGGACCTGCCCGCGCACGGCGCGGCGATCAAGGCCAGGTTCGGGTGGAAGGTGCCGACGAGCAAGTGAGCGACGTAAGGATCGACGATCTCCCCGTACGGGACGAACTGCGCGGCAAGTCCCCCTACGGCGCGCCCCAACTGGACGTCCCCGTACGGCTGAACACGAACGAGAACCCCTACCCGCTGCCCGAGCCGCTGGTCGAGCGGATCACCGAGCGGGTGCGCGAGGCCGCCCGGAACCTCAACCGCTATCCCGACCGGGACGCCGTCGAGCTGCGCACACAGCTCGCGAAGTACCTGACCGACACGACCGGCCACGAGGTCGGCCTGGCCAACGTCTGGGCCGCCAACGGCTCCAACGAGGTCATCCAGCAACTGCTGCAGACCTTCGGCGGCCCCGGTCGTACGGCGATCGGCTTCGAGCCGTCGTACTCGATGCACGCGCTGATCGCCCGCGGCACGGGCACCGGCTGGATCTCGGGCCCCCGCAGCGACGACTTCACCATCGACCCGGCGGCGGCCGAGCGGGCCATCACCGAGCACCGGCCCGACGTCGTCTTCGTCACCACCCCCAACAACCCCACCGGCAACGCGGTCCCGCCCGAGACGGTGCTCGCCCTGTACGAGGCGGCTCAGGCGGCCAAGCCGTCCATGGTCGTCGTGGACGAGGCGTACATCGAGTTCAGCCACGGCCGCTCGCTGCTGCCGCTGCTCGAAGGTCGGCCGAATGTCGTCGTCTCACGGACCATGTCCAAGGCGTTCGGTGCCGCCGGCCTGCGCCTCGGCTACCTCGCCGCGCACCCGGCGGTCGTGGACGCCGTCCAGCTCGTCCGGCTGCCGTACCACCTGTCGGCGGTCACCCAGGCGACCGCCCTGGCCGCCCTGGAACACACGGACGTCCTCCTGAAGTACGTCGAACAGCTGAAGGCCGAACGGGACCGGCTGGTGAGCGAGCTCAGGTCCATCGGCTACCAGGTCACCGAGTCCGACGCGAACTTCGTACAGTTCGGGCGGTTCGAGGACGCCCACGCGGCCTGGCGGAAGATCCTCGACCGGGGCGTCCTGGTGCGTGACAACGGCGTACCGGGATGGCTGCGGGTGAGCGCCGGGACCCCGGCGGAGAACGACGCGTTCCTCGACGCGGTCCGTGACCTGAAGAAGGAGCAGAACACATGACTCGCGAGGCGCGTGTCGGAAGGATCGAGCGCACGACGAAGGAGACCTCGGTCCTCGTCGAGATCGACCTCGACGGCACCGGGAGGACCGACATCGCCACCGGCGTCGGCTTCTACGACCACATGCTCGACCAGCTCGGCCGGCACGGTCTGTTCGACCTGACCGTGAAGACCGACGGCGACCTGCACATCGACTCCCACCACACCATCGAGGACACCGCCCTCGCACTGGGCGCCGCCTTCAAGCAGGCCCTCGGCGACAAGGTGGGCATCTACCGCTTCGGCAACTGCACGGTCCCGCTGGACGAGTCCCTGGCCCAGGTCACCGTCGACCTGTCCGGCCGGCCCTACCTCGTGCACACCGAGCCCGAGAACATGGCGCCGATGATCGGCGAGTACGACACCACGATGACCCGGCACATCCTGGAGTCGTTCGTCGCCCAGGCCCAGATCGCCCTGCACGTGCACGTGCCCTACGGGCGCAACGCCCACCACATCGTGGAGTGCCAGTTCAAGGCGCTGGCCCGCGCACTGCGCTACGCCAGCGAGCGGGACCCGCGCGCGGCGGGCATCCTCCCCTCCACGAAGGGTGCGCTGTAGCCCCATGAACGGTCTGTCCACCGTACTGATCGTCGTCGGCCTCTTCCTGGTCGGCGGCATCTACTCCTTCGTCAAGCAGCAGATGCCGAAGAGCCTGATCGTGCTGCTCTCGATCGCCGCGGCGATGTGCCTGGTCGCCGGCGTCATGCGGCTGGAGGTGTGGAACTGATGAGCGCGCCGAGGAAGGTCGTGGTCTTCGACTACGGCTTCGGCAACGTCCGCTCCGCCGAACGCGCCCTCGCGCGCGCGGGAGCTGACGTCGAGATCACGCGTGACTTCGACAAGGCGTTGAACGCCGACGGCCTGCTGGTGCCGGGTGTCGGTGCCTTCGCCGCCTGCATGAAGGGCCTGCGCGAGGCCCGCGGCGACTGGGTCGTCGACCGCCGGCTGTCCGGCGGGCGGCCGGTGATGGGCATCTGCGTCGGTATGCAGATCCTGTTCGCGCGCGGCATCGAGCACGGCGTCGAGTCCGAGGGCCTCGACGAGTGGCCCGGCTCGGTGGAGCCGCTGCAGGCCCACGTCGTGCCCCACATGGGCTGGAACACCGTATCGGCGCCCGCCGGCTCCGAACTGTTCGCCGGCCTGGAGGCGGACGCCCGCTTCTACTTCGTGCACTCCTACGCCGTCCACGACTGGACCCTGGAGACCCACAACCCGGTGCTGCACCCGCCGAAGGTCACCTGGGCGACGCACGGCAAGCCCTTCGTGGCCGCCGTGGAGAACGGCGCCCTGTGGGCCACGCAGTTCCACCCCGAGAAGTCCGGCGACGCCGGAGCCCAGCTGCTCACCAACTGGATCGGAACCCTGTAGAGACATGGCCAAGCTCGAACTCCTCCCCGCCGTCGACGTCCGTGACGGCCAGGCCGTCCGCCTCGTGCACGGCGAGTCCGGCACGGAGACCTCCTACGGCTCCCCGCTGGAGGCCGCCCTCGCCTGGCAGCGCTCGGGCGCCGAATGGCTGCATCTGGTCGACCTGGACGCCGCGTTCGGCACCGGCGACAACCGGGAGCTGATCGCCGGGGTCGCCAAGGCCATGGACATCAAGGTGGAGCTGTCCGGCGGCATCCGCGACGACGCCTCCCTGGCCGCCGCGCTCGCCACCGGCTGCACCCGGGTGAACCTCGGCACCGCCGCACTGGAGACCCCGGAGTGGGTCGCCAAGGTCATCGCCGAGCACGGTGACAAGATCGCGGTCGGTCTGGACGTCCGCGGCACGACCCTGCGCGGACGCGGCTGGACCCGCGACGGCGGCGACCTGTACGAGACGCTGGCGCGGCTCGACGAGGAGGGCTGCGCGCGGTACGTCGTCACCGACATCGCCAAGGACGGCACGCTGCAGGGCCCCAACCTGGAGCTGCTGAGGAACGTGTGCGCCGCGACCGATCGCCCGGTCGTGGCCTCCGGTGGCGTGTCGTCGCTGGACGACCTGCGGGCCATCGCCGAGCTGGTACCCCTCGGTGTCGAGGGCGCCATCGTCGGGAAGGCGCTGTACGCGAAGGCGTTCACTCTCGAAGAGGCCTTGGAGGCGGTAGCCCAGTGAGCGATGTACGACGTGTCACGACCGGCGCGCCCTGGGAGGAGAGCTTCGGCTACTCCCGAGCGGTCGAACTGCCGAACGGGCTGGTGCTGGTCTCCGGTTGCACATCGATAGTGGACGGCGAGATCGCCGGAGGCGGACCGTACGAGCAGACGGTCAACGCCTTCAACGTCGCGCTCGCGGCGCTGGGCCGGTTGGGCCTCGGCCGCGACGACGTCGTGCGGACGCGCATGTACCTCACCCATGCCCGGGACGTGGAGGACGTCGGACGCGCCCACAAGGAGCTGTTCGACTCCGTCCGGCCCGCCGCATCCATGATCCTCGTCTCCGGCTTCGTCGACCCCAGTCTGGTCGTCGAGGTCGAGGTGGAGGCGTTCAGAGGAGTGTCCGGAGCATGACCCTCGCCGTCCGAGTCATTCCCTGCCTGGACGTGGACGACGGCCGGGTCGTCAAGGGCGTCAACTTCCAGAACCTGCGGGACGCGGGCGACCCCGTAGAGATGGCCAAGGTGTACGACGCCGAGGGCGCCGACGAGCTGACGTTCCTGGACATCACCGCCTCGTCGGGCAACCGCGAGACGACGTACGACGTGGTGCGCCGCACCGCCGAGCAGGTGTTCATCCCGCTGACCGTCGGCGGCGGCGTCCGCACGGCCGAGGACGTGGACAGGCTGCTGCGGGCGGGCGCCGACAAGGTGGGCGTGAACACCGCGGCGATCGCCCGCCCGGACCTGATCCGGGAGATCGCCGAGCGCTTCGGCCGCCAGGTGCTGGTCCTCTCGGTGGACGCCCGCCGCACCCCGGAGGGCACCTTCGAGGTGACCACCCACGGCGGCCGCAAGGGCACCGGCATCGACGCCGTCGAGTGGGCGCACCGGGCGGCCGAGCTGGGCGCGGGCGAGATCCTGCTGAACTCGATGGACGCGGACGGCACGAAGGACGGCTACGACCTGGAGATGATCACGGCGGTCCGCAAGCACGTGACCGTCCCGGTGATCGCCTCGGGCGGCGCGGGCAAGCTCGCGGACTTCGCCCCGGCGGTCGCCGCCGGCGCCGACGCGGTCCTTGCCGCCTCAGTCTTCCACTTCGGCGACCTGCGGATCGGCGAGGTGAAGCAGGCGCTGAAGGAGGCCGGTCACCCCGTGCGGTGACGCCGCGCTGAGCTTCGGCCCCGGTTGCCTTCCGGTAACCGGGGCCTTTTCGCGCCCCGATAGGAAAGAGGAGTTGCGCAAAATCTGTTGTGCAACTTCTCTTTCGTATCTATGGTTGTGGCATGACAACCAAGGGGAGTCGTGCCATCACGGACGTGGGCACACTCAAGGCGCTCGCCCATCCGTTGCGGATGAAGCTGTACCGGGCGCTGTGCGTCGCCGACAGGGCGACCGCCTCGCACCTCGCCGAGCAGGTCGACGAGGCCGTCTCGCTGGTCAGCTACCACCTGCGCAAGCTCGCCGAGCACGGCCTGATCGAGGATGCCGAGGCGCAGAGCGGTGACGGCCGCGAGCGGTGGTGGCAGCCGTCCTCCGAGGGCGTGAGCATCAGCGACCGGGACTTCCGGGACGAGCCCGGGAAGGCGTCCGCGCACCTGGCGGCCACCCGGCTCTTCCTCGAACAGCGCATGGACATGTACCGCCGCTACCTCGACGAGCGGTCCACCTGGGGCCCCGAGTGGAACGCCGCCGCTCACGACAGCGAGTCCCTGCTCCGCCTGACCGCGAGCGAAATGAACGAACTGCGTGAGGAACTCCTGGCCCTCGCCAGGAAGTACGACGAGAAAGGCCGGTCCGCCGAAGCCTCGGGCGACACCGAAGGGCGCGAGAACGTCGCGCTGCACGTGTACGGATTCCCGTTCCGCGTCTGAGAGGACCTCGCCGCCCCATGACCGCCACACTCACACCCCCGGCGCTGACCACCACCGACCGCCCCGCCCACCGCGACCCCAACGTGCTGCGCTGGCTCGGGGCGTACGGGTCCTCGATGGTCGGGGACAGCGTCTACTACATCGCCCTGTCCTGGGCCGCCGTACAGGCCGGGACACCCGCGCAGGCGGGGATCGTGATGTCGGTCAGCGCGCTGCCGCGGGCCGTGCTGATGCTGGGCGGAGGCGTGATCGCGGACCGGCTGGGGCCGCGCAGGGTCGTCATCGGCAGTGACGCGGCGCGGTGCGCGGCCGTGCTCGCGGTGGCCGCCCTGCTGTTCCTCACCAGCCCCGGACTGTGGCCGCTGGCCCTGCTGGCCCTGGTCTTCGGCACCGTCGACGCCGTGTTCGTGCCCGCCGTGGGCGCCCTGCCCGCCCGGATCACCGGCAAGAACCAGCTCGCCCGGGTCCAGGGCATGCGCGGCCTCGCGATCCGCTTCGCGAACGTCGTGGGCGCCCCGCTCGGCGGACTCGGCGTGGCGCTCGGCGGCGCGGCGGCCGCGTTCGGGCTCGCCGGGCTGCTGATCGCCGTGTCGGTGCCGCTCCTGATCGGCGTGCGGGTGCGGGAACTGCCCGCCGACGACAGGGCCCCCACCGGTACCGCCCGGAGCGACCTCGCCGCCGGCCTCCGCTACATCCGCGGCCACCGCGTCCTCGCCCCGCTGATGATCGTCATCGCCCTCGGCGACCTGGGCTTCGTCGGCCCGCTCAACGTCGGCCTGACCCTGCTGGCCGAGCGGCGCGGCTGGGGCGCCTCCGGGATGGGCTGGGTGCTGGCGGGGTTCGGTGCCGGCGCGGGCGCCGCCTCGCTGCTGCTGGCCGCCCGGGGGCGGCTGCCCCGGGCCGGACTGGTCGCCGCGTGCACCATCATCACGGGTTCCGCCGCGATCGGCGCCCTCGCCTTCGTCCCGCACCTCGTCGGTGCCGTCGGGATCGCCCTGCTCATCGGGCTGCTGGCCGGACTCAGCGGCGCCATGTGCGGAGCCCTGCTGCAGACCCAGGCCGACCCCGCCTACCTGGGCCGGGTCACCGCGGTCTCCAGCCTGGTCAGCCTCGGCCTGACCCCGCTGAGCATGCCGTTCTCCGCCGCCGCGATCGGCGCCTGGGGCCTCGGCCCGGTGTACACCGTCAGCGCCGCCGTCTGCGGCCTCGGCGGCGTCGTGGCCCTCTGCGTACCGGACCTGCGCCGCGCCGAACTGCCGCGCTGAGGCGTCACCCCTTCGGCTGGGCCAACTGCACCAGGTTGCCCACGGTGTCGTCCAGCACGGCGGCGATCACCGGACCCTGCTCCTGCGGCTCGTGGGTGAACCGCACCCCGAGCCCCCGCAGCCGCCCGTACTCGGCCACGATGTCGCCCACCGAGAAGACGATGGCCGGGATCCCCGCCTCGTACAGGGCACGGCGGTACGGCTCCGCGATGGGGCCGCCGCCCGGCTCCAGCAGCAACTGCAGGTCCGGCTGGGCTCCGCCGGGGGCGCCCACCGTGACGAACAGCGTGCCGCCGCCGAGGTCCAGGTGGGTGCGGGTCTCGAAGCCGAGCACGTCCGTGTAGAAGGCGTGGGCCTTCGGCACGTCGTCGACGTACACGCCGGTCATCGCGACCTTGATCATGGCGAGCCCCTCACATGCCGAGCTGCTTTCTCAGATGCCGAGCTGCTTCGACTCGTGCAGCGTGGTGATCGCGTCCTCGTCGCCGTCCAGGTCCACCTTCGCGGCGCTCTGCCGGCCGAAGGCGAACAGCAGCAGCTCGGACGGCTCGCCGGTGACCGTCACCACCGGCGTGCCCCGGTGGGCGACCGCCGTCTGGCCGTCCGGCCGGCGCAGCACCAGGCCCGTCGGCACACCCCGGCCCACCAGCCGGGCGGTGCGCTCCAGACGGGACCACAGGGCGTCCTGGAAGACCGAATCCAGCTCGCGCGTGCCCCAGTCCGGCTGAGCCCGGCGGACGTCCTCCGTGTGCACGTAGAACTCGACGACGTTGGCCGCCTCGTCGATCTGCTTGAGCTGGAAGGGCGAGAAACGCGGCGGGCCCGTACGGATCAGCTGGATCAGCTCCTCGTACGGCTTCGCGGCGTACTCCGCCATCACCTTCTCCAGCCGCGGCGCGAGCGGCTTGATCAGCGTGCCGCCGGCCGCGTCGGGGCGTCGCTCGCGCACCACCACGTGCGCGGCCAGGTCCCGGGTCCGCCACCCCTCGCACAAGGTCGGGGCGTCCGGACCGGTCGTTTCCAAGAGATCTGCGAGCAGCAGCCGTTCACGCTTGGCGAAGGTCGACATACCGTCAGCCTACGACCCCACGCCGCGTCCGCGCAGTGGACACGGACCGGCCCTGCCCGAGCCGCCCGGCACAATGGCACCCATGACCAGTACGACCGGCACTCCCGGGCCCAGCAGCCTCGACCCCGAGATCGCCGCGCGCCTCAAGCGCAGCGCCGACGGGCTCCTGCCCGCCATCGCCCAGCAGTACGACACCGGAGAGGTGCTCATGCTCGGCTGGATGGACGACGAGGCGCTGCACCGCACGCTCACCACCGGCCGCTGCACGTACTGGTCCCGCAGCCGCCAGGAGTACTGGGTCAAGGGCGACACCTCCGGCCACTTCCAGTGGGTGAAGTCCGTCGCCCTGGACTGCGACGCCGACACCGTGCTGGTCAAGGTCGACCAGGTCGGCGCCGCCTGCCACACCGGCGCCCGCACCTGCTTCGACGCCGACGTGCTCTTCGAGGACGCCGATTCCGGCGCCCGGCCCTCGGATCAGTAAGGTCTGCCGCCATGGACCTCGAGACGTTCCACAAGCTCGCCGCCGACCGCCGCGTCATCCCGGTCTCCCGCAAGCTGCTCGCCGACGGCGACACCCCGGTCGCGCTCTACCGCAAGCTCGCCGCCGAGCGCCCCGGCACCTTCCTGCTGGAGTCCGCGGAGAACGGCCGCTCCTGGTCCAGGTACTCCTTCGTCGGCGTGAGGTCGGCGGCGACGCTGACCGAGCGCGACGGCCAGGCCCACTGGCTGGGCACCCCGCCCGTCGGCGTCCCCACCGGCGGCGACCCGCTCGCCACCCTGCGCGCCACCATCGAGGCCCTGCACACCCCCCGCGACCTCGCCCACGACCTGGGCCTGCCGCCCTTCACCGGCGGCATGGTCGGCTACCTCGGCTACGACATCGTCCGCCGCCTGGAGAAGATCGGCCCCGGCGAGCGGGACGACCTGAAGCTTCCCGAGCTGACCATGCTCCTGACCAGCGACCTCGCCGTCATGGACCACTGGGAGGGCTCCGTTCTGCTGATCGCCAACGCGATCAACCACAACGACCTGGAGACGGGCGTCGACGAGGCGTACGCGGACGCCGTGGCCCGCCTCGACGCGATGGAGGCGGACCTGACCCGCGCGGTCGCCCAGCCGCCCGCCGTGCTCCCGCCCTCGGAACTGCCCGAGTACACCGCCCTGTGGGGCGGCCCCGACTTCCAGCGGGCCGTCGAGGACATCAAGGAGCGCATCCGGGCGGGCGAGGCCTTCCAGGTCGTGCCGTCGCAGCGGTTCGAGACGCCGTGCACGGCGAGCGCGCTGGACGTGTACCGGGTCCTGAGGGCCACCAACCCCTCGCCGTACATGTACCTCTTCCGGTTCCCTCACGGGGACGAAGGTGCGTTCGACGTCGTCGGCTCGTCCCCCGAGGCCCTCGTGAAGGTCGAGGACGGACGGGCCATGGTCCACCCCATCGCCGGCACCCGGCACCGCGGCGCCACCCCGCAGGAGGACCAGGCCCTCGCCGACGAACTGCTCGCCGACCCCAAGGAGCGCGCCGAGCACCTCATGCTCGTCGACCTCGGCCGCAACGACCTCGGCCGGGTCTGCGAGCCCGGATCCGTCGAGGTCGTCGACTTCATGTCCGTCGAGCGGTACTCGCACGTGATGCACATCGTCTCCACGGTGACCGGACGCGTGGCCGAGGACCGCACCGCCTTCGACGTGCTGACCGCCTGCTTCCCGGCCGGCACCCTCTCCGGAGCGCCGAAGCCCCGCGCGATGCAGATCATCGACGAACTCGAACCGTCCCGCCGCGGCCTGTACGGCGGCTGCGTCGGCTACCTCGACTTCGCGGGCGACTCCGACACCGCCATCGCCATCCGCACGGCCCTGCTGCGCGACGGCACCGCCTACGTCCAGGCCGGCGCCGGCATCGTCGCCGACTCGGACCCGGCCGCCGAGGACCAGGAGTGCCGCAACAAGGCGGCGGCCGTGCTGCGGGCGGTGCACACCGCCAACCGGCTGGGCAAGTAGGGCGTTTATCACGTTCCTCAACGGAACCCCGGGTGACGGTTCGCCCGGGGTCCGGGGGATAGTGGAGTACGTGACTGCTGTACCCAACCCCCGTTCCCAGGCGCCCGCGTCCGCGCGGTCCGGCCGCCGGAGCCTCGCCGTCGCCCTGCTGTGCGGCGCGCTCGGCGCGGCCGTGGCGCTGCTCTCCACCCGGCAGCGCTGGTCGGCGGGCACCGCGACGGTGGCCGGCGGCGCCTTCCCGCTGACCGCCAAGGGCAGCGACGTCACGGGCGTCCCCGCGGCCCTCGCCATAGTGGGCCTCGCCGCGCTCGTCGCCGTCTTCGCCGTCCGCCGGGCCGGCCGCTTCCTGGTCGCGGGGCTCCTCGCGCTCTCCGGCGCCGGTACCGTCGCCGCGGCCCTGATCGGTGCCTCCGACAGCTCGGCGCTCGACGAGAAGGCGGCCGAGACCACCGGCGACACCTCCGCCACGGTGGCCGCGCTCACCCACACCGGCTGGCCGTACGTGGCGGCGGTCGGCGGCGCCCTCCTGCTGCTCGCCGGTCTCCTCGCCCTACGCTACGGCCGGCTGTGGCCCGCCATGTCCGGACGGTACGAGCGCGACGGCACACCGCGCCCGCGCCGCACCGCCCAGACCGTCGACCCCGACCGCCCCGAGGAGCTCTGGAAGGCCCTGGACCGCGGCGAGGACCCCACCGGCGCGTAGCACCCTCGCCCGATGTGGCGAAAGAGACGCCCGTCGCCGGCGACCCCCGCTCACGGCACGTCCACGCGTACGGGACAATGGACGGCGAGCGTCCACCCCGGAGATGGCCGGGCCCGGACACGTACGGCCACGTACGACACGCACACCACCACGAGGAGCAAGCAATGGCGGGCAGCAGCCACGGTCACACCCCGGCCGCCTGGACCGGTGTCATCATCGCCTTCATCGGTTTCTGCGTCGCGGGCGCCTTCATGGTGATGGCACAGCCGCTGGGCTTCTGGGCCGGCATGGTGATCGTGGCCCTCGGTGGTGTCGTCGGCGCCATCATGCGCGCCATGGGCCTCGGCCAGCCGAAGGAGAACCACGGGGTGGCCCACGCCGCGGCCAAGACCCGCGAGCCGGCGAGCGCCGAGAGCTGAGCTTCCACGCCCGCGCGTGAGGGGCGGACGGCACCGGTGAGGCGCCGTCCGCCCCTCACGCGCGCGTGCGGCCCGCACGAGGCAGAATGCGAGGCGTGAACGCCTGCAGACGGCTGGCCGTGCCCGCCGGAATCCTCGCGGCCGTCGTCGGGGCCTTCGCGTACGTCGGGACCGTCGACCCCAACCCGCCCGGCCACTACCCGGTCTGCCCCCTGCTGCGCTACACCGGCCTGTACTGCCCCGGCTGCGGCGGGCTGCGCAGCGCGCACGCCTTCGTCCACGGGGACTTCCTCACCGCGCTCCAGGACAACGCGCCGGCCGTGGCCGGCTACCTGGGCTTCGCCGTGCTGTGGACCGTCTGGACGGTCCGCGTGGCACGCGGCCGCCCGTTCCGGATCGACCCCTCGCCGGCGCAACTGTGGACCGCCGGCGCGTTGCTGCTGCTCTTCACCGTGGTCCGGAACCTGCCGTTCGGGGGCTGGCTGCACCCTTGACGCGGGAGTGAACGTCCAGGTACTGGGACGGTGCGCCGACCGGATGCGAGGCCTTGGCCCCCCTCCGGCTACCATCGCAGTGACCATGCCTTTTCAATGGCTTTTCAACCGTCTGGAAAAACCGTCTGGAAGGGGGCCGCTCGCGTGAGTGTGCTCGACGAGATCATCGACGGAGTCCGTGCCGACCTCGCGGAGCGGCAGGCGCGCGTCAGCCTCGACGAGCTCAAGGAGCGCGCGGCGAAGGCTCCCGCGGCCAAGGACGGCGTCGCCGCGCTGCGCGGCGAGGGCGTCAAGGTCATCTGCGAGGTCAAGCGTTCCAGCCCGTCCAAGGGCGCGCTGGCCGCGATCGCCGACCCGGCCGGGCTCGCCGCGGACTACGAGGCGGGCGGCGCGGCCGTCATCTCCGTCCTCACCGAGCAGCGCCGCTTCGGCGGCTCGCTGGCCGACCTGGAGGCCGTCCGGGCCCGCGTGGACATCCCGGTCCTGCGCAAGGACTTCATCGTCACGTCGTACCAGCTGTGGGAGGCTCGCGCGTACGGCGCCGACCTCGCGCTGCTGATCGTGGCCGCCCTCGAACAGCCGGCTCTGGAGTCGCTGATCGAGCGCGCCGTCTCCATCGGTCTCACCCCCATCGTCGAGGTGCACGACGAGGACGAGGTGGAGCGCGCGGTGGACGCGGGCGCCAAGGTCATCGGCGTCAACGCGCGCAACCTCAAGACCCTCGAGGTCGACCGCGGGACGTTCGAACGCGTCGCGCCCGAGATCCCGGACCACATCGTCAAGATCGCCGAGTCCGGTGTCCGTGGCCCCCACGACCTGATCGCCTACGCCAACGCCGGCGCCGACGCGGTCCTGGTCGGCGAGTCCCTGGTGACCGGCCGCGACCCGAAGAGCGCCGTCGCCGACCTGGTGGCCGCCGGCGAACATCCGGCACTGCGGCACGGCCGGGGCTGATCTCCCGGTAGGCTGACCGACGATGACCCTCCCGATCACCCTGGCAACCCGGGACCCGTACGCCCGCCTCGCGCGCGGCTGCCGGCCCCGAGGCTGCCGCGCGCCCGCACGTCGGGTTCACGGCCGCAGGGTGCGGTACGTCATCGGTGACGAGCCGGGACAGGTCAACGGGCGGCGATGGCAGCAGGCCTCCAGGGGCGCGGGGAACTGCGCGATCAGCCACAACGGTCCCGCAGTCAACTGACAATCCCCGCCCCCCACGGCGACTAGTGCATTCCGCAAACTCACCGTGAGGTACACGCATGCCCAGCGACTTCTTCATCCCCGACCCGCAGGGTCAAGTCCCCAGCCCCGAAGGCTACTTCGGCGCCTTCGGCGGCAAGTTCATCCCCGAGGCCCTCGTCGCGGCCGTCGACCAGGTGGCCGTCGAGTACGACAAGGCCAAGCACGACCCCGAGTTCGCCCGTGAGCTCGACGACCTGCTGGTCAACTACACCGGCCGCCCCAGCTCCCTCACCGAGGTGCCCCGCTTCGCGGAGCACGCCGGTGGCGCCCGGATCTTCCTGAAGCGGGAAGACCTCAACCACACCGGCTCCCACAAGATCAACAACGTGCTGGGCCAGGCCCTGCTCACCAAGCGCATGGGCAAGACCCGGGTCATCGCCGAGACCGGCGCCGGCCAGCACGGCGTCGCCACCGCCACCGCCTGCGCCCTGTTCGGCCTCGAGTGCACCATCTACATGGGCGAGGTCGACACCAAGCGCCAGGCCCTCAACGTGGCCCGCATGCGCATGCTCGGCGCCGAGGTCGTCGCCGTGAAGTCCGGCAGCCGTACGCTCAAGGACGCCATCAACGAGGCGTTCCGCGACTGGGTGGCGAACGTCGACCACACCCACTACCTCTTCGGCACGGTCGCCGGCCCGCACCCCTTCCCGGCGATGGTCCGCGACTTCCACCGGGTCATCGGCGTCGAGGCCCGCCGCCAGCTCCTGGAGCGCGCCGGCCGCCTCCCTGACGCAGCGATCGCCTGTGTCGGCGGCGGCTCCAACGCCATCGGCCTCTTCCACGCCTTCATCCCGGACGAGACCGTCCGCCTGATCGGCTGCGAGCCGGCGGGCCACGGCATCGAGACCGGCGAGCACGCGGCCACCCTGACCGCGGGCGAGCCGGGCATCCTGCACGGCTCCCGGTCCTACGTCCTGCAGGACGACGAGGGTCAGATCACCGAGCCGTACTCCATCTCGGCCGGTCT
Organism: Streptomyces sp. NPDC001843; assembly: GCF_042891955.1. Lineage (NCBI taxonomy): Bacteria > Bacillati > Actinomycetota > Actinomycetes > Kitasatosporales > Streptomycetaceae > Streptomyces > Streptomyces sp. NPDC001843. The sequence continues at coordinate 224,235 of NZ_JBIATQ010000001.1, read as the reverse complement.
GGACTACCCGGGCATCGGACCCGAGCACTCCTACCTCAAGGACAGCGGCCGCGGCGAGTACCGCGCGGTCACCGACGACGCGGCGATGCAGGCCCTGCGCCTGCTGTCGCGGACCGAGGGCATCATTCCGGCGATCGAGAGCGCCCACGCGCTCGCCGGGGCCCTGGAGGTCGGCAAGGAGCTGGGCAAGGACGGGCTGATCGTGGTCAACCTGTCCGGCCGCGGCGACAAGGACATGGACACGGCCGCCCGCTACTTCGGCCTGTACGACACCGACGCCGAGGTCGCCGCCAACGCGGCCGACACCGCCGAGATCGAGGGGGACGCCAAGTGAGCGGGAACATCCAGCTGCTGACGGACACCCTCGCCGCGGCCAGGGCCGAGGGCCGCTCCGCCCTCATCGCCTACCTCCCGGCCGGATTCCCGACCGTGGACGGCGGCATCGAGGCGATCAAGGCCGTCCTCGACGGCGGAGCGGACGTCGTCGAGGTGGGTCTGCCGCACAGCGACCCCGTCCTCGACGGCCCGGTCATCCAGACCGCCGACGACATCGCCCTGCGCGGCGGGGTCAGGATCGCGGACGTGATGCGCACGGTCCGGGAGGCCCACGCGGCCACCGGGAAGCCGGTGCTCGTCATGACGTACTGGAACCCGATCGACCGCTACGGCGTCGAGCGCTTCACCGCGGAGCTCGCCGAGGCGGGCGGTGCTGGCTGCATCCTGCCCGACCTGCCCGTGCAGGAGTCCGTGCTGTGGCGGGAGCACGCCGAGAAGCACGGCCTCGCGACCGTGTTCGTGGTGGCCCCGAGCAGCCAGGACGAGCGGCTCGCCAAGATCACCGAGGCGGGCAGCGGCTTCGTCTACGCGGCTTCCCTGATGGGGGTCACCGGCACCCGCGAGTCGGTCGGCGCGCAGGCGCAGGACCTGGTGGAACGGACCCGGGCCACCGGCACCGACCTGCCCGTCTGCGTCGGGCTCGGCGTCTCCAGCGCGGCCCAGGCCGCCGAGGTCGCCGGCTTCGCCGACGGTGTGATCGTCGGCTCCGCGTTCGTCAAGCGGATGCTGGACGGGCCGGACCACGCGGCCGGCGTCGAGGCCGTCCGCGAGCTCGCCGGAGAGCTGGCGAAGGGCGTACGCCGACAGGCGTAACGGGGCGGTACGGAACAGCGGGGAACACTCAGGATCATTCGGTCACTCGAACGGGTGGACCTGGGACCGGGGAGGCGCGCTGCGCCTCCCCGGTTCGTTCTGGGGGTGTGAGCGAGAAGAACAGTGAGGGAAAGCGCACCGCCCGCGAGCGGCTGGCGGTCGAGCGCGAGAAGCAGAAGTCCGCGGACAGGCGACGGCGGGCACTGATCATCGGCGCGAGCGTCGCCTGCGTCCTGGGCCTCGCGGCCGTGATCGGCGTGATCGCCGCGAACACGGGCCGGCACAAGGGCGGCGAGAAGGCGGCGGGCCCGGTCGTGGCGCCGTCGGGAGCCCTGGGCAAGGACAGCCTCGCCATCCCGGTCGGCAAGGACGGCGCCAAGTCGACGCTCACGGTCTGGGAGGACTTCCGCTGCCCGGCCTGCCAGGCCTTCGAGACGGCGTACCGCCCGACGCTCCACGAGCTGACCGACTCCGGCAAGCTCAGGATCGAGTACCACCTCGTGACACTGATCGACGGCAACCTCCGAGGCAGCGGCTCCCTCCGTGCGGCCAATGCCGCGGCCTGCGCCCAGGACGTCGGAAGGTTCCGCGACTACCACGACGTGCTCTACAAGAACCAGCCCAAGGAGACCGACGACGCGTACGGCAACGACGCCAGGCTGGTGGCACTGGCCGGCAAGGTCCCCGGCCTGGACACGGCGGCCTTCCGCAAGTGCGTCGACGACGGCACGCACACCAGCTGGGTGGTGAAGTCCGACAAGGCCTTCCAGACCGGCGGCTTCACCGGCACGCCGACCGTGCTGCTGGGCGGGAAGAACATCTACGAGGACCGGACGATGACCCCGGCCAAGCTGAAGCAGATGGTGGAGGACGCCGCCAAGGGATAGCCGACGACGGTAAGCGTTTCTCACGCCCCCGTTACCGACCCGTAGCCGGGCCGCCCGCCGTGTGCCCGGCCCGGCACGGTAGCGTCGACCCTGCCATGGAACTTGCCTACATTCCCAGCCCGTCGCGCGGGGTGATCCACCTCGGTCCCATTCCGCTGCGCGGCTATGCGTTCTGCATCATCATCGGCGTCTTCGTTGCCGTCTGGCTCGGCAACAAGCGCTGGATCGCCCGCGGCGGGCGGGCCGGCACGGTGGCCGACATCGCGGTGTGGGCGGTGCCCTTCGGCCTGGTCGGCGGTCGGCTCTACCACGTGATCACGGACTACGAGCTGTACTTCAGCGCGGGCCGTGACTGGGTGGACGCCTTCAAGGTGTGGCAGGGCGGCCTGGGCATCTGGGGCGCCATCGCGCTCGGTGCGCTGGGCGCGTGGATCGGCTGCCGGCGCCGGGGCATCCCGCTGCCCGCGTACGCCGACGCGATCGCCCCCGGCATCGCCTTCGCACAGGCCTGCGGCCGCTGGGGCAACTGGTTCAACCAGGAGCTCTACGGGCGCGAGACGCATGTTCCGTGGGCGCTGCACATCACCTCCTCCGAGGGCGGCCGGGTGCCGGGGTACTACCACCCGACCTTCCTGTACGAGTCCCTGTGGTGCATCGGCGTCGGCTTCCTGGTCATCTGGGCCGACCGCCGTTTCAAGCTGGGCCACGGCCGGGCGTTCGCGCTGTACGTCGCCGCGTACTGCGTGGGCCGTGGCTGGATCGAGTACATGCGCGTCGACGACGCCCACCACATCCTGGGCCTCAGGCTCAACGACTGGACCGCGATGATCGTGTTCCTGCTCGCGGTGGTCTACATGGTGCTGTCGGCGAAGAAGCGGCCGGGACGGGAAGCGGTGGTGGAGCCGGGCGCCCCCGACGGTCCGGCCGAGGGGGAGACCGAGGCCGAGGACAAGGCCGACGAGAAGACCGACGACAAGGCCGCCCCCAAGACCGGCGACAAGACCGGGCCGGATGCCGTGGAGGCCGGGCCCGTGGACAAGGCCGAGCCGGCTGCCTCAGAGGCGAAGGACGAGGCCGAGTCGGCCGGCAAGAAGAGCTGACACCCGGCGGTACGACGCGCGAGGGCGCCCCGATCGGGGCGCCCTCGCGCGTCTCAGGACCTGTCCGCCAGTGCCAGCGTCCGCTGCGCCGCCGCCACCACCGCGGCGTCGACGAAGCGGCCGTCCGGAAGGGCCAGCGCGCCCTGGCCCGTCGCCGCGGCCTTGACGATCGTCTCCGCCTGCTCGATCTCCGCCCGCGTCGGCAGATACGCCCGCTCGATCACCGGAAGCTGGCGAGGGTGGATCGCGGCCCGGCCGAGGAAGCCCAGGGCCCGCCCATGGGCGCAGGAGGCGGCCAGCCCCTCCAGGTCACGGATGTCGGGGTGCACCGACTGGGTCGGCGGGGGCAGGCCGGCCGCACGCGCGGCGACGACCACCCGCGAGCGGCACCAGTCCAGACCCGCGTCGTCACGTACACACAAGTCGGCCCGGAGGTCCGCCTCGCCCAGCGCGATGCCCCGCAGCAAGGGGTGGGCGGCGGCGACGGCATGGGCCCGCTCGATGGCCAGCGCACTTTCCAGCAGGGCGAACAGGGGCAGCCCGGTCCGTTCGGCCACGCCGGCCACGTCCTGCGCCGAGGTGACCTTCGGCAGGCGCAGCCCCGCCACGCCCGGCAGCGCGGCCACCGCCCGGACGTCGGCCGCCGCCCACGGTCCGTCGAGGGCGTTGACCCGTACATGCACCGTCACCGGTTGGGGTTCGCCGAGCAGCTCGGCCGTGGCGGCGCGGGCGTACGCCTTGCGGCCGGGGGCGACCGCGTCCTCCAGGTCGACCACCACGACGTCGGCGCCGCAGGCCAGCGCCTTGGCGACGACGTGCGGTCGGTCACCGGGGGCGTACAGCCAGGTCAGCGGTGGTGCGGTCACAGCGCGCCCTCCTCACGCAGCGCACGCAGCTCCCGTGCCGACAGTCCCAGCTCGGTCAGCACGGCGTCGGTGTCCGCGCCGTGCGGGCGGCCCGCCCAGCGGATCGCGCCGGGCGTGGCGGACAGCCGGAAGAGGACGTTCTGCATGCGCAGCGGGCCGAGCTCCGGGTCGTCGACGGTGGTGACGGTGTCCAGGGCCTGGTACTGCGGGTCGGTCAGCACACCCCGGACGTCCTGGATCTCCGCGATCGCGGCCTCCGCCTTCTCGAAGGCCGCCAGCACCTCGGTGCGGGTCCGCCCGGCGATCCAGCCGCCGACCGCCTCGTCCAGGACGTCGGCGTGCGCGGCCCGGTCGGCGCCCGTCGCGAACCACGGCTCGTCGACCAGTTCCGGCCTGCCCACCAGGCGCATCACCCGCTCGGCGACCGACTGGGCGGAGGTGGACACGGCGACCCAGGAACCGTCGGCCGTGCGGTAGGTGTTGCGCGGGGCGTTGTTGGCGGACCGGTTGCCGGTGCGCTCCTGCACGTATCCGAGCTGGTCGTACCAGGTGGGCTGCGGGCCGAGGACGGTCAGGATCGGCTCGATGATCGCCATGTCGACGACCTGGCCCGCGCCGGTGCGCTCGCGCGCCGCAAGCGCGGTCATGACGGCGTACGCGGTCGCCAGGGCGGCGATGGAGTCGGCGAGGCCGAACGGCGGGAGCGTCGGTGGCGCGTCCGGCTCCCCGGTGATCGCGGCGAAACCGCTCATCGCCTCGGCGAGGGTGCCGAAGCCCGGCCGGTGGGCGTACGGACCGAACTGCCCGAAGGCGGTGACCCGGGTGAGGACCAGCCGCGGGTTGACGGCGGACAGCTCCTCCCAGCCCAGGTCCCACTTCTCCAGGGTGCCGGGGCGGAAGTTCTCGATCACGACGTCGGCGGTGGCGGCCAGGCGGAGCATGGTGGTCCGGCCGCCGGGCTTGGACAGGTCCAGCGTGATCGTGCGCTTGTTGCGGCCGAGCAGCTTCCACCACAGCCCGACGCCGTGCTTGGCCGGGCCGTGCCCCCGGGAGGGGTCGGGTTTCGCCGGATGCTCCACCTTGACGACCTCGGCGCCGAAGTCGCCGAGCAGGGTGGCGGCCAGGGGACCGGCGAACAGGGTGGCGAGATCGAGGACGCGAAGACCGCTGAGCGGTGGGGGAGTACTCATGCGGTGTACTGCGCCTCGATCTCCGGCCGGTACGGCATCGACACCGACGCACCGGCCCGCTGTACGGAGATCGAGGCCGCCGCGGCTGCCCAGGCCAGGGCATCCCACACGGGCCGCTGCTCGGCGAGTGCCACCGCGAGGGCACCGACGAAGGTGTCGCCCGCGCCCGTGGAGTCCACGGCCCTCACCCGGGGCGCGGAGAACACGAGCGGTTGCGCGCCCCGGGTCGCGTAGAGGCCGCCCTCCGAGCCCAGCGTGACGACCACCTCCGGCACCTGGTCGAGCAGGGCGGCGATCGCGTCGAGCGGGTCGGTGCGGCCGGTGAGGGTGGTCGCCTCGTGCTCGTTCGGCACCAATAGGTCGGTGGAGGCGAGCAGTTCGGGGGGCAGTGGACGGGCCGGCGCGGGGGTGAGGATCGTCCGGACGCCGTGTCTGCGGGCCGCCTCCGCGGCGGCGAGCACGCCCTCGAGCGGGATCTCCAACTGGAGCAGCAGCGCGTCTGCGGAGGCGATGACGCCTTCGTCACCGGGGGTCAGGTGGTCGACGGTGCCGTTCGCGCCGGGGATCACGACGATCGCGTTGCCGCCCTCGTCGTCCACCACGATGTGCGCGGTGCCGGACGGGCCCTCGACCGTGCGCAGACTGTCGGTGTCCACGCCGGAGTGTTCAAGGGTGGAGCGCAGCCGGGTGCCGAACGCGTCGTTGCCGACCGCGCCGAGCATGGAGACCGTGGCGCCGGCGCGGGCCGCGGCGATCGCCTGGTTGGCGCCCTTGCCGCCGGGGATCGTACGGAACTCCCGTCCCGTGACGGTCTCCCCGCGCTGCGGGGCCTTCTCGACGTACGCGACCAGGTCCATGTTGGTGCTGCCGAGTACGGCGATGTGGGTCATGGGCGGGTCACCTCCGGATGGGTGAGCGAGTGGGTGAGGCGGGCCAGGGAGTCGAACCCGGTGCCGTCGAAGCCGGCGACGGATGTGGCGAGGCGGTTCTTCAGCGGGTCGGTCCAGCGGCCCGGGAGGGCGCCGGGGGAGCCGGCGAGGAGACCGGCGATGCTGCCCGTGGTCGCGCCGTTGGAGTCCGTGTCCCAGCCGCCCGACACCGCACGGCAGACCGAGCCGGTGAAGTCGCCGTCGGCGTGGGTGAGGGCGGCGGCGATCAGGGCGGTGTTGGGGATGGCGTGGACCCAGTGGTAGGTGGCGGAGTGGGTGGCGTGGAGTTCGTCCACGACGTCGTCGAAGTCCTCGTGGGTCCGCGCGAGCCGCACGGCGTGGTCGATCGCCTCGGCCAGTCGGGAGCGGGCCGGGACCACGGTGCGGGCGGTGCGCAGGCAGGCGTGGACGTCGTGGGTGCCGGTGGCGGCGGTGGCGATGGCGGCGGCGGTGAACATCGCCGCGTAGACGCCGTTGGCGGTGTGGGTGAGGGTGGCGTCGCGGTGGGCCTGTTCGGCCGCGGCGGCCGGGTCGCCCGGGTTGGTCCAGCCGTGGACGTCCGCGCGGATCAGGGCGCCGATCCATTCGCGGAAGGGGTTGCGGTGGCGGGCCGTGTGCGGGGGCTCGACACCACTGAGCAGGTTGCGCAGGGCGAGGCGTTCGGCGGTGAAGGTGCGGCCGGGCGGGAGTTCGTCCAGCCAGAGTCCCGCCACGTCCGTGGTGGTGAAGGCCCTGCCGTGGCGCTGGAGCAGCAGGAGGTTGAGGAGGGGGTAGTTGAGGTCGTCGTCCTCGGGCATCCCGTCGATGTTCTCGGCGAGGGAGGTGGTGGCCGAGCGGCGGTTCCAGGGGTACTTCTCCGTCAGCTCGGCGGGGACCCCGCGGGCCGTGAACCATGTGTTCAGGGGCCAGTTGCCGGTGGACCGGGCCAGTTGGCGGATGCCCTCCAGGGGGAGTTTCTCCACCGGCTTGCCCAGCAGGCAGCCGGCGGCCCGGCCAAGCCAGGCGGCTTCCAGGGCGGCCGGGGCGGGGGCCGGCGCGGACGTGGGGGCCGGCCAGGCCGGGCAGGCGGCCCTGATCCCGGCCAGGTCGGTCGGTTCCCGGTCGGCGAGCCCGCTGGGCAGGTCGGCGAGTTCGTCCAGCAGGTCCTGTGCGAGCAGCCGCAGATACCGCGACGCGGGCCGCGGTGACGCGCCCGCCCGCGCCGGGGCCTGACCGCCGCCCGCGGCCCGCCAGCGTGCCGCGATCGCCGACGGCTCCCGGCCGTCCTGTCGGGCCTGGTTGAGCTCGTGGCCGAGGAGGTCCTCCGGCTGGACCCAGGTCAGGCGGAGCATCGGCTGCCCCCGAGCCGGTGGAAGGCAGCCTCGTGGGAGCGGCGGCGGCGCACGTCCTCGGCGAAGACCTCACGCGCCACCTCGGTCAGTGCGCGCGCCGGCTCCCACAGGTCCAGGCGGCTCGCCTCGGCCACCGCCTTCGACCAGTCCTCCGGGACCGGTGAGCCGAGGGCACCGGCGAGCGCGCCCGCCATCGTGGCGATGGAGTCGCAGTCCCGGCCGTAGTTCACCGAGCCCAGCACCGCCTGCCGGTAGTCGCCGCCGGAGACGACCAGCATGCCGAGCGCGACGGGGAGTTCCTCGATGGAGTGCAGGCGGGAGGGGCGGCGGGCGGCGAGCGAGGGGGAGCGGTAGTCGGCGCCCACCGTGTCGTAGGGGGCGACCGCCTCCCGGAGCGGTGTCAGGGCCGACTCGAAGTCCCGGTGGCGCGACGCCACTTCGGACACCCGGTCGATCGCCTCCCGCGTGCCGTCCTTCGCCAGGCCCAGGCACGCGGTGACCACCGACTCCGGGGTCACACCCGGCGTGGCCGCCGCCGCCACCGCCGCCGCGAAGACCCCGGCGGCCTCGCGGCCGTACGACGACTGGTGCGCGCCCGCGACGTCCAGCGCCTCGGCGTACGCGACCGCCGGGTTGGCCGCGTTGACCAGGCCGACGGGCGCCATGTACATCGCCGCGCCGCAGTTGACGATGTTGCCCGTGCCCGCCTCCCGCGGGTCGAGATGACCGTAGGCCAGCCTCGCCACCAGCCACTTCTCCGCCAGGAAGATCCGCTGCAGCGGGAGGGCCTCCGCCTCCAGTTCCGGGATCCAGCGCGGGTTCGTCATCAGGTCGGGGACCAGGTGGTCGGCGATCGCGTACGCGTCGAGGTGGTCGCGGACCCGGGTGTACACCCGCACCAGGGCGTGGGTCATCAGGGTGTCGTCGGTGACGTGCCCGTCGCCCTTGTGGTACGGCGCGATCGGGCGGGCGGTGCGCCAGGCGTCCCCGTGCCAGGGACCGACGATGCCCTGGACGCGGCCGCCGTGCCGCTCGGCGATCTGGTCGGGGGAGTAGCCCTCGACGGGGCCGCCCAGGGCGTCACCGACGGCGGCTCCGACCAGCGCCCCGGTGATCCGCTCGTCCAGGCCGGGCCCACTGCATTCTTCTCCTTTGGGCGTCATGCCCCGAATCATCCTCCTGGTCGGCCCGGTTGCGCGGCTTCCAGGAGTCCGGCGAGTTCCACCAGGTCGGTGCCGGTGAGGCGGGGGAGCGCACAACCGGACAGCGTGCGGCAGGCGTCCCGCCAGGCCTGCGGGATCGCGTCGCCGCCGCCCAGCGCCCCGGTCAGGGCGCCGGCCAGGGCGGGGGCGGAGTCGGCGACCCGGGACAGACAGGCCGCGGCGGGGACCGCCTCGCCGATCCGGCCGTCCGCGGCGGTGGCCAGGGCCAGGGCGACCGGGACGGTCTCGGCGGCGGCGATGCCGTAGCTGTAGACGTGGTCGACGATCTGGTGTTCGAGGAGCGGGACCAGTCCGAAGGCGGTGTCGGTGTCCTCGACGAGGGCCAGCGCGTGGCGGGCGTTGCGGCCGATCTCCGTCTCCGCGGGCAACTGGTCGAGCGCCGCTGTCACGCAGGCACCGGCCCGGGCCCCCGACAGCGCCAGTGCCACGGCCGCGGCCATCGCCCGCGCACCGTGCACGCCGTCGCCGTCCTGGGTGTAGCGGGCGTCGAACTCGGCCAGGTCGGCGGCGCGGCGGGGATCGCCCGGGTGGGCCACGGCGAGCACGCACGCCCGTACGCAGGCCGCGTCGTCGAAGTAGTGCGGGTTGTCGTGGCCGGTGGCGGGCGGGCGCAGCCCGGTGGCGAGGTTGCCGAGCCCGGCGCGGACCGAGATCCGGGCGCGCAGGGGCAGTACCGCCGACTCGATCTCGGGGGCGCGTTCGGCGGCGGCCGCGACCTCGGAGGCGACGGCGGTCCAGGTCAGGTCGATGGCGGCACGCATCCGGCGGTCCCGGCTCAGGTCCCCGAGCGCGCTGTCGTCCCCGGCGCGCAGCACCGCCTCCGCCGCGAAGGCCGCCCACTCGGCGTCGTCGGAGGGGCCGAGCCGCAGCGGCTCCGGGGGCTGGTTCAGCGCGATCGGCACCGGGAGCGTGGTCGTCGCGTTCTCCTCGGCGAACGTGTCCAGTTCCCGCGTCAGCCGCCGGGTCCACTCCGGCATCCGCGCGGCCCGATGCCGAGCGGCGGGCCACCCGGCGGCGTCCCCGGCGGCGAGCCCGAGCAACAGGCCCTCGATGCGGCGGGTCATGGGCTCACCTCGCTGTCCGGGGCACCGGCGCCGGTAATGCTGTCGGTCGGCAGGGGGGCGCTGCCGGGGAACGGCTCCACGATCGGCAGACAGTCGGGGGCCGCTCCGCGCTTCGCGGCGGCGAGCCCGAGCAGCAGGCCCTCGATGCGGCGGGTCATGGCCGCACCTCGCTGTCCAGTTCGCCGGCACCCGTGGTGGCCAGCAGGGAGGTGCCGGCGAGGAGCTGTTCCACCGCCGGCAGATAGTCCGGTACCACCACCTCCGCTCCCCACTTCCCGCCCTCCTCCGCCACCAGCAGTTCCGCCACGTCCAGCACGTGGTGGCCCGCCATGGACGGCAGGCAGGTGCCGCGGGCCGGGCCGATCGCGGCGGCCCAGTCGGCCGGGATGGCGCAGACGCCCTGGGTCGCCCCGGCCAGGGCGCCCGCGACCGCGGCCGTGGTGTCGGCGTCGCGGCCCATGTTCACGGCCATGAGCACCGCCTCCCGGAAGTCGCCGTCGGCCGCCGCGTACGCGCCGAAGGCGAGGGCGACCGCCTCGGGGGCCAGGTCGGTCCAGGGGTAGCCGCCGATGACGACGGCGGAGCGGACCGCGCGTTCCCCGCGGTGGGCGACCGCCGCCGCGCGGCGCAGGGAGCGGGCGGTCCAGGAGTCGTCCGGGACCACGGCGAGGGCGGCGGCCACCACGGCGACGGTCGGCGCGCCCGCCATCGCCGCCGCGACCCCGGCCGCCACCGCCTGGCCGCCGTAGATGCCCTCGCCCTCGTGACTGACCGAGCCGTCGACCGCCACCAGCCGGGCGGCTTCGGCGGGGCGGCCCGCCGCGAACACCCCGAAGGGAGCCGCCCGCATCGCCAGCCCGTCGCTCCAGGCGTGGCGGTGCTGGGCGGAGATGGGGGCGGCCAGGCCCCGGCGGAGGTTCTCCAGCGTGCCGCGCTCGCTGAAGCCGGCACCCCGGAAGGGGCCCTCGTGACCGTCGGCGATCCACTCGTGCCAGGCCGCCTCGACATGGGCCGGGGTGAGCGCCGATCCGTGCCGGGCCAGCAGGAGGCCGGAGAAGATCGCGTACTCGGTGTCGTCGGTACCGGCCGGCTTGTCGGCCACGTAACCGGTGATGCGGCCCCAGCGGGCGCGGATCTCGGAGGGCTTCATGTTCTCGGCCGGTGCCCCGAGGGCGTCCCCGACGGCCAGACCGAGCAGCGCACCGCGCGCCCGCTCGCGGATCGAAGCCACAGGGGTCGGTGCCACAGGGGTCGGTGCCACAGGGGCCGATGCCATGGGGGCCTCACCTCCGGAGGGCTCCGCCGGGGGCGCGGAGCCCTTTGCGGAGGTGTCCCACCGGGCGGCCCGGTAAGCGCCGCCGAAGCCGCCAAGTCACCCGGTCGGCACTCAAAACCGCAGGTTAGCCCAGCCTTTCCTTGCTGGCGGGGGAGGAATTCAAGGCGTACGTTCAGTGTTGTCGAAAAGTAGAACTCGTCCAAAGTTAGCTTTGGCTAAGCTTCCTGGGGGACCCCCGCATGGCGATCATCGAGACCGAGGCGGTGCTGCACGAGGCGCACCGCGACAACCACACGCACCGCGACGTGAACGGCGGCTGGCTGCGCCCCGCCGTCTTCGGTGCGATGGACGGCCTGGTCTCCAACCTCGCCCTGCTGACAGGCGTCGCGGGCGGTTCGGTCGGACAGCACACCATTGTGATCACCGGCCTCGCCGGCCTGGCCGCCGGGGCCTTCTCCATGGCGGCCGGCGAGTACACCTCCGTGGCCTCCCAGCGCGAGCTCGTCGAGGCCGAGCTGGACGTCGAGCGCCGGGAACTGCGCAAGCACCCCCAGGACGAGGAGGCCGAGCTCGCCGCGCTCTACGAGGCGCGCGGCGTCGAGCCGGGGCTGGCGCGCGAGGTGGCCCGGCAGCTGTCCAGGGATCCCGAGCAGGCCCTCGAGATACACGCCCGCGAGGAACTGGGCATCGACCCCGGCGACCTGCCGTCGCCGCTGGTCGCGGCCGTGTCCTCGTTCGGATCCTTCGCGCTGGGCGCCCTGCTGCCCGTACTCCCGTTCCTGCTGGGCGCGACCGCGCTGTGGCCGGCCGTGCTGCTCGCGCTCGCCGGGCTGTTCGGCTGCGGTGCCGTGGTGGCCAGGGTGACCGCACGCACCTGGTGGTACAGCGGCCTGAGGCAGCTCGCGCTCGGCGGTGCCGCGGCCGGTGTGACGTACGCCCTGGGCAGTCTGTTCGGAACGGCCGTAGGATAACGCGGATGCTACTTATGCGATGGGCCGCATAAGTAGCCGTTACTCGCTGGTTTCGAATGCTTAATCACCGGGCATGAGCCGTAAGCGCTGCGGGCAATGAGGCCTGCCGCGCACCCATGGAACGGGCGACGACGCTTTCCTCGTTCCCCCGGGCCGACGGACATCGATCTGACCGATCTTGTCCCGTTGGGTCCCCCATACTTCCCGCCGCCGTGCGCGGTGCCCCACCGCCACCGTGGTGTCCGCATGCTGGAACGGAGTATCCGCTTCCCGAGAACCGCTCCATCATGTAACCTGCACGAAATTTTGCTACTCACGCAGAGGGCCAGCGTCGTCCCTCGGCACCAGCACATGCCAGATGACGACGACGGGAGAGCCGATGCGTACGCCGCGCCAGCCGTCCCAGCATTCCGCGAATGGCCAGAACTGGTCGTTCATGGATGCTCGCCCTGCTGCGCAGGGTATGTACGACCCCCGCGACGAGCACGACGCCTGTGGCGTCGGCTTCGTGGCCACCCTCACCGGCGAGGCGAGCCATGCGCTGGTCGAGCAGGCGCTGACCGTTCTGCGCAACCTCGAACACCGTGGTGCCACCGGCTCCGAGCCCGACTCCGGCGACGGCGCGGGCCTGCTCTCCCAGGTACCCGACGCCTTCTTCCGCGAGGTGGCCGGATTCGATCTGCCCGCGGCCGGCTCGTACGCTGTCGGTATCGCCTTCCTCCCGGAGGAGGGGACCGAGGGCGCCGTCTCGAAGATCGAGACGATCGCGGCCGAGGAGGGCCTCACCGTCCTCGGCTGGCGTGAGGTCCCCGTCGCCCCCGAGCTGCTGGGCGCCACCGCCCGCTCCACCATGCCGGCCTTCCGGCAGGTCTTCGTCACCGACGGCGCCAGCGAGGGCATCGCGCTGGACCGCAAGGCCTTCGTGCTGCGCAAGCGCGCCGAGCGCGAGGCGGACGTCTACTTCCCGTCCCTGTCGGCCCGCACGATCGTCTACAAGGGCATGTTGACCACCGGCCAGCTCGAGCCCTTCTTCCCGGACCTGTCCGACCGCCGCTTCGCCTCCGCGATCGCGCTCGTGCACTCCCGGTTCTCCACCAACACCTTCCCGAGCTGGCCGCTGGCGCACCCGTACCGCTTCGTCGCGCACAACGGTGAGATCAACACCGTCAAGGGCAACCGCAACTGGATGGTCGCCCGCGAGTCCCAGCTCGTCTCCGAACTGTTCGGCAACGACGAGCAGGCCCTCGAGCGCGTCTTCCCGGTGTGCACGCCGGACGCCTCCGACTCGGCGTCCTTCGACGAGGTGCTCGAACTGCTGCACCTCGGCGGCCGCTCGCTGCCGCACTCCGTGCTGATGATGATCCCGGAGGCGTGGGAGAACCACGACTCCATGGACCCGGCCCGGCGCGCGTTCTACCAGTACCACTCCACGATGATGGAGCCCTGGGACGGCCCCGCCTGCGTCACCTTCACCGACGGCACCCAGGTCGGCGCCGTACTCGACCGCAACGGTCTGCGCCCCGGCCGCTACTGGGTCACCGACGAGGGGCTCGTCGTGCTCAGCTCCGAGGTCGGCGTCCTCGACATCGACCCCGCCAAGGTCGTCCGCAAGGGCCGCCTGCAGCCCGGCCGCATGTTCCTCGTGGACACCGCCGAGCACCGCATCATCGAGGACGACGAGATCAAGGCGCAGCTCGCCGCCGAGCACCCCTACGCGGAGTGGCTCGAGGCCGGCGAGATCGAGCTGGGCGACCTGCCCGAGCGCGAGCACATCGTGCACACCCACGCCTCGGTCACCCGCCGCCAGCAGACCTTCGGCTACACCGAGGAGGAGCTGCGCGTCATCCTCGCTCCGATGGCCAAGGCCGGCGCCGAGCCGATCGGCTCGATGGGCACCGACTCGCCGATCGCGGCCCTCTCCGAGCGTCCGCGGCTGCTCTTCGACTACTTCACCCAGCTGTTCGCGCAGGTCACCAACCCGCCGCTGGACGCGATCCGCGAGGAACTGGTCACCTCCCTGCGCTCCTCGCTGGGCCCACAGGGCAACCTGCTGGAGCCGACCGCGGCATCCTGCCGGTCCGTCGTGCTGCCCTTCCCGGTGATCGACAACGACGAGCTGGCCAAGCTCATCCACATCAACGCCGACGGCGACATGCCCGGCTTCAAGGCCGCGACCCTCTCCGGCCTGTACCGGGTCTCGGGCGGCGGTGACTCCCTCGCCGCGCGCATCGACGAGATCTGCGCCGAGGCCGACGCCGCGATCGAGAACGGCGCCCGTCTGATCGTCCTGTCCGACCGCCACTCGGACGCCGAGCACGCGCCGATCCCGTCGCTGCTGCTCACGGCGGCCGTCCACCACCACCTCATCCGCACCAAGCAGCGCACCCACGTGGGCCTGCTGGTCGAGGCCGGTGACGTCCGCGAGGTCCACCACGTCGCCCTGCTCATCGGCTACGGCGCCGCCGCGGTCAACCCGTACCTGGCGATGGAGTCCGTCGAGGACCTCGTCCGCGCGGGCACCTTCCTGCCGGGCATGGACGCCGAGAAGGCCATCCGCAACCTGATCTACGCCCTCGGCAAGGGCGTGCTGAAGGTCATGTCCAAGATGGGCATCTCGACCGTCGCCTCCTACCGCGGCGCCCAGGTCTTCGAGGCCGTCGGTCTCGACGAGGCCTTCGTCGAGAAGTACTTCAGCGGCACCACGACCAAGATCGGCGGCGTCGGCATCGACGTCGTCGCCAAGGAGGTCGCCGCCCGCCACGCCAAGGCCTACCCCGCCTCCGGCATCGCCCCCGCGCACCGCGCGCTGGAGATCGGCGGCGAGTACCAGTGGCGCCGCGAGGGCGAGCCGCACCTGTTCGACCCGGAGACGGTCTTCCGCCTCCAGCACTCCACCCGCACCGGCCGGTACGACATCTTCAAGAAGTACACGGAGCGCGTGAACGAGCAGTCCGAGCGTCTGATGACGCTGCGCGGCCTGTTCGGCTTCAAGTCGGGCCGGCAGCCGATCTCCATCGACGAGGTCGAGCCGGTCAGCGAGATCGTCAAGCGCTTCTCCACCGGCGCCATGTCGTACGGCTCCATCTCGCGCGAGGCGCACGAGACCCTCGCCATCGCCATGAACCAGCTGGGCGGCAAGTCCAACACCGGTGAGGGCGGCGAGGACCCGGAGCGCCTGTACGACCCGGCACGCCGGTCGGCCATCAAGCAGGTCGCCTCCGGCCGCTTCGGTGTGACCTCCGAGTACCTGGTCAATGCCGACGACATCCAGATCAAGATGGCCCAGGGCGCCAAGCCCGGCGAGGGCGGCCAGCTGCCCGGCCACAAGGTCTACCCGTGGGTCGCCAAGACGCGTCACTCGACGCCCGGCGTCGGCCTGATCTCCCCGCCGCCGCACCACGACATCTACTCCATCGAGGACCTGGCCCAGCTGATCCACGACCTGAAGAACGCGAACCCGCAGGCGCGGATCCACGTCAAGCTGGTCTCCGAGGTTGGTGTCGGCACGGTCGCCGCGGGTGTGTCGAAGGCGCACGCGGACGTGGTCCTCATCTCCGGTCACGACGGCGGTACCGGTGCCTCCCCGCTGACCTCGCTGAAGCACGCGGGCGGCCCCTGGGAGCTCGGCCTCGCCGAGACCCAGCAGACGCTGCTGCTCA
The DNA here is from genome assembly GCF_042891955.1 of Streptomyces sp. NPDC001843. Lineage (NCBI taxonomy): Bacteria > Bacillati > Actinomycetota > Actinomycetes > Kitasatosporales > Streptomycetaceae > Streptomyces > Streptomyces sp. NPDC001843. Next base: position 208,590 of record NZ_JBIATQ010000001.1, on the reverse strand, counting down.
ACGGCCTGCGCGACCGCATCGTCGTGCAGACCGACGGCCAGTTGAAGACCGGCCGTGACGTGGTCATCGCGGCGCTGCTCGGCGCCGAGGAGTTCGGCTTCGCCACCGCCCCGCTGGTGGTCTCCGGCTGCATCATGATGCGCGTCTGCCACCTGGACACCTGCCCGGTCGGCGTCGCCACCCAGAACCCGGTGCTGCGCGAGCGCTTCAACGGCAAGGCCGAGTACGTCGTGAACTTCTTCCAGTACATCGCCGAAGAGGTCCGCGAGCTCCTCGCCGAACTGGGCTTCCGCTCCATAGAGGAGGCCGTCGGCCATGCCGAGGCGCTCGACGTCACGCGTGCCGTCGACCACTGGAAGGCGCAGGGCCTGGACCTGGAGCCGCTGTTCCACGTGCCCGAGCTGGCCGAGGGCGCGGTGCGTCACCAGATCGTCGCCCAGGACCACGGCCTGGAGAAGGCGCTGGACAACGAGCTGATCAAGCTCGCCGCCGACGCGCTGGCCGCCGACTCGGCGACCGAGGCCCAGCCGGTGCGCGCCCAGGTCACCATCCGCAACATCAACCGCACGGTCGGCACCATGCTCGGCCACGAGGTGACGAAGAAGTTCGGCGGCGCGGGTCTGCCCGACGACACCATCGACATCACCTTCACCGGCTCCGCGGGCCAGTCCTTCGGTGCCTTCCTGCCGCGCGGTGTCACGCTGCGCCTGGAGGGCGACGCCAACGACTACGTCGGCAAGGGCCTCTCCGGCGGCCGGGTGATCGTCCGTCCCGACCGGGGTGCCGACCACCTCGCCGAGTACTCGACGATCGCGGGCAACACCATCGCCTACGGCGCGACCGGAGGCGAGCTGTTCCTGCGCGGTCGCACCGGCGAGCGGTTCTGCGTCCGCAACTCCGGCGCGCTGGTGGTCTCCGAGGGCGTGGGCGACCACGGCTGCGAGTACATGACCGGCGGTCACGCGGTGGTCCTCGGCGAGACGGGCCGCAACTTCGCGGCCGGCATGTCCGGTGGTATCGCCTACGTGATCGACCTCGACCGCGACAACGTCAACGTCGGCAACATCGAGTCGGTCGAGGCGCTCGACGACACGGACAAGCAGTGGCTGCACGACGTGGTGCGCCGCCACGCCGAGGAGACCGGGTCCACGGTCGCCGACAAGCTGCTGGCCGACTGGGACCAGGCCGTCACACGCTTCAGCAAGATCATCCCCAGCACGTACAAGGCAGTGCTCGCCGCCAAGGACGCCGCCGAGCGAGCCGGTCTCACCGAGACCGAGACCCACGAGAAGATGATGGAGGCGGCGATCAATGGCTGACCCGAAGGGCTTCCTGAACCACGGCCGTGAGGTCGCCAAGACCCGCCCCGTCGACGAGCGCGTCAAGGACTGGAACGAGGTCTACGTCCCCGGTTCCCTGCTGCCGATCATCAGCAAGCAGGCCAGCCGGTGCATGGACTGCGGCATCCCGTTCTGCCACAACGGCTGTCCGCTCGGGAACCTGATCCCCGAGTGGAACGACTACGCCTACCGCGAGGACTGGGCGGCCGCCTCCGAGCGGCTGCACGCGACCAACAACTTCCCGGAGTTCACCGGTCGCCTCTGCCCGGCCCCCTGCGAGTCGGCGTGCGTGCTGGGCATCAACCAGCCGCCGGTCACCATCAAGAACGTCGAGGTCTCGATCATCGACAAGGCGTGGGAGACCGGGGACGTCGCCCCCCAGATCCCCGAGCGCCTGTCCGGCAAGACCGTCGCGGTGATCGGCTCGGGCCCGGCCGGCCTGGCCGCCGCCCAGCAGCTCACGCGGGCCGGCCACACGGTCGCGGTGTACGAGCGCGCGGACCGCGTCGGCGGCCTCCTGCGCTACGGCATCCCCGAGTTCAAGATGGAGAAGCGGCACATCAACCGCCGCATCGAGCAGATGCGCGCGGAGGGCACCCGCTTCCGCACGGGCATCGAGATCGGCCGCGACCTCAAGGCGACCGACCTGAAGAAGCGGTACGACGCGGTGGTGCTGGCGGTCGGCGCGACGACCTCCCGCGACCTGCCCGTGCCGGGCCGCGAGCTCAAGGGCATCTACCAGGCCATGGAGTACCTGCCCCTGGCCAACAAGGTGCAGGAGGGCGACTACGTGGCGCCCCCGGTCTCGGCCGAGGGCAAGCACGTCGTCGTCATCGGCGGCGGTGACACCGGCGCGGACTGCGTGGGCACCGCCCACCGCCAGGGCGCGGCCTCCGTCACCCAGCTGGAGATCATGCCCCGCCCGAACGACGAGCGGCACCCGACGAACCAGCCCTGGCCGACCTTCCCGATCCTCTACAAGGTCACCTCGGCCCACGAGGAGGGCGGCGAGCGCATCTACTCGGCGTCCACCACCCACTTCGAGGGCGACGAGGACGGCAACGTGCAGTGGCTGCACCTCGCCGAGGTCGAGTTCGTCGACGGCAAGCTGACCCAGAAGCCGGGCACGGAGCGCAAGATCCCCGCCCAGCTGGTCACTCTCGCCATGGGCTTCACCGGCACCGACCGTGAGAACGGCCTGGTCGAGCAGTTCGGCCTGGACCTCGACGAGCGCGGCAACATCGCCCGCGACGCCGACTTCCAGACCAACGTGCCGGGTGTGTTCGTCGCCGGCGACGCCGGCCGCGGCCAGTCCCTCATCGTCTGGGCCATCGCGGAGGGCCGCTCGGCCGCCCGCGGCGTCGACCGCTTCCTCGCCGGAACGAGCGATCTGCCGGCCCCGATCCGCCCGACGGACCGCGCACTGATGGTCTGACGGCCACGGGGGAACTCCCCGAGAGACGTCCCGTACAAAGGCGTACGGAACAACAGACGGCGCCTGCCCAGTCCCCGACCGGACTCCCGGGCAGGCGCCGCCGCATGTCCGCCTACTCGTACCAGACGCCGCTGATCGGCCCCCGCTTTGTGACGGCGGGAACCCCGGGCGGCAGGGCCGCCGCGTCCAGATCACCGCGGATGTGCTGGTAGAGGGTGGGAGCGGGCAGTCCGACGGTCTGTATCCAGCCTCTGCCGCGTACATGCCCGGCCGCGATCAGCCGCTCCTCCTGCCCGGGCGGGGCGAGGTCGCGCCGGTAGAGCTGACTGATCGTCTCGTCGTCGTCGGCGAAGGCGAACCGCGCCGCGTACGCCCACCGTTCCTCGTTCAGCCACACATAGAGCACGACGGGCTTGCGCAGCACGGTCCGGAACCAGTCGGCGGACCGCTCCGCCAGCTCCTCGACCGTGCCGCGGGCCTCCAGCGCCCAGCCCGACGGCCGGTCGGGCAGCGTGTAGAGCTGGTTGTGCAGCCGGTCACCGCGGACCAGGTCGCCGGTGAAGTGCACGCCGACGTCGATCAGATGGACCGGAGCCCCCGGATCCCTGAAGGACAGGTACGCGACCAGCGAGTCCCACTCGTCCGTCCGCCCGACCAGGCTGCTGACGTCGTCCGCGGCCCACGGCCCGGTGCGTTCCCGAAGCGCGGCCACGAAGGCCCGCTCGTGATCGGTGAACTCGTAGTACTCCTCGTCGGATTCGTCGATCGCGAACCACGGCTGCTTCGGCATGCCCGGAGCCTAGGACCGCCGGTCGGGGCGGGCCACGCGATTTACCGGAAACCAGCACTCAGGTACCGCGCCCTTGGCCGACCGCGTGGCGGGGATGGGAAGGTGGGGCCATGGCCTCGATCAGTCTCAGCAAGGTGGAGCAGACCGCGCCCGCGCTGGTCAGCCTGTACAAGAGCGCCGGGGTGTCGCTCACCCGGCACGGGCTGGAGGGGCTGCGGGCCGCCGTCTATCTCGTCGTCGACTACTCGGGTTCCATGAAGCCGTACTACGACGACGGCAGTGTGCAGGCGCTCGCCGACCGTGTGCTGGGTCTGTCCGCCCACCTCGACGACGACGGCCGGGTGCCCGTGGTGTTCTTCTCCACCGACGTCGACGCCGTCACCGACATCTCCCTCGCCGACCACCAGGGGCGCGTCGAGCGGATCGCGGCCGGACTCGGGCACATGGGCAGGACCAGCTACCACCTGGCGATGGACGCCGTCATCGACCACTACCTCGACAGCGGCTCCACCGCCCCCGCCCTGGTCGTCTTCCAGACCGACGGCGGCCCGGTCAACAAGCTCGCCGCCGAGCGGTACCTGTGCAAGGCGGCCAAGCTGCCCCTCTTCTGGCAGTTCATCGGCTTCGGCGATCCGGGCAGCAAGCAGTTCCAGTTCCTGCGCAGGCTGGACGAGCTGGCGGTGCCCGGCAAGCGGGCCGTAGACAACGCCGGCTTCTTCCACGCGGGCACTGATCCGCGGACCGTGCCCGACGCCGAGCTGTACGACCGTCTCGTGGGCGAGTTCCCCAAGTGGCTGGCGGCCGCGCGGGCGGCGGGCGTCGTACGGGGCTGACGCGGTCTCACCGGCGGCCGACGGCCCGGCTGAGCACCACGTCCCGGCACTCGTCCGGCCCACCCCAGGCGGTGCGCAGCGCGCGGGCCCGGGTCAGCCAGAGCGACAGGTCGTGCTCCGCCGTGTAGCCGATCGCGCCGTGCAGCTGCAGCGCCGTGCGGGCCGTGGTGTACGCCGCCTCGCACGCGCTCAGTTTGGCGGCGGCCACATCGGCCGGGTCCATCGTCACGGCGGCGCCGAAGACGAGGGCACGGGCGAACTCCAGGGCGATCTTCGCGTCGGCCAGCCGGTGCTTCACCGCCTGGAAGGAGCCTATGGGAACGCCGAACTGGGTGCGCTGCCCGACGTGGGCGACGGTGGTGTCGAGGAGCGCGAGTCCGACGCCGAGCGCCTGCGCGGCGGTGGCCAGGCGGGCCCAGGTGAGGGCGTCGTCCAAGGGCGGGTCGGGGGTGAGGAGTTCGCCGCCCGGGGCGAGTGCGGTGAGGCGGCGCGCGGGGTCCAGGCAGGGGCGGACCGGGCCGGGTCCGGGTGACAGGCGCAGGCCGTCGGGGGAGAGGGCGAGGTGGAGGTCCGCCGCGTCGCCGTCCAGGGCGTACCCCGTGGCGGCGACCGTGGCCATCGTCCCGCCCGCGGCGAGCGGGGACAGGAACCGCTTGGCCAGGCCCGGCCCGGTGAGCAGCGCGGCGGCCGTCACCGTCTCCACCAGCGGGCCCGGCACCGCGTGCCTGCCCAACTCGACGAAGGCCACGGCGAGTTCCACGGGCAGCGGGCCCACCCCGTCGTACGCTTCGGGAACCGCCAGGGCGAACACCCCCGCCTCGGCGACCCGGGCCCACAGCGCGCGCCCGCTCTTGTGGTCGCCGCGACTCCACTCCCGTATCACCGTCGGGGTGTCCGCCGCCGCCAGCATCGCGTGCAGCGAGTCGGCGAAGGCGCGCTGCTCGGCATCGAGGAGGAAGCGCATCAGCGGCGTCCCTTCGGCAGGCCGAGCAGGCGCTCGGCGACGATGTCCCGCTGGATCTCGTTCGTGCCCGCGTAGATCGGGCCGGCGAGGGAGAAGACGTACCCCTCCGACCAGGCGGAGTCCGTGAACTCGCCCTCGGTGCCGAGGAGGTCGAGCGCGGTCTCGTGCAGCGCCAGGTCGTACTCCGACCAGAAGACCTTGTTCAGACTGGACTCCGGGCCGAGGCGCTCGCCGTCCAGGAAACGGGAGGCGGCCGCATGGGTGAACAACTGGTGGGCGCGGGCGCCGACCAGGGCATCGGCCACCCGGGCGCGCGCCGAGTGCGGACTGCCGCGGTCCTGCCACAGGGCGAGGAGCCGGTCGGCGGCGGCGAGGAAACGGCCGGGGGAGCGCAGGGTGAGGCCCCGTTCGTTGCCCGCCGTGGACATCGCGATCCGCCAGCCCTGGCCGGGCTCGCCGATCACGTCCTCGTCCGGCACGAACACCTCGTCCAGGAACAGCTCGGCGAAGGCCGGCTTGCCGTCCAGACGGCCGATCGGGCGGACCGTGACGCCGGGCGCGCGCAGGTCGAACATCAGGTAGGTGAGGCCCTGGTGGGGTTTCGCGGCGTCCGGGTCGCTGCGGAACAGGCCGAAGGCGCGGTCGGCGAACGCGGCCCGCGACGACCAGGTCTTCTGTCCGCTCAGGCGCCAGCCACCGTCGGTGCGCACGGCCCTGGACCTGAGCGAGGCCAGGTCGGAGCCCGCCTCCGGTTCCGACCACGCCTGTGCCCAGACCACCTCGCCGGTCGCCATGGGCGGCAGCACGCGCGCCCGCTGCTCGGCCGTCCCGTGGTCGAAGAGGGTCGGTGCGAGCAGGCTGATCCCGTTCTGCCCGACCCGGCCCGGCGCGCCCGACGCCCAGTACTCCTCCTCGAAGACCAGCCACCGGACCAGGCCGCAGTCCCGCCCGCCGTACTCCGTCGGCCAGTCGACGACCGACCAGCGGTCCGCGGCCAGCTCGGCCTCCCACGCCCGGTGGGCCGCGAAGCCCTCCGCCGTCTCCAGGGACGGCAGCGGGGCGGCGGGCACATGCGCCTCGAGCCAGGCCCGGGCCTCGGCGCGGAACCGCTCGTCCTCCGGAGTGTGGGTGAGGTCCACGACCGGGTCACCGTCCTTCCCTAACAAGTGTTTGGTAGGTTAGCGTGGCCCTATGACAGGCGTCGAGAGCCCGGTGTACGTGCCCGGGCACGGGCTGCTGGAGGGGCGCACCGCCGTCATCACCGCGGCGGCCGGAGCCGGGATCGGCGGGGCGACCGCGCGCCGCTTCCTGGAGGAAGGCGCACGCGTCCTGATCAGCGACGCGCACATACGGCGGCTGGGGGAGTCCGAGACCGAGCTGAGCCGGGAGTTCCCCGGAGCGGTGACGGCCATGCCCTGCGACGTCACCGACGAGTCCCAGGTGCGGGCCCTGTTCGACACCGCCGTGAGCACACACGGGCGACTGGACGTCGTCGTCAACAACGCCGGCCTCGGCGGCACCTCCGACCTCGTCGACATGACCGACGAGCAGTGGTCCCGCGTTCTGGACGTGACGCTGAACGGCACCTTCCGCTGCACCCGGGCGGCCCTGCGCGCCATGAGGGAGACCAGGAGCGGCGTCATCGTCAACAACGCCTCCGTCGTCGGCTGGCGCGCCCAGGCCGGGCAGGCGCACTACGCCGCCGCGAAGGCCGGGGTGATGGCGCTGACCCGGTGCGCTGCCCTGGAGGCGGCCGAGTACGGGGTGCGGGTCAACGCGGTGTCGCCGAGCCTCGCCATGCATCCGCACCTGGTGAAGGTGACGACGCCCGAACTGCTGGCGGAACTGACCGCCCGCGAGGCCTTCGGGCGGTACGCGGAACCCTGGGAGGTCGCCAACGTGATCGTGTTCCTGGCGTCCGGCTACTCCTCGTACATGACGGGAGAGGTCGTCTCCGTGAGCAGCCGGCATGCCTAGGGGGCCCCGGTCCGCGACGACAATGGTGCCGTGCCGACCAAGAAGAAGCCCCAGGTGACCGCCGCTAGCAAGCCCACGGCTGCCGCTCACGACCGCCGCCGTGAACTCCTCGGCACCGCCGCCGAGGTGTTCGCCGAGCAGGGCTACAACGCCACCACCGTACGCAAGATCGCCGACCACGCGGGCATGCTCGCGGGCAGCCTCTACTACCACTTCGACTCCAAGGAGTCGATGCTGGAGGAGATCCTGCGGACCTTCCTCGACGAACTCTGGGACGGCTACGACACCGTCCTGGCCGCCGGACTCGGCCCGCGCGAGACGCTCGAGGCGCTGGTCATCGAGTCGTTCCGGGAGATCGACCGGCACCGTGCCGCCGTCGCGATCTACCAGAAGGAGAGCAGGCAGCTCGTCGCGCAGGAACGGTTCACGTTCCTCGCCGAGTCGCAGCGCAAGTTCGAGAAGGCGTGGCTGTCCACGCTGGAGCGCGGAGTCGCCGCGCGTGTCTTCCGGGCCGACCTCGACGTCCGGCTCACCTACCGGTTCGTCCGCGACACCGTGTGGGTCGCCGCGTCCTGGTACCGGCCCGGCGGACAGCACAGCCCCGAGGAGATCGCCCGGCAGTACCTGTCGATGGTGCTGGACGGGATCGCCGTACGCGCATAACCATTGTCCGCGAGGGAGTCGTCATGGCCGAGGCCTACATCGTCGAAGCGGTCCGCACACCCGTCGGACGGCGCGGGGGAGGGCTGAGCGCGGCCCACCCGGCCGATCTCGGCGCCCATGTGCTGAACGAGCTGGTCAGGCGCTCGGGCATCGACCCGGCCGCCGTGGAGGACGTCGTCTTCGGCTGCCTGGACGCGGTGGGCCCGCAGGCAGGGGACATCGCCCGGACCGCCTGGCTGGCGGCCGGCCTGCCCGAGGAGGTACCCGGCGTCACCGTCGACCGGCAGTGCGGCTCCTCCCAGCAGGCCGTGCACTTCGCCGCGCAGGCCGTGCTCTCCGGCACCCAGGACCTGGTGGTCGCGGGCGGCGTGCAGAACATGTCGCAGATCCCGATAGCCTTCGCCACCCGGCAGGCCGCCGAACCCCTCGGGTTCACCGAGGGCCCGTTCGCGGGCAGCGAGGGCTGGCGCGCCCGGTACGGCAGCCGGCCGGTGAACCAGTTCGCCGGAGCCGAGATGATCGCCGCCAAGTGGGGGATCAGCCGCGAGGACCAGGAGGAGTTCGCGCTCCGCTCGCACCACCGGGCGGTGCGGGCCATCGACGAGGGCCGCTTCGACCGGGAGACCGCGTCCTACGGCGACGTCACCGTCGACGAGGGCCCGCGCCGGGACACCTCCCTGGAGAAGATGGCCGCACTGAAGCCGGTCATCGACGGCGGCACCGTCACCGCCGCCTGCTCCTCCCAGGTCTCCGACGGCGCCGCCGCCCTGCTGCTGGCCTCGGAGCGGGCGGTGAGGGAGCACGGACTGCGCCCCCGCGCCCGTGTGCACCATCTCTCCGTGCGCGGGGAGGACCCCATCCGGATGCTCACCGCACCCATCCCGGCCACCGCGCACGCCCTGAAGAAGACCGGCCTGAACATCGACGACATCGACCTCGTCGAGATCAACGAGGCCTTCGCCCCGGTCGTCCTCGCCTGGCTGAAGGAGACCGGCGCGAACCCGGAGAAGGTCAACGCCAACGGCGGAGCCATCGCCCTCGGCCACCCGCTCGGCGCGACCGGCGCCAAGCTGATGACGACCCTGCTGCACGAACTGGAGCGCACCGGCGGCCGCTTCGGACTGCAGACGATGTGCGAGGGCGGCGGGCAGGCCAACGTGACCATCGTCGAACGACTCTGACACCTGCGAGGGCGGCGGCCGGCCGGCGTCAGGCCTTGCGGCGCGCGGCCGCCACCGCCTTCCGGCGAGCTGCCCCCTTTCGCCCCCAGGGCTCCCTGACCGTCCGCGTCATCCGGGCATTGCAGCATCTATCCCCGCCAACCCGCCGATGATCTGCCCGGCTTGCGCCATCACCCCCTCCACCAGCTCCGCACACGACGGCAGATCCCCGATCAGCCCCGCCACCTGTCCCGCGGCCATCACCCCGAGGTCCGTACGCCCGTCCACCATCGCCGATCTGAGCATCATGGGCGTGTTCGCCGCCAGCAGCACCTGACTCCACGACAGCTCCTTGCCGTGCTTCAGGGCGATGCCGTCGCGCACCATTCGCCGCCAGGTCAGCCCGGACAGCCGCCGGAACCCGGCCGCGTGCCGGACGGCGTGCAGCAGCGCACGGGCACGGCCGGACCGTTCCAGGGCGTCCACCAGCTCCGTGCGCAGCATGCGGTGCGGCAGGCCGTCGACGGCCCGGGTGACCGTGACGTCCTTCACCGTCGCCGCCAGGTAGCGCGCCTTCACCGCGTCCGGCACCGTCGAGTCCGAGGTCAGCAGGAACCGCGTGCCCATCGCCACCCCCGCCGCCCCGTACGCCAGCGCGGCCACCAGGCCCCGCCCGTCGAAGAAGCCGCCCGCAGCCACGACCGGTATCCGCACCGCGTCCACCACCTGCGGCAGCAGCACGCTGGTCGCCACCTCGCCGGTGTGCCCGCCACCCTCGCCGCCCTGCACGATCACCGCGTCCGCGCCCCAGGCCGCGACCTTCTCCGCGTGCCGCCGTGCCCCGACGGACGGGATCACGACCACACCGGCCTCCTTCAGCTCGGTGATCAGCTCACGGGAGGGGGCCAGCGCGAAGGACGCCACCCGGACCCCCTCGTCGATGATCAGACGGACCCGCTCGCCGGCGTCGCCCGCGTCCGCCCGGAGGTTCACCCCGAACGGCGCCTGCGTGCGCGCGGCGACCTCGCGTACCGCCGCGCGCAACTGGTCGAGGGTCATCGTCGCCGAGGCCAGGATGCCCAGTGCGCCCGCGTTCGCCACCGCCGAGACCAGACGCGGGCCCGCCACCCAGCCCATCCCCGTCTGCACGACCGGGTGCCGGACCCCGACCAGCCGGGTGAGCGCGGTCTCCATCAGTCCCTCACCCCCTCCGGGACCTCCCGCGCCCGGGCGCCGTCCGGGTCGAGCACCTCGCGGATCAGGCGCAGCTCCTCGCCCGTCGGCTCGCGCGTGGCCGGCACCTCGTCAGGCACCTCCAGCGCGAAGCCCGTCGCTTCCACGACCTGCGCGACGCCCACACCCGGGTGCACGGAGGCCAGCCGCATCGAGTGGTCGGGCGTGGCGAAGTCGAACACGCCGAGATCGGAGACGACCCGCGGGATGCGGTGGTAGCGGGCCGTGCCGGGATGCCCGGCGGCACGGTCGTACCCCACCCCGCACACCAGGTCGACCCTCTCCACGAAGACCCGGCGTGAATGCCTGGGGACCCAGTAACTCGTCGGGTTGTTCAGTGTGTTGAGCGGCGCTCCGCGCACGCCGAGCAGTTGCCGCCGAGGTCTCGCCCAGTCCCCGATGCACGAGATGTTCTGGTTGCCGAAGCGGTCGATCTGGCTGGCCCCCATCATCACGTGCCGCCGTCCGCCGGCCACCAGGGTCAGGTGCTGCCGGTAGGGCAGCCAGCCCTCCGGGGTCCCGTCCGGCCGGACGAGCAGTGCCTCGCCGTCGGTCAGCAGCAGGTCCGGCGAGAAGGTGAGCCGGGCCAGCCGCGCCCCCAGTGACGGGATCAGGCCCATCGGGCTGGCCAGGATCTCCCCGGAGCCGCGCCAGGCGTCGGCGCAGGCGATCACGCAGTACTCGGCGCGGGTCGGCCCACTCATCGCCGCTCCTCCTGCCAGGCACGCACCGCCGACCGGTACGCCTCCTCGTCGCCGCCGAGGAACCGCTCGGCGAACTCCGGCCACGGCGTGGCCGCGTACGCCTTCTGGAAAGCCTCGTCCCGCCCGTACTCGGGGGCGCACGAGGTGAAGTGCGCGCCGCTGGGCGCCTCCACGACACCGGTCACCACATGCCGCTTGACCAGCAGGGACTGCGGCGCCGCCGCCTTCGTCAGCTCGGCCGTGTCCACGATCTGCTCGCAGCTGACGTAGGCCGTGTCCGCCGCCTCGCAGAAGAGGTCGTCGAAGTACGGGTCCGGGCCCAGATACTGCCCGTTGCCCAGCCGGTCGGCGCGGTTGACGTGGACCAGGGCCGCGTCCAGCCGGAGGGCGGGCATCGCCACGAACGTCTCCCCGTCCTCGTACGGCGACGTGACCGTCCGCAGGCCGGGGTTGACCCGCATCACGTCCGAACCGATCCCGGCCCGCACCGGCAGGAAGGGCATCCGGTTCGCGGCCGCGCGCAGCCCCCACATGAACATCCCCTCGTCGACCTCCGTCAGCTCGAAGTCCCCCCGCTCGCGCGCCGCCCGGTAGTGCGGTTCGAGCGGGACCGAGTCCAGCGTGACGAAGGCGGCGACCAGCTTGCGGATCCGTCCGGCGGCGGCCAGCATCCCGACGTCCGGGCCGCCGTACGAGACGACGGTGAGGTCACCGATCCCGGACCGCAGCAGGGCCCTGACCAGGGTCATCGGTTTGCGCCGGGACCCCCAGCCGCCGATGCCGAGGGTCATGCCGCTCTCCAGCCGCGAGACGACCTCGTCGGCGGTCATCGTCTTGTCCCTCACCTACGCCTCCCCCTTCCCGAACGTGTCGCGGACCCGGTCGGCCACCCCGCTCAGGGCCGCCTCGAAGGTGAAGCCCTGTTCGAAACGGTAGCTGCGGCGCACGTCGACGGGGTCGATCCCGTTGATGGCGGCCTTGGCCAGACGCAGCAGCCGCCCGTCCTTGGCGGCGATCTCCCGCGCCAGCTCCAGCGCGGCCGAGCGCAGTTCCTCGCGCGGTACGACCCGCCACACCGAGCCGTGGGCGTGCAACTCGGCCGCGCTCGCCGTGCGCGAGGTGTAGTACAGCGTCCGCATCAGATGCGGCGGGACCAGGCGGGCCAGATGGGTGGCCGCGCCCAGCGCGCCCCGGTCCAGCTCGGGCAGCCCGAAGACGGCGTCCTCGCTCGCCACGATCGCGTCCGCATTGCCCACCAGGCCTATCCCACCGCCCAGACAGAAACCGTGCACCGCCGCCACCACCGGGGTCTCGCACTCGTACACCGCCGCGAAGGCCTCCGCGCAGCCCCGGTTGGCGCCGAGCAGGGCGCCGTTCCCGTCCGCCTGTATCTCCTTGATGTCCACACCCGCGTTGAAGCCCCGGCCCTGCGCGGTCAGCACCACGCACCGGGTCCCGGGGTCGCGTCCCGCCGCGCGCACCGCTTCCGCCAGCGCGAACCAGCCGCGCACCGGCAGCGCGTTCACCGGCGGGGCGTCGACCGTGACGACCGCGATTCCCTTTTCCGGGGACGAGGTGGAGACACTCATGGGTACATCAGCTACCTTTCCACCAAACATTTGTTAGGTGTGAGGCTTCGAAGCTAGCAGTCGGCTCCGACAAGCGGGAGGCCCTGTGGATAACTCGCTGCGCGGCCGGACTGTCGTCGTCACGGGCGGCACACGGGGCGTCGGGGCCGGGATCGCCCGGGCCTTCGCCGTGGCCGGTGCCCAGGTGCTGGCCTGTGCCCGCCGACCGCCCGAACAACCCCTCGACGGGGTCGAATTCACCCCGCTCGACCTGCGCGACCCGCCCGCCGTACGCGCCTTCTTCGACGCCCTGCCCCGCGTCGACGTGCTCGTCAACAACGCGGGCGGCACCCCCTACCGACGGCTCGCCGACGCGGACGCCGAGCGGCACGCCCGAGTGATCGAGCTGAACCTCGTCACCCCGCTGACCGCCTCCCTCGCCGCGTACGAACACCTGAAGAGGAACCGGGGAGCGGTGGTGATGATCGGCAGCGTCAGCGGCAGCCGTCCTTCACCGGGCTCCGCCGCCTATGGCGCGGCCAAGGCGGGACTGGAGAACCTGGCCAGGTCGATGGCGGTGGAATGGGCGCCGGAGGTCCGGGTCAACACTCTGGTCGTGGGCATGGTCCGCACCGAGCTGGCCCACCTGCACTACGGCGGCCAGGACGGTGTCGACGCCGTCTCCCGCACCGTCCCGCTCGGACGCCTCGCCGCCCCGTCCGACGTCGGCGCCGCCGCCGTCTTCCTCGCCTCCGACGCGGCCCGCTACATCAGCGGGGCGAGCCTCCTCGTGCACGGGGGCGGAGAGCGGCCGGCCTTCCTGGACGCGGCAACCGCCAACAAGGAGGACTGAGATGAGCGGAATCTGCACGGGCCGGGTCGTCGTCGTCACCGGCGCCGGGCGCGGGCTCGGCCGGGCCCACGCGCTCGCCTTCGCCGCCGAGGGAGCCCGGGTCGTCGTCAACGACCTCGGTGTCGGCCTCGACGGCCTGCCGGGCCCGGACAGCCCCGCCGGGGCCGTCGTGGACGAGATCCGGGCGGCGGGCGGCGAGGCGGTGGCCCACGGCGGCGACATCGCGACCACCGAGGGGGCCGCCTCGCTGATCCGGACCGCGGTGCGGACGTACGGCCGCCTCGACACCCTCGTCAACAACGCGGGGTTCCTGCGTGACCGCATGCTGGTCAACCTCGACGAGGACGACTGGGACGCCGTCCTCCGCGTCCATCTCAAGGGGCACTTCCTGCCGCTGAAGCACGCCGCCGCGCACTGGCGGGCCGAGGCCAAGGCGGGGCGGACGCGGGCCGCCCGGATCGTCAACACCAGCAGCGGCGCCGGACTGCTGGGCTCGGTCGGGCAGGGGAACTACAGCGCCGCCAAGGCGGGGATCGTGGGTCTCACCCTGGTCGCGGCGGCCGAGCTGCGCAGGTACGGGGTGCAGGTCAACGCCATCGCCCCGGCGGCCCGTACGCGCATGACGGAGCGCACCTTCGCCGAGACCATGGCAGCCCCGGACACCGGCTTCGACGCCATGGCTCCGGGGAACGTCTCCCCGCTGGTGGTTTGGCTGGGCTCGGCCGCGAGCACCGGCGTGACCGGCCGGGTCTTCGAGGCGGAGGGCGGCCGGATCACCGTCATGGAGGGCTGGCGGCCGGGCCCGACCGCCGACAAGGGCGCGCGGTGGACGCCGGCCGAGGCGGGGGAGGCGGCGCTGAAGCTGCTGGCGGAGGCGGAGGTTCCGGGGGCGGTGTACGGGGCGTAGCGACCCACCGGGGCGTGGCGCGGTTCAGCCGGTCAGCCGGGCGGCGGCCGCTTGCTGCCGCTCGCTCATGACCCCCAGGAAACGGGTCACCGTCTCCAGTTCCTCCGTGCTGAACGCCTCGCACGCCTCGACGATGTCACGGGCCCAGTCCTCGAAGAACACGGCCAGTTCGGCGAGTTTCTCCTGGTTGAGCTCGACGAGCACCCGGCGTTTGTCCGTGGGGTGTCTGACCCTGCGGACGAAGCCCTTGTTCTCCAGGCGGTCCAGCAGTCCGGTGACGGAGGCGGGGGCCAGGCCGGTCAGCGCCGCGAGGTCCTTCGCGGTGAGCGGGCCCTTGCGCTGCAGGTAGTCGAGGGTCTTCTCCTCGGTGGCGTTCAATCCCTGCTTCGCGGCGACCGCCGAATGGAACATGACCGTGACGGCGCTGTGCGCGCGCCCCACGTCCATGAGCCGCCGCAGCGTCTCGGCCCGCGCGTCCGCCTCGGCCCGCGCGTCCGCCCCGGGCCACCCGCCCGCCGTGTCCTCTGTGCCGGTCATGCGTCCAGGCTACCAACAATTTCGTTCGGTCGAACTAAGTACTTGCGGAGGTGCTTTCACGCGTGCCAGTCTTTCGTTAGGTCGAACGAAATAAATCCGGGACCCAACGGGAGACACCCATGTCCGCAACCCTCGCCCCATCCCCGCCCGCCGTGGCGGAGCCCCACCCCCGCCGCTGGGCCGCCGCCGTCGTGATGATGGTCGCGGCGCTGATGGACCTGATGGACGTGACCATAGTGAACGTCGCGATCCCGTCCATCGGCCACGACCTGCACGCCTCCCCGAGCGACCTGCAGTGGCTGGTCTCCGCCTACCTCCTCGGATTCGCCGCCGCCCTGATCGTGTGCGGCCACCTCGGGGACCGCTTCGGACGCCGGGCCCTCTTCCTCGCCGGCACGGCGGGCTTCGGACTGGCGAGCCTGGCCTGCGGGGCGGCGCAGTCACCCGGCCAGCTGATCGCCGCCCGGGCGGTGCAGGGCGTGATGGCGGCGGTGCTGGTGCCGCAGGTGATCGGTTCCTTCCGCACCCTGTTCCACGGCAAGGAACGCGGGGCCGCATTCGGGATGTACGGTGCCGTCGCCGGATTCGCCTCGGCGGTCGGGCTGCTGCTCGGCGGACTGCTCACCGACGCCGACCTGTTCGGCTGGGGCTGGCGGTCGGTGTTCCTGGTGAACGTGCCGGTGGCGCTCGCCACCTTCGTCGCCGGACTGCTGCTGGTGCCGGCCACCCGGGAACGGTCGGCGGGACGCCCGGACATACTGGGCAGCCTCCTCCTCGCCGCCGGCCTGGTGGCGATCGTGCTGCCGCTGGTGCAGGGCCGGGAGAACGGCTGGCCGCTGTGGGGCTGGGCCTGCCTCACCGCCGGCACGGCCACCGTCGCCGGGCTCGGGGTGTACGAGGCGCGGCGCCGCCGGGCCCAGACCGTGCCGCTGCTGCCCGCACGGGTCTTCCGGCTCCCCGCCTTCTCCGTCGGCGTCCTCGTCCAGCTGCTGTTCTCGCTCGGCATGCAGGGCTTCTTCCTCGTCTTCGCCATCTGGCTGCAGGGCGGCGAGGGCTACACGCCGATGCAGGCCGGCGTGGTGACCGTGGCCTTCTCCGTCGGCAGCTTCCTGACCGCGCCCGCCGCGGACGTGCTCGCCGTGAAGTACGGGCGGAGCGTGCTCGGGGCCGGCGCGCTGCTCATGGCGGGCGGCTTCGGCTGGGTGTGGGCCGCGGTCGACCGCGCCGCCGCCGTGCACACCGGGGCCTGGCCGCTGGCGACGGGACTGGTCGTCGCAGGGGCCGGCCTCGGCTTCCTCGTGGTGCCGCTGGTGAACGTGGTGCTGTCCGCGGTGCCCGGCGAACTCGCCGGCGGGGCCTCCGGGATTTTCTCCACGGCCCAGCAGTTCGGCGGCGCGCTCGGCGCCGCGGTGGTCGGAACGGTGTTCTTCGACCACGCCGACCGCGGACTGACCGATGCCCTCGAAACCGCGATGCCCTGGGTGACCGGAGGGTTCCTCGTGTGCGCCGCCCTGTGCGCCGCACTGCCCCGGCGGGCCGTGACCGACCACGAGGGATGACACCGGCGCCGTACGGCGCGACCGCGGGGGGGGGGGGGGGGGGGGGGCGGGGCGCGCCCCCCCCCCCCCCCCCCCCCCCCCCCCCCCCCCCCCCCCCCCCCCCACCCCCCCCCCCCCCCCCCCCCCCCCCCCCCCCCCCCCCCCCCCCCCCCCCCCCCCTACGTCGCCCCGGGGGGGGGGGCCCCCCCCCCCGGGGCCCCCCCCCCCCCCCGCCCGCCCCCGGGGGGGGGGGGGCCCCCCCACCCCCCCCCCCCCCCCCCCGCCGTTCCTACGTGTCGCACTCCAGCACCGTCCGGCACAACGAGCACCGCGCCCGCACCCGCCCCCGAACCGGCACCCGGATCCGCTGGTGGCACGTCGGGCAGGGGAAGGACACACGCAGCCGGCCGCCGCCGTCGGGGGAGAACGCGTACGGGAGGCCGGGCTCGGCGCCTGGGCCGTGGCGGCGGTCCCGGGCGTAGCGCCGCCGCCCCGCCCAGCCGGCCGCGGTCAGCGGCGGCTGCTGCTCGTCCCGGCGAGCCCGAGCCATGCCCTTCACATACGCCGTGTACGCCTGCGGACTGGTGAACCACACCGAGGGATCCTCGTGAAAGACCAGGGCCCGCTTGGCCAGCACATAACCGAACTCCTCCGGAGTGAGGTAGCCAAGCTTCTGCGACGAGGCGGCGTCCTCCCGGTAGGCGTCCAGCAGCAGCCAGCCCGCCCCCAGATACGTCGCGGCCGTGTCCGTGAGGATCTCGTTCTCCGCCGTACTCGGGAAGGACAGGTCCAGACGGTGCAGATAGACGTGCGTCACCTCATGGGCGAGCGCCGCGCCGATGTCCCTCCGATGGGTGCGGAAACGGTCGTTCAGCTCCACGAAGTACTCCGGCCCCGCCGCGAGTTCGACGTTCGCCGCATGCGTCATCTCGCGAAAGCCCACGATCAGACGGGCATCCGGCAACCGGAAGTGACGCACCAGCTCACGGGCCACGCGCTGCGCCCCCAGATACAGGTCGTCGGTGTCGCAGAAGGCCACGTCGGCCGGGGCCACCGAGGTGGCGAAGGTCTGGACGGTGTCGCACGACAGACGCCTGTACAGCGCGGTGACGGCGGCCCGCACCGTCTCCAGATGTGGGAAGCCGTGCTCGACCGGTCCGCCGTTCGCCACGTCCGTACCCCCAAAGACGTTCGGGCCTCCCCTCCACTCTATGCGGGGACCCGCGGCACAGCGCCCGCCGACGAAGACACCCCCGCCCTTTAGGGTTGACATCCATGACCACCAGCAACACCGGTACCGGTGCCGTCGACCCGTCCGTCCGCGAGGAGCTCGAACGACTGCGGGACAGCATCGACAACATCGACGCGGCCGTCGTCCACATGCTCGCCGAGCGGTTCAAGGCCACCCAGCAAGTGGGCCGGCTCAAGGCCGTCCACCAACTGCCGCCGGCCGACCCGGACCGCGAGGCCAGGCAGATCGCCCGCCTGCGCAGCCTCGCCGAGAACGCGAAACTCGACCCGGCGTTCGCTGAGAAGTTCCTCAATTTCATCATCGCCGAGGTCATCAGGCACCACGAACGCATCGCCGAGGACACCGTCAACCACCAGGCATCCCACGCCGGCTGACCGCCGACCGCAGGCCCCGGCGGACCGCCGGCACGCACGCATCGTCAACCAGCGGGCACCCGCTGTCAGTGCCCGGACGTAAGCTGGATGTCCACGCGGGAGGGACGTCGGGCCATGCTGTCGGATGCCAAGATCCTCATCGTCGACGACCACAAGGACACGCTGTACGCCCTGGAGAGCGCACTGGCCCCACTGGGCTACCGGCTCGGCCGCGCCACCAGCGGTGACGAGGCGCTCAAGCAGGTGCTGCGCGGCCAGGTCGGCCTCCTGCTGCTCGACGTGCGCATGCCCGGCGTCAGCGGCCTGGACGTCGTCCGCTACCTGCGCCGCCTCGAACAGACCCAGCACATACCCGTCATCCTGCTCACCGGCTTCGGCCCCGACCAGGAACTCACCGCCACCGCCTTCGCCCTCGGCGTCGCCGACCTCGTCCTCAAACCCGTCGACCCCTGGGCCCTGCGCACCAAGGTCCGCTACCTCTACGACACCCACCAACGCCGGCTCGCACTGGAACAGGAGATCCGCGAACTACGCGCCCTCGTCAAAGGCCCCACCCAGGCCCAGGACCACACCCCGCCCTCCTCCCTGCCCCACCCCGACACCCACGGCGCGCCCCGGCGCGACGCGCACCGCACCGGCGCAGCACACGAACGACCCTGACCCGGCGCACACCCCAACGCCCCGGAGCGGACCGGACATACGCCGCGTACCGATCCGCCCCTGTGCCGTCCCGGTGACATCAGGCAGCATGTCGTGCATGTCCGTACTGACGCGCGACGAAGCGCAGACACGTGCCCAGATCCTCGACGTCCACCGCTACACCATCGACCTCGACCTGACCACAGGGGACGAGGCCTTCGACTCGCACACCGCCATCCGGTTCACCGTGCGGTCGGACAGCGCCACCGTGGACACCTTCGTCGAGATCAAGCCCGCCGAGCTGCGCTCCGTCACCCTCGACGGACAGCCCCTCGACCCGGAAACCCTGGACCAGGACCGGATCCCGCTGAAGGACCTCACGCCCGGCGAACACGAACTCCGCGTCGACGCACGGATGCGCTACTCCCGCACCGGCGAGGGCATGCACCGCTTCACCGACCCCACCGACGGCGAGACCTACGTCTACTCCCAGGTCTTCATGGACGACGTACAGCGCGTCTTCGCCGCCTTCGACCAGCCCGACCTCAAGGCCGTCTTCGAGCTGAGCGTGAAGGCCCCCCAGGGCTGGACCGTGCTCGCCAACGGCATCACCGAACACCTGGACGACGGCCGCTGGCAGGCCGCCCCCACCCCTCCGCTGTCCACCTACCTCGTCGCCGTCGCCGCCGGCCCCTTCCACTCCGTACGCACCGAACACCGCGGCCTGCCCTTCGGCATCCACTGCCGCCGCTCCCTCGCCCCCCACCTCGACGCCGACGCCGACGAGATCCTCGACATCACGCGCGCGTGCTTCGACCGCTACCACGAGAAGTTCGACGAGCCCTACCCCTTCGACTCCTACGACCAGGCGTTCGTCCCCGAATTCAACGCCGGCGCCATGGAGAACCCCGGCCTCGTCACCTTCGCCGACAAGTTCGTCTACCGCTCCGCCGTCACCGACACCGAACGGCAGACCCGCGCCATGGTCATCGCCCACGAGATGGCCCACATGTGGTTCGGCGACCTCGTCACCCTCAAATGGTGGGACGACATCTGGCTCAACGAGTCCTTCGCCGAGTTCATGGGCTACCAGACCACCCTCGAGGCCACCCGCTTCACCGAACCCTGGGTCGAGTTCGGCGTCGTCCGCAAATCCTGGGGCTACGACGCCGACCAACGCCCCTCCACCCACCCCGTCGCCCCCGAAGCCGTCGACGACACCGCCGCCGCCCTCCTCAACTTCGACGGCATCTCCTACGCCAAGGGCGCCTCCGCCCTGCGCCAACTCGTCGCCTGGCTCGGCGAAAAGGACTTCCTGGCCGGCATCAACACCCACTTCGCCCGCCACAAGTTCGCCAACGCCACCCTCGCCGACTTCATCGACTCCCTCGCCGCCACCACCGAACGCGACGTCCACGCCTGGGCCGACGCCTGGCTGCGCACCACCGGCGTCGACACACTCACCCCACGCCTCACCACCGCCGACGGCACCTGCACCCTCACCGTGGAACACGACGGCAGCCGCCCCCACCGGATCACCGCCGGCCTCTACGACCAGGACCTCGGCGACGACGGCCGGCTCACCCTGCGCGAACGCATCGACATCGACGTCCCGCACACCACCCCGCAGCCCCTCGGCAAACACCCCGCACTGCTCGTCCTCAACGACGGCGACCTGACCTACGCCAAGATCCGCTTCGACCCCGACACCTTCCAGGCCGTACGGGACCACCTGTCCGGCCTGCCCGACCCGCTCACCCGGGCCGTGGTGTGGAACGCCCTCAGGGACACGGTGCGCGACGGCGAACTCCCGCCCACCGCCTACCTGGACACCGCCCGCGCCCACCTCCCGCACGAGACCGACCTCGCCCTCGTCCAGGGCGTACTGGACTTCGCCCACACCCAGATCGCCGACCGCTACCTGGCACCCGAGGAACGGCCCGCCGCCCTCACCACCCTCACCTCGCTGTGCCGCGACCTCATCCGCCGCACCGAGGACGGCGACCACCCCGACCTGCGCCTGATCGCCGTACGCCACTTCATCGACGTCGCCGCCCACCCCGACACCATCGCCGCCTGGCTCGCCGACGGCACCGTGCCCGGCGGACCGGAACTCGACCCCGAACTGCGCTGGCGCATCCTGGGCCGGCTCGCCGTCCTCGGCGCCACCGACGACGCCGCCATCGCCGCCGAACTCGAACGCGACCCGAGCGCCAGCGGCCAGGAAGGCGCCGCCCGCTGCCGGGCCGCCCTGCCCGACCCCGACACCAAGCGCCGCGCCTGGGAGCAGATGTTCACCGACGACAACCTCTCCAACTACCTCTTCGCGGCCACCGCCCAGGGCTTCTGGCAGCCCGAACAAGCCGACCTCGTACGCGAGTACGTGCCCCGCTACTACCAGGACGCCGTCGCCGTCGCCGCCCGCCGCGGACCCGCCATCGCCGTCGCCGCCGGCCGCGTCGCCTTCCCCGCCCACGCCGTCGACGCCGAGAACCTCAGCCTCGGCGAGGCCTGCCTGCGCGACGCCGCCCCCGTCACCGCCCTGCGCCGCAAACTCGCCGACGAACTCGACGACCTGGCCCGGGCACTGCGCGTACGCCAGGCACACAACCAGCCCTGACACCGGCGACGCGCGCCACGCTCCCTCGCCGCCGACGACGCCATGGACCGGTCGTCGCTCCAGGCCCACCACAGCCCCGAGCACGACCGGCCAGGCGGTGCGGCTTCACCCCCAGGGAGACCGCCGCCCCGCTCCTGAAGTCCTCCGCGGGCGCTCCGGCCGGACGCGTCAGCCCCGGCCGACACGCAACTCGGCCCGCCGCACACTCCGTTCCCGCGGACCCGCACGCCGGTTGCCCACCTGAGGGCCCAACGCCGACTCCTCCTCCAGCACGAAACCGAGCCGCTCGAGGAAACACTCGCCCGGCCGCCAGCCGGGCGGCACCGTCGCCCGCACCCGGGTGACACCCTCCGCACGCTCCAGCAGCGAACCGGCCACCGCCCGGCCCAGCCCCCGGCCACGCGCCCACGGCGCCAGCAGGAACATCCCCACCGACACGGCACCGGGCTCCGGATGGTCCCGCACCGCGTCCACGAGACCCGTCACCGCCCCGTCCCGCTCCACCACCAGGAGCACCTTGTCCTCAGGCCGGGCCCCCTCCGGCAGCCCATAGAACAGACTTTGCACATCACCCGGCGCCGACGGCAGCCCGGTCGCCGCCACGAACCAGTCCTCACACGCATCGAACAAGGCCAGCAGCGGCCCCTCGTCCGCCGGCACCGGCTCCCGGACCACCACCCGCTCGCCGGGCACGTCCACCATCCACGTATCAGTCATCCGACGAAAACTACCCACCCTCCGGCACTCGCCCAACACGGTCTCCCCGTACGCGAGTACCCACTTTCGGGTTGAGATCGTCGGGCTTCCCGGGCGTGCCGCCCCCTCCACGTACAAGCTGGAACCACAGCCGCGGACGCACCCTCGCCCGCGCCCGGAGGAGAGCCCATGAGCATGCCGCCCCTCGCCTCAGGACCCGACGGCCCCGCAGCCCTGCGGCCGCTGCTCGACACCGTCCTCGACGCCCTGCGCGAAGGCAACCTCGCACGCGGCGGCCCCCTGCCCGAAGGCGGCCCGGAAGCCGTCACCGCCCGTATCGCCGACACCGTGGGCGACATCCTGCCCCACAACGGCGACCCCGACGCCCTGCACACCCTCGTCCACGCCCTCGCCGAAGGCTCCGCCGACCCCGCGGACCCCCTGTGCACCGCCCACCTGCATTGCCCACCCCTCGCCGTCGCCACCGCCGCCGACCTCGCCGCCAGCACCCTCAACCCCTCCCTCGACTCCTGGGACCAGGCCCCGGCCGCCTCCGCCCTCGAAGCCCTCGTCACCCGCACCCTCGCCCAAGAGATCGGCCTCGCCGACGCCCTCGTCACCACCGGCGGCACCGAAGCCAACCAACTCGCCCTGCTCCTCGCCCGCGAAGCACACGGCGGCAGCACCCGACTCGTCTGCGCGGCGAGCGCCCACCACTCCCTGCCCCGCGCCGCCTGGCTGCTCGGCCTCCCCGACCCGGTCATCATCCCCGCACCGGCCGGCACCCTCGACCCCGCCGCCCTCGACGAAGCCCTCACCCGCCTGCCCCGCCCCCTCACCGTCGCCGCCACCGCCGGCACCACCGACGCCGGCCTCATCGACCCACTCCCCGAGATCGCCGGCCTGTGCGCCGCCCACGGCGCCCGCCTGCACATCGACGCCGCCTACGGCGGCAGCCTCATCTTCAGCGAACGTCACCGGGAAAAACTCGCCGGACTCGAAGCCGCCCACACCGTCACCCTCGACCTGCACAAACTCGGCTGGCAACCCATCGCCGCCGGACTCCTCGCCGTCGCCCGCCCCCGCGACCTCACCGCCCTCCACCAACGCGCCGACTACCTCAACGCCGACGACGACACCGAAGCCGGCCACCCCGACCTGCTCGGCCGCTCCCTGCGTACCACCCGCCGCCCCGACATCCTCAAGATCGCCGCCACCCTCAAAACCCTCGGCCGCACCGGCCTCGGCGCCCTCGTCGACCAGGTCTGCGCCCACGCCCGGCAGTTCGCCGCCCTCGTCCAGGACCACCCCGGCTTCGAGCTCTACGACCGGCCGGCCATCAGCACCGTCCTGTTCCGGCCCGAAGACGCCACCGACGACACCGTCGCCGACGTACGCCGCACCCTCCTGCACGACGGCCGGGCCGTCCTCGGCCGGGCCCGCATGGACGGCCGCCTCTGGCTCAAGGCCACCCTCCTCAACCCCCACACCCGCCCCGACGACCTCACCCGCCTCCTGAAACTCGTGGAAGGAACCACCCCCCGATGAGCCCGACGCCCAACCCCCCACGCGACGAGCCCGAACCACCACGCGACCTCGTCGGCATCGGCATCGGCCCGTTCAACCTCTCCCTCGCCGCCCTCGCCCACCCACTCGCCGAACTCGACACCGTCTTCTACGAACAGCGCCCCGGCTTCGACTGGCACCCCGGCCTGCTCATCGACGACGCCCGCGTCCAGGTCCCCTTCCTCGCCGACCTCGTCACCCTCGCCGACCCCACCAGCCCCTGGACCTTCCTCAACTACCTCCGGGCCCGCGACCGGCTCTTCCCCTTCTACTTCGCCGAACGCTTCCACATCCAACGCGCCGAATACGACGCCTACTGCCGCTGGGCATCCCAGAACATCCCCGGACTACGCTTCTCCCACCAGGTCGACGCCGTCCGCTGGAACCCCGAACGCGACGCCTTCGAAGTCGACTTCACCCAACTCGACACCGACGGAAACACCCACACCCTCGGCCGCACCTACACCAGGAACATCGCCCTCGGCCTCGGCACCGAACCCCACATCCCACAACCACTCACGCCCCTCGTCGAAGCCCCCGGCGTCCCCGTCATCCACGCCGCCGACTACCTCGACCACCGCGAGCGCCTCCTCGCCGCCGGCCACGTCACCGTCGTCGGCTCCGGACAGTCCGGCGCCGAAGTCTTCCTCGACCTCCTCCGCCACCGCCCGCACGGCCGCGAACAACTCCACTGGCTCGGCCGCACCGAAGCCTTCGCACCCATGGAGTACTCCAAGCTCGGCCTGGAACACTTCACCCCCGACTACACCCGCTACTTCCAAGCCCTCGACGAACCCGTCCGCGACCAACTCGTCGCCTCCCAGTGGCAGCTCCACAAAGGCATCGACGCCGACACCACCGCCGCCATCCACGACGAGCTTTACCGGCGCAGCCTCCACGGCGGCTGGCCCGACGCCGTCCTCACCCCCGGCGTCCACGTCCGCACCGCCGGACGCATCGCCACCACCAAGATCGAACTCCACCTCGAACACACCAGGCAAGGCACCCGCTCCCGCCTCACCACCAACGCCGTCGTCCTCGCCACCGGCTACCGCGAACGCCCCCTCGACCGCCTCCTCGCCGGCCTCGACCCCTACCTGCGCCGCGACAACCGCGAACGCCCCCGTGTCGACGAACACTTCCGCATGATCCTCGACCCCTGCGTCACCGGCGCCGTCTACGTACAGAGCGCCGGACTCCACACCCACGGCGTCGGCGCCCCCGACCTCGGCCTCGCCGCCTGGCGCAGCGCCACCATCCTCAACGCACTCACCGGAAAGGACCCCTACCCCCTGCCCACCCGCACCGCCTTCACCACCTTCGGCCTCGACCGGCAACCACACCTACCCGACACCCGCCGACCCGTCCGGACCCTCATCCCCCTCATCGACAGCCGGTGACCCCCACCCGGCCGCCGACGAACCACACCCGGCCGTCGACGGACCACACCACGCCGACGGCGCCGACGCGAAAACCGCCACCGACGCCGCCGACGCCACACCCCACCCGCTAGAACACGGGCGTGCCGTTCCGCGTGAGCCTCCAGTCCACCGACGCGAAGTCCTTCGGGTCCAGCACACCCTTCGCGGTCACCCACTCCGCGATCCGGGTCCGGATCTCCGTCGACTCCGACCACAACTCCTTCGCCGACGCGACGTACGGGAACGCACCACCACCGTTGGCCCGGTAGTTGTTCACCGCCAGCACGAACTGCTGTGCGTCATCCAGCGCGGCACCGTCGTAGGTCAGGTTCCTGATCCGCGAACCCGCCGCCTGGGCGACGTCGATCTCGTACCGCAGCCCCGACACATAGTCGTAGTTGTAGTCCGGGCGGCCGTTCGCATTGGTCAGTTTCTCCACGTCCACCACCGCGTCCGCAGCCGTCTGCACGAAGTACTCCGCCGAGTACTCCAGGTACGCCCGGATCTGCGCCCCCGTCATCAGTTTCGCGACCAGCGTGTTGTCGTACACGTACAGACTCGACAGATCCCGGATCGTCACATCGCCCGCCGGGATCTCCGAGGTGCGCGAGAACGGCGAGGCCTGCGCGATCACCGGCAGCGAGGCGTACTCGGTGCCCGCCAGGGCCGCCTTCACCACGTCCTCCTGGACCTTCGTGATCAGGTCGATGATCGCGGCGTCCTTGTACCGGGCCTCGACCGTCGTCAGGGTCTCGGTCGCGGTGCCGACGACCTGGTTGACGTACTTCACGACCTTCGCGTGCTCGTCCGTCAGCAGCTTGGTGATCTTGGGGTCGTCGGCGACCGAGTTGGCGTTCAGCAGCGAGGCCACGACCGACTCCACCTCCCACCGGCCCTTGCCGAACACCAGCTCGATGTCGAAAAGGGTGAGGCGTTCGGCGTAGCACAGTGGCTCGGAGAGGACGACGGTCTTGCCGGTGGTCTCATTGGTGACCTTCAGCTCCGGAATCTCCACATGCGCATGCCCGACCAGGATCGCGTCGATCCCCGGCACCTGCCGGGCGACGTTCGCGGCCGCGTTCTCCACATACGGCACCTGATCACCGTACGAGGAGGTGCCCGAGGACCCGCTGTGCGCCGACACCACCACCACGTCCGCACCCATCGACCGCAACTTGGGCACCCACTTCGCGGCCTGCTCCTCCAACCCCGGGAAGGTCAGCTTCCCCTGCACATACGCCTTGTCCCAGATCGCGATACCCGGATTGGTGAGACCCAGGACAGCCACCTTGACCGGCGGGGCACCCGGCACATGGAACTTCTTGATGAAGTACGGAGGGAAAGCCGGCTTCAGCGTCTTCGCGTCCAGCGCGTTCGCACCGAGCAGCGGAAAGTGCAACTGCTGCTCGAACTTCCGCAGCGTCTCGATGCCGTAGTTGAACTCGTGGTTGCCCAGCGCCGCAGCGTCATACCCGATCGCGTTCATCGCCTGCGCCATCGGATGCACCGGGCCGCCCTTGGCGGTGATCGGGTCCACCTTCGCGTAGTAGTACGTCAGCGGGGTGCCCTGGATCGTGTCTCCCGCGTCCAGCAGCAACGTGTTGCAGCGGCCCTTCTGCTCACGCACCTGGTTCACCAGGGTCGAGACACGCGCCAGCCCCATCGCGTTGCCCGCCTTGTCGGAGTACTCCGCGTCCTTGAAGTAGTCCCAGTTGAAGACGTGCCCGTGCAAGTCGGTCGTGCCCATCACGGTCAGCGAATACCGCTTGGGATGCTTCGCGGGCTTCCTCACCTCGGCCGCCTCGGCCGCCGGAGCCGCCGCCGCACCGGCGACCGCCACTCCCGCCCCCGTGGCGGCCGACTTCTTCAGGAACTTCCGGCGGTTCAACGGCATGTCTCGTTCTCCTCGGGAAATGGTCAACAACGCGCGTAGATTCTGACGGGTGCATGGCTTACCGCAACAGATCCAACAGGTTGCGATCTGATGACCTCACTGGGTCAACTCCCGGCGCCCACAAGGGAAACGCGTGACAGAGTAGGACGTATGACCACCCCACGCGGCACCCAGGACGCCCCCCTCCTCATCGTCCGCGGCGAAGCCGAACTGGAAGTCGAACCCGAAATCGCCCGCATCAGCGTCACCGTCAGCGCCCGCGGCCGTGACCGCCGCACCACCCTCGACGACCTCACCCGCCGCAACGCCACCACACTCGACCTGATCAAGGCCTACCCGGACGCCGTGGAACACCTCTCCACAGGCGCCTTCTCCATCACCCCCGAACTCACCGAACACGGCCGAGGCGAACGCGTCAGGGCTTACCACGGCCGCGTCCACCTCACCGCCGAACTCACCGACTTCACCCTCCTCGGAGAGCTCACCACCCGCCTCGCCGACATGGAACTCACCCGCGTCGACGGACCCTGGTGGCTGCTCCGCCCCGACTCACCCGTACACCGCCAAGCCCGCCGACAAGCCGTACAAGACGCCGTCCAGCGCGCCCACGAATACGCGCACGCCCTCGACACCACCATCGCCGCCCTCATCGAACTCGCCGACACCGGCACCGAACGCACCAGATCCACCCGAATGCCCTTCGAACGCGGAGTCCGCCGCGCCTCCATGGCCAACACCGACCAGGCCCCCGAACCACTCGACCTCGAACCCCAGAAACTCCGCGTCACCGCCGAGGTCAGCGCCCAATTCACGATGGCGCCACCCACGCTCCGCAACTGACCGATTCCCATATGAAATGCTCATCAGAGCGCCCGCCCGCACAATTCAACACTTGTCAACGAACCTTCATCCAGAGGTTGTTGAGAAGTCACGGCCCACGAATTCTCTACCGGCCGGTAAGGCCTACGCTCGAACCATGCGCCGAGCAAAAATCGTCTGCACCCTGGGACCCGCCACCGACTCATACGACCAGATCAAGGCACTGGTCGAAGCCGGAATGGACGTCGCCCGATTCAACCTCAGCCACGGCGAACACGCCGACCACGAGGAGCGCTACCAGCACGTGCGAAAGGCCTCCGACGAGACCGGCCGCAGCGTCGGGATCCTCGCCGACCTTCAAGGCCCGAAGATCCGACTCGGCCGCTTCACCGAAGGCCCCGTACTCCTTGAACGCGGCGACACCTTCACCATCACCGTCGAACCCGACACCCAAGGCGACCGCCACCAGTGCGGAACCACCCACTCCGGCCTCGCCCAAGACGTCACCCCCGGCGAACGCATCCTCGTCGACGACGGCAAAGTCTGCCTCGAAGTCACAGCCGTCGACGGCCCCCGCGTCCGCACGACGGTCGTCGAAGGCGGCATCATCTCCGACCACAAAGGCCTCAACCTCCCCGGCGTCGCCGTCTCCGTCCCCGCACTCTCCGAAAAAGACGAAGCCGACCTGCGCTGGGCGCTGCGCATCGGCTTCGACCTTATCGCCCTCTCCTTCGTACGCAGCGGCAAGGACATCGACGACGTCCACCGCATCATGGACGAGGAGGACCGCCACCTCCCCGTGATCGCCAAGGTGGAAAAACCGCAGGCCGTCGACGCCATCGAGGACATCGTCGCCGCCTTCGACGGCATCATGGTCGCCCGCGGCGACCTCGGCGTCGAGATGCCCCTCGAACAGGTGCCCATCGTCCAGAAACGCGCGATCAAACTGGCCAAGCGCAACGCCAAGCCGGTCATCGTCGCCACCCAGATGCTGGACTCCATGATCGACAACTCCCGCCCCACCCGCGCGGAGGCCTCCGACGTCGCCAACGCCGTCCTCGACGGCACCGACGCCGTGATGCTCTCCGGCGAGACCAGCGTCGGAAAACACCCCGTAGAGACCGTCCGGACCATGGCCAAGATCGTCGAAGCGGCCGAGGAAGACATGCTGGCCAAGGGCCTGCCACCGCTGACCGAGAACAACAAACCCCGCACCCACGGCGGCGCCGTCGCCCGCGCGGCAGCCGAGATCGGCGACTTCCTCGGCGCCAAGTTCCTGGTCGCCTTCACCCAGTCCGGCGACACCGCCCGCCGCCTCTCCCGCTACCGCTCACCCATCCCCCTCCTCGCCCTCACCCCCGAACCGGCCACCCGCTCCCAGCTCAACGTCACCTGGGGCGCCGAGACCTTCCTCGTCCCGGACGTCGGCTCCACCGACGCGATGGTCGACCAGGTGGACGAACTGCTCCTCAACTCCGGTCGCTGCCGGAAGGGCGACCTCGTGGTCATCACAGCCGGCTCCCCGCCCGGCGTCTCCGGCTCCACGAACATGGTCCGGGTGCACCATGTCGGGGAGGACGACAGCCCGAAGTAGGGCCGGTCAGTGCTTGGGGCCCACGTGGGCGTCCATGAGGGCTACGGAGGCTTTTCGGGCGACGGAGATGTTGTACGGGTTTCCGTTGCGGGTGCGGTGCGTCCACTCGATGCCGAGTTTGTCGAGCCTGTCGGTGTACAGGCGACGAATGTCGTCGGAGACGTTGGTGAAGAAGTAGCGGGGGTATTCGTAGCGCTTGCGCTCACCGCCGACCAGTCGGGTGGTCCAGTTGGTGATACGGCAACCGTCGGAGTGGATGAGGCCGCGGATGAACTCCCAGGGGTGGGCGTCGACGATGTCCTGCTGCCAGGGTTCGAGGGCGATACGGCGTTCGTGTTTCTTGCCTGGGCCGTGCTGGGGGAACATGCAAGTCCAGTGCTTGATGTACGACTTCACCTCTACGCACCCGGGTTTGTAGCGTCGGCGCACGCTGGGGAGCGGCATCACCTTGCGCATCGCGTCCTCGGCGGCCGCGATCAACCCGGTCTGCATTGCGTTGCAGTACACCGACAAATGATGCTGCTTGGGCTTCGAGATGATGTGACCATCGCCGAGGTAAAGACCCAGCAAGTAGGCGTACGCGGGCCTGTTAGATTGGCGGCTCATACAACGAGGACAGTCCGTTGGCTGCTCGTATGTCTCGCCGCGATTTCTCCTGTCCTCGCTGCGCCACCAGCCGATGGTGCCGCGGGGAATGTTGAGCTGCTCGGCAACGATGCGGTTGGGCACACCTTGACGCATCAGAGTTACCGCTTGCGCACGAATCGAAGGGCTGTGCTGTTCCATTGGGCCACTGTGTAGCGGTGATCGCGGCGACACGCAGCAAAAAGCGGATGTTCACGAGAACGTGCCCATCCGCTCAGCAGAGTCAACCTTGAATTCGAAGGAAAAGTGCCCCGGGTGGGATTCGAACCCACGCTGTCGGTGGTTTGAGCACCGTGTCTCTCCCGCTGGACTACCGGGGCTTCCTGTAAAACGAAGGTTAGCGGTCACCCGCCGTGCTCTACCTTACCGCAGCTAGGTACGCTCTTGTCAGCAGTACCCCCGCCCCTGAACGAGGAGCCCTGCGTGACCGCCCCCGAGTCGCCCCAGCCCGTAGACGTGCCCGATGACGACAAGTCGCACGTGCCTCCGCTGACGACCCGTGTCGTCATCGCCGAGGACGAGGCCCTGATCCGGCTCGACCTGAAGGAGATGCTGGAGGAGGAGGGGTACTCCGTCGTAGGCGAGGCCGGTGACGGTGAGCAGGCCGTGGAGCTGGCCCGCGAGCACAGGCCCGACCTGGTCATCCTGGACGTGAAGATGCCCAAGCTGGACGGAATCTCCGCGGC
This sequence comes from Streptomyces sp. NPDC001843, assembly GCF_042891955.1. Taxonomy (NCBI): domain Bacteria; kingdom Bacillati; phylum Actinomycetota; class Actinomycetes; order Kitasatosporales; family Streptomycetaceae; genus Streptomyces; species Streptomyces sp. NPDC001843. The sequence continues at coordinate 177,882 of NZ_JBIATQ010000001.1, read as the reverse complement.
GGAGAAGATCGCGGAGGAGTCCATCGCCCCGGTGCTGATGCTCACCGCCTTCTCCCAGCGGGACCTGGTCGAGCGGGCCCGGGACGCCGGTGCGATGGCGTATCTCGTGAAGCCGTTCAGCAAGAGTGATGTCGTTCCGGCGATCGAGATGGCCGTCTCGCGGTTCACGGAGCTGAAGGAGCTGGAGAAGGAGGTCGCCGACCTCACGCAGCGCCTGGAGACCCGCAAGCTGGTCGACCGGGCGAAGTCGATCCTCCAGACGGAGTACGGGCTGACGGAGCCGGCGGCGTTCCGTTGGATCCAGAAGACGTCGATGGACCGCCGGATGTCGATGCAGCAGGTCGCGGAGGCGGTCATCGCGGACAGCGACGAGAAGAAGGCGTCCAAGGGCTGACCGGCCGTCCAGGACATGCGGCGAGGCCCGCGCCCCGGAGAATCGGGCGCGGGCCTCGTCGTATATACGGACGTGCGGGCTGGGTGCCTCGGTCGGGTCAGTCCTCGCCGAGGTAGGCCTTGCGGACGGATTCGTCGTGCAGGAGGTCCTGCCCGTTGCCCGAGAGGACGATGCTGCCGACTTCCATGACATGGCCCTGGTCGGCGAGCGACAACGCGGCCTGGGCGTTCTGTTCGACGAGCAGGATCGTGGTGCCCTGGGACTTCAGCTCGGCGATGGTGGCCATGATCTTCTGCATCATGATGGGGGACAGGCCCATCGAGGGTTCGTCCAGCATCAGCAGCTTCGGCTGGGACATCAGGGCCCGGCCCATGGCGAGCATCTGCTGTTCACCGCCCGAGAGGGTGCCTGCTGCCTGCTTGCGCCGCTCGCCCAGGATGGGGAAGAGGTCGTAGGCGCGCTGGATGTCCTTCTCGATGCCTTCCTTGTCCTTGCGGAGGAAGGCGCCGAGCTGGAGGTTCTCGGCAATGGTCAGCCGCGGGAAGATGTGCCGGCCTTCGGGGGAGTGGGCGAGTCCGAGTGCCACGATCTTGTGTGCGGGGACGCCGGTGAGTGGCTTGCCCTCGAAGACGATTCTGCCGGAGGTGGGCTTCAGCAGGCCCGACAGTGTGCGCAGGGTCGTGGTCTTGCCGGCGCCGTTGGTGCCGATGAGGGTGACGACCTGGCCGGCTTCGACGCTGAACGAGATGCCCTTGACGGCTTCGATCTTGCCGTAGGAGACCCTGAGGTCCTCGACCTCGAGCAGAGCGGTCACTGGGCTTCTCCCTTGGTGATGCTGGTGGTGCTCTCCGCGTCGGCGTCGGTGTCGGCCTGGGCGTCGGCCGGTGCTGTCCCGGCGGCGGCTTCGGCGGCCTCGACCTCGGCTGCTTCGGCTTCGCCCGGGTCGCCTTCGAAGGGTTCGCCGAGGTAGGCCGCGACGACGCGTTCGTCGGCCTGGACGACGTCGGAGGTGCCCTCGACGAGCTTCTCGCCCTGGACGAGGACGGCGACGCGGTCGCTGAGGTTGAAGACGAAGCGCATGTCGTGCTCGATGAGGAGGACGGCGATGCCCTTGTCCCGGATGGCGAAGACCAGGTTTTCGGTGGCCCGGGTCTCCTGCGGGTTCATACCGGCCGTCGGTTCGTCGAGCAGCAGCAGGCCTGGCTCGGAGGCGAGTGCCCGGGCGATCTCCAGCTTGCGCTGCTCGCCGTACGGCAGGTTGCGCGCGAGGTGGTCGCGCTTGGCGGCGAGGCCGACGAACTCCAGGAGTTCCATGGCGCGTGCCTCGGACTCCTTCTCGGCCTTTTTGAAGCCGGGCCCGCGCAGCAGCGCCGACCAGAGGCCTTCCTTGGTCCGCGTGTGACGTCCCACGAGGACGTTCTCGAGGACGGTCATGTTGGCGAAGAGCCGGATGTTCTGGAAGGTGCGTGCGATGCCGGCCTGGGTGACGAGGTGTGGCTTGGGTGGGAGGACGGTGCCTTTGTAGGACACGGTGCCCTCGGTGGGCACGTACAGGCCGGTGAGGCAGTTGAAGAAGGTGGTCTTGCCGGCGCCGTTGGGGCCGATGAGGCCGACGATCTCGCCGCTGTTGACGGTGAAGTCGACGGAGCGGACGGCGGTGAGGCCGCCGAAGCGCATCGTGACGTCACGGGCTTCGAGTACAGGTGTGGACGTGGTGGTCATCGTTCTTACGCCCCTGCCTTGGTGGCGGCCGGTTCGTCGGTCAGCGTCGTCTGTTCTGGTACGTCGAGTTGGCCGGTCTCGTGGAATTCGAGCTGGCGGCGGCGGTTGGCGATGATGCCCTCCGGGCGGAAGCGCATCAGCAGGATGAGTGCGAGGCCGAAGGCGAACAGTTCGTAGTTCTGGAGGAACTGGAGCTTTTCGGGGACCAGGTAGAGGACGCTGGCGCCGAGCAGGGGGCCGCTGACGGTGCCCATGCCGCCGAGGACGACGGCGGCGAGGAGGAAGGCGGAGTTGGGTGGTGCGGCGCCGGCGAACTGGTAGGGCTGGGGGTTGACGCTGTAGTTGACGTGAGCCATGACGGTGCCGGCGAGGCCGGCGAGGGAGGCGCCGAGGGCGAAGGCGACGAGCTTGACGCGGAAGCCGTTGATGCCCATGGCGGTGGCGGCGGTCTCGTCCTCGCGGATGGCGATCCAGGAGCGGCCGATGCGGGAGTCGGCGGCGCGGGTGAAGACGAGGACGACGATGGCGGTGACGATGAGCATCAGGAACAGGTAGTTGGCGAACCGGCCGAGGGTGAAGCCGGCGATGTCGTGTGGTTCGCCGAGTTTGAACCCGAAGATGGTGAGGTCGGGGATCTGGGTGATGCCGTTGGGGCCTCGGGTGATGTTGGGTCCGGAGTCGCCGTCGAGGTTGTTGACGGTGATGCGGAAGATCTCACCGAAGCCGAGCGTCACGATGGCGAGGTAGTCGCCGCGCAGTCGCAGGGTCGGGGCGCCGATGAGGACGCCGAAGACCAGTGAGGCGGCCATGCCGGTGAGGGCGGCGGCCCAGAAGGGGAAGTGGACGCCGGAGAACCGGGAGTACTCGGAGCCGGAGACCAGGGCGGCGGCGTAGGCGCCGACGCCGAGGAAGGCGACGTATCCGAGGTCGAGCAGGCCGGTGAGGCCGACGACGATGTTCAGGCCGAGGGCGACGGTGGCGAAGATGAGGATGTTGACGCCGACGTTGGCGTTGTGGTCGTCGCTCTGGGTGAAGGGGAAGATCACGGCGGCGACGAACGCGAGGGCGGCGGCGAAGGACTTGTGCTTGGCCGCGAGTGTGGAGAAGCGGTCCAGGAGCCCGGAGTGCATGAGGCCCCAGGCGGCGAAGACGAAGAGGAGAAGGTAGCCGATGAAGGTTTCGCTGGCGTCGTTGTCGATGCCGATGCCGTAGGTGAAGGCGATCAGCGCGAGGGCGATGCCGGCGGTGATGAAACCGCGTTCGGCGAGCGGGCTGAGCGGTGCCGGGCGGGGTTGGTCGGGCTTGGTGAGGTAGCCGCGGAAGCCGGTGCCGGGGGCGGGGTGGGGGAGTGCGAGCGCGCCGATCACCGGGAGTGCGGAGGCGGCCATCGCGACGTAGGCGCCGGGGTCGAGGTTGACCAGGCCGCCGAGGTCGACGGCGATGGCGATGCCGGTGAACCAGCAGACGGCGAAGGCCGACAGGGCCGTCAGCAGGACGGGGCTGGTGGTGTTCCCGGGGTTGAGCCAGCGCAGTCCGCGGACGTTCCACAGTGTCAGGCCGTGGAGCAGGGTGAGGGCGCCGCCGACGAGGGCGAGGATCTGGAGTCCCGCGGGGTAGCCGTAGACGGTGAGGTCGCCGGGGAAGTTCGGCGTCCAGGTCCAGCTCATGAAGGTGCTGGCGATGGTGCCGAGCGCGCCGATGGCGATGAGCAGGCGTGCGGCGGACGCGGGGAGCGGGACGGGTCCGTGTTCGGTTGCCGCTCGGGCGGTGGTGGTGTCGGTCATGCTGCTCACGCCCTGTCCGCGACGCGTTCGCCGAGCAGGCCTTGTGGCCTGAAGAGGAGTACGAGGATGAGGAGGACGAAGGCCCACACGGCGGCCCAGCCCTGTCCTCCGAGCTGCTGCATGCCGGGGATGTCGGAGATGTAGGCGGTGGCCAAGGCCTCGGCCAGTCCGAGGACGATGCCGCCGAGCATCGCGCCGTAGATGTTGCCGATGCCGCCGAGGACGGCTGCGGTGAAGGCCTTGAGGCCGGCGATGAAGCCCATGTCGTAGGCGACGGAGCCGTATTTGAGGCCGTAGGAGACGCCGGCGACGGCGGCGAAGAAGCCGCCGATGGCGAAGGCGATGACGATGATGCGGTTGGTGTCGATGCCCATCAGCTGCGCGGTGTCCGGGTCCTGCGCGGTGGCCTGCATGGCGCGGCCGGTGCGGGAGAGGCGGACGAAGAAGGCGAGGACGGCCATGCAGATCGGGGCGGCGATGATCAGGAAGATGTCACCGCTCTGGATCGTGATGGAGCCCAGGTGGTAGGGGCCGAAGGGGAGTTGGGGGAAGACGCGGGCGGACTTGGCGTCGCCGTGGTAGTTGTACCAGTTGAAGACGGCCTGCTGGAGGGCGAGGGAGAGGCCGATGGCGGTGATGAGGGGCGCGAGGCGTGGTGCTCCGCGCAGTGGCCGGTAGGCGAAGCGTTCGGCGCCGACCGCGATGAGGACGGAGACTAGTGCGCCGCCCAGGAGCATCAGTGGCAGCGCTATCCACATGGATATGCCGTCCGGGAGGGCGAGGAAGACCGTGAGTGCGCCGAAGCCTCCGGTCATGAAGATCTCGCCGTGGGCGAAGTTGATGAGCTGGACGATGCCGTACACCATCGTGTAGCCGATGGCGATCAGCCCGTACATCGAGCCGAGGAACAGCCCGTTGGCCAGCTGCTGCGGCAGGGTGTTCACCGCGTGGCCTCCATGTGGTGGGGAGAGTGGAAGGGTAGAAGGCGGGCCGCGCGGTGACGGTGGTCTGCGCCGCGCGGCCCTGGTGGTGCGGAGTGTTCGGTTCTGCTACTTCGGGTTGGCGACGCCGCTCTTGACGGACTTCCACTCGCCGTTCTTGACCTGGTAGACGGTCAGCTGCTTGTTGGTGGTGTCGCCGAACTCGTCGAAGGAGATCTTGCCGGAGATGCCTTCGAAGGAGTTCTTCTGGACGGCGTCGACGATCTGGGCGCGGGCGCCGTCGGGGATCTTGCCGTCCTTCGCGACCTGGCCGACGGCCTTGATGATCGCGGTGGTGGCGTCGTAGGCGTAGGAGCCGTAGGTGCCGTAGTCACCGGGGTACTTCTTGGCCTTGTAGGTGGCGACGAAGTCCTTGGCGGCGGGCAGGGTGTCGACGGGGACGCCGATGGAGGTGACGAGGTCGCCCTCGGCGGCCTTGCCGGCGGTCTTGATGTAGGTGGGGGTGAACATGCCGTCGCCGCCGAACAGCGGGATGTTGGCGCCGCCCGCCTTGAGCTGCTTGGTCAGCACCTCGGACTCGTCGTACTGGCCGCCGTAGTAGAGCAGGTCGGCACCCGAGTTCTTGATCTTGGTGACCAGGGTGGAGAAGTCGCGGTCGCCGGTGTTGACGTGGTCGGTGCCGATGACCTTGCCGCCCTGCTTGGCGAACTGCTCCTTGAAGATCTTGGAGAGACCGGCGCCGTAGGTCTGCTTGTCGTCGACGACGAAGGCCTTCTTCTTCTTGAGGCCGTTGTAGGCGTAGTCCGCGGCGAAGGCGCCCTGGAGGGCGTCGGTGGTGGCGGTGCGGAAGTACGACTTGAACGGGCGGACCGGCTTGGTCTGCCAGTTCTTGCCCTGGGTCAGCTCGGGGGCGGTGTTGGAGGGGGAGATCTCGACCAGGTTGGCGCTGGCCAGGGTCTGCTGCATCTGGGTGGCCACACCGGAGTTGAGGGGGCCGACGACGCCGAGGACGTCCTTCTCGCCGACGAACTGGGAGGCGTTCTGCTGACCGGTGGCGGGGACCGCCTTGTCGTCCAGGGCCTTGATCTTGAAGGTGACGCCGGGGACGGTCTTGTTCTTGTTGGCGTCGTCGACGGCGATCTGTGCGCCGTACTGGATGCCGAGGCCGGTGGCGGAGTTCTGACCGGTGAGCGGGGCGTCGACGCCGATGACGACGGTGGTGTTGCCGCTGTCGCCGCTCTTGCTGTTGTCGTCGCGGGAGCCGCAGGCGGTGAGAGTCAGGGCTCCGGTGGTCAGTACGGAGGTGAGAATCACCAGAGAACGCTGTCGCACAATCAGTCCTTTCCGCAGGCACGTCCGTCCCTGCGGGGACGGGGTTTGCGGTGCCGGTACCGAACTCCCGGTGGAGCGGTGACTGGCCGTGACTCTAAGCCCGGGGTGCAGACATGGGCATTGTTGTGCGCTGGCTTGTGACTTTCTTGTTATGACGACGTGGACGACGCGGTGGGGCGAGGGCGGTTCTCAGCCGTTTTGGCGGGATTTGCCGCGGGTCCATATTTTGAGAACGCGCACTTCCGATTGGCCGTGGCCTCGACCGGCGGGTCTGTCCGGGTGTGGGGCCTTGGGGCAGCCCGGGGGCTTTCGGGGCAGTGCGCCGCCGCGGAAGGAACCGAGGTCCTCGCATTGCACGTGTGTTACGCAGCGTTACGTCAAGAAAAGGTAGGTTCGCATTTCGGGGTGAACGCTCGAACAATCGGACGTCGACGGCACCCGAAGTGATCTCCGGGGTGGTTCGTGCGGCGGGTCGGGTGAACCGCCGGCGTCGTCGGCAACTCGCCCCACAGTATGCGGACTTCATGCCGACGACGTCTCAACCGGCTTTGTTCTCGGCTCGGTCGGTTTCGCAACCCTGCGCAACCGCTCAGCCGCGCTCTCCCGCCGCCGGGGCGTCCCGCAGCAGACAGGTCAGCCGGGCGGTGCACACGCGCCGGCCGGCTTCGTCGCTGATGACGATCTCGTACGTCGCCGTCGAGCGGCCCCGGTGCACGGGGGTGGCCACGCCGGTGACGAGGCCGGAGCGTGCCCCGCGGTGGTGGGTGCAGTTCAGGTCGACGCCGACCGCGATCTTCGAGCTGCCGCCGTGCAGCATCGAGCCCACCGAGCCGAGGGTCTCGGCCAGTACCGCGGACGCGCCCCCGTGCAGCAGCCCGTACGGCTGGGTGTTGCCCTCGACCGGCATGGTCCCCACGACCCGGTCCGCGGAGGCCTCCGTGATCTGCACACCCATCCGGGTGCCGAGGTGTCCGGCGGAGAACAGGGCCTGGAGGTCGACGCCGAGCGCCGCGTACTCGTCGATGACCTCCTGCGGGAACTTCACGTGACTCTGCTCGCCCATCGGCCCGGCTCCGTTCGTCGTGAACCTGTCTGTCGGCTGAGCAAACGCTCAGTCGGTCGTCGATTGTTCCAGACGTACGACGACGGACTTGCTGGCCGGGGTGTTGCTGATGTCCGCGGTGGCGTCCAGCGGGACCAGGACGTTGGTCTCCGGGTAGTAGGCCGCCGCGCAGCCCCGCGCCGTCGGGTAGTGCACCACCCGGAACCCGGGTGCCCGCCGCTCCACGCCGTCCTGCCACTCGCTGACCAGGTCGACGTACGACCCGTCGGCCACGCCCAGCTTGCGTGCGTCCTCGGGGTTGACGAGGACGACCCGGCGGCCGTTCCTGATGCCCCGGTAGCGGTCGTCGAGCCCGTAGATCGTGGTGTTGTACTGGTCGTGCGAGCGCAGCGTCTGGAGCAGCAGCCGGCCCTCGGGCAGCGCCGGGTACTCCACCGCGGCGGCCGTGAAGTTCGCCTTGCCCGTCGCCGTCGGGAAGCGGCGCTCGTCGCGCGGCGCGTGCGGGAGGGCGAAGCCGCCGGGGCGGGCCACACGGGTGTTGAAGTCGTCGAAGCCGGGGACCACGCGCGCGATGCGGTCGCGGATGGCGGTGTAGTCCTTCTCGAAATCCTCCCACGGCACCTTGCTGTCCTCGCCGAGTACACGGCGCGCGAGACGGCACACGATCGCCGGCTCGGACAGCAGGTGCCGGCTCGCCGGCTCCAGGCGGCCCCGGGAGGCGTGCACCATGCCCATGGAGTCCTCGACCGTGACGAACTGCTCGCCGCCGGCCTGCTCGTCCCGCTCGGTGCGGCCGAGTGTGGGCAGGATCAGGGCACGCGCGCCCGTGACCACGTGGGAGCGGTTGAGTTTCGTCGACACGTGCACGGTCAGCCGGGCCCGCCGCATGGCCGCCTCGGTGACCTCGGTGTCGGGGGAGGCGGAGACGAAGTTGCCGCCCATGGCGAAGAAGACCTTCGCCTCGCCGTCGCGCAGCGCGCGGATGGCGCGTACGACGTCGTAGCCGTGCGCGCGCGGGGGTGCGAAGCCGAACTCCTTCTCCAGGGCGTCCAGGAAGGCCGGGGCTGGCCGTTCGAAGATGCCCATCGTGCGGTCGCCCTGCACGTTCGAGTGGCCGCGTACCGGGCACACGCCCGCGCCCGGGCGGCCGATGTTGCCGCGCAGAAGGAGGAAGTTGACCACCTCGCGGATGGTCGGCACGGAGTGCTTGTGCTGGGTGAGGCCCATCGCCCAGCAGACGATGGTCCGCTCGGAGGCCAGGACCATGCCGAGGGCCTTTTCGATCTCCGCGCGCGTGAGGCCGGTCGCGGTGAGCGTCTCGTCCCAGTCGGTGGCGCGGGCTGCCTCGGCGAACTCCTCGTAGCCGTGGGTGTGTTCGCGGACGAAGGCCTCGTCGACGGCGCCCTCCGTCTGAAGGATCAGCTTGTTGAGGAGGCGGAAGAGCGCCTGGTCGCCGCCGATGCGGATCTGCAGGAACAGATCGGTGAGGGCGGCGCCCTTGAGCATGCCCTGGGGGGTCTGCGGGTTCTTGAAGCGCTCCAGGCCCGCCTCGGGCAGCGGGTTGACGCTGATGATCCGCGCGCCGTTCGCCTTCGCCTGCTCCAGCGCGGAGAGCATACGGGGGTGGTTGGTGCCGGGGTTCTGGCCGGCGACGATGATCAGGTCGGCCTCGTACAGGTCCTCAAGCAGGACGCTGCCCTTGCCGATGCCGATGGTCTCGTTCAGCGCGGAGCCCGACGACTCGTGGCACATGTTCGAGCAGTCGGGCAGGTTGTTGGTGCCCAGCTCGCGCGCGAAGAGCTGGTACAGGAACGCTGCCTCGTTGCTGGTGCGGCCCGAGGTGTAGAAGACGGCCTCGTCGGGGGAGGTGAGAGCGGTGATCTCGTCGGTGATGATGTCGAAGGCGCGCTCCCAGCTGACCGGCTCGTAGTGCTCTCCGCCCTCGGGGAGGTACATGGGATGTGTGAGCCGGCCCTGCTGGCCGAGCCAGTAGCCGCTGCGCCGGGCGAGATCGGCGACCGGGTGCTCGGCGAAGAACTCCGGGGTGACCCGGCGCAGGGTCGCCTCCTCCGCCACCGCCTTCGCGCCGTTCTCGCAGAACTCCGCCTTGTGCCGGTGGTCGGGCTCGGGCCAGGCGCAGCCGGGGCAGTCGAAGCCGTCCTTCTGGTTGACCCGCAGGAGCGTCAGCGCGGTGCGCTTCACGCCCATCTGCTGCTGGGCGATGCGCAGGGTGTGCCCGATCGCCGGCAGTCCAGCCGCCGCGTGCTTCGGCCCCTCGATCCGAGGCGCGTCCTGGACCGGATCCCCCGTCGGTGGCTTCGTCGCCATCGCACGCTCCCCTTCGACTGTGTATGTGCCATGCCCGACCGATCCTCGCACGCGGCGCCGACAACGCCTGCGGGCGGGCGGGGGCGAACAGGACCGACGGCCCGGAGAACCGGGCACCCGCCCCTACACCGGCCGCCGGAGGGGGCCCAAGGGGTCGAACCCCTGGCGGAGTCGAGGACGCGCTGCCCATGACGGGGTCCAAGGGGCGCAGCCCCGGGCGGGGTCGAAGGGGCCCCATCCCTGGGGGTGGGAGAGGGTGAGGGCGGCGGGGGGCGAGAACCGATCGGCATGACGTCCGCCGCGCTCGGGCGGGCCGTCCCCGGAGGCCTCGACGGGATTCGGGCCCCGGCAGCCGGCTCCGCGGACCGCGCGCCTGCCGGGCCTGGTGGCCGTCGCCCCTGCTCGTGGCCCGGCCCCCGCTTCGTCCCCGGCTGCGCTCCCTCCCGCCTGCTCCCCACCGGCCCTCTCTCCCTGCCCCGGCCGAAGCCGGCGCGGCGCCCACGCTGTCAGTGGGGCGTGGCAGGATCGGGGCGTGGCAGAAACAGCATCGAAGACGACCGACAAGACCTCCGGCGGCACCCGTCCCCGGCTGATGCTCATGGACGGGCACTCGCTGGCCTACCGCGCGTTCTTCGCGCTGCCCGCGGAGAACTTCACGACCGCGACGGGCCAGCCGACGAACGCGATCTACGGCTTCGCGTCGATGCTGGCCAACACCCTGCGTGACGAGGCGCCCACACATTTCGCGGTGGCGTTCGACGTCTCCCGCAAGACGTGGCGCTCCGAGGAGTTCACGGAGTACAAGGCGAACCGCTCCAAGACCCCGGACGAGTTCAAGGGCCAGGTCGAGCTGATCGGCGAGCTGCTCGACGCGATGAACGCGCAGCGTTTCGCCATAGAGGGGTTCGAGGCGGACGACGTCATCGCGACCCTCGCCACCCAGGCCGAGGCCGACGGCTTCGAGGTGCTGATCGTCACCGGTGACCGCGACTCCTTCCAGCTGGTCTCCGAGCACACGACGGTGCTGTATCCCACGAAGGGCGTCTCGGAGCTCACCCGGTTCACCCCGGAGAAGGTTCTCGAGAAGTACGGGTTGACGCCCGCCCAGTACCCCGACTTCGCGGCGCTGCGCGGCGACCCGTCGGACAACCTGCCCGGCATCCCCGGCGTGGGCGAGAAGACCGCCGCGAAGTGGATCAACCAGTTCGGTTCGTTCGCGGAGTTGGTCGAGCGCGTCGACGAGGTCAAGGGCAAGGCCGGGCAGAACCTCCGCGACCACCTGGAGGCGGTCAAGCTCAACCGCCGGCTGACCGAGCTGGAGCGGCAGGTCGAGCTGCCCAAGGCGGTCGCCGACCTGGAGCGGGCACCGTACGACCGCAAGGCCGTCGCGATGGTCCTGGACACCCTGGAGATCCGCAATCCGTCCCTGCGCGAGCGGCTCTTCGCCGTCGACCCCGGCGCCCAGGAGGCCGAGGCCACCCCGATCGCGACGGACGGCGTGCAGCTGGACGGCACGGTCCTCGGCACGGGTGAGCTCGCCCCGTGGCTCGCCGAGCACGGCACGGAGCGGCTCGGCGTCGCCACCGTCGACACCTGGGCGCTGGGCACGGGCTCGGTCGCCGAGGTCGCGCTCGCCGCCGCCGGCGGAGCGGCCGCCTGGTTCGACCCCGCCGAGCTGGACGAGTCCGACGAGAACGCGTTCGCGGCCTGGCTCGCCGCCGCGGACCGCCCCAAGGTCCTGCACAACGCCAAGGGCGCCATGCGCGTCTTCGCCGAGCACGGCTGGTCGGTGCGGGGCGTGACCATGGACACCGCGCTCGCCGCCTACCTGGTCAAGCCCGGCCGCCGATCCTTCGACCTGGACGCGCTGTCCCTGGAGTATCTGCACCGCGAGCTGGCACCCGCCGCGGCGGCCGACGGCCAGCTGGCCTTCGGCGCGGACGACGGCGCGGAGGCCGAGGCCCTGATGATCCAGGCCCGTGCGGTCCTCGACCTGGGAGAGGCCTTCGAGGGCCGGCTCGAGGAGGTGGGCGCGGCGGACCTTCTGCGGGACGTGGAACTGCCCACCTCCGCGCTCCTGGCCCGTATGGAGCGGCACGGCATCGCGGCCGACCGAAGCCACCTCGAAGCCATGGAGCAGATGTTCGCCGGCGCGGTGCAGCAGGCGGTGAAGGAGGCGCACGCGGCGGCGGGCCACGAGTTCAACCTGGGCTCGCCCAAGCAGCTCCAGGAAGTCCTCTTCGGCGAGCTGGCCCTGCCGAAGACGAAGAAGACGAAGACCGGCTACACCACGGACGCCGACGCCCTGGCATGGCTGGCCACCCAGACCGACAACGAACTGCCGGTGATCATGCTCCGCCACCGCGAGCAGGCGAAGCTGCGGGTCACGGTCGAGGGCCTGATCAAGACGATCGCGGGCGACGGCCGCATCCACACCACCTTCAACCAGACGGTGGCCGCGACCGGCCGGCTGTCCTCCACGGATCCCAACCTGCAGAACATTCCGGTCCGTACGGACGAGGGCCGGGCGATCCGCCGCGGTTTCGTCGTCGGCGAGGGCTTCGAGTCCCTGATGACCGCGGACTACAGCCAGATCGAACTGCGGGTGATGGCCCACCTGTCGGAGGACGCGGGCCTGATCGAGGCGTTCACCTCGGGTGAGGACCTGCACACCACGGCGGCCTCCCAGGTGTTCGCGGTGGACGCCTCGGCGGTGGACGCGGAGATGCGCCGCAAGATCAAGGCGATGTCGTACGGCCTGGCGTACGGGCTGTCGGCCTTCGGCCTGTCCCAGCAGCTGAACATCGAGGCCGCCGAGGCCCGCGCCCTGATGGACGCCTACTTCGAGCGCTTCGGCGGCGTACGGGACTATCTGCGCCGGGCGGTCGACGAGGCGCGGGCGACCGGCTACACCGCGACCCTCTTCGGGCGCCGCCGTTACCTGCCGGACCTCAACAGCGACAACCGGCAGCGCCGCGAGGCGGCCGAGCGCATGGCCCTGAACGCGCCGATCCAGGGCACGGCGGCGGACATCGTCAAGATCGCCATGCTGAACGTGGACCGGGCGCTGCGCGAGGCCGACCTGAAGTCCCGCATGCTCCTGCAGGTCCACGACGAAATCGTCCTGGAGGTGGCCCCGGGCGAGCGGGAGGCCACCGAGGAGATCGTCCGCCGTGAAATGGCGGGCGCGGTCCAGCTGAGGGCCCCCCTGGACGTCTCGGTCGGTGTCGGCCCGGACTGGGAGTCGGCGGCCCACTAGCCACTTCGGCAGTGCTTGCTCGTCGTCGCTGCGGGAGGCCTCCGCAGGGGTGACGAGCAACCACTACGGCGCACCTCAGTGGCCCCGTGCCCGAACCGGCGGCGGTTCGGTCCGGTCACGGGGCCACCCGCACAGCCTTCGCCCAAGCCCCCCAGGGCGCAACGGGCTCCGCGGGGCCGCGTCACTCATGTGGCCCCCGCCAGAACGCCGTCACCGCCCCCGCCCGTCAAGATGCGGTCATGGGTATACGCACGCCCCACCGCCGGACGGCCCGCACACGGACCCCGAGCCGGCCTGGTGCCGCCGCGGCCCCGGACAGGCCGTCCCCGCCGGTTCCGGACTTCTCGGCCGAGGCGAGCACCGCCCGCATTCCCGCCGACCCGGCCAGGGCCGTCCGCAGGACTACGGCGGCCCTCGGACGCGGCCTCGGCGGCCGGCTCTCCCGGGCGGGAAGAGCGGCCGCCGACCTGGGCCGTGGCTATCTGGCCCTGCTCCTCGCGCGACTGACGAAAATCCGCTCCGCGCGCACCATGACCGTCTTCGTGGCGCCGCTCACCGCGCGGCCGATCCGGTCCGCCGCACACCGGCCCCGCCGGGACCGGCGGCAGTCCGGGCCGGACGCCACACCCTGACGGCCGCGGCGTACAGCAGCAGCCCCGCCGCCAGCCCCGCGCCCAGCCCGAAGCACAGCGTCGGCACCAGCTGCCAGGGTCTGGCGCCGACACCCCGGTACGCCCACCACCGCAGCGCCCGCTGCACGGCCCCGACGATCGCGCAGCCGCCGATCGCCGCGGCCGCCCACCAGCGGTCCCGCACCGACAACAGCGCGACCCCGGCCGGTGCGCCCCCGGGCGTACGGCGCGCCGCGCGCCCCACCCATGCCGCGATCACGAGGGCGGCCACGAGCGAACAGCCGTACTGGAGGCACTGGTACAGCGGCACCCCCGCCAGTGACCGGGAGAGAACGGGGAAGAGCCGCACGCCCCACCGGCCGTGGTGTGTGAACGCGTCCCACACGACGTGTGTCAACGCGCCGAGCACCGCGGAGACGTACCACCAGGCGGCAGAAGCGGGCCCTACACGCGCGCGTGGCGCCCCGCACCGCAGCAGCGCCGCCCACCGTCCCTGGCGCCCCGGCGGGAGCAGCGCCACGAGCGGTTCGCGCAGCAGCAGCCACAGCCCCACCAGGGCCCAGGACACCGGCACGTCGACGGTGAGCACACCGGCGAAGGAGTGCGTGACGTCCCCGAACCGCATCGCCCCGGGCAGGACACCCGCCGTGTAGTAGGTCATGTCGGGAGAGAACGAACCCGCCACCAGCGCCGCCGGTACCAGCCGGCCCCGGCCGGACCCGTCCCCGCGGACAGCGGGCAGTACGGCCGCCGCATGGCTGAGAGTGAACGGCAACTCGGCCCCTCAGGTCGGACATTACCGGGCGGTTCACCCGGTGGTCGTGCCGCCAAGTATGCGGGAGGGCACCTCGGGCCAACGGCACATGGCCAACCGGTGAAAACCGGGCACGACCGGGTGCCCCCTGAAAGGAAGTTGTCGTAGGGTCACCTGGGTCACCGTGCCGGGACGCACGGTGCGGCACATCACGGCACGAGTGGAAAAACGCAACGGGGGCAACCACAGTCACGGGTCAACCGTCACAACGGGCGAGTGGAAAGAGCGGAAAGACTTGAGACGGGCGCTCAGGCGTCCACGGGAGGGTTCACTCTATGGCGGCGCATTTCGGCAGTCGGCTGCGCAAAGGGGCGGCGACCACCGCCGTGGCCGCGGTGGCGGTCGCGGCTCTGTCCGCGTCCCAGGCTCCAGGAGTGACGGCCGAGAACCAGGACAGACAGGCAGCCGCCGGCGCCACCTCCGCGCCGGACGCCACGTCCGGGGGTGACGCCGCGTCCGGGGGCGACGCCACCGGCGACTCGCCGTACTACACGGACCTGCCGCCGCTGCACAGCCCCAACCCCAGCCCGTCGCCGACCACCGGCACGCCCACCTCGCCGGGCGGGACCGAAGCGGGCATACCCGCGACCGTCCTCGACGCCTACAAGAAGGCCGCGGACGAACTGCGCGGCTCCAAACCCGGATGCAACATGCCCTGGCAGCTCCTCGCCGCCATCGGCAAGGTCGAATCGGGGCAGGCGCGGGGCGGCCGCGTCGACGCGAACGGCACCACCATCGGCCGGATCCTGGGCCCGCAGCTCGACGGCAACGGCTTCGCGCTCATCAAGGACACCGACCACGGTGCGTACGACGGCAACAGTTCCTACGACCAGGCCGTCGGCCCCATGCAGTTCATCCCGTCGACGTGGGCCTGGGCGGGCCGCGACGGCAACGGCGACGGCGTGAAGGACCCCAACAACGTCTACGACGCCGCGCTCGCCGCCGGTCACTACCTGTGCCGCAACGACTGGGACATGTCCACCCAGGCCGGTCTGCACAGCGCGATCCTCAGCTACAACAACTCGCAGGACTACCTCGACACGGTCCTGTCGTGGCTGGAGTACTACCGCAAGGGCACCCACTCCATCCCCGACGGCACCGGCTCGGTGCCGTCGCACCGCAGCGACGACGGCACGCCGAGGACCAGCCCGTCCCCGACACCGACGCACCCGCACAAGCCGACGCACCCGCACAGGTCGACGCCGAGCCCGAAGCCGCACGGCCCGGGCGACGGCAAGCCCACCGAGCCCGCCCCAGACCCGACCCCACCGAACACGCCCCCGAACACGCCTCCGAACACTCCCCCGAGCACGCCCCCCACCCCCACCGACACGGTGGACCACCTGGAGGACGCGGGCACCGCCAAGCTCACCGCGATGGCCGGGGACGCCTTCACCCAGCGCATCAGCACCCGCGCCGAGACGAAGGCCGGGAAGGCCGTCGCCAAGGTCAGGATCCGGCTCACCGTCGTCGGCGACACGGACGCCACCTTCACCGGCGGTGAGAAGGTCGCCACGGTCATCACCAACAGCACCGGCACCGCCGTGGCCCCCGCCCTCAACGCCGGTGAGAAGACCGGCGACTTCACGATCCGCGCCACCGTCCTGGGCCGCGCGGTCAGCGGCCTCGACTACAAGGCGACCGTCACGGCGCGGGCGGCCGACACCCTCGCCCGCACCAGCGACACGGCGTTGACGTGCACACCGGGCGGTGAGTTCGCCGACCAGGTGGAGGTGAAGGCCACCTACAAGGGAGCCGTAGCCGACAAGGTCGCCGCCACCGCGACCCTGATCAAGTCCGCCGACGACGCGACCGCGAACGACAAGGGCCCCTACTTCAAGGACGCCGACGGCAACGCCGTACGCACCCTGACGGGCCTGGAGACGGACGGCGACGGCCTGCTGAAGCTGCCGAAGCTGTACGCGGACGACACCACCGGCACCTTCCTGCTCCGCATCACGACGACCGGCGGCGCGACGCTGACCGTCGAACTGAAGGTCGCCGCGGCGGACCCCTCGACGAGCCCGTCACCGAGCGGCACCGGGACCACCTCCGCCTCCCCGAGCCCCACGGCATAGGGACCAAGGGTCCGCAAGGACCCGCCGCACCCGACGAGGGCGCCCCCTCCGCTCCGGCGGAGGGGGCGCCCTCGTCGGCTGTGCGCGACTGTTCTCATCTCGCCCTCCCGTTGCTACGGTGCCCGGACCTGACGCTGTATCAGTTCCGGACGGTCCGGGAGGGTCCCTCATGCGCGCCCTGATCGCCGCCGCGACCGGTTTCGCCCTCGCGCTCGTCCTGATCCTCGCGATCGGAGCGATGGGCCCCCCGGCCGGCCGCACGTCACCGGAACCGCTGCTCACCACGGTGCCCCCGCACCCGTGACCGCCCGCCCGTGAGGGAGGCCGAAATGCGCCGCACGGCCAGTCTGATCCTGCTCGCCCTCGCCGTGTTCTTCGCGGCGCTGTCCCCGCTGCTGCGCTGGTACGCCTTCCCGCGCCTGGCCAAGATCCCGGCGAACCAGTACGAGACCATGGTCCTGGAGGCGAAGGGCGCCACACTCCTCGACTACGGCACGATGAAGGCCAAGAAGGTCCCCAAGGTCACCATCGTGCAGACCCTCAAGGGCGACGTGGAGGCGGCCCGGACGATAGAGAAGACGGCGGGGCGGGACGTCGTCGTCTGGGACGGCCTGTCCTACGTGCAGGGCCCCGACGGCAAGATGGTCTCCAAAGTTCCCGAACGCTACATCTTCGACGCGCACTCCCAGGAACCCGTCCACGCCACCGGTGAGATGGTCGACGGCGACCCCGTCAGGCGGGACGGCATCGAGTTCAAGTGGCCCTTCCTCACACAGAAGCGGGACTACGAGTACTTCGACGCGCAGACCCGCACCACCAACCCCATCCACTACAAGGGCACCCAGGACTTCCGCGGCCTGAAGGTCTACTACTTCGAGCAGACCGTCCCCTGGACCAAGGTGAAGATGCCCCGCACCATGCCGGTCAAGGGCATCACCCCCGAGTCGATCGCCAAGACCGGCACGACCCGCTGGTACACCACCGTCCGCAGGTTCTGGGTCGAGCCCGTCACCGGCGCCCCCGTCTACGGCGAGGAGATCCACCAGGAGGAACTGCGCGGCGGCACCCTGCTCGGCGGGCGTGCCAAGGTGACGGCGTTCGCGGGGGACGTGAAGATGCGCGAGGACTACACCGAGCACACCGTGGCCCTGGTCAAGCACAACCGCACGATCGTCCTGCTGCTGACGTCCTACCTGCCCTGGGGCTTCCTGATCCTCGGGATCCTGCTGCTGGGGCTTTCGCTGTACCTGGAGGCCCGTGGCCGCGGGCCGTCGGACCCGGCGCCCTCCCGGACCGCCGCACCGGAGCCGGTCAGCGCCTGAGTCGGTCAGCGCCTGAGCCGGTCAGCGCCTGAGCCGGGCGTTGGTGTGCCGCGTCGGTTCGGCGCCGGCCGGGTCCTCGGGCCACGGATGCTTCGGATACCGCCCGCGCAGCTCGGCCCGTACGCCCTTGTAGCCGTCCCTCCAGAAGGACGCGAGGTCGGCGGTGACGGCGGCGGGCCGCCCGGCGGGGGAGAGGAGATGGACGAGCAGTGGCACCCCCGCCACGGCGGGCGACTCCTGCAGCCCGAACATCTCCTGCAGCTTCACGGCGAGGACGGGCTGCTCCGGGTTGCCGTAGTCGATCCGGATCCTCGACCCACTCGGTACGGTGATCCGCTCGGGGGCGAGTTCGTCGAGCCGCGCGGCCTGCCCGGAGGACCAGGGCAACAGCCGCCCGAGCGCCTGCCCGGCGTCGATCCGCGCCAGGTCGGCGCGGCGCCGGGCACGGCCGAGCTCGGGCTCCAGCCACTCGTCCACGCGCGCGTGCAGCGCCTCGTCGGACACGTCCGGCCACGGCTCGCCGACCCGCAGCCGCAGGAAGGCCAGCCGCTGCCGCAGGCCGACGGCCTCGGCCGACCACCGCAGCAGCCCGAACCCCTCCTGCCGCAGCCCCTCCAGCAGCGCCTCCCGAACGAGGCCGGAATCGACCTCCTTCAGAGGCCGTACCCCCAACTCGACGGCCCCGAGCCGCTCCACCCGGCGCGCGACGACGTCGCCGTCCGCCCAGCGCACCTCGTCACGCTCCTCGTACAGCGCCCCGGCCGCGACCCGCGCGAGCCCGTCGTCCACCGCGGCGCCGAGCCGCACACGCGCGTGCCCCTTGCCGAGCGGCCGGTCGGCCACGGCGACGGCGATCCAGGGCACCCCGCGCAGCGCGGACCCCTCGGCAAGCTCGGCCCGCGTCCCGGAGACCATGAGGTACGACCCGCCGTCGAGCTTCGCGATCCGCTCCGGGAAGGCGAGCGCGGCGACGAGCCCGGCGATGTGGTCGTCGCCGGTGCGAGCTCCGACCTCGGCGTCCGCTTCTGATCGGAGGCCATGGGCGGGTGGGTGGGAAACCCCCTCAGAGACGACGGCCCGCAGCCGCCGAACCTCGACAGCCCACCGCTTGGCGTAGGCGTCACCCCCACGCCGAGCACTCCGCAACGCACCGGCGAGATCATCCCCGTACTCCCGGGGCGCCTCCTCGCTGAGCAGCGCCACGATCTCGGCGCCGCCGGAGGCGTCCAGCAACGCCCTCCCCAGCCGGGGGTGCAACCCCAGCCGAGCCAACCGCACCCCCCGCTCCGTGGCCTGCCCAGCGGAGTCGACGGCCCCAACGGCTGCCAGAGCGGAGCGCGCCGCGGCCATCGCCCCGCCCGGCGGCGGATCCAGCAATGCCAGCCCGGAGGCGTCCGGATCACCCCAGCAAGCCGCCTGCAGGGCGAACGCGGTCAGGTCGGCCACCTTGATCTCCGGTGACGGAAACCGCGGCAGACGCCCGTCCTCGGCCTCGGCCCAGCACCGGTACACGATTCCCGGCGCCTCACGCCCGGCACGCCCCGCCCGCTGCCGCCCGGCGGCCTGCGACGCCCGTACCGTCGCCAGCGCGCTGAGCCCGCGCGCGTGGTCCACGCGCGGCTCCCGCGCCAGCCCGGAGTCGACGACCACCCGGACCCCGGGAACCGTCAGCGACGACTCCGCCACGGAGGTCGCCAGCACCACCCGGCGCCGTTGCCCCGGCACCAGCACCGCGTCCTGCGCCGCCGCCGACGCCCGCCCGTGCACCTGGAGCACGTCCACGCCGGCCACGTCACCCAGGTCCCCCAGCAGCCCGGCGACCCGCGCGATCTCGCCCACGCCCGGCAGGAAGCACAGCACGTCCCCGGAGCACTCGGTCAGCGCCCGGCGGACCACCGAGGCCACGTGCGCGAGCAGTGCCGGGTCCACCCACGTGCCGTGCGACGGCCGTACCGGACGCGCCGGGGGCGCGTACACGGTGCCGACCGCGTGCGCCGAACCCCGCGCCTCGATCACGGGCGCCCCGCCCAGCAGCCGCGCCCACTGAGCCCAGTCCGTGGTCGCCGACGCGGCCACGAGGCCCAGATCCGGCCGCAGGGTCTCCCGTACGTCCCACAGGAACGCGGCCGCCGTGTCCGCGTCCAGGTGCCGCTCGTGGCACTCGTCGAGCAGGACCACGTCGACACCGGTCAACTCCTGGTCCCGCTGCAGCCGCTGCAGCAGCACACCGGTCGTGACGACCTCCACGCGCGCGTGCCGGCCCGCGACCCGCTCGCCGCGCACGGTGTAGCCGACGCTGTCGCCGGCCTGCTCGCCCAGCAGCCAGGCCATCCGCCGCGCCGCGGCCCGCGCCGCGATCCGCCGCGGCTCGGCCACGACCACCCGCCGCGCGGGCCCGCTCCCGAGCAGCCCGGCCAGTGCGAGCGGCACCAACGTCGTCTTGCCGGTGCCGGGCGGCGCCCCGAGGACGGCGGTGCCGTGCGCCTCCAGGGCGTCGTTCAGCGCGGGCAGGGCGCTGCGTACGGGGAGGGCGTCCAGGGCGTCGTAACGGATCACGCACTCAGTCTCGTACGCACACGAAGATCGCCGTCCCCGGGATCAGGTTGCCCCGTAGCGGCGACCACCCGCCCCACTCGGAGGTGTTCCAGGCCGGCCACTCCGGCTCGACCAGGTCCACCAGCCGGAAGCCCGACGACGCGATGTCCCTGACCCGGTCGCCCAGCGTCCGGTGGTGCTCGACGTACACCGCCCGGCCCTCGTCGTCCTGTTCGACGTACGGCGTGCGGTCGAAGTAGGAGGCGGACACCGACAGCCCCTCGGGCCCGGGCTCGTCCGGGAACGCCCAGCGGATCGGGTGCGTCACGGAGAACACGAACCGCCCGCCCGGCCTCAGCACCCGGCGGACCTCCCGCAGCACCAGCCGCGGGTCGGCGACGAACGGCAGCGCCCCGTACGCCGAGCACGCCAGGTCGAAGGAACCGTCCGCGAAGGGCAGCGCGCCGGCGTCCGCGCACACCAGGGGGAACGATCCGCCGATGCGCAGCGCGTGCTGCAGCTGGCGGTGGGAGAGGTCCAGGGCCACCGGGCGGGCGCCCTGTGCGGTCAGCCAGCGCGAGCACTGGGCGGCGCCCGCGCCGATCTCCAGGACGTCCTTGCCCTTGAGGTCCTCGGGCGGGCCGAGCAGTTCCGCCTCCACCTCGTCCAGGCCCTCGGGGCCCCACACGAAGCGGTCGTCGCCGAGGAACGTGCCGTGTTCGATCTGGTAGTCGTCCGCGTTCCGGTCCCACCAGCCCCGGTTGGCCCGGGAGCTCTCCGTCACATCGGCGTCGCGCCGGGTGGCTTCCGGTTCGAACGGTTCGGGCTCTTGGATGATCGGCTCCCTCGTCGTACTCTTCCGTCCAACCGGTCGGAACGGTGTCAGGAAGACGTCCCCGAAGGCCCGCTTGGCCTTGTTGGACGATTCTTGTGCCGGGTATGCGGCGATCCGCCCCGGGTGTGCGGCTTCGCGCATTGACCCTGTCCGGCTGCCCCCGTATGCTACAAGTTGCGCTGCGGGCCTGCGCACCTCAGACGTAGCAGGCTGCGCTCGCATCTGTTGTATGTCCCCTCGGTTGTCGAGGCGCCATCACCGATCCTGGTGGGGCGCTTCCTTGGCTGTCCGGCTTCATCAGAGCGAAACGGGCTCCCGGCGTAAGCAGTACCTACGACTTCAATGTCCGTACCGGAGCCCTTTCCCACATGACGAGCAGCACCGAGACCACCGCCACCACCCCGCAGGTAGCGGTCAACGACATCGGTAACGAGGAAGCCTTCCTCGCAGCGATCGACGAGACGATCAAGTACTTCAACGACGGCGACATCGTCGACGGCGTCATCGTGAAGGTCGACCGGGACGAGGTCCTGCTCGACATCGGTTACAAGACCGAAGGTGTCATCCCGAGCCGCGAGCTCTCGATCAAGCACGACGTCGACCCCAACGAGGTCGTCGCCGTCGGTGACGAGATCGAGGCCCTGGTCCTCCAGAAGGAGGACAAGGAAGGCCGCCTGATCCTCTCGAAGAAGCGCGCCCAGTACGAGCGTGCCTGGGGCACCATCGAGAAGATCAAGGAAGAGGACGGCATCGTCACCGGTACCGTCATCGAGGTCGTCAAGGGTGGTCTCATCCTCGACATCGGCCTCCGCGGCTTCCTTCCGGCCTCCCTGGTCGAGATGCGCCGTGTTCGCGACCTTCAGCCCTACGTGGGCAAGGAGCTCGAGGCCAAGATCATCGAGCTGGACAAGAACCGCAACAACGTGGTCCTGTCCCGCCGTGCCTGGCTGGAGCAGACCCAGTCCGAGGTCCGCCAGACGTTCCTCACGACCCTGCAGAAGGGTCAGGTCCGCTCCGGTGTGGTCTCCTCCATCGTCAACTTCGGTGCCTTCGTGGACCTGGGTGGCGTCGACGGTCTGGTCCACGTCTCCGAGCTGTCCTGGAAGCACATCGACCACCCCTCCGAGGTCGTCGAGGTCGGCCAGGAGGTCACGGTCGAGGTCCTCGACGTCGACATGGACCGCGAGCGTGTCTCCCTGTCGCTGAAGGCGACCCAGGAAGACCCGTGGCAGCAGTTCGCCCGCACCCACCAGATCGGCCAGGTCGTGCCCGGCAAGGTCACGAAGCTGGTTCCGTTCGGTGCGTTCGTCCGCGTGGACGAGGGCATCGAGGGTCTGGTCCACATCTCCGAGCTGGCCGAGCGCCACGTGGAGATCCCGGAGCAGGTCGTCCAGGTCAACGACGAGATCTTCGTCAAGGTCATCGACATCGACCTCGAGCGTCGTCGCATCAGCCTCTCGCTGAAGCAGGCCAACGAGTCCTTCGGTGCCGACCCGGCCGCGGTCGAGTTCGACCCGACCCTGTACGGCATGGCTGCCTCGTACGACGACCAGGGCAACTACATCTACCCCGAGGGCTTCGACCCCGAGACCAACGACTGGCTCGAGGGCTACGAGAAGCAGCGCGAGGAGTGGGAGCGCCAGTACGCCGAGGCGCAGCAGCGCTTCGAGCAGCACCAGGCGCAGGTCATCAAGTCCCGCGAGGCGGACGCCCAGGCGGCTGCCGAGGGTGGCGAGGCCGCTGCTCCGGCCGCGTCCGGTGGCGGTTCGTACTCCTCCGAGGGCCCGGACAACTCCGGTGCGCTGGCCTCGGACGAGGCGCTCGCAGCGCTGCGCGAGAAGCTGGCGGGCGGCCAGAGCTGATCGCTAGCCGCTGGGCTTAGCCGATGGTCCTGAGGGGCCGCACCTTTTGAGGTGCGGCCCCTCAGCCGTGTCTCGGGCCTGCCGGTCGTCGTTCGTCTGCCGGCCGCTTATGGCTGGTCGCGCAGTTCGCCGCGCCCCCAAGGGGGGCGCCGCGGCCCCTGCCGAGATGGCGGCGAAATCCGATCATGGCCGAGCCGCGGGAATGCCCACGCTCCAGGGCACGTTGTTGATGACGGACAACGAGGAGGGGCGGTCACTGTGCTTGATCCGCAGGGTTTGTACGCGTGGGAGCCGAAGGGGCTGGCCGTCGTCGACATGGCGCTGGCCCAGGAGTCGGCCGGGCTTGTCATGCTCTACCACTTCGACGGATACATCGACGCGGGGGACACCGGTGACCAGATCGTCGACCGGCTCCTGGACACACTGCCCCACCAGCTGGTCGCCCGCTTCGACCACGACCGGCTCGTGGACTACCGCGCGCGCCGCCCGCTGCTGACCTTCCAGCGCGACCGCTGGACCGAGTACGAGGAGCCCGGCATCGAGGTCCGGCTCGTCCAGGACACCACCGGTGCGCCCTTCCTGCTGCTGTCCGGCCCGGAGCCGGACGTGGAGTGGGAGCGGTTCGCCGCGGCCGTGCGGCAGATCGTGGAGCGGCTCGGCGTCCGCCTGTCCGTGAACTTCCACGGCATCCCCATGGGCGTCCCGCACACCCGGCCCGTCGGTCTCACCCCGCACGGCAACCGCACCGACCTCGTCCCGGGCCACCGCAGCCCCTTCGACGAGGCCCAGGTCCCCGGCAGCGCCGAGGCACTCGTCGAGTACCGCCTCATGCAGGAGGGCCACGACGTCCTGGGCGTCGCCGCGCACGTCCCGCACTACATCGCTCGCTCCCCGTACCCGGACGCGGCCCTGACCGTCCTGGAGGCCATCACGGCCGCGACCGGTCTGGTCCTGCCCGGCATCGCCCACGGCCTGCGTACGGACGCCCACCGGACCCAGACCGAGATCGACCGGCAGATCCGCGAGGGCGACGAGGAGCTCACCGCCCTCGTCCAGGGCCTCGAGCACCAGTACGACGCCGCGGCGGGTGCCGAGACCCGCGGCAACATGCTCGCCGAACCGGCCGACATCCCCTCGGCCGATGAGATCGGCCGCGAGTTCGAGCGCTTTCTGGCGGAACGCGAGGGCGACAACTGACGCCCTGCCCCTGACAGACCGCCCGCCGGGCGGTGTGTCAGGGGCAGGCCCTAAGCTTCCGCTCATGCTGACAGTGGGCCTGACCGGTGGGATCGGCGCCGGCAAGAGCGAGGTGTCGCGGTTGCTCGTCGAGCACGGTGCCGTGCTGATCGACGCGGACCGCATCGCGCGCGAGGTCGTCGCGCCGGGTACCGAGGGCCTCGCGGCCGTCGTCGAGGCCTTCGGCGACGAGGTGCTCGCCGAGGACGGCAGCCTGGACCGGCCCAAGCTGGGTTCGATCGTCTTCGTCGACCAGGAGAAGCTGGCCCTGCTGAACTCGATCGTGCACCCCTTGGTGGGCGCCCGCTCCCGCGAGCTGGAGGACGCGGCGGCCGAGGACGCCGTCGTCGTCCACGACGTCCCCCTCCTCGCGGAGAACGGCCTCGCACCGCTGTACGACGTCGTGGTCGTCGTCGACGCCGACCCTCAGACCCAGCTCGACCGGCTGGTCCGGCTGCGGGGCATGAGCGAGCAGGACGCACGCGCGCGCATGGCCGCACAGGCGACCCGGGAGAAGCGCCTGGAGATCGCGGACATCGTCATCGACAACGACGTACCGCTTCCGGTGCTGCGGCAACGGGTGCGCGAGGTGTGGGACGAGCTGGTGGGCCGGGCGCACGCGCCGAGCGGGGACGCCGGGGCGCCGTTCCAGGAATAGCGGCTCCCGAAGTGGGCGTTGAACCCCTCCAGTGAGGGAAGGACTCTGCCGTGCCCGAGACCAGCGGTTCCACCGGACGTACCCCGGAGACGCATGTCATCGACTTCCGTGCCGCCGAGCAGTTGCTCAACGCACGGGACCCGCAGGGCGCGGTGAAGCTGCTCGACGGAGTCATCGCCGCGCACCCGGAGAACACGGCCGCGCGGCTGCTGCGCGCGCGTGCCTTCTTCGCCGCCGCGCAACTGCGGCCCGCGGAGCTGGAATTCACCGTCGTCCTGGAGCGCGAGCCGGACAACGCCTTCGCGCACTTCGCGCTCGCCCGCACCTATGAACGCCAGGGACGGCCCGACCAGGCCAAGCGTCACTTCCGGCTGGCGGCCGCGCTGGACCCCAACCCGGAGTACCTGAAGGCGGCACGCTTCGACTCCTGACCCGCGGACCTCTTGCCGCCGGTCACGGATGCCGGTGCCGGAACGGCGGGCGGCGCTTCGGCGGGGGACCGGGCGAGTGGTCCTCCGGCGGGCGGTACGGCGGGATGTCCCGGCCCGGCTGGTAGTGCGGACCCTGCCGGATGTGCCGAGTGATCATGATCAGGTCGACGGTGACCACCAGCCACAGCACCCCGCACGCCGCGGCCCACCCGGGACGCCCGGCGAGTGCGAACGCCGTCGTGCCGAAGACCGTCCAGACCAGTCCCCACACGCTCAGCCAGAACCGCATCCGCAGCGCACTGCGCGCGGTCGCCGGCTCACTGCCCGTACGCATCACGGTTCACGCTCCTCCGTGGCCGCGTACCCTTCCACGAGGACCTTCACCCAAGGGGGGACCGCACCGTGCTGCCGGACGCCGACGACCTGCCCGAGCTGCTCCTCGACCTCGCCGTACCGCACGAGGACATCAACGAGCTCGTCGGGCTGCGGCGCGCGGTGACGGCGGACCCGGGCGTGCTGCGGCTCCTCGCGGAGTGCGTGGCGGAGCTGGTCCGGGACATCGGACAGGTCGGCACCACACCGGACGGCCTCGACGAGCGGATCGCCGCCGTCCCGGCCGCCCTGGCGCGGTGCTTCCCCGTGTACGTGTTCCTCGCCGCGCTGCCGCACGCGCGCGCGTACCATCGCGAGCGCGGCATCCCGGCCGACGTCTCCCGGCACACCCTCGCCGACCTCGGCCGGCACCTCACCGTCCACCGCAGGCGGTACGGCACGGCAGGGCTGGAGTTCCCACGCTGGCTCGCCCACCACTTCCGCGGTGAGCTGTACCAGCTGGGGCGACTGCAGTTCCAGCGGGCGGAACTCGGGGAGCGCACCGCGCAGGCGCTTGCCGCGGCCGGAGAGCGGGCGGCACCGGGCGCCCCCTGCCTCTCCGTCCACATACCCGATTTCCACGGCCCGTTGACCCCGGCGGCCTGCGACCGGTCGGTGGCGCTGGCGCGGGAGTTCTTCGCCCGGCACTTTCCCGAGGAGCGGTACACGACCGCGGTCTGCCACTCCTGGCTGCTCGATCCGCAGTTGCGGCGGTACCTGCCCGAGCACTCCAACATCGTCCGCTTCCAGGAGCGGTTCCGCACCGCTCGCGAGGACACGGAGCCGGCCGACCGGGAGCCCGTCCACTTCGTCTTCGGTGACCCGGACCTGCCGGTCGACCGGTTGCCCCGCCGGACGGCCGTCGAGCGGGCCGTCGGCGACCATCTGCGGGCCGGCCGGCACTGGTACATCGGGCACGGTTGGTTCCCGCTGCGGACCGAATAACTCGAACGAGTGAACAAGTGCCGGAGGGGAACGGGCTTGCGGGGCCCGGCCGTTGTTCGGGCATGACGGTGGAGATGCGTGAGGGATACGACGGGACGGGACCGGGTGCGATCACCCCGGACGGCTGCGCGGTCGAGTTGTACGCGCGGCTTCCGGTCGGTGACGAGCCGGACATCATCGCCGCGGCGGTTCCCGCCGGGGCACACATCCTGGAACTGGGCAGCGGGGTGGGCCGGATGACGCACTCCCTGCTGGAGCGGGGTTTCACGGTGACGGCGGTGGACGAGTCCGCCGAGATGCTGGAGCGCGTCCACGGGGCGCGGACGATATGCAGTCCGATCGAGGAACTCGACCTGGGCGAGAAGTTCGACGTGGTGATGCTCGCATCCTTCCTGGTGCACGCCGGGGACGTGGAGGTCCGCCGGGGACTGCTGCGCACCTGCGCCCGGCACGTGGCGGAGGGCGGCTGCGTGCTGATCCAGCGGGAGGGCGAGGACTACCACACCGATCTGCCGCGGGAGAGAGTCGACCCCAGCGGCTTCACGGTGCGGATGCTGTCGGCGGAACCGGTCGGGGACGGCGTGAACTCGGTGCGCGCGGAGTACGTGTTCCCGGACGCGGTGTGGACGCAGACGTTCTTGTCCCGGCCACTGACGAAGGAGCAGTTCGAGGAGGCGCTGGCGGAAGCGGGACTGGAGGTGGACGAGTACCTGACGCCGGACAGAGTGTGGGTGCGCGCGGTGCGGCGATGAGTTCTGGGCCTCGGGCGGGTCTACCTCGGTGACAGCCACCGGGACCGCTTCACCCAGGGAGAACCCAATGCCCGAGACCACTGCCCCCGCTGCCCCCGCCGCCTCCGCCGCTTCCGGGAGCCGCCGTGGTCGCCGTGGCCAGGCCGCCCGGGTCGCCCTGCGCACGGTGCAGGTGCTGCTAGCCCTCCTCTACGGGATCGCGAGCGCACTGCCCAAGCTCATCGCCCACCCGTCGGCCGTGGAGTCGTTCGACAGGATCGGCTGGGGCAGCACGGGGATGTACACGATCGGTGCGCTGGAACTCGCCGGGGCCGTGGCCCTGCTGGTTCCGGCCCTGCAGTCCCTGGCGGCGATGGCGCTGAGCGCGCTGATGGTGGGCGACTTCATCGTCCAGCTCACCGTCTTCGACGGGCAGTACGCCGCGACACCGCTGATCCTGATCGTGCCGCTGGCCGTGATCGCCTGGGCCCGGCGCGGGCAGAACACGGAGCTGCTGCGGCTGCTGCGTTCGGCCCGGCCGGGAGCGTGACCCCTGCGCTTGGGGTCACTGCCCTCCGGGACGCCCCCTGAGTCCGTTCAGCGCCCGCAGGCGTTCCAGCTCGCGGCGGTCGCGCTTGGTGGGGCGGCCCGTGCCGCGGTCGCGCAGGACGAGGGGGGCCACGGCCTCGCGGGGCGGGGGCGGCGGGGAGTTGTCGATGTAGCACTGCTGGGCCACGGGGGCGCCGACCCGCTTGCGGATCAGACGCTTGACGATCACGACCCGCTCACGGCCCTCGTGCCGCAGTCGCACCTCGTCGCCGACGCGCACGGCGTACGCGGGCTTGACGCGCTCGCCGTTCACATGGACGTGTCCGCCGCGGCAGGCGGTGGCCCCGAGGGAACGGGTCTTGATCAGCCGGACCGCCCAGATCCAGCTGTCGATGCGCACGGTCTCACCGGCCGCAGGGCCCGCCGCCTCCGCCGCGGCCACAGCGGCGGTGATCTTCGGGTCGACGGTCTGTGCGTCCGTTCGCGCGGCACCACCGGTGTCGCGGGTGGTGTCCTCGTCCGCATCCTGGGAAGCCATGTCCTCGACCTTAGCTCGCCGGGCTGGGGAAGCCGGACACGTTTTCCTACCGTGGAGGAATGGACATCAGCGGTCTGAACCAGCTCGACCGGCGCGTCGCGGGCTGCCGGGCCTGCCCTCGGCTGGTCGCCTGGCGGGAGGAGGTGGCCCGTACCAAGCGCGCCGCCTTCGCCGACTGGACGTACTGGGGGCGGCCGGTGCCGGGTTACGGACCGTCCGACGCCCGGCTGCTGATCATCGGCCTCGCACCCGCCGCGCACGGCGGCAACCGCACCGGCCGCATGTTCACCGGCGACCGCTCCGGGGACGCGCTGTACCAGGCCCTGTACGACGTGGGCCTGGCTTCCCAGCCCACCTCCGTGCACGCCGGCGACGGGCTCGAGCTGTACGGCGCCCGCGTCACCTCACCCGTGCACTGCGCCCCGCCCGCCAACAAGCCGACCCCCGAGGAACGGGACACCTGCCGGCCCTGGCTGGTGCAGGAGCTGCGGCTGCTGCGGCCGACGCTACGGGCCGCCGTCGTCCTCGGCGCCTTCGGCTGGCAGGCCGCGCTGCCCGCGTTCGCCGAGGCGGGCTGGAGCGTCCCCCGCCCCCGCCCCGCCTTCGCCCACGGCACCCGGGTCGCGCTCGACGGCCTGGACCTCTTCGGCTGCTTCCACGTCAGCCAGCGCAACACCTTCACCGGCCGGCTCACCCCCGAGATGCTGCGGGAGGTGCTGCGGACAGCGGCGGAGGCCGCCGGGCTGGGCAGCTGACCCGCATCACCCCGCGCCCCTTGCATGGCGTCACCCGGCCTGGTGTCACGGCGTCACCCGTTCTCCGCGGCCTCGCCGAACAGGTGCCGCACAGTCGACCGGTAGTTGGCCTGGACGTGGCGCAGCGCCTGGGCGCGGGCGCGGTCCGGGTCGCCGGAGGCGATTGCGTCGTACAACTCGCGGTGTTCCGTGAGTAGTTGGTGCCACTCCACGTTCTGCCGGGTCAGCCAGCGCAGTCGGCCGTCGACCGGTTCCATGACCGAGATCAGCAGGGTGTTTCCCGCCAGGGCCCGGATGCGGTCGTGGAAGCGCGTGTTGACGTCGGTGATCGTCTCGGCGTCCCCCGTCCCGGTGGCCGTGGCCGCCTGGTCCAGCAGTGCGCGCAGCTCCGCCAGCGCCTCAGGGGTCGCCCGTGACGCGGCGAGCCCGGCCGCGTACACCTCCAGCGCCTCGCGCAGCTCGAAGAGTTCCCTGACGTCGGTGGGGGACAGCCGGCGTACGACCGTGCGGCGCGGGGTCTCGAACAGGACGAAGCCCTCGTTGACCAGGGCCCGGATCGCCTCGCGGACCGGCACGCGCGAGACCCCGAAGCGCTCGGCCAGCTCACGCTCGACGAGCCGGTCGCCGGGGCGCAGACGGCCCGCGATGATGTCCTGCCGCAGACCGGCCAGGACGCGCTCGCGTACCGCGCCGAGGGGTTCGATCTTCGCCATGGGCCCATCTTCGCCGACGCGAGGGGTCTTTTACGGAGCCGTAACGGGACGGACATCGGTCGCGGCGCTTGACGGCGGCACCATGACAGCAGTTTGGTATACCAAACGGTCCGGCAAGCCACCCCCCGAGCAGTCCTCCTCCGCCCCTCGTCCATGGAGGCACCCCGTGTCCCTCGCCGACCGTGCCGAAGTCACCGGCACACCAGCGTTTGTCCCCGATCCCCGGCTCACCAACGACGACCTCGCGCCAGCGGCCAAGCGTTCCTGGAAGGTCTTCGACCTCTTCGCCATGTGGATGTCGGACGTCCACAACCTCGGCAACTACACCTTCGCCGCCGGGCTGCTCTTCCTCGGCATGAACGTCTGGCAGATCTTCACGTCGCTGCTGGCCGGCTTCGTGATCATCTATCTGGGGATGAACATGATGGGCCGTATCGGCCAGCGCACCGGCGTGCCCTTCCCGGTCGTCAGCCGTATCGCCTTCGGTGTCTGGGGCGCCAACATACCCGCCCTGATCAGGGCCGTCATCGCCATCATGTGGTACGGCATCCAGACCTACCTCGCCTCCGTCGCCGTCAACGTGATGCTGCTGGCGGCCTGGCCGGGCCTGAAGTCGTGGACACACAGTTCCTTCCTCGGCCTGGACGCGCTCGGGTGGATCTCCTTCGTGGCGCTCTGGATCGTCCAGGCCCTGATCATCAGCCGGGGCATGGAGTCGGTGCGGAAGTTCCAGGACTTCTGCGGCCCGGCCATCTGGGTCGTGATGATCGCGCTCGCGGTCTGGATCCTCGCCAAGGCTGACTGGACCATCGCGCTCACCTCCACCCCGCACCCGGTGTCCGTCGGCGAGCAATGGCGCCAGTGGTTCGGCGCGGTCGGCCTGGTCCTGGCCACCTACGGCACGCTGATGCTCAACTTCTGCGACTTCTCGCGCTTCGCACCCGACTACAGGACGGTCAAGCGGGGCAACTTCTGGGGCCTGCCGGTCAACTCCACGGCCTTTGTGATCGTGTCGGTGATCGTCACGGCGGGCGCGTACCAGGTGTTCGGCAAGGAGATCACCGACCCGGCCTACCTCGTGGCCGAGATCGGTAACAAGTGGGTTCTGGTGATCGGCGCGCTGACCTTCGCCGTGGCCACCATGGGCGTCAACATCGTCGCGAACTTCGTCTCCCCGGCGTACGACCTGGCGAACGTCTGGCCGCAGAAGATCACCTTCAAGGTCGGCGGCATGATCAGCACGGTGGCCGCGCTGGTCGTCACCCCCTGGAACCTGTTCTCCAACCCCACCGTCGTGAACTACTTCCTCGGTGGCCTCGGCGCCTTCCTCGGCCCGCTGTTCGGCGTGATCATGGTCGACTACTACTGGGTGAAGCGCGGCCGGGTCGACGTCCACGCCCTCTTCGATGCCGCTCCCGGTTCCCGCTACCACTACCGCAAGGGTGTCAACCCCAAGGCGCTGTGGGCGTTCCTGCCGTCGGCGGCGGTCGCCGCGGTGCTGGCGCTGGTGAAGACCTTCAGCGATGTGGCGCCGTACTCCTGGTTCATCGGCACGGCGCTGGCCGCCGGGCTGTACGCGGCGCTGTGCCGCGGCAAACGCACCGCCGAGGAGGGCTGACGGACGTGCGGATCGTCGTCACCAACTGCAACACCACGCAGGAGATGACAGAGGAGATCGTGCGAGGTGCCCGGGCCGCCGCCGACCCGGGCACCACCGTGACCGGGCTGACCCCCGCATGGGGACCCGAGTCCGCGGAGGGCTGGCTCGACAGCTACCTGTCCGCCGCGGCCGTCCTCGACGCGCTGCAGACGTACGAGGGCCCGCCCTACGACGCGGTCGTCCTGGCCGGGTTCGGGGAGCACGGGCGGGAGGGCGTCCGGGAACTGGTGGACGCGCCGGTCGTTGACATCACAGAGGCCGCGGCCCATCTGGCCTGCCTGCTGGGGCGGCGGTACGGCGTGGTCACCACGCTGGAGCGCTCCTGCGGGCAGATCGAGGACAGCCTGGAGAGCGCGGGGGTCGCGCGTAACTGCGCCGCGGTCGTCGGCACCGGACTGGGCGTCCTCCATCTCGGCGACGACGACGAACGCACGGCAGCCGCCTTCCTGGCGGCGGCCGAGCGGGCACGGGAGGCAGGGGCCGAGGTGTTGGTGCTCGGCTGTGCCGGAATGACGGGGTTGCAGCGCGTGGTGGGGGAGAAGCTCGGGCTCCCGGTCGTCGACGGCGTCGGGGCGGCGGTGAAACTGGCGGAGTCGCTGGTGTCGCTGGGCCTTACCACCAGCCGGGCGGGCAGTTACGGCAAGCCCCTGCCCAAGCGGCGGACTTGGGGCCGCGGGTCCGGCTGATCAAGGCCGCCACACATACCGCACGTCCGGCTCCCGTTCCTCGTTCCCACTGCCGTCCGTGAACTCCACGGCGGTGAAACCGTGCCGCTCGTAGAACCGGTGGGCCGGCTTGTTGACCTGGAAGGTCCACAACGTGAGCCCCTGCGGGCTGCGCTCCTTGGCCAGCGCGACGAACCGGTCCCCGATGCCCCGCCCGCGCCATTCCGGGGCGAGGTAGAGCTGGGACAGCAGCTCGTCCTGCAGCACCATCACTCCGACGATCCCACCACCGCCCCCCTCCTCGGCGACCCAGGTCTCCCGCAAGGGCACGACCACGTCCCGGAAGTACGCGCGCACCTCGTCGTCGGAACGCGGCCGGACCACCGTGGGCAGCGCGGCGGCGAAGGACCGCAGCCAGACATCGGCCGCGGCGGCGGCGTCGGAAGAGGCCGCCCGGCGCAGCACGACCGTCGCCCCGGCGCTCACTCGGGCACCACAGCGGTCGCCGTGATCTCCACGAGCTGCCCGGTGTACCCCAGGCAGGCCACTCCGATCAGCGTCGACGAGTGCGGCCCCGCACTGAGCCCGGAGGCCTCGACCACCTCCCACACTGCGGACAGCACGGACGGTTCACTGCTCACGACGTACACGTCGGTGGCCACCACGTGCCCCAGGTCGCTGCCCACCGCCGCCAGTTGCTCGCGCAGATTGCCGATCACCTGCTCGGCCTGCCGCACGGGATCCCCCGGCCCGACGACCTCCCCCTTCTCCTCCAGAGGCACCGCCCCGGCCAGGAACGCAAGCTTCGTGCCGGCCTCGACGACGGTGGCGTGCGAGTAGGTGGGGGGCGGGAAGAGACCGGGGGCGGTGACGCGCCGGATCATGGGCTGGACTCCTGGGTCGGGTGGTGGGCAACCACCCGATCATCCGGACCACCACCCCTCGACGCATCCCAATTTCCGGGCGCTGAGCAGTGGTTCGAGTCAAACGGGTGTTTCGGGACGACCCGCATCCGATCACGGACCGGACATAGCATCGACGATCTCGAGGCGGCCGCCCCGGACACCCGACCCGGTGTGGGCGGCAGCGGCGAAGGACTGCTGGCAGGCGTCCCCATGATCGTCGTACCACAGGGCGCCGAACAGTTCATGAACGCCGACCGGCTGGTGGATCTGGGTGTGGCCCGCCGCATCGACACCGCCGAAGCCACCGCCGACAGCCTGCGGGCAGCCCTGAGCGACCTGGTCGCCGACGAGGAGGTGGCCCGCCGCTCGGCACGGCTGCGCGCCGGCGCACGGGCCGAAGGGGGCACGTCACGCGCCGCCGACCTCATCGAGGACATGCTGGGGCCACAGAGCATCACGGAATGATCTCCAAATCTTCACACCTCTTTTTCGTGGCGTGTACATGCAGTTAACGTCGTCCCCCTGGAAGAACCTCAGGGGGACGACATGAACAACCCGTACTCGACGCCGCCCGCTTCGCGCCCCGTGGACGCCCGGCGCTGGTACAAGCGCAAGCGCGTATGGGCGGCGAGCCTGGTCGTGTTCGGTCTGGGCGCCATGGGCGGCACCCAGAGCGCGCAGGACGAGGTGAACGCGGCGAAGGCCGCCGCCGCCAAGCCGCGGCCGACGGTCACGGTGACGGCCACGGCGACCGTGACCGACATGCCGAAGGTCGCGCCCGCGCCCACGGTCACCAAGACGAAGACGGTGAAGAGACCCGGCCCGACCGTCACGGTCACGAAGACCGCGCGGAGCGTCTCCGGAACCGGTACCGGCCACAGCAGTAGCAGCAGTGGCAGAAGCAGCAGCGGGAGCGGCGGCGGCACCGCCACCGGCACCTGCTCGATCACCTCCAACGCGGGCAACTGCTACCAGGCGGGCCAGTACTGCCGGAACAGCGACCACGGCGCCACGACGACGACCGCCGGCGGTACGAGCATCAGGTGCAGCTACAGCTCGGGCGCGTGGCGCTGGACCTACGCCTGAGTCAGTGCTGGGCGAACTGCACGCGGGTCGCCTGGACGGCGTCCGGGCGGACGGCGATGCCACTGACGGTCAGTTGCTCGCCGTAGATGTCGGTGAGCCGCAGCGGGCCGCCGCAGCCGGTGCCGTCCTCGGAGAGGAAGTAGTTGTAGGTCTCGCGGGTCAGCTGACGCCAGCCGCTGCCGGTGCTGACCTCCAGGCGGGCCAGCGGGTTGCGGTGGCCGAGGGCCTGGATGCCGCACCAGTTGGCGCTGGAGCCGGTCTTGTAGCGGATCGAGACCTTGTCGGAGGTGCTGGGGCTCAGCAGGCTCCAGGTGACCGAGATGCGGCCGGCGTTGAGGGCGGCGAGTTTCGCGAAGGCCTGCTCGCTCAGGTCCAGTTGGCCGACGGCGCACTCGGGGCACTCGTTGGTGACCCGCACCGTGACGGAGGCCCCGCCCGCGCGCACGCTGATGTACGCCCCGCACGCCTTGGCCGTCTCGTAGTCGGTGTGGTTCATCGCCGCGATCATCAGGTCGGACGTCGGGCCGTACGTACAGGCGCCGTTGCCGTCTCCCGCGGCGTAGTGCGTGGCGACACCGCTGTAGGTGACCCCGGGCTTGATGCGTCCCGCCAGTGGGGCCGTGCCGGAAGCCGGCCGCGCGTTCGCCACGGTGGTGTGGACGGGCGACGGCCGCGCCGAAGTGGTCGGTGCCTTGGCGGGTTTCGGGGTGGTCCTGGTGGCCGCCGGGGTCGGGGACGCCTCGGACCCCTTGGGTGCCTTGGACGGCTTCGGTTTCAGCTTCGGCGCCTTGGGCGGGACGCTCGTCGACCGGGTGCTCGCGGTGGGCGTGGCCGCAGCCCGCACCGTCTGGGGCTCGCCGTGCGGGCGGAACGCCATCACCAGGGAGACGACAAGTCCCACGGCGGCCACGGCGACGGCGGAGACCAGGGCCGTGCGTCGTCCGGGGGCGGGTCGGCGGTGGGGTGAGGATGCCACGGTGACTCCTTCGAGTCCTTCGAGTCCTCACGTAGTACGTGAGGACATGCGCTTCCGACTCACCAGTGGTCGCAGGGGCCACAAAGGTTGCCGGGATTTCAGCGGCGATCCGGTACGAGGAGAGAGCCCTCGGTGCTCACGTACGTGCCGAGAAGGCTCTCCATCTCTGGAACCATGCTGCCCGACGACGTCCCGCGCCCGAGGCCGCTCACGGATAACGCTCTTCACCACTGAGGATGAATGTGACCCCTGCCGACGAGACCTTCCTCGACTCCACCGCCGACCGCCTCGCCGCCCTCCCCGGCGTCCGGGCCGTCGCTCTCGGCGGCTCCCGGGCCCAGGGCACCCACCGCCCGGACAGCGACTGGGACCTGGCCGTCTACTACCGGGGTGCGTTCGACCCCGACGACCTGCGCGCCGTCGGCTGGGAGGGCGAGGTCTCCGAGGTCGGCGGGTGGGGCGGCGGTGTGTTCAACGGGGGTGCGTGGCTGACGATCGACGGGCGGCGGGTCGACGTGCACTACCGGGACCTCGACGTCGTCGAACACGAACTGGCCGAGTCGGAGGAGGGGCGGTTCCGGGTGGAGCCGCTGCTGTTCCACCTCGCGGGAATTCCCACGTACCTCGTGGTCGCCGAACTCGCCGTCAACCGGGTGCTGCGCGGGGAGCTGTCCAAGCCCGCCGGCTACCCGGACAAGCTCCGGCGCACGGCCCCCGAGCGCTGGTACGGCACCGCCCGGGCCGGCCTTTCCTACGCGCAGGCCAACCACGCCCCGGCGGGCCGTCTCACCGAGGTCGCCGGGGCCGTGGCCCTGGCCGCCGTACAGGCCGGGCACGCGGTGCTCGCGGGGCGGGGCGAGTGGGTGACGAACGAGAAGCGGCTGCTGGAGCGGGCCGGCCTGCGCGGGATCGACGAGGTGCTCGGCGCACTGCGCCCCGACCCCGAGGCCCTCCGCGACGCCGTACGCGCGGCCGAGGCGCTCCTCGTCCCCGAACAATGCCTTTGAATACCGGCAGATGACCTTGTCAACGTCCCTGCCGTGGCGAAACTCAATCAGATCATCGCAGTCGAGGAGGGCGTGAAGTCCAAGGCCCACCAGGACCTCACGGCCGCTCACCACGGCCTGCAGAAGCGGTACTGGACCACCGTGAAGTTCTCGGGGCCCTCCCGGTCCGGCGCGTCAACGAGATCCTCGACCGCGTCGAGAAACTGCGGCAGGCCGTGAAGTTCGCCCGTGAGGAGGCGAACGGCGTCGACGTCGTCGACCAGCGAGTCGGCGACGCCGTGTTCGGTTACCTGTTCGGGTAACCTCGAAGACTCCCTGGCCCATCGCGGCCGAGGTGCGCGAGGAGCGCAAGCTGAAGCTGAGGCTTGTCGTGATGAGCGGTCCGTACCCGCCAAAGAACCCAGGGACGGATTCGCGTTTCAATCTCAGACTCTCGCTCCAGACTCAGCATTCGCCGCCGATCGCCGGATCGACCGGGCCCGGGCCCCAGCACGTCGAAATGCAGGTTCAAGTCCTGCCCGCGCAGCTCGGTGCGCGGTGGTCCAAAGGCAGGACGCGGCGACATAACGACTGATCTGGGCTCTCAAGCGTGCCGGCGTGCCGATATGGGCGGCATTCCAGGGCCCGGGGGCAGGCTACGCCCTCGGGCCCGCTCACGTGCGCCGCGGAATTGCGTTCATAAAGAACTCGGTCCTCTGGTCATCCGTCACCCGGGCGAAACACATACGCTCCGTCCCGTCCGGGAACACGTTTAGGCTTGAAGCACCGAGCAGCCCGGCCACCGTCGCCCGAAGGCGCACCCCGCCCTCGTCCGCACAGGAGCCCAGTGACCCGCGTCCTCCCCGTCCTGCCCCCGTGGCTCGCCCACGCCTTCCGAGCGCAGGGCGGGCCCGTTCCCTGGAGCGCGGTCACGCGGGGTGCGCTGGCCGCCGGTCCCCTGCTCCTCCTCGCCGTGCTCACCGACCGGATCCCCCTCGGAATCCTCGCCGCCATCGGCGCCATGCTCGCCGGGACCAACGACCGGCCGGGCAGCCGACGCGCCTCGGTGAAGCGTCTCGGGATGCCCGCGCTGGCCGGGTCGGTGGGGCTGCTGGTGGGGACGTACGGCGGGCAGCACCTGGCAGCCGTCCCACTGACCCTGCTGCTCACCGGGCTCGGCCTGGTCGCGGGCGGCGCGGTCGCCGTCGGGCCCGCGGCCAGCGCCGCCGGTTCGCAACTGCTGGTCGGCGCCGCCGTCGGCGCCGGGATGCCGCTGCCCGCACCGGGATGGCTGCGGGCACTCGCCTTCCTCGCCGGGGCGGGGTGGCTGCTCGCGCTACGGCTGGCGCTGCCCACACCCGGCTCCCTCGCCGGCGACTTCCGTTTCGACGGGGAGCGGGACGCCGTCGCCGGGGTGTACGACGCGATCGCCGAGCTGCTCGACGCCGTGGGCACCGACGCCGCCCTGGCCCGCCGGGCCGCGCTGACCGCCGCCCTCGACCACGCGCAGGACGCCCTCGCCGGACCCCGGCTGCGCCGCCACGCCAGCTCCGCGACCGAACGCCGGCTGCACGCCCAGTACGCCGCCGCCCTGCCCCTCGCCGAGGCCGCGACCGCCCTCGCCTGGGCCGGGGAGGCCGCCGACGAGCGGGCCTCGGAAGGACCCCGGCGGC
Organism: Streptomyces sp. NPDC001843; assembly: GCF_042891955.1. Lineage (NCBI taxonomy): Bacteria > Bacillati > Actinomycetota > Actinomycetes > Kitasatosporales > Streptomycetaceae > Streptomyces > Streptomyces sp. NPDC001843. The sequence continues at coordinate 140,102 of NZ_JBIATQ010000001.1, read as the reverse complement.
TCGCCGCCGCCGTACGCGGCAACAACGCCACCGGCCCGCTGCCCGCGCCCCACAGGTCCGCGCCCGCGCTGCGCGCCCTCGACGACGCCCTGCTGCGCGCCGCCGAGACCTTCGACCGGGCCGATGACGCACAGCAGCGGCTGCACACCCGGCGCCGCACCTCCAAGGACCTCCTCCGTGCCGCCCTGGGGAGCGGCGGCCGGGAGTACGGCCTCAGGATCGCGCTCTGCTTCGGAGCCAGCGCGGCCATCGCCCAGGCCCTGCGCACCGCGCACTGGCACGGGCACCAGTACTGGTACTGGCTGCCCGTCACGGCCGTGTGGCTCGTCAAGCCCGACCTCGGACCGCTCGCGTCCAGGGTGCTGTCCCGGGCCGCGGGAACCGTGCTGGGCGCCCTCGTCTTCGCCGGCTTCGCCGCCATACTGCCCCGGCCCGAGGGACTCGTCGCCCTCGTGACCGTCTGCGGGGCGCTCGTCCCCGTCGCCGCCCGGCACTTCGCCGCCCAGACCGCCGTCGTCACCCTGCTCGTCCTCGCCCTCGTCATGGTCGGCGGGGAGCCGCAGGCCTCCGTCAGCCGGATCGGGGAGACGCTGCTGGCCTGCGCGATCGTGCTGATCGTCGGGCATCTGCCGATGCCGGGGGCGCGTGGCGCGGGCGTACGGCAGCGGCTGGCGGCGGCCGGGGACGCCGCGCAGGCCTACCTCGCCCATGTACTGAGCGAGTCCGACGACCGCGCCGAACGGTGGGCCCTGCGCCGCGACGCCTACCGCACCCTCGCCGAGGCCCGCACCGCCATCGCCGTCTCCGCCGCCGAACTGCCGGCCCTCGCCCGGCACACGGAAGGCACGGACTCCGTCGCCGCCATGCTCGAACGGCTCGTCGACACGACTACCGCGTCCGCGGTGCACCTCGACGACGCGGGGCACCTGACCCCGCACCAGATCAGCCTGCTCACCGAGCTCGTCGGCGAGCTGGAGCGAGAGCGCGAGCGGCTGGGGCTGCGGGCCACGCACTCCCGTCCGGTGCATTTCGTGACCCACACGGGTGATTAATCGTATTGATTGCGAAACCGGGCGCGGCACCCGTGGAATTGCTGATTCCGATCCGAGTGACACTCACCGAAAAGGGAGCAAGCGTGAAATCAGCACACAGGGTCCCACGGCGTCTCGACGGCCGGTCCAAGGGCTTCACATGGACGGCAAGAGGTCTTGCGGCGGTGGCCGGATCCGTGATCGCGGGGGTTCTCGCCACCTCTCCTGCGGCCGCCCTCGCTTCGGCCGGATCGGCCACCCCGGCCCCGCCGAACACGAGCAACTCGACGGCCGCGGAAACAGCCGTCAAGGGGCAGAACGATCCCCATGAGAACGGGGAGCAGAGGATCGTCCGGGCCGTCGTGAGAAGCGACGGAAGCCTCGTCCCCGGGCAGAGCTCCGGTGCCGTGTCGTCGACCAGGATCGCCGTCGGCACCTACCAGGTCTGCTTCAACACACCGATCGCCAACGGCACCTACGTCGCCACCATCGGCCTTCCCGGCAGCGCCATGTCGTCACCGCCCGGTGAGATCACCGTCGTGGGCCGGTGGGCCACCAACAACTGCCTGTTCATCCAGACGTACAACTCGATGGGAGTGCTGGCGGACCGCAGCTTCCACGTGGTCGTGGCGTACCGCCACTGAAGATGACGACTTCGACGGCCGGCCCGTCCACGACCACTCGTGGGCGGGTGCCGTCCATCTGTCGTTCGTCGTATTGAATCCGTCACTTACGGTGCCTTTGGTGTCGCATAGTGAACGGAATCTCACCTACCGCAGTGAACGGGTGTCAACAATGTCTCAGTACCGTCACTGAGCGAGGCCGTTTCCCATTCCAGGGCGTTTACTCCTACAGGTATGACGCTTTCTGGAGGTGCGAGATGGTGAACGGGCGAACGGTGCTCGAACGCTTTCCCGCCGGTGGACCGCGGGGATCGTGGCCGGCCGAGGAGTTCGCGCACGCGCGGCGCCTCGAAGGGCTGCCCGCCGAGGTCGTCATGGACCTCGCGACCGACACGTTCCTGGTGATCGTGCGGGGTTCCGCCGGCGTCGAGTGAGCGGGCTCAGCCCGCCTTCGGGGCGGGCAGCTTCGCCGTGAACTGCTCCGCCTGGAGCGCGTACAGCTCCGCGTAGAGGCCGCCGGTGGCCAGCAGCTCCTCGGGGGTCCCGGACTCCACGAGCCGGCCCTGGTCGAGGACGTGCACCAGGTCCGCGTGCCGTACCGAGGCCAGCCGGTGGGTGATCAGCACGACCGTCTGACCGCTGCCCGCCAGCGCCCGGATCCGGTCGAAGACCTCCAGCTCGGCCCGGGCGTCAAGGGCCGCGGTCGGCTCGTCCACGATCAGGATCCGCCCGCGCCGGTACGCGGCCCGGGCGATGCCCAGGCGCTGCCACTGGCCGCCGGAGAGCTGGTGCCCCCCGCTGAAGTGACGGGCCAGCAGGGTGTCCAGGCCGTGCGGCAGGTCCGCGACCACCTCCTGCGCGCCCGCCTCGTCGATCGCGTCGGCCAGGCACTCCTCGGTGAGGGGCACCGCGGAACGGCCGATGGCGATGTTGACCCGCGCGGTGAACGGCCAGCGCTTGAAGTCCTGCGCCACCATCGCGATGCGCTCGGCCAGCTGGTGCCGGTCGGCCCGCGCCGCGTCCACACCGTCCCACAGGATCCGGCCCCGGTCCGGCTTGTACAGGCCGGCGAGCAGCTTGACCAGGGTCGTCTTGCCCGAGCCGTTCTCACCCACCAGCGCCACGATCCGGCCCAGCGGGAGGGTGAGCGTGACGTCGTCGAGGGCGGGGTGGGTGGAGTCGCCCGGGTAGCGGAAGGTGACGTTCTCGAAGCGGACCTCGCGCGGGTCCTCGGGCAGCGTCTCCCCGCCGACCGGGATCGCGCGCTCGGCCGCCTCGGTGTACAGCCGCTGCAGATCACCCACGAACAGCGCCTCCTCGTGCAGGGTGTTGACCTCCAGCACCAGCGTGTCGAGGCTCGCGGAGCCGGTGCGGATCGCGATCACGGCGGTGCCCGCCACGGACAGCGCCATCGTCCCCGACAGCAGCAGGGCGCCCAGCGTCGCGTACGTCGCCACGGTCGCCAGGCCCGTCCAGGCCGCCGCGATCAGACCGGTGCGGGCCGCCAGCCGGGCCAGCCGCGCCTGCTCCGCCTCCGCGGTCTCCGACATCGCCCGGAAATGCCGGAGCAGGAACGGGCCGACACCGTGCACACGGATCTCCGGCGCGGCCTCCGGCTCGGTGAGCAGACCGCTGATCAGATGACCGGCGCGGGCGTGCTGCACCCAGGTGTGGAAGGACTCGTAGCGACGCCGGGCGTTGGTCAGCGCGCCCCAGGCGCTCGGCAGGGTCATGGTGATCAGCAGCGGCAGCAGAGCCGGATGGAGCACGGTGAGCACACCGGCCGCCGCTACCAGCGAGATCAGCGCGTTGATCACACGAGTGCCGTACATGATCATGCGCCGCGCGGACGAGGCCCCGTACTGGGCGGTGTCCAGCAGCTTGTGGAAGGCGTGATCCTCGATGGCGGCCAGTTCCACGCCCGCCGCCCGCTCCAGATACCGCTCGGTCGCCACCCGCTCCACCTTCGGCTCCAGCCGGCCGGTGGCGTAGGTCGAAGCGGCCCCGAGCAGCGTGGCGACCAGCGCCACCGAGGCCATGGCGACCAGGGCGGGGGCGGCGCCGCGCAGCCGGTCCTCCAGGGGGCCGCCGCCGATCAGCCGGCCCAGCACGCTGTTCACCGCCAGCAGGCTCACCGCCTGGGCCACACCCCGGCCCGCCTCGGCGGCCAGCACCGTCCGGGCCGCGCTCCGGTCCGCCTCCCGGGCCAGCCGGAAGCTGGACGCGAGCATGCCGGGCAGCCGGGTCACCATGGCCCGGAAGTCCAGCTCCAGGAAGGCGTCCGTGTGCTGGTTCCACCCCATGTCGTAGCGCAACGGCCCGCCGAACAGCAGCCGCTCCGACTCGGACACCTCGGGCCCCGCCGAGCCGCGCCTCTTCCCCACCGTGAACCTCCCCCGAGTCGGCCATGACCGACGGCCACTATCCCGGCACGACCGCCCACTAGGCAGGGCGCGAAACCGATTCACCGGGGGCGCGCGGGCGTACGAACCGTTTCCCAGCCCGCCCGACGTCCGAGCACAATGCCGTTCAGGTCGATCGGGAGTACGGCGACCCACCCCCTGACGGAGCGCGGGAGCCGAGCCTCATGAGGGGGGCTCCCGGCGGGGTGCGGGGGCGGAGCCCCACGGGGGCCCCGAGGGGAAGCCCTACGGTGGTTCAGAGGTGCAGCCCAGGTTTGGGTCCTGGGGCGAAGCCCTGCGGTGGTTCAGGGGTGCAGCCCAGGTTTGGGTCCTGGGGCGAAGCCCTGCGGTGGTTCAGGGGTGCAGGGGCGGAGCCCCGCGGGGTTCAGGGGGCGCAGCCCCCGCGGGGTCGAAGGGGCGGAGCTCCTGGGGACGGGAAAGGGTAGGGGCGGCGGGGGCGAAAACCCTCCCGAGCCGGCCCCGGCAGCGCAGCCCCGACCCGCAGGGCCGGCGATCCCGCACGGAACCGGCCCCACCAGACCGCCCCGGCAAGAACATCCGCGAACTCGCGGAGCGCTACGCGCTGATGGCCCCCGACCAGTCCGGTGCAGCCCCCACCACCCGGCACAACGCCAGGTACAGCGGTATCGGCGGAGTGTACGGAACCGTACCCTCCGGCCGGTGGATGAGCCGGGCGGCCCGGGGCACCGGCGCACCCGGCACGTACAGCCCGGGCGCGGGCCAGGCCAGGTCGTGGTCGGAGCCCGACGGAACGATCCACCACCACCGGTCGCCGTCGGTGTACACGCATCCCACACGCGGCAGCCGGGGCACGATCACCGGCCCGAAGCGGGCGGGCACGGCCACGGCGTCGCAGCCCAGCGGTGCCGTCATGCCCTCGGGCACGGGCAACCGCAGGGTGCCTCCCGCGTCCCCCGAGGGATCCTGCTCGCGCCTGATGCGCACCAGAGTGTCCAGGCCCATCGTCTGGCCCGGACCAGGGGCGCCGGTCACGGCCTTCCCCACGACCACGACCGGTCCCGCCCGCGCGGAATCCTCCCGAGGGCACCGGAGCCGTGGAGGGCCTTGGCCTCGTCCTCGTCCGAGCGGCGCTCGGAGTCGTGTCCCGAGTCACGCGGCGCGGCCGGCTTGGAACGGGTGCCCCAGCCCAGGTCACCCCGCGCCCCGTCCCCGTCCGCCTCGCCGGCCTCGTCCGCGTCGTCGTGCGACCCGTCCGCCTGCCGCGGCAGCTCGGCCCAGACCGTCAGACCCGGACCGTGCTCCTGGGCACCCCAGGCCCGGCACAGCGCGTCGACGAGAAGCAGCCCCCTCCCATGCTCCTCGTCGGGCCGCTGAGGGGACGGGTGCGGCTCACCGGGCGCACAACCCTCGTCGTGCACGGCTATGCGCACCGTGTCGTCGTGGTCGTGCAGCTCGCACACGACACGACTACTGGCGGTGTGCACTATGGCGTTGGTCACCAGCTCGGATATCACCAGAGCCGCGGTGTCGCAGGTGTCCGCGCAGACCGCCCAGCCGTTCAGCCGGGCACGCGCCAGACGTCTCGCCTGGGCGGGCGAACCGGGATGAGCGGCCAGCTCGAAGCGGAACCGGCGCCCGGAAGCGGCCCCGACCGGGGCGACTCCCGTGGCGGCACCAAGACCGAAACGGCCTGCGGCGGCGTCTGTTCCTAAAGGCGCGGACGGAATCACGCTTGCCACTATCGCCCCGCCATGAACACTTGGCAAGTGTCACTCTGAAAAATGCAGAGTGCTGTGTGACTCGGTCGGGCGCCGTGGCACACTGCACGCAACAGCACGTTGAGCGGCGCCAGTTGGGATCGGCGAGGATCCGAAAGATTCTCGAACGTGATTTCGAATGGCGCCGTAGGTCTGTCAGCATCTCTCCGCGTTCAGTCGCGTTGAGCCGTATTCGTCCATGGAGGTGGGCGTGTGAGCGAGCCGCGGTCCGCGCCGACGGTGGGCCAGGTCGTCCTCGGCCGACGCCTGCTGGACCTGCGAGAACGTGCCGGACTCAAGCGGGAGGAAGCCGCCCGCATCCTCCGCGTCGCCCCCGCCACCGTCCGCCGTATGGAGATGGCGGAGGTCGCCCTCAAGATCCCGTACCTGCAACTCCTGCTGAAGGCCTACGGCGTCGGCGACGAGGAGGCCGAGGCCTTCGTCCAACTGGCCGAGGACGCCAACAAGCCCGGCTGGTGGCAGCGGTTCCACGACATCCTGCCCGGCTGGTTCTCGATGTACGTCAGCCTCGAGGGCGCGGCGAGCCTGATCCGGTCCTACGAACCGCACTTCGTGCCCGGTCTGTTCCAGACCGAGGACTACGCGCGCGGGGTCCTGAAATCGGGCGCCATCGGCCAGACCCGGCCGGAGGACATCGAGCGGTACGTCGCACTGCGCATGGAGCGCCAGCAACTGCTCACCCGTTCCGACGCGCCCCGGTTCTGGGCCGTGATGGACGAGACCGTCCTGCGCCGCCCGGTCGGCGGACCTGAGGTGATGCGCGCGCAGATCGACAGACTGATCGAGGCCACGCAGCTGCCCAACGTGACGCTCCAGGTGGCCCCGTTCGCGAACGGGCCGCACCCCGGCACGTACGGGCCCTTCGTGCTGTTCCGATTCGCCATGCCCGAACTTCCGGACATGGTCTACAGCGAGTACCTGACCGGCGCCGTCTACCTGGACGCGCGCACCGAGGTGGCGACCCACCTCGAGGTCATGGACCGCATGGCGGCGCAGGCCGCTACTGCACAACGCACGAAGGAGATCCTCCGGGATCTCCGCAAGGAGCTCTGAATGGATCGCATCAAGCCGCGCAGTCACGTCTACAACGGCATGCCCGCGCGGGAGTTGGGCAGCGAAGGGTGGCACAAGCCCTGGAGCGGCGGCAACGGCGGGAACTGCCTGGAGGCGATGAAGCTCGCCGACGGCCGGATCGCCGTACGCCAGTCGACCGACCCCGACGGTCCGGCACTGATCTACACCACGGACGAGATGACGGCCTTCATCGAGGGCGCCAAGGCGGGGGAGGCCGATTTTCTGCTGTCCTGATGTCTGTTGATTATCTTTCTTGCTCAACTTCCCTATGTTGATACGACCTTGGTACGAACTTGATCATTCACCGCGTCAGACGCTTACGGAGTGCCTCATGACCGGGCAGGACCCCATGGCCGCCGTCCAGATCGACACCAGCAGGCCGCATCCCGCACGCATGTACGACTGGTATCTCGGCGGCAAGGACAACTACCCCGTCGACGAGGAGATGGGCCGGCAGATGCTGGCCCTGGACCCCAGGGTGCCGGTGATGGCCCGCGTCAACCGCGCGTTCATGCACCGTGCCACGCGCTGGCTGGCCCAGCAGGGCGTACGGCAGTTCCTGGACGTCGGCACCGGCATCCCGACCGAACCGAACCTCCACCAGATCGCCCAGGGGATCGCACCGGAATCCCGCGTCGTCTACTGCGACAACGACCCCATCGTGCTGGCCCACGCGGCGGCCCTGCTGCGCGGCACGGACGAGGGCGCCACGGAGTACCTGCAGGCCGACGTGCGCGACCCGGCCGCCATCATGGCGGGCGCCAAGCAGGTCCTGGACATGGACCGCCCCGTCGCGCTCTCGCTCGTCGCCCTGCTGCACTTCGTCTCCGACGAGGACGGTGCGCACGACCTGGTCGGCCGGCTGTTGTCCGAACTGCCCTCCGGCAGCTACCTGGTGATGACCCACGCCACCGCCGACTTCACCCCGGAGGAGTCCGCGGCGGCCATCGAGAAGCTCAAGGCGGCGGGCGTCACACTGGCGCTGCGTTCCCGCGAGGAGTTCACCCGCTTCTTCACCGGGCTCGAACTGGTCGACCCCGGCGTCGAGGTCGTCCACAAGTGGCATCCCGAGCTGGGCGACCCGGTCCCCGGGCAGGACGACGGGGTGATCCCGGGATACGGGGCGGTGGCCCGCAAGGCGTAGGTTCCGCCTTCCGTCACGGCGGCGGCAGTACGGCGCACAACGCGTCCACTGCCGCCGCGTACGCGTGTTCCGGCGGCGTCGCGTAGCCCACGACGAGGCCGTCGCGGGCGGCCATGTCCGTCTCCGGGTGCCGGAACGCGCCGAGCCCGTCCAGGGCCACGCCGTGCCAGGTCGCCGCCTTGACGGTGGACGCCTCGGTGCCGGGCGGCAGCCGCAGCACCGCGTGCAGCCCGGCCGCGACGCCGGTCACCCGGACGTGCGGGGCGTTCGCGGCGAGTGCCTCGACGAGGCGGTCCCGGCGGCGCCGGTAGCGCTGCCGCATACGCCGCACATGACGGTCGTACGAACCTGACACCACGAAGTCGGCCAGCGCCAGTTGCTCCGGGACGCTCGCCCACGCCTCGCGCTCGCCCTTGGCCGCGAGCACGGCGTCGACGTACCGCTCCGGCAGAACCATCCAGCCCAGCCGCAGCGCCGGCGACAGGCTCTTGCTGACCGAGCCGATGAGGATCACCCGTTCGGGGTCGAGGCCCTGGATCGCACCGACGGGCTTGCGGTCGTACCGGAACTCGCCGTCGTAGTCGTCCTCCAGGACCACCCCGTCACGCGCGCGTGCCCAGTCGACGACGGTGGCCCGGCGCTCGGCGTGCAGCGGCCCACCGGTGGGGAACTGGTGCGCGGGCGTGAGCAGCACGGCCCGCTCCCGCCCCAACCGGTCCACCAGGGCACCGCCTTCGTCGAGGGGGAGCGGCACGGTCCGCGCCCCGGCCGTCGCGAGCAGGTGCCGGTGGAACCCCAGCCCGTAGGCCTCCACCGCGAGCGGCCCGCGCAGCACACCGCCGCCGGCCCGCCCCTGCCCGAAGAGCAGCCGGAGCGCGTGCGCGAAACCGGAGCAGATCACGATCCGGCCCGGCTCGGTACGCACGCCACGCGCGCGTGCCAGATACTCCGCGAGCGCCTCCCGCAGTTCCGGCCGCCCGGCGGGATCACCCGGCCCGAACGCCTCGCTGGGCGCGGACTGGAGCGCTCTGCGGTACGACGCCGCCCAGGCCGCCCGCGGAAACGCCGACGCGTCCGGAGCGCCCTGCCGGAGGTCGTGCCGTGGCGCACGCGCGCGTGGAGGCGACTTCTTCGGCGTCCGCGCGGCGGCCCGCAGTGGCTCTGCGCGGTCCGCGACCCGGGTGCCCGAACCCTGACGCGCGGTCAGCCGGCCCTCCGCCACCAGCTCCGCGTAAGCGTCCGCGACCGTGTTGCGGGCCACGCCCAGGTCGGCGGCGAGCGAGCGGTACGGCGGCAGCCGCGTCCCCGGCGGCAGCCGCCCGTCGACCACGGCGTCCCGCAGCGCCGCGATCAGCGCCGCCCGGCGCCCGCCCGTTGCCGGCAGCTCCAGATGCAGGTCCACACCGATCCGCTGCGCGGAATTGACCCACGATTCCGTCATGGCAATGCACCCTACAAGAGGTCTTTCCGGCCCGTAGGTTGAAGGACATGACGACGCACACGAACGCCCGGGCCCGTACCCGCCTCGACTTCGCGAAGTCCGCCCCGAAGGCCTTCCGCGCCCTCATCGGCTTCGACGCCGCCGCCCGCGAGGGCCTCGACCCCGCCCTGGTCGAGCTGATCCAGATCCGCAGCTCCCACCTCAACCACTGCGCCTACTGCCTGCACATGCACACCAATGACGCCCGCAAGGCGGGCGAGAGCGAGGACCGGCTGCACATGGTCGCCGTGTGGCGCGAGGCCCGCCACTTCTTCACCGAGAGGGAGCAGGCGGCGCTCGCCCTCACGGAGGCGGTCACCCTGGTCGCCGACGGCGGTGTCCCCGACGACGTCTACGCCGAGGCGGCGGCCCGCTTCGACGAGACGGAACTGGCACACGTACTCGCCCTGATCTTCGCGATCAACACATGGAACCGGGTGGCCCTGTCCACGGCCAAGGTGGCCGGGACGGACGAACGGCGCCGCTGAACCACACGACGGCTCACACCAGCCTGTGGTTCACACCGACGTACGACTCGACTCACACCGTCATCGGCCGGTCGTACGGCGATATCGGCGCCGGCAGCCGCGAACTCCCCGTCAGATGGCGGTCGACGGCCGCCGCGACCGCACGCCCCTCCGCGATCGCCCACACGATCAGCGACTGCCCGCGCGCGGCGTCCCCGGCGGCGAACACACCGGGGACGCCGGTAGCGAAGCCGGCGTCCCGGGTGATCGTGCCGCGCGGCTCCAGTTCCAGCCCCAGCTGGTCCACCAGGCCGTCCTCGCGGTCGGGTCCGGAGAAACCGAGCGCGAGCAGGACGAGGTCGGCGGGGATGGCCCGTCCGGTGCCGGGCAGCGGCCGCCGCAGCGCGTCCACCTCGACCAGGTGCAGCGACCGCACGTGCCCGTCCGCGTCACCGGTGAAGCGCAGCGTCGACGCCGCGAACAGCCGGGCGTCGGCGTCCGCGACCGGTGCGGTCTCCAGATCGCGCGCCTCCTCGTGCGCGGCCGACATCCGGTAGATCTTCGGGTACGTCGGCCAGGGCTGGGTGAGCTCGTCGCGCTCGGCGCCCGGCTGGGCGTAGATGTCCAGCTGGGTGACCGACGCCGCCCCGTCCCGCACCGCCGTGCCCAGGCAGTCGGCGCCCGTGTCACCGCCGCCCACGATCACCACGTGCTTCCCGGCGGCCGACAGCGGCGACACCTCCAGGTCGCCCTCGCACACCCGGTTGGACAGCGGAAGGTACTCCATCGCCTGGTGTATCCCGGCCAACTCGCGGCCCGGCACGTCCAGTTCCCGCCAGGCCGTGGCCCCCGTGGCGATGACTACGGCGTCGTACCGCGCGCGCAGCTCGGCCGCGTCGACGTCCCGCCCGACCGCCGTGGACGTACGGAACTTGGTGCCCTCGGCACGCATCTGCTCCAGCCGCCGCTCCAGATGCCGCTTCTCCATCTTGAACTCGGGGATGCCGTAGCGCATCAGCCCGCCGAGCCGGTCGTCCCGCTCGTACACGGCGACGGTGTGCCCGGCCCGCGTCAGCTGCTGGGCCGCCGCCAGCCCCGTCGGACCCGAGCCGATCACCGCGACGGTCCGCCCGGACAGCCGCTCCGGAGGCCGCGGCGGCGCGAAACCCTCCTCCCAGGCCCGGTCGGCGATCGCACACTCGACGTTCTTGATCGTGACAGCCGGCTGGTTGATCGCCAGCACACAACCCGACTCGCAGGGCGCCGGGCACAGGCGCCCGGTGAACTCGGGGAAGTTGTTCGTGGCGTGCAGCCGGTCGCTCGCCGCCCGCCAGTCCTCGCGCGAGACCAGGTCGTTCCACTCGGGGATGAGGTTTCCCAGCGGGCACGCCTCGTGACAGAAGGGGACACCACAGTCCATGCAACGGTCGGCCTGTCTGCTGATGATGGGCAGCAGGGCACCGGGGACGTACACCTCGTCCCAGTCCTGGACACGCTCCGCGACCGGCCTGCGCGGCCACTCCTGGCGGGGCGTCTTCATGAAACCCTTGGGATCGGCCATGGCCGTCTTCCTTGCTCGGGCGTTAGGACAGGCCGTGCGTCATCGGGCGGCACACTCTTTCGGCCACTTTACGTCCCCTCCATGTCACCCGCAGAGGGGGAGGACAGCGCTTTCTCCCTGGCTTCCTCAGGCAGACGCCAGACTTCTCCGAGGCCGTCCCGAGACCTCCCTCAGGTGAGAGCCAGCGCGTACACGAGTGCGGCGGCGGCCGAGGCGACCGCGCGCAGGTGGTTCCAGAAGGTCCACTCGCGTATGTACGCCGGCCAGTACGCGGCGGCCTCCGCGGTCCCCGGATCCAGCCGCTGCAGCGTCTCGTTGCGCGGCACGTTCGCGACGACGGTCAGTCCGAAGGCGCCGAACAGATACAGCGCGCTGCCCAGCAGCAGTTCCACCTTCCCGTCGTTGGGCCACAGCACGAAGGTCACCACGGCGATCACGGCACACAGTACGGCCGACCCCAGGAAGAGGATCATGAAAGCCGGTGCCACCGCCGCCACGTTGATCGCGTTCATCGCGGCGACCCCCTGCGCGGGCGGCAGCGCGGCCAGCCCTCGCATCACAAACGTCGAGAACCCGCAGAAGACCCCGGCCACCAGCCCGGTCGCCAGCACACCCAGCACGACCAGTACCAGGTAAGGCCCGTCGTTCATGCTCCAACCACCTCCTGTCCCGAACCGCTCGCCGTCGCCGCCCGGCCACCACGACCGCCGCCCGCCACCGGTCGGCCCGGCGGCTCTTCCCATCTCATCCGACATCGATCCCGGCCGCGCGCCATCCGCGCAGCACCGTCTCCACGGCCGCCGAGATCCGCCGCCGCGCCTCATGGCGCGGAACCCCGCTCATCAGCAGCCGGTCGTACGGCGTGTCCAGGTGCCGTACGGACGCCGTGACCGCCGAGACCACCGCCCCCTCGGTCAGCGCCCGCCCGACCGCACTCCGCCCGACCCGCCCGCTGCCGCGCACGGAGGCGTGCACGGCGATCGCCCGGGCCCGCTCGGCCGGGCATCCCGGAAACAACCGCAGGATCCGAGCCGCGAAGGCCTCGGCGAACCGAGTGTCCTCCACCGCCCTGCGCCGCGCGTCCCGCGCCCGGCGCCGCCGCCGCGCCTCCGCGTCCGCCAGGCACCGCTCCTCGGCCCGCGCCAGCGCCTCCTCCTCCACGAGGACACCCTGCCGCTCGTACCGGCTCTTGCGCCGGTTGTAGCGCACCACCACAGCGGACAGCGTGCTCTCCTCACGCGACCTGCGCGTCAGCGCGGTGTCGCCGCGCGGCAGGAACACCAGGTGCCCGAGGTCGGCGCAGTCGAGGCAGCGCGGCACGCCCTCCTCCAGTACGAGCAGCGGCATCGGCCCCCGCCGGCACGCGGCGCAGTGCTTGCGCCTCAGGGGCTGGATGACGAGAAGTCCGCGGCCGGGCGGGACGGTTGCGAGTCGGACCATATCCGCTTCCTTCCCGCTGCGGTCCGGGCTGCCACGTCGTCGAGGTGGGACCTCGCGGCATCATGGGGCCTGTGCGACTCGAAGCGATCACCTGGGAACGGCTCGGTGAGCTGCTCGCCGACCGACTGGCCGAGCTGAAGCCCTCCGACGGCGGCCCCTGGACACGCGTCGCCTTCGACGGGGCTCCGGCGGCCCGCCCGGTGGACCTCGCCGAACGTGTCGGGGAGGCCCTGCGGGTGCGCGGCCGCCCCTCGCTGGTGGTGGGGACCGAGGGCTTCCTGCGCCCGGCCTCGCTCCGGCTGGAGCACGGCCGGAGGGACGTGGAGTCCTATTACGGCGGCTGGCTCGACACCGGCGCCCTGTGGCGCGAGGTCTTCGGCCCACTGGAACCGGGCGGCACCGGCCGTGTCCTGCCCGATCTGTGGGACCCGGCAACCGACCGCGCCACCCGCAGTACCCACGTCCAGCTCCCGCCCGGCGGTCTTCTGCTGCTGCACGGCCCCCTCCTCCTGCGGCACTGGTTCCCCTTCGACCTGACCGTCCACGTCCTCCTCTCGCCGGGCGCCCTGCGCCGACGCACCCCCGAGGCCGACCACTGGACGCTCCCCGCCTTCGAGCGCTACACGGCCGAGACCGACCCCGTCGGGACGGCCGACGTGCTGGTACGCGCCGACGACCCCAGACATCCGGCGTGGAACGGCTGACCCGCCCGGTTTCCGGCGTCAGAGCCAGCCGTTGCGCCGGAAACCGCGGTACAGCGCCAGACACGCCACCGATATGACGCCTATGACGAGCGGATAGCCGAACCGCCAGTGAAGCTCCGGCATGTGATCGAAGTTCATGCCGTACACCCCGCACACCATCGTCGGTACGGCGATCACCGCTGCCCAGGCCGTGATCTTCCGCATGTCCTCGTTCTGCGCGACCGTCACCTGCGCGAGGTGCGCCTGCAGGATGGAGTTGAGCAGTTCGTCGAAGGACGCGATCTGCTCCTTGGCCCGCATCAGGTGGTCGAGGACGTCCCGGAAGTAGGCCTGTATCTCCGGAGCGACGACCCGTATCGGCCGGGTCGCGAGATCCTCGATGGGGCGGCCGAGGGGCGCCACGGCCCGCTTGAGCTCCAGCAGTTCACGCTTCATCTGATAGATGCGCCCCGGGTCCACCCGCGCGCCGTTCTCCGCGAACACGTCCGTCTCGACCTGGTCGATGTCCGCCTGCACCGAGTCCGTGACCGTCAGATAGTCGTCGACCACGTGGTCCGCGATGGCGTGCAGAACGGCCGCCGGCCCCTTGGCGAGCTGCTGCGGATCCGACTCCAGCTCCTCACGCAGGGGGCCCAGCGAGCCATGCCTCCCATGCCGCACCGTGACCACGAAGTCGTGACCCACGAACACCATGATCTCGCCGGTGTTCACCACCTCGCTCGTCGCGGTCAGCTCCTCGTGCTCGACGTAGCACACCGTCTTGAACACCGCGAAGAGCGTTTCGCCGTACCGCTCGAGCTTCGGCCGCTGATGGGCTTCCACCGCGTCCTCGACCGCCAGCGGATGCAGGTCGAACAGCTCGGCGAGGCCGGCGAACTCACGGTCCGTCGGCTCGTGCAGCCCCAGCCAGACGAAGCCGTCGCCGTTCTTGCGCACCCGCTCCACTACATCCACCAGGTCGCCGTCCCCGGGGACCCGGACGCCGTCCTGGTACGTCACGCAGTTCACCACCGAGGAGCCCAGCGGGGAGCGCGCGGGATGGCTCAGGTCGACCTTCGGCCGCCGCCGGGCCAGCCGCGCCATCCTGCGCAGACCGCCGACACCGCCGAGGCCCCTGACCTTCCGCAGATTCCCTGCCATGGACATCTGGATCTCCTCGCGTGGATCTCCTCGCGCATCGCCGCCGCGCCTTGCCGGGCCAGTCTGCCAGCCCCGCGTGATCTGCGGGCAAGCCTGTGGAAACGGCTGCTTCCGCTTTGTTCCCGGCTGTGGACAAAACGTTGGATGATCGCGGCATGACGCGATCCGACGAGTACCTCCTCGACAACCGGCAGGAAGAAGCGGGGGAGCGTTTCGACGCCTTCACCGCCCTCTTCGACCCCACCACCTTCCGCCACCTGGAGGCCCTTGGCATCGGCCCCGGCCTGCGCTGCTGGGAGGTGGGGGCCGGCGGCACCTCCGTGGTGTCCTGGCTGGCAGAGAAGGTCGGCCCGACGGGCAAGGTGGTCGCCACCGACATCGACGTCTCGCGGGTCGCCGTGGTCGCCCGCCCGCCGGTGGAGGTACGCGTCCACGACGTCGGCGCGGAGGAGCCGCCGGGGGAGGGGTTCGACCTGGTGCACGCCCGGCTCGTCCTCGTCCACGTGCGGGACCGGGAGAGGGCGCTGCGGTCCATGGTCAGCGCGCTGCGGCCCGGCGGCCGGCTCTTGGTCGAGGACGCCGATGCGGCCCTGCAGCCCCTGCCCTGCCCCGACGAGTACGGCCCCGAGCAGGAGCACGCCAACCGGCTGCGGCACGGCTTCCGCAAGCTGCTGGCCGACCGTGGCGTCGACCTGTCGTACGGCCGCAAACTGCCCCGGCTGCTCCGCGAGGCCGGGTTGCGCGACGTGCAGGCCGACGCTCGCTTCCCCCTCGCCTCACCCGCCTGCACCGCCCTGGAGTCCGCCACCGTCCGTCAGATACGCGGACAGCTGGTGGCCGCTGGCCTGGCCACCGACGAGGACATCGACCGGCATCTGTCCAACGTCGCCTCCGGCACCATGGACCTCGCCACGGCACCGATGATCTCGGCGTGGGGGCGCAAGGAGTAGACCGACGCGCCGGGGCACAGCTCGGGCCGGGACGCCGGTCGGGTGCGTCAGCCGTGGGTGGGCGGTCTGCCGCCCACCCGTTCCACCGCCCGCGCCCCCGCCCGGCAGCCCGCGACCGCCGCCTCCTCGGGCGCCGCGCCCGCGAGGAGCGAGGCGAGGAAGGCGCCGGTGAAGGCGTCCCCGGCCCCCGTGGTGTCCCTCGGCGTCGCCGGCACGGCCGGGACGCGTGCGAGCACTGTGCCGGACCGGGCCACCAGCGCACCGTCCGCGCCCGCCTTGGCCACCACCAGCGGGACATGACGGCTCAGCTTCGCCGCCGCGTCCACCGGATCCGGCAAACCCGTCAGCAGGGCCGCCTCGTCCCGGCTGGGCAGCAGCACGTCCACCTGCTCGGCGAGGGCCAGGAACCGGGCCACCCCCAGCCGCCTGAGGAAGCCCGCCGAGGCAGGGTCCAGACTTACCGGCACTCCACGCGCACGCGCCGCCTCCAGGGCCACCGCCGCCAGCGCCCGGCTCGGCTCGGAGAACAACAGGTAGCCCGACAGATGCAGCCGGGCGACCCCCTCCAGCAACGCGTCGGACCAGTCGGCCGGCTCCAGCCGCAACGACGCGCCGCTGTCCGTGAGGAACGTACGCTCGGCCGACGCCCCCGTGTCCACCAGGCAGACCACCGTCCCGGTGGCCGCCTCCCGATCGACGACGAGCCGCGGCCGCACCCCCGCCGCGACCAGCTCCCGCTCGTGCCAGGCAACCGTGTCCTCACCCACCCGCCCCAGCAGCCGTACGTCCGCACAGCCCGTGTGGGCGGCCCAGCAGGCCACATTGGCGCCCGCCCCGCCCGGCAGCGTCCGGATCACGGCCGCCGTGTCCGTGCCCGCCGCGAGCGGCCCCCGGTGCCGGGCGACGACGTCCGTGACGACGTCCCCCACCACCAGCAGAGCCCCGTCGCCGTCCGCCGTCACCCCCGCGTCCACGCCGCCGCGATCCGCGCCGCCAGACGGACGTTGCCGCGCACCGCCGCGAGGTTGGCGCTCAGCGACGCCCCGTCCGTGTGCCGGACCAGGTAGTCGAGCAGGAAGGGGGTGACCGCCTGACCGGTGACGCCCTCCTCCTCGCACGCCCGCAGCGCGTCGCCGAGTACGCGCGAGTGCAGCCCCGGATCGAGCTGCTCCCCCTCCGGGACGGGATTGGCCACGATGAGCGCCGAGTCCGGCACCCCGAGACCGTCCTGCGCCCGCATGACCTCAGCGACCTGCTCCGGGGTGTCCAGAGTCCAGTCGACGGGGTGCCCGGAGTCCGACAGGTAGAAGCCGGGGAAGCTCTCGGTGCCGTATCCGGCGACGGCCACGCCCAGGGTCTCCAGGCGCTGCAGGGTGGCGGGCACGTCCAGGATCGACTTCACCCCCGCGCACACCACGGTGATCCGCGTCCGCGCCAACAGCCCGAGGTCCGCGGACTCGTCCTGCGTCACCGTCCACTCCCGGTGGACACCGCCCAGCCCGCCCGTCGCGAACACCCGGACGCCCGCCAGCGCCGCGAGCAGCGCGGTCGCCGACACCGTGGTCGCCCCGCTCGCCCCGGCCGCCACCGCGAGCGGCAGGTCACGGTGGCCCAGCTTGCGGATCCCGTCCTCGTTCGCGACCCGTTCCAGCTGCTCCTTGTCGAGGCCCACGTGGGGCCGTCCGTCCAGGACGGCGATCGTCGCGGGTACGGCGCCCTCCTGCCGTACGGCTGCCTCCAGCTCCCGGGCCACCTGCAGATTGCGCGGGCGGGGCAGCCCGTGCGCGATGATCGTGGACTCCAGCGCCACCACGGGGCGGCGCGCGTCGATCGCCTCACGTACTTCCTCGGACACCACCAGCACCACGCGCCTGCCTCCTGTCAGTACGTCCTTCCTCATCTCTGGCGAGCGCCGCACCCGGATAAACGCCTGCCGCCCGTGGCGGCGACTTCCGGTCAGAACAGCGGCTCGGGCAGGACACCCTCCAGGGCGAGCAGCTTCCGCTTGGTCTCCAGACCGCCCCCGAACCCGCCGATCCCGCCGTCGCTCGCGACGACCCGGTGGCACGGCACGACGACCGGCAGCGGATTGGCGCCCATCGCCGCCCCCACCGCCTGCGCCGCGCCCGGCTGGCCCACCCGTCCGGCCAGGTCGCCGTACCCCACGACGGTGCCGTAGGGCACGGCGGCCAGCTCGCGCAGCACCTGCCGGTTGAAGCCGGATATCAGCGACCAGTCCAACGGCAGCTCGAAGTCGTGCCGCTCACCCGCGAAGTACGCCCGCACCTGGCGTATCGACTCCGCCAGCAGGGGCGAGCCGGGGGCTTCCACGGGCTCGGTGCCCAGCCTGCCCGCCAGCCGTTCCAGTGCCCGGTCGCGCACCGCGTCGGTGGCGTGGAACACCACGTTGACCAGGCCCTCGCAGGTCGCCGCCAGCAGCAACGGGCCGATGTCGGTGCCGACGACTGCCCACACGACCTGCTGCTCGTACCGCCCATGGCTGTCCATACGCCTCACCGTACGACCCGCCACTGACAACGCCCCCGGCCCGGCAGCCGCTCAGGAGCCGTTCAGCGCCGCCCGCACGACATCGGGCTTGTTCGTGATCAGGCCGTCGACGCCGTAGCGGGCCATGGTCCGGGCCGTGGCCGCGTCGTCGACGGTCCAGGCGAACACACCCAAGCGCCTGCAGTGCGGGCCTTGGAACGCGTGCACGGCGGCGACGTAGCCGCTGTCGATCGACCCGTACGAGGGGTTGATCAGGTCGGTGAAACCGGCGTACTCACGCAGTCCGCCCACCTCCGGCCTGCCGAGGAAGCCGGTCGTCAGGCCGGGTTTCAGGTCGTGGACGATCCGCAGACTGGCCGCGCTGAAGCTCTGCACGATCAGCCGTCCCAGATGCCGCTGGTCCAGCCAGCCCTCGTTGCTGAGGAGCTTCAGGGTCTGCCGTTCGATCCCCGGGTACAGCTCGGGGTTCTTGATCTCCAGGAGCAGTTTCTGGTGGTTGTGCTCCACCCGGCGCATGTACTGCTGCAGCGTCGGCACGCGCGTGCCCGCGTACGCGGGGCCGAACCAGCTGCCCGCGTCCAGGCGGGCGATCTCGGCGGCCGTGAAGTCCTTCACCTTCCACGGCGCCCGGCCGGGGAAGACGTCCTCCACGTTCGTGGTGCGCGCGAGGCTGTCGTCGTGGATGACGACGAGCCGGCCGTCCCTGGTGCGCTGGACGTCGTTCTCGACCCAGGAGAAGCCGAGGGCGGCCGCCTTGTCGATGGCGGGCAGAGTGTTCTCCGGCGCGTAGGCGGAGGCGCCCCGGTGGGAGATGATCCCAGGATGCCCGCCGACATCGTCGGACCGGGCATGGGAGACGGGGGTCAGCAGGGCGACCGCCACCAGGAGTGCGGTGGTCGTGGCGGCGGCTTCGCGCGCGTGCATGCGTACTCCTCGCGTCGAGCGGATGCCCGTGAGCACGGACAGCATCAGCCTGACAGCACAGAGTAAACAGTGTCGGGTTGCGCGATGCCCACAGATTGAACGGAGTTGCCCAAGTCCGCTCACTGGTACGGCACAAGTGGGGCAAGGCTGTGTTTCTTTGCCGGAAAATCGTTCGACCATTCCGGTGCGGGTCATACTCTCTGCGACACACCTGACCGCCGGAGCGGTCCAGGGGGCGGGGGCGCTTGTCACAGATTCCGGGACGCAAGAGGCGGAAGGGCAGCCGCGCATGCAAGGCACGGTCGACGGTTTCAGCTACGGGGTCGTCACCCCGTTGGTGGCCTATCTGATGGCCTGCCTGGGCGGGGCCCTCGGTCTGCGCTGCACCACGCGGTCCATGCTGGTGGCGCACTCCTGGCGCCCCGCCTGGCTCGCCCTCGGCTCGGCCGCGATCGGCTCCGGTATATGGACCATGCACTTCGTCGCCATGATGGGCTTCACCGTCAAGGAGACGCCGGTCCACTACGACAAGTCGACGACGTTCGCGAGCCTCGGCCTCGCCATCGTCATGGTCGGCGTCGGGATCTTCATCGTCGGCTACCGCGGCGCCACCGGCACGGCCCTGTTCACCGGTGGCACGATCACCGGTCTGGGTGTCGCGTCCATGCACTACCTCGGTATGGCCGGGATGCGTTTGAACGGCACGCTCGAGTACAACACGTTCACCGTCGCCGCCTCGGTGGTGATAGCGGTCGTGGCCGCCACCGCGGCCCTGTGGGCGGCCGGACAGGTGCGGGGCTTCCTGTGGAGCGTGGGCGCGAGCCTCGTCATGGGGCTCGCCGTGAGCGGCATGCACTTCACCGGCATGGCCGCCCTCAGCGTCCACCTGCACGGCACATCCGGGACGCCTGCGGGTGACTCGCCCGCCTCCCTGCTCGCGCCCATGCTGATCGGCCCCCTCGCCTTCCTCCTCCTCGCCGGCGTCGTGGTGATGTTCGACCCGCTGGTGGTCATGGGCAAGCCCGAAGTGACGCGCGTCGACCGCAAACCGGGCGTCCCGGCCGGCGTCATGGCCCACCCCGGCCGCCGCCCGCCTCTGGAGTCGGCCCGGTCGCAGGGGGACCGAGCCTTCCGCACCCCGCAGAACCGCTGATCAGGCCCCGTTGTCAGTGCGGGGTCGTACGGTTGATTCCATGCGGCCCGTTTCCCACATCGAACGCACGGTGGCGCCCTTCGAGGTCGTCAGCCCCTACCAGCCCAGCGGCGACCAGCCGACGGCGATCGCCGAGCTGGCCAGACGCATCGAGGCCGGTGAGAAGGACGTCGTACTGCTCGGCGCTACCGGCACCGGCAAGTCCGCCACCACCGCGTGGATGATCGAGAAGCTCCAGCGCCCCACGCTCGTGATGGCGCCGAACAAGACGCTGGCCGCGCAGCTGGCCAACGAGTTCCGTGAGCTGCTCCCGAACAACGCCGTCGAGTACTTCGTCTCGTACTACGACTACTACCAGCCCGAGGCGTACGTACCGCAGTCCGACACGTACATCGAGAAGGACTCCTCGATCAACGAGGAGGTCGAGCGGCTGCGCCACTCGGCGACCAACTCGCTGCTCACCCGCCGCGACGTCGTCGTGGTCGCCTCGGTCTCCTGCATCTACGGCCTCGGAACTCCGCAGGAGTACGTGGACCGGATGGTCCCGCTCCGGGTCGGTGACGAGATCGACCGGGACGAGTTGCTGCGCCGCTTCGTGGACATCCAGTACACCCGCAACGACATGGCGTTCACCCGCGGCACCTTCCGGGTCCGCGGCGACACCATCGAGATCTTCCCGGTGTACGAGGAGCTGGCCGTCCGCATCGAGATGTTCGGCGACGAGATCGAGGCGCTGTCCACGCTGCACCCGATCACCGGCGAGATCATCAGCGACGACCGGCAGCTGTACGTCTTCCCGGCCTCCCACTACGTCGCCGGCCCCGAGCGCCTGGAGCGGGCCGTCAACGACATCGAGAAGGAGCTGGGGGAGCGACTGGCCGAGCTGGAGAAGCAGGGCAAGCTCCTGGAGGCGCAGCGCCTGAGGATGCGTACGACGTACGACATCGAGATGCTCCGCCAGATCGGTAGCTGCTCCGGTGTCGAGAACTACTCGATGCACTTCGACGGCCGCTCGCCCGGCTCCCCGCCCAACACCCTGCTGGACTACTTCCCGGAGGACTTCCTGCTCGTCATCGACGAGTCGCACGTCACCGTCCCGCAGATCGGCGCCATGTACGAGGGCGACGCCTCTCGCAAGCGCACCCTCGTGGAGCACGGCTTCCGGCTGCCCTCCGCCCTGGACAACCGCCCCCTGAAGTGGGAGGAGTTCCAGGAGCGCATCGACCAGACCGTCTACCTGTCGGCCACCCCGGGCGCCTACGAGATGTCGCGCTCCGACGGCGTCGTCGAGCAGATCATCCGCCCGACCGGCCTGGTCGACCCGGAGGTCGTCGTCAAGCCCACCGAGGGGCAGATCGACGACCTGGTGCACGAGATCCGGGAGCGCACCGAGAAGGACGAGCGCGTCCTGGTCACCACGCTCACCAAGAAGATGGCCGAGGACCTCACGGACTACTTCGTGGAACTGGGCATCCAGGTGCGCTATCTGCACAGCGACGTCGACACCCTGCGCCGCGTCGAACTGCTGCGTGAGCTGCGTTCCGGCGAGTTCGACGTCCTGGTCGGCATCAACCTCCTCCGCGAGGGACTCGACCTGCCGGAGGTGTCCCTGGTGGCGATCCTCGACGCCGACAAGGAAGGATTCCTGCGCTCCGGCACCTCGCTGATCCAGACCATCGGCCGCGCCGCGCGCAACGTCTCCGGCCAGGTTCACATGTACGCCGACAAGATCACTCCGGCGATGGAGCGGGCCATCGACGAGACCAACCGCCGCCGAGAGAAGCAGATCGCCTACAACAAGGCGAACGGCATCGACCCGCAGCCGCTGCGCAAGAAGATCAACGACATCGTCGCCCAGATCGCCCGCGAGGACATCGACACCGAACAGCTGCTCGGCTCGGGCTATCGCAAGCTGAAGGACGGCAAGGGTGCCAAGGCCCCGGTGTCGTCACTCGGCGACTCGGCGGCCAAGGGCGCGAAGGCCACGAAGGCGGCCAAGTCCGCCAAGGGCAAGGCGACGGTGCCCACGGACCGCCCCGCGACCGAGCTCGCCGAGCAGATCGAGGAGATGACCGAGCGCATGCGTGCGGCCGCCGCGGACCTGCAGTTCGAGATCGCGGCCCGGTTGCGCGACGAGGTCGCCGAGATGAAGAAGGAGCTGCGTCAGATGAGGGAAGCGGGCCTGGCCTGAGCCGCCCGCGACGGGCCCCGGCATCCGCGTGGAGTGCGGAGTGTTGCAACACCGACACAAAGCGCGGGCCGGGGGTCGGCACCCTCGACGCCCCTGCGTAGGGTCATGGTCAACCGCGCACTCCGCGGCAACAGGGGAAATCCGAAAGGGGAAACCGCCGTGACCGTCAACATGACCAAGGGTCAGGCCATCAGCCTGGAGAAGAAGGACGGGGGCAGCCTGACCGCGGTTCGCATGGGTCTCGGCTGGCAGGCGGCTCCCCGTCGTGGTCTGTTCGGCTCGCGCACCCGTGAGATCGACCTGGACGCCTCCGCGGTGCTCTTCGCCGACAAGCAGCCGGTCGACGTGGTCTTCTTCCGTCACCTGGTCAGCGACGACGGGTCCGTGCGGCACACGGGGGACAACCTCGTCGGCGGCGTGGGCCAGGGCGGCGACGACGAGGCCATCCTTGTCGATCTGCAGCGTGTCCCGGTCCACATCGACCAGATCGTCTTCACCGTCAACTCCTTCACGGGGCAGACCTTCCAGGAGGTGCAGAACGCGTTCTGCCGCCTGGTCGACGAGACCAACGGCCAGGAACTGGCCCGCTACACGCTGGCGGGCGGCGGCGCGTACACCGCCCAGATCATGGCCAAGGTGCACCGGTCGGGTGCGGGCTGGACGATGACCGCCCTGGGCACCCCGTCCAACGGCCGTACCTTCCAGGACCTCATGCCGGCGATCCTGCCGCATCTGTAGGCGGGTCCGGCACCGGCGCACGACACAGACCAGGGGGGACAGGCGATGACGTCCGAGCTGGTGCGGGGGCAGAACCACCCGCTCTCGCAGGTCCGGCTGGAGATCCGGATCACGGCCGGGGCGCCGGTCCTGGCCGGTGCCACGCTCAGCGACGACAGCGGCAAGGTGCGCGGCGTCGAGTGGGTGGCGCACCCGGGCGCCCCCACCCTCCCGGGCCTGGAGGTCTCCCGTCAGGCGGCCGCCGAACACCGCCTCGCGGTCGACCTGGACGCCGTGCCGGAACAGGTGCACCGCGTCGACGTGCTGCTCGCCCTGCCATCGGGGACCGGGGGGCCGCTCCGCTTCGGCGCCGTCGCCGCCCCCTCCGTCGCGGTCACCGGTCTCGACGGCACCCAGGTCGCGCGCTACACGATCACCGGCCTCGACGCGGAATCCGCCGTCGTCGCCGTGGAGCTGTACCGCAGGCATGGCGCCTGGAAGGTGCGTGCCGTCGGCCAGGGTTACGCGGGCGGCCTCGCCGCGCTCCTCACCGACCAGGGCCTGCCCCAGGCCGACGAACTCGCGGGCGGCATCCAGGAGGCGGTCACCCGGGGTCTGGCCCGTTCCATACCGGCTCCCATCCCCGGTCTCGACCAGCCCGGCGCGGCTTCCCACGGTTCCCCCGACGCGGGACCGCTGTGGACCCCGAGCCCGTCCGACGGGCAGCCGCCGTCCGCCGTTTCCCAGTCCTCCCAGCCCTCCGGGGCCTCCGGGAGCGCCGTCGACTACACCCATCCCCGCCGTCACACCACTGCGCCACCCCCCGCACCCGAGGCGCCTCCCGGCCCGGCGGGGGAGCCCGTGGCGCCGGTCGCCGGTGACGCGGTCGGCTGGTCCATGGAGGAGCGGCTGTACAACCAGGTCTGGGGCATGTTCGAGGACCTCGCCCGCACCGCGGCCGCCTACCGCAGCGCCGTCGACTTCGCCGACTCGCGCCTGGAGAAGGAACTCGACCAGGCCCTGTCCGACCCGCGCAACCGGCTCGGCTCCGCGGGTGACGCGGCTCGCGAGGCGGCCCGCGCCAAACGTGAAGTGATCGTCGACCAGGCACGGGCGGTCCTCGACCGCGACCTCGCCCAGCTCACCGCCGAGGCGCAGGTCGTGGAGCCCGCCCTCCCACCGGCCTTCGCCGGCTGGGACAACCCGGTGTGGCACGGCTACCAGGTGCCGACGGAGCCCCCGCTGGCCGTCCGCCTGGGTGAGCTCCACCTGCCGGAGAGCGTCCCGCTGCGGATTCCGATGCTGGTCCGGCTGCCGCTGGAGCGCGGTCTGTGGATCGACAGCGGTCGTGAGACGGCGCCCGACGGCTGGGACACCGAGCCGGACGGGCTGCGGCACCTCGCCACGGAGGCGGCGGTGGCGCTCGCGACCCGGATGCTCGCCGTGCACCCGGCGGGAGAGTTCCGCGTCCAGGTGATCGACCCGGCGGGTTCGGCGGCCCGGGCGCTCATGCCGCTGGTGCGCAGCGGAGTGCTGGCCGGGCCGTCCGCCGCCGGCGCCGCGGGTGTGAGGGACGTCCTGGGCAACCTCACCCGGCGCGTCGACCTCGTCCAGATGGCGGTGCGCGGCGGTGCGGCCGAATCGCTGCCGCCCGATCTGGACATGGCCCGGCAGCTGCTGGTCGTGAACGACTTCCCGCATGGCTTCGACGAGCGGGCCGTAACGGAGTTGCGCTACCTCGCGGACGAGGGACCGGCCGTGGGCGTGCATCTGCTGATGGTCGCCGACCGGGAGGACGCCGCGGCGTACGGCCCTTTGCTCGACCCGCTGTGGCATTCCCTCATGCGACTCACCCCCGTGCCCGACGACCATCTCGCGGATCCCTGGGTCGGCCATGCCTGGACGTACGAGCCGTCACTGGTGCCACCCGGAAGCGAGGTGCTCGACCACGTGCTCGCCAAGGTGGCTCAGGCATCGCCCAAGCACAGGTAAAGCCCCGCCACCAGGCGGTTTGGTTTTTTCTTTACCAATCGCTTTACCTTTCCTTGGTGATTGGGTACTGTTGTCGACACGGAGGGGAGTACTCCCTGACTGCGGCGCACCCGTCAATACGGATCGGACGAGATCCCGGGGCGTCGGCCCATCCCGGGTGGAAGAGACCTCCGGCAGCGATGACGCTGACTGTTCGCCGTTACGAACTGCCGGAGGCGCAGTGGAAATTTCCGCAACCCTGTGGGCCCTGACCATCGTCGGCCTCGCCGCTCTCATCGCGGTCGACTTCTTCATCGGTCGCAAACCCCATGACGTGTCCGTCAAGGAAGCCGGCGTCTGGACCGTCGTCTGGATCGCCCTCGCCGGGCTCTTCGGCCTCGGCCTGCTCGTCTTCGGTGGCGGACAGCCCGCCGGAGAGTTCTTCGCCGGGTTCATCACCGAGAAGTCACTGAGCGTCGACAACCTCTTCGTCTTCGTCCTGATCATGGCGAAGTTCGCGGTGCCCTCGCAGTACCAGCAGCGCGTGCTGCTCGTCGGGGTGCTCATAGCCCTGGTCCTGCGGGCCGTCTTCATCGCCGCCGGAGCCGCGATCATCGCGAGTTTCTCGTGGGTCTTCTACCTTTTCGGCGCCTTCCTGATCTGGACCGCCTGGAAGCTCATCCAGGAGGCCCGGGCCGACGAGGAGGACGAGGAGTTCGAGGAGAACAAGCTGCTCAAGGCGGCCGAGCGCAAGTTCGGCGTGGCCGACCGCTACCACGGCACCAAGCTGTGGATCCGGCAGAACGGCAAGCGCGTCATGACGCCGATGCTCGTCGTGATGCTCGCTATAGGCACCACGGACGTCCTCTTCGCGCTGGACTCGATACCCGCGATCTTCGGCCTGACGCAGGATCCGTACATCGTCTTCACCGCCAACGCCTTCGCGCTGATGGGTCTGCGTCAGCTGTACTTCCTCATCGGCGGCCTGCTGAAGAAGCTGGTCCACCTCTCCTACGGCCTGTCGATCATCCTCGGCTTCATCGGGGTGAAGCTGGTGCTCCACGCGCTGCACGAGTCCGGGGTGCACGTCCCGGAGATCAGTATCCCGGTCTCGCTCGGTGTGATCTGCGCGGTCCTCGTCGTCACCACGATCACCAGCCTGATGGCCTCCAGGAAGCAGGCGGCGCTGGAGACGGCAGAGGCCGGCGGCGAGGGAGCCCCGAAGGACAGCGTCGACGCCTGACCGCGTCGTACCGCGTGAAAGGACTGGAATGCGAACCGTGTACGCCGCTGCCACGATCGCCGCATGACCATTCGGCTCAGGTCGCTCACCACTCAGTGGACGTTCCTCCTGCCGGTTCTCGCGGTCGTTCTCCTCGTCCTGACCTGGGGAAGGGAGCTGCCTGGCGCGGTCGTCGCCCTGGTCACCGTGGTCCTCGCCGGGGCCGTGCTGGCCGCCGTGCACCACGCCGAGGTGGTCGCCCATCGAGTCGGTGAGCCCTTCGGCTCCCTGATCCTCGCTCTGGCCGTGACGGTCATCGAGGTCGCTCTCGTCGTCACCCTCATGGCCGACGGAGGCGACAAGAGCGCGACGCTGGCCAGGGACACGGTCTTCGCGGCTGTGATGATCACCTGCAATGGCATCGTCGGCCTCTGCCTGCTGGTCGCCTCGCTGCGGCACGGCACGGCGGTCTTCAACCCCGAGGGCACCGGAGCCGCCCTCGCGACCGTGGCCACCCTGGCCACGCTCAGCCTCGTGCTGCCGACGTTCACCACCAGCAAGCCCGGTCCGGAGTTCTCCGCCGTGCAGCTGACCTTCGCCGCACTGTCCTCGCTGGTCCTGTACGGCCTGTTCGTCGCCACCCAGACCGTGCGGCACCGGGACTACTTCCTGCCGATAGCCCGGCAGGGCGGGGTGATCGAGGCGGACGAGCACGCCGACGCGCCGACCGCCCGTACCGCGTGGATCAGCCTGGCCCTGCTCGGTCTGGCCCTGGTCGGTGTGGTCGGACTGGCCAAGGGAGTGTCGCCCACCATCGAGTCCGGTGTGGCGGCCGCCGGTCTGCACCAGGCGGTCGTCGGTGTGATCATCGCCCTGCTCGTGCTGCTGCCCGAAACGATCGCCGCACTCCGCTCGGCCCGCCGCGACCGCGTGCAGACCAGCCTCAACCTCGCCTACGGCTCGTCGATGGCCAGCATCGGCCTCACCATCCCCGCAGTGGCCCTCGCCTCCGTCTGGCTCTCCGGCCCGCTCGTCCTCGGCCTCGGCCCGACCCATATGCTGCTGCTGGCCCTGACGGTGGTGGTCAGTTCCCTGACGGTGGTGCCGGGCCGGGCCACGCCGCTGCAGGGAGGCGTCCACCTGGTGCTGTTCGCCGCCTATCTGGAGCTGGCGATCAACCCGTAGCCGGCCGGCCGGTGGCCGGTTCCACCGCCCTGGCCACCGGCACCGGACGCGTCTCCGGCAGCAGCGCGAAGCAGGCGAGGCTGAACAGCGCGATCCCGGTCAGATAGGCGCCCACACCCCACGGGACGCGACCCGAGTGCTCGGCGAGCGCGGTGGCGACGATCGGCGTCAGGGCGCCGCCGAGCACCCCGCCGAGGTTGTAGCCCACCGCGGCGCCGGTACAGCGCACCCTGGGTTCGTACAGCTCCGGGAGGTACGCGGCGATCACCGCGAACATCATGACGAACCCGATGAACGCTCCGAGGAAGCCGAGGAACATCAGCAAGGGCGCCCCGGACGCCAGGAGCGCGACCATCGGGAACATCCACAGCGCGGTCGCCGTGCACCCCGCCAGGCACAGCGGCCGCCGCCCGAACCGGTCGCCGAGAACTGCCATCAGGGGCGTCAGCGCCCCCTTCACCACCACGGCGGCCATGACGCAGGTCAGCATGACGGTGCGGCTCACTCCCAGCCTCTCCGTCGCATAGGCCAGGGACCAGGTCGTCACCGTGTAGAAGACCGCGTAGCCGACCGCGAGTGCGCCCGCCGTCAGCAGCACCAGCCGCCAGTGGTGACGTACGACCTCGGCGAGCGGCATGCGCGCATGGTCGTCGATCTCCAGGAACCGGGGGCTCTCGACCAGTGAGGAGCGCAGCCACAGACCGGCCGCGGCCAGCACCCCGGCGGCCCAGAACGGCACGCGCCACCCCCATTGGGCGAACTGCGCGTCGGACAACGTCGCCGACAGTGCCAGCATCACGCCGTTGGCCAGCAGAAAACCCACAGCGGGTCCCACCTGCGGGAAGCTCGACCACAGAGCGCGCCGCCCGGCGGGCGCGTGTTCGGCGGTCAGCAGTACCGCCCCGCCCCACTCCCCGCCGAGCCCCAGTCCCTGCAGGAAACGCAGGAGAAGCAGCAGCACCGGCGCGGCCAGGCCGATCGAGCCGTAGGCCGGCACGCAGCCGACCGCGACCGTGGAGGCCCCGGTCAGCAGCAGGGACACCACGAGGACCGGCCGGCGTCCGTGCCGGTCCCCGATGTGCCCGAACAGCACCGAACCCAGCGGCCGGGCCACGAACCCCACGCCGAACGTCCCGAAGGCCGCCAGGGTCCCGGCCATCGGCGAGAACGTCGGGAAGAACAGCGGCCCGAGGACCAGGGCGGCCGCGGTTCCGTAGGCGAAGAAGTCGTAGAACTCGATCGCGGTCCCGGCGAGCGAGGCGGCCGCGAGCCGCGGCATGGAGGGCGCCCTTACGGTGCGTACGTCGTGCATGCTGCGTCAACTACCCACAGTGAGCACTGGTTACGGGGGCGCGCGGGGGCGTGTCCTGGGTCAGTAGGTGACCGTGATGCGCCGCGAGGGGCCGTCGATGCGGACGGTGCCACCGTAGGGAATGACCAGTTGGGGGCCTGTGTGGCCGAAGTCCACGTCGAAGACGGCCAAGGTGTCGGGGGCGTACGCACGCAGCGCCCGCTGCACGGCCTCGCGCTGTTCCGCGGCGTACCGGGCCGCCTCATCCGGGCTGTTGGGGTGCTGGAAGGACCACGTCTTGGCCCGGCCCATCAGCAGTGCCGGGAAGCGCTGCAGCAGGCCGCGCTCGCCCATGTTTCGCAGGATCCGGAAGACCTCCGTGGCGCTCGGCATCTCCTCCGAGGTCTCGAGGAGCAGCACGCCGCCGTCGTAAACCGACGGGTCGCGCGCGATCTCGCGGTCGGCCATCAGCAGCCAGGACAGGATCTCCAGGCAGCCGCCCCAACTGCGGCCCTCCACCACGCGGTCGGCGCCCAGCCAGGTCCATCCGGTGCCGGGCCGGGTCTCCGGTTCCGACTCGAAGGTCGCCGGGTCGCGCCAGTCCCGGTCGATGTCGTTCCAGCGTTCGGCCGGCCGCAGCTCGTACGGGCCCGAGGTGAACAGCGCCGCCCGCAGGGAGTCGGCGGTCTGCGGGTGCATCGCGCCGGGGCGGCCGAGCTCGCACATCACCGTCGCGCCGTGGTAGCCGACGATGCCGGTGTTGTACAGGAACGCGAGCAGGTTGGTGTTGTCGCTCATGCCGAAGAAAGGCTTGGGGTTGGCCCGCAGCAGCTCCCGGTCCAGGAACGGCAGCACGGTGATCTGGTCCTCGCCGCCGATCGACGCGATGACCGCCTTGATGTCCGGATCGGCGAAGGCCGCGTGGATGTCGTCGGCCCGCTCCTGGGGCGTCGTGCCCATCTTCCGGGTCGTCGGGTACTCGACCGGCTCGAGACCGTAGTCCTGGCGCAGCCGCTCCAGCCCGAGTTCGTAGGGGCGCGGGAAGAGTTCGGGCAGCCCGCCGGAGGGCGAGACGACGGCTATGCGGTCGCCGGGCGAGGGCTTGGGAGGGTACGAGGGCGTGGTCATGCCGGGAGGGTAACGGCCTCGGCCCTCTCGCTTCACCGTGATAAACCGGGTCCGAGCAGCGGTCCTCACGGGCCGCCCACCCCGAACGGACCGGAGGAACCGTGCCCCGCACCCTGGCCAACGCCCCGATCATGATCCTCAACGGGCCCAACCTGAACCTGCTCGGCCAGCGTCAGCCCGAGATCTACGGCTCCGACACCCTCGCCGACGTCGAGGCCCTCTGCGCCAAGGCCGCGGCCGCGCACGGTGGCACCATCGACTTCCGGCAGTCCAACCACGAGGGCGAGCTGGTCGACTGGATCCACGAGGCGCGGCTGAACCACTGCGGGATCGTGATCAACCCCGGCGCCTATTCCCACACGTCGGTCGCGATCCTGGACGCGCTCAACACCTGTGACGGCATGCCGGTGCTGGAGGTCCACATCTCCAACATCCACAAGCGGGAGTCCTTCCGGCACCACTCGTACGTCTCCCTGCGCGCCGACGGTGTCATCGCCGGATGCGGCGTGCAGGGCTATGTGTTCGGCGTGGAGCGGGTCGCGGCGCTGGCCGGAGCGGCGCACACCGAGGCGTAAGCCCCGATGCCCTTGCGACCGCCCCTTACCGCGCCCGCCCCTTCACAGCCGGCCCGCCTCCACGATCCGCCGCAGGAAGCGCCGGGTGCGTTCCTGCCGCGGGTCACCGAAGACCTGCTCGGCGGTGCCGCGCTCCAGCACGACCCCTCCGTCCAGGAAACAGACCTGGTCCGCGACGTCACGGGCGAAGCCCATCTCATGCGTCGCCAGCACCATGGTCATGCCGTCGTCCTTGAGATCGCGGACCACGCTGAGTACCTCACCCACGAGCTCCGGGTCGAGAGCGGCGGTGATCTCGTCGAGCAGCAGCAGTCGGGGACGCACCGCCAGCGCGCGCACGATCGCAACCCGCTGCTGCTGGCCGCCGCTCAGCCGGTCCGGGTAGGCGTCCGCCCTCCCGCCCAGGCCGAGCCGCTCCAGCAGTTCCCTGGCCCGCTCCTCGGCCTCCGCGCGGGGCACGCCGTGCACCCGGCGCGGGGCGAGGACGACGTTCTCCAGCACGGTCATGTGCGGGAAGAGGTTGTACGCCTGGAAGACCACGCCGATACGGCGCCGGACCGCGTCCTGGTCGGCCCGCGGGTCGGTGATCTCCTCGCCGTCCAGCCAGATCGCGCCGTCGTCGATCTCCTCCAGCAGGTTGGCGCACCGCAGCAGTGTGGACTTGCCGGAGCCGGAGGCACCGATCAGCGCGGTCACCGTGTGCGGGGCGACCTCCAGATCGACGTCGCGCAGCACGACCGAGCCGCCGAAGGTCTTGCGGACGGACTCCATCCGCAGCACCGGAGCGTCGCTCATACGGTTCCTCCCTGGGCCCGCTGCCGGTCCATCCTGGCCGTCACCCAGTCCGTGAAGCGGGTCATCGGGATGGTCAGCGCCACGAAGACCAGCCCGGCGACGATGTACGGCGTGTAGTTGAGGCTGCGTTGGGCGATGATGTCGGCCGCCCGTACGGCGTCGATCGCGCCGCCGATCGACACGAGCCCGGTGTCCTTCTGCAGCGACACCAGGTCGTTCAGCAGAGGCGGCACCTGACGGCGTACGGCCTGGGGGAGCACCACGTACCGCAGCGCCTGCCGGTTGGTCAGACCCAGCGAGCGGGCCGCGGCGCGCTGCGAGGGGTGCACGGACTCGATGCCCGCGCGGAACACCTCGGCGACGTACGCCGAGTACGTCAGCGTCAGTGCCGTACCGCCCAGCAGCACGGGATCGACGGTCACGCCCTGGAGGCGCAGCGCGGGTACGCCGAAGACCACGATCATCAGGTTGATGATCAGCGGCAGACCGCGGAAGAAGTCCGTGTACGCCGCAGCCAGCACCCGCAGGGGGAAGAACACGGGCCCCGGCAGTGTGCGCGCGACGGCGATCAACATGCCGAGGACGAGCACCAGTACGCCGCAGATCAGCAGCAGCCGGACGTTGAGCCACAGGCCGTCGAGAACCTTGGGGAAGGCCTCGCGCGCGTAGTGCCCGTCGAAGAAGGTCTCCTTGGTGCGCTGCCAGCCCGGTGCGCTGACCACGACCACGTACAGGACGACGGCCGTGACCAGGGTCGACAGCGCTGCGATCGCGGTCGCCCGGCGGGCTCGGGTGCGCTTGTGGCGCTCCCGTTCCAGCCGTCGCCGCGACGGGACGTACGGGTCCGGCATGCCGTCGTCGCCGGAGTCCTCCCCGGCCTCCTCCTTGGTGACCGTCACTTGAGCACCGGGGCGTCGACGGCGTCGGACAGCCACTGCTTCTCCAGCTTCGCCAGGGTGCCGTCGCCTCGCAGGGCGTCCACGGCCGACGTCACGCAGGAGGTGAGGGCGCTGCCCTTGTCCAGGACGAGCCCGAACTGCTCCGGCGTGCCGCCCTGGTTCTCGAACTGGCCGACGATCCTGGCGTTCTTCACCTGGGCCGCGGTGACGTAGAAGGCGGTCGGCAGGTCGGTGACGATCGCGTCCACCTGGCCGTTCCTGAGCGCCGAGACGGCCTGGTCGTTCTTGGAGTACGCGGCCGCCTCCTGCGACGGCTTCACCACGTCGCTGATGTAGTCGAGGCTGGTCGTGCCCACCTGGGCGCCCAGCTTGAGGCCCTTGAGGTCGGCGATGCCCGTCGCCTTCGCGGCCTTGCTGCCCTTCAGTGCGATGACGGCCTGGCGGACGTCGTAGTAGCCGGACGAGAAGTCCACGGCCTTCTTGCGCTCGGCACTGATCGACACCTGGTTGATGTCGAAGTCGAAGGTCTTCACACCGGGCGCGAACGCCTTGTTGAAGGGGACGCTCTGCCAGACGACGGCGCTCTTGCCGTAACCGAGCCGCTGCGCCACGGCGTAGGCCACCGCCGACTCGAAACCCTTGCCGCTGGCGGGCTTGTCGTCCTTGAACCAGGGCTCGTACGCCGGCTCGTCGGTGGCGATCGTCAGCTTGCCGGACGTCTTCGTGGCCAACTTGCCCTTGGCGCAGCTCTTCGCGGCCGAAGCGGACGGATCGGCGGCCGCCTTCTCCTCCGGCTGCGGGGCACAGCCGACAGCGGTGGCGAGGAGGGCCGTGGTGGCGGCGACGACGGCGCGGCGCAGTGCGCCAGGAGCGAGATGCATGGCGGGAGAGTGACAGCAGGGCGTCCCGTTTGTCGAGGTCACGGCAGGAAGTGTTCGCATGGTGGGAACGGGTGTTGCGGTCTTGTGAACAGTTCCTGCGAGGCTTGCCCGGGCCGCCGGCCGAGGGCGGGGATAAGGGTGGACCGGCGGCCCGATCCGCGCGGGTGCCGTCTTCCCGCGCGTGGCTGCTTCCAGTTGAGCGCGCAACCACGTGACCGGGGAGCGCGCACACGCCGTCAGCACGTGTGCGCTGTTCACACGGGGCGCGCACGAGGCTTGCGCGGGCTGCTCGGCCGCACACGCGCGGGCGCACGCATGCGCGAGGCTGCACGCATGCGGCATGCGCGCCGGGTGGACGGAATTCTCACCACCCGCGCGCGTGCCACTGCGGCAGTTGGGGCCGCTCGGCGCCCAGGGTGGTGTCGTTGCCGTGGCCCGGGTAGACCCAGGTCTCGTCCGGCAGCACGTCGAAGATCTTCGTCTCCACGTCGTGGATCAGGCTGGCGAACGCCTTCGGGTCCTTCCGTGTGTTCCCCACCCCGCCCGGGAAGAGGCAGTCGCCGGTGAAGACGTGCGGGTGGCCGTGCGGGTCGTCGTAGACCAGGGCGATGGAGCCGGGCGTGTGCCCGACCAGGTGGCGCGCGGTGAGCTCCACGCGCCCCACGCGGACGGTGTCGCCGTCGTCGACGAGGACATCGGTCGGTACCGGAATACCGGGGGCGTCCTCGCGGCCCGCGTACGTACGGGCTCCCGTGGCCGCGACGACCTCGGCCAGTGCCTGCCAGTGGTCACCGTGCTGATGGGTGGTGACGACGGACGCGATCCCGTCGTCACCGATCATGCCGAGCAGTGTGTGCGCCTCGTTGGCGGCGTCGATCAGCAACTGCTCGTCCGTGGCCCGGCAGCGCAGCAGATAGGCGTTGTTGTTCATCGGCCCGACCGCGACCTTGGTGATCATCAGGTCCTTGAGCTCGTGCACGTCGGCGGGGCCGCCGACCGTCACCTCACCGCTGTACGTCATGGTGATCAGCCTAATCCGTTCCGTGGCGGGGGAGCGGTCCTGAGGCCGCTCAGCGCTACAGCGGCGGCAGGGAAGGCAGTGCGCCGCCCGTCACCGCGAGGCCCGAGCCGTCGCGGCGTCCGGCGAGCCAGCCCAGCAGGTCCGCGGCCGAACCCTCGACGCCGATCGGGCCGCCCCCGGCGCCGCCCCCGGTGGCCCAGGCCCGGCCGTCGTGGCTGCGCAGACCGGTCGAGGGGACGTCCTTGTGCCCGCCGAAGCGTTCGGCGAGAAAATCGATCTCCCGCTCGACGAACTCCTCCGGGAGGTCCTCCAGTTCGTATCCGATCCCGAGATCGACGTGGTGGAGCTCCACCTCGGCCCAGCGCCGGAAGGGCACGCGGGACGCGGAGTCGGTGACCCCGCCCCGCAACTCCACCGTGCGCGACCAGTCCGCGGGCGCGTCCCCCGTCGCCTGGAAGCGGGCCGCGCTCTCGCTCAGGTCGGCGAGCTGGACGTCCAGGGCGCGCGCGGCGTCCCGCTCGATCTCGGTGTTCCGGGTGTCCGCGGACGCGTACATCGGTCGCCCGTGGAGCACGTTCACGAGCGCGTCCGCGTTGCGGGCGATATGGGCCAGGACATGGCCGCGGGTCCAGCCGGGCAGCCGTGACGGCTCGGTCACAGCCGCGTTGTCCAGTGCGGTCACTGCGCTGAGGAGCCGTTCAGTCGCTTTGTGCACAGAAGCCAGGTCACGCGCGTGATCAGTCATGGGGGCGACCCTAGCCCCGCCACTCCTTCGGGTGAAGGTGGCGGACCAAGCCCCTAAATCGAATGCACGTGCTATATGGTCGGGTGCGGCGTCGGGCATGCTGGATGGCCGGGGATTGTTGTTCCGACCGGGATCCCGACCGGCGTTGTCAGTGGCTCCCCCTAGGCTGAAGAAGCACGGGGGCCCCGCCCCTGTCACTTCTCTCAAGAAAGGTGCGGACCGGCGTGGCCGACCGTCTCATCGTCCGTGGCGCGCGCGAGCACAACCTGAAAAATGTGTCGCTCGACCTGCCTCGTGACTCGCTCATCGTCTTCACGGGCCTGTCCGGGTCAGGCAAGTCCTCCCTGGCCTTCGACACCATCTTCGCCGAGGGCCAGCGGCGCTACGTGGAGTCGCTCTCCTCGTACGCCCGCCAGTTCCTCGGCCAGATGGACAAGCCGGACGTCGACTTCATCGAGGGCCTCTCCCCGGCCGTCTCCATCGACCAGAAGTCGACCTCGCGCAACCCACGCTCGACGGTCGGCACCATCACCGAGGTCTACGACTACCTGCGGCTGCTGTTCGCGCGCATCGGCAAGCCGCACTGCCCCGAGTGCGGCCGGCCGATCTCGCGCCAGTCACCGCAGGCCATCGTCGACAAGGTCCTGGAGCTGCCGGAGGGGAGCCGCTTCCAGGTGCTCTCGCCGCTGGTGCGCGAGCGCAAGGGCGAGTTCGTCGACCTCTTCGCCGACCTGCAGACCAAGGGCTACAGCCGGGCGCGCGTGGACGGGCAGACCATCCAGCTCTCCGAACCGCCCACGCTGAAGAAGCAGGAGAAGCACACCATCGAGGTGGTCGTCGACCGCCTCACGGTGAAGGACAGCGCCAAGCGCCGCCTCACCGACTCCGTGGAGACCGCGCTCGGACTCTCCGGCGGCATGGTCGTGCTCGACTTCGTCGACCTTCCCGAGGACGACCCCGAGCGCGAGCGCATGTACTCGGAGCATCTGTACTGCCCTTACGACGACCTGTCCTTCGAGGAGCTCGAGCCCCGCTCCTTCTCCTTCAACTCGCCCTTCGGCGCCTGCCCCGAGTGCACCGGCATCGGCACGCGCATGGAGGTCGACGCTGAGCTGATCGTCCCCGACGAGGACAAGTCCCTCGACGAGGGCGCCATCCACCCGTGGTCGCACGGGCACACCAAGGACTACTTCGGCCGTCTGGTCGGCGCCCTCGCGGACGCCCTGGGTTTCCGGACCGACATCCCCTTCGCCGGTCTGCCGCAGCGCGCCAAGAAGGCCCTGCTGCACGGCCACAAGACGCAGATCGAGGTCCGCTACCGCAACCGGTACGGGCGCGAGCGCGTGTACACCACGCCCTTCGAGGGCGCCGTGCCCTTCGTCAAGCGCCGCCACAGCGAGGCCGAGAGCGACGCCAGCCGCGAGCGCTTCGAGGGCTACATGCGCGAGGTCCCCTGCCCCACCTGTGAGGGCACGCGCCTGAAGCCGATAGTCCTCGCCGTCACGATCATGGACAAGTCGATCGCGGAGGTCTCCGCGATGTCCATCAGCGACTGCGCGGACTTCCTTGGCGAGCTGAAGCTGAGCGCCCGCGACAAGAAGATCGCCGAGCGCGTGCTGAAGGAGGTCAACGAGCGGCTGCGGTTCCTGGTCGACGTCGGCCTCGACTACCTCTCGCTCAACCGCGCGGCCGGGACCCTCTCCGGCGGCGAGGCCCAGCGCATCCGCCTGGCCACCCAGATCGGCTCCGGCCTCGTGGGCGTCCTGTACGTCCTCGACGAGCCGTCCATCGGCCTGCACCAGCGCGACAACCACCGGCTGATCGAGACCCTGGTCCGGCTCCGGGACATGGGCAACACGCTGATCGTCGTCGAACACGACGAGGACACCATCAAGGTCGCCGACTGGGTCGTCGACATCGGCCCCGGCGCGGGCGAGCACGGCGGCAAGGTCGTGCACAGCGGCTCCCTGAAGGACCTGCTCGCCAACGCCGAGTCGCAGACCGGCCAGTACCTGTCCGGCAAGAAGGCCATCCCCGTGCCCGGCATCCGCCGCCCCCGCGACCCCTCGCGGCAGCTGACGGTGCACGGCGCCCGGGAGAACAACCTCCAGGACATCGACGTCTCCTTCCCGCTCGGCGTGTTCACGGCCGTCACGGGCGTGTCCGGCTCCGGCAAGTCGACGCTGGTCAACGACATCCTCTATACGCACCTGGCCCGCGAGCTGAACGGCGCGCGCACCGTGCCAGGGCGGCACACGCGCGTGGACGGCGACGACCTCGTCGACAAGGTGGTGCACGTCGACCAGTCGCCCATCGGTCGCACCCCGCGGTCGAACCCGGCGACGTACACCGGTGTCTTCGACCACGTCCGCAAGCTGTTCGCGGAGACGACCGAGGCGAAGGTCCGCGGCTACCAGCCCGGACGCTTCTCCTTCAACGTCAAGGGTGGCCGCTGCGAGAACTGCGCCGGCGACGGCACCATCAAGATCGAGATGAACTTCCTCCCGGACGTCTACGTCCCGTGCGAGGTCTGCCACGGCGCCCGGTACAACCGGGAGACCCTGGAGGTCCACTACAAGGGCAAGTCCATCGCCGAGGTCCTGAACATGCCCATCGAAGAGGCAATGCACTTCTTCGAGGCTGTCCCGGCGATCAACCGCCACCTGAAGACGCTGAACGACGTCGGTCTCGGCTACGTGCGCCTCGGCCAGTCCGCGACCACCCTGTCCGGAGGTGAGGCGCAGCGCGTGAAGCTCGCCAGCGAGCTGCAGAAGCGCTCCACCGGCCGCACGGTCTACGTGCTCGACGAGCCGACCACCGGTCTGCACTTCGAGGACATCAGCAAGCTGCTCAAGGTCCTCTCCGGCCTGGTCGACAAGGGCAACACGGTCATCGTCATCGAGCACAACCTCGACGTGATCAAGACCGCCGACTGGATCGTCGACATGGGTCCCGAGGGCGGCGCGGGCGGCGGCCTGGTCGTGGCGGAGGGTACTCCCGAGCAGGTGGCCGGGGTTCCGGCCAGTCACACCGGCAAGTTCCTGCGCGAGATCCTGCAGCCGGAGACGATCAGCGACGCCGCACCGTCGGTGAAGGCGCCGGCGAGGAAGACAGCCCCGGCACGTGCCGCGAAGGCCGCCAACAGCACGGCGACCGCCAAGGCCGCCGGGGCCACGAAGAAGGCGGCGCCCGCGAAGAAGACGACGCGGGCCCGCAAGGCCTGACGCGTATGAACAGCGCCCCGCGGCACTCCCCGCGGGGCGCTGTTCATGTGCCGTCCTGGGCCCTCAGAGGTCCCCCAGTTCCTCCGCGAACGGCGGCTCGGCCCCCGCCCGGGAGCAGGTGATCGCCGCCGCACGCGCCGCGAACCGCAGCAGCCGCGCCCAGCCGTCCGCGCCCAGGGCGCCGAGGGCCGAGGGGGAGAGGGCGTCCTGCCGGGACAGCCCGTGCAGCAGGGCCGCGTTCACCGTGTCACCGGCGCCGATGGTGTCCACGACGTCGACCTTCACACCGGGCACGGAATGCTCGGCGCCGTCCCGGGTGAAGACGGTGAGGCCGTCGCCACCGCGGGTGATCACGACGGCGGAAGGGCCCGCGGCGAGCCATTCGTCCGGGGTGCCGCCCAGCCACCGGGCGTCCTCCTCGGAGAGCTTCAGCAGGGTCATCGACGGCAGCCAGCTCTTGAAACGCGCACGGTAGGCGTCCGCGTCGGGGATCAGACCCGCCCGGATGTTCGGGTCGAGGGCGGTGAAGAGCCCTTGTCCCGCCGCGGCCCGCATCAGCTCCTCGTAGGCGCTCGCCCCCGGCTCCAGGACGAGTGAGCAGGTCCCGAAGGACACCGCGCGGGTCCCGGCCGGAAGGCCGGAGGGAACCGTGAACAGACGGTCGGCGGTGCCCTGGACGTAGAAGGAGTAGGCGGCCGAACCCTCGGCGTCGAGGGTGGCGACCGCGAGAGTGGTGGGTTCCGCGCCGCGCTGGACGGCCGAGACGTCGACGCCCGCCCGTCGCAGCCCGTCCAGCAGGGCCTCGCCGAAGGCGTCGTAGGAGGTGCGGGAGCAGAAGGCGGTGGCGGAGCCGAGGCGGCCCAGCGCCAGGGCCGTGTTGTAGGGGCCGCCACCGAGCGCCGGCTGCAGCCCCGCCAGGGCACCCTGTCCCTGCGGTACGAGGTCGATCAGTGCCTCACCGGCGACGACGATCACGAGTCGGTTCCTTTCTCGGGGCACCCGCACGACGTGCGATGTACGAAGGAGCAGGGCAGCCGGACGGTCCGGGCGGGCCCGTCCGGCGTGGCCAGGCGGTCGAGGAGGACCCGGACCGCCCGGGCGCCGATGTCCCTGCTGGGCTGGGCGATCACGGTGAGCCGCGGGGAGAACAGATCGGCCCAGGCGAAGTCGTCGAAGCAGCACAGGGCGATGTCGCCGGGTACGGACAGGCCCAGGTCGCGCAGGGCGCGCAGGGCGCCGATGGTCATCGCGTTGTTGGCGGTGACCAACGCCGTCGGGGCGGGTCTGAGCGCCAGCAGCGCCGCCGTGGCCCGCTCGGCGCCGGCCGACTCGGAATTGCCGGAGACGACGAGGCGGGGGTCGTGGGCGAGCCCGGCCGAGGCGAGGCCGTGCCGGTAGCCGGTGATCCGCTCGTCGGTGGTGCTGAGCCCGGGCAGCCCGGCCACCAGCGCGATCCGCCGGTGGCCGAGCCCGGCCAGGTGGGTCACGAGCCGGGTCATCGGCTCGGTGTTCTCCGCGCAGACCTGGTCGAAGCACGGCGCGGCGGTCGTGCGGTCGTCGACCACCCGGTCCAGGAACACCGTCGGCACGGCCTGCCGGCCGAGGTAGGCGACGAGCTCGCGGGGGTCCGCGGACGGCGCGACGATCATGCCGTCCACCCGGCGCTCGTGCAGCAGTTGGACGACCTTGCGCTCGTGCCCGGGGTCGTCGTGCGGATCGGCGATGAGGAGGCTGTAGCCCTCCTGCAGGGCCGCGGCCTCGACCCCCTGCAGGATCTCCGTGAAGTAGGGGTTGGTGATCGCCGACACCGCGAGCCCGATCGAGCGGGTGCGGGAGGTCACCAGGGAGCGGGCCAGGGTGTTGGGCGTGTAACCGAGCTCGTCGATGGCGTCCAGGACCGCCTGGCGGGTGTGGGGCAGCACCGGGCGCGTGCCGTTGAGGACGTGGGAGACGGTCGCCACCGACACGCCGGCGCTGCGCGCGACGTCGGCCATCGTGGGCATCGGATCGGGCTCCCTCCTGGGCCTCGGCGGTTCCTGCTGGCCGGAAGGTACCCCATCGGAGCGCCCGACGTAAACGCTTGCGCAAGCGTTTACGCGCAGCGTCAGTCCCAGTCCCAGCAGATGCCCACGATGCCCGGCCGGGTCCGCGGCTCGACGACGTGCACCGAGCGGTGCAGCCCGCTGAGCGGCAGCTCCTGCCGGCCGCTGCGCGGGGCCGCCGCGGAGGGCTGTCCGAACCGGTGGCAGCGCACCGGCAGTGCCCCCGCGTCGAAACGCACCTGGAGGGCGTACTGCCCGCCGGGGAAGCCGAAGCCACGCGCGTACTCGCGGCAGACCCCGGCCGTGCCGTCCTCGACGCCGTACCGGAAGAGGAAGGTGTCGCCGGACCGCAGCCGGGTGTCGAAGAGCAGCTCCGCGACGAGCACCCCGGTGTCCTGGTCCCAGCGGATCCGCCCGGTGCGGCAGTTCTCCAGGGCGCGGACGTTCATGCGTCGCGGCACGCAGCCCGGGTCACCGTGGTGGACGGCCACGAAGCGGTCCACGCCGTCCTGGTGTGCGCGCACGATGTGGTGGGACTCCCGGTCGGCCAGTTCGCGGCGCGCCCCGATCCGTATCCGCTCGTGGTGTCCGAGGGTGTCCAGGCCGCCGTCGAGCGACCAGCCCAGGTCCGCCTGGAGCCGGTCCAGGACGCCGGAGGCCTCGACCAGTGAGCGGTACGACCGGGCGGCGGCCGGACGTGAGGTGGCCTGACGTTCGCCGGACTCGGCGAGCAGCCGGATCAGCGACTCCTCCGGCAACTGAAGGATCTCCTCCAGCGCCCGCACGGCCCGCAGCGACTCCGGGCGCTGCGGGCGCCGGGCCCCTTGCTGCCAGTAACTCAGGCTCGTCACCCCGACCTTGACCCCGTACCGGGAGAGATGGTGCTGCACGCGTTGGAGCGGCAGTCCGCGGGCGGCGATCGCGGCCCGCAGGGCGACATGGAAGGGGCCGCCCCGAAGGGCCGTGTCCAGTTCCGCGGCGGCGACATCCGCGTGCTGTGCGGCGTGCGGCATGCACAGGGGCCTTTCTGTGAAGGTTCACTACGGCTGGTCAGACCGTGCGCGTGGGCCTGGGCCCTGTCGTTTGGATCACAGCCCCAAGGGGTTCCGCCCGGGGGCCACCCCGTCGGCGCCGGGCGTCGCACATCTGTACGCTTCAGCCACGTGCCGTCGTTCACGGCCCCCGAGTTCCTCCGCATTGAAGCGTGTTGACCTTGCTCCGACAACACCTGGCGTTCGGCCGCCGTAGGCACTTGGCCGAGCAGCGCCCCCGGGCGGGGCGGCGGGCGCGTGGCGTCGTCCACAGGCCCGCCGCGGTGTCGGTCCTCGCCAGTAGGGTGTGAGACATGGCCGACCCCTCCAGCTACCGCCCCAGGCCGGGAGACATCCCGGACTCTCCCGGGGTCTACAGGTTCCGGGACGAGCACCGCCGGGTGATCTACGTCGGAAAGGCGAAGAGCCTGCGCCAGCGTCTGGCGAACTACTTCCAGGACCTGGCGAACCTCCACCCCCGCACCCGGACGATGGTCACCACGGCCGCGTCCGTGGAGTGGACCGTGGTGTCCACGGAGGTCGAGGCGCTGCAGCTGGAGTACTCGTGGATCAAGGAGTACGACCCCCGGTTCAACGTCAAGTACCGCGACGACAAGAGCTACCCGTACCTCGCGGTGACGATGAACGAGGAGTTCCCCCGGGTCCAGGTGATGCGGGGTCACAAGAAGAAAGGCGTCAGGTACTTCGGTCCGTACGCGCACGCGTGGGCCATCCGCGACACCGTCGACCTGCTGCTCCGCGTCTTCCCGGTACGCACCTGCTCGGCCGGCGTCTTCAAGAACGCCGCCCGCACCGGCCGTCCCTGCCTGCTCGGCTACATCGGCAAGTGCTCGGCCCCCTGTGTCGGCCGGATCCCGGCCGAGGACCACTGGGAACTGGCGGACGAGTTCTGCGACTTCATGGCCGGGCGCACGGGCACCCACCTGCGCCGTCTGGAGAAGCAGATGACGGAGGCGGCCGACGAGATGGAGTACGAGCGGGCCGCCCGCCTGCGCGACGACATCGAGGCCCTGAAGAAGGCCATGGAGAAGAACGCGGTCGTGCTCGCCGACGCGACCGACGCCGACCTCATCGCGGTCGCCGAGGACGAGCTGGAGGCGGCCGTCCAGATCTTCCACGTGCGCGGCGGCCGGGTCCGAGGTCAGCGCGGCTGGGTGACCGACAAGGTGGAGGAGGTCACCACCGGCGCCCTCGTCGAGCACGCCCTGCAGCAGCTGTACGGCGAGGAGAGCGGTGACGCGGTCCCCAAGGAGGTGCTCGTTCCCGCCCTGCCCGAGCCGGTCGAACCGGTCCAGGAGTGGCTGACCGGCCGCCGCGGTGCGGGTGTCTCCCTGCGCATACCGCAGCGCGGCGACAAGAAGGCGCTCATGGAGACCGTGCAGCGCAACGCCCAGCAGGCACTCGTCCTGCACAAGACCAGGCGTGCCTCCGACCTCACCACCCGCTCGCGCGCCCTGGAGGAGATCGCCGACGCCCTCGACCTGGACAGCGCTCCCCTCAGGATCGAGTGCTACGACATCTCCCACCTGCAGGGCGACGACGTGGTCGCCTCCATGGTCGTCTTCGAGGACGGTCTGCAGCGCAAGGGCGAGTACCGGCGCTTCCAGATCAAGGGATTCGCCGGTCAGGACGACGTCCGGTCCATGCATGAGGTGATCACCCGGCGGTTCCGGCGCTATCTCGCCGAGAAGGAGAAGACCGGCGAGTGGGTGGACGACGGCTCCGAGGACGGCGAGCTCGGGAACGAGCCCGGGGACGGGCTCAAGGACGACGACGGCCGTCCCAAGAAGTTCGCCTACCCGCCGCAGCTCGTCGTCGTCGACGGCGGACAGCCGCAGGTCGCGGCCGCCCAGCGGGCCCTGGACGAGCTCGGCATCGACGACATCGCGGTCTGCGGCCTGGCCAAGCGCCTGGAGGAGGTGTGGGTGCCGGGCGAGAACGACCCGGTGGTCCTGCCCCGCACCAGCGAGGGCCTCTACCTGCTCCAGCGCGTCCGCGACGAGGCGCACCGGTTCGCGATCACCTACCAGCGGGCCAAGCGTGCCAAACGCTTCCGCGCCGGCCCCCTCGACGAGGTGCCCGGCCTCGGCGACACCCGTAAACAGGCGCTGATCAAGCACTTCGGCTCGGTGAAGAAGCTGCGGTCCGCCACGCTGGACCAGATCCAGGAGGTCCCCGGGATAGGCCGCAAGACGGCCGAGACGATCGCCGCGGCCCTCGCCCTGGCGGCCCCGGCCGCCCCCGCCGTCAACACGGCGACCGGAGAGATCATTGAAGACGGGGAACCCGGTACGACGGGGGATCCCTCGGGGGAGCCCGTGACGGCGGGCACCCCGGACGAACGACGGGGGCAGGAGACATGACGGAGCACGACGCACACCCCACAGCGGACCGAGATCCGGCACACGAGGAAAAGCGCGAGGATCAGCCGCAGCAGGCGATCCAGGACAACGGAGCAAAGGTGAGTACGGGCAGCGAGACAGCCGGGGCCCCCGACGGGGCCATCCCCGAGCTGGTGATCATCTCCGGCATGTCCGGAGCCGGCCGCTCGACGGCCGCCAAGTGTCTGGAGGACCTCGGCTGGTTCGTCGTCGACAACCTCCCGCCCGCGCTGATCCCCACCATGGTGGAGCTCGGCGCCCGCTCCCAGGGCAACGTGGCGCGGATCGCGGTCGTCGTCGACGTACGCGGCCGGCGCTTCTTCGACAACCTGCGGGAGTCGCTCGCCGACCTCGACGCCCGGGGCGTCACCCGGCGGATCGTCTTCCTGGAGTCCTCGGATGAGGCACTGGTGCGCCGCTTCGAGTCGGTGCGCCGACCGCATCCGCTCCAGGGCGACGGCCGGATCGTCGACGGCATCGCGGCCGAGCGGGAGCTGCTGCGCGAGCTGCGCGGCGACGCCGACCTGGTGATCGACACCTCCAGCCTCAACGTGCACGAACTGCGCGCCAAGATGGACGCCCAGTTCGCCGGCGAGGAGGAGCCCGAGCTGCGGGCCACCGTGATGTCCTTCGGCTTCAAGTACGGCCTCCCGGTCGACGCCGACCTGGTCGCGGACATGCGCTTCCTCCCCAACCCGCACTGGGTCCCGGAGCTGCGCCCGTACACCGGCGTCAACGAGGAGGTGTCCGCGTACGTCTTCAACCAGCCCGGCGCCAAGGAGTT
Source organism: Streptomyces sp. NPDC001843 (assembly GCF_042891955.1). Taxonomy (NCBI): domain Bacteria; kingdom Bacillati; phylum Actinomycetota; class Actinomycetes; order Kitasatosporales; family Streptomycetaceae; genus Streptomyces; species Streptomyces sp. NPDC001843. The sequence continues at coordinate 95,637 of NZ_JBIATQ010000001.1, read as the reverse complement.
CCTCGACCGGTACGCCGAACTGCTGCGGCTCATCGCGGCCGGTTACCGCCGCGAGGGCAAACGGTATGTGACCATCGCCATCGGCTGCACCGGCGGCAAGCACCGCTCGGTCGCGGTGTCGGAGAAGCTCGCCGCGCGGCTCGCGGCCGAGGGTGTGGAGACGGTGGTCGTACACCGGGACATGGGACGGGAATGAGGGAACGTACACCGCGGCTGCGCGCGCTGCGCCGGGTGGTGCCGGAGGCGCGCGCCGGCCGGCCCGTCGAGGTCCGCGGCGCCAGGCCGCGCCGCCGCGGCGCCCAGCCCAAGGTCGTCGCCCTCGGCGGCGGCATGGGCCTGTCCGCCTCGCTGGCCGCGCTGCGCCGGATCACCGGCGACCTCACCGCCGTCGTCACCGTGGCCGACGACGGCGGTTCCAGCGGGCGCCTGCGCGACGAACTGGGCGTGCTGCCGCCCGGTGACCTGCGCAAGGCGCTGGCCGCGCTGTGCGGTGACGACGACTGGGGCCAGACCTGGGCCCGGGTCATCCAGCACCGCTTCCAGTCCCAGGGCGACCTGCACGAGCACGCGGTCGGCAACCTGCTGATCGTGGCCCTGTGGGAGCAGCTCGGCGACCATGTCCAGGCCCTGGACCTGGTCGGCAAACTGCTCGGCGCGCACGGGCGCGTACTGCCCATGTCCGCCGTGCCGCTGGAGCTCCAGGCCCTGGTCAAGGGACACGACCCACAGCGCCCGGACGACGTCGACACGGTACGGGGGCAGGCCACCGTCGCCCTCACGCCGGGCGAGGTGCAGTCCGTGCACCTGGTGCCGAACGATCCGCCCGCCGTCCCGGAGGCCGTCGCCGCCGTCCTGGACGCGGACTGGGTGGTTCTCGGTCCCGGTTCCTGGTTCTCCTCCGTCATCCCCCACCTGCTCGTCCCCGAACTCCTGGACGCGCTCACGGAGACGAAGGCACGCCGGGTGCTGTCCCTGAACCTCGCCCCGCAGCCGGGAGAAACCGAGGGCTTCTCTCCGCAGCGTCATTTGGAGGTTTTGGGGCGACACGCCCCTAAACTCGCCCTGGACGTGGTGCTGGCCGACGAGGCCGCCGTGCCCGACCGTGACTCCCTCACCGAGGCCGCCAAGCGGCTGGGAGCCGCGGTCGAGCTGGCGCCCGTGGCCCGGACCGACGGGACCCCGAGGCACGACCCGGAGCTGTTGGCCGCCGCGTACGACCGTATTTTTCGGATGCATGGAAGGATCGGCCCATGGCGATGACGGCAGCGGTGAAGGACGAGATCTCCCGGCTCCCCGTCACCCGGACCTGCTGCAGGAAGGCGGAGGTCTCCGCCATCCTGCGGTTCGCCGGCGGCCTCCACCTGGTCAGCGGACGCATCGTGATCGAGGCGGAGCTGGACACCGCGATGGCGGCCCGGCGCCTCAAGCGGGACATCCTGGAGATCTTCGGACACAGTTCCGAGTTGATCGTGATGGCGCCGGGCGGGCTGCGCCGCGGCTCCCGGTACGTGGTGCGGGTGGTCGCCGGCGGTGACCAGCTCGCCCGGCAGACCGGTCTGGTGGACGGCCGGGGCCGCCCGATCCGGGGCCTGCCCCCGCAGGTGGTCTCGGGTGCGACCTGCGACGCCGAGGCGGCCTGGCGCGGCGCTTTCCTGGCGCACGGTTCGCTGACCGAGCCCGGACGCTCCTCCTCCCTGGAGGTCACCTGCCCGGGTCCCGAGGCCGCGCTGGCACTGGTCGGCGCCGCCCGCCGCCTGTCGATCGCCGCCAAGGCCCGCGAGGTACGGGGCGTGGACCGGGTGGTCGTCCGCGACGGCGATGCGATCGGCGCCCTGCTCACCCGGCTCGGCGCGCACGAGTCCGTGCTGGCCTGGGAGGAGCGCCGGATGCGCCGCGAGGTGCGCGCCACGGCGAACCGGCTCGCCAACTTCGACGACGCCAACCTGCGCCGCTCGGCCCGGGCCGCCGTCGCCGCCGGTGCCCGCGTCCAGCGCGCCCTGGAGATCCTCGGTGACGAGGTCCCCGAGCACCTCGCGGCCGCCGGGCGGCTGCGCATGGAGCACAAGCAGGCCTCCCTGGAGGAGCTGGGCGCCCTCGCCGACCCGCCGCTGACCAAGGACGCCGTGGCCGGCCGTATCCGCCGTCTGCTGGCGATGGCCGACAAGCGCGCCTCCGACCTGGGCATCCCGGGGACGGAGGCCAACCTCAGCGAGGAGCTGGCGGACAACCTGGCGGTATGACGACGGACTCTCAGTTCGCCGGTGCCTGAGCCCAGTTGGGTGAAGGCGCCGGCGTTTCGCTGTCCTTGGGGCGCCCTTGACTGGATCATGAGGTGTCATGAGCCTGGCAGATGTCCGCCGCCGTGGCGGACCACGGCTAGGGGGGTTCATGAGACACAGAGCGAGATCGATCCTCGCTGTCGGCGCGCTCCTGCTCGGCGGAGCGAGCTTCGCACCCGTCGCCCACGCACAGACCGCCACCTCGACCGGAGCCGACGCCAAGAGCGACGACGAGGTCAAGGTGTTCCGCGCCGAAGTCACCCGGAAACAGGTACCGCTGCTGCTCGCGGCCGGACAGGACGGCAACGAGCTCGGCGACCAGGTGACCGGAGCCGGCAAGCACACTGTCGAGCTCTACCTCACCGAGAAGCAGGCCGAGAAGCTCGGGAAACAGGGCGTCGACCTCACCGAGCACAAGCTTTCGGCTAAGGCCGCGACCCGCGTCGAGGACGCCGCCCAGGGCGTGTTCCGCCCGTACGGCGGAAGCGGCGGCCTGAAGGAGGAGATCCTCAGGGCCGCCCAGCAGAACCCCGGCCTCACCAAGGTCGAGTCCATCGGCAGGACCGTGGGCGGCCAGGACATCCTCGCGCTCAAACTGACCAGGAACGCGAAGAAGTCCAAGGACGGCTCCAAGCCCTCCGTGCTGTACATGTCCAACCAGCACGCGCGCGAATGGATCACGCCGGAGATGACCCGGCGCCTGATGCACTACTACCTGGACCGCTACAAGACGGACAGGCGCATCAAGAAGATCGTCGACTCGACCGAGCTGTGGTTCGTGCTCTCGGCCAACCCCGACGGCTACGACTACACCTTCAAGAACTCCGACACCCGGCTGTGGCGCAAGAACCTGAGGGACGTCAACGGCGACGGCGTCATCTCCACCGGCGACGGCGTGGACCTCAACCGCAACTTCGCCTACAAGTGGGGCTACGACGACGAGGGTTCGTCCCCCAACCCGACCAGCGAGACCTACCGCGGCGCGAGCCCGGCGTCCGAACCGGAGACCAAGGCCCTCGACCGCTTCGAGAAGCGCGTCGGCTTCACCTACGGCATCAACTACCACTCCGCCGCCGAACTCCTGCTGTACGGAGTCGGCTGGCAGGTCGCCACACCGACCCCGGACGACGTCCTCTACAAGGCGCTCGCCGGCACCCCGGAGCACTCCGCGATCCCCGGCTACCACCCGCAGGTCTCCTCGGAGCTGTACACCACCAACGGTGAGGCGGACGGCCACGCCTCCAACGTCAACGGCATGGCGATGTTCACCCCGGAGATGTCGACCTGCCAGACCGCCTCGGACATCGACCCGAACGACGCCTGGAAGGCCGCCGACTGCCAGTCGGTCTTCAACTTCCCCGACGACGAGAAGCTGATCCAGCAGGAGTTCGCCAAGAACATCCCGTTCGCGCTCTCCGTCGCCGAGACCGCCGCCCACCCCGACAAGCCGGCCTCCTCGGTCGGTCTGAGCGCGGCCGACTTCACCCCGGCGACGTTCTCCACCTCGTACGCGCGCGGCGCGGACCAGGAGGTCTCGGTCGTCGTCCGCAAGTCCGTACGGGACAAGGAGCTCAAGTACCGCGTCAACGGCGGCCGTACACGGGACCGTACGCTCAGGCACTGGAAGGGCGGCGAGACCTTCGGCGGTGCGGACAACCTCTACTTCGACGAGTACCGGGCCAAGGTCCGCGGCGGCGAGCCCGGTGACAAGGTCGAGGTGTGGTCCACCGGCAGGACGAGGAGCGGAAAGCGCACCTCCAGCCCGCACTTCACGTACACCGTGGCCAAGCGGTCCGCGGCGGACACCCTCGTGGTCGCCGAGGAGGGCGCGCCCGCCGCGCAGGCGCAGAAGTACGTGGACGCGCTGAAGGCGGCCGGCCGCAAGGCGATCGTCTGGGACGTCGCCAAGCAGGGAGCGCCGGACGCGCTCGGCGTGCTGAAGTACTTCAGGACCGTCGTCCACTACTCCGGCGCGAGCGGCCCGGGCAACGTCACCCAGCTCCAGCTGCGTGCCTACCTCAACGAGGGCGGCAAGCTGATCGAGGCCGGTGAGCTGGCCGGCGGCAACGTCGCCCTCGCCGACGGCACCCTGTCGGACGACTTCAGCCAGTACTACCTCGGCGCCTACTCGCGCACGTCGCTCGCCGGCGCCACCGGCTTCACCGGCTCGGGCGAGCTCGGTGGGGTCACGGCCGCCCTGGGCGGCGCGCCCGGCAACCCGCTCGACAAGGCCGGCAGCTACGCCGTCACCTCCGACGAGCTGCCCGCGGCCAAGTACCCGCAGTTCGCCAGCGCGGGCGCGGGCCAGTTCGCGGGCACCGTCAACCCGTACGGCCCGTACACGGGCTCGTACATGGCCGCGGCGGTGCACACCGACGACGCCTACAAGCGCCTCACCCGAACCGTCGACCTCACCGGTGTCAGCGCCGCCGACAAGCCGACGCTCCGCACCCGGCTGCTGTGGGACACCGAGCCGGGCTACGACCACGCGGTGGTCGAGGCGCACACCACCGGCGCGAACGACTGGACGACCCTCCCGGAGGCGGGCGGCGCCACCTCCACTGCCGTGCCGGCCGACTGCGAGGCCGGGTTCCTGGTCAACGAGCACCCCTGGCTCAAGCACTATCTGACCTTCGCGACCAGCGGCTGCACCGCGACCGGCAGCACCGGCTCGTGGCACAGCCTCACCGGCAGCTCGAACGGCTGGCGTTCGGTCGACTTCGACCTCAGCGCGTACGCCGGGAAGTCCGTCGAGCTCTCGATCGCCTACATCACCGACCCGGGCACCGGCGGACACGGCGTCCTCGCCGACGACGCCTCACTCGTCGTCGGCGGCACGGCCAAGGAGACCGAGGGCTTCGAGACCTCGCTGGGCGCCTGGAAGGTGACCGGACCGCCACCGGGCAGCCCGGCGGCACTGAAGGACTGGGCGCGTACCGGAGCCCTGTTCAAGACGTACGGAGCGGTCACCACCGACCGGACCGTGCTGCTCGGCTTCGGCCTGGAACAGGTCCCGGCCGCGGCCGACCGGAAGGCCCTGGTGAAGAAGGCCCTGGCGGCACTCGACAAGTGAGCCGACGCGCTCACGAACGAGTGATCCGGGCGCTCGACCGGCATTGACAATTCATGACTGAACCGGGTGATCCGGGCGCAAGTCCGGGGCGGTCCGTACCCCTACTGGCGGGTACGGACCGCCCTGCCGTGTATGAGGCATCTGGATGTCACCACCGGGCCCCCAGGGAGGTAGGGTCGGGGGTGGTCGGGGACATCCCAAACACAGCTCGCCGGCACCGCATGGCCGGCGTACCAACGAGGAGATCGGTTCGTGACGATCCGCGTAGGCATCAACGGCTTCGGCCGCATCGGGCGTAACTACTTCCGCGCCCTGCTCGAGCAGGGGGCGGACATCGAGGTTGTGGCTGTCAACGACCTGGGTGACACCGCGACCACCGCCCACCTGCTCAAGTACGACACGATCCTGGGCCGCCTGAAGCAGGAGGTCTCCCACACCGCCGACACGATCACGGTCGACGGCCACACGATCAAGGTGCTCTCCGAGCGCAACCCCGCCGACATTCCGTGGGGCGAGCTGGGCGTCGACATCGTCATCGAGTCGACCGGCATCTTCACCAAGAAGGACGACGCCGCGAAGCACATCGCCGGCGGTGCGAAGAAGGTCCTCATCTCGGCTCCGGCCAAGGACGAGGACATCACCATCGTGATGGGCGTCAACCAGGACAAGTACGACGCGGCGAGCCACCACGTCATCTCCAACGCCTCCTGCACCACCAACTGTGTGGCGCCGATGGCGAAGGTCCTCGACGAGAACTTCGGCATCGTCAAGGGCCTGATGACGACGGTGCACGCGTACACGAACGACCAGCGCATCCTGGACTTCCCGCACAAGGACCTGCGCCGCGCCCGTGCCGCCGCCGAGAACATCATCCCGACCACCACGGGTGCCGCCAAGGCCACCGCCCTCGTGCTCCCGCAGCTCAAGGGCAAGCTGGACGGCATCGCGATGCGCGTTCCGGTCCCGACCGGCTCGGTCACCGACCTCGTCGTCGAACTCGGCCGTGAGGTCACCAAGGAAGAGGTCAACGCCGCCTTCCAGAAGGCCGCCGAGGGCGAGCTCAAGGGCCTCCTCGACTACACCGAGGACCCGATCGTCTCCTCCGACATCGTCAACGCCCCGGCGTCCTGCACCTTCGACTCCTCCCTGACCATGGTCCAGGAGGGCAAGAACGTGAAGGTCATCGGCTGGTACGACAACGAGTGGGGCTACTCCAACCGCCTCGTCGACCTGACGGTCTTCGTCGGCAACCAGCTCTGATCGCCGAAGCAGGCATCTCGGTGTGAGGACAGGGCTCGGGCAGCGCGTGAACGCGCTGCCCGAGCCCTGACTCACGTACAGATCAGGCCCTCTTTACGATCACGAGCATCATGATCCCTCCTCAGGAGTCCCTCCCCATGAAGACGATCGACGAACTTCTCGCCGACGGCGTGGACGGCAAGCGGGTCTTCGTCCGTGCCGACCTCAACGTGCCGCTCGCCGACGGCACCATCACCGACGACGGCCGCATCCGCGCCGTCCTGCCCACCGTCAAGGCCCTGGCCGACGCGGGCGCCAAGGTGATCGTCGCCTCCCACCTGGGCCGCCCCAAGGGTGCCCCGGAGCCGGCCTTCTCCCTCGCCCCGGCCGCCTCGCGCCTCGGTGAACTCCTCGGTTCCGCCGTGGCGTTCGCGACCGACACGGTCGGCGAGTCCGCAAGGGACACCGTCGCGGGCCTGATCGACGGCCAGGTCGCGGTCATCGAGAACCTGCGCTTCAACCCCGGCGAGACCAGCAAGGACGACGCCGAGCGCGGCGCCTTCGCCGAGCAGCTCGCCGAACTCGCCGACGTGTACGTGGGCGACGGATTCGGCGCGGTGCACCGGAAGCACGCCTCCGTGTACGACCTCCCGGCCCGGCTGCCGCACTACGCCGGCCACCTGATCGCCACCGAGGTCGGCGTCCTGAAGAAGCTCACCGAGAACGTCGAGCGCCCCTACGTCGTCGCGCTCGGCGGCGCCAAGGTCTCCGACAAGCTCGCCGTCATCGACGAGCTGCTCGGCAAGGCCGACCGCCTGCTCATCGGCGGCGGCATGGCCTACACCTTCCTCAAGGCCAAGGGCTACGAGGTCGGCATCTCCCTGCTCCAGGAGGACCAGGTCCCGGCCGTCACCGAATACCTGGAGCGCGCCGAGAAGCTGGGCGTCGAGCTGGTGCTCCCCGTCGACGTCGTGGTCGCCCGGCAGTTCCCGGACCTGAAGGCCAAGGCGCCCACCCAGCACACCGTGGTCGACGCGGACAAGATCCCCGAGGACCAGGAGGGCCTGGACATCGGCCCGAAGACGCGCGAGCTGTACGCCGCGAAGCTCGCCGACGCCGCGACCGTCTTCTGGAACGGCCCGATGGGCGTCTTCGAGCACCCCGACTACGCCGAGGGCACCAAGGCGGTCGCCCAGGCCCTCGTCGACGGACACGGCTTCAGCGTCGTCGGCGGCGGCGACTCCGCCGCGGCCGTGCGTACGCTCGGCTTCGACGAGAACGCGTTCGGCCACATCTCGACCGGTGGCGGCGCCTCCCTCGAATACCTCGAGGGCAAGACGCTCCCCGGCCTCGCCGCACTGGAGGACTGACCAAGCATGGCTGCATCTACTACTTCCGGTCGCACGCCGATCATGGCGGGCAACTGGAAGATGAACCTCAACCACCTCGAGGCCATCGCCCACGTCCAGAAGCTCGCCTTCGCCCTCGCGGACAAGGACTACGAGGCCGTCGAGGTCGCCGTCCTGCCGCCCTTCACCGATCTGCGCTCCGTGCAGACCCTGGTCGACGGCGACAAGCTCAAGATCAAGTACGGTGCCCAGGACGTCTCGGCCCACGACTCCGGCGCCTACACGGGTGAGATCTCCGGCTCCATGCTGGCCAAGCTCAAGTGCACGTACGTGGTGATCGGCCACTCCGAGCGCCGCCAGTACCACAACGAGACCGACGAGCTCGTCAACGCCAAGGCCAAGGCCGCCTTCCGGCACGGCCTGACCCCCATCCTGTGCGTCGGTGAGGAGCTCGACGTCCGCGAGGCGGGCAACCACGTGACCCACACCCTCACCCAGGTCGAGGGCGGTCTGAAGGACCTCACGGCCGAGCAGGTCGAGACCGTGGTGATCGCGTACGAGCCCGTCTGGGCCATCGGCACCGGCAAGGTCTGCGGCGCCGAGGACGCCCAGGAGGTCTGCGCCGCCGTCCGGGGCAAGATCGCCGAGCTCTACTCGCAGGACGTGGCCGACAAGGTGCGCGTCCAGTACGGCGGCTCCGTGAAGTCCGGCAACGTCGCCGAGATCATGGCGCAGGCCGACATCGACGGCGCCCTGGTCGGTGGGGCCTCGCTGGACGCGGACGAGTTCGTCAAGATCGTGCGATTCCGCGATCAGTGAGCAGGCCGTGAGTAGGCGGTAGCGGCGATCCGTCGTACCCTTGCGGGGGTACAGCCAGGGTGCTGTGCCCCCGTCCATCCGATTCCGAGGAAGTTGGTCCAGCCGTGGTTTTGGGGTTCTCGATCGCCCTGATCGTCTTCAGCCTGCTGCTGATGCTGCTGGTGCTGATGCACAAGGGGAAGGGCGGCGGCCTCTCCGACATGTTCGGCGGCGGCATGCAGTCGTCCGTCGGCGGTTCCTCGGTCGCCGAGCGCAACCTCGACCGGATCACCATCGTGATCGGTCTGCTGTGGTTCGCGTGCATCGTCGTCCTCGGCCTCCTGATGAAGTCGAACAGCTGATCACATCTGCTCGGTATCAGGTCAAGTACACACATTCCGTACGTTGAGCCCCATGTTGGCTACGCGCTCCTGTGCGCGGCCTATCATGGGGCTTGCGTCTGCAGAGTGGGGGGTTTGTAACTCCAAGCACTGGACGCGCGTTGGGCCTTACGTAGACTGAGGCGCTCGCAGCGGAGCGAAACGCCGACTCGCTTCGCGGCACCATCACGCAGGGAGTTACGACCGTGGCAAGTGGCAACGCGATCCGAGGTAGCCGGGTCGGGGCGGGGCCGATGGGCGAGGCCGAGCGCGGCGAGTCCGCGCCGCGTCTGCGCATCTCCTTCTGGTGCTCCAACGGGCACGAGACCCAGCCCAGCTTCGCCAGTGACGCGCAGGTGCCCGAGACCTGGGACTGCCCGCGCTGTGGCTTCCCGGCAGGTCAGGACCGGGACAACCCGCCGGACCCGCCGCGCACCGAGCCCTACAAGACGCACCTCGCGTACGTCAGGGAGCGGCGCAGCGACGCGGACGGCGAGGCCATCCTCGCCGAGGCGCTCGCCAAACTGCGGGGCGAGATCTAGGAGTTGAACCGGCCGGGTGTCCGTGGGCGCCTGGCCGGAGCTGTTTCCCCCCTCGGCCGACGGCCGATTGTCAGTGCTGCCCTCTACGGTTCGTGCATGGGCCTGCAGTGAGGCTTGGGCCGACTGTGAGGGGGAGTCGTGACGACGGTCGAGGACGCGGGCAGGGCCGCGCCCGCGTGGCGCGGGGGATTCGGGCGGCTGTGGACGGCAGCCGTGGTGTCCCGGTTCGGGGACGCGTTACGGACGTCGGCGCTGCCCCTGCTCGCCGTACGCCTCACCGACGAACCGCTCGCCGTCGCCTCGGTGACCGCCTGCGGGTATGTTCCGTGGCTGCTGTTCGGGCTGCTCGGCGGGGCCGTCGCGGACCGGGTGGACCAGCGGCGCGCGATGTGGGCGGTGGACACGGTTCGCGGCCTGCTCGTCGCCGGTTTCGCCCTCGCCGTCGGCCTCGGACACGCCTCGATCCCGCTGCTGCTCACCCTCGCCTTCGCGCTGACCACCCTGCAGACTCTCTTCGACAACGCCTCCACGGCCCTGCTGCCCTCCCTGGTGGACCGCGACCGCCTAGGCGGAGCCAACGCCCGCCTCATGACCGGCCAGCAACTCGCCGGTGGTCTGCTGGCCGGACCCTTCGTGCCGGTGCTGCTGACCGTGGGGGCCTTCATGCCCTTCGCGGCCGACGCGGGCACGTACCTGGTGGCCGCCGCCCTCGTGGCGTCGCTGCGGATACGGCCGCCCGAGCGGGCGCCGCGCCAGGCGGGCAGCACCCTGCGCGCCGAGATCGGCGCGGGCCTGCGCGCCCTGTGGCGCGACCGGACGCTGCGCGCGGTCTGCGTGGCCACCCTGCTGTGCAACATCGGCATGGGCGCCCTGATCGCCACGCTGGTGCTGCACGTGACGCGCTGGCTGGGCGCCGGCAACGCGGGATACGCGGCCGCCATGACGGCGTACGCGGCAGGCAGCCTCCTCGGTGGCCTCGTCGCCCAGCGGATCGCACGGCGCACCGGGCGGGTCCGGGCCCTGCTGGTCGCCGGCGGCGTGCAGACGTCCTCCCTCGTGCTCGTCGGCACCGTCCGGAACCTCGGCGCGCTCCTCGTCGGCATGCTGCTGCTGGGCGCCATGAACATGGTCTGGAACGTCAACCAGGTCACGCTGATGCAGCGACGCAGCCCGGCGGCGATGGTGGGACGCATCGCGTCCGCCTTCCGTACCGCCTCGACCTCCGGTGCGCCGCTCGGCGCTCTGCTCGGCGGCGTCGTGGCCCGGGGGTACGGGCTGAACTGGCCCGCGTTGTCCGCGGCCGTGCTCTTCGCCCTGGCGGTCACCTCGTTGATACCGGCGGGCAAGCCGGACGTACCTGTAGTTGCCTCGGACGACGGCGCGACGACCGCTCACGTCAGGCGCTGATCAACTAGGTTGGAACCGGCAGCGGGGCAAGGTACGCAGCAGGGAACAGGCAGGAAAGAAGGCTGAAGTCCGAAATGAACGCAGACGGCCGTACCAGACTCAACCAGACGCCCGAGTGGACCGCTCTCGCCAAGCACAGCGAGGAGCTCACCGACACCCATCTGCGGGACCTGTTCGCCGCGGACCCCGGGCGCGGCGCCGGGTACACCCTCCAGGTCGGTGACCTGTACGTCGACTACTCCAAGCAGCTCGTCACCGACGAGACGCTGCGGCTGCTGCGCGAGCTGGCCGCCGCCACCGGCGTCTTCGGCCTGCGGGACGCCATGTTCCGCGGCGAGAAGATCAACACGACGGAGAACCGGTCGGTGCTGCACCTGGCGCTGCGGGCCCCGCGGGACGCGGTGATCGAGGTCGACGGGGAGAACGTCGTCCCGGCGGTGCACGCCGTGCTCGACAAGATGAGTGACTTCGCCGAGCGCGTCCGCTCGGGGGAGTGGACGGGGCATACCGGCAAGCGCATCAGGAACGTGGTCAACGTCGGCATCGGCGGCTCCGACCTCGGTCCCGCGATGGCCTACGAGGCGCTGCGCGGCTTCACCGACCGCGACCTCACGGTCCGCTTCGTCTCCAACGTGGACGGTGCCGACCTGCACGAGGCGACGCGTGACCTGGACGCGGCGCAGACGCTGTTCGTCATCGCGTCCAAGACGTTCACCACCATCGAGACGGTCACCAACGCCACCTCGGCCCGTGACTGGCTGCTGAGCGAGCTGAACGCCGGGCCGGAGGCCGTCGCCAAGCACTTCGTGGCCCTGTCGACGAATGCCGAGAAGGTCGGTGAGTTCGGTATCGACACCGCCAACATGTTCGAGTTCTGGGACTGGGTAGGTGGCCGGTACTCGTACGACTCGGCGATCGGGCTGTCGCTGATGATCGCCATCGGCCCGGACCGCTTCCGGGAGATGCTGGACGGTTTCCGGATCGTTGACGAGCACTTCCGCACCGCGCCCCCGGAGTCCAACGTGCCGCTGCTACTGGGGCTGTTGGGCATCTGGTACGACAACTTCCACGACGCCCAGTCGCATGCGGTGCTGCCGTACAGCCACTACCTGTCGAAGTTCACCGCCTACCTGCAGCAGCTGGACATGGAGTCCAACGGCAAGTCGGTGGACCGTCAGGGGCGCCCGGTCGAGTGGCAGACGGGTCCGGTGGTGTGGGGCACGCCCGGCACCAACGGGCAGCACGCGTACTACCAGCTCATCCACCAGGGTACGAAGCTGATTCCGGCGGACTTCATCGGCTTCGCCGAGCCGGTCGCGGAGCTGAGTGACGGGCTGAAGGCACAGCACGACCTGTTGATGGCGAACTTCTTCGCCCAGACGCAGGCGCTCGCCTTCGGGAAGACGGCGGAGGAGGTGCGGGCCGAGGGGGTGCCGGAGGAGCTGGTGCCGCACAAGACCTTCAAGGGCAACCGGCCGACGACGACGATCCTCGCGCGTGAGCTGACGCCGTCCGTGCTCGGGCAGCTCGTCGCGCTGTACGAGCACAAGGTGTTCGTGCAGGGCGCGGTGTGGGACATCGACTCCTTCGACCAGTGGGGTGTGGAGCTCGGCAAGGTGCTCGCCAAGCGGGTGGAGCCTGCGTTGACGGAGGGGGCGGAGGTGCCGGGGCTGGACGCGTCGACGTCCGCGCTGGTTTCCAAGTACCGCGAGCTGCGGGGGCGTTGACGGGGGGAGGGCTTGCCCACCCGCCCGCCCTTGTCGACGGGCCGGGAACGGCCCCCGCCCCCTGGGGCTCCGCCCCAGACCCCGGCGGGGGCTTCGGCCCCTGTGCGCCAGGCTCCGGTCGCGGTGTCGATCCCCGAGGGCCCGCCTCAAGCCACCGCGCTCAACGTGTCCGCCAGCCTTCGTCTCGCCGCTCGGCCTGCGGGGAGGGTGGCCAGGGCGGCGGCGCCCAGTACCGCTGCTGATGCGAAGAGCAGGAGGAGGAAGGGGGACGGGATCTGGGCGATGCCGGCGCCGATGCCGCTGGAGCGGCCCTGGGCGTCGATCAGCCAGTGGGCCAGGGGGAGGCCGAGGGCGGTACCGGTGAGGGCCGCGGCCAGGGCCGTGCAACTGGTCGCCGTGACGGTGATCGCGGTGATCTGGCGCGGGGACATGCCGATGGCCTTGAGCGCCAGCAGGTCCCGCTCGCTCTCGCGGACCGTGCCACCGATCGCGGTCAGCAGCTCGATGAGGCCGATCAGCGCCAGGACGGCGATCAGGCCGATCACGACTCCGCGCAGTGGGGACAGGCCGTCGGCCGGGTTCGTCACGGCGTGCACGTCGAGGTGGCCGTGTCCGGCCGCCGCCAGGGCGGTCGCGACGTGGTCGGGGTCGGCACCGGGGCGCAGACGCAACTGGTACAGGGTCGGGGCCAGCCCGGGGTCGTTCTCGCGGAGGGTGTCCAGCGAGGTGGAGATGACCCGGCCGGCGTTCTCCGGTTCGATGCTGCGGCCCACGATGTGCAGGATCTGCGGCTGGTCGCCGACCGTCATCCGTACCCAGTCGCCGACGCTCACGCCGAGGAGGTCCAGCAGGCCCTGGCCCGCCACCGCCTCGTCGGGGCCGCTCGCCGGACGGCCCGCGGCGAGCGTGTACGGGTAGGGGTCGTGGTGGGTGCCGAGGCCGCGGAGGGCGATGGTGGCTGTCTGGCCCGGGACCAGGGCGGCCACCTCGACGCCCGGGTAGACGGCTGCGACCCGCGGGTCGCGGTGCAGCAGCGTGCGGGTCTCACCGTCGGTCACGCCACTGTCCGCCCGTACGGTGAGTGCCGCGGGCAGCCCCATCCGGTCGGGGCTGTTGTGGAAGCGGTCGATGGTGGTCCAGGCGCTCATCGCCACCACGATCAGCAGCAGCGGCAGGGCCAGCCGCCCGATCGTGGCGAGCGCGCGCGGGCGGCGGGTGAAGGCCTGGTGCCAGCCCAGTACGAGCGCGGGCGGCATGCGCAGGCCCAGAGCCCTGCGGGCCACGCCGGTCAGCCGTCCGCCGGCCGGAGCGGCGGGGCGCGGCACCGGCACGGGGGGCACCCGCCCCGCCCGCCAGGCCGCGAGCCCGGTGACCGCGCCGATGAACAGCACCGCGCCCACCGGCACCGTGAACAGGGCGACGGTGTGCCCCGGCAGCCCCTGCCACACGCCGACCGCGTCGCCGAGCCGGCCGGGGACGGAGGTGCCCAGGCCCTGGGTCAGCGCGGCGGCGGCCACGGCGCCGAGAAGGGCGTAAACGACATGCTGGAGCAGGAAGATCCGGACGACCTGGGCGGGCGTGAAACCGATCGCCTTCAGGACCGAGATGTCCCGGAGATGGCCGCGGATACGGGTGCCGATCGCGCCGTGCACCGCGAACCCGGCGGCGAGCAGCGCGCCCAGGCCGAACAGGCCGAGGACCTGGCCCAGCAGCCGGTTGTCGCCCTGCGCCTCGGCCCGCGCCTGCTGCCAGGTGGAGACCTCGCCGACCGCCCCCGCGCCGAGCACGGTGACGGCCCGCTGGACGGCGTAGTCCGTGTCGCCGGGATCGGTGAGGCGCAGTCCGATCACCCGGCCGCCGGGATCGCGTACGGCGGCCGGCGGGGCCCAGACCAGGCCGGGCTGCTCGCCCGCGCGGTAACGCGGTTCGGCGCTGTCGGCGACGCCGACGACGGTCAGCTTCCGGGCGGTGCCCGGCAGGGTGAGCGTGTCCCCGGGCTCGGCCAGCAGCGCCCGGGCGAGTCGGCTCTCCAGGACGACACCGTCGGGTTCCCGGGCGTCGAGCCAGTGACCCGAGGTGAGCAGCGGACTGCCCATGGCGGGCTTCTCGGGGGTGGCGCGCAGTTCGACCGAGGCGCGGGTGCCACGCGAGGACACCGTGACGGACTCGGTCGGATAGGGGCCCGCGACGGACTCGACGCCGTCGAGCGAGGCGAGGCGGCCGGTGTCGGCGGACTTCACGGTGTGGATCCACACGTGCGCGCCACGGGACTGGGTGAAGACCCGCTGCCAGGGGTTGGTCGCATAGCCGAACAGCGCCGTGGCCAGCAGCAGCGAGACGACGATGCCGGCGGTGGCCAGCACGATGAACAGCGCTTCACCGCGATGCGTGCGCAAGTCGGAGTGGGCCCAGCGCAGGGTGGCTCGCACGGGTCAGTCCTTCAGTTCCAGCACGCCCGATATCCCGGTGCGCCTGCGCGACGGCGTGCCGTCCAGTTCCGCGTCGTCGACGATCCGCCCGTCGAAGAAACTGATCACGCGGTCCGCGGCGCTCGCCAGCCGGGCGTCGTGGGTGACCAGCAGGATGCTCTGCCCCCGGCCGTGGAACCGGGACAGCAGCCGCATCACCTCGCGCGTGCCCTTGCTGTCCAGACTGCCGGCGGGCTCGTCGGCCAGCAGCAGGGGAGGATGGTTGACCAGGGCGCGGGCGAGTGCGACCCGCTGCTGCTCGCCACCGGACAGCTCGCCCGGCATGCTGCGCTCCTTGCCCTGAAGGCCCAGCTCGGCGAGCAGTTCCTCCCGTTCGGCCCGTGCCTGCTTCGGCGAGCGGCCGACCAGGAGCGCGGGCAGCTCGACGTTGTCGGCGACCGACAGGTTGGAGACCAGGTTGAAGAACTGGAAGACGATCCCGATGCCTTTCCTGCGTTCCTCGGCCCAGCGGGCCTCGCTGTAGCCGTCCGTGCACCGGCCGTCCAGCCAGATGCTGCCCTGGTCGGGCCGCTGCAGTCCGCCGAGCAGGTGCAGCAGCGTGGACTTGCCCGCCCCGGACGGGCCGGTGACCGCCACGAACTCGCCGTGCCGCACGGACAGGTCGACCCCGCGCACGGCCCGGGCGGGCGCGCCTTCACCGTGGTGGGTCTTGACCAGGCCCTCGGCACGCAGCGCAGGAGTGGGGCTCTCGCTCACTCCAGCTCCTCCAGTTCCTCCTGGCACCGCTCCAGCCAGTCGAGGTCGGCCTGCAGGTGCAGCATCGCGCCCTCGATCAGCAGATGGGCGATTCGGTTGTCCCGGTCCTCGGCGGCGGCCAGCTTCGACAGATCACGCATGGTGTTGAGGTACTGGCGCCGCTGTTTGTTGATGAGGGCGATCTGGTCGGCGAGACCGGTCTGCGGGGCGAGGGCGAGTTTCATGAAGAACTCGTCCCGGACCCGCGGCTCGTCCTCGGGCTCCTCGAACCAGACGCGCAGCGCCTCACGTCCGGCTTCGGTGAGGCGGTAGACCTTCTTGTTGGGCCGGCTGGACTGCTCGACGTCCTCGCCCTCGATCAGTCCCGATTTCTCGAGGCGGCCGAGGGTCACATAGATCTGGCCGACGTTCGGCTGAGGGTACGCGGAGCCCAGCAGTTGCTCAAGGCCCTGCTTGAGCTCGTAGCCGTGGGCAGGGCGGCGTGCGAGCAGTGCCAGGAGGGGCAGGCGCACTCGTGCTGTCCTCCTAGTCTGCGTAATGTGCTCCAGGCCCTAGTATCGCCCATACCTAACAGGTATACATGGCCTCTGACTCACGGGCGAGGGTGCCCGCGGTGCCAGTGTGCAAGGAGGAACCTATGCGGTGGACGAGCGCCGCCGGTAGAGTCCTTCTCGCCCTCGTCGTGGTCATGACCGGGTACATCACCTCGGGCGCCCACGCCGACGAGGGCGGCACCGGGGGCCGCGGCCCGCTCACCCTGGCCACCGCGGGGGACCTCACCGGCTATCTCGGCCCGCTGCTCCAGGGCTGGAACCGCACCCACCCCGGGGAGAAGGTCCGCCTGGTCGAGCTGCCGGACTCCGCCGACGAGACGCACGCGCAGATGACCACCGACCTGCGCGACGGCGACCGCAGCCGGTTCGACGTGCTCAACATCGACGTCAACTGGACCTCGGAGTTCGCCGCCGCCGGCTGGATCCGGCCGCTGCCGGCGGACCGCTTCCCCCTCGGCACCTTCCTGCCCCCGGTCGTCGACACGGCCAGGTACAACGGACGGCTGTACGCCGTCCCGTACGTCACCAACGCCGGCCTGCTCCTGTACCGCAAGGACATCCTGGACAAGGAGGACGTGCCGCCGCCGCGCACCTGGGCCGAGCTGGAACACGACGCGAAGACCATCGCACCGAAGTACGGGCTCGGCGGTTACGCGGGCCAGTTCCTGCCGTACGAGGGCCTCACGGTCAACGCGGCCGAGGCCGTCTACTCGGCGGGCGGGACCATCCTCGGCGACGAGGGGGAACGCGTCACCGTGAACTCCTCCGCCGCCCGCGAGGGCATCGGTTTCCTGGCGCGCGGCTTCCGTGAGGGCTGGATCCCGAAGCAGGCGCTGACGTACAAGGAGGAGGAGTCCAAGGACGCCTTCCAGGACGGCCGTCTGCTCTTCCTGCGCAACTGGCCCTACGCGTACGCCGTCGCCTCGGCCAGGGGCTCCAAGGTCGCCGGGAAGATCGGCGCCGTACCGCTGCCCGGACCGGACGGGCCGGGCAAGAGTGTCCTCGGCGGCTCCAACCTGGCCGTGAACACACATGCCCGGCACCCCGACTCCGCCGCGCGTCTCATCGCGTACCTCACCAGCGAGCCCGTCCAGCGCGAGGTCCTCACCCGTGGCGCGCTGCCGCCCGTACGTGCTGCGCTGTACGAGGACCCCGAGCTCGTACGGGAGTTCCCGTACCTGCCGACCCTGCGCACCGCCCTGCGCGACGCCAAGGCGCGTCCCAAGAGCCCGCGTTACGACCAGGTCAGCCTGGTGGTGCAGGCGGTGGTGCACGATGCGCTGACCGGGCGGGAGACGCCCGGGGTGGCGGTGCGGCGACTGGCGCGGGAACTCGACGCCGTCGCCCATCGATAGTTACCTGTTAGGTAACGCGAACATCTCAACTGGGCGCGAGATGCCCGAATAAGTCGTGATTTCAGCCTCCCTTGCCTCGGGAGTCTCTGTTCTTTTCATTGACACCCCTGTGAAACGCCTACCTAACATGCATGCATAACTGCTGCCCTTCACAGAGACAGGCCACAGGGTTGAACAGGCTTCATTGGTGGCGTGACGCGGTGATCTACCAGGTCTACGTCCGCAGCTTCCTCGACAGCACCGGCGACGGCGTCGGCGACCTGGCCGGCGTCCGGGCCGGGCTGCCGTACCTGAAGAAGCTCGGCGTCGACGGGATCTGGCTGAGCCCCTTCTACCCCTCGCCCCAGCACGACCACGGCTACGACGTCGCCGACTACTGCGACGTCGACCCGCTCTTCGGCGACCTCGCCGAGTTCGACCTGCTGATGGCGGCCGCCCGGCGGCTCGGTGTCAAGGTGCTCCTCGACATCGTCCCCAACCACTGCTCC
Source organism: Streptomyces sp. NPDC001843 (assembly GCF_042891955.1). NCBI lineage: Bacteria > Bacillati > Actinomycetota > Actinomycetes > Kitasatosporales > Streptomycetaceae > Streptomyces > Streptomyces sp. NPDC001843. The sequence goes on along the minus strand of NZ_JBIATQ010000001.1, from coordinate 77,261 downwards.
AGCGAGCACCCGTGGTTCCGCGAGGCGCTCGCGTCGGCGCCCGGCAGCCCGGCCCGCGCCCGCTTCCACTTCGCCGACGGCCGCGGCCCGGACGGCGGCGAACCGCCCAACAACTGGCATGCGATGTTCGGCGGCCCGGCCTGGACCAGGGTCGGCGACGGCCAGTGGTACCTGCACATGTTCACGCCCGAGCAGCCGGACTGGAACTGGCGCCACCCCGACGTCCCCGCCGAGTTCGACCGCGTGCTGCGCTTCTGGCTGGACCGGGGTGTCGACGGCTTCCGTATCGACGTCGCCGCCGGACTGTTCAAGCACCCGGACCTCCCCGACTCCGACGACCCCGAGGCCGACGCCCGCACCCGCGACTCGGTCAACCCGCTCGCCTGGAACCAGCCCGAGGTGCACGGCGTGTGGCGGCACTGGCGGTCGGTGTGCGAGGAGTACACGGCCCGCGACGGCCACGAACGCCTCCTCGTCGGCGAGGTCTCGGTGCCCAGCGCCCGCGAACACGCCCAGTACGTCCGCCCCGACGAACTCCACCAGGCCTTCTTCTTCGACCTGCTCAGCGCCCCCTGGGACCCCGACGCCTTCCGCAAGGTCATCTCCGAGGCCATGGACGACATCGCGGGCACCGGTTCGACGGTCACCTGGGTCCTCAACAACCACGACCAGGTCCGCACCGTCACCCGCTACGGAGAACCCGCGACCGAGGGCAGCGGCCTGGGCACCGCCCGCGCCCGCGCCGCAGCCCTGCTGATGCTGGCGCTGCCCGGAGCGGCGTACATCTACCAGGGCGAGGAACTGGGCCTGCCCGAGGTCGTCGACCTGCCCGACGACGTGCTCACCGACCCGATCTTCCGGCGCACCGGCAGCCGCGCCCGTATCCGCGACGGCTGCCGCGTGCCACTGCCCTGGTCCGGGCAGGCCTCCCCGTTCGGCTTCACGTCCGGGGCGGAGAGCGCCAAGCCGTGGCTGCCGCAGCCCGAGTACTTCGCCGAGTACGCCACCGACCGCGCCCTCGCCGACACCCGCTCGTTCTGGCACCTCTACCGCGACGGCCTCCAACTGCGCACCGCGCTGCCCCAGTTGGGCGAGGGCTCGCTGCGCTGGCTGGAGACCCCGCCGGGCGTCCTCGGCTTCGTCCGCGGCGACGGCCTCGTGTGCGCCGTCAACTTCGGTACGGCGCCCACGCCCGCGCCGGTCCCCGGCACCCCCCTGCTGTCCAGCGGCCCCTGCCCGGCCGGGGTGCTCCCCGGCTCGACGGCCGCCTGGTGGATCAACGACCTCTGACCCGCCCGTCACCTCCCCACCCCCCGAAGGGACATCAATGATGATGCGACGACGCACCACCCTGCTCACCGGCTGCACCGCCCTCGTCCTGACGCTCGGCGCGACCGCCTGCGGCGGCGGCCCGGTCTCCGCCGGCGGCGGCGACAAGGCGCTCAGCGGCCAGACCGTCACCGTCGCCGGTGTCTGGTCCGGCAGCGAGCAGAAGAACTTCCAGAAGGTCCTGGACGCGTTCACCGCGAAGACCGGCGCCAAGACGCAGTTCGTCTCCACCGGCGACAACGTCTCCACCGTCGTCGGCAGCAAGATCGAGGGCGGCAACGCACCCGACGTCGTGATGGTGCCGCAGGTCGGCGTGCTCCAGCAGTTCGCGAAGAAGGGCTGGCTCAAGCCGCTGTCCGCCACCACCGAGAAATCGGTGGACGCCGGTTACGCGCCCGTCTGGAAGAAGTACGGCAGTGTCGACGGCCGCCTGTACGGCCTCTACTTCAAGGCCGCCCACAAGTCGACCGTCTGGTACAGCCCCGACGCCCTCAGCCAGGCCGGGGTGAAGCCGCCGAAGACGTACGACGCGATGCTGAAGGCCGGACACACCGTCTCCGACTCAGGGCTCGCCGCCTTCGCGGTCGCCGGACAGGACGGCTGGACCCTCACCGACTGGTTCGAGAACATCTACCTCTCCCAGGCCGGGCCCGAGAAGTACGACGCCCTCGCCACCCACAAGCTGAAGTGGACCGACGCGAGCGTGGTCAAGGCGCTCGGCACGCTCGGCAAGCTGTTCAAGGACAAGCAGCTGATCGCGGGCGGCCAGAAGGAGGCCCTCAACACCGACTTCCCGGGCTCGGTGGAGAAGGTGTTCGGACCCAAGCCCGAGGCGGGCATGGTCTACGAGGGCGACTTCGTCGCGGGCGTCGCCCACGACCAGTTCGGCAAGGCCATCGGCAAGGACGCGAACTTCTTCCCGTTCCCGGCGGTCGACGGCGGCAAGGCGCCGGTCGTCAGCGGCGGTGACGCGGCCGTGGTGCTGAAGGACGGCAAGAACTCCAAGGCCGGCATGAAGCTCCTGGAGTACCTGGCCACGCCCGAGGCCGCGGCGGTCTGGGCGAAGGCGGGCGGCTTCCTGTCCCCGAACAAGAAGCTGGACCTCGCCTCCTACGGCGACGACGTCACCCGCGCCACCGCCAAGTCCCTGATCGCGGCCGGTGACTCGGTCCGCTTCGACATGTCCGACCAGGCACCCGCCTCCTTCGGCGGCACCAAGGGCGTCGGGGAGTGGAAGCTGCTACAGGACTTCCTGCGCGACCCGTCGGACCCGAAGGGCACCGCGGCGAAGCTCGAGGCCGCGGCGGCCAAGGCCTACCAGGACTGAGCCGGCCGATGACCGCCACCACACTCGTGAGGAAGAAAGGGGCGAGCCCGCCGCCACCGCCCGGCGCGCTCGCCGAACGCGCACGACGCTCGCGGCGGCGCGGCCGGATCGTCGCCCTGCTCTTCGTCTTCCCCGCCCTGCTCCTGCTCGGCGCGCTCGTCGTCTACCCGGTGCTGTTCTCCGTCGGCCGCAGCTTCTTCGACGCCTCCGGCAGCCGTTTCGTCGGCGCGGACAACTACACCGAGATGTTCCGCGACCCGGCCACGCTCACGGCCATCCGCAACACGACCATCTGGGTCGTCGTGGCCCCGGCCCTGCTGACCGGACTCGGCCTGATCCTGGCCGTCCTGGTGGAGAAGGTCCGCTGGGCGACGGCGTTCAAGCTGCTGCTGTTCATGCCGATGGCGGTGTCGTTCCTCGCGGCCGGGATCATCTTCCGGCTCGCGTACGACGAGGATCCCGGCAAGGGCGTGCTCAACGCCGCCGTGGTCTCCGTGCACGACGCCTTCGAGGACGCGTCGTCCTACCCGACGGCACGGGCCCGGCTCGGACACGGCCTGACCCAGGACCACGACGGCTCGTACACCACGAAGGCGAGCGCGTCCCCGGGTGACCTGGTGACGCTGCCCATGGTCGGCGTCCTCCCCAAGGACTTGCCCAAGGGCGCCTCGCCCGCCTACCCGGCGGCCGCGAAGAAGCCCGCCGCCGGTGAACTGCGCGGCGTCGTCTACCTGGACTTCACCCCCGGTGGCGGCGGCACGCAGGGCAAGGTCGACCGACGGGAGAGCGGGCTGCCCGGCATGACGGTCGAGGCGGTGCGGGACGGAAAGCCGGTCGCGAGCACCACCACCGCGTCCGACGGCTCCTTCCGCTTCCCGGGACTGCACACGGGCTCGTACGCGCTGAAGCTGCCGGAGTCGAACTTCGCGCCGCCCTACCAGGGCGTCTCCTGGCTCGGTCCGACCCTCGTCACGCCCGCGATCATCGGCGCGTACCTGTGGATCTGGACCGGGTTCGCGATGGTGCTGATCGGCGCGGGCCTGTCGACCCTGCCCCGGGACGCACTGGAGGCGGCCCGGATGGACGGCGCGAACGAATGGCAGATCTTCCGCCGCATCACCGTCCCGCTGCTCGCCCCCGTCCTCACCGTGGTCTTCGTGACCCTCGTGATCAACGTGATGAAGGTCTTCGACCTCGTCTACATCATCGCGCCCGGCCCGGTGCAGGAGGACGCCACCGTACTGGCCACCCAGATGTGGCTGGTGTCCTTCGGCGGCGGCAACAACCAGGGCCTCGGCAGCGCGCTGGGCGTGCTCCTGCTGCTGCTCGTGGTCCCCGCGATGGTCTTCAACGTCCGCCGCTTCCGCAGGAGTCAGCGATGAGGAGTCAGCGATGAGGAGTCAGCGATGAACGCGGTCAGGCGCGGCCTCGGAAACGGGCTGGTGCAGGCCTTCCTGGTGGTGATCGGCCTGGTCTGGCTGACGCCGCTGGCGGGGCTGTTCCTCTCCTCGCTGCGGTCGGCGCAGGACACCGCCAAGGGCGGCTGGTGGACCGCACTGGCCAGCCCCGGGCAGCTGTCCTTCGACAACTACTCGGCGCTGCTGAAGAACTCCGGGATGACCCAGGCGTTCTGGAACACGGTGCTGATCTCGGTGCCGGCGACGCTCCTCGTCGTCGTCATCGCGTCCCTCGCCGGATACGCCTTCGCCTGGCTGGACTTCCCCGGACGCGAGCCCGTCTTCCTGCTCGTCGTGGCCCTGCTGGTGGTGCCCGTGCAGATCGGTCTGCTCCCGGTCGCCAAACTCTTCGGTCAGCTGGGCCTGTTCGGCACGATTCCCGGCGTCGTCCTCTTCCACGTCGCCTACGGACTGCCGTTCGCGGTGTTCCTGCTGCGCAACTACTTCGCCGAGATGCCCAAGGAGATGCTGGAGGCCGCCCGCATGGACGGCGGCAGTGAGTGGCGCATCTTCACCCGTCTCGTCCTGCCCGTCGGCCGGCCGGCCATCGCCAGTCTCGCCATCTTCCAGTTCCTGTGGGTCTGGAACGACATGTTGGTGGCCCTGCTGTTCGCCGACAGCTCCTCCCAGCCGCTCACCGTGGAACTCCAGTCCCAGATCCGCCAGTTCGGCAGCAACATCGACGTGCTCGCTCCCGGCGCGTTCCTGTCGCTGATCGTGCCGGTGGTGGTGTTCTTCGCCTTCCAGCGGCACTTCGTGCAGGGCGTGATGGCCGGGTCGGTGAAGTAGGGGCCCAAGAAAAAGGGCGGCGTGGGGAATCCCCGCGCCGCCCCTTCTCTCATCGCCGTCTCACGGCGAAGCCGGTGGATACAGCGACCGCGGCAGCCGGGAGGCCGCCGCCGAGTCCAGCAGCCACAGGGTGCGGGAACGGCCGTAGACACCCGCGGCCGGGGCCTGGATCTCGCCCGCGCCCGAGAGGGCGATCGCCGCGGCCTGCGCCTTGTCCTCGCCCGCCGCCAGCAGCCAGACCTCCCGCGCCGCCCGGATCGCCGGCAGGGTCAGGGTGACCCTGGTCGGCGGGGGCTTGGGGGCGCCGTGCACGCCGACCACCATGCGCTCGGTCTCCCGGACCGCGGGCAGCTCGGGGAAGAGCGAGGCCACATGGGTGTCCGGGCCGACGCCCAGCATCAGGACGTCGAAGGCGGGGACGCTGCCGTGGTTCTCCGGTCCGGCCGCCTTGGCCAGCTCCGCCGCGTACGCCTCCGCCGCCGCGTCCACATCGGCACCGTGCGGACCGTCCGAGGCGGGCATGGCGTGCACGCGCTCCGGGTCCAGCGGCACCGAGTCGAGCAGCGCCTCGCGGGCCTGGGTGACATTGCGCTCCGGGTCGCCCTCCGGCAGGAAGCGCTCGTCGCCCCACCACAGGTCCAGCCGGGCCCAGTCGACGGCGTCCCGGGCCGGGGCCGAGGCCAGCGCCGCCAGCAGACCGTTGCCGTTGCGGCCGCCGGTGAGCACCACGGACGCGGAGCCCCGCGAGGACTGCGCGTCCACGATCTTGGTGATCAGCCGGGCCGCGGCGGCCTGCGCCATCAGTTCCTTGTCGTGGTGCACGACCAGCTGCGGGGTGCTCACTTCGCCGCCGCCTTCTTCGTGGGCTCCTGCTTCACCGGGGCCTGCGCCGCCGCGTCCTTCGCGGGAGCTTTCGCAGCCGTTTCGACAGGGGCCTCGACCCCGAGCCGTTCCCCTGCTCCTTCCGCTCCTGCTCCTTTGCCGGAGGCTTCGCCTCCTTTGGCGGCGGGTTCCCCGGCCGGGGAACCGCTCCACGGAGATCCCAGCCGCTCGACCCCGTAGCGCAGCGCCGACGCGTACGTGTCGTCCGGGTCGAGCCGCCGCAGTTCCTCCGCGATCAGCTCGGCCGTGTCACGCCGCTTCAGCGCCACCGCGCGGTCCGGCTGGCCCTGGATGGACAGCGTGGCCAGCGAACCGTCCGCGCGGTCCAGCGTTATCGGGCCGTTGCTGGTCTCCATCCGGACCGCCGTGAGCCCCGGACCGGAGGACAGGGAACGCCTGACGGGGACGTCCAGCCGGTCCGCGAGCCACATCGCCAGCAGCTCGCAGCTCGGGTTGAACTCCTCGCCCTCCACCTCGACGGCCTTGACCTCGCACACGACCTGGTCGAGGGCCGCGGCCAGCATCGAACGCCAGGGCGTGATCCGGGTCCAGGACAGGTCCGTGTCACCGGGCGTGTAGGCGCCGGCGCGGGCGGACAGCTCCCGTACCGGCTGCTCGGCGGCGTAGGTGTCGGTGACCCGGCGCTGGGCGAGCGCGCCCAGCGGGTCGCTGGCCGGGTCCAGCGGGGCGTTCACCGGCCACCAGACGACCACCGGGGCGTCCGGCAGCAGCAGCGGCAGCACCACGGAGTCGGCGTGGTCGGAGACCTCGCCGTGCAGCCGCAGCACCACCGTCTCGCCGGAGCCCGCCTCCGCGCCCACCCGCACCTCGGCGTCCAGCCGGGACTGCGTGCGGTCGCGGGGGGAGCGGGAGACTCGCTTGATGACCAGCAGCGTGCGCGAGGGATGCTCGTGCGAGGCGTCGCTGGCGGCCTTCAGCGCGTCGTAGGCGTTCTCCTCGTCGGTGACGATGACCAGGGTGAGCACCATGCCCACGGCGGGCGTGCCGATGGCCCGGCGGCCCTGCACCAGCGCCTTGTTGATCTTGCCGGCCGTGGTGTCCGTGAGGTCTATCTTCATGGCCGGCGCCAGCTCCGTCCGTCTCGTGCAAGCATCTCGTCGGCCTCCGCGGGACCCCACGTGCCCGACGGGTACTGTGCGGGCCTGCCGTTCTTGTCCCAGTACTCCTCGATCGGGTCGAGGATCTTCCAGGACAGCTCGACCTCCTCCGTCCGCGGGAAGAGGTTGGCGTCGCCCAGCAGCACGTCCAGGATGAGCCGCTCGTACGCCTCCGGGCTGGACTCCGTGAAGGACTCGCCGTAGGCGAAGTCCATGGACACGTCCCGGATCTCCATCGAGGTGCCCGGCACCTTCGAACCGAACCGGACCGTGATGCCCTCGTCGGGCTGGACACGGATGACGACCGCGTTCGAGCCCAGCTCCTCGGTCGCCGTGTGGTCGAAGGGGGAGTGCGGGGCCCGCTGGAAGACCACCGCGATCTCGGTGACCCGGCGGCCCAGCCGCTTGCCGGTGCGCAGATAGAAGGGGACGCCCGCCCAGCGGCGGTTGTCCACCTCCAGCTTGATCGCGGCGTACGTGTCGGTCTTCGACTTGGCGTCGATGCCGTCCTCTTCGAGGTAGCCGATGACCTTCTCGCCGCCCTGCCAGCCGGCCGCGTACTGTCCGCGCACGGTGGCGCTGCCCAGGTCCTTCGGCAGCCGTACCGCGCCGAGCACCTTGGTCTTCTCCGCGGCGAGCGCGTCCGCGTCGAAGGAGGCGGGCTCCTCCATGGCCGTCAGCGCCATCAGCTGGAGCAGGTGGTTCTGGATGACGTCACGGGCGGCGCCGATGCCGTCGTAGTAGCCGGCCCGGCCGCCGATGCCGATGTCCTCGGCCATGGTGATCTGCACATGGTCCACGAAGGACCGGTTCCAGATCGGCTCGAACATGGTGTTGGCGAAGCGCAGCGCCAGGATGTTCTGGACGGTCTCCTTGCCGAGGTAGTGGTCGATCCGGAACACCTGGTCCGGCTCGAACACCTCGTGCACGACCCGGTTCAGCTCCTCGGCCGACTTCAGGTCGTGACCGAACGGCTTCTCGATGACCGCGCGCCGCCAGGAACCGCCGGACTGGTCGGCCAGCCCGTGCTTCTTGAGCTGCTGGATGACCACCGGGAAGGAACGCGGCGGCACCGACAGGTAGAAGGCGAAGTTGCCGCCCGTGCCCTGCGCCTTGTCCAGCTCCTCGATCGTGCCGCGCAGCCGCTCGAAGGCGTCGTCGTCGTCGAAGGTGCCCTGGACGAAGCGCATCCCCTGGATGAGCTGCTGCCAGACCTCCTCGCGGAACGGGGTCCGGGCGTGCGCCTTGACGGCGTCGTGGACCTCGGCCGCGAAGTCCTCGTGCTCCCACTCCCGGCGGGCGAAGCCCACCAGCGAGAAGCCCGGGGGCAGCAGACCCCGGTTGGCGAGGTCGTACACCGCGGGCATCAGCTTCTTGCGGGACAGGTCGCCGGTGACGCCGAAGATGACCAGGCCCGACGGCCCCGCGATACGCGGGAGCCGTCGGTCGGCGGGGTCACGAAGCGGGTTCGCCCCGAAACCGCCCGAGCCGGAAGAGCCTGAAGACGGGGACAATTCAGCCCTCCGAAGGAGCGAGGCGCTGCAGCTCCGCCTCCGTCGACTTGAGCAGGTCGTTCCAGGACGCCTCGAACTTCTCGACGCCCTCGTCCTCCAGCACCTGGACCACGTCGTCGTACGCGATCCCGAGCTTCTCGAGCGCGTCCAGGTCGGCGCGCGCCTGCTCGTAGGTGCCGGCGACGGTGTTGCCGGTGATCTCGCCGTGGTCCTCGACGGCCTCCAGCGTGGCCTCCGGCATGGTGTTCACCGTGTTCGGCGCCACCAGGTCGGTGACGTACATGGTGTCCTGGTACGCCGGGTCCTTCACGCCGGTCGACGCCCACAGCGGACGCTGCTTGTTGGCGCCCGCCCGCTCCAGCGCGGCCCAGCGGTCGGAGGAGAAGACCTCCTCGTACGCCTGGTAGGCGAGGCGCGCGTTGGCGACGGCGGCCTTGCCGCGCAGCGCCTTGGCCTCGTCGGTGCCCAGCGCGTCCAGCCGCTTGTCGATCTCGGTGTCCACGCGGGAGACGAAGAAGGACGCCACGGAGTGGATCTTCGACAGGTCCAGGCCGCGCTCCTTGGCCTTCTCCAGGCCCGAGAGGTACGAGTCCATGACGGCCCGGTAGCGCTCGAGCGAGAAGATCAGCGTGACGTTGACGCTGATGCCGTTGCCGATGGTGTCGCTGATCGCCGGGACGCCCGCCATGGTGGCCGGGATCTTGATCAGCGTGTTCGGGCGGTCTACCAGCCAGGCCAGCTGCCGGGCCTCGGCGACGGTCGCCTTCTCGTTGTGCGCCAGGCGCGGGTCCACCTCGATGGAGACCCGGCCGTCCTGGCCGCCGGTGGCGTCGAAGACCGGGCGCAGGATGTCGGCGGCGTCGCGGACGTCCGCCGTGGTGATCATGCGGATGGCCTCTTCGACGGTGACCTTGCGGGCGGCGAGGTCCGAGAGCTGCTGGTCGTAGCCGTCGCCCTGCGAGATCGCCTTCTGGAAGATCGTCGGGTTGGTGGTGACGCCCACGACGTGCTGCTGGTCGATCAGCTCGGCGAGGTTGCCGGACGTGATCCGCTTGCGCGACAGGTCGTCCAGCCAGATCGCGACGCCTTCTTCGGAGAGGCGCTTGAGTGCGTCTGTCATGGAATTACATCTCCTACAGGTCGTATATGAGCGTCAGCGCTGGGCGGCAGCGAGGGATTCCCGGGCCTTGGCGGCCACGTTCTCGGCAGTGAAGCCGAACTCGCGGAAGAGGACCTTGCCGTCGGCCGAAGCACCGAAGTGCTCCAGGGAAACGATGCGACCGGCGTCCCCGACGTACTTGTGCCAGGTCAGACCGATACCGGCTTCCACCGCTACACGTGCCTTCAGGGACGGGGGCAGGACGCTGTCCCGGTACCCCTGGTCCTGCTGCTCGAACCACTCCACGGACGGCATGGACACCACCCGCGTGGGGATCCCCTCGGCCTGAAGCTGCTCGCGCGCCTCGACGGCGACGTGCACCTCGGAGCCGGTGGCGATCAGCGCGACCTGAGCCTCGCCGCCGTCGGCCTCGAACAGGACGTAACCGCCGCGCGCCGCATCGTCGTTGGGCTCGTACACCGGCACGCCCTGGCGGGTCAGCGCCAGACCGTGCGGCTGGCCCTTGCCGAACTCCTTGGTCCAGCGCCGCAGGATCTCGCGCCAGGCGATCGCGGTCTCGTTGGCGTCCGCCGGACGCACCACGTTCAGACCCGGGATGGCGCGCAGCGAGGCCAGGTGCTCGATCGGCTGGTGGGTGGGGCCGTCCTCGCCGAGGCCGATGGAGTCGTGCGTCCACACGTACGTCACCGGCAGGTGCATCAGGGCCGACAGGCGAACGGCGTTGCGCATGTAGTCGGAGAACACCAGGAAGGTGCCGCCGTAGATGCGGGTGTTGCCGTGCAGGGCGATGCCGTTCATCTCCGCGGCCATGGAGTGCTCGCGGATGCCGAAGTGGATCGTGCGGCCGTAGGGGCTCGCCTCCGGCAGCGGGTTGCCCTCGGGGAGGAAGGAGCTGTCCTTGTCGATGGTCGTGTTGTTCGACCCGGCCAGGTCCGCGGAGCCGCCCCACAGTTCGGGGATGACCGCGCCGAGCGCCTGCAGCACCTTGCCGGACGCGGCACGCGTCGCGACGCCCTTGCCGGGCTCGAAGACCGGGAGCTTCTCCTCCCAGCCGGTGGGCAGCTCACCCGCGGCGATACGGTCGAAGTCGGCGGCGCGCTCGGCGTTGTTCTCACGCCACAGCTGGAACGACTTCTCCCACTCCGCCTTGAACTCGCGGCCCCGGTCGAGGGCCTTGCGGGTGTGCGCGAGGACCTCGTCGGCGACCTCGAAGCTCTTCTCGGGGTCGAAGCCGAGGACGCGCTTGGTGGCCGCGACCTCGTCGTCGCCGAGCGCCGAACCGTGGGCGGCCTCGGTGTTCTGCGCGTTCGGGGCGGGCCAGGCGATGATCGAGCGCATCGCGATGAAGGACGGGCGGTCCGTGACCTTCTTGGCTTCCTCGATCGCGTTGTAGATCGCGTGCGGGTCCAGGTCGCCGTCGGGCTTGGGGGCGACGCGCTGCACGTGCCAGCCGTAGGCCTCGTACCGCTTGACGGTGTCCTCGGAGACGGCCGTCTCGGTGTCACCCTCGATCGAGATGTGGTTGTCGTCCCACAGCAGGACCAGGTTGCCGAGCTTCTGGTGGCCGGCCAGCGAGGACGCCTCGGCGGAGATGCCCTCCTGGAGGCAGCCGTCACCGGCGATGCAGTAGATGAAGTGGTCGAAGGGGGACTCGCCCTGCGGGGTCTCCGGGTCGAACAGGCCGCGCTCGTAGCGGGCGGCCATCGCCATGCCCACCGCGTTGGCGACGCCCTGGCCGAGCGGGCCGGTCGTCGTCTCGACGCCCCTGGTGTGCCCGTACTCCGGGTGGCCCGGCGTCTTCGAGCCCCAGGTGCGGAAGGACTCCAGGTCCTCCAGTTCCAGGCCGAAGCCGGCCAGGAAGAGCTGTGTGTAGAGGGTCAGGGACGAATGGCCGGCGGACAGCACGAAGCGGTCGCGCGCCACCCAGTCGGGGTCGGCGGGGTCGTGCCGCATCACCTTCTGGAAGAGGGTGTACGCGGCGGGCGCCAGGCTCATGGCCGTACCGGGATGGCCGTTGCCGACCTTCTGTACGGCGTCGGCGGCGAGGACACGAGCGGTGTCGACGGCCCGCTGGTCCAACTCGGTCCACTCGAGGTCTGTTGTGGTCGGCTTGGTGCTCACCCTGAGTCAGGGCTCCTCTCCACATGATCGAATACCGGTGATCTGGGCGCGCGCCCACCGGCTGCCGGTGCACTGGATGCCCACCGGCCGCTGTCGAGCCTACCCCTGTGAGTACGTGCGTTTTTTCGACCGTTCCAGACTGCCGGGCCGGGTGGCGATCCGCCCGCCGACTGGCCGGAACGGCATCGGGCACATGAATACGCAGCCGCTCATCTGACTGCTCAATCGAGTAGCGGTACGTACACCGGATGCCCCTTGCGAACACGAACCCACCCCCGCGAATGTCCGGGTCTGGGCAACGTCTAAAGTGGCGTGGTACGCGCGAGCCCTCACCGCTGTTCACCACCGGGGGGCTCGCTGGGATGTCTCTGTCAGGGGTGTGCGTGACGGCCGTCGAATCCCGTCCAGCCGGGGTGCTGGGGGCGAGCGAGAGCCCGATTCACCGGCCGTTCGGGGCCCGTGTCAAGGCGTTCGTGGCTTTGACCAAGCCTCGGATCATCGAGCTGCTGCTCATCACCACCGTTCCGGTGATGTTCCTGGCGCAGCAGGGCGTGCCGGACCTGGGTCTCGTGCTGCTGACCTGCTTCGGCGGGTACCTCTCCGCGGGCGGCGCCAACGCGCTGAACATGTACATAGACCGCGACATCGACGCGCTCATGGACCGGACGTCGCAGCGCCCGCTGGTCACCGGCATGGTCAGCCCCCGTGAGTGCCTCGCCTTCGGCATCTCGCTGGCGGTCGTCTCGACACTGCTGTTCGGTTTCACCGTCAACTGGCTGTCCGCCTGGCTGTCGCTCGGAGCGCTGCTCTTCTACGTCGTCGTCTACACGATGATCCTCAAGCGGCGTACGTCGCAGAACATCGTCTGGGGCGGCATCGCGGGCTGCATGCCGGTGCTGATCGGCTGGTCCTCCGTCACGAACTCGATGTCGTGGGCGCCCGTCATCCTCTTCCTCGTCATGTTCTTCTGGACGCCGCCGCACTACTGGCCGCTGTCCATGAAGGTCAAGGAGGACTACGCGCGCGTGGGCGTGCCGATGCTGCCGGTCGTCGCCTCCAACAAGGTCGTCGCCAAGCAGATCGTCCTCTACAGCTGGGTCATGGTCGCCGTCTCGCTGCTGCTGACGCCGCTCGGTTACACGGGCTGGTTCTACACGGCGGTCGCGCTGGTCGCGGGCGGCTTCTGGCTGTGGGAGGCGCACGCGCTGCAGAACCGCGCCAAGGCCGAGGTGACGGGCGCGAAGCTCAAGGAGATGCGCCTGTTCCACTGGTCGATCACCTACGTCTCGATCCTGTTCCTGGCGATCGCGGTGGACCCCTTCTTGCGGTGACGCCTGTCGGCGGTGCCGGACGAGGGCGGCGGACGCCCGCCCTGCGCCGTCGGCCCCCGCGCCCGGCCCCGCAGCTCGGAAGCCGGGCGGTGGCCACGCGAGTACGGCGGCGGCGACCGGGCCGGTGCGGTCCGCCACCGGCAGCCGCCGCCCACCTGAGTGCCGTCGCCCGCGCGCCTCTCCGAGGCCTGTGGGGCGACGGCTCCGCCGGGCCGCGGCGGCGCTGCGGACGCCGATGGCACCGACCCGCGCGGTCGAATCCGCCCCTGCCCCGAAACGCCGTCGGCACGGCGTGGTCAAGGCCACGCAATCCGGCCGTCGCCGTTTGGTCTACCCGTCGGTAGCATCCTGGTCATGGCAGACACGCAGCAGGTTGACCCCAAGGCAGAGCGCAAGGTGGCGAAGCTCGCCAAGCAGATCGACGCCTTCGCCAAGGCGCACGGCGGTGCCGAGGGGCAGGTGGCCCACATCGGTGAGCGCGGCGCCCGGATCGTGCTCGTCGGCGAGGACGGCGGCTGGGGCGACCTGGTGGCGCCCAGCCGGCCCATCGCCGAGCAGGCCGTGCACAAGGCCGGCATCACCGTCCACGAGGCGTTCGACGGCGAGTTCGCCGGCAAGGTGAAGACCGGCCGGTACGAGTGGGCGCGCATGGCCGGGATCCAGGTGGGCGGGCCGAGCAACTCGTAGCAACACCTCACACCGGGTTCACCCGTTAGGACCTCAAGGAGGACGAGGCCCAGTCACGGAGAGCCCGGATGATCGAAACGCCGTCGCTGGTGGACCAGTACTGCCACGGCGTCCTGCGCACGGAGCTGGGACTCGGCACGTTCGAGGCCCAGCTGGCCCGCACCGAGGGGCCGCCCGCGCCCGGCACCACCCTCTTCGACACACAGACCGGGTTCGCCGTCCGCCGCTGGTGCCCCCCGCTGCTCGGCCTGGAACCGCACTGTCCGCCCGCGCGCTATCTCGCCCGGCGCCGTGAACTGGGTGTACTGGAGGTCGGCCGCCGCCTGCTGAGCGGCAGCGGCATCACCACCTACCTGGTCGACACCGGCCTGCCGGGCGACCTGACCGGGCCCGCCGAGATGGCGTCGGCGGGCGACGCCGACGCCCGCGAGATCGTCCGCCTGGAACTCCTCGCCGAGCAGGTCGCGGACACCTCCGGCACCGTCGAGTCGTTCCTCGCCAACCTCGCCGAGTCGGTGCACGGCGCCGCCGCGCACGCCATCGCCTTCACCTCGGTGGCGGGCGTCCGGCACGGGCTGTCGCTGGCGCCCGAGCCGCCCGGGCCGGGGGAGGTGCGGGGTGCGGCGGGCCGCTGGCTGGCCGGGCGGCGGGTCGGCGGCGAGCTGAGCGACCCGGTGCTGCTGCGGCACCTGCTGTGGATCGCGGTCGCCTCGGGCCTGCCGCTCCAACTGCACGCGGGGCTCGGGGAACCGGGCGTGCGGGTCGACCGCACCGACCCGGCCCTGCTGACCGACTTCGCACGGGCCACCGCGGGCCTCGGCACCGACCTCGTCCTGCTGCACGGCTACCCGTACCACCGTCACGCCGCCCACCTCGCCGGCGTCTTCCCGCACGTCTACGCCGACTCCGGCGCCGCCCTGGTGCGCACCGGCGCCCGGGCCGCGACGATCCTCGCCGAGGTCCTGGAACTGGCCCCCTTCGGAAAGATCCTGTTCTCCAGCGGCGCCCACGGCCTGCCCGAACTGCACGTCGTGGCGGCCGGCCTGTTCCGCGAGTCCCTCGCCCGGGTGCTGGGCACCTGGGTGGCCGAGGGCGCCTGGTCACTGGGGGACGCGCAGCGGGTGGCCGCGATGGTGGCGGCGGGGAACGCCCACAGGGTTTACGGGCTGGGGTGAGCTGTAGAGACTGGGGGGATGCCGACCCATGATCCGTACCCGTTACCGACCGGCGCCCTGCTCGACCGGTTCCTCGACGCGCTGGCGGTCCTGCGTCCCGTCGCCGTCTGGGCGCACGGCTCGCTCGCCGGGGGCGACTACCAGGAGGGCCGCAGCGACCTGGACCTGATCGCGGTGCTGCCGGCACCCGTCGGGCTGGGCACCGTACGGAGGACCGTCGCGCTGCACCGTCGCCTGCGCTCAGATCCGCTGGCGGCCAAGCTGCACTGCAGCTATCTGGCGCCGGACACGCTGACGGACCCCGCGCGCCCGCACCTGACCTGGGCGTACAACGTGACGCGGCGACCGGTCACGCCCGTCACCCGCCGCGAGCTGCACGCCTTCGGCCGGGTGCTGCACGGCGCCTCCCCGGCCGAGCTGCTGCCTCCCGTACCGGCCCGTCAGCTCACCGACTTCGTCGTGCGGGACCAGCGGGACTACTGGCGGCCCGCGGTGAACAGGGCCCGACTGTGGCGGCAGGACATCTGGGTGGACCTGGGACTGCTCACCCTTGCGAGGGCGACCGCCACACTGCGCGACGGCCGGCTGATCTCGAAGCGGGAGGCCCTGGACCTGCTGCCGGATCTCGGCGCGCCGGGGGATGTGGTGGAGGACATCACACGCCGGCGGTACGGACCTCCGGCGCCGCCGTCCACCCCGGAGTGGACGGCGCGACGGGCGGAACTGACGCGTGGCTACCTGGGCCCGGCGATCGACAAGCTGGTCGCCGGGTACAGGTGAGTCACGCGGGTGTGCCGACCGTCGCCTCGGCCGTGGGACCGGGCACGTCCGCCACGGCC
Organism: Streptomyces sp. NPDC001843; assembly: GCF_042891955.1. Lineage (NCBI taxonomy): Bacteria > Bacillati > Actinomycetota > Actinomycetes > Kitasatosporales > Streptomycetaceae > Streptomyces > Streptomyces sp. NPDC001843. The sequence continues at coordinate 61,572 of NZ_JBIATQ010000001.1, read as the reverse complement.
TCCGGCCGTTCGCGCAGCGCCAGCAGCACCCGCAGCACACCGATCCACACCAGGCACGAACCGAGCATGTGCAGACCGACCAGGGCCTCGGGCAGATGCGTGAAGTACTGGACGTACCCGATGACGCCCTGCCCGAGCAGGATCAGGAACAGGTCCCGTGTGCGGGCCGACGGCCCCTTGGGCGCGTCGACCGCCCTCAGTACGAACCACAGGGCGAAGGTCAGCGTCACCACGATCCAGGCGAGCACCGCGTGCAGCTTGGCGACGGTCTCCCAGTCGATCGGGATCCGCTCGACCTCGCTGGAGTCCCCCGCGTGCGGGCCGGCCCCGGTCACCACGGTGCCGACCGCGATGAGCAGGACGGACGCGGCGACCAGGAACCAGACCAGCTGCTGCACCGCCTTGCCGACCAGTGGGCGCGGCTCCCCGTCGCCCTCGCGGGTGCGCTGCCACATCACGGTGGCGACCGCGGTGAGCGCCGAGGCGAGCAGGAAGTGCGCGGCGACCGTGTACGGGTTGAGGCCGACCAGGACCACGATGCCGCCGAGCACCGCGTTGCCCATGACGAGCCAGAACTGGGCCCACCCGAGCCGGGTCAGGCTGCGCCGCCACGGCTTCTGCGAGCGCGCGGCGATGATCGCCCAGCCGACGGCCGCGCACAGTACGTACGTCAGCATGCGGTTGCTGAACTCGACGATGCCGTGAAAACCCATCGCACGGGTCGTGGTGAGCGAGTCGTCGGTGCAGGTGGGCCAGGTCGGGCAGCCCAGGCCCGAGCCGGTCAGCCGCACGGCACCGCCGGTGACCACGATGACCACCGACATCACGAGGGCGGCCAGCGCGGCCCGCTGGACCGTTCTCGGGTTCGGCGTCCAGCGTGCGGCGATGAAGGAGAGCGGGTTGCGCAGCGCCGCTTGGGCGTCGGCGGGGTTCAGCTTTGGCACGTACACCATCGTAGGCCGCCGCTTGTGCATGCGTTCACGAGGGTCACTCCCACCGGAACAGCTTTCCGGCCGCCGCCAGCCCCACGACCGCCCACACGCCCAGGATGCCCAGGTCGCCCCACGGCACCCCGGCTCCGTGCTGGAGCACGTCCCGCAGCCCGTCGGACAGCGCCGAGACGGGCAGCAGCCCGAGCGCGTCCCGGACGCCGGAGGGGTACTTGTCCAGCGGGACGATCACCCCGCCGCCGACGAGCAGCAGCAGGAAGACCAGGTTGGCGGCCGCCAGCGTGGCCTCCGCCTTCAGCGTGCCCGCCATCAGCAGGCCCAGCCCGGAGAAGGCGGCCGTGCCGAGGACCAGCAGGAGCAGCACGGTGGCGGGGTTGCCGCGCGGGGACCAGCCCAGCGCGAAGGCGATCGCCGTGAGCAGGATCACCTGGAGGATCTCCGTGACCAGCACGGACGCCGTCTTCGCGGCCATCAGACCCCAGCGGGGCAGCGGGGAGGAGGCCAGCCGCTTGAGTACGCCGTAGCGCCGCTCGAAGCCGGTCGCGATCGCCTGCCCCGTGAACGCCGTCGACATCACGGCGAGTGCGAGGATGCCCGGGGCGAGGAAGTCGACGGCCTTGCCCGCGCCGGTGTCGACGATGTCGACGGAGCTGAAGAGGACCAGCAGCAGGGTCGGGATCACGACCGTCAGCAGCAGCTGCTCGCCGTTGCGCAGCAGCATCCTGGTCTCCAGCGCCGCCTGGGCCGCGATCATGCGGGGCAGAGGGGCGGCGCCGGGCTTGGGGGTGTAGGTGCCCGCGATGGTCATGAACGCAGCTCCTTGCCGGTCGGCTCCAGGCTGTGCCTACCCGGGGGGCATCCCCCGGACCCCCGGCCGAGAAAGCCGGTGCTGGGCGGAATCATGAACGCAGCTCCTTGCCGGTCAG